>SUYA01000007.1 GCA_015060695.1 Mediterranea massiliensis
CACTCAATAATACCAATCTTATAATTGGCAAAAATTGGAAAGTAGGGATTTCGAACTGAGGTGGAGCAAATTTTTAATGCACTCGCTTCTGTTTCAAATAATTTCACTACCTTTGCATCAAAGTAGGGACTCGACTCTGTGAGACACTGCAAAATGGTGCAGAAATTAGGTGGAGCAATAGCGGGAGATTACGTTTGTTGCGATTCTATAATGCAAAGATATAGAGCCATTTAGAAATGGAACTCATTTTCTGGTGGCACCACAAAAGAGGTTTTGAAAATTCAAAACCTCTTTTGTTTTATTTATGAACTATAAATATTTCACGGCTGAAGTATTTGTTCTTTAGACGCAAACAACAAACACTTCACAACGCATTAATTAATAGGCTTACCTATAAATCTTAATAAATAAATCAATTAAGAATATAACACAAAAAAGAGGTTTTGAAAATTCAAAACCTCTTTTGGTGTGGAGCGTATGAGACTCGAACTCATCACCTCGACACTGCCAGTGTCGCGCTCTAGCCAGATGAGCTAACGCCCCAAAATGTCAACGTTTGCGGAGCTATCCGCATTTTGATGGCGCAAAGATAATGGATATTTCTGAAATAATTGCTATGTTTGCGAAAAAAAATATAGGAAACATGCTAATTTACAATACAACCTACCATGTAGATGCTGGACAAGAGCAGTATTTTCTGATTTGGATGCAGGAATTTTACTTGCCCGAAGTAGAGAAAAGCGAGATGTTGAAGTCCCCTAAAATAATGCGTGTATTAAGTCATCGGGACGAAGGTGAATGCTTTAGTGTACAATTTGAGGTGGAAGATTCGGCAACTTTACATCGTTGGCATAAAGAACAAGGAGTAAAACTGAACGAAGAGTTGGTGAATTTGTTTAAGAATAAAGTAGTGGGATTTCCCACACTAATGGAGATAATAGTGTGATTCAGCCCGTAAAGGAAAAAATTATATTAGGTATCGACCCTGGTACAACCATCATGGGATATGGGGTATTGCAAGTGGTGGGTACAAAACCCGAAATGATTGCCATGGGGGTAATAGATTTGCGCAAATTTAGCGACCATTACTTGAAGTTGAGACACATTCACGAACGGGTATTGGGTATTATAGAGAGCTATCTCCCCGATGAATTGGCCATCGAGGCTCCTTTTTACGGCAAGAATGTTCAATCCATGCTGAAGTTGGGACGGGCGCAAGGAGTAGCCATGGCGGCCGCATTAAGCAGGGATATACCTATTACAGAATATGCACCTTTAAAAATAAAGATGGCTATCACTGGTAACGGACAAGCCTCGAAAGAGCAAGTTGCCGACATGTTGCAACGCATGTTGCATCTATCAAAAGAAGATATGCCGACTTTTATGGATGCAACAGATGCTTTAGGAGCTGCCTATTGTCACTATTTGCAAATGGGACGGCCTACAACAGAAAAGGGGTACAGAGGATGGAAAGATTTCATTAGCAAAAATCCCGGAAAAATAAAAAATAGCTTATAGAAATAAGTTGAGTAACGAACAATAAATAAAAACAATATCATGAATCTGAAAAATTTAGCCGTAATCGGAGTAACCGCAGCCACCGTCATGGGTTGCTCTCCATCAAAGAAGGGATACGAATCCTTCGAACTTTATCCTGTCCGTTCGGGTAGCCTCACCGAAATGGCCTATACCCCCGAAGCAACCGAATTCACTCTATGGGCACCAACTGCCGATGAGGTAAACCTAATGCTTTACGAGACAGGTGACGGAGGAAATGCTTTGGAAACTATCAGCATGAAACCGGCAGAAGAAGGCACTTGGTTTGCCAAAATAGAAAAGGACTTGATTGGAAAGTTCTATACTTTCAATGTAAAAGTTGATGGGAAATGGATGGGCGAGACACCGGGTATCAATGCACAGGCCGTTGGTGTAAACGGGAAACGTGCCGCCATCATCAATATGGATGCAACTGACCCCGAAGGATGGGCCGAAGACAAACGCCCTGAACTGAAAAGCCCGGCAGATGTAATCATCTACGAAATGCATCACCGCGACTTCTCCATCGATCCGTCATCAGGCATAGCAAATAAAGGTAAATTCATCGCCATGACCGAAGAGGGTACCAAGTCACCTCAAGGATTAGCTACCGGTATCGACCACTTAAAAGAATTAGGGGTAACTCACGTTCATATCCTACCGTCGTATGACTATGCGTCTGTCGATGAAAGCAAATTGGAAGAGAACAAATACAATTGGGGATACGACCCCGTTAATTACAACGTACCTGACGGTTCGTATGCCACCGATCCCTACAATCCGGAAAGCCGCATTCGAGAATTCAAGCAAATGGTGCAAGCATTACACAAAGCCGGCATCCGTGTAGTGCTTGATGTAGTATATAATCATACATTTAACATAGACGGAAGCAACTTTGAACGCACCGTACCCGGATACTTCTATCGCCAACGCGAAGACGGAAGCTATGCTGATGCATCGGCTTGCGGCAATGAAACAGCCAGTGACCGTGCTATGATGCGCAAATACATGGTAGAAAGCGTAAAACACTGGATTAATGAATATCACATTGATGGTTTTCGATTCGACTTAATGGGTATTCACGACATCGAGACTATGAACGAAATACGTAAAGCAGCAAACGAAATAGATCCCACAATATTTATATATGGGGAAGGATGGGCGGCACAAGCACCACAGTTGCCCAACGAAGAGTTAGCCATGAAAGCCAATACCCATGCTATGCCGGGCATCGCTGCATTCTCTGATGAAATGCGTGATGGTCTTCGTGGCCCCTTCAATGATAACAAGCAAGGTGCTTTTTTGGCAGGGTTCCCCGGACATGAAGAAAGTATTAAATTCGGCATTGTGGGTGCCATAAAGCATCCGCAAGTCAACAACGACTCGGTAAACTATAGTAAAGCACCGTGGGCAGCCGAACCTACCCAAATGATTAGTTATGTGTCTTGCCACGACGATATGTGTTTAGTTGACCGTTTCAATGCCAGCCTACCAAACACCAATATTGAAGAGATTGCTCGTTTAGATAAATTGGCACAAACTGCCGTATTTACTTCGCAAGGTGTTCCCTTTATCTATGCTGGCGAAGAGGTTATGCGTGACAAGAAAGGTGTACACAATAGTTATCAAAGTCCAGATTCAATCAATGCCATTGATTGGAATCGCAAAGACAAAAATCTAAATGTATTCAATTACTACAAAGGTCTTATCAACTTGCGTAAAGCACATCCCGCATTCCGTTTAGGAAATGCAGAATTGGTTCGCAAACATTTGGAATTCTTACCCGTAAAAGGTAGCAATGTAGTGGCATACCGCTTGAAAGGTCATGCAGGTGGTGATACTTGGGAAGATATTATAGTGATACTCAATGCCCGAAAGAATAATGCCAAAGTTGCCATTCCACAAGGCAATTATACCATTGTATGTAAAGAAGGCATCATCAACGAACGTGGACTGGGCAAAGTAAACGGTGCAGAAGTCATTGTACCAGCCCAATCGGCTATGATTATCTATAAATGACAATTACCATAAATCAAAAGCCAGCAGGTGTATGAGTATTCATACACCTGTTTTTTATCCCAACAACACATCAACTATTTTCTTTCAGCAGTCGATACACGTCTTCTTTCTCACCAACGACCCAAAGTACATCTCCTTCCATAAACGGTTCGTTCGGATTAGGAGCATGAAGAGTATCACTCTCCCGCTCTACCCCAACTATCAAACATCGATAATTGTAACGTATGCCCGACTCCTGCATGTTTTTACCCAACATAGGTGAATGTACTCCGACAAGCAATTGACGCAAAATCATTTCTCCTTTCTCAAATGCCCTTTCATCTACTGCCGACACCTGTTGCATAGCCACACCAAAAGCAGCTTGTTGTTCATCGGTACCTATCACTTGCAATTTATCTGACGGAAACAAACGCATCGATGCACCGGGAATATTAATACGTTTCCTTCCACGTAATATAGAAACTACATGAACTCCATAACGCCGACCGAAGTTTAATTCAGCCAACGTTTTTCCACCCCACATTGCTTCAGCCGGAAGTTCGTAATCGGCTAAATGCAAATCGTGCGAAAGTAACCGACCGGCATAAGCTGGTTTTTTTTCACCCATGTACTCAGCACGAATTTCGCGAGAACGGAGATTCTGAAAGAAGGTACGTTCTATCATAATGGACTGCTTTTTGAGCATACGCGACATAACCATAAATACCACTAACAACAAAGCAACTCCCAATGCTAACCCAATGGATATTTTTGTGAGATTAGCTATTACGAAAACCACAAACACCAATACCAGAATTATGCGTATGACAATAGTTGCCAACAAAGGTGTACGGTTGACACGATTTTCACGCCAAAGCGTCACAAACTCTTCAGAATGATTTTTCTTTATCATAATAGCCCGCAAAAAAGGAGAGATAAACAAGATTGTGAGCACCGTAGCAACTATTGCGCCCCAAGGCGAAGGAATATGATTGGTTAAGAAAGGAGCTAACAGTCTGAAAGAAAGTGCTATTACAGCTATACATACAATAGAATAAACCAATGTAATACGTACTAAAGCCATTATCAGTCGTCGCCATAAACTCTCGTGATTGATCGTCAACGAACCCAATGTATAACGGTTGACGAATTGCAACCATCTTTCGGGTAAATGACGATCTGCATATTCAGAAGCAGGTTCTGCCAAACGAATCATATAAGGAGTCAAGAAAGTGGTAATGACCGACACAGCAACCACTATGGGATAGAGAAAGGAACTAGTCACTCCCAACGACACCCCTAATGAAGCTATGATAAATGCAAACTCACCGATTTGCGTCAAACTAAATCCGCATTGCATAGCCAATTTCAAAGGCTGTCCAGAAAGCAATACCCCCAATGTACCGAAAGTAGCTTGCCCCAGTATAACCGTCAATGTAATGACCACAATAGGAAGGGCATATTCCACTATCATGGCCGGTTCGACCATCATTCCCACCGACACGAAGAAAATAGCACCAAACAAATCTTTTACCGGCTTCACCAAATATTCAATTTTTTCTGCTTCGACGGTTTCGGCCAAAATAGAACCCATAATAAAAGCTCCGAATGCCGGTGAAAAACCGGTATGGGCAGCCATAACCACCATGCCAAAACATAATCCTAAAGAGACAATAAGCATCGTCTCATCACTCATCAATTTACGCGCTCTCTTTAAAAGTACCGGAATCAGATATATACCCACCACAAACCATAATATCAAAAAAAACATCAGTTTAGCAATACTCTCAATCATTTCAATTCCCTCAAAATGCTTGCTAACAGCCATTGTAGAAAGCATTACCATCAACACAATGGCTAAAATATCTTCCAAAATAAGCACACTGAGTACTAAACTTGCAAATTTTTTCTTCTGCAACCCCATGTCATCAAAAGCTTTATAAATAATGGTTGTAGAAGACATGGCTATCATTCCACCAAGGAAGATACAATCCATTTGCTTCCAACCAAAAGCAAGCCCTACTCCTATACCAAGCAGTATCATGCAAAAAATAATGGTACAAGCCGCTATAATTGCAGCACCACCCACCTTCACTATTTTCTTAAAGCTGAATTCTAAACCAAGGGCAAAAAGCAGAAAGATAACGCCAATATCTGCCCAGATCTTGATGTTAGCGGTATCAATCACCGAAGGTGTATAAACCATGTGCGGGCTTGCCAAAAATCCGGCAACCACATACCCCAACACCAAAGGTTGTCTCAGCTTTTTAAAGAGCAAGGTCATGATACCTGCACATATCAAAATCAAAGCCAAATCGGCTATTAATGGAGCTAAATGTGACATATTAAATTATATTTTCTTATTTTGAAAACAAAGGTATGTTATTTTTCTGAATGTTTATCCTACAACAAATTTAATTGCTGAAAAATTTCTGTATTCAAAGAATAATACGTTACTTTGTACAATTTTAAAATAATATAAAAACGTCGTATTAATCATTTTTAATAAAATTATAATTATGAAAATCTCACACATTGAACATTTGGGCATTGCCGTAAAAAGTATTGAAGAAGCTCTTCCATACTATGAAAATGTATTAGGTCTTAAGTGCTACAACATTGAAACTGTTGAAGATCAAAAGGTTAAGACAGCTTTTTTAAAAGTGGGCGATGTAAAAATCGAATTACTTGAGCCAACCAGCCCTGAAAGCACTATTGCTAAGTTCATCGAAAAGAACAATGGCAACGGCGGTATGCACCATTTGGCATTTGCTGTTGAAGATGGCGTTGCAACTGCACTTGCCGATGCCGAAGCTGCAGGTATTCGTTTGATTGACAAGGCTCCTCGCAAAGGTGCCGAAGGTTTGAACATTGCTTTCCTTCACCCCAAGTCAACTCTTGGTGTGTTGACTGAGCTTTGCGAAAATCCTAACAAGTAATTTAATTCAAAATTCAAAATTTATAATTCATAATTAAACTCTTATGAGTAACCAACTTGAAAAGATTAAAGAGCTTATCGAGCTTCGCGCTCAGGCTCGTTTGGGTGGTGGTGAAAAAGCCATCGAAAAACAACACGCTAAGGGCAAATATACTGCTCGCGAACGTATCGCCCAATTGCTCGACGAAGGTAGCTTCGAAGAGATGGACATGTTCGTAAAACACAGATGTACTAACTTCGGCCAAGACAAGAAACACTTCTTGGGCGATGGTGTAGTAACCGGTTGCGGTACCATCGAAGGCCGTTTGGTATATGTGTTTGCACAAGACTTCACCGTATTCGGTGGTTCTTTGTCTGAAACCATGGCACAAAAGATTTGCAAGGTTATGGATATGGCCATGAAGATGGGTGCGCCTGTTATCGGCATCAACGACTCGGGTGGTGCTCGTATCCAAGAAGGTATTAACGCCCTTGCAGGATACTCGGAAATCTTCCAACGCAACATCATGGCATCGGGTGTAGTACCTCAAATCTCTGGTATCTTCGGCCCTTGCGCAGGTGGTGCCGTTTACTCTCCAGCTTTGACCGACTTCACCATCATGCTCGAAGGCGTATCATACATGTTCCTCACCGGCCCAGCCGTAGTTAAGACCGTTACCGGCGAAGACGTAACACAAGAAGAACTTGGTGGTGCAAGCGTACACGCATCTAAGTCAGGTGTAACCCACTTCACCGCAGAAACTGGCGAAGAAGGTTTGGCCATCATCCGCAAGTTGCTCAGCTACATTCCTCAAAATAACTTAGAAGAAGCACCTATCGTAACTTGCAACGACCCCATCGACCGTTTGGAAGACTCGTTGAACGAAATCATCCCCGACTCTCCGAACAAACCCTACGACATGTACGAAGTAATCGGTGCTATCGTGGACAACGGCGAATTCCTGGAAATCCAAAAGGATTACGCCAAGAACATCATCATCGGTTTCGCTCGCTTCAACGGCCAATCTGTAGGTATCGTTGCCAACCAGCCTAAGTTCCTGGCAGGTGTATTGGATTGCAACGCATCGCGCAAGGCAGCCCGTTTCGTACGCTTCTGCGACGCCTTCAACATTCCTTTGGTAACACTTGTCGACGTACCGGGCTTTCTCCCAGGTACCGGTCAGGAATACAACGCCGTAATCCTTCACGGTGCCAAGTTGCTTTACGCATTCGGCGAAGCTACTGTACCTAAGGTAACCGTTACATTGCGCAAGTCATACGGTGGTTCACACATCGTAATGAGCTGTAAGCAACTCCGTGGCGACATGAACTACGCATGGCCAACTGCCGAAATCGCCGTAATGGGTGGTGCAGGTGCCGTAGCCGTATTGTATGCTCGTGAAGCTAAGGAACAAGAAAACCCGGCTCAATACCTTGCCGAAAAAGAAGCCGAATACACCAAGTTGTTCGCTAACCCATACAATGCCGCCAAGTATGGTTACATTGACGATGTTATCGAGCCACGTAACACTCGCTTCCGCATCATTCGCGCATTGCAACAATTGCAAACCAAGAAATTGACTAACCCGGCTAAGAAGCACGGTAATATTCCATTGTAATATTTAAAACGAAAAATGAATATGAAAAAATTAGGAATACTTATCGTGGCTCTCATAGCCGCAAGCGGTAGCCTCCTTGCACAAGGTGCTACAAGCCTTGTCATCAACGAAGTATTGGTGAACAACAAAACCAACTTCCAAGACGACTACGGCTTGCACCATGCTTGGATTGAAATCTTCAATCCAACCTTTGCAACGGTAGATATCCGTAGCTGCTATTTGACAAACGATAAGCGCGTATTGGATGAATCATTATCAGCACCCGAGCGTGCTGCAATGATGTACCCTATTCCAAAGGGTGATGTTATGACCAAGATACCGCCTCGCCAACACCTGCTTTTCTGGGCAGATGCTGCACCCAAGCGCGGTAACTTCCACTTGAACTTCGAACTCGACTCGGTAGGTCCTAACTGGATTGCCCTCTACGATGGTAATGCCGTTGACTTGATCGACTCAATCTCTATCCCTGCTCTTCCTGCCGATTGCTCGTACGCATTGAAGCTGGACGGCATCAAGGGAGAATGGAACATTGTAGGTATAGGAGATACTTATGTAACTCCAAGCACCAATAACAAGACCTTGGACAAGAACGAAAAGATTGACGGATTCAAGCAATACGACCCACATGGATTCGGTATGGCTATCATGGCTATGCTCGTTGTGTTCTTCGGTTTGTTGGTACTTTTCCTCAGCTTCAAGCTCATCGGTAACATCGGTGCAAGCATCGTTAAGCGAAATGCTATGCGCCACCACGGCATCGACGACCATAAAGAGGCTAAGGCCAAGAACATCGGTGGTGAAAGTGGTGAAGTATTTGCCGCTATTGCTATGGCTTTGCACGAATATCAAGAAAATGTTCACGACATTGAAGAGACCATCCTTACTATTAATAAGGTGAAACGCAATTACTCACCATGGAATTCGAAGATTTACACATTGCGTCAAACCCCGAAATAATTTAATAACATTACATAGACATGAAACAATATAAGTATAAAATCAACGGTAACCTCTACTCTGTAACCGTGAACGATATTGAAGACAACGTTGCTCACGTAGAGGTAAACGGAACCCCCTACAACGTAGAGTTGGACAAGCCTATCAAGGTAGCAGCTAAGCCCGTAACTCGTCCTGCAGCTGCTCCTAAAACCGCCACTGGTGCTCCTGTAGTAACTCGCCCTGCAGCTACCAAGAGCGCAGGTATCAAGTCACCACTTCCAGGTGTTATCCTTGACATCAAGGTGAAAGAGGGTGATATGGTGAAGAAGGGACAACCTGTTATCATCCTTGAAGCCATGAAAATGGAAAACAACATCAATGCAGACCGCGATGGTAAGGTTACTGCTATCAAGGTACAAAAGGGTGAATCAGTACTCGAAGGAACAGACTTAATCATTATTGAATAATCGGTATGGAAGAACAAAGTTTTTTATCATTCATGGGTAATAACCTTGCCGATTTCTGGGAGTACACCGGCTTTGCGCAAGCAACCGGTCAACACCTCATCATGATATTGGTAGGTTTGTTCTTCTTGTTCTTAGCTATCAAGAAGAATTTCGAGCCCTTGTTGTTGGTACCCATTGGTTTTGGTATCCTCATCGGCAACATCCCCTTCAAAGCTGATGCCGGTCTTGAGATTGGTATCTACGAAGAGGGTTCTGTATTGAATATTCTTTATCAAGGTGTAAAGACGGGTTGGTATCCGCCATTGGTATTTCTTGGTATTGGAGCCATGACTGACTTCTCTGCCTTGATTTCCAATCCTAAGTTGATGTTGGTAGGTGCTGCTGCTCAATTCGGTATCTTTGGTGCCTACATGGTAGCATTGGCTATTGGTTTCGAGCCTGCACAAGCAGCAGGTATCGCCATCATTGGTGGTGCCGATGGTCCTACAGCTATCTTCCTTTCATCGAAGTTGGCTCCTAACTTGATGGGTGCTATTGCCGTGTCGGCTTACTCTTACATGGCGCTTGTGCCTATCATCCAGCCGCCTATCATGCGTGCATTGACTACTAAGAAGGAAAAAGTTATCCGCATGAAACCGGCCCGTGCCGTTTCACAAACAGAGAAGATTATCTTCCCCATCGTAGGCTTGTTGCTCACTTGCTTCTTGGTACCATCAGCTTTGCCATTGTTGGGTATGTTGTTCTTTGGTAACCTGTTGAAGGAAAGTGGTGTAACTCGTCGTTTGGCCGAAACCGCCAGCGGTCCGTTGACCGATGCCATCATCGTGTTGCTCGGTGTAACCGTAGGTGCTTCTACCCAGGCTTCTGAGTTCTTGACATGGAACACCATCTTCATCTTCTTCCTTGGTTTCTGTGCATTCTGTATTGCTACTACTTCGGGCGTATTGTTTGTTAAGTTCTTCAACCTCTTCTTGAGCAAGGAGAACAAAATCAATCCGCTTATCGGTAACGCCGGTGTATCGGCCGTACCGATGTCGGCTCGTATCTCTCAAAACGTAGGTTTGGAATACGATTCAAGCAACTACTTGCTGATGCACGCCATGGGTCCCAACGTTGCAGGCGTTATCGGCTCGGCAACTGCCGCCGGTGTATTGCTTGGCTTCCTGGTATAAATGAATCATTGAAAACGTTTGCATAACGTTCTATTAGATAGATAGCGGAGGAAAACCTTTTTCTCCGCTATTTTGTTTTACCTTTACGCTCAGTTAAGTAACATAAAATCAATGTCATGAAGAAGAAAGTATTTTCGTTATTAGGGGCATTAATGCTCTCACTCGGCTCGTTTGCGGCTATGAATGTAAACAAGATTGACCCTCCCTTCTGGTTTACCGGTATGCTGAATCCCGAATTGCAACTGATGGTGTATGGCGAAGGCATAGCCAATGCCCAAGTAAACGTAAACTATCCGGGTGTAGCGTTGAGCAGCACCGTGAAGCTGGAAAGCGACAACTACCTGTTGGTTTATTTGAAACTGGAAAAGGATGTAAAGCCTGGCATGATGGAGCTTACCTTCAGTCAAGGAAAGAAGAAAATCGTACAACAATACGAACTGAAGGCACGCGCCAAGAAGGGATGCGAGCACAAGGGTTTCGATGCATCAGATGCCCTCTACCTGCTGATGCCCGACCGATTTGCCAACGGCAACCCCGATAACGACCAGATTGCCGGAATGGCCGAATACAAGGTTGACCGCAATGACCCCAACGCCCGTCATGGTGGCGACTTGGCCGGTATTGAACAAAACCTCGACTACTTCAGCGAGCTGGGTGTAACCGCCCTTTGGTTTACCCCCGTATTAGAGAACAACATGACCGGAGGCTCCTATCACGGCTATGCCACCACCGATTACTATCGCGTTGACCCACGCTTTGGCACCAACGAAGAGTACAAACAACTCATCGAAAAGGCTCACGCCCGTGACATCAAGATTGTGATGGACATGATTTTCAACCATTGCGGCGTAGAGCATCCTTGGATAAAAGACATGCCCAGCAAAGATTGGTTCAACTACTCCGACTTCCAAAACCACTTCGTACAAACATCGTTCAAGCTGACGCCACACGTTGACCCCTATACATCGGAATACGACTTCGACCAGATGAACAACGGATGGTTTGTGCCCGCCATGCCCGACTTGAACCAAAAGAATCCGCACGTCACCAAATACCTCATACAAAACAGTTTCTGGTGGATTGAGTATGCCGACATCGACGGCATCCGCATGGATACCTACCCCTATGCCGACTACGACGCCATGAGCGAGTGGATGAAGCAACTCAACGAAGAATATCCCAACTACAACACCGTGGGCGAAACGTGGGTTACCGAACCTGCCTACACCGCTTGGTGGCAAAAGGACAGCAAGCTATCGGCACCACGCAATAGCCACTTGAAGACGGTGATGGACTTCAGCTTCTTCGACAAGATAAACCTGGCTAAGAACGAGCAAACCGAAACTTGGTTTAAGGGCTTGGACAGGGTGTATAACAACTTTGTGTACGACTACCTCTACCCCAACCCCTCGTCGGTATTGGCATTCATCGAAAACCACGACACCGACCGCTTCTTGGGCGAAGGCGACAACCTGCCCATGCTGAAGCAAGCCGTTACCCTGCTGCTCACCACCCACCGCATCCCGCAACTCTACTACGGCACCGAGGTGATGATGAACGGTGTGAAGGCCAAGAGCGACGGCTATGTGCGTTGCGACTTCCCCGGCGGATGGAAGGGCGATGCCCGTTCGGCACTGACCAAAGAGGGTCGCACTGCTATCCAAAACGAGTGTTTCGACTTCTTCAAGACCATCTTGAACTGGCGTAAGGGCAACGACGTGATTGGCAAAGGAAAGATGGTGCAATTCATGGTGCAACACGGCGTCTATGCCTATGCCCGTCAACACGAAGGCAAGACCGTATTCGTATTGCTGAACGGTACCGATGCCCCCACTACCCTGCCGCTGCACTACTACAAAGAGATATTGAAAGATTGCAAGCAAGGCAAAGACATCTTAAGCGGCCGCATCGTTACGTTTGACAAAGAGTTGCCGATGGCGGCACGCGAATCGCTGGTGATTGAGTTATAAATTCAAAACTCAAAAACAAGGCATAAAAAATAATCCGATTTAACCTATTAACAGTTCCCATTAAAGGAAACGCCAGTTCCCTTTAATGGGAACGCTCGTTTCCACATATAGTAACTGTTGTTTCCTACTATTTGGAAACAACAGTTACTTTTAATTCCCCTTCGGAAAACAAAAAAAGGACGCACCCGTCGGGGTGCATCCTTTACATAATTATAAGAAGGCAGCTTTATTTTCAGTTGTTTTTTACTTTGATTTCGGCATTAGTGTTATTAATATTTGTTCCTTTTCCTTCAAGAGAAGTTTTAGTGGCTTCATCTTTTACATATACCGGTATCGGTTTAGATGCAGCATTTTTACCTAAATTAGAGAACATATAGTCACAATCAGTATTCTCACTAAAAACAAAGTTACTCAAATCGAGCGAGGTTAGCGAAGAACATTCATAGAACATATAACTCATATCGGTTACTTTCGACGTATTGAAGTTATTACCAAAGGTTATAGATTCAAGATTTGAACAACTATTAAACATATTGCCCATATATGTTACATTCGCCGTATTGAAGTTACTCAAATTGAGCGAGGTTAGCGAAGAGCATAGTTGAAACATAGCACCCATATCCGTTACATTCGACGTATTGAAGCTGCTCAAATCGAGCGAAATAAGCGCTTTGCATTCATAGAACATTAATTCCATATCTGTTACTTTCGACGTATTGAAGTTACTCAAATCGAGCGAGGTTAGCGCTTTGCATTCATAGAACATATATTGCATATCCGCTACATTCGACGTATTGAAACCACTCAAATCGAGTGAAGTAAGTTTAGAACATTCTTCAAACATTCTGTACATATCTGTTACATTCTCCGTATTGAAATTACTACCAAAGTTTATAGATTCAAGATTTGCGCAATTAGAGAACATATATTGCATAGTCTTCACATTCGATGTATTGATGTCATCTCCAAAGTCGATAGCGGTTATTTTATTTAAGTACGGAAACATATAATTGCTGAACTCATTAAACACGAACTCGGCATCGGCGGTATGTATTTCGAGGGTATTATCATTACCCGCTACCATGTAGGCGTTGGAGGTGTCGATTGGATTATCTTTATTGGTATTATCGCTATTGGCTATAAACTTGATTTTGGTCAAAGAAGAATGAGAGCTTGAGAACTCACTTAGAGCATAATAAATCTTATTACCCATAGGCAATAAGCACGCTTTGGCTAATGCAACAGTAGAGTTATAGAAAACACCTACCCGGATGCCCTCCTCAGGCGTTACCGTCTTCGTGGAGGTATAAGCCTCAGAATCAGTGGTGGTTACAGTAAACTTCAGCTTTGTATCCTTGACTATGGCGGGCAGGTTGATGTAAACGGCCTCTCTGCTTATAGTTTCATTAGAGATAGCAATATTAACCCCCTCGCCCACTATGCAGATGGATGAAATCTTGGCACCATCGGGCAAGCCGCTGAACGTAGCCTTCAGTATGGCGGTGGAGTGAGTGAAACGAAACGCACCGTTGCTATACTTGCCCTCCATATAGGTGGTAGCACCATTCAGCGCACCGGTTTGTTGGGATAAATCTTTTGTATATTCATCGTCGTAAGCGGGATAGTAGGCTTTGATGCCATCGGTTAAGGTTACGCCTTCGGGCAAGGTAGCGGTAAATTCTTTGCTATCGGCATCGTATGTAAACGCCACCTTCTCTTCGCCAATAACCGCCGTAAAGGCATCATCAGCCGTCCAAGATAGCTTTAAGCCTTCCGTGCCTTCCTCGAAATCAAGGCGTGTAGCGGCCTGCTCGCCGGGTGTATAGGCTTTTACGCTAATTGTTTTCTGTACGACAGGCTTTTGCAAGGCTTCCACCTGTTCGAAATCGTGGTTGGTACATGCGGCAAGGGCTATCGCCATCCATCCGCATAAAAGTCGTAATATTGTCTTCATAGTGCTTTCTTCCTATTATTAAAACGGATTGCCGCCATTAGGTAAACTTGCCGGATCGCTTGCGTAAAATCCTTGTTCCACTTCTACCTCAATCACTTCTACTTGCGGTGCCTCGTAGGCATCGTACATTCGTTCGTTTCTCTTCATATTACTTATTATATTACTTAAAACATGGGGTTAGTCATAAAAAAATACTCCCTGCTTGGTAAAAGCCAACAGCTCTCACCAAGCAGGGAGTATCCTCGTGCGGACTTTCAGCCCGCACATCAAAAGATAATAGAAATTGCTTGCTTGCTTGCTTGCTTGCTTGCTTGCTTGCTTGCTTGCTTGCTTGCTTGCTTGCTATTATTTTATTTGACATATACAACTATTTTCGAAGTTATTTCTGCAAAAATAATTCATTTTATTTTAACATCCAACTATTTCTCTGAAAAAAATATATGAATACTCGTGGAGAGTGTGGACAAAGATATACGTAACAAAAGAATATAAAATAGATAAAAAGGTGTGCCAATTAAAATATTATCATTAATTTTGCACTTGGGTATTGTTATAAACAATTGTAAAACATGGGAAATAAGTATCAAATACCATACATCAATGCGTGCATCCGAGCGTTTGCCAAACGATTTGAAATGACCGTAAAAGCCGCATTCGAATACCTATACGCATTTAAAGGTATAGATTTCCTTATTGAGTTTTACGAAATTGAACACCTACAATCCATAGACGATGCCGTGGACGACTTAATTGTGTGTTGCATTAATAACGGAGGAAACATCAGATGAAGTTATACCACGGAACAAACTGCGATTTCGATGCTATAGACCTATCTAAATCGAACAAATACAAGGATTTTGGGCAAGGATTCTATTTGACAGAGATATACCAGCAAGCCAAAGAACTTGCCAACAAGAAAGCACGTTTGTTTGGAGGAATGCCTATCGTTCAGACATACGAATTTGACGAGTCGCTACTAAACAATCATGAATTGAAAATCCTGAAATTTAAAAAGCCAACAACCGAATGGGCTGAATTCATTTTCAAAAATAGAAATAGAAGTGCTCACTTTAATCACGATTTCGACATTGTAATTGGCCCCATTGCCAACGACGGAGTAGCCTATCTGCTTGGCCGATATGAAGAAGGCACCCTCTCACTGAACGAGCTTTCACAAGAACTTACTTTCAAGCAGTTGAACAATCAATATTTCTTTGGAACAACCTAAGCCTTAAAACACTTAAAAAGATTATGATTGCGCCAAACCAAAGAGATTTTCTCATAAACCACATCATCGACCAATTGACTGAATTTGTCATGACCGACTTCCAACTCCCCCTCTCGGCTGCGCTCAAGGAGGTATATCAATCGAAAGTATATCAACTTTTACAATCAAATGATGGCAACCTTTACACACAAAGTCCGTCATACATCTACGAATTGCTGAAGCAAGAAATCAATCGTTAACAACAGCGTGGACAGTGTGGACAACCATTTGCTAACACACTAACCCACTACCGTAGCCACCACACGCCGCGCACCGCCATAATCGCGAAACTCGCACAGATAGATGCCTTGCCAAGTACCTAAGTTAAGGCGGCCGTTGGTGATGGGAATGGTGAGCGACACACCCGTCAGCGAGCTCTTGGCATGGCTGGGCATGTCGTCGCTACCCTCGTCTATGTGGCGGTAGTAGGGTTCGTCTTCACGCACTAAGCGGTTGTAAATCTGCTCCATGTCGGCACGCACCGAAGGGTCATAGTTCTCGTTGATGGAGAGGGCGCAGCTGGTGTGCTGCACAAAGAGATGGAGCAAACCCGTCTGAGGTAACGGAGGAAGCTGGGCAAGCACTTCGCTTGTCACTAAATGAAATCCACGATTGCGAGGCTTTAATGAGAATGTGTGTTGAGTTATCATTTCTTTATGATTTATGATTTATGCAAAGTAAGAAAATAAACATGAAAGCAAAAAGAGAGCATCCCTATTTAAATAGATTCTAAATAAATATTGCAGATGTGACAACATTTTTATACCTTTGCGCCGTTATCATAAACAAGGGTGCAGAAGATATGCGACTATCAGAACTAAAAACAGGCGAAAAAGGCATCATTGTCAAGGTGTTAGGACACGGTGGTTTCCGCAAGCGAATTGTGGAAATGGGCTTCATCAAAGGGAAATTGGTGGAGGTGTTGCTCAATGCCCCGCTGAAAGACCCCATCAAATATAAGATTATGGGCTACGAAATATCCCTGCGCCGACAAGAGGCCGAACGCATCGAGGTGATAAGCGAACAAGAAGCCGAACGCCGAAACAACAAGCAAGCCTACAACAACGAGCAGCAAGCGGTGATTGACGAGGAGCAACTGCGCACCCTGGCACTGAACAAACAACACACCATAAACGTGGCATTGGTGGGAAACCCCAACTGCGGAAAGACATCGCTCTTTAACATCGCATCGGGAGCACACGAACATGTAGGAAACTATAGCGGTGTGACGGTGGATGCCAAAGAGGGACACTTCGACTTTCAAGGCTATCACTTCCGCATCATCGACCTGCCCGGCACCTACTCGTTATCGGCCTACTCGCCCGAAGAACTTTACGTCAGACATCACATCATCGAAGAGACCCCCGACGTGATTATCAACGTGGTAGATGCATCGAACTTGGAACGAAACCTATACCTCACCACACAACTCATCGACATGAACGTACGCATGGTCATTGCACTGAACATGTACGACGAATTTGAAAACAGCGGAAACACACTGAACCATGAAAACCTGGGCAAGCTGATAGGGGTGCCCATGATTCCTACCGTGAGCCGCACCGGACAAGGCGTTAACCAACTGTTTCAGACCATCATAGACATTTACGAAGAGGATGACAGCCGACGCAAATTCAACCGACACATACACATCAATCACGGCGCCGAACTGGAACGGAGCATCGAAGAGGTGAAGCGCGTTATCAGCTTCAACGAAGAGATACGACACAAATTCTCTACTCGATTCCTTGCCATCAAACTGCTGGAAAACGATAGCGAAATAACTCGATTTATTAGCCAACTGCCCAACGGCGAACAGATACTGAAAACACTTCACCAAGAGGCACAACGACTGAATAGGGCTATCAACGAAGATGGCGAACAGGCCATTATGGATGCGAAGTATGGTTTCATATCGGGCGCACTAAAAGAGACCTTTACCGACAATCACTTGAAACAGGAGAACATTACTCCGGTGATAGATGCCATTGTGACGCACCGCATCTGGGGATACCCCATCTTCTTCCTCTTTCTGTACTTGATGTTTCAACTCACCTTCGTGTTGGGCGAATATCCCATGCAGGGCATCGAGTGGATAGTGGAGCAAGTGGGTAACCTGCTACGCACCAACATGAGCGCAGGGCCACTGAAGGATATGTTGATAGACGGCGTAGTGGGTGGCGTAGGGGGCGTTATTGTCTTTCTACCCAACATACTTATCCTCTACTTCTGCATCTCGCTGATGGAAGATTCGGGCTACATGGCACGGGCGGCCTTCATTATGGACAAGATAATGCACCAAATGGGACTACACGGCAAGTCGTTCATTCCTCTCATCATGGGCTTTGGGTGCAACGTGCCCGCCATCATGGCCTCACGCACCATAGAAAACCGCAAGAGCCGCCTCATTACCATGCTCATCAACCCGCTGATGTCGTGTAGCGCACGACTACCCATCTATTTAGTAATGGTGGGAGCTTTCTTCCCTGGCACCGCCAGCATGGTGCTGCTTAGCATCTACGCCATCGGCATTCTGCTGGCCGTAGTCATGGCACGACTGTTCAGTCGCTTCTTGGTAAAGGGCGACGACACCCCCTTCGTGATGGAACTCCCCCCCTACCGCATGCCGACAATGAAAACCATCTTCCGACACACGTGGGAAAAGGGGGCACAATATCTGCGTAAAATGGGAGGCATTATATTGGTGGCATCTATCGTAATCTGGGCATTGGGGTACTACCCCAACCACCATAATTATAATAGCGTGGCCGAACAGCAAGAACACTCCTACATCGGACAGATAGGCAAAGCCATAGAACCAGTTATCGAACCCTTGGGATTCGACTGGAAGCTGGGCATCGGATTGCTTTCGGGTGTAGGTGCCAAGGAGTTAGTGGTCAGCACCCTGGGCGTGCTTTACACCAACAATGCCGAAGCCGATAGCGTAAGCCTAAGTAACCGCATACCCATCACCCCGTTGGTGGCCTTCTGCTACATGGTGTTTGTACTTATCTACTTCCCATGTATTGCTACTTTAGTGGCCATCAAACAAGAATCAAGCAGTTGGCGGTGGGCACTCTTTGCCGCACTATACACCACCCTGTTGGCGTGGTGCATTACCTTTGCCATCTATCAAATAGGTAGCCTATGGACATGAGCAATTGGCAAGAATGGATAGCGATATGCATAGTAGGTGCATGCTTCGGATATATACTATACAAAGCATACAAACTAATGCGGTGCATCAGGCAGAAAGAGAACCCTTGCGAACATTGTACCAGCCATTGCATATTAAAAAAACAGAAAAAAAACGCCAAGATAGTTGGTGATTCAAAAAAAAGCACTACCTTTGCATCCGCAAACCTCGATAAAGGGTATTGGTTCCTTGGATGAGTGGCTTAGTCAGCGGTCTGCAAAACCGTGTACGGCGGTTCGAATCCGCCAGGAACCTCACTCAAAAGCTCTCTGCCCGCAGAGGGCTTTTTTTGCATAAGATATAATAAAACATGTAGATATGATAGCTAAAATCGAACAATTGCTACAAGAAATTGAAGCACTGACCGCTCAAAACGCCGAAGAACTGGAAGCATTGCGCATCAAGTACCTCAGCAAGAAGGGTGCCATCAACGAACTGATGGCCGATTTCCGCAACGTGCCCGCCGAACAGAAGAAAGAGGTGGGTATGAAGGTAAACGAATTGAAGAATAAGGCTCAAGAGAAAATCAATGCACTGAAAGAACAGTTCGAAACGCAAGATACAGGATGTGAAGACATGGACTTAACCCGTTCGTCTTACCCCATTAATCTGGGAACACGCCACCCGCTGACCATTGTGAAGAATGAAATTATCGACATCTTTGCACGATTGGGATTCAGCATTGCCGACGGCCCCGAAGTGGAAGATGACTGGCACGTGTTCTCATCGATGAACTTTGCCGAAGACCACCCCGCACGCGACATGCAAGACACCTTCTTCATTGAAAGCGGAGGTACAAACGTGGCCAACAACATCATCTTGCGTACACACACCAGTAGCGTACAGAGCCGCGTGATGGAACATACCCAACCGCCCATCCGCATCATCTGTCCGGGACGTGTATACAGAAACGAGGCTATCAGCTATCGTGCCCATGCCTTCTTCCACCAGGTAGAAGCTTTGTATGTGGATAAAAACGTATCGTTCACCGACCTGAAGCAAGTACTCTTGCTCTTCGCTCAAGAGATGTTTGGTGCCGAAACAAAGATTCGTTTGCGTCCCTCTTACTTCCCCTTCACCGAACCCAGCGCCGAGATGGACATCAGCTGCAACATCTGTGGCGGTAAAGGATGCCCCTTCTGCAAAGGTACAGGTTGGGTAGAAATATTGGGATGCGGCATGGTTGACCCCAACGTATTGGAGTTGAACGGCATAGATAGCAAGGTGTATAGTGGATACGCATTGGGCATGGGTATCGAACGCATCACCAACTTGAAGTATCGCGTCAACGACCTTCGCCTCTTTTCAGAAAACGATACTCGCTTCTTGAAGGAATTTGAAAGCGCTTATTAAATAAAAGACACACTATGTGCTAATGTGTGCCAATGAAAAATAATCATGCGGCATGAAAGATAAATTAGTCACAACCAGTTATTGCCTCATCATAGCAGCCAATTTCCTCTTCTTCTTTGGATTTTGGCTGCTGATGCCGGTACTCCCCTTCTATTTACAAGAGGTTTTTGCGGCCAATAAAACCACCATTGGCATGATACTTTCGTGTTACACCGTGGCTGCACTCTGCATACGCCCTTTTTCGGGCTACCTGCTCGACACATTTGCCCGTAAGCCCCTCTACTTGATAGCCTATTTCCTCTTTACCACCATGTTTGGTGGTTATCTGCTATCAAGCACACTTACCTTGTTCATCATCTTCCGCATCATACATGGCATATCTTTTGGCATGACCACTGTAGGTGGAAATACCATTGTGATAGACATTATGCCCGCTTCACGCCGAGGCGAAGGATTAGGCTATTACGGTTTATCAAACAACATAGCCATGTCCATCGGGCCTATGACCGGATTGTTTCTACACGAAGCCGGTGCTTCCTATCCCCTCATCTTCGGATGCTCACTAATCACTTGTTCAGTAGGATTTTTATGTGCATTATTGGTAAAAACACCATACAAGCCATCCGTCAAACGCGAACCTATATCGCTCGATAGGTTCATATTAATAAAAGGCATTCCGGCGGGTATCAGCCTGCTTCTGTTATCCATTCCCTATGGCATGACCACCAACTATGTGGCCATGTACACCAAACAGATTGGCATGAATGCACCTACAGGATTTTTCTTCACCTTCATGGCTATCGGCATGGCGGTTTCGCGCCTTATGTCGGGTCGTCAAGTAGATAAAGGGAAAATAACACAAGTGATACAAGCAGGGCTTTATTTAGTAATAATCAGCTTCTTTCTGCTCACTTCATGCGTTTATGTCATCCAATGGAATCCTACCGCATGCATCCTGCTCTTCTACTTCGTTTCGCTGCTGTTAGGCATCGGATTCGGCATCATGTTTCCCGCCTACAATACATTGTTTGTGAATCTGGCCCCTAACAATCAACGAGGTACAGCCACCAGTACCTATCTAACGTCATGGGACGTAGGTATCGGCATCGGCATGATAGGTGGAGGATATATTGCCGAAATCAGTACTTTTGACAAAGCCTATCTGGTTGGGGCTTGCCTGACGGTAGTCTCGTTATACTATTTTCATCGCATTGTAACCCCTCACTTCCATGCAAACCGCCTGAGATAATATGAAAAAGCAAGAACGCTACGAACAGATATTGGCATGGTTCAGAGTAAATATGCCTGTGGCAGAAACCGAACTTCATTACGAAAATCCGTTTCAGTTGCTCATTGCCGTTATCCTATCGGCACAATGTACCGACAAGCGGGTAAATCAAATTACACCTCCCCTCTTCTACGACTTCCCTACCCCCGAAGCCTTAGCAGCAAGCACACCCGAAGTGATATACGAATACATTCGTAGCATATCCTACCCCAACAACAAAGCCAAACACCTGGTGGGCATGGCACAGATGTTGGTAAATGAGTTCAACGGCCAAGTGCCCGACACATTGGAAGAACTTACTCAGTTACCCGGTGTAGGGCGCAAAACCGCCAACGTCATCCAATCGGTAGTATGGGGCAAAGCAGCTATGCCGGTAGATACGCACGTCTTTCGTGTCAGTCACCGCTTGGGACTTGTTTCAGATAAACACACTACCCCCCTTAGCGTAGAAAAGGAATTGATGAAGTACATCCCCACGGAGGAGATTCCTATTGCCCATCATTGGCTCATCCTTCATGGACGCTACATTTGCCAAGCACGTACCCCCAAATGTGACAAGTGTGGTTTGCAAAATCTATGCAAATATCACCATAAACATCCACTTTTGATGAAATAAGTTCATTTTTCGAACAAAAAACCAGTAAAATATAACTAAACAGTAGGCTACATCTAAAAAATAAGTAGTAACTTTGCACACATCAATTCAGAAATAATTGTAAAACTTAAACAAAATAAGAGAATTATGACAATTGATCAATTCAACTTTGCCGGCAAAAAGGCATTCGTCCGCGTAGATTTCAACGTACCCTTGGACGAAAACTTCAACATCACAGACGACACCCGTATGCGTGCAGCTCTTCCCACTTTGAAGAAGATCTTGGCAGACGGTGGTAGCATCATCATCGGTTCTCACTTGGGTCGCCCGAAAGGCGTAGCCGAGAAGTTCTCTTTGAAGCACATCTTGACACACTTAGAAGAATTGTTGGGCGTTAACGTACAATTTGCCAACGATTGCATGGGCGAAGAAGCCGCCATCAAGGCATCTGCTTTGCAACCGGGCGAAGTATTGTTGCTCGAAAACCTTCGTTTCTATGCTGAAGAAGAAGGTAAACCTCGTGGCTTAGCCGAAGACGCTACCGACGAAGAGAAGAAAGCAGCCAAGGCCGCTGTTAAGGAAAGCCAAAAAGAATTCACCAAGAAGTTGGCCTCTTATGCAGACTGCTACGTAAACGATGCATTCGGTACTGCTCACCGTGCACACGCTTCTACAGCACTCATCGCCAAGTATTTCGACACCGACAACAAGATGTTCGGTTACTTGATGGAAAAAGAAGTAAAAGCAGTTGATAAAGTATTGAACGACATCCAACGTCCGTTTACCGCTATCATGGGTGGTTCAAAGGTATCTTCTAAAATTGAAATCATTGAAAACCTGCTCAACAAGGTTGACAACCTTATCATTGCAGGCGGTATGACATATACTTTCATGAAGGCTCAAGGTGGCAAGGTAGGTCTTTCTATCTGCGAAGAAGACAAGCTCGACTTAGCTCTTGACCTACTGAAGAAAGCCGAAGAAAAAGGTGTGAAGTTGGTATTGGCTGTTGACTCAAAGGTTGCAGATGCATTCTCTAACGATGCCAACACTCAATTCTGCCCCTCAAACGACATTCCTGATGGTTGGGAAGGTCTTGACATCGGTCCTAAGACCATGGACATCTTTACTAACGTTATCAAGGGTAGCAAGACCATCCTTTGGAACGGTCCTACCGGTGTATTCGAATTCGATAACTTCACTGCCGGTTCACGTGCAGTAGGCGAAGCTATCGTAGAAGCTACCAAGAACGGAGCCTTCTCGCTTGTAGGCGGTGGCGACTCAGTAGCTTGCGTTAATAAGTTCGGTTTGGCTGGTGGTGTATCATATGTATCAACCGGTGGTGGCGCATTGCTCGAAGCTATCGAAGGCAAAATACTTCCGGGTATCGCCGCTATCAACGAATAATTCATAAATAAATTCAAACACAAGCAGCCCCCTTCATGGAGGGCTGCTTTCTTATTACTATCCTTACAAACTAAATGAAAACTCTTCAAACCATTATACTATCAGCAGCATTGTTGACCTGCAACCACGCAATGGCACAAACCAAAGTAGCCGAACAAGCTAAAAAAGACTTGGTACAAAACACCACCTTTGGAGGATATGTCATTGGAAAAGCAAGTGCCAACAACCAAGCCGGCAAGACACATAGCAGCTTCGACCTACGCTTGGCACGTGTCTATGTAAACGGACAAGTACTTGACTTTAAATACCGCCTGCAAATGGAAGTAAACGGTGCGCCGGGTGCCGACAAGCAAAAAAGCCCCCGCATTGTAGATGCTTATGGCGAATGGGTAAAATACAAATTCTTTCAAGTGCGTTTCGGACAATTCAAACGTGCATTCACCTTTGAAAATCCCATGAATCCTTGGGACATAGGCTTCGGAGGTTACTCACAGATGACAGATAAGCTGGCCGGTATGAACGACCGCATTGGTGAACATAGTAGTGGTGGCCGCGATATTGGCCTTCAAGTACAAGGCGATTTTCTACCCGTAGGTAACGACCGACATAACTTTATCCACTATCAAGTAGCAGTTTACAACGGTCAAGGCATTAACCACGGCGATGCCAACAATAGTAAAGACCTTATTGGCGGCCTCTATGTCTATCCTGTCAAGAACTTGGCCGTAGGTGCCTTTGGTTGGAGTGGCTCGTACACCAAAAACGGCATTACCGTCGATCGCAATCGCATGTCGTTCGGTGTGAAATACGAAAGTAACTGGACCGTTCGTGCCGAATATGCCACCAGTCAAGGACATAGACTAAGCGACTACCGCGAAGATGGTACCGTAACAGGCAACGGACGAGCCGATGGTTGGTATGCCACCGTAGGAGCACCCGTTACCGACAAGCTGAAAATCTACGCCAAATGGGATGCCTACCGCGAAGCCAAGGAATGGAGCAACATGAAGTCACTCTATTGCCTCTCTGCAAACTACTACTTCACTAAAAACCTGAAGTTACAAGCCAACTACTCTTACACCTACGACAAGAGTACATCGGCCGATCGTCGCTACAACACCCTCGATCTTCAACTCTATTGGCGATTCTAAAATCATTAATACATTATAAATATGAGAAAATACATTTACCTATTTATCAGTCTCTTTCTGCTTATTCCGTCCGTTGCACAAGCTCAATACCTGCGCAACTCCTACTTTATGGATAGCAGTAGTTCAAGAAGCATGCTCAATCCGGCTTTACAACCCCGTCGTGGTTACATCAACATCCCCGTTTTGGGTTCACTCAACGCCGAAATATCTTCCAATTCACTTGGTTCACAAGACATCATAGATTTGTTTGATGAAGAAGACGATTTCTACCAAAGCCAATCGTTTATCGACAAACTCAAGGCCGACAACCTGCTGAACGTAAACCTACGTACCGACATTATCTCCTTCGGCTTTCACAAAGGAAAAGGCTTTTGGTCGTTTAACCTGGGTACACGCATCGACGTAGATGCCGAAATACCTAAGACCATGTTCGAATTTCTACGAGAAAGCGAAGATTTAGAAGATTTTACCGGTGGAACCGGACGCAAGAACTATAACATCACCAACGAAAACCTTCGCTTGAATGCATATACCGAAATCGGTGTGGGCTACTCACGCAATATCAACGAACGTCTGTCGGTAGGTGCTAAAGGTAAAATACTGTTAGGCTGGGCCAATTTGGATTTGAAAGTAAACAAAATGCAAGTAGATGCCTACATCCCCGCAGATGCAACATATGAATATGCCGAAGCACAAGCTGATATCAAGACCGATGTAGAGATGCAACTTTCGGGCAAAGGCATTGAAGTGAACGAATACGACGGTTACATCGACGAGGTTGACTTCAATAGCTTTGGTATTGGTGGTTATGGTGCAGCCATCGACTTGGGTGTCAGCTACCAATTAACAAAAGACATCCATCTTTCGGCTTCTATCCTCGACTTAGGCTTCCTTACTTGGGGAAAGAACAATACTGTTTCGGCATACAACAATCAAGAAGTACACATCGACTACCTCAGCGATATCGAAGTACTCGATTTTGACCTCTACGGATTGAAGAAGAAAGCAGAAAGTAAAGGTCGTACCACCAAGTTATCGCCCACATTGGTACTGGCCGGAGAATATAGTTTGCTTAATAACAAGTTAGGATTAGGTATCTTGTCAACCACCCGTTTTGGCCAACTGAACACCTATTCCGAACTGACAGCTGCTGCCACCTATCGTCCTAACACCTTTATCAATGCTACCCTCAGCTACTCCATGCTGCAAGGTTCCGACACCTTCGGCTTGGCATTGAAATTAGGAGGATTTATGATTGGCACCGACTATATGTTCTTGGGCAACAACACTAAGCATGTCAATGCTTACATCGGCATGTCCATCCCTTTGGGCAAGAAAAAGTTGTAATACCTATTCATTGTTTAGACAACACACATAAGAGCCGCAGGAATTCACTTCTTGCGGCTCTTCTTGTTTTTTACGGCGTCATCTGTTTCTTTGTTTCCTCGCAAACCAAGTAACAAGATGCAATATTATCATACCTTCTTAACTTATCCTTATGAAAGATTATTTGTAACTATAATAAGATTAGAAAGAAGCGATTCTGTCAAGACAGTCTTAATCCTGATGCAAAAAATCACAGAAGTTTTTCCAAATCTTCCACAGAAGGTAGCAAGCGCTTTAGACGTTCATCCATATCGACTGTTGTCTTATATGTAGCAACACCCATAGGCTTATCATAGTCTTGAATTACATACTCAACAAATTTCTTATTAGCACTCTTACAAAGGATAATACCTATAGATGGATTCTCATTAGGCTTTCGCACTTCGTCATCAAGAATACGTAGATATCCGGCCAGTTGTCCCAAATAAGAAGTTCTAAATGGTCCATCCTTTAACTCAACGCAGACAAGAGCAGCCAACTCTCTATTGAAGAATAGCAAATCAGGGAATTCCTCTACACCGAATTTCTCCAGATGATACTGATTACCTACGAATGTAAAATCCTTTCCAAATGTCATGATAAACTCTTTTACATTCTGCACTATGCTCTGTTCTATCATACGCTCATCCTTATCCTTATCCCTAATAAACAACTCTTCGGTATTAATAAAATCGAGCAAATATTCATCTTTGAACATCGTTATAGCACGATAGGCTTGCAGCTTATCAGAGATTGCTCTCTTGAAATTATTTGGCAACTCTCCTTGATGACTATATAAATCATCATTTATCATTTGTTCCAAATCCTCAACCTTTGCTTTAGTATCTGCCGCAAATTGAATATAGAATTTTCGCTGCTCTACATCTTTTACTTTGCTGATGATAGCATAATGATGAGTAAAACCAATATTCATGAATGCGGTAATTGGAAAAGTTGCATCTATCTTGAACTCCACGGTAGATAATTCATTCGTTCCAACGAACGAATTATGTTTATCGTTTACCAAATTGTTCGTTTCAACGAACGAATTATCAGAAAGCATCTGCCATTCTTCATAGAATGTACGCATCTTCCGTAAACTTGCTGCAGAAAATCCTCTTAAACCAGGCAGTTCTTTACGAAGCTGTTCACTTATTGCTTCAATAAATCCTTTACCCCAATTCTTATTCCGAGTATTCATCGAAACAAATCCCCAATGCCATAATAGAGTGCTAACTGTTCTTGATTTATCGAAACTAATGCCCGTTGTTGACTCTGTAGAATCGCACCTTTTATTGCCTGAACAGCATTGGCCAGTTCTGGATATTCCGTAGTATTAATTATGTTGCTCATTTTTAAATTAATATTCAACTATTGTATTTCATTTTGAATAGCCAATATTTGAGAACAAATATAGTGAAAAGATTTTATATACTATTTTTTTGCCCATATTTTTTCTCTTTGATACATCATAATAGGCCTAATCCTTATTATTATGGAAGATAGCTTGTGACTTATGAATACATACAATTTCATTGAGAAAGGTTGCGTGTCTTAATCCTTATTATTATGGAAGATAGTTTGTGACTCCTCTACTATCCTCCTAATGGGCAAATCAAGCTCATCGTCTTAATCCTTATTATTATGGAAGATAGTTTGTGACGTTTAATAGGATGAGATATGAGGAAGAAAACGGGAGTCTTAATCCTTATTATTATGGAAGATAGTTTGTGACATATTGCTACAAAGTAAAAAAAACTCTTTGACAAATCCTAATATAAGAAAATAAAAAACTCAGGTTATACCTCTTTTAGTAACACCCAAGAAGTTCTCCTTACAAATCATTCATCCCCACAACAACCCACACACTTCAATCCACCCCTATATAATTAAAGTGTAAAACCATCTAAAAATGGTTACCCAACTACCTATAAGTGGAAGAGCAACTACCTATAAGTAGTAGGCCAACTACCTATAGGTAAACAAGTAACTACCTATAAGTAGTTAAACAACTCATTTTATGTGCTTTTTCAGGCTGCTATAAAGAAGAGAATAGCTACGTAAAGTATAAAAAAGCGACGGTAAGATGTATTTGGTAGTGGGAAGGCAGATAATGCGAAAATGGCCTTTTTTGATGGCTTATCTTTGCAACGTGATCACAAAGAAGAACCACGGTTCGCAATGAGTTTATTAATTAAAAAAATTAGAATTATGGCAGTAAATTATTCTTTAGCCTACATGAGCAGTAACCCTTCAAAGAAGGATGCTCCGAAGTTGTATTACGCCAAGGCACAAGCCACCGGCGAAGTAAAAATTGATGAAATTGCAAGCGACATTGCTTATGCAACCAGTATGACAGACGGTGATGTATTGAATGCCATCCGCGGATTGATTACCCAGCTGAACAAGCACTTGGCCGCCGGCAAGATTGTGCGTTTGGAAAATTTCGGCTCTTTCCAATTGCAACTGGAAAGTAGTGGTGCCGAAACACCCAAACAGTTTAAGACAAGCAACATTACCGGATGTAACATTCAGTTCAGACCGGGACGAACTATCAAGGCTGCTACTCGTGCCATCGACTTGACGTTCCAAAGGGTTACTTCCAAGAAACAAGGAAGTGTCATCATTGACGATGAAACCGAAAACGAAGGTTCTACCGGTGACGATACGCAACTGGAAGACCCACTGGGCTGATTGATTGTGCCTAATTAATGGGCACTTAACTGAAAAAGACTACCGGAGTTATCAATAATTTCGGTAGTTTTTTTGTAAAGCACTTGCTTTTGCTGGAAAATGTATTATATTTGCATTTGAATTTGCAAATTCATTAAACGGACATACATCGGTATGTACGAATATGGTTGTCAATAGGGGCAACTATAGATTTAACTATTAGGAGAACAAAAAATGTATTTTGCAGAATTAGCAATGCATTACTTCCCAAACAGTAATCAGAAAAGTGCAGTTCAACAACTGCGTAGGTGGATTGACAATGACGTTGAATTGTCAGAAGAATTGAAGCGACTTTACTTTATGCCAAGACAGCGCGCTTTAACTCCCAAGCAATACAATGCTATCATTGAACATTTAGGCAATCCTTTTAATTAGCGAGAAGTCTCTTCGAGATTTCTTTGAGACGAACAAGAAAATGTAATGGTCATCATAACATTTTCTTGTTCTTATTTTATCTCTTATCTATCCAGCATAGCCACTACCGTAGCATCACCCGTAACATTGACCGAAGTACGCAACATGTCGAGCGGACGGTCGATACCCAGTATCAAGGCCAACCCCTCGGCAGGAATACCCACAGCCGTCAATACCATTGTCAACACAACATAACTGCCACCGGGCACAGCCGGAGTACCGATGGATGACAACACTGTCATGCCAACAACTGTAGCCAACTGAAGAAACGTTAACTCAATGCCCAACACTTGGGCAATGAAAAGAATGGCTATGGTCTGATAGCAGGCTGTGCCATCCATATTGATAGTGCAACCGATGGGAAGCACAAAGGAAGCTAAATCTCGTTTAACACCCAATTCACCTTCTACCACTTTTAGAGTTAAAGGCAAAGTAGCGGCACTGCTGCTGGTGGTAAATCCAAATAACTGCACGGGATACATGGCACGAATGAACTTTATAGGAGATATCCGTGTAAATAGAGAGACAAGCAGAGGGTAGAAAAGCAACAGCAGCAGAAACAACCCAACTATCACAGTCAAGGCATAGAGAAGCAAGGAGGTAAAGATAGTGACTTCACCCCGAAAATCGGTTATCAAACCGGCCATCAAGGCAGCTACTCCCAAAGGAGCAAAAAGGATTATAAAATCGACCATCTTGAGTATGATATCATTCAAAGCATCGAAGAAGCGAACAACCGGACGAGTTTTCTCTTCGGGAACGCTAAGAAGGGCTGCACCAAAAAGGATGGAAAAGAAGATGACTTGTAGCATCTTTCCGTTATCGGAGGCTGCTGAAAGGAAGTTATTAGGAACAATGTCGTCAAAGAATGCCAAGGGACCTTCGTCGTGAGTTTGCTTTGCTTGCATCGCCTTCTCTTCGGTAACTTGAAGATATTGTTCTTGCAGATGGGTCACTTGCTGCCTATCCACCAACTCACCAGGCTTTATCAGCAACCCCAATCCTAATCCTACAAGAATAGCTACCAAAGTAGTAAAAGTGTATATAACAAGGGTTTTGACACCTACAGTAGAGAACTTACGAATCTCTTCCAAACCAGCTATCCCCTTTACGAGGGAAACAAACACTAATGGTACAGCCACCAGTTGCAACAAGCGTATAAAAAGTTTTCCCCAAGGATGGATGTAATGGCGGATAAACTGCTCGGCATCGAGTTGCAAGGCAAGGAAACCAAGCAGAATACCGGCTATCATACCTATCAGTATCTTCAGGTAGAGAGGCAGAGAGTTCTTTTTAAATAGGTTCATTCGTTCCGATTGTTTTTGTTATAATGTCAAATCTTGCATCAATGGTAATTCTTGTGGATTAATGCCGTGAGCCACCAATGTATCGGTATCTCTGCGAAATGCTTCGAGAAAAGCATCGCGGCTCTTAAAAGCCGTAGCAGCCTGCGTATAAAGGGAAACTGCACGAGGTACATTACCCATGACCCAAACAACATGTGCAGCATTCAGATAGTCGGCAGCTATGGGCGAGGCTGCCAGCAATTTGTCGTAATAGCGACAAGCCTGTTCGTAGTTCTTCTGCAAGAAAGAGCACCAAGCTATGGCACGCCAAGTCTTATCGTTACCATCAGACATGTAATCGAGTTTAAAGAGGTAGCGTAAGGCCTCATCATACTGCTCTAATTCAGCTCTACAAGCTGCGGTATAAAAGAGAATATTATAGTTATCGGGCTGAATAGATTCGGCCTTCTTGTAATATTCCAAAGCAAACTCATAGTCGCGCATCAAGCGATAGCAAGTGGCCAAGTGACGAATAGTCCAAAGGTGATCGGGTTTCCAAATGTCTGCATTGCGATAGGCTTTCACGGCTTCTTTGTAGCGTTTCTCTTTCTGCAGACTATATCCCCACTTCTGAAAAAGATCGGCATCAGCAATCGGTGTATCGGCCAATGCATGGTAAAGAGGAATAGCACGGTCGTAATGTGCCTTATGGAAATGAAAGTCGGCCACTTGACGAAGTTGTTCAGGTTCAGATAGGAAAGGTTTCAAAACAGATAGCTCATGTAGGTCGAGGTTACCTTTGAAGGGGTCTTGAAACTCCAATCGACGTGGATAGAGCCTAAAAAAGCGATAAAGGTCGTGTACATATTGGGTAATGATTACCTCCGGACGCTCGGAATATTGACGATAACGAGCCATGCTTGCTTCATTCTTCAAATCGTCCAAATCATCGGGAGCTATCTGACTAAACATCATGTCGCGCTGCGAAGAAGTGAGTTGCTCCATAGTAAAGCAGAGGGAATATTTGTCACTATTGCAAAAGAAACCTGAAAGAAGTACCAGATTAAGCAGGTTGTTTTCATCGTCTTGACGCAAACCAAACAGATGGATGATGGAAGAATGATACCTATCAAAAGGATAGAACCAATGATGCAAATCGCGAAAGAAGGGGAAATGCTTGAGCTGAGAAAAAGAACTCATATACACATCCGAACCTTCTAACTGTAGTTCGTTGATTTCGCGTATTTTATCACTAAAACCGCTTTTATTCATAGCTTCTTCCCAATCGGGGTTGAAGTCATTCTCTTCATTTACATCGTCCATGCCAAACTTCATGCCACGCATGAGGTTAACGTTTTTCATCATTTCAGGGATGATTTCATCACGCATTTTCTTATCTACCTGCTCGGTGTCTTGAGCACGTAACAGCTGAAGATAAACGGTAAGCAGACGAGAAACAAAAGTGGAATTATCGCCTTGCATGGTAATGGCGTGATATAGGTCGGGATAAAGGTCGATGCGGTGTGGATAGGCCAGTAGTACCAATGAAATGCCTACTAAGGCACGGCAACTGACTTGTGTATCGTTGTGCGTCTGAGCCTCTATCAATGCCTTCAGTTTCAAAGAGTCAAAGCATTGTAGCAAACTAAGGGTCACAGCACTGACCAACAAGCAGAGGTCGCTGACCGGCATCAGTGCAGAGTCGAGTGCCCGACGAAACGATGCGGCATCTTCTACCCCCCATGCACTGTTTGTCCATACGGCCATAAACATCCGCTTCTGTGCCTGTTCATGACGTTCAAGTGCCTCTTTCAAAGCATCTTTATTGTCTGGCATCAGACTGCATACAGACAAATCGTCGGTAAAGGTTTCCATAACATCCAACCATTCGTCCAATGGAGGTACAGTTGTTCCCGATAGACTCTTGCGAAGGGTATGATAATAAGAGGGAGAGGTATTGTCAAGCAAATGAAGATGCACCTGATCGACCAACATCCACACCATGGCCTGCAGGTGATGATAAAGTTGGGTACGTCCGGCATCAGCCACACCTTGCCTCATGTATTGAAGCATGTATTGATAGGATGTTTGTACTTCTTCTAATTTGGTACACAATTTGTAAGCATTGCATCCTTCCAAATAGGCAGCAAGTTGGGTCATAGCCTCTTTCATCCTCCCTTCGTCAAGCATCCGGGTTATCTGACGGTATTGTTCATTTATCTCTGTTACAGTCATAATTTCTTCAGTTCATTGTATAATCGTTGTACGGGCAACCCCATAACATTGAAATAACTACCCGAAATGTTTTCTACCCCTACAAAACCTATCCACTCTTGTACGCCATAAGCTCCGGCTTTGTCCATAGGAAGATAAGTATCTACATAATAAACAATTTCTTCGTCAGTAAGGTTGGCAAAGCGCACTTCGGTGGCTGCAGCAAAGTTTTTTTGGAAGGTAGTGGTAGTAAGGCATACACCGGTAAACACTTGATGAATTTGTCCGGAGAGGGCATGTAACATCTGTATGGCCTCTTCCCTATCCTGCGGTTTACCCAATACACGGTCTTCTAACCACACAATGGTATCGGCCGTTATCATCAGTTCGTTCGGTTGCAACATCTTCTTGTAAGCATTGGCCTTCTGCATAGAGATAAAAAGAGGTATGTCAGCACCTTTAAGGGTTTCCGGATAGGACTCGTCTATATCGGATAAAGTACGCACCTCGTAAGAGACACCTAAACCCGACAAGAGTTCTTTTCGCCGCGGAGAATTGCTGGCTAATATTACGTGATATTTCTTTAAATTATTAAGCATTGAAAGTAATGATTAAATGATTACCATCCGAAGGCACCTTCGTTAGCCATCCATAGGTTATTGGCTTTTAAAAATTGTTCAACAATGTCACGTCCACAACCCTGACCACCATCGGCATACGAAATGTAGCAGGCAATAGCTTTTATCTCCGGAGCAGCATCTTTAGGGCAGCAGGGTAATCCACACAGTTTCATTACTTCGTAATCGGGGATGTCATCACCCACATAAAGTATCTCTTCGTCTTTCAAATCATGACGCTTACAAAAATCATGATAGTCGTGTATCTTCATCGAAGAGGCCATATAAATGTCTTCAGCCGGTACACCCAAAGCCAAGAAGCGTTTGCGTACTGCTTCGGTCTTACCTCCGGTAATGACACCCACAATGACTCCTTGTTTTACTGCCTGATGAATGGCGTAGCCATCTTTGATGTTTACCGTGCGCAGAGGTTCTCCATCAACACTCATCGTTATCACATTGGCACTAAGCACGCCATCGACATCGAAAACCAATGCTTTTATCGTCTTTAAATCGTAGTTTATGGTACTCACAAGGTTTGAAAATTGAAATTGTAATAATATTATTTATCACTGAACTCACTTCCATTATCTACAGCCAACCGATGAATGTTTTCACTCAACTGACAATAGATTTCCTGCATAGTGGGAAAATCGGAAAGCATTTCCTGATGCTTCTGCATGACTTGCCTATCAAAACGTACAGCTGGCCCTGTCTGAGCTTCTTGGGGTGTTAAAGTATGTACTTTCAAGGCTGTTTCGTCAATAAGTGGCAACATAACTTCAAAGGGCAAATTGTATTTTTCTAACAACTCGGCCGATAATGCATACATGTGGTTGGTAAAGTTACATGCAAACACCGCAGCCAAATGAAGGCTTTTGCGTTGAAGAGAGGTGGCTTCGTAAACCTTATCTGATAAAATGGAGCCTATTTGTTTCAAAAGAGTGGTATCGGACGGAGTAGAGGCTTCGACAAAAATGGGTATTTGGCTAAAATGAACTTCACGCATCTTACTAAATGTCTGCATCGGATAAAGTACCCCACAGCGTTGAACATAATTCTGCCAAACATCTACTGAAAGACTACCAGCAGTGTGTATCCACAAAGCATTCTCTTTACCCAATACCATTGACGGAAGCAGGTGTAAAAAGGCATCATCTTTCAATGCAACAATGTAAAGGTCGGCATTAGGAAACAATGCGGATAGCTCTGTAGTGTATTCAGCTTCTACCACTTGAGCAAGGGCTTTGGCTGAAGTTTCCGTGCGACTGAAAACTTGCACAATACGGAAACCTTTACTATAAAGAGCTTTGCCCAAATTTGTAGCTAAATTACCGGCACCGACTAGTACAATAGAAGTATCTTCGACGCTACGACTCATTGAACACCGAATTTATTTAAGTGAATTTTTTCCCATTGCAAATGCTCTTCATTGAAAGGTTTACGCTCCATCCCCTTATGACCAATAGCTATGATACTAAGCACTTGAAGTTGCAAAGGAATGTCAAGTACTTCGCGAACGTATTCACCACTATCTGAACCATTCAGAGTCATCCTTTCACGCACTTGTACCCAACAGCTACCTAAGCCCAAGTCTTCGGCCTGCAATTGAAGGTAAATGGAAGCTATCGAAGCATCTTCTATCCAAACATCGCTAAGTAACGGGTCGGCCACTACTACTACAGCCAAAGCAGCATCGGCAATAAATTGGGAGGCCTGTTCCTTACATAGAGAGAGCTTTTTCAATGTATCTTTATCATCTACCAAAATAAAGTGCCATGCATTGCTACGCTTGGAAGTAGGAGCCATCAAAGCAGCTTTCATCAACTCCACTACCTGCTCTTTTGTTAGCTCTTCGTCGGTAAACTTACGCATACTTCGACGTTTTTTTATCAATTCACTAAAACTATTCATACTTGTTATTTTTTATGTTTGCAAATATACAAGAATTATTTTAATTTTGCGGTGAATGGCTTTGAAACTGACAACATATTATCAAGGAAGTAAAATACCTCCTCTACCGGGGAACAATACTTTTCACTCTACCGAATTGTTTCATATCTACGAAGCAACTCCGGGATATACCCCTATTTTGGTAGTAGCCAGTGAACAAGGACGTCCATTAGCCAAATTATTGGCATTGATTCGTAACAATACTCAACCGTTATTTCCTAAAAGCCTTAAACAATGTGAAGTATATGGATGTGGAGAATACTTCGAGGAAAACCTTGATAAGGAAGAACTATTTGAGGAGATGTTGAAACGTATTACCGACGAAGCCCTACGCGAATGTTTTTTGATTGAATTCAGAAATCTGGAAAATAGTTCTTTCGGCTACAGGGCTTTTCGAGAAAAAGAGTTCTTTCCCGTTAATTGGCTACGTGTGCGCAATTCATTACACAGCCTAAAAAAAACAGAAGAACGATTCAGTACTTCGCGCATCAGACAAATAAAAAAAGGACTGAAGAATGGAGCCGAAGTAAGTGAAGCACATACACCAGAAGATATTCAGGCTTTTGCAACCATGCTGCGTAATAACTATTCAGCCAAAATCAGACGTCACTTTCCAAACATCAAATTCTTTCAGTTATTAGAAAATGAAATGATGCGCGGAAATCATAGCCGTATATTCATTGTTTCTCACAAAGGGAAGGTCATTGGAGGAAGTGCGTGCATCTACTCTGAAAACAATGCCTACTTATGGTTTTCGGGAGGTATGAGAAAAAGTTATCCTTTGCAGTACCCAGGTGTATTGGCAGTATGGAAAGCCATGGACGATGCCCGTGAACGAGGATATGCCCACATGGAATTCATGGATGTGGGACTACCCTTCCGTAAACATGGATATCGCACATTCGTACTTCGCTTCGGTGGGCAACAGAGTAGTACACGACGTTGGTTCCGATTGCGTTGGAAGTGGTTGAACAAACTCTTTACCCGCATCTACTTATAAATATAAATTAAATGAGCTACAGATGTCTGTAGCCCATTTAATCGGTTCTTAACTCTATCAGAAGTTTGTGTACAACAGATAACTATGAGCCGATACGGTAACCGAGTCACCTACAGCCTCACTCTTACCTGTATGGAAATTAGTCCATTCGCCTTTTGTTGCGGGAAAGGCTGTTTTCAAATCGGTATCAGTAAAATTGCCCAACACTACCATCTTTTCTCCTATAATGGTTTCAGAGGTCAAGATGCGTATTTTTTTCCAAGTAGTTTCTGTTATATTATCTACTTCCCAACTGAAACTTGTCTTTTCATCAAACAAATCGGGATGAGCATTGCGCATAGCTAACAACTTGGCATAAGTTTCTTGTAATTCTCTCCGATAAGAATTACTCAGGTATTCCCAATGAATGGGTTTACGACCTGTCCGGCCATTTTCTTCTATTGAAGTTTCATATCCCATTTCACCAAATTGCCAAATCATTTTAGGTCCAGGTACTGTGAGGAAGAAGGCTGCATTGGTAGCCAATTGTTTCATTCTTTTGGTTAAGTTGGTTTTCAAATCATAGTTACCCCATTGTGTTTGTTTATATCCCATACGTTCTTCGTCATGACTTTCCATGAAGCCTACCCAAGCCGGTGTCTTTTCATACATTCCTGAGAAAGAACTATTCTCCCACCATCCCATTGCTGTTTGGCAATATGCATTGTTCAGATTACGCCACAAATGGATGCCTGCTGCAGCCAGTTCGTTTTCTTCTTTCGAATCACAAAAATGTTCTAATATGACAAATGCATCAGGGTTAACCTTGGTAATTGCGTTATAGTAATCCTTCAGTATATCTACACGAGAAGCATCGTAATTGCCGGCATTTCCTTCGTTGGATTGTTTTTGTGTGAATCCTTTAGTTAAATCGAAACGAAAACCATCGAAATGATATTCTTCTAACAAGAATTGCAAGTTACGTTTCACAAACTTACGTACCAACGGACTTTCGTGGTTAAAGTCATGGAATACAGAATAGGGATGGGGAGCCACTACATTAAACCAGGGATTGTTAGCAGCCGTTGCATTTCCTGAAGCATCCCAATAAAGTTTAGCAAAAGGATGGTTGCCGGTAGCATGATTATAGACTACATCAAGTATAACGGCTATACCACGCTCATGGCAAGCATCGATGAATTGTTTATATAGTTTCTTCGTACCATAGGCCTTATCCATAGCAAAGAAGAAACAAGGATTGTAGCCCCAGCTATCATTTCCATCAAACTCTTGAACAGGCATCAGTTCGATGGCATTTATTCCTAATGATTGCAAATAATCAAGTTTATCTATCACGCCATTCAAATCTCCTTTAGATGTAAAGTCGCGTACCAAAAGTTCATAGATTGTCAGACTTTCAGGATTTTCAATCTTAAAATCTTCTACTTGCCAAATGTATTCCTCCTCTTGAATCTTGAACACAGAGGTTATGCCTTTGGCACCCTTAGGATAGTTCAGATTTTCATTATAGGTAGATGCCGAAATGTATTTATCGTTATCTGGGTCAAGTATTTTCTCGGCATAAGCATCGGCCAAACGAATGGTTTCGCCTTCTTTATTTCCTACATAGTATTGGTATGCATATTCCTTGGTTGCATCAAGGCCACTCAATGTAATCCACCAGCATCCGGCCTGTTCATCACGTATCATCTGACAGTTGGCTTCGTTGCTGAGTTTCCATTCATTAAAATCACCTATCACATGTGCAAAGTCTTTGTGATTACCTTTGGTATCTTTGTCGTACAACACCAATGTAATGGTAGAATTGTCTATCACATTAATACCTTCTTGCACACCGGTTGGCATGGTACCGTTTTTTATAGCTGCCGGTTCGAAGCCCTTGTAAACAGTATCGGAAACAGCTATAAAAAGATCTTCATCGACCGCTTTCTTTGAGCCGTCGGCCGAACGAATAACCAAGCCTATTTTAGTAAGCGGTGTCTCTCCACTACCGAACCACTGACGAATAGAGGGTAGTAAATCTATTCCCCAAATATCGTCAGCCAACTTTGTCATCTTACATTTATCCAGATTTTGTGTCCACTCGGCCGGTACATACTGCCAGTCGCCATCGGCCACTACCCCCATATGAACATAGACATCACCGGTATACCCTTTCAAATTAGGATATTTATCATTGGCTTTAAAATATATACTCAACGGTTTATCAGCATTAGGCTGTTGAGGCAGATAAGATAGTCCTTCGTTTATATTGCTTGATTGTCCGGCTTGTTTTACCGTTATGATTTCTTGCAACGCACCGCTTTTGACTATAATATTACCTTTGCGTGAAGCCATATCTTCGTTTTTAGCTATATTGAACTTCAATATACTTGTTTGCATGGCTCGTGTTTTGGTTTCTGTAATCCATGCCTTGCAATCGACATCTACTTCATAAGTAAAATCAATATTATGCTTTACCTCTATTTTCACTTCACCTCCATCGGCTGCTACATCAAATTGTCCTTGTGTAACTGTCAATGCATCTTCCGATTTCTGAGTAACAGTTATAAGGAAACTTTGTGTTCCGGCATTAATGATCAACTTGGCCGAGCGAGTGTCGCCGGTATCGTTCTTTTGGGCTGCTAATGTCAATGTAACCTTACCAGCATCTCCCGACGTGGGAAATACAGAGCACCAAGATGAGGCACGAGTGGCAGAAGAAATAGAAGCCGTCCAAGGTTGACCGGTTTCAAAACTTATTATTTGCTCGGTAGTCATGCCGGATATATTCATTCCTTGACTTATCAATGTTTGTGTCTCGGCCGAAGGGGTTAGAAACTCAGGTGTTTCGTCGTTACTGTCACTGCATGCAACCATCATGCCAGACAACAGAGCAAAGAATAGTCCCACAAAAAGGTAAATAAAAGTACGGTTTGTCATCATGCTATCAGATATTAAGTATTTATTAGCATGGACAAAGGTAAAAAGATGTCTTTAAAAGAAATAGAAACGAAAATAGAAAGAAGTTGAGAGGATTCGGAAACGTTTGCACCTTTATCCATCTCTAAAAAGTTTAAATAAAATCTTTAAGTTTTGCAATCAGCATGAGTTACTGTTTTGAATGATAATCAAAAGCCATTAAAAACGCCTCTAAGTTTGGGGAGATGTGTTACATTTGGTTGACGTGCAAATGGTTTTGGCGCTGTTGTTTGTGTGATAAGATTTTGTTATTTTGTAATACATTGATAATTAAAGACTTAAAGAACCCATATTGAGTTATTCAACTACCTATAGGTAGTTAGTCGATTACCTATAGGTAGTTGGCCCACTACTTATAGGTAGTTGCTCATCTACCTATAGGTAAATCATTGAGATAAAAAAAGCCTTCGATTGCTAATCTATTTGGGTCATTGTTTTAAGGATTGAGTGCTATTTAGTGACTCTTAAAGCGATATATTTTTCTGTGACAAACGGCACTGAAAGCTATGCTTCTTTACTTGCGAAACTTAAATAAAATCTTTCAGTATATCCCATACTGCCAAAATATGGCATACCGAACCTGCTAAGACAAAGAAATGAAACACCGAATGCATATATCTGCGCTTATTGAAGGAATAGAACAATGCACCTGTTACATAACAAATACCCTCACCAATAATCCATCCTACGGCATGAGGACTGACGGCATCAATCAAAGGTTTGAATGCAATTAGTACCACCAAGCCCATCAATACATAACAAATGGTTTCAAGATTACTATGTTGCTTTAACTTGCGGAAACTCATCACCGTACCCACAATAGCACAAAGCCATACAAAGATAAAAAGTGTCCATCCCCAATACCCCGATTCACGCAAAGCCACCAATGTGATGGGAGAATAACTACCGGCAATATGCCAATAAATAGCTGCATGATCCCATTTTCGTAACCGTTCTTTCCAACGACTACGAGGTGAACAGGCATGATATATGGTAGATGCTATATAAGAGCCTAACATACCACCCAAGTATAGCCATACCCCCCACTGCATCCATACATTGTCGTGACGATAGCAATAAATCAAGAAACAGATTCCCACTATCACACCCAACAAAATACCTCCGGCGTGAGAGAGATAATTGGTACGTTCTTCACCTTTTGTATATTTTATACTCATTCTTTCAACACTATCATTATATAATTGGAGGGCAAAGTTACGTTTTTTTCTTTATTTTCAACTAAAATAAAAGTCTATTTGGCAATAATAAGTTCATAAACAAAATAAATCCGCAAGCTATTAAAAAAAGTCTTTAGTAGCTTGCGGATATTATTTCATGTAAATAACCACATGAAATATGTTCATTTATAAATTATTCGGCTGTTGCCAAAGGAGAAGGAGTTGTATAGGTACGTGCAGCCAATTCCTTATCAAGCATATACATACCATACTTATTGCCTTCAACAGCTTCGAAAGCAGCTATCATATCGCGTGCAGATTCTTCCTCTTCCACTTGTTCATCAATAAACCAAACAAGACGATTGATGGAAGCAAAATCTTTATCTTCGTTAGCAATAATAGCCAAATTATTAATAAGCGATGTCACCTTCTTTTCATGTTCCAAAGTTTGCTTGTACATATCCAATACACTATCCCAAGTAGCAGGTACTTCATCGATAGGCAATAATGTTACCTTTACATCACAGCTATTTAAATAATTCATGAAGATACGAGCATGGTCTTGCTCTTCTTGAAATTGTACATAAAACCAGTTGGCTACACCTTTATATCCCTTGGTTTCTGCATCCATAGACATGGCCAAATAGAGGTAAGCCGACCATAATTCTGCATTAATTTGTGCATTGATTGCTTCGTGTAACTTTTTGCTTAACATAATTATATTCTATTTAAAAGGTTAATACATCTACAAAGGTAAACAATAATTTTTGTTAGAAAGCTTTTCTTACTTTTATTTATTCATCTACCAACTGAAAATCTTCCTTTGTTACACCACAAAGCGGACAAGACCAATCATCTGGAATTTCTTCGAACGGAGTGTTAGGAGCTATACCGCTATCAGGATCACCAATTGCCGGGTCATAAACCCAATTACATACTGTGCATACATATTTTTTCATAATCTTACTTATTTAAATTGTTAATGAATTCGTTTCTTTTTCCGTTGCAAAGATAATAGTACATAACATAATACACAACAGTTAAAATCTATCTCTTCATAAAAAAAATCTATTATGAAAGTTTAAAGTACTATTTCAACCCAATATTTTCACAGTTATCTATAGAATAAGAAATAAATATTTGCTAATTTTGTACAATGATTTTATAACACAAAAAAGAGATGAAAAGATTATCTGCAACATTTTACTTTTTAGTGGTTTGTACAATGATAATGGCTCAAACCATAGACTTTGATAAAGCATTCAAAGAAAGTAAAAAGATTGAAAAAGCCATTAAGCAAACTAAATTCCCCGACCGTACATTCTTAATTACCGACTTTGGTGCTCAACCCGACACACCTGAATCTCCTTGTCATGAGGCTATCAATTTGGCTATTTTGAAATGTAGTTTAGAAGGTGGAGGAAAAGTCGTAATACCTAAGGGCACATTCTATACCGGACCACTGACCTTAAAAAGCAATGTCAATCTTCATCTTTCGGAAGGAGCCGTTTTAAAGTTTGATACGGACCAAAGTCTCTACTTTCCCGGAGTATTGACCCGTTGGGAAGGAGTGGACTGCTATAATGCTCATCCATTAATATATGCTTACGGTGAAACTAACATTGCCATTACAGGCAAGGGAATTATTGACGGGCAAGGTAGCAAAGAAACATGGTGGCCTATGTGTGGTGCTGCTAAATACGGTTGGAAAGAGGGTATGATTGCCCAACGCAACGGTGGACGCGAACGTTTGCTGATGTATGCAGAAACATCAACACCTATTTATAAACGCCAAATGACACCCGAAGACGGTCTTCGTCCGCAACTCATTAATCTACATTCTTGCCACACTATATTAATAGAAGATGTTACGCTACTAAACTCACCCTTTTGGGTTATCCATCCACTCTTTTGCGAAAGTCTTATAGTACGAGGGGTCACAGTCTTTAACCGAGGTCCTAATGGTGATGGATGCGACCCAGAATCGTGCAAGAATGTTTTGATAGAAAATTGCACCTTCGATACCGGAGATGATTGTATTGCCATCAAATCGGGACGCAATCAAGACGGACGAAAATGGAATATACCCAGCGAAAACATCATTGTACGCAACTGCTTTATGAAGAACGGCCATGGAGGAGTAGTTATTGGTAGCGAAATATCAGGCGGATATCGCAATCTATTTGTCGAGAACTGTCGAATGGATAGTCCCGACCTCGACCGTGTTATCCGAATCAAAACAAGTACTTGTCGTGGTGGATTGATAGAGAATATCTTTGTACGAAACATTACTGTAGGACAATGTCGCGAGGCCGTACTCAGAATCAACCTACAATACGAAAACCGAGAAAAATGTAACCGAGGTTATACTCCCACTGTACGAAATGTCCACCTAAAAAACGTTACATGCGAAAAGAGCCAATTAGGCATTCTCATCATAGGACTTGAAGACAATAATCATGTACACAACATCAGCGTTGAAGATTGTCGCTTCAACAATGTTAGCAAAAACGGAAATAACATAAGTGGAGCTAAAGATGTTAAATTCAAAAATCTATATATTAACGGGAATTTAGTGCAATAAAATAAAGAAAAACACTATCTTTGCCCCGCTAAACAAAGTTCAATATATAATCATGGAAGAGTTGGACACCATAAAAAGACTTATCAACCAAGGCCACATTACAAAAGCGTTGACCTTACTTGAACCTTGGATAGAATCAACCCATGAATGTAAAGATGAAGCCTATTATCTAAGGGGTAATGCTTTCCGTAAACAAGGGAATTGGCAACAAGCACTGAACAATTATCAGCAAGCCATTGATTTGAATCCGGAAAGTCCGGCTACAGAAGCACGCCGTATGGTGATAGATATACTGGACTTCTACAACAAAGATATGTTTAATCAATAAAATAACATCAAAATAATTATGGCAAAGATTAAAGGAGCTATCGTAGTTGATACCGAACGTTGCAAAGGTTGTAACCTTTGTGCGGTGGCTTGTCCGCTCGATGTCATCAGCCTCAGCAAAGAGGTAAATGTACGCGGATACAACTATGCTCAAGAATCAAAAGCAGATACTTGTATTGGATGCGCTTCATGCGCAATGGTATGTCCAGACGGATGCATTTCAGTGTATAAAGTAAAAGTAGATTAAAGATATGGCAGAAGAAGTTGTATTAATGAAAGGAAACGAAGCCATCGCCCATGCCGCCATCCGTTGTGGAGCCGATGGTTACTTCGGTTATCCCATTACTCCGCAATCGGAAGTTTTGGAAACATTGGCCGAACTGAAGCCTTGGGAAACTACCGGTATGGTAGTTCTGCAGGCTGAAAGCGAGGTAGCAGCAATCAATATGGTATATGGAGGTGCAGGTACCGGTAAAATGGTAATGACCTCATCATCAAGCCCCGGTGTCAGCTTAAAACAAGAAGGAATTTCCTATTTGGCAGGTGCCGAATTACCTTGTTTAATTGTAAATGTTATGCGTGGTGGTCCAGGATTGGGTACTATCCAACCCAGTCAAGCCGACTACTTCCAAACCGTAAAAGGAGGTGGTCATGGTGACTATCGTCTCATTGCTTTGGCACCAGCATCGGTACAAGAAATGGCTGACTTTGTTGGTTTAGGCTTTGAATTAGCATTTAAATACCGTAATCCGGCAATTATCTTAGCCGATGGAGTCATAGGACAAATGATGGAAAAAGTAGTACTTCCGCCACAAAAATCTCGCCGTACCGATGAGGAAGTGATTGCTCAATGCCCTTGGGCAGCTACCGGTAAAAAGAAAGAACGCAAACCGAACGTCATCACATCGTTGGAATTGAAACCAGAAGAAATGGAAAAGAATAATATTCGTTTCCAAGCAAAATATAAGGAAATAGAAGAAAACGAAGTACGTTTCGAAGAAATAAATTGTGACGATGCCGAATACCTAATTATTGCATTCGGTTCGATGGCACGTATCGGACAAAAAGCTATGGAACTGGCTCGTGAAGAAGGCATTAAGGTTGGCATTTTGCGCCCCATTACCTTGTGGCCTTTTCCTAAAAATGCTATTACTGCTTATGCCGACAAGGTAAAAGGTATGTTGGTTACCGAACTCAATGCCGGCCAGATGGTTGAAGATGTACGCCTAGCTGTTAATGGCAAGACAAAGGTTGAACATTTCGGCCGATTAGGAGGCATCGTTCCCGACCCAGACGAAATAGTACAAGCATTAAAAGAAAAGTTGTTTTAACAACATCGTACAGAACAAACAGATAAATTGCAAATAAATGAATCCCGATAAAATAAGAAACGTATTAAACTTCCTATTTTTGATTTTAGCAGTAGCCAGTATCATTGTCTATTATGCATCCGATGATTTTAAGTTGTTCATATACACTTGCGGAGCCGCTATATTCTTTAAAATGATGGAGTTTTTCATCCGTTTCACAAACCGTTAACGATTATGACAAGAGAAGAAATCATACAATCAGGCACATTGGTTTACAAGAAACCAACCTTGATGAACGATAATCCCATGCACTATTGTCCGGGATGTAGCCACGGCGTGGTTCATAAACTGATAGCCGAAGTCATTGAAGAGATGGGATTGGAAAACAAGGCTATAGGTGTATCTCCGGTAGGTTGCGCCGTATTTGCCTACAATTACATAGATATTGATTGGGAAGAAGCTGCACACGGACGTGCTCCCGCATTAGCCACAGCCATTAAACGACTATGGCCCAGCCGCCTGGTATTTACCTATCAGGGAGATGGCGATTTGGCTTGTATCGGTACTGCCGAAACCATCCATGCACTGAATCGTGGAGAAAATATCACTATCATTTTTATTAACAATGCTATCTACGGTATGACCGGTGGACAAATGGCACCTACTACTTTGGTAGGACAAAAAACTGCCACATGCCCTTATGGTCGCGATACTCAACTACATGGTTATCCGTTGAAAATTGCCGACTTGGCTGCTCAATTAGAAGGAACTGCCTATGTCACTCGCCAAAGTGTACAATCTGTTGCAGCCATTCGAAAGGCAAAAAAAGCCATTCGAAAGGCTTTCGAAAACTCTATGAATGGCAAGGGAAGTAACCTGGTTGAAATTGTATCAACTTGTAACTCTGGTTGGAAGCTGACGCCTGAAAAAGCAAACAAATGGATGGAAGAGAATATGTTCCCCTTCTATCCGTTGGGCGATTTAAAAGACAAGTAATCATTTTGCACATTATATAATAATGAAAGAAGAAATCATTATAGCAGGATTCGGAGGACAAGGTGTTCTCTCTATGGGAAAGATTCTGGCTTATTCAGGCCTGATGGAAGACAAAGAAGTGAGTTGGATGCCGGCATATGGTCCTGAACAACGTGGCGGTACCGCCAATGTTACAGTTATTGTAAGCGATGAGAAAATCTCTTCGCCCATTCTCAGTAAGTATGATGCGGCTATTATTCTAAATCAGCCCTCGTTAGAAAAGTTTGAAAGCAAGGTTAAACCCGGTGGCGTACTTATCTACGACGGATATGGCATTATCAATCCTCCTACTCGTAAAGACATTAAGGTATATCGCATTGATGCCATGGATGCAGCCAATGAAATGAAGAATGCCAAGGCATTTAACATGATTGTATTAGGTGGATTACTGAAACTAAAACCGATGGTAACACTTGAAAGTGTTATTAAAGGATTGAAAAAGACATTACCCGAACGCCATCATCACCTCATTCCGATGAACGAAGAGGCAATTAAGAAAGGTATGGAACTGATTCAAGAGATGTAAAACATCATACTCAGTATAGTTAATTACGGCTCTTCCGACTTAGAATAATATCTATAATTCAATAACGGATGAGCCGTAATTGTTTTCTTTTGTATCGTTCAGAAAGAAAGGCTTATACCACCCATAAAGGTTGTTTTCGGCATAGGATACCCCTTCATCACCTCATAATGCTGAGCCAAAATATTTTCTACTTTCACCCAAAACTTAGACCATTTGCACAACTGATAGGAAACATTAGCATTCCATAAAACAAAGTTTTCTGTCTCTTCCGGCTCAACCGATTTATAGAGTCCAGACACATACTGAACCCCTGATGAGAAGATCCATGATTTTTTGTTATAGGAAAGTCCGGCATACAATTTATGCGTTGGCGAACCAATTACCGGATACTTCATGTACAGATAACTATAATTAGCATCTATTGAAAAAGTGGGAGTAAAGCGATAGGTTGTTTGTAACTCCACTCCTTTGTTTTCAATCCTGCCGGTATTAAGATTTTTCATACGTCCATCTACCGGCACAGTTACAATCATATTATCTCCTTGTATGTAAAATAAGTTGATACCATATGACAAGCGGCTCTCCCACAAACGTTGTGAAAATCCAAGTTCGTAGTTCCATAATGTTTCGGCTTTCAAATTGGGATTAGCTGCTCCCCACATGAACATTTCGCGGATGATGGGATGGCGAAAACCACGTGCTACACTAAGTTTTAATTCTGCTTTTCGCGGCAAATGAATGGAAGTTCCTACTTGCGGAATCCATTCTGTACCTGATTGGGTATGATAATCCACGCGCAGAGCAGCATTGATTGTCAACCAATAGGCTATCTGTTGACGGAAGTCCAAATAGCCAGCCCATTCATCCTGTGTTTCATCGACTATTTCAGCCCGTTCACCTTTCTGCTTGCCTTCAACAAATTCATTCCAAGCTTTACCGCCAAAATGATACCAATCCATCCCTATAGTCATCCGGTTTCCGGTAAAAAGTTGTAGGCTCTGATTCCAAGAAACGCCCATCATTTTATCACTGGAATTGAAACGAAAGTCCAAAGGGCTTTCTCCATCATTTGGATTATAACCATCGTTTATTTTATGTCGTCCCCAGTTATAAAAAAAGCTCAAAGCACCAGATGTAGTTTCATAACGATTTCTGATGGCTACAGAAGCCATGCCGCGAGTAATGCGTTGGTCGGCATCTATCAAGGGAGCTGATAAAGAACCTGGTTGAGAGGCTTTGAAATGCATTAGATTCACATCGGCCGATGTGCTCCAATAGGGATTTAATTCATATCCTAATTTCAGATAACCGTTCAGTTGTTCAAATTCCATATCGGTACGATGCCCATCTGTACGGTTATATGAAGCAGAAACTACACTCGAAAAATTTCCTTTCCGAAAGCGGTTGGTCGCTTCAGCCTGCAAGGTATTATACGAACCATATCCTACATTCACATCGGTATTCATTCCTTCTTGTATAGTTTTTCGGGTAACAATATTTATCACGCCACCCATGGCATTAGAGCCATAAAGTACAGAAGCCGGTCCTCGCAACACCTCAACACGCTCTGTCAGTACCGATTGATAAGCGTCTGAAATGGGATGTCCCATGAACCCCATGTATTGTGGATGTCCGTCTATCAACACCATCATGCGTGCCGTTCCTCCACTAAGGCCACGAATGCTCATACCGCCGGCTGCACCTCCCGATATGCCATAACCCATGATGCCACGCGAGGTTATAAACAATCCGGGAACCTGCTCTGTCAATACCGGCAACAGAGATGGAGTGTGTGATTGGGTTATTTTTGTACGATTCAAGACGGATAATGTCATAGACAGGTGTCTCACATCAGTTTCATAGCGATTGCCCGTCACAACAATTTCATCCAATATAGTTTTATTTTCTACGTTTGTTGTATCGGTTTGTGCATTCAGCTGCAAGGTTTGAAACAGAAATGTAGCAACTACACTACAGAGCCATTTTATTTTCATATTCAGTTATTGTTGTATAAGTCCATTTCATTGAGTGATTTTCAGGTTGCAAATATAAAGATTCTTTTAAATAATTCTCACATTAATCAAATAATATATAGATATACAGACTTTTCACTTTGCCACATACACCTTGTTGCTACCCAAGCCGGAAGTTCCAATGCCACTTTCGGGATTGCGACGAAATTCCTGCAACTCTACCGTGGCAGTAGTACGGCTCAACCCCGTTAGTTTTACATAGTCTGACACTCGCATTAAAGGATGCTCTTGAAGGTATTTCCTAGCCAGTTCTAAACGCTCCTGCTTACTGTAGGGCGAACGGCACAAACGTCTCACTCCCCCACTCTCTAAATCACAATTCCAATCGGTTTGATTCACCAACTGCTTGTCGGCTCTGAAGTTAATACCGTCCACACGGATGCTCTGCGCATTGCGCTTGGTTTCATCACCCTCCATGCTATCCATTTCCTTACCTTTCCTCAAACCCAGTGTAGGTTTGAAAGTGCCAATACCATCTAGTGTTACTGTATAACCCATTCCCATATAGTAAGCCAAGTCTTCAGCTACTTGAGAGAGTACCAACTTCACCGTAGCCTTGCTGATACCGGCATGCAGGCTGGCCATTTTTTCAATAAACTCCTCCCCACCCAGGTTGCGGTAGGTCTTCATCCGATAGAACGAGCGTTGCTCGCCTATTCCACGTAAGTCACTCATTTCTTGTTTAATATACTTTGCCATAGTCTGTCTTTATTAAAAGTTTACTACTCACGATATAAATAATCCTCTTCTGCAGAGTAAAGATAATAAATCTACGATTAAAATCCAAATCAGTGGCACGGTTTACATAAACCGAACCACAGTTTATTAAATCGGTGACGTAGTTTTAGTAAACCGTGTCACTGATTTGAGTTATCTTCATAGCAAAAACATCTTTTCTGCACCGAGAAGGTGTTTTTTTTATTTTTATTCTCAAATTAATAAAGCCTTGCCATTTTTACAAACGGCAGGCTTCAGTACAAATATATTGCTTTATGTTGAGCATCAAAATTTCATAAGATTAATTACTGTTTAGGAACAAAAGCTAAAAACAAAGTTTTTACTTTGTGCTTCGCTTACTTTACACTATCTTTGCCCCAATTATGAAAAGAATAGCACTGACATATATCATATTGTCCATTGTTGGAGTACTGAATCTGTATGCACAACAGACGCTGCAAATGAATAATCGTGGAGGCGGATTGGGTAACAATGGGCTTGACCAATTCGGCAATCAGATTGATCCCAATCGGCAACCGGACAAATTGGATAACGACTCGGTAGAGATACAGAGTCTGGCTCCCAGGCTGTATATGTGGAAACTGAACGAACGGTTGGGAGAGCGCACCATTGTACCCGTTGACACAGCAAGCCTCAACTTTCAGAATACAAATTTAGTAGAGGGAATGTATGGCAGTTATAACTACTTAGGTAACTTGGGGTCACCGCGCCAGTCGCGCATCTTCTTTGAACGAGACGATAAGGCACCAACCATCTTCCTTGACCCCTTCTCCAGTTTCTACCGTCGTCCCGATCAGGTAGTATTTACTAACAGTAACATCCCTTACACCAACCTGACCTATTACAAAGCCGGAAATAAAATAAACGGTGAAGAACGGTTCAAGTCTTACTTCTCAGTCAATGTAAACAAACGCTTGGCCTTTGGCTTCAACTTCGATTACCTCTATGGTCGTGGGTATTATGCCAACCAATCGACTGCATACTTTAACGGAGGAGTATTTGCCAGCTATATCGGCCGGCAATATCAGATGCAAGCCGTCTATAATAACTTCTTCATAAAGACAAATGAAAACGGTGGTATAGCCAACGACGGATACATTACCCGCCCCGACACATTGGCCGAAGGAAAAAAGGAATATGAATCTACCAATATTCCGGTAAACATGGAGCAGACCACCAACCGCAACAAGAATTTCTATGTTTATCTGACACACCGCTATCGTTTAGGATTCGATAGGCTAACAGAACAGATAGACACGCTGACAAATGATACCCTTATAACCGAAGAATTTGTACCGGTAACCAGCTTCATACACACCTTGAAAGTGGAACGTAGCCGCCGCAAATTTAGTGGACGCAACGAAACCGCCGACATGTATGAGAACACCTACATCAACAAAGACAAATTGGGAAGTCGCGACACCACAACCGCCTTCAGCATCAAGAACACCTTCGGTATAGCTCTTCTGGAAGGCTTCAATAAATATGCCAAAGCCGGATTGACCGCCTACGTCACACACAAATATAGCCGCTACGATCTGATGGATTCGCTATTGCTAAACCGCAACGATTCACTAAATCCTACCCGCTATAGCGAACAAGAAATTTGGGTGGGTGGCGAATTGGCCAAACGACAAGGCAAATTCCTGCACTACAACGTTAACGGAGAGGTAGGAATCTTAGACAAAGCCATCGGACAATTCCGCTTACATGGTGATATGGACATGAACTTCCGTTTAGGTAAAGATACGCTCAACTTCTACCTACGCGGCCACATCACTAACCTGCTGCCCTCTTTCTACATGCGCCACTATCACTCCAATCACTTTTGGTGGGACAACGATAACATGGAGAAAGAATTCCGCACTCGCATAGAAGGAGAAGTGAACATCGAACGATGGAAAACCAACCTAATAGCCGGAGTAGAAAACATAAAGAACTATACCTACTTCAACCAACGAGCAATACCCGAACAATATGACGGCAATATCCAAATATTAACCGCCCAATTACAACAAAACTTCAAGTTAGGAATCTTACACCTCGACAACCGAGTGACTTGGCAAAAGTCGAGTAACGAAACCATACTTCCACTCCCACAACTATCCACCTACCATAATCTCTATATTTTGACAAAGATTGCCAAAAAAGTATTAACGGTACAATTGGGAGCCGAAGCTACCTTCTTTACCAAATATCATGCCCCGGCATATACTCCCGCCGTTCAACAATTTCATCTACAACCCGAAGACGACCAAGTAGAAATTGGTGGCTACCCGGTAGTAAATGCTTACTGCAATTTGCACCTGAAACGAACACGCATCTTTGTAATGATGTATCACATTAATGCCGGCATGGGAAAGCGCAACTACTTTACCGTCCCTCACTATCCGCTCAATCCTCGCTTGCTAAAAATTGGAGTTTCATGGAATTTCTATGACTAAAATTCACCCTATGATAATAAAGAAACTACTAAAATATTCCATATTGGCTATCATAGCCGTTTCGATAGCTACCCTATTGAAACCCAAAACAGAATCCCCCTCTAGTACCCCTCGCGACTATGCAGAAATAGCCCAATCAGGAGTATTAAGAGCCACTACAGAGTACAACACCCTCAGCCTCTATGTTGACAAAGATACGTTATCAGGATTTTACTATGAGATACTGAAAGCATTTGCAAAAGAACACGACCTAAAATTGGAGATAAATCCAGAAATGAGCTTTAAAAAACGCATGGAAGGATTAGCCAACGGAGATTACGACTTGATAGCCTATGGATTACAAGCTACAAGCTTACTTAAAGATTCTTTATTACTAACTACACCTATCACCCTAAGCAAGCATGTTTTGGTGCAACGAGAGCCTACCTCTATAGACGATAGTACTTACATAAAAAGTCAATTAGAACTAGCCGGAAAAACAGTACACGTAGTAAAAGGGTCACCTGCCATTCTACGTATTCACAACCTTTCTAACGAAATAGGTGATACTATCTACATCAAAGAGATTGAGAAATATGGTAGCGAACAACTGATGGAAATGGTTGCACACGGCGACATTGACTATGCCATTTGTGAAGAAAACATCGCTCGAATCTTATGCGACAGCCTTCCACAAATTGACATACATACTGCCATTAGTTTTACACAATTCTATTCATGGGGAGTCAGCAAGCAATCCCCCCATTTACTAGATACACTGAATAATTGGCTTGAAACCTTCAAAAAGAAAGATGCCTATAAAGCATTGGTAAAGAAGTACTACTAAAAACACCACTTTTTGTTTCTATAAACGCTACAAACTTTCTACTTCAGCTATCCACATAGCCGAAGAGGCATCGCTTGGCATACACCAACCGCCACGTGGACTGATAGAAACCGAACCAATCTTAGGTCCATCGGGCAGGCATGAACGTTTGAATTGTTGATTAAAGAAACGACGGAAGAAATTTTGCATCCATTTCTTAATGACATCATCATCGTATATCCCGCAGAATGCATGTTTTGCCAAGAAATAAATCTTTGACGGGCGATAAGCATGACGCAAAAAATAATAAAGGAAGAAATCGTGTAATTCATAAGGTCCTACCAAATCTTCAGTGACCTGTTTGATATTGCCATTTTCATCTGCAGGTATCAATTCCGGGCTGATAGGAGTATCAACTATATCCAACAAAGTTGCACGCGCCATACCTTCCATTTCATTTTCGGCCACCCATTTTACTAAATACCTTACTAAAGTTTTGGGTACTCCTGCATTTACACCATACATAGACATATGATCGCCATTGTAAGTAGCCCATCCTAAAGCCAATTCCGATAAATCACCGGTACCAATTACCATTCCCCAAGTTTGATTGGCAATATCCATTAATATCTGAGTACGCTCACGAGCTTGCGAGTTTTCATATACAACATCATGTACATTCGGATTATGGCCAATGTCTTTGAAATGTTGCAAACAAGCCTCTTTAATACTTATTTCACGCACAGTTATATCCAATTCTTTCATCAAATTAAGAGCATTAGTATAAGTGCGGTCTGTTGTACCAAATCCTGGCATTGTAACACCGATTATACCTTTACGCGACCAGCCCAATTTATCAAAAGTTTTGGCACATACCAATAATGCCAACGTTGAATCAAGTCCTCCGGAAATACCAATTACCGCCGTTTTAGATTGAGTATGCAACAATCGTTGAGCCAATCCTAAAATTTGAGTAGAAAATACTTCTTCACACCGCTCATTTAAAAAAGAATTTTCTGGCACAAAAGGAAGTGCTGAATAAGAACGAGTCAACTTCATTTTTTTAGAAACCACCTGATGGGCAGGAATTATTCGACAAAGGAAGTCACTGTTCGATGGAGTATATAATGAATTATGGCGGCGTCCTATACGCAAACTTTCCACATCAATTTCACTAATAATCAACTGTTTCTCAAGAGAAAATCGCTTACCTTCAGCCAACAAATTTCCATTCTCATAAATAAATCCGTCACCAGCAAAAACCATATCGGTGGTTGACTCACCAAATCCGCATGAACTATATACATAGCCGGCTATGCAACGAGCCGATTGCTGTGCCATCAAAGAACGTAAATATTGGTGCTTTCCTAAAGATTCGCTATCAGCTGAAAGATTAAATATCAAATCAGCTCCATGCAACGTCAACAATGAGCTAGGAGGTATAGGTGCCCACAAATCTTCAGCAATCTCTATACCAAACAAAGCTCCGGGAATACTAAAAAGTAAATTATTACCTATTTGTACAGATTTACCACAAATCTCAACCTCACCAACACATAAATCATTGGCAGATGTAAACCAACGTTTTTCTGCAAATTCTTGATGAGAAGGTATGAATGTTTTAGGAACAACCCCCAAAATATCTCCTTTTTGTATCACTACAGCTACATTCAGCAACATATTTGAATATAGTAATGGCATGCCGACAATAGAAATAACATCCAACTGTCTTGTATTGAATAAAAGTTCGTTTAATTCTTTTTCAGCCATTGCCAGAAGTTGTTGCTGACCAAACAAGTCACCACAAGTATATCCTGTAACAGAGAATTCAGGAAATACAGCAATTTGCACACCTTCCTTCTCAGCCATATACATAAGTTTTTCTATCTCTTGTACATTAAACTTGCAATCAGCCACCTTAACATGAGGTATTGCCGCCGCCACTTTTACAAATCCGTAGTTCATATCTCCATGAAATTATATGAAATGATAGTACAAAGATAGAGTAAAGTTTCTAATCTTGATAAAAACATCGACTTTTCTTTTGGCTGTATCATAAAAAAGAGTAATTTTGTACAATGTCAGTAATATGACAATATATACCCTATTATTATAGATTATTCAATTAAAAAACAAAAAAGTTATGAAAAAGTTCAGATGTACTGTTTGTGGTTATATCCATGAAGGCGATGTTGCTCCTGAGAAATGTCCTTTGTGTAAAGTTCCTTCAGAAAAGTTCGTTGAAATGGAAGAAGTAGCCAAAGATGCACCTCTCCAATTTGTTACAGAACATGAAATCGGTGTAGCCAAAGGTTGCGATGAAGAAATGATAAAAGACCTAAACAATCATTTTATGGGCGAATGTACTGAAGTAGGTATGTATTTAGCTATGAGCCGTCAAGCAGATCGTGAAGGTTATCCTGAAATTGCAGAGGCTTTCAAACGTTATGCATGGGAAGAAGCTGAACACGCATCAAAATTTGCCGAATTGTTAGGTGATGTTGTATGGGATACAAAGACTAATCTTGAAAAACGTAAAGATGCCGAATGTGGTGCTTGTGAAGACAAGATGCGTATTGCTGCACGCGCTAAACAACTGAATTTAGATGCCATCCACGACACAGTTCACGAAATGGCAAAGGATGAAGCTCGTCACGGCAAAGGCTTTGAAGGACTTTATAATCGCTACTTCAAAAAATAAAATAAACCTTTTATGACAAAAAGAATGGGATACCTCTGCTGAAAGTATCCCATTCTTTTTTTTATATCAGAAGCGGAGTCCTAATGTCATCAATACTTGACTTCGACTATTGGAAACTTTAGTAGCCGGAGCAGTTACTATCGAACCGTTTATATCATTATAAAAAGGATAGAAATCGGCATCATAACTATTGTATTTATATGCCAAATCGGCATAAAAAGAAGTTCCTCGATATCCAATGCCCAGTGTAAATGTATTCATTGATTTATTGTTAGAAAAATCGGTATCTGTATTAATAGAATTATCAGGCAAAGCCTTGATAGCGTCCTCTTTGAACACAGATGAACTATAATTATATCCAGCTCGTATAGCAAACTCTGGTGTCGGTTTAAATTCGGCACCCAAACGTATAGTACTTACCCCCTTCATACAAAGCCCAACTTCGCTCGTTTCATAACCCATCTCTGTTCCATCAGGATAGTTGAATTTCATACTTGAATAGTCTTCATACTCATACTCTGCACCTAAAGCTAAATAATTACCGACTGTATATCCTATACTTGCATTAAACAACCAAGGGGTTTGAAGTTCAAAATCTCTATCCATATCACTATTACCTAACTCATGATAGGTATTTACAATATATTGGTTTTTCTCATCAACACCAGCCTCGTTGGTCAGCCATACATCGGATGTTAACAATGCACCTGTTGTATAGGTTAGTTGATAGAAAGTTGGGGTATGAAGACTCAAACCTATACGTAACGGTGAGTATTCAAAAGGACGAATAATAGTACCTAACTTCACATCAAAACCACCACCATGAATACGATTAAAACTTTCCAAAGCATAACCTTCTCCATTACCATAGTCTTCGTCATACATTGAATATTTGTTATAATCTACATTGTATGCTCCGATAGTTACACCAAAATAAAAACGATCGTTTACATTAAAGGCCATATTAAAATCATAAGCATCAATTCCACCTCTTTCATTAGACAAGAAATAGGCATCTACCTCATCTGGAATAATCGGAAGATACTCATAAGGTGGATTTCCGACTTCATCCACCAACCAACCTTGATATCCCATAGCACCCAACCATCCGGCATCGGCATCGTTATAAATAGCTGATGAACCATAGTCAAACTGTTCACCGGTATAGCTATTCAACCAAGCTTGATTATTGGTGGCTTGTTGAGCCATGTAACGAACTTGCGACAAATATTGACCTTCAAAACTTCCCATAAGTCCTTGCATAGTCATATTACGATAGAAAGAGTTGGAACGATGATAATTAAATCCAAAGTTTACATAACGTAGGGCTGTTCTATTTCCAAACTTTGTAGAAATAACCACACCTACATTATCAAAGTTCCATCGATGTTTATTGGTTTCAAACAAGTTGCCAGCATAATCGCTTTCCGTACTGTTAATAGAATATCCGAATGTTGCCATCGCATCATTACTGCGATACACTCCAATACCTGCCGGATTAGTTGCTATGGTAGAAATATCTCCACCCAATGCTCCCATAGCACCACCCATACCCACAAATCTGGCAGTTCCATTCAAATCTTTTTTTGCAATGTTTGCAGCATCATATACTGACTGTGCCATGACTGAAGATGCGCACAAAATACTCAGCATAATTATTGAAAACTTTTTTCTCATAACATTCTATATTTAAGTCTAAGTTTTTTTTCATCATCTACGGCTACGAGAACCTCCTCCACCACTTGAACGGCTACCACCACTACCACCAGAGAAGCTACCTGAAGAACGGGTTGTACCTCCACCTTGAGAAAACCCAGATGAACTACGACGGGTAGAAGTTCCACTATTATTATATGAGCGATTACTAGAATTCGATCGAGTATTAATATTGGAATTAGTGGATTTACTTGAACCACGATTATAAGTAGCGGAACTACGACGAGTAGAAACTCCCTTTTCTGACGAGCGAACGGTAGCTCCGTTGCTTCGTCTAACACCTTCTGCCGTGGTACGGTCATACGAACTACTTCGTGTACTACTAGGACGAGTATAGGTTGTACGACGAGATGAAGCTGCATCAGTCCGACGTATGCCACCACGTGTATTCGCTTCAGAACGTGTTCCTACTACCCTACGGCTACTAGAAGTTGACGTACCACGTCTTACTTGTTTAGAAGCCGTTTCTGAACGTTGATTACTTTGTCCTCCATTGATAACACTGGTAGCACGACGCGCAACACCTCGTGAAGCCACCGAACCTCTTGTTGAATTAGGCCGTGCATTATAGTAAGAATTGTTAGCATACGAACGACGATGTGTTACAGCATTCCAACGATGATGATGGCCTCCTCCCCAATGCGGACCTCCGGGATACCATCCGTGATGATAATGTGGATAATAGTGGTGGTGAAAGTGATGTCCCCACCATCCTCCATACGAGTAACTCCAATATGGTGAATACCAGCTATTCCATCCCCATCCGTAAGTATTCCAACGCCAATCCCACCATAAGCGGTTAGTAAATGTGGGGAAAGCATAGGCATACAATCCATCGGTGTACACATTCCATTCCCATGGATTCAAGCCATAGACCACATCCCAGTAGAGAGGACTACTGATACTAATTGCATAACGTGGATTACGGAAACGAATGATACGAGTGGCATACTCATAGTCATCTTGTGATCCATCAAATTCACTCAACCACTCGCCATCCAAGCCATCATACTCACGTTCATCAATATAGAGAGTATCGTTGGCTTGCGAAAAGTCGTACTCACTTGAATCATATCGACGATTATATTCATCTACATCGCGGACTTGTTTTTTTGTATCACGCACCACAACAGTTGTTGAATTGGGCGAAGTAGTTATAGTGGTTTCAGTAGGTACATTGGACTTTACTAATACCGTTTCACGTTTAGTTGTTGTTTTCTCTTCTTTAGTTTCCTTCTTTTTAGTAGGAACATAATAAAGGTCGTCATCCACATTTTGTGCAACCAAAGTAAAAGGAAGGCAACAAGTCAAAAACGACAATAAAACAATCTTCTTCATATCTACATATTTTTATTTTGTTAGCAAGGCTTGTTAGTATTTCACGATGCAAATATAACACTTCTGTCCCAAGCCTTTTGAGGGAAATCCCTATTCCTAGATAGGGATTTCCCTATTTCTTTAATTGCAGACAGGCTTTTTCTATCATATCCATGGTTCCACTACCGTCTCCTACATAGCTTACAACCATTTCGGCATATCGTATAGCCTCTTTCAAGGCTTCACTTTTTTCCTGCTTCTGTTTAGCAACCTTCAAAAGAGCTAAAAGTTCACTCAAATCCTCCAATTCAGGCAAATTTCCTGGACGCATGGTATTGATAGCGGCATTCAAAGAAGCAGCCATAGCACTGACTTCGTCTGCTTCGAGATTTTTATTTTCATAAACGTTTTGTGCTTCTTCATACTTTTGCATCAGTCGTTCATAGGCATACGGAGCCCAAGGAGCATAATCAGGTACCTTGATATCTAAGGCTAACCAAGCTTCTTGTGCTTTTTTTCGTTCAATAGTCACTTGCAATGCTTCATTCAATGCTTGATAAGCACGTTTCTTAAAACTTTCAGCCATAGCTTTTTCTGTTGCCGGATCTGTAAGTTGATGAATACGCAAATAGTGTGTTGAGTGTTCATTAAGCACATAGTCAGGTTTAAATAGTTTGTCACCTACAGTCAAAGTATAAATATTACCGTTAGTGCCATCTTCATCAGTTGCTCCATTCATGTGTATATCATCTAAATAAGAATCAACCTTCAGTGTGGCCTGCTTCCAATGCTCAATGCCGGTAGTACCCATAGCCAATGGACCATACATCAGTGTGCCCACCCACATCGGAGCGAAAGGCGTTGCTGTTTCATTCAGACCTGTAGCAGCTATTTCCATTTTGTCAGGCCCATAGTTAATGTGTTTAGTAAAAGGCATTATTATTTCAACAACATCTCCTTTTTTCCATTTGCGTTGCGGTATTTCAACATAAGAGCAAGGCTTGTATTGAATAGCAAGAGGCTTTCCATTCAATTTTACTTCAAAATCCTCGATAGCCCAATATGGCACTCTCAACTTCATAGAAAATTTAGCTTTTCCCTCTACTATATGAATAGTAGATTTTTCAGCAGGCCAACGACATTCTTGTTTAATCTTTATTTTTTTATCATCCCATGTAGCGGTAGTTGGGATATATAGTCCTATCCACAATGTATTGTCTGAAACAAAATAGGCTGCTTCTTGATACTTCACATGATTTTCAGAACCTGTACCTCCACAACAAGACTCTTGTGGTGTATGATTACCCCATGGTTTTGAAGCATCTAAACCGACGGCATAATGATAGGTAGTCATATAATGTGTAGGATGAAGTGAACCAACAATCTGATTATAAAGTACCCGCTCGTAATAATCCATATAACGGGCATCATCTGGATTAAAGCAATTCAAATCTTTTGTTAATTTGGCTAAATTGTAAGCACAACAAGTTTCATTCAATGTTGGGTTGGGACGTATATTCCGATTTCTATCCGAATAAACATTGGTATTCATACTAAGAATCTGTGTATAAGGCTGACGAAACATTTCACCATTTCCTACTCCACCAGTAGCATAGGCATAGCGACCTTGTATCATACTCCAAAAATTTTGTGCTAAATTGTAGTAATAGGGATTAGCATTACCTCGATAGCTACGCAATGCACTAGTAATTTTAGGAATGTGTTGATTGGCATGACGAGTTCGAATATCATCAATATTTCTTGAGAGTGGTTCAAAGAAAGCCGGACTATCAAAATAACTGGCAGCTTCCAATAGGCGTGCTTTTTCCGTAGGGTCGTTTACCATTTCAGAAAGCCTTGAAAGTGACTCTCCAGTACCTCCATCCTCACCAGCAATATACATATTCCACATCTCGTAACGATTACCCGGTTTTTTTCTTCGTTCTTCTCGTGTGCCTTCGGTATCAACAAAAGTGCGGTAATGCATACGATTCCATATCCATAGGCCCATATCCTTAGCAATCAATAATGCCTTAGCGGCAATCTCCTTGTCATCCACATAATTTGCAATATCTATCAAGCCGGCCAATTGTTTATGAATAGCATAGTATGGTGCCCATACCCATTGTTCGTTATTGTAACCTCTATACATTTCAATAAGGGCGGCATGGTGTGCTGGAATAGCATTTAAGTAACCATATCCGTATTTACTCCACTCCTTTTTATGCTCATCGAAAGCAGCCCATGTACCTTTCATCTCGCGCAATTCAGATTCAGGTGCAAAGTCACGAGCCTCCCAGTAACGCCCTAATTCTTCATTCCAAACAAATGTACGCTCCTGACAAATGCGTAATTCATCAACCATGCGACGAATATTCTGACGCAAGGCATCTTTCTGTTCTTTATTAGATGCACTTGCAAAGGCAAAAGCCAAAGCTGACATATAGTGTCCGCTACCATGTCCTTTTAGTTTGGTCGTTGGTGAATCCCATCCATCTGATTTCTTATATCCTTCGGTAGAAAGTCCATAGGTATCACGATAATTATAGAGTTGCTGAGATACATCCCAACTAAGTATAGTTTTAATAGCCAAATCCCGATTTGAGGTCAATCGATTGTTACCTTCTATCACAACTTTATCTAACGGAAGTGGTTCTGCTACAGGCTTATTAGAAGGGGTTTCATAAGCATCGGCTACTACGTCGATAATAGCTTCTATAGGAAAGCCCTCAGCAGTTGTATTGTCTCCTATCACAAAACCTTTGATAGTATAGCGTGTACCTACTGGATAAAGTGCGGAATCAGACTGTTTTTCTTCTGTGCTTAATGCTGAATTGGTCCACATCACTTGACGGTAGGCTGCTGTTCCGTCCGAATAGGTCACCCATAACTGATAAGGTAATCGGGGAACAGTACCCACCGGCGACTGTACTTGTACGGTTTCTACCGTGGCAATAGTTTTATACTCCGGACGATTGTTATTAACTTGTTGCACTGCATTTTGTGCCATTACTTCCCATGTTGGAAAGCAAATACAGAAAGCCACCAACAGGTTTAAAAGAGAGCGTGTTAACATTGTTCTTTCTTCATTGATTATTATTGGCAACAAAGATAACAAAAAAAATAACAACACGTTCTTCCTATCAGTTATCTTTTATTTGAAGGACATCAAAAACAAGGTTTTCTATTTGGGGAGCTTTACTTGACGAATTATCTACAAAAAGTAAAATCCCATCTTGAAGTGGGCACCATCCGGTAAAATAGTTGTATCTGTTCATAGGTAATTTGCGCTCTTCTATCAGCAAAAAATCTTCATCCATCAACGTTAAATAGAGTGTACGAGCAGCCAACATATCACCTAACGATTTGGATACGTCAAACACTCCGTCTGATATATGCAGACGTGCATAAACTTTGACACTTGGTAAATAAACCACATCGTGGAAGTGGGTATTTTCAACCTCATGTCGTTCCCAAGTAGCATAATCTTTTGGCGAAATACAGGGAGATGCCACATTTTTCACATATGCACTTGGTGCTTCTACGCACTTATATTCTCCTGTCTTTCTATCAATCAGATAGATATTAGATTCTACCGGATAGTTATAAAGCACATAAGTTTCACTGAACGTCACATTGGGTTCCTCCATATTTCCATACTTTCCGGCACCCAAATCAGCAACCTGCTCTGACTGTTTCAGTGGATATTCAGTTAGGATTACACCTTGCTGAACCGAAAACTCTCGTACTTTAAATTTCTTTTTACCGTTCGAATAATCTTTTACACCATATAATAGTATTTGTTTCTCTTTATCATAAAACAAGCGAGCTATAGAAATGGCATAATTACTACCCAACAATAATTCTTCTTTTTCTTTTAGCAATTGATTGGGAGTAAAAGAATTTATTATTTTCCCGGTACTATCTACCAACACAATGCGCTGTGCACTATCGCTTATCCAAATAGAATCTGGAGTATGTACAAAGATAGCTCCCGGACGTCCCATGATAGCATTGGGTCCCTCTTTTGCCAATGGCACAAGTGTGGTTTTATGGGTATTCAGATTGATGCAATCTAATGCTGAGGCACGGCGATTATATCCATACAATAGGTTTAGTGAATCACACTGATAAGAAGCCGTTAAGCTATAGCTTTTCAAGTTTAGGAAATCTTCTTCTACAATAGTATCGGTTTTCTGCAGATAAGATATTTGGCGCTGAGATTTTTTCTGCTCAGTTTCCTTACTTAATTGACATGAAACGAATAAGCAGGCGATAAACATTAAACAACAGAAGCTACGCATAAACTTTATTTTAAGGACAATAATCTATATTTGCAAACATAATTTCTAACATTATAACCTTGGTATGAAAATAAGAATAAACGCCATAACCACGACTAAAAACCACTATTGCAGTAAATTAAATTTAAAAATATATTTGCAAATATACGAAATAAATAACAAGACAAAATATTATCACTGTTTAAGGTAAATAAAACAACATAGTTTTTATTATTTTAAGTTTCGCAAGTAAAGCTGCATAGCTTTAGTAGTGCATATCATAGAGAAATGAATCTCTTTATGAGCCACTAAATAGTACTCAATCCTAAATAGAGTGAGCAAAATAGATTGAAAATCGAAGGCTTTATTCATGTATATAATTTACCTATAGGTAGAAGAGCAACTACCTATAAGTAGTGAGCCAACTACCTATAGGTAATCGACTAACTACCTATAGGTAATTGAATAACTTAATACGAATATTTTAAACACCTAATTATCAACAGATTACAAAACCACAACCTATACACCCAAGCAACCGCAGTAAAACCATTTGCAGGCCAACTAAATGTAACGCACACCAAATAAAGAGAGAGGCGTTTTCTATGACCTTCGATTATCTTTCAAAAAAAGTAACCCATGCAGATAACAAAACTCAAATAATCAATATTCCCAAAACAATATTCCTATCGCTTTATTTTTTTGATATTTTTTTGCTATATTTGCTCAACTTAATTGCATAAAGACATGAAATATTTAGAATTTTCTTTTCATACAGAACCTAATAGTGAAGTAGTAAATGACGTATTAGCCGCCGTATTAGCAGATGTTGGCTTCGAAAGTTTTGTAGAGCAACCTAATGGATTACAGGCTTATATACAACAAGAACTCTACAACAAAGAGGATGTAAAAACAGCAATTGACGAGTTCCCCCTACCCGATGTACAAATCGAATATAATTTTATAGAAGCTGAAGATAAGGATTGGAATGAAGAATGGGAAAAAAATTTCTTTCAACCCATCGTCATTGACAACCGATGTTGCATCCACAGCACTTTCCATAAAGATACACCAAAAGCAGAATACGACATCGTAATCAATCCACAAATGGCCTTTGGTACAGGTCATCATGAAACCACCAGTCTTGTTATTGCCGAATTGCTAGAGAGTGACCTAAAAGAGAAAACAGTACTCGACATGGGATGCGGCACCTCTATCCTGGCCATCCTTGCTAAAATGTGTGGTGCACACTCCTGCATAGCCATCGACATTGACGACTGGTGCGTACGAAACTCTATGGAAAACATCGAATTGAACAGATTAGACAACATTAAAGTCCACTTAGGAGATGCCTCTACCCTAACAGACAAAGGCCCATTTGATGTAGTAATTGCTAACATCAACCGCAATATCTTATTGGCCGACATGCGCCACTATGTAGCTCGTATGAACCCCAATGCCACTCTACTAATGAGTGGTTTCTATGTAGACGATATTCCCTTGATACAAGCCGAAGCAGAACGTCTCGGTCTCAGCTTTGTGCATTACCACGAAAAGAATCGTTGGGCTGTAGTTAAATTTAAACGTAATTAAAACATATAAACACCTAATTAAAATATAAAAATTATGAAAAAGATTAATTGTTTTCTGAAATGCATTATCCTTACATTTGTAGGAGTAATTATTGCTTCTTGTTGTCAAACCGAAAGCAAAAATAGTTTCCCAACCAACAAAAAAGAGATTATGGATGCTTTTGTAGCAGGCACCCTCGACAAATCGTATGTACCAGCCGCCTTTTTCATCCATTTCCCAGGTAGCAATTCAAAAGTAGGAGAAGGAGCAGTAAAAAGCCACCTTAATTATTTATTGCAAACCAATGCCGACATTCTAAAAGTACAATTCGAGCAACGTCCAGACTACATCAAAGGACTTGACAAGCAAGAGACTTGGGATAACATAGCCGAAATGCCCGAAGATTTCTACCGTCCCACTTTCGAAGTTGTAGAACAACTTCAAAAATATGTTGGCAAAGACGTTTATATATTACCCACCATCTATTCACCATACCAAGTGGCTCGTCAATCACTTGGCGATGACAACATAGCCAAAGCAGCCGTAGAACGCCCCTCCGATTTGAAACGTGTATTAGGATATTACGCCAAAGCTTTAGAGTGGTACGTCAATGCTTGCAAAGAAATTGGCATAGAGGGATTTTACATGACTACACAAGGTGGAGAAATGAAATACTACCACATTCCAGGCTTCTTTGAAGAACAAATCAAACCTTTCGACCTCCAAATCATGAATCTTTGCCAGAAAGATTCTAAAATAACTATTCTTCACATCTGCGATTGGGAAGGTACCTATGACGATTTAACCCGCTACTTAGATTATCCAGGCGATATTGTAAATACACCGTTAATACTAAATGGCACTCCATTCAGCATCAGTGATGGTGAGAAGTTATTTAATCGCCCTGTTTTAGGAGGTTTAGACCGCAAAAAAGAGATTATCTTCGGGAACACAAACGATGTAGCAACGGCAGTTCGTAAGGCTATTGCCAATGGTCCTAAGGGCAGAACCATGATAGGTGCCGAATGTACTGTATCTGATGCTCCCATCGAAAACATCCATACCGCTATCTATACGGCTCACCACGCTGACATAGAATAATATAAGATTTTAATTAAATAATGACCAAACAATTAAGTTTGCATTATTAACAATATCTTCAAAATCCCCTTTCTACCCATTTCAAAAGAAATAGAAAGGGGATTTATTATTCATAAAAACAAAATGAAAACAATTATCATTTTGCCATTATTAATACAAATAAACAAGAAAGAGGATGTAAGAATTAAGGCCGGTTCGGCACGGGTATAAGCAATGAATCAAACTGAGCTAAAGTTCCATTAAACACATTCAAATCAACCGACTTATTAATGCCGGGCACTGTACCCACATCGGTATGTTGCCAAAAATGCCAAGGACCTTCATATCGAACTGAATCGACATAATAATGAGCTATCCAATAAGGATAGGTGCTGAAAGAAGAGATATTAAGATGGCGCTTCTTAAACTTATAAGAAGTATAAAGAATTGGTTTAACACCGTAATGGGCTTCTACACGATTTAACCAAACCTTAACGGCAGCTTGCAATTCTGCATTATTTTTATTACCTGTTATTTCGACATCAAGCACAGGAGGAAGATCACCGGGTTCTAAACGAACAGTACGAATAAAGAAATCGGCTTGCTTTATTGGATCTGTTTTGGGTTGGAAGTAATGATAAGCACCTCGCACAAAGCCATAATGACGAGCACTATCAAAATGTTGTGTAAAACGTTTATCTGCATAATCACCACCTTCAGTAGCTTTTAAGAAAATAAAACGCAAAGGAAATAGTTCGTCATTACGCGAATCGGAGAGTTGTTTCCAATCAATAGCACCTTGATGATGGGATATATCAATGCCATGCACATCGAAATCAGCAGGTAAGCAGACACCATAACCTTTGTATCCATAACAAGGTTTCCAACGATAAGCATAGGGACGCACGAAAAACCAATAGAATACCATCGAAAAACAAACAGCAATGAGCAAGGCTAACAGATTTCGTTGCCATATAGACATAGTGCGTAGCGGTTTCTTCGATTTGCGAGTACGAGCCGCAGTGCATTTCTTAACAGTTGCAGTGCTTTTCTTTTGCTGTATTTTCGACATAGATTTTAAGTTGCTAAAGAAGTAATAGACGCAGACGACACCGATTTGTCAAATATCATCCGTGCGCCTGCGTCTCTTAATCCTAATTGAAGTTCCTTTTTTTATTTAATTTGCTCCAATTGTAAAGTCTTAGTTGGTTGATCACATACTTCAGTTGGACCAAAGTATTGGATAGGACCAGGATAAACATAAGCAGTTTCCTTAGCCCATGTTTCACGTTGAGCAGCAAATGCTTTGAACGGAGCACCATCGAGCTTAACCAATGCTTTTTGGATAACCGGCTTCATTTCGCCATGACGACGTTCCATGTTCATCATCATAGTGATGGGCACACCACCGGCAATCCATTCAGCTGCTGGAGCAGTAGTGTTACGTACAGAAGACATATAACCAGTCTTGCCATTGCCAATGAGGGCAGCAGCTGTATAACCGAGTGAGTAGCAGTAGTCAGCATCGAAGTTAGATGGAGCAGCGCAACGACCTTCATAGCCGAAGAAGTGGTGTTGAGCAGCAAATTTGCCTACAAACTTACCTTCTTCCTTCCATTGTGCTAACTTAGTACCTACCATTTCAGACAACAATTTTTCTGTTTCAATCAATGACACTTGTACATTTCCGTGTGGGTCACGATCAAGAGTAAGCTGACGAGCAACACCTTCTGGAAGGCTTGCATAGATAGCTGAATTTTCAGGAGTAAGTTTACGGATAATATAATCACGTTGAGCTGATTTCTTAATTTGAGCAAACTCTTCGGCATTGTGTGCCAAGAAATCGTTCAATTCAGCAATCAAGCGTTTCATTGCAGGAATAAACTCAACCAATCCTTCAGGAATCAATACAGTACCAAAATTATTACCTTCTGTGGCACGATCTGCTACCACTTGGGCAATATAAGTAACGATTTCATCCAATGACATATCTTTCGCCTCTACTTCTTCAGAAACGATACAAATATTAGGTTGCACTTGAAGAGCACATTCCAAAGCGATGTGTGATGCTGAACGACCCATCAATTTAATGAAGTGCCAGTATTTGCGAGCAGAATTACAGTCGCGTTGAATGTTACCGATTACTTCAGAGTAAGTCTTACAAGCTGTATCGAAACCAAACGAAGTTTCAATCATATCGTTCTTCAAGTCACCATCAATAGTCTTGGGACAACCGATAACTTGTACGCCATATTGCTTAGCTGCATAATATTCAGCCAATACACAAGCGTTTGTATTAGAGTCGTCACCACCAATGATTACCAATGCCTTGATGCCAAGTTCTTTCAAGATTTCATAACCCTTTTCAAATTGTTCTTCCTTTTCAAGCTTAGTACGGCCAGAACCAATGATATCAAAACCACCTGTATTGCGGTATTCGTCAACGATCTCAGCAGTAAGTTCCATGTAGTTATGGTCAACCAAACCACCAGGACCCAAAATAAAACCATAAAGTTTGCTTTCTGGATTCAATTTCTTAATACCATCAAAGACACCTGAAATCACATTGTGACCACCAGGAGCCTGACCACCTGAAAGGATTACGCCCACATTCATAGCAGGAAAATCTACTGACTCGTCAGTAGCCTCGAACTTAATGAGAGGCATGCCATAAGTATTAGGAAACAATTTTTCAATATCTTCCTGATCGGCTACTGATTGAGTAGTAGCACCGGCAACAGCCTTTACATTACCCTTCAATGCCTTGGGAAGTTTGGGCTGGTAGGCAGCCCGCGCAATTTGCAATGCACTTTTTGTCATTTCTTATTTATTTAAAGGTGAATGAATATTTGTCATATAAAGCGGGTACAAATTTCGTATTTTTTTCTGAGATATGAAAGAAGGAACTTTAAAAAATCTACATCTTCTTAATTTGACATTGGCAACCTTTCAAAACAGTCAAGCATTTATCTATATCGTTGGGACGAATAACTACGTTAGCTTGATTTCCATCAGCAAAAGCATACATATATTCAATAAAAATATTTTTTTCTGCCAATTCTTCGAGAATAGTAGAAAGAGAACCAGCTACATTGGGGCAAGAAATACACACCACATCCGTAAGCATCACGGCAAAATTCTCGGCACGGAGGATTTCCACAGCCTTATCTACCTCACTAACAATGAGGCGCAAGATACCGAAGTCGGTAGTTTCTGCCATGCTGAATGCATGCATGTTAATACTATGCTTACCTAATATTTTGGTCACTTCATTGATGCGACCAGTCTTGTTTTCTAAAAAAACTGATAATTGTTTTATTGTCATATCGTATCAGATTTAATTATTTCAAGATTCGTTTATCTATCACATGCTTGCCCTTGCCTTGGCTTCGTTCAATGCTATTGGGCTCCATCAGTTTCACATCGGCACTGATGGATAATACGCTCTTCAGACGGTCAGCCAGTTGCTTCTTCATGGCCAACATGCGGCCGATATCGTCGCTAAAGTAGTCACGACGCACTTCTACTTGTACTTGAAGTGTATCGAGATTCTTTATGCGGTCAACTACCAGCATGTATTGTGGCTCGAATTCGGGCATTTCGAGGATAACGCTTTCTACTTGAGATGGGAAGACATTGATTCCACGAATGATAAGCATATCGTCGCTTCTACCAACAATGCGTCCCATCTTCACGGCCGTACGTCCACAAGGACACGGATCGTTGTAGAGGGTACAGAGGTCTTTTGTGCGGTAGCGCAACACCGGCATCCCCTCTTTGGTGAGTGTTGTAAACACCAATTCGCCTTGTTGACCATAGGGTAGTTGCTCAAGGGTTTCGGGATTGATGATTTCGGGATAGAAATGATCTTCGCAAATGTGTGAGCCATTTTGCTCTTGACATTCATAAGATACACCAGGCCCCATAACCTCGCTCAAACCGTAAATGTTGTAGCCCTTCAGACCGAGACGCTCTTCAATCTCCTTACGCATGTTTTCTGTCCAAGGCTCTGCACCGAAAGCACCTATGCGGAGACCGATGTCATCCTTGGTTAATCCCATCTTTTCGAGAGTTTCGGCCAAGTAAAGGGCATAGGATGGGGTACAAGCGATACCTGAAATCTTCAAATCTCGGATAAGCCTGATATGCTTCTCTGTATTGCCGGTAGAGGTGGGGATAACCGTAGCACCAAGGTTTTCAACGCCATAGTGTGCTCCAAGCCCACCTGTAAAAAGACCATAACCATAGGCAACAGAGAAAGTGTCGTCACGACGTACACCATAAGCGGTGAGGCAACGAGCCATTACTTCTGACCATACCGAGAGGTCTTTACGGGTGTAGCCTACAATGGTGGGATTGCCGGTAGTGCCGGAAGATGCGTGTACGCGAACAATTTCCGACTGGTTGGCGGCTTGCAAACCGTAAGGATAGTTGTCGCGTAAGTCTTGCTTTGTGGTGAAAGGTAGCTTTACAATATCATCAATACTTTTAATGTCTTCGGGAGACAAATCCATCGCTTGCATCTTGTTGCGATAGAAAGGGACATTGTGGTAAACATAAGCCACTAATTTTTGCAGGCGCTTGCCTTGAAGTGCACGCATCTCGTCCCTGCTCATACATTCTTTGTTAGGATTCCAAATCATAGTATATGTATTTATTATTATAGTGTCGGGTGATCTTCGTGGAAGGCTTTCATTCGTTCTTCCATTACTTCATATAACTCATCTCGCATACGAGAAGTACAAGCGCGAACTCCTTGCTGTTCGCTTCCGGTGGTAGATAGGTTGATACTGCTTACCCCATAATAGAGTAACTCTTTCAATAAATCGCCACCAGACAGATTGCCATAGCCGATGGTGAAGAAGAAACCATCACCCACGACTTGTGTCGCGTCGTAGTCGTAGACAATGTGGAAACCATTGTCGGTAAATATTTTCTTCATCTTCTTAGCACGATGTGCATATTCGCGTGTGTCCTCCACGAAGTTGATTTTTCCTTCAGTAGAGAGACGAAGCATTTCGGCATATGCGTACTGTGTAGAAGCAGTACATCCCGAGGTAATCATGTAAAGAATGGATGCAATGAGCGTTTGACCAAATACGCCTGCATCTTTGTAGCGTTCGGCCAAAGCAGGGAAGTGACGGTCGAACAATTTATCGCTTATACAAGTTAAAGCCATGCGTTGTCCTGCATAACTGAATATCTTTGATGACGAAAGCATGAGGATATAATTGTCGGTATATTTTGCTACGGTAGGTGCATATGGCGGCTCAAAAGGATGCCCCATGTCACGGCGAAAATCCATACAAAAGTAAGCCAAATCTTCCATTACTATAACATCGTGCTTGGTGGCCAGTTCACCGATAATGGCCAACTCTTCCTCTTCCAAGCATATCCACGCCGGATTATTCGGATTGGAGTAGATGATAGCAGCAATATCACCTCCTGCAAGCATTTCTTCCAACTTGCCGCGGAGAGCTTCACCACGATACTGGTAGATGTCGAACTCTACCCAATCGGCGCCAATGATACGAAGTTGCGACTTCTGAATAGGGAATCCCGGGTCGATGAAGAGTACCTTGTTTTTGCCTGGTGTGCGTTGTGTGCATGCAATGAACGAGCCATATGAACCGGCCACACTTCCAACGGTAGGCACGCATGCACGGGGTGAGATGTCTATGTCAAGAAATGCTTTTACAAAGCGCGAAGCTTCTTGCTTCAATTCTGGTACTCCGGCAGCGGCTGGATATTGAGAACCCACACCGCGATCGAGTGCAGCTTTCTCAGCTTCCACGCCCATCTGGTTTACGGGTAATCCCGGTGAACCTTGATCCATGCGGATGAAAGGGATACCGGTTTCTTTTTCTAAATATTGTGCCACCAGCAACACTTCGCCGATGGTGGCTCTCGAAAGGTCTGCCACCTTGCATTCGGCAGCAGCCTTACTTACTAATTCTTCGCTGAATATTTTCATGGTTTTCTTTTTTCTGTCTTTGATTTAGATAACCAGAAATGATTATTTACAGCTTTCATGCCCAGATCGAAAGCCTGTAGGTTGGCTTCTATTACCTTTTCTCCCTTTGCAGAAAATACGCGAGCGATACTTTCGCGCAACTGTTCTGGTGAGAGGATATCTATGTACTTGGCAGCCATACCCAATAACACTATATTGGCACTTTTGGGTAGGTTGTTTTCCTTGGCTACATCTTCGATAGGGAGAGCTGCAGTATGGGGCAATGCTTGTAACTCTTGTTCGATAGCTGCTTCCTCGGGGTAGTTAGGGATGTTCTTAAATGCATGCGAGGAAGTTATTATCCAGCCTTCTTTATTCAAATAAGGCAAGTAGCGGAGAGCTTCCATTGGCTCCATGGAGATAATCAAATCGGCTGCTCCTTGCTTGATGAGGTCTGAATGAATTGTTTCGGTAGAAAGGCGAAGGTTTGATTGCACATCTCCTCCACGTTGGCTCATGCCGTGTACTTCAGCTTGCTTTAAGTTCAAGCCTGCGGTAGTTGCTGCATCGCCTATAATGGTGGCAATGGTGAGGATGCCTTGTCCTCCCACACCGGCTAATATGATATCTTTTTTCATTATTTCTTGTTTCTAAGTTTGCGTTGAAGGGTTTGCATACATTCACGACGTGGAATGATGACAGAAACACCTTTGTATTCTATTTCTTCGCGGATGACACGAGTGATTTCCTCCATGTTCTTAGGAAGAGGTACTACTACACGTACATGTTCGGGTGCCAATCCCAATCCGAGGCAGATGGCTTCGAATTTGTTGGTGCCGGCCGAATCTTGACCACCCGTCATCGCTGTTGTAAGGTTGTCAGAGAGGATGATAGTAATGTTTGCATTGTCGTTGATGGCATCGAGCAAGCCTGTCATGCCTGAGTGAGTGAAGGTTGAGTCACCAATTACGGCGATGGCAGGGAATACACCGGCATCGGCTGCACCCTTGGCCATGGTGATGGATGCACCCATGTCAACACAACTATCGATGGCACGGAATGGAGGCAAAGCACCAAGCGTGTAGCAACCAATATCTCCGAAAATGCGGGCACCTTCGTATTCGGCAGCTACCTTGTTCAGGGCATCATAAACGTCGCGATGCCCGCATCCTTGGCACAATGCAGGTGGGCGAGGCATCACGTTTTGGGCTGTAGCAAAAGGTTGTTCCATGCTCATACCAAGAGCAGCACCTACGTTGTCAGGAGTTAATTCACCTGTACGAGGCAAATCTCCTGTTAAACGACCTTTCAAGTCGTAATCAGCACCGAGGATACTCTTTACTTGCTCTTCAACTAATGGTTGTCCATCTTCTGCTACCAACAAAGCATCACATGCTTCGGCCAAAGTCTTAATAGCGGCATTTGGCAATGGATATTGCGAAATCTTCAATACGGGGATGCCATATTTTTGAGGTTCGTTTTCCATTACGTAGTTATATGCGATTCCACAAGCAATGACACCGAGTTTGGCTTTACCATCTGCACGCGAAACCTTATTAAATATAGATGCTTCAGATGAGGTTACCAGTTCGGCTTGTTTTTCTACCAACGAAGCATACTGGCGACGGGCGTTGCCCGGCAGAAGCACCCAATGGGTTCGGTCCGTTTCCGGATTTAAATCCATCTGAGCTAATAGTTCACGCACGGCTACACCGGCACGAGAGTGAGCTAAACGGGTTACTACGCGCAACAAAACTGGCAATTTCTTCTCTTCCGATAATTCGTAGGCATATTTCATCATGTCGTAAGCCTCTTGTTGAGAAGATGGCTCAAGAATGGGTATCAAAGCAAACTTTCCATAGAAACGTGAGTCTTGCTCGTTTTGTGATGAGTGCATCGAAGGGTCGTCGGCGGCAAGTACTACCAAACCACCATTTACTCCTGTGATAGCCGAGTTTACAAAAGCATCAGCGGCTACGTTCATACCCACATGTTTCATACATACCAAAGCGCGCTTACCGGCATATGACATACCGAGAGCAGCTTCCATGGCTGTCTTTTCATTTGTACACCAACGACTACGCACTTCGGGTGCATGACCTTGGATAAATTCAGTTATTTCTGTCGAGGGCGTACCGGGATAAGCATACACACCGCTTATTCCGGCGTGAATGGCTCCTAAAGCAATTGCTTCGTCGCCCAAAAGTAATTTTCTTTCTATCATTAGGTTCTTTTTCTAAATAAAATTCAATCTGCATCATTCAATACAGGAAACTTCTCTCTAAAAGATTGTAATTTTTCCATATCAATCATGGCCGTGGTTTCACATTCTTCACCACGGAGACAAGCAGCTATAGTCTTGCCATAGGGGTCAATAACCACACTACCACCGCAATACTCACAAGCCGGATCGGTTCCTACACGATTCACACCCGCTACATAGCATTGATTTTCAATGGCTCGCGCCACTAGCAAGGCACTCCAAGCCTCTACTCGTGGGGTAGGCCAGCTGGCTACATAAAGAATCATGTCGTAATCGCCACGATTGCGTGCCCATATAGGGAAACGAAGGTCGTAACAGATTTCAAGTAGGATGCGCACACCACACCATTCCACAATAACACGTTCCTCTCCAGGCGTAAAACGTAAGTGTTCTCCACCGTATGTAAAGAGATGTTTCTTATCATAGTGAGTTACCGTTCCATCAGGTTTTACAAAATAGAAACGGTTATAATATTTACCCTCCTTAGTCACTGCAATACTTCCAGCAATAGCGGCACCAGTTTTCGATGCCTTTCGCTTCATCCATTGCAAGGTGTCACTATCTGTTGACTCGGCAATGCCTTCAGGGTTCGTACAAAAACCGGTAGAGAACATTTCTGGCAACACATATAATTCAGCACCGGGATTTCGGTCAATGGCCTCATCTGCCCGTTGCACATTCTTAGTTGGATTAGCCCAAATAATATCTCTTTGAAGGATTGTAATTTTCATAACTTTATTTTTTTAAAGGCACAAAGATAGCAATTATATTACCAAACCAATAAAATCATAAAGAAAACAAGCAATTTTCTTTCAAAATAATAGTCTAATCAAGATTTTATTGCTTTCTTTGTCGAAGAATCTACCAGATAAGAAAATGAAAACAAAATACTTTTTACTTTTATTTTATGCAACGATTTGCTTGTCGGCATGTTTACAAATCTCTAATCAGAAAGTAATAGCCATACAAAAGGCTGTAAAACTTCAGATGGATAATTATCCAAAATCCACTTTACAAGACATATACAAAAATTTCTTTCAAGATTACTTCGGACCTGGGCATCTAATACCCGACTCTTTAACGGCCGACAATTATTTACAACAAGAATTAGCTTTATGCGATACATTCATCGGAAATATATATGAATTAACAGGAGCAGAAGGACGTTTTTATCGCGTCAGTTTATCGGTATTAAAAGACTCAATTGTGCCATACAAAAAATTCATGGACGCCTTTATTCGTAGTACAAATAACGTGAAGCCTATTAGCATAGAAGTATGGAAGCAAGAATGGCAGCTGATTGAACAAACGATAAAAGAAATGAATATAACACTTCCCAATTATCAGCAAGACAGCGAATATATCAAAAAGTTATTACAAGAAAACAACTACGTAATGCATCATAGTGAGGATTATGGAAAAACCTATCAGCCCCATTATCGAATCATAGAGAAAGAGATTTTTGAAAAGGAAATTTTCCCCTACTTGAAAAAATAAATTTTCAAAGCTAGAAAATATATCAACCATTAAACTACTTACATTTTTATGGAAAAGTCCAAAGTATATTTTACGGATTTTAGAACGAAAGCACACGGAGATAGTTTACCTACAAAGTTAAAAAAACTTGTCAAGAAAGCCGGTATAGAAAATATTGACATGGAAGGAAAATTCGTTGCTATCAAAATGCATTTTGGTGAATTGGGGAACATCAGTTACCTACGTCCTAATTATGCGCGAGCTATTGTCGATTTAGTAAAAGAGCTTGGTGGTAAACCTTTTTTAACCGATTGCAACACTATGTATCCCGGAAGTCGCAAAAACGCCATTGAGCACCTTTATTGTGCTTGGGAAAATGGTTTTACACCATTGACCGCGGGATGCCCTATTATTATAGGTGATGGTTTGAAAGGTACCGATGAAATTGAAGTTCCGGTTGAAGGAGGAGAATATGTAACCAAAGCAAAAATCGGAAGAGCCATTATGGATGCAGATATTTTCATTAGCCTCAACCATTTCAAAGGACACGAGATGGCAGGATTTGGAGGTGCTATCAAAAACATCGGCATGGGATGCGGCTCACGAGCTGGCAAAACCGAACAACACATCAGTGGACAACCCTACATAGACGAAGAATCTTGTCGAGGATGCCAAAAATGTTTTGCACAATGCGCCAACAATGGGCTTGTATTCAATAACGGTAGCCGAAAAATGAAAGTTGATAAAAATCATTGTGTTGGATGTGGACGTTGTTTAGGTGCCTGCAATTTCGATGCCATACACTTCGAAAATTACCATGCCCCACAATTACTGAATCGTAAAATGGCCGAATATGCCAAAGCTGTTGTTACAGGCCGTCCACAAATGCATATTTCATTAGTAGTTGACGTATCGCCCAATTGCGATTGTCATGCCGAAAACGACTCTCCTATCCTACCTAATATCGGTATGTTTGCATCAACAGATCCCTTGGCACTCGATCAAGCTTGTGTAGATGCCTGCCTTTCAGCTTCTCCGCTACCCAATAGTCAATTGCACGACCATATCCAATCACCAAAGTTCTGTGACAAACATGACCATTTCACAAACTCGACCCCCGAATCCGAATGGCAATCATGTTTAGAGCATGCTGAAAAAATAGGATTAGGAAGTAGAAAATATGAACTTATCAAATAAAATTTCATATTTTCAGACTAATTTGTATATTTGCAAAAAATATTATTCATTCAAAAAAAATATAGTATTATGGCTAAAAGAAGAACCCTAAAAAAGAATATCAATTACATAACCGGCGAACTTTTTGCCGAGTGCTTGATTTACTCATTTAATGTTTCTGATACAGATAAAGTAAAAGCTGATGCATTAATGATAGAAATTCTTAACATGCAAGATGAATTCATTAGTCGCATTAGCCATACTCAACCCGGGAACGTTAAAACTTTCTACAAGAAACTAACAGAGGATTTTAACGCAAAAGTAGAAGCAATTACCCAAGCAATGGATAATTTGAAATAAGAATGAAACAAAAAATATACAGTTTTATATATTACCGATTGTTGGGATGGAAAACAAACATAACCGTAGAAAACGTTGACAAATGCGTTATCTGCGCAGCCCCACACACCACTAATTGGGATCTTTTTATAGGCAAACTATTTTACGGGGCTATAGGTCGTAAAACTAGTTTCATGATGAAAAAAGAATGGTTTTTCTTTCCCTTAGGAATTATCTTCAAGGCCGTTGGCGGAATCCCTGTAAATCGTGGACGCCACACCTCACTTGTTGAGCAAATGGCCAACGTGTTCAAAGAAAAAAAACAATTCCATTTAGCTATCACTCCTGAAGGCACACGCAAAGCCAACCCCAATTGGAAAAAAGGATTTTATTACATAGCCCTAAAAGCACAAGTACCAATTGTACTCATAGGTATAGATTATTTTACGAAAACCATTACGGCTACCAAATCCCTTATACCTACCGGTGATATAGAAAAAGACATGCGTGAAATAAAACTCTATTTCAAGGATTTCAAAGGTAAATACCCTGAAAAATTTACCATTGGGAACATAGATTAATGAGATAGTTTAAATATTGAAAATAATTATTTGATATATTTAACACAAATATCAGGTTTAAAATAGCGACTTATTCTTGAAAAGTCGCTATTTTTGTGCATTGTTTTTCAAATCATTAAATCAACTCTATGCTAACACAATTAATCAATGCACGAATTTTAACCCCACAAGGTTGGCTAAAAGATGGTTCTGTACTTATAAGAGACAATAAAATTTTAGAAGTAACCAATTGCGATTTGGCCGTGATAGGAGCCAAACTAATAGACGTAAAAGGCATGTATGTATTACCAGGGGCTGTAGAAATTCATGCACACGGTGGTGGAGGACGCGACTTCATGGAATGTACTGAAGAAGCTTTCCGTATAGCAACCAAAGCACACATGAAATATGGTACAACCAGCATCTTCCCTACCATGTCTTCATCAACCATCCCTATGATAGAACAAGCAGCAGAAACATGCACTAAATTAATGAAGGAACCTAATAGCCCATTTTTAGGACTACACCTTGAAGGTCATTACTTCAATTTAGCCATGGCTGGAGGACAAATTCCTGAAAACATAAAAGACCCAGATCCTAATGAATATATTCCTATCGTAGAAAAATGGGATTGCATCAAGCGTTGGGATGCTGCTCCTGAACTTCCCGGAGCAATGCAATTTGGCAAATACATTTCCGAAAAAGGTATTTTAGCAGCCGTAGGACATACCCAAGCTGAATTTGAAGATATGCGAGCAGCCCATGAATCGGGTTATTCACATGCCACCCACTTCTACAATGCTATGCCCGGCTTCCATAAACGCCGCGAATATAAATACGAAGGTACAGTAGAAAGTATTTATTTGTTGGACGATATGACCGTAGAAGTCGTTGCTGATGGAATCCACTTACCACCTACCATTCTACGATTGGTATATAAAATCAAAGGTGTAGAACGTACCTGCTTAATTACCGATGCGTTAGCATGTGCAGCCAGTGATAGCAAGGAGGCTTTCGATCCTCGCGTCATCATTGAAGACGGTGTATGTAAATTAGCCGACCGTTCAGCATTAGCAGGAAGTGTAGCAACCATGGATCGATGCATACGCACAATGGTGCAAAAAGCAGATATACCTTTAGAAGACGCTATCCGAATGGCCTCAGAAACTCCTGCAAAGATTATGGGAGTTTATGATCGTAAAGGCTCTTTGGCCAAAGGTAAAGATGCCGACATAATTGTAATGGACGAAGATTTAAACGTACGTGCCGTATGGAGTATGGGTGAATTGATTCCTGAAACCAATACTATCTGACAAAAAAATAAGATTAAGATTAATAAAGTATATGAAAACAAACCTCAGCTCTCAAATTACATTAAACCGTGTATCTACCCGGTACTATCGCCCGGAAAATGCTTTCGAACGTTCTGTTTTAACTCGATTAGAGAAAATCCCGACAGAAATCTACGAATCTCCTGAAGAAGGAGCCATACAAGTAGCTTTAGAAATGGCTCAAACCATTCGTGAAAAACAAAAAGCCGGCCGTTTTTGCGTGTTAGCATTGGCTGGTGGCAATTCTCCACGCAATGTTTTCGCCGAATTGGTGCGTATGCATCAAGAAGAAGGTTTAAGTTTCCGTAATGTAATCATTTTCAATTTATATGAATACTACCCATTAGCCGCAGATGCTATCAACAGCAATCTGAATGCACTAAAAGAAATGTTCATCAACAAAGTTGACATAGACAAGCAAAACATCTTCAGTCCGGATGCAAGCATTGCAAAAGATGCAATCTTTGACTATTGTCGTTTATACGAACAACGCATTGAGAGTTTCGGAGGTGTTGACATCGCTTTATTAGGGATTGGTCGAGTAGGCAATATAGGTTTTAACGAACCAGGGTCACGATTAAACTCTACAACTCGACTTATCCTATTAGACAATGCCTCACGCAACGAAGCCGCTAAGATTTTTGGAAACATAGACAACACCCCCATCAGTTCAATAACAATGGGAGTATCTACTATCCTTTCTGCTAAGAAAATCTACCTATTGGCTTGGGGTGAAGAGAAAGCCAAAATGATTAAGAAATGTGTAGAAGGAGAAATAACCGATACCATTCCGGCATCATTCCTACAAACTCACAACAACGTACGTGTCTGCATCGACCTCTCTGCTGCTGCTAATTTAACACGTATCCAACGCCCTTGGTTAGTAACTTCGTGCGAATGGAATGACAAACTGATACGTAGCGCCATCGTTTGGTTATGTCAACTTACCGGAAAACCCATTCTGAAACTGACAAACAAGGACTACAATGAGAACGGGCTTAGTGAATTGTTGGCTCTATATGGTTCGGCCTATAATGTAAACATAAAAATCTTCAACGACTTGCAACACACCATTACCGGATGGCCCGGTGGAAAACCGAATGCTGACGATACATATCGTCCAGAACGTGCCAACCCATACCCTAAACGTGTAATCGTATTCTCACCCCACCCCGATGATGATGTCATTTCTATGGGTGGAACCCTGCGTCGTTTAGTTGAACAAAAGCATGATGTTCATGTAGCTTACGAAACATCGGGTAATATAGCTGTAGGAGACGAAGAAGTAATCCGTTTCCTTCACTTCATCAACGGCTTTAACCAACTGTTCAACAATAGTGCCGACCAAGTAATCAACGAAAAATATACTGAAATCCGTAAATTCTTGCGCGAAAAGAAAGATGGTGATATGGACACTCGCGACATTTTGACTATCAAAGGATTAATTCGTCGTGGTGAAGCTCGTACAGCATGTACTTACAACAACATTCCACTCAACCATTGTCATTTCCTCGATTTACCATTCTACGAAACCGGTAAAATTCAGAAGAATCCCATCAGTGAAGCTGACGTAGAAATTGTACGTAACTTATTGCGTGAAGTAAAACCGCATCAAATCTTTGTAGCCGGTGATTTAGCTGACCCACATGGCACTCACCGTGTCTGCACCGATGCAGTATTTGCTGCAATTGATTTAGAGAAAGAAGAAGGTGCTGAATGGCTGAAAGATTGTCGCATCTGGATGTATCGTGGTGCATGGGCCGAATGGGAAATTGAAAACATCGAAATGGCTGTACCTATCAGCCCTGAAGAACTGAGAGCAAAACGTAACTCCATCTTAAAACATCAAAGTCAAATGGAAAGTGCTCCGTTCTTAGGAAATGACGAACGATTATTCTGGCAACGCAGCGAAGACCGTAATCGTGCGACAGCTTCGTTATACGATCGTTTAGGCTTGGCATCGTATGAAGCCATGGAAGCATTCGTTGAGTATATACCTTTATGATATGAGAAAAAACATTTGGTTGCTTATCTGCTTGTTGACATGTGTAGCAGGTAGTATATCGGCACAAAGTGTAGAACAAACCGTTGAGGAGCGCCTTCAAGCGTTCCTCACGGCATATTCTACCCCAGCCGCAAAGATTGGAGAATGTAAGTTAGATAGCTTTCGCATCAATCATGAGAAGCGTCGTTTAGAAGTTTTTGTCAGCGAGAATTTTTCATATCAACCTTTTCGACAATCCACTATCGAAGATGTCTATACCAATATAAAACAAGTATTACCTGGTCCGGTTAATTATTACAGGCTGCAAGTTTATGCCGGCAAACATGCCATTGAAGAACTGATACCCAACTACTATCGCACCAAGGATAAAGATAAGACTCGATTGCTTAGCAAATTGGAGTACAAAGGAAAACCTTGGGTAACTCGCACCTCAAGACCTTACAAAGCTGATAAGGGATTGGAAGGTAGACACATTTCCTTGTGGCAGAGTCATGGAAAGTACTATATAAACAAAACCAATGAATGGGGATGGCAACGTCCACGACTATTCTGTACCACCGAAGATCAGTTTACTCAATCGTTTGTACTCCCCTACCTCATCCCGATGTTGGAAAATGCAGGTGCCATTGTATTTACTCCTCGCGAACGAGACATCCAACGATATGAAGTTATTGTTGATAACGACGGAAACAATTCACTTTACGTAGAAGAAAGTAGTCGGAAGGCACAATGGAATACAACTCAAATACCGGGATTTGCCAAAACAAAGAGTGTCTATCAAGATGGTGATAATCCGTTTAACGACGGCAGTGCCCGCTTTACACGTACTGAAAAGAAGAAGAACAAGGCTTTTGCCGAATGGATACCAGAGATACCAGAAACAGGTAACTATGCCGTATATATATCCTATCAAACATTGCCTAATAGTGTGAGTGATGCCAAGTATTTAGTGTTCCACAAAGGAGGTGTTACCGAATTCAAAGTGAATCAACAGATAGGTGGAGGAACATGGGTATATTTAGGAACGTTTGAGTTTGAAAAGGGGCGCAATGAATATGGTATGGTAGTGCTGAGCAATCAAAGCAAAGAAAACGGTGTGGTATGCGCCGATGCAGTACGCTTCGGTGGAGGTATGGGAAACATTGAGCGTGGCGGACAGTTAAGTGGACTACCTCGTTACCTGGAAGCAGCTCGATACTCGGCTCAATGGGCAGGCATGCCTTATGAAGTATATGGTGGCCGCAAGGGGGAGAACGACTATGCCGATGACTTGAATGCCCGTTCACGAACCATGAATTACTTATCGGGAGGTTCCATCTTCAACCCCACAGAAGAGGGACTTGGTGTACCTTTCGAAATGAACATGGCACTGCACAGCGATGCGGGTGTTACCCGTGGTGATACGCTTATCGGTTCATTAGGTGTCTATACTACAAACTTCAATGACGAAAAGCTTCATGCAGGTACTAATCGCATGGCTTCTCGTGACCTGACTGATGTATTGCTAAGTCAATTTGACCGTGATATAGCCACTAATTACAGCCTGTCCTGGGTGCGTCGCAGTATGTGGGATCGTAACTATAGTGAAACACGTTTACCATCGGTTGCTTCAACCATCATTGAGTTGCTCTCACACCAGAATTTTGCCGACATGCGTTTAGGTCACGATCCAAACTTCAAGTTCACCGTAGGACGTTCACTTTACAAAGGTATATTGAAATATCTGGCATCGCAACACGACGATAGCTATCTCGTACAGCCTTTACCGGTCAGTCACTTTGCCATCAGATTCGGCAAGAAACGCAACACCGTGCAACTCTCTTGGCAAGCTGTCAATGATCCTTTGGAACCTACTGCTAATCCGGAATCATACATCGTCTATACCCGTATAGGTCGGGGAGGATGGGACAACGGTGTAGAGGTAAAAGGAAATTCGTTATTAACTAAAATAGAACCGGGCATTGTATATTCTTATAAGATAACAGCTATGAATCGCGGTGGAGAGAGCTTTCCTTCTGAAATACTTTCGGCTTACAAAGCAAAACAAGAACGTGGACGAATACTTATTGTCAACGGGTTCGACCGTCTGAGTGGACCGGCCGTAGTGAATACCCCTGAATCGGTGGGCTTCGACATGGAAGCAGAACTCGGTGTGCCTTATTTGTATGACATATCTTACTGTGGACGTCAGACCAACTTTAATCCCGAAGAAGTTGGCAAAGATTTAGGTGTCAGTACAGACGAATATGAAGGCATGACCATTGCCGGCAACACGTTCAACTATCCATTTATTCATGGAAAAGCTATTCAAGCAGCCGGTGGTTATAGTTTTACATCGTGTAGCGACGAAGCATTAGAAGCCGAACATATCTCACCCGAAGATTATCAAGCCATAGACTATATCTTAGGATTGGAGAAATATGATGCCTCCACAGCCATGAAACGTACAGTTTATTACAAAACGTTTAGCAGTGCAATGCAGCGCATATTGACGGCTTACACAGCCAGCGGCGGCCATGTGCTTGTTAGCGGTGCCTACGTGGGAAGCGACATGTATCATCAGGAAGGCGACAGACGCTTTGTACACGAAGTGTTAAAGTTTGATTATAGTGGCCAAGAGCAAAACGTGGGCGAGTTTCATCAGATTCACGGATTAGACAGCAATATCCGTGTGGCAGCCATGCCTAACCCCTTAACTTATGCCGTTAGCCGAGCTGACCGTCTGACTCCGGCCGATGGTGCTTTTGCTGCATTAGCTTACAGCCTAAGTAATGCTTCGGCTGCTGTTGCCTACAATGGGAATGACTATCGCACGTTTGTCATGGGATTCCCCTTCGAAAGCATTTCAGACGAAGCATTGCGAGCTAAAATCATGGCTTCTGTGCTGCAGTTTTTCTTCAACAATTAGCCGATAAAAAATACACTTAAAACAAGTTGTTCAACTACCTATAGGTAGTTAGTCGTTTACCTATAGGTAGTTGACTGACTACTTATAGGTAGTTGCTCTTCTACCTATAGGTAGTTTAAACATTAACCTATAGATAGTGTTTTCCTCTGATTTTCATAATTGTAATGGGTAATAAAAGGAGCTGTTCAAACGAAAAAGAACACTCTTTTTTTGTTTTAATAAATAATAGATTTATCTTTGCGATAAAATCATTTATTCATTAGATAAACAGAGAGAATATGTACACCATACAGGCTAATCCAAGCGGAACACGTAGCATCGAAGTTTCGGCCGAAAACTTGAATACCATACGGCAATATGCCCTATTCGTAAACCTAATTGATAGTAACGGCATAGTTAACGAAGCTGTTTTGGAAAAACTGAAGCTGAACATTCGCTCGCTGATTGCCTCTCAAACCGAAGATAGTAAGGCACTATTAGACCTCTGTATTGACGTTATCTATCACAACAACATGAAGGCTTTCGGTTTACAACAACTCATTGCACTCTACCTGAAATGGTTGGCCGAACAGCCTGAGGAGTTAGCTAACAAGGAGGAAACAGCATGAAGCAGATTGATACGCGAGGCAACCAAAACTATAGTCAGTTAATTCCGGCCATAGTGGCTTTCTGTGAAACTCCCAAAGGTGAAAAAATAGAAATCATCATGGACAACGAGCAAGCCTTCAATGACCTACGCGAGTATTTAGCTGAACAGAAGATTGGCTTCCGCGAAATATACGACGGAGAAGAGTTCTCAGTAGAATTTACCAAGTAAAATGAAAACATATAGACCTACCGACTGGCTGCCAACCACCAAGAAAGAAGTGGAATTGAGAGGATGGGATGAATTGGATGTCATACTCTTCAGCGGCGATGCCTATGTAGACCACCCCTCGTTTGGTACAGCCGTCATCGGTCGCATCCTCGAAGCCGAAGGACTGCGCGTAGCCATCGTACCTCAACCCAATTGGCGCGATGATCTGCGCGACTTCAAGAAGTTAGGACGTCCCCGACTCTTTTTCGGTATCAGTGCCGGATGTATGGATAGCATGGTGAACAAGTACACCGCCAACAAGCGCTTGCGCAGCGACGATGCTTATACCCCCGATGCCCGTCCAGATATGCGTCCTGAATATCCCACCATCGTATATAGCAACATCCTGAAAGAACTTTTTCCCGATGTTCCTATCGTCATAGGGGGCATAGAAGCCAGCATGCGCCGCCTGACACACTACGACTATTGGCAAGACCGAGTAAGGCCAAGCATACTTATAGACAGCAAAGCCGACATTCTGGTGTATGGCATGGGCGAAAAACCCATTGTAGAAATTGCCCACCGATTGGAGAAGGGAGAGCCACTGACTGATATTCCACAAACCGCCCACTGTGTAAAAGGCATCACCCCCGACAGCAATGATATCGTGTTACATTCACACGAAGATTGCTTGAAAAATAAGAAGAAACAAGCCGAGAACTTCCGTCACATCGAGGAAGAAAGTAATAAATATACCGCTACACGCATCTTGCAACCAGTGGGGGAACAGACCATTGTAGTCAATCCTCCATATCCCCCCATGACGACTCAAGAGTTGGATTATTCTTACGACTTGCCTTATACCCGTTTACCACACCCAAAGTACAAAGGCAAACGGATACCTGCCTACGACATGATAAAGCACTCGGTAAACATCCACCGAGGCTGCTTTGGCGGATGCGCCTTTTGCACCATCTCTGCCCATCAAGGAAAATTCATTGCCAGCCGAAGTAAAGAAAGCATCCTGCGAGAGGTAAAAGAGATTATGCAACTGCCCGACTTCAAAGGATACTTAAGCGATTTGGGAGGTCCCAGTGCCAACATGTACGGCATGAAAGGAAACAACTCGGAATTATGCCGGAAGTGCAAACGTCCTTCGTGCATCTACCCAAAGATATGTCCCAATTTAAATACCAATCACCAAGCGCTACTGGAAGTATATCATGCCGTCGATGCATTGGCCGGCATTAAGAAATCATTTATCGGAAGCGGTGTACGCTACGATTTGTTACTACATCATAGTCCGGATGAAGCAACCAACGAAAGTACCCGACAATATACACGCGAACTAATAACCCGACACGTCAGCGGCCGATTAAAGGTTGCCCCCGAACACACCTCGGACAACGTGTTGAACATCATGCGCAAACCTCCGTTTAAACAATTCGAAGAGTTCAAGCACATCTTCGATCGCATCAATCAAGAAGAAAAGCTTCGTCAGCAAATCATCCCCTACTTCATATCCAGTCATCCTGGATGCAAGGCCGAAGACATGGCAGAGTTGGCCGTTATCACCAAGCGACTCGACTTTCATTTGGAACAGGTGCAAGACTTCACCCCTACCCCTATGACCGTAGCCACTGAAACCTGGTACACCGGCTACCACCCCTATACTTTAGAACCGGTATATAGTGCCAAATCACAACGAGAGAAATTACAACAACGCATGTTCTTCTTCTGGTATAAGAATGAAGAACGGCGCAACATCATCAATGAGTTGCGCCGTATAGGTAGGCAGGACTTGATAGACAAGCTCTACGGAAAAAGATAATACTACTTTTCTTCTCTGGCCAATACCAGCACCAATTTTCCTGAAGCATCATAAAGGCCGATACCGCTACCACCCAATTCGCCAAAAGTAGCCACTACATTCAAAGCCTTCATAATGCGGTCTTCTATCCGGATATCAGGGCAAGTCATCATGGTACGAGTCATATAGGGGAAAGCAATAGCCGTAGGATTGGCATCGTTAACAACCACATTGCCATTGATAAAGTTACAGCCGGCACAACCATGCAACTTCATTTCGGCCAAATCAAACTCAAAGTAAGGTTGTTTCTCTAACCCTTTAGGAATAGCCTCGCCCATCGCTTCGGTAACCATCCACTTACCTTTCAAGTCGGCAATGGTCAGTGTAGGTTGTTTCTTCTGCAATACTATCACTTCCTTTTTAGAAGAACCAGTCAGCATCATGTTTTCATTATTTAATTGTTTATACCTCTTTACTTTACTCAAAGCCTCCAGTACTTGTTGCTCCAAATTCATATCTGGGCACATCATTCGTGTACTTCCCAATGCGCTTAAGTCAATAATCCCTGCTTTGGCATTTTTATCAATACTACCTGTCAAGTTATTACATCCGGTATTTCCATACACTTGTCCGGTCTCGGCATTGAAAGCAATGAAAGGAAATGTTTGTCCGGGAGCAGGCACCACTGCCGTATTATTTATTTCAATGATATTCCATTCTCCATCAAGCGAAGTCAATGTTGGTGTATTCTTTGTCGATGCACACGATGCCACCACCATCCACAAGGCTATCATGCATCCCATATTCATAACTTTTCTTGTCATAATCTTATCATTACATTAATTAATTCAAGGACAAAGGTAAAGAAATAACCTTCATCCATACCACATATTATAAGAATAAGTACAATCCTTCTAAATATTTAGCAGTTTTTTACGTTTTGTTCATTATTTAATACTCATTTTAATGAAAACATTTAAAGTGTCAGAATAATCACTGCAATTTTCCGGCAGCTTTCAAATACTTCACATAATTCAAATAAAGCTGAAAGTGAGCATCCACTTTAGTTTCGTAAGCTTGTTGCCAAAGTGCTTGTGCTTCAAGGTGGTCAGATAAAGGTTCAAGACCTGCATCATACTCCTTTTTACTAATACTACGATTCTCATCAGCCTGATTCAAAGAACGATCAGCAAGTGCGGCTTGTAGCTTTGCCTCCTCTAAGTTATTGGCCGCTTGGGTAAGTTCTAAATACATTTTTTCGTTCAAGTCTGCCTGTTCCATACGCACTTGCTCCAATTGTGCTTTAGCAGCACGAACTTTATTAATACGTTCCCCGAAATGGAATAACGGCACACTGACATTTAACATCACCGAGAAACTACCCTTATCGAATAAGTTTTGTTCATTAATTTTCAATCCATGCATATAGTCATAAGAGCCACGAATACCCACTTGCGGTAGAAGTTCACTCCTACTAAGTTTTACTTGTTGTTTGGCAATATCCACCTGCTTATCAAGCAAGTTATATTCAGGACGTGCACTGATGTCATTCACCTGCATTTCCAAATGTTGTTCAATGACGGGAAAATCATCCGAAATGATTAAAGTTTCGTTCAAAGGCCTTCCGATAAGATGACACAGGTTCATATTGGCAAGACTAAGTGCATTCTCGGCCTTCCGAATAGAAAGTTCACATTCATTGAGTTTCACCTGCACTTTCAACACATCGTTCTTCGACTTTAATCCATACTTATAGGCACTCTGCACATTCTTCATCAACTCTTGTAATACGGCATTATAGCTCTGAGCCACCTTATTCATTTCTTGGGCTTTCACCATCAAAGCATAGGCATGATTGGTTTCAAGAATAACCTCCGAAGCAGTCAGAGTTTCGTTGAGTTGTGCCACCTGTTTACCAAGATTAGCCATCTTATAAGAAGCCAAAATCTTACCTCCCATAAAGATAGGCTGTTCTACTTGAAGACCTCCCATCCATACGGTACGTACCTTATAATTCAAGTCAATACCTGGAAAATAGGCAAACCCTCCATTGGGTATCAACTGTCCGTTTACATCGGGCAAGAAGGTTGGCAAATTACCACCTGGAATATTAAATGTTCCATTGGCAGAGCTATATAGCCCTGTAGCATTGGCAATAAAGTTCGGAAAGAAGTTTCCACGATAGCTTTTCATCGTGTAGTAAGCCACTTGGGTTTGCTTAGCGGCAACAGCCATCTGCTTATTGTTTTCCAATGCCAACTCTCGACATCTTTCGAGAGTAAGGACCTCTTGTGCACTGACTGTGAACGCACTGATTATTAAAATAATGAGACTAAGTTTCTTTTTCATTGTCATTTTTACTTTATTTTAAAGAACAACGCATACAACACCGGGATAAACAACAACGTTATCACCGTTCCAAACAACAATCCTCCCATAATAGAAGCCGCCAACGATCCAAACATGGCATCAGGTAGTAAAGGTATCATTCCTAAAATGGTGGTAAGCGACGCCATCATCACAGGACGAAGACGGCTCTGCGAACTATCTATCAAGGCGGTAATAGGTTCTATTCCTTGATGGAGTTGGTGAGTAATTTCATCCATCAACACTATAGCATTCTTGATGAGCATTCCTATCAAACCAAGTGTGCCTACAATGGCAACAAAGTTAAACACCTTGCCCGTAAGAAGCATTACCAATACCACACCCACGATGACAAACGGCAAGCAGCAGAAAATAATCATTGGTTTACGATAGTCCTTGAAAAGCATTATCAGGATGGCTATCATCAGTACAATGGCAAGCGGAAAGTTTTTAAAAAGATACTTCATACTCTGCGTGCTGGCTTTATGTTCACCTTGCCAATGCAACGTATATCCTTCGGGTAAAGGTATAGCTTCTATCTGCGAAGCAATGGCTTTCCGAGCTTGTTCCGTTTCAATGCCAGGTACAGGCGAGCATTGCACTCGCTGACTACGTTGACCATTGTATCGAGGAATTACAGATGGCTCCCAACGTACATCTAATTTCTTACTGATTTGTTGAAGAGGTGTGCTCCCCATCAAAGTTTCCACCAATTCTTCCTTGTCGATGTTTCCCGACTTCAGTTTTAGCAAGAACTCCTTATTCATAAGCCCATTGAAAGAAGGGAGTTGCGAGAAGATTTGAATATTATTTAAATCCTCAATAGGTTCGCCACGTTCATTGACACTTTTCAGATAAATTTGATTCTTATGAATACCTTGATAGAAAGTGCCAATGGGGATTCCCTCAGTAGCCGTTAACAAGGAAATGCTCACATCATTACGACTCAAACCAAGCGCACGAGCTGTTGGTTGGTCATATTCCACAGTAAGCACAGGTACATCGGGATTCCAATCGGTGGTGATGAGACATACTTCCGGAGTCTGTTCCATAATAATGCGTGCACTATCTGCCAAACGATGCAATACAGCTGGGTCAGGACCAAGAAACTGTGCCTCGATGGGGTATTTCTTGTACATCAAGTTATAGCGTTTTAGCTTCACGTAGGCATCGGGATAATGTGTGGTTAGATATTGCTGGATGACATCCATCATCTCCTCCAAAGCTTCAGGAGAAGTGAAGTCTATAATCAGTTCGCCATACGCCAAAGAAGGATTGGCAATACTTCTCACAAGATTATAACGTCCGGGAGTTCCACCAATGGAAGTAGTGACATGGATTATTTCCTCGTGAGTCTTTAAGTAGGTTTCTATCTCTTGTAAATCCTTGGTTACCTTCTTTGAGTCAGTACCTTCGGGAAGTTTGTATTCCATATAAAGTTGGTCATACACCATGTCGGGGAAGAAACCTTGCTTCATAAAAGTGTAGCCGACACCAGAGAGAATAAGCAGAGCGACCATTGCTATCACAGTGCCCCATCGATGCCTCAAGCCATAGTATAGTATAGTGCGTAAGATGGCATAGACTTTCCCATGATAAATTGGTTTGCCATTCTCTTTCTTCTCCACTTTGGGAAATAACCGTCGATTTGCCATCAGCGGAACATGTACTAATGCCAATATCCAACTAAGTAACAAAGATACGGCCAACACAATGAACAAATCTCTTGTATATACTCCTGCCGTATCGGGTGAAAGAAAGATGGGCAGAAAAGCAATAATGGCTATAAGTGTAGCACCAAGCAAAGGCATGGCCGTCTGTCTTCCAATGGCAGTCATTGCTTCCATACGAGGCTTTCCAGCTTTCAAATCTACCAAAATACCGTCGATAATCACGATAGCATTATCTACAAGCATCCCCATAGCAAGAACGAAGGTACCGAGCGATACTCGTTGCAAAGTGCCATCCATATAGTGTAAAAAGAAGAATGACCCAAGCACAGTGATAATAAGACTATAGCCAATGATTAGCCCGCTCTTGAATCCCATTGTCAACATCAGAATCACGATAACGATTAGCACCGATTCCACCAAGTTTATGGCGAAGGTACCGAGCGAATTGGCCACCCGTTCGGGTTGGTTGAATACCTTATGAATCTCTACTCCAACCGGGAAACGGCTATCCTGCAAATGCTGCATTGTCTGCTCCACTTCAGCTCCCACCTTAATAATATCACTCTGTCCGGAAGCTGCAATGAGAATGCCTATGGCACGTGCTCCGTCAAAGAATAGCTCGTTACGGGTTGGTTGTTCGTAACCTTTTTCAATACGCGCAATGTCACACAGCCTCAGTTGATCATCATCGTGACCTTGGATGAGCATATTGCCAATGTCTTCTACCATCTTGAACTTATCGTTTACGGTCACACGGATGCGGTTATCACCACTCTCGAAATAGCCGCTATAAGTAGTCTGGTTCTGCCCGTTCAAGGTAGCAAGGACTTCCATGGGCTTCACACCAAGGTTTGTCATCCGGTCTTGCAACAGAGAGATATTGATGCACTCTTGACGCTTGCCATAAAGGTCCACTCTATCCACTCCCTCTATGTCGTTCACCTCTCGCTTCACTAATTCGGCATAGTCAGCCCGTTCACGATCATCCATCCCATCAGCGGTCAAGACGTAGAACATCCCAAATACATTACCAAAATCATCCTTCACCATCGGCATACTAACACCTTGTGGAAGTGAAGCCCGCGCATCACTTACTTTACGTCGAAGCATATCCCAATATTGCTCCACATGTTCATCGCTTACGGTACTAAGTAGTTCGACTTGTATCAAGGAGAGGTCGTTGAACGAGTAGCTTTCTATGTTGTCGATGTTTCCCATCGTACGAATGTTCTTCTCTAACACATCGGTCACTTCCAGTTCTACCTGATGAGCCGATGCACCGGGATAGGTAGTAACCACCATTGCTAATTTAACCTTCACTTCAGGGTCTTCTAATTTACTCATCTGCCACGCCGATAGCACACCACCCACCACAAGAACTGCGATGAGGAAATAAATCAAGTTTCGATTTCGAAATGCCCATTGACTGATGTCCATCATAACATTCCTCCTATATTAGTTGATGTTTGACTCGGTAACGGACAAACCTTTTCTCCTTCGTTAATACTATGTACGCCTGCCGAAATAACAATGTCACCCGCTTTTATGTCAACAGAAGTAACAATAGCTTTACCGTCACTTGTCAAGCGAAGTAAATCCACATTTTTAAATTGTATCGTACTATCTTTCGGATGAAAGATTAATACACCTGTATGACCGTTTTTCTGAAGAATTGCTCCTGATGACACTTTTAGTTCTCGACTTTCTCCATCATTTAATCGGATGGTTACCATTGTATTCATTCCTGCCGATGGGATTGGAAGTCCTTTGGTCTCCAATTTTAACCGCATCGTGTAGAGTTGGTTTGAATTGGCTTTGTGAGTGATACCAATTTGCTTCGACGGATATACTTTATCGGGATAGATATCGAAAGTACATTGATAATCAATAAATTGTTCACGACGAATATATTCGGCAGCAGGCAGATTAATTTCCACCTCTGGAGTACCTTGACCCACCATCTGAAGTACGGGCATACCGGCTCCCACCGTTTCGTGAGCCTCAAACAGATGTTTCTGTACAAATCCACTGAACGGAGCATACAGTTTGGTATAAGTAAGTTCGTCTTTATGATGTTCGTAGAGGGCGGTAATCTGCTTCAACCCAAACACTGCTTTATCGTAAGCCACGGGAGTAGTACCACCATCGTTGTAAAGAGCGATGACTCGTTCTGCCTCACTCTTCACCTGCTTGTACTGAGCTTCGGTAGCATCAAGTTGAATCTGATAATCAGTAGGATCGAGTTCGGCCAAAAGTTGACCGGCCTTTACCGCTTGACCATCATGTACATAAATCTTGCTTATGGTGCCACTTACTCGGAAAGCCAAATTGACATCTTCTGCTGCTTTCACTCGTCCGGGGTATTGCAGAAGAGTTTGGCTACCTTCTGCGCGGATAGTATCTATCTTTACGGTTTTTATTTTATCAGTACCTTTCGCCTGTTTATCACACGAAGTAATGATGCTGCCTATTAGGCAAATAGTTATTAAGAATAAGAGTTTTTTCATATCCATAGAATTCTTTCGTTTATTCAACGCAAAAATAGCAACTATGTTTACTCCCAAAAAGGTCTATTTGCAGACTTCGTTGTCCTATTTGTATCTTTTCCTATTACCGAATTCAAATTGCAAATGCAAAGAACTATTTTGGAAAGCAAAAGGATTTGTCTATAAATCTGCAAAAAAACTTATCACAAAAGGCATTGTTACTGAAAAAAGAGTATATTTGCGGAAACATTTATTGATAGAGAAAGAAGGTATGGGTAACAACGAAAAAAAGATGATGTCACTACTGCATGCATTGCGTGAACAGAAGCAGATGCAGTTGAAAGGCGGTATATATCATCACACACAAATTGACCTTACCTACAACTCGAATCACATAGAGGGCAGCCGATTGACTCATGAACAAACGCGCTACATCTTCGAGACAAACACCATCGGTGCAAGCAACGAAAGCATCAATGTGGACGATGTTATTGAAACAGCTAACCACTTCCGATGCATCGACTTGATTATAGAGTGTACCGAAGAGCCTTTATCGGAGAGATTCATAAAGGAACTTCATGCTATATTAAAAGGAGGAACATCGGATAGTCGTAAAGATTGGTTTGCCGTGGGCGATTATAAACGCCTACCCAATGAAGTGGGCGGCAAAGAGACTACCCCTCCAGAACAAGTACATGAAGAGATGACGGCATTATTGAATGAATACAACCAGAAAGATGAAAAAACTTTCGACGACATCCTCGATTTGCATCATCGCTTTGAATGTATTCATCCTTTTCAAGACGGAAATGGTCGTGTTGGTAGGCTGATAATCTTCAAAGAATGTTTGGCGAATGGACATATCCCATTCATCATAACCGACGAACTAAAAATATTCTATTACAGAGGACTACAACATTGGCCACACATCAAAGAGTATCTTAGGGACACTTGCCTAACGGCACAAGACCACTACAAAAACATCATGAATTATTTTAGAATAAACAACCAATAAATATGAACATAGGAGATAAAGCCCCCGAACTGTTGGGTATCAATGAGAAAGGCGAAGAAATTCGTCTCAGCCAATATGCTGGAAAGAAAATAGTGCTCTACTTCTATCCGAAGGACAGCACATCGGGCTGTACGGCACAAGCCTGCAACCTGCGCGACAACTATAGCGAATTACGCAAGGCCGGCTACGAGGTGATAGGCGTAAGCGTGGATAGCGAGAAGTCGCACCAGAAGTTTATCGAAAAGAACAACCTGCCCTTTACACTGATTGCCGATACCGAAAAGAAACTAGTAGAACAATTTGGTGTATGGGGCGAAAAGAGTATGTATGGTCGTAAGTACATGGGTACATTCCGCACCACCTTTATCATCAACGAAAACGGCATCATCGAGCGAATCATCGGCCCTAAGGAGGTGAAGACGAAAGAACATGCAGCACAGATTTTATAACTGAAAATATCAATAACAAAAACATATAAATTATGGCAAAGAAAGACGAATTGGATTTTGAGAACGGTGGTGCAGGCTTAGCCAACAGCGAAAAGCTGAAAGCCTTGCAAGCAGCTATGGACAAAATAGAAAAGAGCTTTGGCAAAGGCTCTATCATGAAAATGGGCGATGACAACATCGAACAAGTAGAAGTAATTCCCACCGGATCGGTTGGCTTGAATACAGCTTTGGGTGTAGGTGGGTATCCACGTGGACGTATCATAGAGATTTATGGTCCCGAATCATCCGGTAAAACGACTTTGGCTATTCATGCTATTGCCGAAGCACAAAAGGCCGGTGGCATTGCTGCTTTTATTGATGCCGAACATGCATTCGACCGCTTCTATGCTGCCAAGTTGGGTGTAGATGTCGATAATTTACTCATCTCGCAACCCGACAACGGTGAGCAAGCATTGGAGATTGCCGAACAACTGATTCGCTCATCAGCTATCGACATCATCGTGGTTGACTCGGTAGCTGCTTTGACTCCGAAGGCTGAAATTGAAGGCGATATGGGCGACAACAAAGTGGGTTTGCAAGCCCGATTGATGTCGCAAGCACTTCGCAAGTTGACTGCTGCCGTCAGCAAGACACGCACTTGCTGCATCTTCATCAACCAGCTTCGTGAAAAGATTGGTGTAATGTTCGGTAATCCGGAAACAACTACCGGTGGTAATGCACTGAAGTTCTACGCATCGGTACGTCTCGACATTCGTGGCAGTCAAGCCATTAAGAACGGTGACGAAGTAATTGGTAAGCAAACCAAGGTGAAGGTAGTTAAGAACAAGGTTGCTCCTCCTTTCCGTCGTGCCGAATTCGACATCATGTTTGGCGAAGGCATTTCGAAGAGTGGCGAAATTATTGACTTGGGTGTAGAGTTGGGCATTGTCAAGAAGAGCGGTTCGTGGTTCAGCTATAACGACACCAAGTTGGCTCAAGGTCGTGATGCCGCCAAGCAAGTCATTGCCGACAATCCCGAACTGGCCGAAGAACTGGAAGCTCTTATCTTCGAAGCATTGAAGAATAAATAGAAAATAATTTAAGTATAAATCCAAAAACAATTTAGGCTAAATTCATTTTGAATTTAGCCTAAATTGTTTTTTTGCTTCGAAAGCCCCTTAACGAAACTTTTCGGTATATTCTTTTATTTTTTTCTGGTACTTCAGCATTTCTTTCTGATAGCGCTTCATATCTTCTTGATAGCGTTTTATACCCTCCTCATACTGCTTACGATTATAGTTATCTGATAGTAACAATTCAAAATCAGATACAGTAGCAGGAATATTCCAACTGGTTTGTTCGGAAGAGATGACCCCTTGAATATCTTTTAAGCTAAAGTTTCCCTGCAGATAGACATACTTCACTTTGGTATGCCGAACCAGCGAAAGCATCAAGAATTCTTTCACTTTGTTTCCTTTACGAACCACATAAAACTCGGTCAGCGCATGGTCGTTTTTCTTTTTCATCAACAACTCATACTTCTCTTGCTTGACCAATGTCTGAAAATCCTTCTGGATAGAATTCATAAAACTTCCAGAAGTAGAAGAAAGTATTTTCACTACATCTAAATCGCCCGACACTTTGGCAATCAATGGGTCTTCGGCAAAGATTTTTGGATTCATCTCTATCATCGCCTTCGAGATGTACACCGAAGTCACTCCCTGTTTATCGCAATACTTATCGAAAAGGCTGGATTGTGCCATAGTCAACAAAGGTAATAACAGCCACCACATCGTCAAAAAAAATCTTTCTGTTTTCATATCAGTTATTGTTTATTGATTATATTTCTTATTTCCAAATTATTCTCTTCTACCTCTTGCTGTACCTCGCACCATAAATCAATACCTTGATTCAGATTCTCTGATACCTCTATCAGGGTTTCCTTCAATACTTGATATGCCTCTTCCGGATTGGTAAAAGTATCTTTATGCTCTTTTATTACCACTTCCGAATAATCGTACCTAACTGCTATGCCTACCACAAGTAGTATGGAAGCGGCTATGCCACCAATCCATCTCCAATTATGCTTCCACCAATCGGCTGTGAACGAACGTTTTTCCCTCTTCATTCTTTCATCAAGCAAGTCATTCAGTTTCTGTTCCAATGAGGTTGGAATCGGATAATTACACTCCTCGTCATCTGCTTGAACGAAATAACAACTAAACAGTTTACGCTCTTTAAGTAAATGCATAGGAACGTCTTCTGCCAACAAAGCTTGTTTCAATTCAGCCTCTTCTTGTTCGGTTGTCTTTCCATCATAAAATGCGGTAATCAACCTTTCCATTTCATCTACTTTCATAATTACTCCTTTTATAATATTCTTCACGTATTTTCTTTCTGGCTCGCGACAACAACACCCTGATATGTCCGCCCGTCAAACCGGTCAGACTTTCTATTTCCTGATAAGATAATCCTTTCACATCACGCATATCTACTATCTGTTTCACTGGTAACGGCAAAGTGTCAATAATCTTTCTGATAAGTTCTACATCACTTTGACAGGTCAAATCTTCAACCACGATTTCATCTTGTACCAATGCCAATTCTTCCGTTTGCCTCATCAATAAATATCTGCCGGAGCGTAATTGATCAATGCACATATTTCTGACCAAAGTAATGCAATAAGCCTCCGGATTATGAATTAATTCTAACCCGTTACGTTTATCCCACAATTTTACATAAGCCTCCTGTACCAAATCTTCGGCATCGGCACTATCTTCCAACAGTCGATAGGCAATGGCATAAAGTTTCTTATGTAATGGTAGAATTACGTTTTTAAAACCTTCTGCATCCATATGCGGCATCTTTTCTTAATCCATTTCTATCTATAAGACGAGAAAAGATGACTAATGTTACAAAAGCATAAAAAGAAAATTATTTCAGAAGTTCGTTCAACCGTTTTTTTATTTACCTATTCCAGTAAACATTTTAGGTTGCTTTTTCATTCATATACAAAATAGACAAAGAATATGCTATACATTATTTTATCAATATCAATAGGAATTCCGGCCATCATCATTCTATGGCTGTGTTATGATTGTAAGAAATTCAAAAAATCAAATCGTAATCTCCCAATTTTACTTTTATTGTTGGGTGCCAGTAGCATGCAAAGCCATGCACAATACAAAGACAACAACAATTGCATTGTTTTTTTCCTCTCTCATCCCAATCAACCCAAGACATTAACATGTATTCAAGAGGAAATTTCTTACTCATTTGTTCCAAACAGCAATTTTTGGGAAGTGAAGATTGGCAATCTGCGAGACGAAGCAGTCAGAATCTATTGGGAAAATGCACAGATTGTTATCAATGGTAAAGTTTTCGACCTAAGAACCCAAGAACAATCCTTGATTGAAGAAGAAGTTCCCACAGGCAAAGAATCGCAACAACGACTTCGGCTTTTCAATTACGAAGGAAATGAACTTAAGATGTATCAACCCAAACAGATAAAAAAAGGAGAGGCGACATACGTTTCTATCACTCTCCCTATTGCCGGTGAGAAATGCCCGTTTCACCACCATACATTCAGATTCTGCATATCTGGCAATAAATACCTATTTCAAAAACACACCCTCAAACAACTACAACAAGCCATTTATTAACATCCATAGATATAAGCCAATGTAGTAAGACTAATGACGATCCAAAGCAATATGCCTTGCAACAAAGGTTTGAAACCTACCGATTTCAACACATCACCAGACAAAGAAGCACCTATAAAGAACAAGGTTAGCGTGAGTGACTTGCGGGCAAAATCGTTCACATAATGCCCTATCATAGCACCTGTTTCGGTGATACTGAGTACATAGGTATTGAATACCATCGCCAAAACAAAGAAAAGTATAAACCAAGGAATAGAAATTTTTTGTCCTTTTGTCTTGAATATAAATGATGTTGCCAATGCCAACGGAATTATCCACAACGCCCGTGTCAGTTTGATGGTTGTAGCCACTTCCAGTGCCTCTTCACCATAAGCAGCACCTGCACCCACCACCGAACTGGTATCATGAATCGCAATAGCTGCCCACATACCGAACTGCTGTTGGGTCATATCAAGGGCATGCCCAATAATAGGGAAAATAAATAATGCTATAGCATTCAAGATAAAGATAGTACCCAATGCCACCGACATCTCTGTATCTTTAGCCTTCAACACCGGCCCTACTGCTGCTATAGCACTGCCACCACAAATGGCTGTTCCCGAACTAATTAGGTAAGAGGTATCACGCCCCACCTTTAATAGCTTACGCCCTATTAGCCAACCTATCAGCATAGTACCTACAACTGAAACAATGGTAAAAGCCATTCCTTCCTTACCCGATTGCAACGAGGCTTGCAGATTCATGCCGAAACCTAATCCTACCACCGAATATTGCAACAGTTTCTTTGAGATTTTCTTGTTAAACTTAGGATAGGCCTGACCACAAATCAATGCAAACAATAAACCCAAAAACAGAGCAACCGGCGGTGAGATATAAGAATAAACACCGGGAAGATAATCTACGAAAAGCAGTATTGAAATAAGTACAAGCAATACTACATAAATTTGTTTTGCATACTTCTTCATAAGGACAAATTCAATCGTTAAATTACATTTCTTCAGGACGAATGCCAAAAGCTTGTGCTAATGAGAATATGACAGAATCTGTGCGACAAGGCAATGACTGAGCGGGTGATTGCATACAAAAATAAATAGCCTTATCGCATGCCTCCCCTCCCCTATCTTCGGCTATTTGACGCAATGCACTTTCTACTTTTTCTCCATATTGAGGATGACAAGGAAGCAAAGTCAATCGTTCTACATCGGCCGAATCGATAGCCAAAGTCATTAAATCGACAAAAAGATCTTCGCAATGGGTTATGTCGGCCGGCGTCACGCAAGAAAAAATAAATTCTCCTATAGTTGTGCGACAAGCCATTCCGTTTAAAGATTTCAACTCTGCCGGTTGACAAGCAAGCAATCGTTGAGTAGCCTCTTCATGTATCAATAGTACTTGAATCTCATTCTCGCCTTCACGCAAACCGGCATCTAACGCTAAATAACTAAGCCATGTAGGCAAGTCAATATCGGGTAGTTTTCTTCCTATGCGCTCACTTAAAAAAACTTGAGCATTGGCGGCCACTTCATTAAGGAAAGCTACATCTATCAGCATCACATTGGCCGAAAACTTTATTTTCTCATTCATGCTATTACTTATCTTTAAGTTATGGCTTGCAAAGATAGTACAAATCGAAAGAAATAACAAGATTACGGAATATTATATATATGCCATTTTGTCACGCACAACCCTACAACAAATGTCTTTTTGTCCGAAAACTACTTGTGGCAAATCTTTTGTTGCCCGTTTTTTGTTATCGGTAAACAAAAACTATAACAGAAAGGAGAAACAGCAAATGAATTTCAACAATTTTACAATCAAAGCGCAAGAGGCGGTGCAAGAAGCCGTCAACTTGGTACAAGCACGCGGACAACAAGCCATCGAAGCTATCCACCTGCTGCAAGCCGTAATGAAAACCGGCGAAAATGTTACGAAGTTCATCTTCCAGAAACTGGGTATGAACGGGCAACAAGTAGCTCTGGTCGTAGAACGTCAAATAGAGTCTTTGCCTAAAGTATCGGGAAGCAATCCCTACTTAAGTCGCGAAGCTAACGAAGTGTTGCAACGTGCCATCACCCTATCGAAGGAAATGGGCGACGAATTTGTTTCCATCGAACCGATACTGCTGGCATTATTGCTTGTCAATAGTACTGCGGCTCATATTCTACGTGACGCCGGCATGAACGAAAAAGAATTGCGAAGTGCCATTAACGAACTACGTAAAGGAGAACGGGTTACCTCTCAATCAAGCGAAGATACTTATCAGTCATTAGAGAAATATGCCATCAATCTTTGTGAAGCTGCTCGCAACGGTAAATTAGACCCTGTCATCGGACGAGATGAGGAGATTAGGCGTGTACTTCAAATTTTGAGCAGACGTACCAAGAATAATCCTATCTTGATAGGCGAACCGGGTACCGGAAAGACAGCTATTGTAGAAGGATTGGCCCACCGCATTTTGCGTGGTGACGTACCCGAAAACTTGAAAAATAAACAGGTTTATTCGCTCGACATGGGTGCCCTGGTAGCTGGCGCCAAGTATAAAGGTGAGTTTGAAGAGCGTCTCAAGGCAGTCATCAACGAAGTAAAGAACTCGTCTGGAGACATTATTCTCTTCATCGACGAAATACACACCTTAGTAGGTGCTGGAAAGGGAGAAGGTGCCATGGATGCAGCCAACATACTGAAGCCGGCTTTGGCTCGTGGCGAACTGAGAAGCATCGGTGCCACTACGCTCGACGAGTATCAGAAGTACTTCGAAAAGGATAAGGCACTGGAACGACGCTTTCAGATTGTGATGGTCAACGAACCGGACGTTTTGAGCACCGTCTCCATCCTACGCGGATTGAAGGAACGATACGAAAGCCACCACCATGTACGCATCAAAGACGATGCCATCATTGCAGCTGTAGAGTTGAGCAACCGTTACATTACCGATCGTTTTTTACCCGACAAAGCAATAGATTTGATGGACGAAGCGGCAGCAAAACTACGCATGGAGGTAGATTCTGTACCTGAGGAACTGGACGAAATTTCACGAAAAATTAAGCAATTAGAGATAGAACGTGAGGCCATTAAACGCGAGAACGATACTGCCAAATTAGAACAAATAGGCAAGGAATTGGCCGAACTGAAGGAACAAGAGGCTTCGCACAAAGCCAAATGGCAAAGCGAAAAGGCTTTGATTGACCGCATCCAACAGAGTAAGGAAGAAATAGAAACCTTGAAGTTTGAAGCCGACAAGGCCGAACGCGAAGGTGACTATGGACGAGTGGCCGAGATACGTTATGGAAAGCTCCAAACGCTACAACAAAACATTGAAGATACACAACAGAAACTTAAACAGATGCAGGGCGACAATGCGATGATAAAAGAAGAGGTAGATGCCGAAGATATTGCCGACGTAGTATCACGCTGGACGGGAATTCCCGTCAGCAAGATGTTGCAAAGCGAACGCGAAAAACTGCTACACTTAGAACACGAACTGCACTTGCGGGTAGTGGGACAAGACGATGCTATCCGTGCCGTCAGCGATGCCGTACGCCGAAGTCGTGCCGGACTACAAGACCCCAAACGGCCCATCGGTTCATTCCTCTTTCTGGGTACTACCGGTGTGGGAAAGACCGAACTTGCAAAGGCATTGGCCGAGTTCCTGTTCGATGACGAAAGCATGATGACTCGCATTGACATGAGCGAGTATCAAGAAAAGCACAGTGTAAGCCGATTGGTCGGAGCACCTCCGGGATATGTGGGCTACGACGAAGGCGGACAACTGACCGAAGCCGTTCGCCGCAAGCCCTACTCCGTAGTATTATTCGACGAGATTGAAAAGGCTCATCCCGACGTGTTCAACACGCTGTTGCAAGTATTGGATGATGGTCGCTTGACTGACAATAAAGGACGTACCGTTAACTTTAAGAATACCATCATCATCATGACCAGCAATATGGGTAGTAGCTACATACAAAGCCAGATGGAGAAACTAAACAACCAGAATCGCGAAACGGTTATCGAAGAAACACGCCAGCAAGTAATGAATCTGCTGAAGCAGAACATTCGCCCCGAATTTCTTAACCGCATTGACGAAACCATCCTCTTCCTGCCATTGACTGAGGAAGAAATCAAGGAGATTGTAACCTTGCAAATCAAGCAAGTACAGGGAATGTTGATGGGTAACGGCATTGAATTGAAGTTGAGTGACCAAACCATCGAATTCTTGACACGTGTGGGATATGACCCGGAATTCGGGGCACGTCCCGTAAAGCGAGCCATCCAAAACTACCTACTCAACGACTTGTCGAAGCAACTGCTTGCCGGCAAAGTAGATAGAAATCATCCTATTGCAGTTGATGTAAATACAGATGGTAGTGGGTTGATTTTCAGTTAATTGTTTCATCATTTCAAAGAGCGTGCTATATAGAGAGTTTACGAAAGTGAAGTTTGATGCAACAAAGATAAATCTCTTTCAACAAATGCGCAACAGGCCAAAGTCCGTTGCGCATTGTTTTACTCTTACAACGTTAAAACAACACTGGTTATCAAGTTTTTACAAAACCCGTTTTACCCCTACCGGTTTATTCTGCCGGAAATGCACGCACGGAGCATCGGGAATGCACACGATTATAGGAGTAACTGCGCACACTAACTATCACCAGTGCGCACACTTCCGACACTCCGTGCGTGCATTTCCGATAAACAATAAGATATACCAAACATTTTTTAACTTTGTAACATTGTAACATGTTACAAACTGTGTATCCTATATACACCTCCTCCGCTAAAAAAATATATCTTATAAAATATATTTAATATAAATATAATAATATATTATATTTATATTAAAACATTGTATTTAAGATGATTAACTTAAAAAGAGGAAGAACACCGGAAAGGGGTAGATAAAGAGATAAGGTTTGTAACATGTTACAATGTTACAAAGTTAAAAAATGATTAAAAACAGTTCTCGGTTAAATAAACAATATTTACAATACAAATACTTATTTCACGATGAAATGGGGCAAAAATGTTGCTCAAGGAATAATAAATATAAAGGAACTAAAGAAACTAATCAAGAATTTTGCGTAAACAAAAAAGTTGGAAGAAGCAACATTTACTGCCTTTTCCAACTTTTCATTATAAAAAAAGTGCCTTTATTCGGCCGATTCTTCATCTTCTACAGTTTCAAAATCGGTATTTCCGGTAGTTACCAGCAGGTTATACCAAGAAATTAACTTTTTAATATCCGACAAATGTACACGGTCGCGATCGTATGTCGGTAGTACTTCGGCCATGAAATCACGCAATTCGTCGGGCGAAGCCTTCTTTAAATCGAGCGCAATGGATGCACCGTTTTCTTTCTTTTTGATAGAAATCAATACCTCTTGCAAAGGCACATCTTCATCATCGGTGTACATGGCAATATCGCCTAATGAGATGATTTTATCGCTTCCATATGCCGGAAAACGTTTTTTGTCAAGCAATGACTCAACGATAAGCATATTTTTTCCTTGTGAAACAAGCTTGTACAATCCGGACTTTCCCGAAATAGATAGAATAGTCTTCAACATTTTTAAAATATAAATTTTTAAATTATGAATTATAGTTTATAACACAATGGCGACAAATGTATATATTATTTCTGAGATAGCGAAGCAATTAATTGTAAAACTTGAGGCATAATAGGCAACTCATTATCATTCATAAGAATAGTCTGCGATGCTTTCCGTCTGGCCTCATCGGCCATTTGCGCCTTCACTCGCTGTTCCACTTGCTGACGGGTGGCATTATCTCGTTGCATGGTGCGAAGGATACGAACTTCTAACGGTGCATCTACCATGACTACCCTATCAACTTCATCGACAAATCCGGATTCAACCAAAATTGCAGATTCGATAGCCACCAGTTTTTTATCCCGATTGCTCTGACACCATGCACGAAAGTCTTCTCGTACACGAGGATGTATAATGGCATTTACACGCCGAGCATGTTCGGCATCGGCAAAAAGATAGGATGCCAACATCGGTTTATTCAGTGTATCAGCTTGATAAATACCTTCACCTAACAAAGCTATCAATCCGTTACGTATAGTAGCATCGGTAACCGTCAATCGTTTGGCCGCAATATCTGAATTATAGACAGGTACTCCCAACAATTCGAACAACTTGGAAACAACACTTTTCCCACTCCCGATACCACCTGTTATACCTATCTTAATCATGGGGCAGAGTGCTATTTGATGATTGTTCAATCAAAAAGTCTATTTGAGAAGGAGAAATGCGCACGTTTGTTACTCCATCAGGAATTTCTCCTAACTGCAAGGTGTATTTCTCTGAGCCTAACTTCTGTAACTCCTCATATGGTACATAAATCCGAAAGGCTGAAGCATCAACTTGACGATAACGACTCATACCCAATTGGAAAGATATCTGCACTTTAGAAGGGAAAGCACGCAATGTTTTACCAACAGGAAATCCCACTCCAATCAAAGGAACCTCCAACGTTTGCTCCATATATATATCGGTAGGAAAAACAGTCTCGACAACCGACGGCACGTATTTTACTCCCTTGGGCATCCGAAGGGGTTGCGTCACACGCATCGTATCAGTAATTTCATCTATGTTCAAAGAAGTGGTATAGGCCGCTGTAATAGTATCTAACACCTGTGAGGGTGCATACACTTGGACTGAATCGGGTATAAATATTGTATCAGAAACATAATAGCGGCGCGCTGCATTGACATATCCGGCAAAACGTACAGGTACTCGTTTGGAACTTCCCATGGAGTAAATATAATCTAAGGTGTCGGGATTGAAATGTTGGATAGAAGTTGATGCCCGCAGTTGTGTCTGCAACTTCTTTTTTAACACATCGGATAATATGCGCACATGATTATCTGAATTTCTCGATTCAGAAAATTCTATCGTTATCGGATAAAAGCCTTTACCCAGCATGTAATTCAAAAGGACGGTTCCCTTATCTTTGAGACGAACACTTATTTTGGATACCGGCTCGGAAGTTATTACAACATTATCGGGAACATCACGCATCCGTACGGGTACTGAAAATTCGGCTTCGTAATCGTTATCCAATGTCTGTATCATCCAAAAGCCTCCTGCTATTAGGAAAAAAAACAGAAAAACAAAGAACTCCCTACTCTTTTCACTAAGCAGGAAGTCCTTTATTTGAATTGTTAACTTCTGGGAAGTTCTTCTTATACTCCTCTTTTCCAACATAAGCTTCAAGCTCTATCACTTTGTGGCCTGAGTATCTCCGGCTGTTGCGTAGATAGAGTTTTTGTCGATGCGGATTTTTACATTCTTGTCTATCTCTAACAGCACATGACTATCGCCAATTTCCTTAATCACGCCATAAATGCCACCAGCGGTAATCACTTGTTGATTTACCTGCAAAGACTTTCGAAAGTTTTGTATTTCTTTCTGCTTTTTGTTCTGCGGACGAATCATAAAGAAATACATAATGGCAAACATGGCAATGAGCATAATCCACATCATGCTACCATTTCCGGCAGGAACCGGAGCTTGTAATAAAGATAAAATCATATTCGTTTCTATTTGTTAGTTAGTAAATTAATTCTTTGTTAATTTGTTTTCAGATTTCAGTACTTTGACAATACCATCCAACGTTCCGTTCACAAAGCTACCGCTCTTCAATGTACTATACACCTTAGCAATATCTACATATTCATTCAGCGTTACACTGATAGGAATATTAGGGAAACTGAGCAATTCGGCTAACGCACATTGCATAACCACTACATCCATGAAAGCCACACGTTCCAAATCCCAATTTCGTGTATTCTCACTAATAAGATGGCGGTAGTAATCGCTATTAAGGATTGTACGACGGAAGAGACGACGAGCAAACTCACGATCTTCTTCATCTTTGAATTCCGGAAGGAGTTCTTGATTGGCTCCGTTCTTTTCGTCGAAACGTTTTATGGTTTTCAAAACAAACGTGTCAACCACCTGTTTGTCATCATTCCAATAAAGACTTTGGTCTTCCAATAATCCATCCAAATCTTCATTATTAAAGATGAGTGTCTTATAAAGTTTACGCCACAATTCGCGATCGGCTTCATACGACTTATCTTCTGACGCCATATATTCTTTATAGGTGTCTGAAGCTATAATTTTTTCATAAAGTGCTTTCACAAAATCTTCTTCATTTACCCACGAACGTTTTTGATTGGCAACGTAATCCTGCAATTGTTTGTTCACTTCCAACTGGGCAATAAACTTATTTTCCACAAATTTCATATTGGGATACAATTCCTCTGGAGTAGGAGCTAACTTGGCTTTTCCTGCGTCAATCCGTTTTTGTGCATAGTTTGTTATGGCCACCATAAGCAGCAACAAGTAATTGTAGAGGTCGTAAGCCTTGGACAAGCTGAAAAACAACTCTTTTTCGGCTGCATCCAAATTTTTGCTGCCATTTTGATAGTAAGCATATACAATTTGTATAATCTTAAGACGGATAAGAACTCTGTTAATCATATGATATAAATGTCTAATATTTATTTAACGCTGCAAAAATAGACATTTTTAATGAGTTTACACAACGAAAAGCACTTTTTTATTAGCAAAGTCCATAATCCGTCTTTTTTCTTTTGACGGTTGAAAAAAAATCATCACTTTTGCGAACTCAAAAACAAAAAGTATATAAACCAAATTTTATAGTGAAGATTATGGAAGAGTTGAAAAAACAAAACGGTGCAGAACTAAACGAAAAAGAAATTGTATTCTCACAATCAGTAAAAGCCGGAAAACGTATCTACTATATTGACGTAAAGAAAAGCCGGAAAGACGATATGTTTTTGGCCATCACCGAAAGCAAGAAGATTGTAACCAACGAAGGTGATGAGGCGCAAGTAAACTTCGAAAAGCATAAGATATTCTTATATAAAGAAGATTTTGAAAAATTCACCAACAGCCTGCAAAAGGCAATACAATTCATCGAGTCGGTACAAGGCAGCTACAACCGCCCTGCCCCCGAAAAAGACAAAGGAGCTAACGAGAATGATACAATTGGCTTTGGCGAAGAAATAAAGCTAGATATTGAATTTTAAACGAATAAATATTTGATAATTCAAAAAGAAGCAGTACTTTTGCACCGCTTTTTGCAACATCAGGTGGGAAACCACATCGTGTGATGGTGAATTAAGCAAAAAAACAACTTAATTTAGAGTAACACAAAAAAATTATTAAACAATGAAATCAATCGAAGTAAAAGGAACTGTAAGAACCATTGCAGAACGTTCTTCAGAACAAGCAAAAGCCTTGAAAACCATCCGTAAGAACAACAGTGTACCTTGTGTACTTTATGGTAACGGCGAAAACGTACATTTCACAGTAACCAACGAAGGTTTGCGTAACTTGGTTTACACTCCTCACATCTATGTAGTAAACCTTGACATTGATGGTAAACAAGTAAAGGCTATCATGAAAGATATCCAATTCCACCCTGTAAAGGATACTATCCTCCACGTTGACTTCTACCAAATTACCGAAGAAAAGCCCATCGTTATGGAAGTACCCGTACAATTGGAAGGTTTGGCAGAAGGTGTAAAAGCCGGTGGTAAGCTCTCACTCCAAATGCGTAAGCTGAAAGTGAAAGCACTTTACAACAACATTCCTGAAAAGTTGGTTATCAACGTAGCCCACTTGGGTCTTGGTAAAACAATTAAAGTTGGCGAACTGAACTTCGACAACATAGAACTGCTCAATGCAAAAGACGCTGTAGTTTGCGCTGTTAAGTTGACTCGTGCTGCACGTGGTGCTGCCGCAGCTGCTGCCGCAGGCAAATAATCGAGCAAAGAACATATAGACTATATAACAAAGCAAGAGCGGATTTATCGCGGACAAAGCTGCGACAATCCGCTCTCCTTTTATCCATCAAGTAAAATAATATGTTCCACCAGTTAGGAAAATACATTTCCCATATAAGGAAAAAATATTTTCCAAGTAAGGGAAAATCCGAAGCAATAAAAAACGAAATGAAATACCTGATAGTAGGATTAGGAAACATAGGCCCCGAATATCACGAAACCCGCCACAACATAGGTTTCATGGTAGTCGATGCAATGGCCAAAGCCGCCGGTATCAGTTGGAAAGACGGACGATACGGCTTTACCACTACTCTCTCCGTCAAAGGGCGACAACTTATTCTGTTAAAACCTTCTACTTATATGAACCTTAGCGGTAATGCAGTGCGTTATTGGATGCAGAAGGAGAAGATTGAACTGGAGAACATGCTTGTGGTAGTCGATGACCTGGCCCTACCCTTCGGTACGTTACGATTGAAAGGAAAAGGTAGCGATGCCGGTCACAACGGATTAAAGCATATTGCACAAATCCTGGGCACGCAAGCTTATGCACGCCTGCGTTTCGGCATTGGAAATGACTTTCCACGCGGCACACAAGTGGATTATGTATTGGGAAAATTCACCGACGAAGACTGGAAGACAATGGATGAGCGACTGGATACAGCCGGACAAATCGTAAAAAGTTTCTGCTTGGCCGGCATCAACATCACCATGAACCAATTCAACAAGAAATGAGCGAAGCAAGAATTGACAAATGGATGTGGGCAGTGCGCATATTCAAGACACGTACCATTGCTGCCGAGGCCTGTAAGAAAGGACGAGTAACCCTAAACGGTGCACAAGCCAAAGCAGCACGAATGGTAAAACCTGGTGATATAGTAGCTGTAAAAAAACCACCAATCACCTATTCGTTCAAAGTACTTCAAACCATTGAAAAACGTGTAGGAGCAAAGTTGGTTGCCGAAATGATGGAAAACATCACTACCCCCGATCAATACGAATTGCTTGAAATGAGTCGCATCAGTGGTTTCGTTAATCGAGCCAAAGGAACCGGACGACCAACCAAGAAAGACCGACGAAGCCTGGAAGAGTTTACCACGCCCGAATTTATGGACGACTTCGATTTCGACTTCGACTTTGATGACGAAGAATAAAAGAGATTAGCTATCAGTGATAAGTGGTTAGTGTAAAATGAATGATTATGGAAAAGAAGATTAAATGGGGATTCATTGGTTGTGGAGAAGCAACTAAATATAAAAGCGGCCCAGCATTCCAAAAAATTGAGAATTCGGAAGTCGTAGCCGTAATGAGCCGAAAATTGGAAAAGGCCAAAACATATGCCCAAGAAAGGGGCATCAGTCGTTGGTACGACGACGCCCAAGAATTAGTCGATGACCCTGAAGTGAATGCTGTTTACATTGCTACACCTCCTTCATCACATGCCACATTTGCCATCATGGCCATGAAAGCCGGCAAACCGGTATATATTGAAAAACCTATGGCTGTTACCTACGAAGAGTGTTGCCGAATCAACCGCATCTCGCAAGAAACAGGTATTCCTTGTTTTGTGGCCTATTATCGTCGCTACCTCCCCTACTTCAAGAAAGTAAAATCATTGATTGATAACGGTGTCATAGGAAATGTCATCAATATACAAATTCGCTTTGCTCAACCTCCCCGCAATCTTGATCATAATAAAAGCCAATTACCTTGGCGCGTGCAACCGGCCATTGCCGGAGGTGGTTATTTCTACGATTTGGCACCACATCAAATTGACCTCTTGCAAGAAATGTTCGGATTCATATTGGAAGCCAGTGGTTACAAAAGCAATCGTGGCGGATTATATCCGGCCGAAGACACCATCAGTGCCTGCTTCCAATTTGATAATGGCTTAGTAGGCAGTGGATCATGGTGCTTTGTAGCCGACGACTCGGCACGCACCGATCGCATAGAAATTATCGGCGACAAAGGTTCATTGAGTTTCTCTGTATTCACTTACGAACCCATTATCCTGCATACCGAACAAGGCATTGAAGAAATTATAGTAGAAAATCCTACCTATGTACAACAACCCCTAATACAAGCTGTGGTAGATCATCTGTTAGGAAAAAGCATCTGCACCTGTGACGGAGAAAGCGCCACCTCAACCAATTGGGTAATGGACAAGATATTAGGAAAGATTTAACATAAAGCCGTTGTAAAAAACAACGGCTTTTTTATCCTCTTTCATCAACTAAACATATCTATATCCACGAAGTTAATCCTTTTGACAATTAATTAACTGAAAATAGAATCATTTTCTTTTTTTATCTACTGATTTATGTATATTTGCAAGGTCATTATGCACAAAATAATCTTAATCAATATACTCAATCAATATGAAAAAAGAATTATTATCCTTACTATTTGCAGGAGCAATAGCACACATTTCTCAAGCAGACGAAAGTCGCCTGCTTCGTTTTCCGACAACCGATGGAACAAATGTGGTTTTTACCTATGCAGGTGACCTTTACAAAGCACCTTTGATAGGAGGTGAAGCTCAACGACTGACGTCGCACGTCGGAGTAGAAATGTTTGCACGTTATTCACCCGATGGTTCGACCATTGCTTTCACCGGGCAGTATGACGGAAACACAGAGGTGTTTCTCATTCCGGAGACAGGAGGAGAACCCGAACGGTTGACCTATACAGCAACAAACAATCGCGACGATTTGGGCGACAGAATGGGACCTAATAATATCGTCATGACATGGACACGCAACGGCAAACAGATTATCTACCGCAATCGCATCAGTGATGGCTTTAGCGGAAAATTATGGAAAGTTGCATCAGAGGGTGGAATGCCGGAACAACTTCCCCTACCGGAAGGTGGTTTCTGTTCCTATTCACCCGACGGAAAAAAACTGGCTTACAATCGGGTGATGCGCGAATTCCGTACTTGGAAATATTATAAAGGTGGTATGGCTGATGATGTATGGATTTACGACCCGGAAGCAAAAAAAGTAGAGAACATCACCAATAACGTGTCGCAAGATATATTCCCGATGTGGATTGGCGAAGAAATATTCTTCATCAGCGACCGCGACATGGTAATGAACCTTTTTGTATATAACACCCAAACCCGTCAAACCGAGAAAGTTACCAACTATACCGACTATGACATCAAGTTTCCCAGTACTGACGGCAAAATAATTGTCTTTGAGAAGGGTGGTTATCTGTTTAAATTCGACCCTCGCACCCGTAAAGCTGAAAAAATCACAATACACATCGGGGCTGAAAACAATTATGCCCGCAAGGAGATGAAGAATGTAGGAAACAGAGCCTCTTCGGCAAGTCTTTCGCCCGATGGAAAGCGAGTAGCCATCACTGCCCGCGGAGAAGTATTCAACGTTCCTACAGGAAAGGGCGTTACACGCAACATAACCCGCACCTCCGGTGCCAACGAACGAGGTGCGACATGGAGTCCGGATGGTAAGTGGATTGCATACATCAGCGACCGTACTGGTGAATGTGAAATATGGCTGCAGGGAGAAGAGGGTGAGCCTCAACAACTCACAAAGAACAACGACACTTATATCCGCCAACTCATGTGGCGTCCTGATAGCAAGAAGTTGCTTTATACCGACCGCAAAAATCAGATAGTCGAAGTAGATATTGTCACTCAAAGTAAGGAGACATTGATGCAGAATCCGGGCGGCGAATTTTATGGTGTGAACTACTCACCCGATAGTAAATGGCTCACATATACAAAAAATGCGGCAAATGAAATGAGCGTGGTATATGTCTATAATCTCGCCTCCCAAAAAGAGTATCCAGTAACAGAAAAGTGGTACAACTCTTCATCACCCGTTTTCAGTGAAGATGGTAAATATTTGATTTTCACATCGGCACGCGACTTCAATCCTACATACGGACAGTTGGAGTGGAATCACACCTATAATCGCATGAACGGCATTTACATGGCTATGCTTTCTAAAGAAACTCCTTCGCCCCTATTGCCCACAGACGGCACATCCGACGTGAAGCGCGAAGAGAAAAAGGGAGAGTCTGTACCTGTAGAGGTAAAGATTGATGCAGAAAATCTTCCTGCACGCCTCATTAAGTTGCCCTTGCCGGCCGGCTCATACCGCAACTTCTATTCTGACGGCAAGAAGGTTTACTATTCATCAATGGGTGACACCAAAGCCTTCGACTTTAAGACTCAGAAAGAGGAAACCGTGGCCGATGGTGCATCGTTCTCGCATACAATGGGTAGCAAGAAAGCTTTGTTTGTAAAACGGGGACAAATGTTTGTCTGCGACTTTCCCACAAGCAAAGCTAATATGAAAGAAGCCATAAACACGAAAAACATGATTGCCCAAGTTGATTATATGCAAGAGTGGGCACAAATCTTTGATGAAGTATGGCGTGCTTTCCGTGATGGATTCTACTTAGAAAACATGCACGGCTTGGATTGGAAAGCTATCAAGAAAAAATATGAGGTATTGTTACCTTATGCCAAAACACGACTTGACTTAAATTACATCATTGGTGAAATGATATCAGAAGTAGGTTGTGGCCACGCTTATATTAATCCGGGCGAAATGCCACAACCCGAACGCATTCCGATGGGATTGTTAGGTGCCGAATTGAAGAAAGAGAAGAACGGTTTCTACCGCATCGAAAAGATTCTGCCTGGCGGTGTATATAGCCAAACACTCCGTTCACCACTTACTGAACCTGGCTTGGATGTAAAAGAAGGCGATTACATTGTTGCCATCGACGGTGTACCAACTACTACGGTCAAGAACATCTACGAACTATTAGTAGGTAAAGCTAACGTTTTGACCGAACTCTCCATCAATAGCACCGCATCGACTAATGGAGCACGCAAGATTGTTATCAGCCCTATTGAAAATGAATATCCTCTATACCATTATAATTGGGTACAAGAAAACATCCGTAAAGTTGAAAAAGCAACAAACGGTCGTGTCGGTTACATTTATATTCCCGACATGGGTCCTGAAGGTTTGAATGAATTTGCACGCTATTTCTATCCACAATTAGATAAAGAAGCGTTGATTATTGACGACCGAGCAAATGGAGGCGGTAACGTTTCACCAATGATTATAGAACGTTTGCTTCGTCAGGCATATCGTATGACGATGTATCGTGGCCGTAATACCAATGGCACCATTCCCGATGCTACACACCACGGTCCGAAAGTATTATTGGTAAACAAGTATTCGGCTTCAGATGGCGACCTATTCCCTTGGAGTTTTAAGGCTAATAATCTGGGAACTGTTATCGGTACCCGTACATGGGGTGGTATTGTAGGAATCAGCGGTTCACTTCCCTATATAGACGGTACCGATGTTCGCGTTCCATTCTTCACCAACTATGATGCCAAAACAGGTGAGTGGATTGTAGAAAATCATGGCGTTGACCCGGACATATTGCTTGATAATGACCCCATAAAAGAATATCTGGGCGAAGATGAGCAGCTAAATAAAGCCATTGAAACAGCTTTGGAACAACTTAAAGAACGTAAACCTCTACCCAAAACTCCGAAAGCACGTACGATGAAAGATTTAGGTTGGTAGTATTTGTTTAAAACATCCATATATTAAGTTGTTCAACTACCTATAGGTAGTTAGTCGATTACCTATAGGTAGTTGGCTCACTACTTATAGGTAGTTGCTCTTCTACCTATAGGTAAATCTTATAGATGAAATAATGCTTTTTTTATGACCAATTGCCATAAAATGAATTCTTCTTGCTACCTTTGTCGACCAAATACATATTAACAATGAATAGTAGTAAGAAAAATCCGTCGCCACTGATGGCGTTTCTTCCAATAGCCTTCTTGATAGGAATACTGATAATCACTATATCCACATTTGGTAGCGATGCATTAGGAGGAGCCAGCCAGATAGCCTTGCTGACTACCACCGCAGTATGTGTACTGATGGGAATGAGTCTGTATGGCCGCAGTTGGAAAGAGTATGAAGAGGCTATTACCGAACGCATCGGTAGCATTGGCACTGCCATCATTATTTTATTGATTATCGGTTCATTGAGTGGAGCTTGGATGGTTAGTGGAGTAGTTCCTACCTTGATTTATTATGGTATGAAGATTATTCAACCGGAGATTTTCCTGACAGCAAGTTGTTTTATCTGTGCCTTAGTATCGGTAATGACCGGCAGTTCGTGGACAACGATAGCGACCATTGGTATTGCCTTAATGGGTATTGGAAAAGCACAAGGGTTTCACGAAGGATGGATTGCCGGTGCCATCATTTCAGGTGCTTACTTTGGCGATAAAGTGTCTCCTTTGTCTGACACCACTGTATTGGCTGCCTCGACTACCGGCACCCCACTATTTACTCATATCCGATACTTAATGATAACCACTATTCCGTCGATGGTTATAGCGCTGACAATCTTTACTATTGCCGGATTGGCACACAACATAGAACAAACTTCGCATATTGCCGAAATGAATGTTGCGTTGCAAAGCCGTTTTCACATTACTCCTTGGTTATTGGCTGTCCCCTTATTAACAGGTATTATGATAGCCCGCAAAGTACCTTCTATTATCACGCTGTTTCTATCAGCTTTACTGGCTGGAATTTTTGCTCTATTCTTCCAACCAGAATTGTTGTGCGAGATTGCCGGAGAAAATGACCTATTCAAGGGAGTGATGATGAGCCTATATGGTAGCACCTCTCTACAAACCGACAATGAAATTCTGACGGAACTGGTAAGCACACGTGGCATGGCAGGAATGTTAGATACAGTATGGCTCATCATGTGTGCCATGTGCTTTGGTGGTGCCATGCAGGCAGGAGGAATGTTGGAGAGTATTACCGGAATGTTTATCCGTTTTATGCGCAACCGTGTCAGTATGGTAGCTTCGACAGTAGGTTCTGGATTATTTCTTAATGTATCTACCGCCGATCAATATCTCAGTATTATCTTGACAGGAAGTATGTTTAAGGATGTTTATGATAAAGAAGGATATGAAAGCCGACTATTAGGACGCACTATTGAAGATGCCGTTACTGTTACCTCTCCTTTAATTCCTTGGAACAGTTGCGGCATGACGCAGGCTACCATCCTCAGCGTTCCTACGTTGACCTATTTACCCTATTGTTTCTTCAATCTGCTCAGCCCACTAATGAGTATTATAATTGCCGCCATAGGTTACAAGATTCGTAGAGTGAAAAAATAACTAAGTTTCCTTTTTGTGAACTTTTTCAGTTTAGGAATGTTCTTATCGATACAAAAGCGATATATTAACCTAAACTGAAAAAAAATTATGAAAAGATTATTGACTTTAGCAGCTATTGTATTGGCGACTGCTGTTGGCAATGCCGCCTTTGCCCAAGAAACCAGAAAAGAACGTCGTGATGCCGAACGAGCACGGCTGAAAGCCGAAGAGGCTCAAGAAGACCAACAAGCCTATCAGTTGGCTGTAGCAGCCATCAATGCCAAACAGTTTGTTGTAGAAGCCGACCAATTGTACCTACGTAACGGAAACACCGTATTTGTGAACGAAGTAACCAATTTCTTAATGGTAAACGAAGATCGTGGTACGGTACAAGTAGCCTTCAACAATGCCATTGCCGGCCCTAACGGTATTGGCGGTGTAACAGTAGATGGCACTATATCGGGCATGCAAGTAAATACAGATAAACGTGGAAACATTCATGCCAGTTTCAACATTCAAGGCATCGGCATTTCGGCACAGATATTCTTTACGTTAGTCAATGGTGACAATAATGCCACTGTTACCATCAGTCCTAATTTCAATTCTAACACTTTAGTTATGAGCGGTTCGTTAGTTCCACTCGAAGAATCGAATGTCTATAAAGGACAATCGTTCTAAAACAAGCTCTAATTTTTCGGCTCACCTAAATCTAAAATAATTTAGGTATAAATTGCTAATGAATTTATGCCTAAATTAAAATGAATTCTTTAAAAGCTGAAAAACTTAAATAAAATAACTACTTTTGCCCCCATGAAAGCAAGATATATCATATTACTTTTATTGGGGGCAATTATTTTGCCGGCATGCTTGTCCGCATGTGGCGAAGACCGTTGGGCACATTATGCCGAAGAGACAAAAACCGACCGCTGGATATACGACACCATGCAGGTGCATTATTATTGGGAAGAGGCTATTACCGATTTTGATGAAACCAATTTCTTTATTGAACCATTCAAGTTTTTTGATGGACTGTTGTCCAACGAAGATGGCAAAAACGGACAACACTACTCTACCATCGACAGCCTCATCATTTCTCCATCGAACAGAAGTATTTCTTATACAAACGATAGTTACGGATTTGAATTTGCATTGACACAGGTCAGTGGAAGCAATTACGCTGCCTTGATACTATATGTGTTACCCAATAGCCCTGCAGCTGATGCCGGATTGAAACGAGGAGACTGGATTACAGCCATAAATGAAGAAAACATCAACAAGAATAATTACACCTTATTATATAAAGGTACGTCAGCCCAATTTACCCTTGCCCAATATAACTCAGAAGAAAAATTACTGACCAACTTGAAGCAAACAGAGATAGCTGCCTCGCGAAGCGTGGACGATAATCCGGTGTATTACACCAACTGTTATCAGGTAGGCAATAAAAAAGTAGGTTACTTGGTGTACAACCACTTCACCCCAGGCCCTACTGAAAGTGCTGACACATACGACAACGAACTACGACAACTATCCCGCTACTTCGCCGAACAGCAAGTAGAAGAATTTATATTAGATTTACGCTACAACAACGGTGGTCAGTTGAGTTGTGCCCAACTGATGTGTTGCATCTTAGCTCCGCAATCGGCTTTAGGGCAAACATTAGGATATTTAGAATATAATACTCGCCGCAATCCACAAGAAGTAGCACTGAGTTTTGACCCCAACATACTGCAAGATGGAGCCAATCTGAACTTGTCACGTCTATACGTATTGACCAGCGCAGCCACTGCTTCAGCTTCAGAAATGATTATCAACAGCCTGCGTCCTTATATGGAAGTGGTAGTTATTGGCGACGATACCGAAGGAAAAAATGTTGGTTCCATAACCTTCAGCAACGAGGAATTACAACTCCGCATGCGCCCCATTGTCTGCAAAATATACAATGCCCTGCATGAATCTGAATATAAAGAGGGATTCAAACCCCTCATTTATGCGAGAGAAGGCATTGCTACCATTGACAATTTCTTACCTTTCGGAGATTCTAATGAATTACTTTTAAGCAATGCACTCGGCTTGATTAATGGTCAATTGGAAGGCGATAATGAAAATATAGAAACTACACGTGTATCAGGAAATAGCTTCATAAAGAGTTCGATAACACGACGTGCCACAAGTGCTGTTATCCTAAATCAATAAAAGCCACACTTCATGAAAAGAATACTATTTCCTCTATTATTGCTATGCATGGGATGCAGTAATGACAATCTACCCATAGAAGAGGAAAAAGCACTACACCGTCCGCCCATACCATACAATCGTCTAATAGTAACTGAAAGCCGACAGACTGATGCTCCAGCCGTTATTACAACCGATACCTATACTTGCCAAGACGGGTACTTAACTGACTACAAAGGCGAACAAACATACACCACTTACGACTACAATTTAACCTATACAGCCAAAGCTATCTACAGTGAAAATACAGTAACTATCAGCGACAGCAATAACAACCGTTGGGAATATCAATTAGACGAAACCGGCTATGCACAATCAGCCCTCTACGAAGGAGCTAACGGTCAAAGACGTCATTACCTATTTGCCTACACCGACACTATCGGCAAACGACTACTGACCAATATCAACGAAACCATCGAAAACGAAATGAACTCTTTCAGCCATATTCACATTGAATACAAGAAAAATAATCAGCTGAATATACATCAAGAAATCAACGGATTCGGATTGGACTTCACAGCGCATACCTCAAAAGACGACACAATAACAGACACTGAAGCACTTCTCACCTGCCCCTTCTTGAGCGAATTATATCCATTGAGCCAACACCTATTTGCTCTGAGAAGTGGCATCATAGGCGATGTTTATCCCTTATACATTCATCAAGTTATACCAACTGATAATAATAAAAGCCAAGAAAGTGTAACATACAAATATACCCTCGACAATGAGGGTATATTAAACAATTGCCACATTGTGACAAAGAGTTTCGGTGAAACATTTAGTCGTAATATCAGCTATTATTTCAGCGGTACATGAGCCAATATATCAACTAAGTGATCCCAGAATTTCTGTACCGTAGGAATCAGCATACGCTCATCGGGTGAATGGACTCCTTGTAAAGTGGGACCAAATGAAATCATATCCAAAGATGGATATTTGTCCAAGAACAAACCACACTCCAGTCCGGCATGAATGGCTTTCACTTTAGCTTCTTTGCCAAACAAGCGACTATAAGATTCAATAGCCACCTTCAATATCTCTGAATTCGGATTGGGTTTCCATCCAGGATAACCATCACCGTGCGACACTTTTGCACCCCCCATTTCCATAACGATGCGTACCATGTTGGCAATGTCCTGTTTAGATGATTCAGCCGAACTGCGTTGACTAGTAGCAATCACAATCAAGTTCTCAGGTTTCATCTTTACCGAAGCCAAATTGGTAGAGGTTTCCACCAATCCTTCTATATCCTGACTCATAGCATACACACCGTGTGGAATGGCGTAAATTGTCTGCAATAGACGTTTGGAAGTATTCTTATCAATTGCCGTTTTACGAAATTCTTCTGATTCAAGTAGCAATTCCAAATCAGGATCAGAAACTGCATACTCGGCTCCCACTTCTGCTGCAAATATGTTCAAATCGGCACGTAAATCATGTTTATTTGATTCAGGAATTGCAATAACAGCGTGTGCCTCTCTAGCAATGGCATTGCGCAAATTACCTCCATCTATTTCGCAAAGATACATATCATAACGAGCAGCTGTTTGAGTCAAGAAACGATTCAACACCTTATTGGCATTGCCGCGCCCCAGATGAATGTCTCCACCAGAATGTCCACCTTTCAAACCTTTAACAGAAACCTTGCAACAGAAGTAACCAACCGGCACTTCTACTTCACTATAGGTAAACTCACCTACTGAATCGACACCGCCGGCACAACCAATAAACAATTCACCCTCATCTTCTGAATCGAGGTTCAATAAAATATCACCATTCATAAAACCTTCTTGTAGAGCAAATGCACCGGTCAAACCTGTTTCCTCATCAACGGTAAAAAGACATTCAATAGGTCCATGTTGCAAAGAATCATCTGTCAGTACCGCCAATGCCGTAGCAACTCCAATTCCATTATCTGCCCCCAAAGTAGTTCCTTGTGCAGTCAGCCACTCTCCGTCTATCACTGTCTTAATAGGGTCATTCAAAAAATCGTGTTCTACATCATTATTTTTCTCACAGACCATATCGACATGCGATTGCAAGACTATCGTTTTACGATTCTCCATGCCCGCAGTGGCTGGTTTCTTTATTAACACATTGCCAGCTTCATCAACTTTAGTTTCCAATCGATGTTTTTCTCCAAAAGTTTTCAAATAAGCGATAATCCGTTCTTCCTTTTTAGAAGGACGTGGCACTTGACAGATTTCTTCGAAATAGCCGAACAATGCAGCCGGTTTTAAATCTTTCTTTTCCATGTTTTGCTAAATATGGTTAAATTAGTTCAATATTTCATTCCTATTTCTCTTTTTTTTGTGTAAAAAGGGCTTTTTAGTCCCAGCAAAGCCCTATCTTTGCAACCGCAAAAAAGGCAATCACCTTTTTGTGGAAACAAAGATAGTACAAAAGTTTGATTAAATGTTCTATACATTATTAATAACATTGCTGATTGTTGCAATTTGCATCCTTTTTTTAGGTGTAAAGGTGTTCTTTGTGAAAAACGGCAAGTTTCCCAACGGACACGTCAGTGGAAATCAGGCCATGCGCAACCGAGGCATAGGTTGTGTACAGTCGCAAGACCGCGAAGCACGACGCAAACCTCGTTTCAACATCAATGAGATAGAAAAAATATTAGAGAACTAACTGATAATTTAAAACAAACATTAAAATAACTATTTCAAACTTATGAAAAGATTGAATTACTTAGTAAACGGATTAGCCGCTTTGGTTCTTGCCGTACTGTTTTCTCAATGTGCCGGTCAGGCAAACAACCCAACAACCACTGCCGCAGCTTCAGCTGAAGGTTTGTCTGGATTGAAAATTGCATATGTAGAAATTGACACTTTGTTGGCTCAATACAACTTCTGTGTTGATTTAAATGAAGTAATGATAAAGAAGAGCGAAAACGTACGCCTTACTTTGAACAAAAAAGCCAAAGAACTTGAAAGCCAAAAGCAAGATTGGCAAAACAAAGTACAAAACGGAGCTTATTTGACAAACGAAAGAGCGGAACAAGAATATAACCGCATAGTTAAGTTAGAGCAAGACCTGCAAGCGTTGAGCAACAAACTACAAAACGAATTGTTGGCCGAAAACGAAAAGAACAGCTTGCAACTGCGCGATTCTATCAACTCTTTCTTGAAAGAGTACAATAAAAACAAAGGCTACAGCATGATTTTAAGTAATACAGGTTTCGACAACCTACTCTATGCCGACGAATCGTTCAACATTACCAAAGAAATTGTAGATGGATTGAATGCTCGCTACAATCCGACAACCAAGAAATAATAAACCATCGCAAGATATCAACAAAAGGCACGGATTACAATACTAATCCGTGCCTTTTCATTACCTTATATCACCCAACATGAAAGGCTATTCACTCATCCTCTTATTAGCTCTATGCCCATTCTGCCTGTCCTCACAAGAGAAGAAAGATACACTTCGATTCCGGGTTATGAGCTATAATGTAGAAAATCTTTTTGATTATCGTCACGACACATTGAAGGAAGATTATGATTTTCTACCCGATGCTGTACGCCATTGGGATAAATACAAGTATCGTAAAAAATTGGATGACGTGGCACGAGTCATTATTGCTACCGGTGGTTGGATGGCACCTGCATTGGTAGGATTATGCGAAGTAGAAAACGACAGCGTATTACTCGATTTAATCCATTACTCGGCACTACGCGAAGCTGGCTATCGTTACATTATGACACAAAGCAATGACATTAGAGGTATAGATGTAGCGCTACTCTATCAACGTCATCTATTCAAACCCATCTACAACCAATCCATTCGGATAACTCCACCAAACAAGTATGAAAAAGCTACACGAGACATTCTTCACGTCAGTGGCATATTACTCAATCGCGATACCTTAGATGTATTCATAGCTCACTTCCCATCACGCTCAGGAGGAAGGAAACAAACAGAGTCCTATCGTATGCAAGCAGCTCGTCGCTTAAAAACGACTATTGACAGCATCATGCAATTAAGGGAACGGCCACAGATACTCATTATGGGTGACTTGAATGCCCCTCCTACAAACCGCTCCATTCAAGAAGGTCTGAAAGCACATCTAACCACATCAACCATCGTTCCACATAGGCTTTACCAACTACTGGCTCAAAAAACTAAAAAGAAAGACTTTGGAAGTTACAAATACCAAGGTATATGGGAATTAATTGACCACATCATTGTTTCTGGTAGTTTATTGCAGAAAGATGCACCACTTTCTACTTCTGAAGAAAATGCCGATATTGGTTTGTGGCCTTTCCTACTAAACGATGATAAACGCTATGGAGGAAATCAACCTTTCCGCACTTACCAAGGCATGAAATACCAAGGAGGATATAGTGATCACCTCCCTATTTGGGCAGAGTTTCAATTACTATATTAAAGGATATAACAACAAAAAACACACAACACTTGTTCTTATTCCGTTTTTTTATTTACTTCGCATCCGTAATATATATTAATATAGCCTATGAAACTACATCACTCCCTTTTGACAACACTTATACTGAGTTGTTGCCTATTTGCTTGCTCAAATAACGATAATGACCCACAAGAAGAGGAAGAAAAACGAATCACCACCAACGAAATATACTTTGCCAATCGATTTGCCAAAGATGCCCTCTCTTCAGTTTATTTATGGAACAAAGAAATTAAAACCGGATTAGATAAACTAAATGCCAATACCAATCAAGATCCCATAGGAACCGTAAAAGAAATCCGTTATAAAGAAAACGGCAAAGAAGTAGATAAATGGACTGTGCTGACAGCTGATGCAGAAAGCATGAATAGTAGTATGCAGGGAGTAAGCACTACTTACGGTTATGAGGTAATGTTAGGACAATTCAGCAACACCAAAACCTACTTCTTCTTAGTATCACTTGTATATGCCAACAGCCCAGCAGAAAAAGCCGGTATCAAAAGAGGGGATATCATTATGCAATTAGATGGTAAAGACATAACAGACGATAATTATTTGGACATTTACTACACATCGAACATTACCTTAGGAATGGGAGTGTATAGTAAACAAGGTATCAGCCGAGGTGAAAATATCTCTTTGAAAGCCATCAACATGTATTGCAACCCGATATTAGCTAACAAGATATTTGAATTCAATGGTAAGAAAGTTGCCTATTTGGCTTATAGTAGTTTCGATGTTGAATCGGCAACCAAACTAGTTGACATCTGTCGCAATTATAAAACTGCTGGAGTTAGTGAACTAATATTGGATCTTCGCTACAATGGAGGTGGTTATGTATTCACAGAGAACGTTATGGCTTCGATGTTTGCGCCGTTCGATGCAGTAAAAAGCAATGCCGTTTACCAAACAGAAATATGGAATGATGAATACATGCAGTATTACAAGTCAAAAGGAGAAGACTTAAACACCTATTTTAGTACCAACCATAGCATTACAATAAATGGTAAAAAAACTACTCTTAATACTAGTGATGCAAACATAGGGCTGAAAAAAATTTATGCCCTTATTTCATCGGGGACGGCTTCTGCCTCCGAGTCTTTGCTGATAGGATTGATGCCGTATATGGACATCATTACCTTAGGAAATAATTCGCATGGTAAATATTGTACAGGTATTGTGGCAACCCCAGATATCCTCTACGAAAAAGCACCGGATGTTATCAAGAAGTGGGGTATCTATGTCATGATAAATCGCTATGCTGACAAGAATGGAAAAAATCCTTGTATGCCCGATGGATTAATACCTACACAAACGGTCAAAGACGATCCGATGGATGGCTACCAATTGGGCGACGAACGTGAAACAATGTTACGGGAAGCACTTATCAAAGCAGGTAAGAAAGACATACCTACTGCATCGACTCGTACTTTACTAATGCCTAATTACCATACTAAGTACATCCAACCAAACAATCCGTTGTTTGGCAAGCGTATTCTTAACGAAGGAGAAATGAAAAAACTACCGAAGCTTTACTAAAATAACGAATAAACCGCCATACCGACGATGGTTGTCCCACCTATAATAATTGGCAACAAAAGGAAAGCAACTCTCGTCGGTTTCTTTATTCCTATTCGATGAGCATAAAGAGTAAAAAGCCAATAACACAATGATGCTCCAATAAATCCTAAGACTGCTCCAACCAACAAGTCACCCGGATAATGTACACCAAGATATGAACGAGAATAGCAGGTAACTAATGCCCATAACATTAAGAAAATAGTAAGCAACTTATTACGGAATAGATAGAAAATAAAAAATGCCAATCCGAATGTGTTGGCTGCATGACACGATGGAAAGCCATAACGTCCTCCTCTCTTTCCATTGACTATCTGTACCAAGTCAGATATGGGATTATCTAAATTCGAGGGGCGCAGTCGTTCAAAGTAAGGACGCATAATTGATGCTCCCACTTGGTCGGCAAACACAATGGTCAATCCAATAGCCATAACGCAACCAAGTGCCAGTTTCCAATGATAGTTTTTTAATATTACATAAAGGATAGAGGCATACATAGGCACCCAAATTAGTTTACCACTGAATAGGTACATAAACGAGTCTGCCCACCCCGAACGATAGCCATTAATAGCTAACAGTAGTTGAGTATCTATTTCATTCAAGAACAAAAGCATCTATTTCTTTTTTATGGTTGGTCATTTATAGGACACAAAGTTAGTCTTTTTCTACCATTATCGCCAACAAAACCCCAAAATATCTTATGCCAAAGTATTGTAATTTTTCTGCAAGTGGATGTGATGAGTAATAGTGTTAGGTAATTCTTCTTCATAATGCGTCACCATTATTAACGTTTTATCCCTACGATGGCAATATGCTTCAATAATTTTTTTAACTCGGCGACGATTATAAGTATCTAAGCCATGCAAAGGTTCGTCAAGAATTAGCAATTCAGGGTCTTTTACAAAAGCACGCGCCAATAGACAAAGTCGCTGCTCTCCACTACTCAGTTGTAAGAAAGGGCGTTCTTGATAAGTGCCTACTCCAAATACCTCCATCCACCACCGACAAATATTCATCTGTTCGGGACGAGGACGCTTGTAAAGTCCAATACTGTCGTGCAACCCACTAGCCACAATCTCTATAGCAGGCAAGTTTTTCAAATAGGCACGATGCATTTCAGGACTAACATAACCAATGTGTTTCTTTATTTCCCAAATGCTTTCACCCGTACCTCGCTTACGACCGAAAAGACTAATATTGCAAGCATACGATTGTGGATTGTCGGCACATACTAAACTAAGTAGGGTAGATTTACCAGAACCATTCTCACCACTAAGTGCCCACTTTTCACCCCGCTTAACCAACCAATCCAACTGATGCAGGATAATTCGTTCATCATATCTGATGTTCACTTTATCTAATTTCACCACTTCGTCACCGGTAAAATTACAATTCACATAGGGAAGACTGAGAATACGTTGTTGCAATGCTGATAGTTCAAGTTCTTCTTTCGCTTGCCGCATTGCATCTTCTTCGGTAAATTGTTTCAGATAAGAGTTTCGCGTCTGCTTATGTTCCACCCTCATAGCCTCAACCGGCACTACATGAGTAATAAACGACGGTATATCATTCAAAATAGAGAGTACCAAAATAATTTGAACTGACTGTAATTGCGAAAGTTCTTGAAGTAGATTGAGCAATAGTTGGCGTGTATCAGCATCTAATCCGATGAAAGGATTATCCAAAATCAATACCCGAGGAGATTTTATCAAAGCCTTAGCCAATTGGAATTTACGCAATTCGCCACTACTCAGCAAAATAATTTTCTTGTGCAACATCGGTTCTATGGAAAAGAGTTCGAACAACTGCCTACGCAAAATTTCGTTATCTACTTGCCCTAATTGTTCAAATACCGTAGGTACATCATCCTGCTCAGTTTGATGCCAACGTTGCTGATAATAATAATTCATATCTGCCGAGCCATAGGTGTCTCGAAAAGTTATGTACTTTAAGTTGTCAAAAACTGTATTAGTAGATGCTGGACTAAAATCGTAGGTCAGTACTCCTTCCTTTAATGGATACTTGCCCGTCAGCATATCCACTAACAGAGATTTCCCTGATCCATTGGCACCAACAATGGCTATATGTTCACCTGCCTCCAAAACGAAGTCGGCCGGTGCAGCCAATCTTACTTCGGGTTTTCGTGCCACTGCTCCCTTCAACGCTATGACACGTTGTTTCATCGTCATTTTATCACTCATTTGAATAAACTGGCACAAAGGTAGTAAAAAAGAGATGCAACACAAAGCATATCTCTATAACTATAGCCTTACATATTATTAAAACAAAGATTACATTTCAAAAGTTATAATTATCCTGATGAAGCTGGTAAAAAAGGCCTTCCCGTCATTGAGAACGGCTGCACGAACAAACTCAAGCAAATGTAGGTGGAGCATAGAAAGGCACTGATAAATAAGGACAACGAGCAATACGACAAACTCCGACAATCAATCCGACAACCTATACAACCAAAGAAAAACAGAGGTATGAAATTGTAAAAGTAATGGCGACCTCTCGTTTTGAGCAGTCGCCATTGTTGTTTATTGCATATATAAATTTGTTATCTAATATCTTTAACCTCTTTGAAACTCTGTGAACCGTTTTCTACGGCATTGACATTTACGCTCTTACCTCCAGAGAATCTCCACACGAGTGAAATTCCAATATTTTGTATAGGTGTAGTGTAATTGTATATAACTTTGTTGCCATTGGCATATCTGTCATACTTTCGACGGTCGCCAAGAGCATTGAATGTAAGTGTCAATTGCAACTTATCCTTACACATTGTCTTATATATCTGACCACCAATATTATAGACTGCATGGTAGGTTCTATCATATGTTTTGTAAGTAGGCTCATACATAAGATTCAACATACCACCCCAACCATGATTAAAGCTGAATGTGTTATACATCGCATAGTACTGGCGAAGTCTAGTGTCTCCATAATAAATGCCACCCAATGTGATATCTTCTGGATGAATTTCAAGACGACCGGACAGCTTCATAGTCCAAGGCTTTACTAGACTCCAATTGATTTCAGCGCCTACTGGAAAATCCACAGAATTTTGACCCTTTTGGCCAAGTTGATTTTACCCCTTTGGCTTTAATGCGATTGACCCTTTTGGGTAAAATAATATAGACCACTTATTTCAAGCATTATTAGATATTTTTTGTGTAGATTTGAATAACCAAGTCCTGGTGTGACGGGGTGATAATAAAATTTACACAAATGAACAAAAAAGTCAAGAACATTTTAAGATGTTATGCGGCCGGAATGGGAATCAAGGAAACGGCAGCCACGTTTCATACATCCCGTAACACCGTCCGTAAGTATGTCCGCTTATTTCTTTCAAGCGGAAAAAGTATCGAGCAACTTCTTTCCCTTTCTGATGGGCAGTTGCTTAAAATGTTTGGCTGTACGGAATCTCGCCATCGGGAGGCCTCTTCCAAAAGAATTGAATTGGAGGCTTTGCTTCCCGGATATGTATCCCGTCTGACACGAAAAGGAACGAGTGTCAGGAAATTGTTTAAGGAGTATCATGCTGAATACCCTGATGGTCTTCAATTATCCTCTTTCAAACGGGCTGTCCGTGAGTACTAGTTCCACACAAAGGTTGTCGGCCATGTCGAGCACTATGCCACCAACCGGGGCCTGGAACGCAATCAAATGGAACGTCTTGGCACTCTTGATTTCGTGCATAAAGGACAGAATCTTTTCATTACCGGTTCCTCAGATACGGGGAAAAGCTATCTGGCTTGTGCTCTTGGGCACGAGGCATGTAAAAGGGGATTCCGTACTCTATATGCCAACGCTCCAAAACTGCTTGGCATACTGAAAGTCGCAAAAATCAAAGGTACACTTGAAGCGGAACTAAAGAAAATTGAGCGTTGTCAGCTGCTCATCCTTGATGACCTGTTCCTTGTTCCTCTTGATGCCAAGGAACGTCCCATTCTGCTCGAAATCATTGAAGACAGGCACGAACGGAAATCCATCATCATAACCTCGCAATACCCATCATCCAACTGGTATGACATGGTGGGCGACCCGACAATAGCCAATGCTATTCTGGACCGCATTATTTATACAGCTCATACCATAGAATTATACGGTGAAAGTATGCGTAAGTTAAGGTCTAAGAAAAACTAGAGAATTTAAAAGGGTAAAATAAAATTGACCCCTATCACCAGGACTTTAAAGGGTCAATCGCATTAAAGCCAAAGGGGCAAAATCAACTTGGCCAAAAGGGTCAAAATTCAGTGGCTTTTCCACTATGGACTAATATAGTCATTATCAGGTCATTTATGGACAAATCGTTACCGTTTTTGTCCAGCGGGGAATAGGTAACGATTTAGTAACGAAACTTTGTCTTTTACCGTACTTTTGAAGTCTTGGAAGCAGGACTTTCGGGCAATAAAAAAAGCCACAAATCATTGATTTGTAGCTTTTTGTCCGTTTGCTGACCATTTCTGTCCAGCACGTTCAGCGGAGAGACAGGCTCTCGAACCTATGCTTTCAAGAAATATCATAAAATTGCAAATCACTGATAATCATATACTATCTAAAGCGCAGAGTAAATCTAAATCTTTCTGAATATCTTTTGCTATT
>SUYA01000026.1 GCA_015060695.1 Mediterranea massiliensis
ATAAGCGCCAACGGGTCTTTGTCCATCACTTCTTGAAGCTTGGTCTTGTCCTTGTCGTCCAATGGGATATTGTCGGGTGAAAGAAGCACATAGTTTTCCAATTCGATGACCAAGTTTTCTTCTTCAGCCGAAAGGGGCACTGCTTTGATGGGTCGGCACATCAAGTATTGCAAAGTACTGAAACGTACAGAACCTTCACGCACCAACTTGTCATATCCTTTTTTGCTGAGCTTGTCGAGCAAATCGGGTGGAATGACGAGCACATCCACATCGTCCTTGTATTGCATAATGGCTTCGCTTACGTCGAACGCAAAGTTCCATCCCAGCACGACCACTTTGCTCCAGCCACCACCCAATAGAGCGTTCTTTGCTTCATAGGCTCGCTTGATGGTTGCTTTGCCGGTAAGTTTGTTTGGACTATCTACCAAGACAAGGGTACGGGAGGACTTTACTTGTCCCCAGTTTCGGTCATTCAGTTGCTCTTCGGTGAAAGGGATAGCTCCATAGAGCTGCATCACGATTTGGCTGAGGTCGCCCACACGTTTATAAAGCTTGTTGCTTCCGAACACTTCTTTCTGATAATCGCCAATAGCTTGATAGAGGAAAGGCTTTACTTCTTGGTCGATGAATCGTTTGCGCATCACAAGGGTAGCTGGTTTACCGATGTCGGTGGTTATCCAACGTCTGCCCAAGCGTTCGGCCACAGCAGCAGTTGTTCCGCTTCCTCCGAAGAAGTCACAAACGAGGTCGCCTTCGTTACTGCTTGCTTTGATGATGCGTTCGAGAAGGGCTTCGGGTTTTTGGGTTGAATAATCAACATTTTCCCGTGCATTTTTCATGACAATAGGGATGTCTAAAATATTATCAATCCACACATCCTCTATTGGTTTACCTTCTTTCATGTAAGTTTTATATTCTTTCCCATCTCTGTATGTGATTTTATACCTACCAAATTCATCTTCATGGTCAAATCTGTTTATTGTCCCTTGTGAATATGGAACATATACAGGAGAAAATGTTACGATATCAGATTTACTATATCTAAATATAACATCGTGTTTCCTTGCAAAATCAAATTTAGGTTGTAAGGAACCTGTGTATTTCCAAATAATTTCATTCCTAAAGTTTTCTTTGCCAAAGATGTCGTCTAATAATAACTTGACATAATGTCCAATATGCCAATCTATATGTAAATATAGAGTGCCTATATTTGACAACAGTTCTCTCATTAGAGCTAATCTTGGATACATCATTTTTAGGTATGAAACACTACCGTCTTTCCATGTGTCGGCATAGGCAAATTGTTCAACGACAGTAGGCTTTTGTTCAATGTCGCCTCCAGGAAGATTTATTTTCGTACGATAATCTGCCTTGCTATCAAAAGGAGGGTCAATATAAATCAAATCCACCTTACCACGAAGCGAAGGTAACCCCGTTGCTTCATCACCTGCAAGCAAGGCTTGCATAGCCAAAAGGTTGTCACCATACACCAAACGATTCATCCATTTTTCGCTAGTGCTCAACTCGCCTACCTTCCCTTTCCAAAGACCGGAAATGTCTTTCGAAGGAAGAACCAACTCATTTGTTTGCAGCCCGATGTGTGTGCCGCTACCCAACCGTTCAAGGATACGTTGGGCTTCACGTCTGCCCTCATCTACAATCTTGGGCAGTTCATAGATTAGAGATTTAGCCATAATGCTATTGTTCTTTGCAGCCTTTGCTACCTCCCTATATTCAGCTTTGGCAATTCATATACGGGCACAAAAAAACGCGAGCTATAACTTGCTCGCATTGTGGCCGTAGGAATTGCCAATAAGAGAAACAAGTCACGCCCGCGCTACGATATAGCGCAGACATTTACGACTTGTTCATTCTCTTATGATTTATTGAAATTTCCTACGTTTCAATGCGAATAGAACAAATAGCAAATGCTAATTATTAATCAAAAACTTTCTTATCCTTTGCCGCCGCAAACAGATACAGAGACAAAGGTAGGGAAATTTTCGAAATAGTAAATACCATGGCCTTACTTTCTGCAAGAAAAGGAAAAAATCCTTTTCTTCACTTCATTACCCATCAATAACACACTTGCGGCACTCCAACTGTTTAATAATCAGGTTGGAGTGCCGCAAGTGAAGAAGTGAAGGCAATCTTTATATTAAAACAGGTTATTCGGCATAGTACTCGGGAGAATTTGATTATTTACCTCAAATTTCGTTCAGTTCCGTGTCAAGGGAAACAAAACGATGGAGTTTTGAGGATAACGTATTGAAAAAAGCTTTAATTTTGCAACGTTTTTTAGGGATAGAAAAAATATTTAAACATAACTACTATATGAAACTGATTCCTGTATACACATGGGCTAAAGGGCTCGATAAGCTGGGAAGGGGGGCAAATAGCTTCCTGAAAAAGCCTTGGGCTTCGGGTGTCATTCTGTTGAGCTGCGTTGCCATAGCGATGTTGTTGGCCAATTTGCCAATGACCCGACATTTTTATCACCACTTTTTGGAAACGGAACTGGCAATGAGTATTCAGACTCCTGTTGATGCAGAGACGGGAGTACGTGCCATTGATTGGGTGTTCCCTCACGGAATGACCGTAGAGAAGTTCATCAACGACTTCCTGATGGTGGTGTTCTTCTTTACCGTAGGACTTGAAATCAAGCGTGAAGTGATTTGTGGCGAGCTTTCCAGTGTGAAGAAAGCGATGCTTCCGGTCATTGCAGCCCTTGGCGGAATGGCGGTACCTGCTTTGATTTATATGTTGGTGAACAACGGTTCGGCTGCGTCCAGCGGTTGGGGGATTCCGACGGCAACCGACATTGCTTTTGCTATCGGTATCATGTCTATCTTCGGTAAGAAAGTACCGATTTCTTTGAAGGTGTTCCTGACCGCTTTGGCCATTGCCGACGACTTGGGTGCCATCTTGGTGGTGGCTTTTTTCTATGGTGGGGACATCGACCTTACACTGCTTGGCATTGCATTGGTGTTGTTGGTGTTCATCTTTATCATGAACCGTATGGGTGAAAAGCGGATGGCTTTCTATTTGGCTCCTGCCGTTGCCATCTGGTTTCTGTTCTATTATTCGGGCATCCACTCTACTATGTCAGGCGTGGTGATGGCTTTCATGATTCCGATGACGGCCCGTTACAACAAATCCTACTTCTATCATAAGAATAAGATTTATCAGCGTAAACTGGAGAAATATGAAAATGTGGAAGACTATGAAGATGCAACTTTCCCGAATGGTCCGCAACGTGCTTGCTTGCGTCGCATCAGTGAAATCAGTAACAATACCGTCGGCATGAGCTACCGCCTGGAACATGCCTTGGAACCTTGGGTGAACTATGCCATTATGCCTATCTTCGCTTTGGCCAATGCGGGTGTTGAAATACCCGATTTGAGCTATTTCAACATTTTCACCTTCTCGCCGGAACTTGGCTCTGTAGGCATGGGAATCTTCTTTGGTCTGGTGCTTGGCAAACCCATTGGCATCAGTTTGGCTAGTTTCCTGGCTATCAAGTGTAAGGTAGGTGAAATGCCTGCCGGGGCATCATGGAAAATGCTTTTCGCCGTAGCTTGCTTGGGCGGTATCGGTTTCACCATGTCAATCTTTGTCGATACGCTGTCGTTTGGAGAACAGGCTCCGGAAGTGACGGCTATGCTTCGCTCCAGCGGTAAGATTGCTGTGCTGATGGCTTCGCTCAGTGC
>SUYA01000027.1 GCA_015060695.1 Mediterranea massiliensis
GTTTTTCTTTTGAAAAGCAACCATTGTAACTGAAAATAAAGTACATTTGCTGTAAATATCGGTATATTGAATATTATGCTTGTATTTTAGGACGAATTATGTTGATGATATATAAAAGAATAAGACTATATGATAGCGGATATATTCAAAGATAAAGTAGTTATAGTAACTGGTGGTGCCAACGGAATAGGCCGATGCATAGCCGATGAGTTCCGTTCTCGGGAAGCTGTAGTCTATGTGATTGACAAGCAAGAAGGTGAGCATTTCGTTGGGGACATTTCCAGGAAAGAGGTGCTGGAGGCTTTTGCGACCGAGGTGCTGAGCAAGCATGATAAAGTGGATATCATCGTCAACAATGCCTTGCCATTGATGAAAGGGATAGATGAATGTTCCTACGAGGAGTTTCAGTATGCCCTGAGTGTGGGAGTAACTGCACCCTTCTATTTGGTGAAATTGCTGAAGAATCATTTGGTGGATAGTGCATCCATCATCAATATCTCTTCGTCGCGTGACCGCATGAGCCAGCCACAGACCGAGAGCTATACAGCTGCCAAAGGGGGCATTGCTGCACTCACGCACGCATTGTCAGTAAGCCTATCGGGAAAAGCAAGGGTAAACTCTATTTCTCCCGGTTGGATAGATACGGCCTACACCGTTTACGAAGGCCCCGATGCTACTCAGCAACCTGCCGGTAGAGTGGGGAATCCCATGGACATTGCCCATATGGTGCTGTTCCTTTGCAGCGACAAGGCTGGCTTTATCACGGGTGAGAACATCTGCATCGATGGCGGCATGACCAAGCAGATGATTTACCACGGAGACTGTGGTTGGAAGTTGGAAAATAGTTAATATTAGAGAGAATATGATAGATATAAATATTTGGATGAATGACTTTCTCCTGAAGCTGAATGAAGTTTTTGCGAATAGGGTTTGGTTTATTGGTTTACAAGGCAGTTATGGTCGGGGTGAGGCGAAAGAAACCAGTGATATAGATGTTGTGGTGATTTTGGATGAACTGAATGCATCGGACATTCAGACTTATCAGAACATGCTGGATACATTGCCTCATAGAGAACTAATCTGTGGCTTTGTGTCTGGTAAGGATGAGATTCTGAATTGGGAGTCGTCCGACCTCTTCCAGTTCTATTACGATACCACTCCAATAAAGGGTAGTTTGGATGATTTGCTCCCGTTGATAGATCATGTGGCTATTGAAAGAGCCATCAAGATGGGTGCTGGCAACATCTATCACGGATGCGTTCACAACATGCTGCACGAAAAGAGTGAGGAGATTTTAAAAGGATTGTACAAGGCTGCTTCTTTTGTGGTGCAAGCTATCGTTTTCATGCAGACAGGAAAGTACATCAAACGTCAAAGCCAATTGCTTCAAGTGGCTTTAACTGAAGAGCGGATGATTACAGAAACTTTCTTGAAGTACAAAAACGGAGAGGTCGTTGACTTTAATGAAGCATCCCGAATGTTGTTCGAATGGTCAAAAAAGTGGATTAAGAATTTATGTTAGCATATACATACATCGAAAAAGGAAAGTTCGCTTTGGTGGAGAAGTTGAAACCTACACTCATTGAACCTACCGATGCCATTGTACGTGTGACGATGAGCAGCATCTGCACCAGCGACCTGCATATTAAGCATGGAAGTGTGCCTCGTGCCGTTCCGGGCATTACCGTGGGACATGAAATGGTGGGTGTGGTAGAAGAAGTGGGAGCTGAAGTTATCCCTGTAAAGCCTGGTAACCGAGTAACCGTCAACGTAGAGACCTTCTGCGGAGAGTGTTTCTTCTGCAAGAACGGCTATGTGAACAATTGTACCGACCCGAATGGCGGTTGGGCATTGGGATGCCGCATTGACGGTGGACAGACGGAATACGTGCGTGTTCCCTTGGCTAATCAAGGACTGAACCGCATTCCCGATAGCGTGACCGATGAACAGGCTTTGTTGTTGGGTGATGTATTGGCCACAGGCTTTTGGGCAGCTCGTATCTCTGAAATAACCAAAGATAATACCGTACTGATAATAGGAGCGGGGCCGACGGGAATCTGCACGCTCCTTTGCGTGATGCTGAAGCAACCGAAACGCATCATAGTCTGTGAGAAGTCCGAAGAAAGAAGACGTTTCGTGCAAGAACATTATCCTGATGTGTTGCTCACCACTTCCGAGGAATGTAAGGATTTTGTTTTGAAAAATAGCGACCATGGAGGTGCCGATCGAGTGCTTGAAGTGGCCGGAGCTGATGATACCTTTCGCTTGGCGTGGGAGTGTGCTCGTCCGAATGCCATCGTAACGGTGGTGGCTCTTTATGACCATCCTCAGGTTCTTCCTCTGCCCGACATGTACGGCAAGAACCTGACTTTCAAGACCGGTGGCGTAGACGGATGCGATTGCGAGGAAGTTCTTCGCCTTATTGAAGCAGGAAAGATTGACACCACTCCGCTTATCACGCATCGTTTCCCATTGAGCGAGATTGAAGAAGCCTACCGCATCTTTGAGAATAAATTGGATGGGGTGATTAAGGTGGCAATCATTTAATTTGAAGAAACCATGCAACCACCGAAGATTGACAACTCCACCAAAGAAGAAAGGCGAGCCTATGTCCTCGAAGCTTGGAAATGCCTGCACGATTGTGAGGCTTGCGGCAGGTGTCGTATCCTGAAAGGTATGGATGCGGAAATACTCTATGCTGACTACATAGAAGGCAAGCGGGAATATATAGACGTTACTTTGGAGATTAGGAATCGTTCTATGAGATAACCAGCATTCTTGTTTAAAAATCAATTTCTCAACATATAATAGTTTGATCTTTTATTTCCCGATGCAACACATTTACACTATTGATTGAAAGCGTTTTAGCCTTTTAATCGGTACAACTCGCATTTTTACAATGACACGGAAAATACTCACAAATTCATCGTGCTGATAATCAGCGATTTCGATATACGTGTTGTACCGCACTTTTCAAGCTCATTTTCAAGTTTCGGTAGAAGCCAAATTGAAGTGATTCGTATTCAGCCTCTTACCACATTTGCGTTCCAAATGATTTCTTATGCAAAGGTACGATTTTTAAGCGATATTACTCAATGTTTATCGTTGGAAATTACACAAATGTATGATTTTAGTTTTTTCTTTTGTAGGAGTACTATAAATCATCGTGCGCGATAAGTAAACGACGGCATTTTCTGCTATATTAACGCAAACGATAATTTATTATGGTTGTATCATTTAATTTATGAATCTGAAAAAATCAGGATATAATTTATTTCCCTGCAAGTATGCAAAATATATTGATTGCAGGGAAATAAAACGACTTTTTCTATTTGTTTTATTTATGCTTTAAAAATTGAGCATTTTGCGACGGTAATCAAATGCCATCCAATATTGTTTTTGCAAAGA
>SUYA01000020.1 GCA_015060695.1 Mediterranea massiliensis
AAAAAACAAGGAAAAGGGCTGAATTTAATAAAACATCCCTAAAGTATTGATAAATAAAGGTTTTATTTCCTGGTTTTTTCTTGGTTTTTGAGGTTTAGAAATACAACCTCACTTTCCGATGCAGAAATTTTTGAAGATGTTTTGGAGTACGGAATCGGTGGAGACTTCACCTACGATGTCGCTTAGGTGGTGGATGCATTCGCGGAGGTCTTGTCCAATAAAGTCACCACTGATGCCCATTTGTAATCCTTGTTGAACGCGTTGGATGGCATCTTGTGCATGACAGAGGGCTTCGTAATGGCGAGCATTGCTAACAATGACGTCGCTTTGCGAAATTTGGGGTAAGTGAGCGGATTCTATTAGTTTGGCTTGTAACTTGTCAATGCCTTGGCCGTATTTTGCGCTTATTCTTATCACTTCTGCATTATTAGGCAGGGGGAGTGATGTAATATCTTGTGTTTGGCTGATATCTGCTTTGTTGAATACTACAATTAGTTGTTTGTTTTCGACATGTGGGGCGATTAGTGGCAATAGTTGGGTTACTTGTTGCTGAGCACAAGTTGAATCGATCATCCACAGTACTATGTCGGCTTGTTCCATCTTTTGAAAAGAGCGTTCAATACCGATACTTTCAATGGTGTCGGTAGTTTGACGGATGCCTGCTGTATCAATGAAACGGAAGAGTACTCCATTCAAGATGAGGGTATCTTCTATAACATCGCGTGTGGTGCCGTGAATGTCGCTAACTATAGCACGTTCTTCGCCAACCAGCGCGTTAAGCAGGGTGGATTTGCCGGTGTTGGTTTCGCCTACAATTGCTACCGGAATACCTTTTTTGATGGCATTTCCTACACTGAAAGAGTTTACCAATCGACTGATAACATGTTCTATTTCTTCGGAGAGTGTTTGCAGTTCGGTGCGGTCGGCAAATTCAAGTTCTTCGTGGTCGCTGAAGTCTAACTCTAGTTCGATGAGCGAGGTGAAATGCAATAGCTTGTCGCGCAACTGGGTTAATTCGCGACTGAATCCACCTCTCATCTGATTCATGGCCAGTCGATGAGTAGCTGCTGATGAGGAGGCTATCAGGTCGGCAACAGCTTCTGCCTGACTTAAATCCATCTTTCCATTCAAGAATGCCCGTTGTGTGAATTCTCCCGGTTGGGCCAATCTGCATCCGGCATGAATCAATAGTTGTAATACGCGTTGTAAGATGTAGCTTGAACCATGACAAGTGATTTCTGTGCTGTCTTCACCGGTATAGGAATGGGGAGCACGAAAGAGGCTTACAAGTACTTCGTCAAGCACTTCGTCGCCTTCTACAATCTGTCCGAAGGTTAATGTATATGGTTTACTATCAATTAATTTCTTTCCGGTTTTGCGTGGGCGGAAGATAGTTGAGGTGATGTTGATTGCTTCGGGGCCAGACACGCGAATAGTGCCAATGGCACCTCCTTGTGCGGTGGCTATTGCGCAGATTGTTTCAGTTGTCATATGCGGTTCAAAACGGTTGTAATCAGTGTGTCGATGGTGTTTTTATATGTCGTGTCGGCTTCTTTGATGAGGCGGTTGGCTATGACCATGCACACGGTAGTGGCACGATGTCCCATCAGTCGACTTAATCCAGCCAAAGCTGAACTCTCCATTTCGAAGTTGGTGATGTGTAAGCCGTTGTATTCGAATGCTTCAATCTTTTTGTTTTGATGTGAATCGGCTAACGGAATGCGAAGTTCACGACCTTGCGGGCCAAAGAAACCTCCGGCTGCGATGGTGATGCCTCGTACCATGTCGTCTTGTGCTATGCGTTCCATCATTTCGGTGCTGCAATCGATGACGTATGGGTGGGCGATGCATTGATTGCCTTTCCATCCCATGTGGCGGATGAATGCTTCTTCGAGCTGGAGGTCACACACCTCGTTGCGGCCGGCATAGAAGTTGAGTAAACCATCGAATCCGATGCTTTTTTGCGAACATACAAATGTGCCCACGGGCGTATTGGGTTGCAAGCCTCCACAGGTACCAATGCGTACAATCTCAAGTGAGCGTAGTTGTGGCTTCTCTTCGCGAGTGGTAAAATCAATGTTGGCCAGTGCATCCAGTTCGTTCATCACGATGTCGATGTTGTCGCATCCGATTCCGGTGGAGAGTACTGTGATTCGCTTACCTTGATAGCTACCGGTAACGCTTTTGAATTCACGACTTTCTACCTCGCACTCTGTTTTGTCAAAGTGCGAGGCTACGGTTGCTACACGTCCGGGGTCACCTACAAGAATCACCTTATCGGCCAATTGTTCAGGCTTGAGGTGCAGGTGGAAAATGGTACCATCTTCGTTGATAATCAGTTCAGAAGGTGGGAAGTAATTTGCCATTTTTATCCTAACGGTTTAGCATTGTTATTATTACTTGGCTTTGCTATGGTTTCGCGCATAGAGGTGTCTGCTTCAATGTTTTTCATGCGATAGTAATCCATAATACCCAAGTTGCCATTTCGGAATGCTTCTGCCATTGCTTTAGGCACTTCGGCTTCTGCTTCGATAACCTTGGCGCGTGCTTCTTGTGCCTTGGCTTTCATTTCTTGTTCGCTGGCAACGGCCATGGCTCGACGTTCTTCAGCCTTGGCTTGCGCAATGTTCTTGTCAGCATTAGCTTGGTCAATTTGCAGGGCTGCACCGATGTTCTTGCCTATATCAATATCGGCAATGTCGATAGAGAGAATCTCGAAAGCTGTGCCTGCATCAAGGCCTTTGCGAAGTACCAGTTTGGAGATTGAATCTGGATTTTCGAGTACAGATTTATGGTTTTCGCTTGAGCCGATAGACGATACAATACCTTCGCCTACACGAGCCAGAATGGTGTCTTCACCGGCACCACCCACTAATTGGCGAATGTTGGCACGAACGGTTACACGTGCTTTGGCAATGAGCTGGATGCCATCTTTGGCAACAGCTGTAACAGGAGGTGTGTCAATAACTTTCGGGTTAACCGACATCTGAACAGCTTCGAATACATCACGACCAGCCAGGTCAATAGCGGTTGCCATCTGGAAAGGCAATTCTATGTTGGCTTTGGATGCCGAAACCAATGCATGCACTACTTTCTCAACGTGTCCGCCGGCCAGGTAATGTGCTTCGAGTTCATCGCGAGTGATGGTGCTCAAACCAGCCTTGTGAGCTTCGATCATAGCGGGCACAATGACATAGGGCGGTACATTACGGATGCGCATCAAGAATAGTTGGATGAGCGAGATGTTAACGCCCGATACTTTAGCCGATAGCCAAAGGAAGAATGGTACATAGTGGAAAAACAGTACCAGAAATACGATGCCACCAGCTATGAGGGCAAACGTAAAATACATAGAGGTAGATTCCATTTTGTTTATGAATTAATAATTGTGAATAATCATTTTACAGTTTCTCTACTAAAAGCATATTGTTAATGATGCGTACAATACGGATAGGGGTCTGAGCATCGATTAATTCGCCGGTTGATTTAACTTCAACGATGTGATCTTTAATCTCTGCATAACCGATAAGGGCAAGTCGGGTTGTGGTAATACCTGTATCACCTACTTGTGCTACATAGTCGGCATTGATGTTGACGTTTCCTTTTATCTGTTTTTTCAATGATATTTTGTCTAATGTCTTACTACGCATAAAGCATATCAATGATATGATAAAGGCTATGATTGATACGGTTAATGTGATGCAACCGGTCATGGTACCCATATAGGTAAATGCGTGATAATTGGCATAGAGAATGCATCCTGCTGATAGGATACCGGCAATGCTAATACCAGGTAGCAAAAATAATTCTGCTAAGAAAAGCAAGATGGCAATAATAATCAAAACAACGATGAGGAGAATATCCATGATTGTGAGTTTTAATTAGTTTATAATGCATTTAATTCTGTGTTACGTACTTTTTTAGCCAATCCTTGTAATTCTTCATACATGGTTTTAACGCGCTTCTCTAAGTCGAGAATGGCCGGTGCCTTTTCTCTCTTTTGGGCTGCATTGCTTTGACTATATTTATCACGTAGTTGTTCCAGTTCCAACATTAGATGCAGATAATCCAATTCATGTTGGCAATATTGTTTGAACAAGGCTTTTGCTTCTGTTGATTGAAAGTCATTGGCCGTATGATAGGTAATCTCATCGTTTATGATGAATTGATACTGTTGTTTCTCTTCTTTACCGGATTCATTTTTATTGGCCATAAGGGTTTGGAAGCGTTGGCGGGCATTATCTACCTGTTCTTTATCTCTCCATGTCTCACTGATGGGGGTCAATAATGCCAATCTGATGATTTCCTTCTCGTCCATGTTTTCATAGTTGTACACTTGTTTGGACGGATTGGGCACAAAGAGATAGATACATACTTTGCCTTCGGGTTGGAAACGATCGGAAGCAAACCAGGCAAGGTTGCTATATTCATCAACGACATACATATAGTCGTTGTAGGGTGAGTTGAATGGCATTCCTACATTTTCGGGTAATAAATAATCGCCATCATTGTAGCGTGTGACAAAGATATCGTATCCACCCAATGACTCTGGACCGTCGGAGGCATAATATATGGTAATTCCGTCTGCTAATACATAGGGATAATTGGTGTTTTGGCCACTATTGATGTTTTCTGATAGTGGAATACCTTCACTCCATCCGTTAGGGCGACGGTTGCTCAAATAGATATTCATTGTGCTATCGGCTTGGTTGGCATAGTAGATTCTGTTGCCCAATTCGTTACGATATACCGTGCCGTTTCCTATCTTTTCATCAAAAAATATTTCGCCAGATTCCTTACTTAATATATAGGCTTTTAGGAAGTCGGATTTGTCAACTACAAAACTATCTATCACACAAATTTCTTCTACCCCTTTCAGCATGCGTAGTCCTTGTTTACTCTTAGCCAGCCATTTTTCAGCTTCTTCGGTAGAGCGTTTGCGTTTTTCCAATGCTTCGATATACTCTTCAAAGGTGTTGATTGCATCTTCAAATTGGTAAGCGGCATTGTATGCTTGTCCCAGCCATAATTGTCCGGAAGTGGTACGTCGTTTTACCGCAATTTCCAGGTGCTTGACGGCTGTGGCTATTTCTCCGGTTTTTAGGCAACAGATGCCATATCGCAGATTGTATTCTCCGTTTCCGGGATTGGCTTTGGCCAGTCGTTGATAGGTGGGCTTGGCCTTTTCATATTCTTTTTGGTCGAAAAAGGCCTTCGCTTGTGCCAATGTTTGTGCCGAAGCATTTATTCCTAAGATGGCCAATACAAGTGCCAGGATGTATCTTTTCATAAACAGTTTTTTATTTTAAAAGTATATATTGCCCCAAAAGTACGAAGTAAATTGCGAATAACATTCTTTGAAGTGAATCTATTTTGTTAATTCTTCTTTAATTCATTCTTTTAGCTTAATTTTGCACCGTTTTTGTAGCAAAAGTATGGCAAAAGAGGAGGATAAATTGAAGTCTCGCATCAATCGTCGCATTGCGAAAGGGGTGGTGGAATATGGCTTGATAGAAGATGGTGATTCTATCTTGGTGGGCCTTTCCGGGGGGAAGGATTCTATGGCATTGCTCCAATTCTTGGCTCACCGTTCTCGCATCCATCGTCCTCAATTTAAAGTAATAGCGGTGCATGTGGTGATGACGAACATTCCTTATCAGAGTGATGTGGAGTATTTGCGCCGCTTTTCGGAAAAGTTGGGCGTTGAATTTGTACTTTATGAAACGGGTTTCGATGCCTCTACCGATTCTCGTAAGTCACCCTGCTTCCTTTGTTCGTGGAATCGCCGTAAGGCTCTGTTTACCGTAGCCAAGGAGAAAGGATGCAATAAGATTGCTTTGGGACATCATATGGATGATGTTTTAGAAACGCTTTTAATGAACATTACCTTTCAAGGTGCATTCAGCTCGATGCCACCCCGATTGGTGATGAAGAAGTTTGACATGACAATCATTCGCCCTCTTTGTTTGGTTCACGAAGCCGATATTGCCGAGTGGGCCACTTTGCAAGGCTACAAGAAACAAACAAAAAACTGTCCATACGAACATTTGTCGCATCGCACCTCAATGAAAGGCATATTAAAGCAATTAGAGCATATGAATCCGGAAGCTCGATATAGCCTTTGGGGGTGTATGAGCAATATTCAAGAAGAGTTGTTGCCAAGAATTATAAATAAAACAAACAAACCATAAAACGATGAAAGCTTTTTACACCATTCTATTACTTGTTGTATCCAATATTTTCATGACCTTTGCTTGGTATGGCCATTTGAAGTTGCAAGAAATGAAGATTTCTACCCATTGGCCTCTCTATGTAGTCATCCTCTTTTCGTGGATGATTGCCTTGGCCGAGTATGCTTGCCAAGTGCCCGCCAATCGCATTGGCTTTACCGGTAACGGTGGCCCCTTCTCTTTAATGCAGCTCAAGGTTATTCAAGAGGCCATTACGTTGGTCATCTTTACGGTGTTCACCACTGTACTATTCAAAGGTGAATCGTTGCATTGGAATCATTTTGTTGCTTTTATATTCCTTATTTTAGCCGTCTATTTTGTCTTCTACAAATAAAAACTTCCTCGTTTTGTAAGTTTCGACTTATCAAATTCGTCTAATGGGTAAAAGTTAAGTTGAAATGAATACACAAGATTTGGAAAAACAATTCGAGGCTTTGATAACCGAGCATCAGCAAATTATTTATAAGGTGTGCTACATGTATGCCACCGATGATTATACGCTCGATGAACTCTATCAAGAATCGGTTATTAATCTTTGGAAGGGATATGCTCATTTTCGTGAGGAAAGCAAGGCATCTACATGGATTTACCGCATTGCAATGAATACTTGTATCTCTTATTTCCGTAAATCTTCATCGCGTCCCCAAACGGTACCGTTATCATTTGATTTGGAGGCAACGTTGATGGATGATAAGGAGGGAAGCTACTATTTGCAAGAACTTTACCGCATGATAAGCAAGCTGGGCAAGATGGAGCGCGCACTGATTTTGCTTTGGCTTGATGAACGTCCTTATCAGGAGATTTCCGACATCTTGGGTATTTCGCTCAGCAATGTGGGCACTCGACTTAACCGTGTGAAAGAGAAATTGAAAGAAATGTCTAACAATTAACACATTGATAGTATGAATTTAGACGAACTTAAGAAAGGTTGGGGCGTGTTGAACGAACGCTTATCGCAAAACGAAGTGGTCAGCCAACGTATTATTAAGGAGATGATTCTTTGCAAAACCAATTCGGCATACGATAATATTTATCGGGCAAGCAAATGGAGCTTGATGGTTATCTTCTTTGCCGGCTTGTTGCTTCCATTTGCCAAGATGCAGGGCATGCCCATTTATCGAGAAACGTTTATTGCGATGGAAACATTTATCTTTTTGGGTTTCCTTTTCGAGGGGTATATGTTTTATCTTCTCTCGCGCTTCAATCTAAATACGATGAAGGTAGATGAGGCTATGCGTTCGATGTTGAAGTACAAGAAAATGTACATTAATAACCAACGTTGCGCTAAGTATGGTGCTTTGTTGATAATCATTGTCTGTATGGGCTTGCAAAATGCTTTTACTCCTGTGGTAATAATACCTACGATACTTGCTATCATTATAGCATTCTTCTTGGGATATGCTCAAGACAAGCGCCTTCGTCAAAGTCTTCAAGAAATAGAAGATGGCTTGCGCGAATTGAAGGAATACGAATGATTCCTTTTTCGGCTTGATTACAAAGAAAAACGACCATGATTGCATGGTCGTTTTTTGCTTTTCGTTATCTTTTCTGTAAAGATATAGCTATTTCGTTTTTTCAAAATTTAGATACCTATCATAGAAAGCACGGAATGTAGCTTGGTATTTACCTTGGCTTTTTTCTATGAGTTTCAATACGAAGTCTTCGAGGTTGACGGATGAAATCTTATATCTGTACTCTTCTTTTAGCTCGTTTTTTAGTGAATTCACTTCATCTGTTGTTGTGGGGTGCTCTTTAGGTGCCAATACAATGGAATATGCTTTTTTGTTTTGGTCAATTCCATAGGTTTCACTTAGCAGGAAGTTGCGATATATCTGTGTTAACGCTACTTCCTTGCTTGTGATGCGATTTTCTATTTCTGATTGGAATATCCTTAATGATTTGATGGTTTCTATGGCTTTTGCTTTTCCTTTTCCTTTTCCTTTATCAGATGCTTCATTTGTTCCTAAGTTTTCGGAATATTTTGTTTCGATGGCAATGAAAGAGGGGATGCCTTCATTGTCTGTAAACTCAATGATTGCATCCATTGCCGTGAGGTCGTTTGTTAGCTTTTTATAATTGTCAGGAATGAATTCCAAGTCTATCTTCGTAACCTTATTTATATTATAATCGGGCAATGCAGTTCTAAGGATGTCTGTAGTTGAAGATTCATCCTCCTCTAACATTTTTATTAAAGGACAGAATAGATTGAAGGCCATCGGTTGGCTCGACAATAAATTGTTGAATAGTCGCTCTTCGTTTATGGTTTCATAATATTTACAGTTTTTGACCCTATCCTTTGCATAGTTAAAAATATAGTCCTCAAGGAAATTCTTTCCCGATTTTTCACCATTCATTATATAGTTTCCATAATAATAACGCTTTTCTCCTCGTTGAATATAACCTTCATCTTCTCCAATTTCAGTTCTATATATGGATTGGAGCAAGCGGCATTTGGCTACAAATTCGGAATCTCCTTTGTGTTGTTTTCCTATGTTCTGGTTGTCGTAAATCATACGTATGTTTTTAGATGATAATTAGTTTACAAAAGTATATATTATTGTTGAGAAAATGAATTATCTTTGCATTAAAGTAACCTCTAAATATTAGTATTATGAAAATTGATTACGACAAAGTGCCCCATAAGTATGCCCGTTGCTTCCAGGCGGATTGTCCGAAGGCGGCTACATGCTTGCGCCGGTTGGCGGCCGAGGCGATGCCCGCAAGCGAAGAGCGTTGCATGATTGTTTCTCCCAAGTATCTGGCTACGGTGAAGGGAGAGTGTCCTTATTATCGCTCTTCCGAGAAGATTCGTTATGCCAAAGGTTTTATAGGGATTATGAATCAACTTCCCCACAAAACACATAATTTGGCTATTACTTATTTGCAAGGAATGTTTAATGGCCGCAATTACTATCGTGTACGGAAAGGTGAACGATTGCTATCGCCCGAAGAGCAAGAACGCGTATTGAATTTGTTGAATCGTTTAGGTGCTCAAGGCCCGTTTGAATTCGATGCTTATATAGAGGATTACAACTGGTAACCCCCGTCAGAAGTACTTCTCCAGTGCCAAGCCTTGCCAATACGTTGGCAGTCGAGTGCCAATGCCTTGGCAGCGCACTGCCATAGTGATGGCAGTGGACTGCCACAACTATGGCAAAATCCCTATTATTCGCTATTTATTTTCCTCCCACGAAATGAGCAGGCCGATGACTTCCGAGTAGTTCTTCTGTCCGCTACTAATCTTGTTGCCTTTCAGGTAGAGGTCGTACATCCAATCTTGCACCTTACCCATGAGCGGACTATACAGGCCGAGCCAATGGGTGCGGTTGCGTTGGTATAGCTCGATGACTTCGGGACGGATGGCGGCGAACAGTTTCCGATAATCCGCTTCGCCAAGCATCCTTTTGGCATTGGATAGCAAATGAGGAAGAATGGCAAGTCGTCCGCTGAATCGTAGGGGTTGCCACTTGCTTCGGGTGCATACCTGATAGGCGTAGAAGTTGGCCTCGGCCTCGTTGGTAATGCCTTGTTGATGAGAGAGTTCGTGCGCGTAGGTGGCACCATATTGCGAAGCCGGCACATCGCCGTTCAGTGTAAACTCGCAGAAGAAAGGCATCATGCTGCCCGATACACCCACCTTGGAGGCCAAGGGCGTGTAGAGCATCGTCTTGACGCGCGGCCGCAGGTGGAATGGGGGATGGATGCCTTGTGTTGTTGCAATCTCTTGGTAGCCGGAGACTACCTCGTCGGCAATCCGTTGCTTTCCCTCTTCGGTCAGGCTATCTATCTCTATGTAGTCATTGTTCAGTTGGCCGATGAATCGCTCGGCAAATGCCTTGAACACCTCCTCGCTGAAGGTTTGCGGCGCGATGCCGGTGCGCTGATAGAAAGAGGGTTGCGAGTAGTTCAGCCCCCACGCCAAGTAAAACCAAAGATATACCCACGCCAGGTACTCGACGATGGAAAGCAAGGCACGCCCTTTGCCTTTCATCTTTGTGAAAATGATTTTTACCAACAAAAGCGTGAGGCCCACCACACTGACGATGACAAACAAATCGCCTATGGAGAAGGGAAAAAGGTTGGAAAAACCAGATAGCAAACGGCCCACGATAGGGTATATCCGGTGGGCATAGAAGGCACCCCACGAGGGGATGGATTGCGCCAACCATACCATCGCAAGCCCTATGAAAAGCAGGATATGACGTATCTTAATCTTAAACTTCATGTAAACTCGTCGGTTTATGCTTTGTAAAGCATCGTTTTTATGTGGACAAAAGTATGCAATTCCATTTAAAATCACTAATTTTGCGGCCATTATTCGGAAAGTATAACCATAAGATAGAAATTTAAACATGGAATTAGCAAGTAAGTACAACCCCGCTGATGTGGAGGGAAAGTGGTACCAGTACTGGATGGACCACAAGCTGTTTAGTTCAAAACCCGATGGTCGTGAGCCCTACACCGTCGTCATTCCGCCCCCCAACGTCACCGGTGTGCTCCACATGGGACACATGCTTAATAATACCATCCAAGATATCCTGGTGCGCCGCGCTCGCATGGAAGGCAAGAACGCCTGCTGGGTGCCGGGTACCGACCATGCATCCATCGCCACCGAAGCTAAGGTAGTGAACAAACTGGCTGCTCAAGGCATCAAGAAGACCGACCTCACCCGCGAGGAGTTCTTGAAGCACGCTTGGGAGTGGACAGACGAACACGGAGGCATCATCTTGAAGCAACTTCGCAAACTTGGTGCATCGTGCGATTGGGATCGTACCGCCTTCACCATGGACGAGAAGCGTAGCGAAAGCGTTATCAAAGTATTCTGTGACCTCTATAACAAAGGCCTGATTTACCGCGGTGTACGCATGGTGAATTGGGATCCTAAAGCGCTTACCGCCCTCTCTGACGAAGAGGTAATCTACAAGGAAGAGCATAGCAAGCTCTACTATCTGCGCTACATGGTAGAGGGCGATGCCGAAGGCCGTTATGCCGTAGTGGCTACTACTCGTCCCGAAACCATCATGGGCGATACCGCCATGTGTATCAACCCCAACGACCCCAAGAACGAATGGTTGAAGGGTAAGAAGGTCATCGTACCATTGGTAAACCGTGTTATCCCCGTCATCGAAGACGACTATGTAGATATCGAGTTCGGTACCGGTTGCTTGAAGGTTACTCCTGCCCACGACGTGAACGACTACATGTTGGGCGAAAAATACAACCTCCCCTCTATCGACATCTTTAACGACAACGGCACATTGAGCGAAGCCGCCGGCCTTTACGTTGGCATGGATCGCTTCGACGTGCGCAAGCAAATCGAAGAAGATTTGCAAAATGCCGGCCTTTTGGAAAAAGTTGAAGCCTATACCAACAAGGTAGGTTGCTCTGAACGTACCGGTGTGCCCATCGAACCGAAGCTCTCTATGCAATGGTTCCTCAAGATGCAACACTTTGCCGACATGGCGTTGCCACCGGTAATGAACGACGAACTGAAATTCTATCCCGCCAAGTATAAGAACACCTATAAGAACTGGTTGGAAAACATCAAGGACTGGTGTATCAGCCGTCAACTTTGGTGGGGACACCGCATACCGGCCTACTACTTGCCCGAAGGCGGATACGTGGTAGCCGAAACACCTGCGAAAGCACTCGAATTGGCTCGCGAAAAGACCGGCGAACGCACCATGACACTCGACGACCTTCGTCAGGACGAAGATTGCCTTGACACATGGTTCTCGTCATGGTTGTGGCCCATCTCGCTCTTCGACGGCATCGAAAACCCCGGCAACGAAGAAATCAAGTACTACTATCCAACAACCGACTTGGTGACCGGCCCGGACATCATCTTCTTCTGGGTGGCACGTATGATTATGGCCGGATACGAGTACATGGGCGACATGCCGTTCAAGAACGTTTACTTCACCGGTATCGTGCGCGACAAGCTCGGCCGCAAGATGTCTAAGTCGCTTGGTAATAGCCCCGACCCATTGGATTTGATTGACAAGTATGGTGCCGATGGAGTGCGCATGGGTATGATGCTTTCTGCCCCTGCCGGCAACGACATCCTCTTTGACGATGCCCTTTGCGAACAAGGACGTAACTTTAACAACAAGATATGGAATGCTTTCCGCCTCTTGAAGGGTTGGGAGGTGAGCGAAGAAGTAGCTGTGCCCGAAGCATCTGAACTGGCCATGAAGTGGTTCGAAGCCAAGCAAGCCGCCGTTGCTGCTGAAATGGTTGACCTCTTCAGCAAGTATCGCCTTAGCGAAGCCTTGATGGCCGTTTACAAACTCTTCTGGGATGAGTTCTCAAGCTGGTACCTCGAAATGATTAAGCCCGCTTATGGTCAACCCATCAGCAAGAAGGTACTCGATAAGACCATCGAATTTTTCGACAACCTGCTTCACTTGCTCCATCCGTTCATGCCGTTTATCACCGAAGAACTTTGGCAACACATTGCCGACCGCAAGGAGGGCGAAAGCCTTATGGTAAGCCCCATGGCCGCTCCTGCCGCCTACGACGAAGCCATCATTGCTCAGTTCGAAGCCGTGAAAGAGGTGATTAGCAACATTCGTGCCATCCGCTTGCAAAAGAACATTGCACAGAAAGAGGTGCTTCAACTTCAAGTAGTGGGAGAGAATCCGGTAGCCGCATACAATGCCGTCATCAGCAAGATGTGCAACCTCGAAACCATTGAAGGTGTTGAAGCAAAAGCCGAAGGTGCTGCTTCGTTTATGGTAGGTACATCTGAATTTGCCGTGCCTCTTGGCAACATGATTGATGTGGAAGCAGAAATTGCTCGCATGGAAGCCGAGTTGAAACACAAAGAAGGTTTCTTGGCCGGTGTAATGAAGAAGCTCAGCAACGAAAAGTTCGTAAACAACGCCCCCGCTGCCGTTATCGAACTTGAACGCAAGAAACAAGCTGATGCGGAAAGCATCATCAAATCACTCAAAGAGAGCATTGCCGCTTTGAAGAAGTAATCTGAGACACCTTATATATATAGTTCGCTCCATTTGCATGTCGAATGCAGATGGGGCATTTTTTATTCCTTTTAACTTAGAGAATGCTTAAAATTAATACATACTATTGTATCTCTTATAGCCCAAATACATACTTATTTAATACTATTGTATCTGATACAAATATTGATAATAATAATATTTGAAAAGCCTTACATAAGTAAGTTATAAATAAACACGAATATTATTATGGAAATTTTTATAAATCGAAATAATTATTTATTTTTGTGCCCATAATGTAGTTAGGCGTAACGGATACATTATTTATTTATTGAAGCGTTATTGAAACTTTCTTCTTACATCAAACTTCGCAAAATTTTGAATAGAACAGGAGAGAGGAACAATAGCGCCCATGTTTGGTTTATGTATATAGATGTCCTATAATGGGATAATTGCATACATATGATAAGTGTGGGTGTCTATTGTTTATCTTGTTCTTAGGCAATGCGAAGGCCCGATGTAGAGATAAACAAATATAAGACTCCACGCTTATTTTTTTTATTTGGTTTTATCGGGTGGAGGGGTAAGGCCTGAACTTTAAATTGTTAATGTATGGGCAAGAAAGAATTTATGTCGTACGAAGCTCCAAAGGTAGAGATTCTTGAGGTAGAAGTGGAAAAAGGATTTTCTGCATCAAATGAAGGGAATACAAGGGATTATGGTTATGGAGGTGATTTGAGTTAAAGATAAATTAGCTATGAAAAGATTTTCTTACCTATTAGTAAGCGTTCTGACAACTTTTTGTGCTTGTCAGAATAATGATTTTGAAGAATATAGTAATTCAAATGAAGTTGTAGTAACTGCAAATATTGCTTCTTCTACAAATACTCGCGTAGCTCTTACTCCAACAACAAATGATGAAGGAAATCCTATTGTTAAAGTTGAATGGAATGATAATGGCGAATCTTTCAGAGTGTATGGAGCAAATGAGAATATGGTTTTAACCGATCATCAAACATTTACTCAAGTGTCTGAAAACAGATTTTCAGGAACGTTGCCGGAAACAAGTAATCAGAATTATTGGGCTACATATCCTGCAAATGATAACGTTTGGGCAACTAATAGTCCATTCTTGCCGGTATCATATAATGATAATCTCTTTACAACTCAAAATGGTAAGTTGTCAGAAGAAAAGACTGTAATGTATGTGTGGACAGTGTCAACTGAAGAAATTCCGGATTTTAATTTCGAGCATTTAACAACGTTGCTTAAGCCTAATTTTAAAATAGGCGAAGAAGCGTTAACTGCTAATGCCATCAGTTCTATTGTATTTAAGGATATGCTTATAGAGGATGGAAACGCTGATTTTAATATAGATTGCACTTCACATCAAGAAGGTGATGAAATCTATGTCTATTTACCTGCGGATGGAGGCTTGGGATATGGTAATTCAGAGTATAGTAATACTTATAAGAGTTTCATAGATGTAGTAGTTAATACTAACGACGGGAAAATGTATGAAGGTCGCATAAATATCCCTTCAAATATGTTTTTAGAAATCGGAAAACTTTATACCGCTACTATTTCTCTTGATTTATCACCATATTTTTGGACGAATGAAGTTGAAGCATCTCAAGAGGTTTCAGGTAGTGGAAGTAGTGAATCTCCTTACTTGATTTCTACTGCTGCAGATTTGCAATGGCTTGTTGAGAATGTTGCTACTAAAAATAATGACGAAAGTATAAGTAAAGATGTGTATTATAAGTTAATGCATGACATTGTTATCAGTAGCTCGGAAGACAAACCATGGACTGCTATTGGAGATGAATATACTAAATTCCAAGGAATATTTGATGGCAATGAACATACGATTAGTGGCTCTTTGGTTTCTGCATATACGGTAAATAGTTATGGGGATGATGTTAATTTCGGTCTTTTCGGCTATCTGGGCGAATCTGCTATAGTAAAGAATTTACATTTAAATCTTAATGTAAAAGGTGGTAATACAAAAAATGACCGTCGTTCTCCAGAACATAGTACTACAGGTGTTCTTGCCGGATGTAATTATGGCCTTATAACAGATTGTACAACAAAAGGATTGGTACAAGGAGGTAATGCAACCGCCGATGTAAACATTAGTCATACCGGTGGTGTTGTGGGCTTCAATCAGAATAAGATGGTAAATTGTACTAATTATGCTACGGTAAAAGGCGGACAAGGCACAACGTGTTATACAGGTGGTATTGCCGGTCGTTTTGGAGAACAATATGCTCAATATGGATCAATGGATAATTGTATAAACCATGGTACTGTAATTGGTGGAAATATTGGGGGAAGTGAAGCAGGTGGTACAGGAGGAATAACCGGCTATCGCCATTATTACGGAACTATGAAAGCATGTGTCAACAATGGCTCTATAACGGCAGCGTCAGGGAATAGTTATACCGGAGGTGTTGTAGGAAGATTAGATCAAAATCCATCAATATGTAGTTGCAATAAAGATAATAGCAATAGCGGTTTCCCCATTATAGGTAGTGGTCAAGATCCGATAGAATGCGAGCACGAATAATGTAGTATCTGTTCACTAATAAAAAGAGCATAGCTTCGAGGTTATGCTCTTTTTCTATAAACCAAGCATGTAATAATGAAATAACCAATGCATTGCGTCCATAGCAATGCCATTTCGCGACCGATATCGGCTATGCTTGCTCCCATGGAGTTGGCTTTGACAAAGGCAAGCACACCAACCGGAGCGGGTAATAAGTAGTGAAGCACTCGCCACGGGAGCGGCATCAGCTCCAACGGCCAGGAGAATGATAGTGCCGAAATTGCTCGCATGGAAGCCGAGTTGAAACACAAAGAAGGTTTCTTGGCTGGTGTTATGAAGAAACTCAGCAACGAAAAGTTCGTGAACAATGCCCCCGCCGCCGTTATCGAACTTGAGCGCAAGAAACAAGCCGATGCGGAAAGCATCATCAAATCACTCAAAGAGAGCATTGCTGCTTTGAAGAAATAATCTTTTCCCGATTATAACAAAAATAGGAGCCAACATTGGCTCCTATTTTTGTATGTTGTAAACCGCAACTTGTAGGGACGCAACACGTTGCGTCCGCTTTGCGTTTTTTATTTCTTACTTAGTATAGCCCTTTCGGAATTTATTTAGTAAGAAAGAGTTTCCAATTAATATGGCTAATCCCAAGCCAAGCAAAAGCCATTCCTTATTTGCAATACCAATGCTCATCAAAGCAATGCTTAATGCTGAAACGATAATTAATAGAATGATTTGTATTGGCCCATTTTTGCTTGCAATATTATTCCTAATTAATTGGTGTATTTGAGAACCCAAAATAAATAAGCCAAATAAGGCTAAATAATAATTGCCATCAACTAAACACCAAATGGTGAATAATAAAGCTACAATAGTCAAAATGATGATGGCTGTAATTTTACCTTTCATAATATATATAGTGTTAACGTTTTTCTTGCATATAAACTCTATCTTATTACAAAGGTATATATAATATATTAATAAATATACTCATAACAATCATTTTTTTTGATATGAGATGAGAATTTTTCTGTTTCTTTCTTGCCTTTACTTGTAAGATGTAGTATCTTTACAAAATCGTTTTTAAAAACGATGTAAAGAAGATTATTATTAGTAACAAAGAAAAAAAATAGGAATGGAATTACCCGAAGATGTAATGATGTTGTTTAGCGTCGTAAATATGAAATTACGCGATTTCTATCCTTCGCTCGATGCACTATGTGAGGATCTGAATGTGAATAGAACTGAGATAGAAGAAAAACTGAAATTGGCAGGCTTTGAATATGACGCCGTGAAGAATAGGTTTTGGTAGTAAAATAGCGGGTAGTGTACATTAATCACTACCCGCTATTTGTCTTATTAAAAGTTTTTGTCGATATCTTCGTCGCGTAGTTCGTAGTTCACTAAATCGCCAGAAAAATATTTGTCGTAGGAAGCCATGTCGATAAGACCGTGTCCGCTAAGGCAGAAGAGGATGACTTTCTCTTCGCCTGTTTCGATACATTTCTTGGCTTCGCGAATAGTAGCGGCAATGGCGTGGCACGATTCAGGAGCCGGAATGATACCTTCGGCTTGGGCAAAAAGTGTACCGGCTTCGAAGGTTTCTAATTGCGGTAGGTCAACAGCTTCCATTAGACCGTCTTTTAGGAGTTGTGAAACGATGACGCCTGCACCGTGGTAACGCAATCCTCCGGCATGAATATTGGCCGGGGTGAAGTTGTGTCCCAAAGTGTACATGGGTAACAAGGGAGTGTAGCCGGCTTCGTCGCCGAAATCATATTGGAAACGTCCGCGCGTTAGCTTAGGACATGAGGCTGGTTCGGCTGCAATAAAGCGTGTCTGTTTACCATTTAGTATGTTGTGGCGCATGAAGGGAAAGGCTATACCACCAAAGTTAGAACCTCCACCGAAACAGGCTATTACCATATCGGGATATTCACCAGCCATCTTCATCTGCATTTCAGCTTCTTGTCCAATAATGGTTTGATGTAAGGTGACATGGCTTAAAACCGAACCAAGGGTGTATTTACAATTGGGTGTTGTGCGAGCCAACTCGATGGCTTCAGATATGGCTGTACCCAATGAACCTTGGTGGTTGGGGTGCGCGGTTAAAACATTCTTACCTGCACGGGTTGACATAGAGGGGGAAGGAGTGACTTGTGCACCGTAGGTTTGCATAATGCTACGGCGATAGGGCTTTTGCTCGTAGCTGACTTTTACTTGATAGACTGCAGCCTCTAATCCATAAAGACGAGCAGCATAAGCTAATGAAGCTCCCCATTGTCCAGCACCAGTTTCGGTAGTGACGTTAGTAACACCTTCTTTTTTGCAATAGTAGGCTTGCGGGATGGCAGAGTTCAGTTTGTGGCTACCCATGGGGCTGACACTTTCGTTTTTGAAATAGATGTGTGCCGGTGTACCCAAGGCTTTCTCTAAGCCATAAGCCCTAACCAATGGAGTACTGCGGTAGTATTTATACATGTCACGTACTTCTTCGGGGATTTCTATCCAAGCATCGGTTTGGTTTAGTTCCTGACGACTACATTCTTCACAGAAGATAGGATATAAATCTTCGGGCTTTAGTGGTTCGTGCGTAGCAGGATTCAACGGTGGCATAGGTTTGTTTACCATGTCAGCTTGTATGTTGTACCAATAACGGGGAATTTCGTCTTCGGACAAGAGGTATCTCTTTTGTTTGTTGCTCATTGTTGCATTGTTTTAATATTAAATTGACGACAAAAGTAATAATACTTTTCCGATTTGACGAACATTTTGATAGAAAAAACCATTCTTGATAGTCGATGGTTATTTCTTGCGTAACTTACCTACGGCATGCTCTAATGATTCGGTAGGCTCTATGATATTGTAGTCGCGCCAAAAGTCTTCGTTCCAATATTCGCCTACTACGTCATAAAAGATGTCTTTATCCCTAAACGAATCTTGATATTTGATGCGTTCGGTTGGTTGTGATTGTCTATCTACCATTACCATCTCGGACAACACAGTGTACGTGGAGGCAAACAGCCGCTTTTTCCAATCGCAATTGAAGCGCATCACGTTTCGAAGATAGTTTAGATAGGTTTTGTCACCTTGTTGCTTATAGGTAATAATGAATGATACTTCGCGAGGACGAAAGCGTAATCCAGTAGGTTTACGTCGCAAGATGGAACGGGTGGCTTTCTCACGGTCGGATAAATCGACCTCAAACTCGGCACGAGTAAACGACAAACGACTTTGGTCAATGAATACCTTACCTTCGAAAAGTGCATATTCTAATGAAGCACGGGGACGGAAACTGACTACGTATTGCAATCTATTATCCAAAATCACAGGACTTTCCATGCGGAAATCATAATAGTTCAACGAAACCATGTCGAATAGGAAATCACCGTTCTTTACAAAATCTAATTGCACTGCTTGAGTGGGTCCACCTGCTAACTTTACGGCTAGTGTATCACTCATCTTTTGACTTATTAAGCGCCTACCTTTCTGTATCTGTACGCGATCTTGATAATTAGTTCGATAATTATAAGGGGTCTTATAGACATCCATTACAGCTTCGGATATACCAATGTAACGACGTCCCTTTTGAATGGTTTCGCGATAGAAAGCCGAAAACAATTCTTTCTCTTCAGAATAGTTGACGGGGATTTGAGACAAAGCTTCTTCAACCAAACTTTTAGGAGTACCTCCGTAAATGGATATTTCGCTAATAAGTAAATCGGTGGGTATCATCCATACTTCAATCTTTTCTCCAGACTTTTCTATTTCTTCCAATGAAAGTTGGTAGTTTAAGTATCCTAAGTGAGAAATCTTAATTCCTTTTACAGCTTGCAGACGAGGCAATTTCAAGGTGAATATACCATCGGCATTGCTCACAGTACCTATGCTACTACCTACTACCGATATTGAGGCATTTTCCAACGGACGACGTGTCTCCTTACTCTTAACGATGCCGGTTATCAATAGGTCGTTTACTTGGGCACTGATTTCTGAACAGAAAGCAAGTAGCATGAATGTTATAATAAGTTTTACTATTTGTTTCATAATTACTTGTTGGATTTTTGCAAATATACATTATTTATTTATATGACAAATAATGTGGCTGATAGTTTATTTAACTACCTAAAAAATCTTCGTTCAGTAATGTAGCCCAAAATAGCCACCATAATAATAATAGAGCCAAAAGAAATGCTCCTATTTTTATCCATTCTTTTCTTTTCATTTCATATTTTGTTTATAACCGATTAAAACGAAAATTTGGGAGAATTGTTTAGTTAAAAATATTAAATTTATATGATAGAAATAAACTTTTCTGCAAATCATGGGTCATACAAATGTTGCAACACAATAGGTATTTCAATGATATTTTTTTTTGAATAACAAGTAACATTAAACAAACGAACCATGAAAAAGTTAGTATTAGTATGTATTGCCCTAATAACAATGGGTGTAATGGCTGTGGCACAAGACGGCCCTCGTAGATTTGATCCAAAGCAAATGGCTAAATGGATGACCGAACGAATGGTAGAAGAATATGGCTTAAATAAAAATCAAGAGGCCCAACTTCTAAAGTTAAACGAAAACCAATTTTCAAATCCTAATTTGATGAGAGGTCCACGTCGTGATGAAGGACAGCAACTAAGTGAAGAAGAACGCCAAAAGATGATGGCTGAAATGGAAAAGGCCAGAAATGAATACAATAAACAGTTGCAACAAATCTTGACGAAAGAACAATACGAGGATTATGCCAAGAAAGAGGCTGAACGCCGTGAACGTTGGGGTGGAGGTAGAAATAGATAATATCCTATAGAAAGTTTGTATTTCTCAATCTCTTTTTGTTCCTTTGTCAGCGGAATTTTAAAGAATAGACTGATGAAAATGAAACTAATATATATATCTTTTTTATGCACCCTGACCATAGGTCTGGGTGCATGTCATTCTCCTCAAAGTAAAGACACTACTCGTGAGGCTAGTGTATTCAAACAACAGTCTGTGAAAGAACCACAGCGAATGGCGCTTTCTGATAGCAAAGAAATTATTGAATATGATGGGAAGAGGTTTCAATCAAGAGTAGTTAGACGTCCTGATGAAACCTTGCCGAAAGTGAAGAATGATGAAGGGATAATATTTGTTGATAATGTAATTACTTTGCAGCTGACTTGCGCTGGTAGGACGGTGATTGATAAAAAATTTACTAAACAGGATTTTATTTCGTTGATAGAGGCTTCCTTCTTGAAGAATGCAATACTTGAGGGAATTGTTTATGATAGGACAACTTCACAAGGCATACAATATGCAGCGAGTGTAGGCTATCCGGAAACCGACCTCTACCAACCTATTAGACTGACAGTTTCTCCATCGGGTAAACTTTCTATGGTAAAAGAAGAACAGATGGTAGAGGTGGCTGAAGAAGAATGATTTTCCTTCTTCCCGAATAGATTCTTTTTCTTTTCGTTACATTTGTTTATAATCTTTTGCTAAACCACCTTCACTGGTTTCTTTATAGAGTGAAGGCAAATCATTCCCTGTTTCTTTCATTACTTCAACTACCTTATCGAATGACACACGATGAATGCCATCGGTGAACGACGAATAAAGGTTGGCATCCAAAGCACGAGCAGCGGCATAGGCATTGCGCTCAATGCAGGGTATCTGTACTAATCCACACACAGGATCGCAGGTCATTCCTAAGTGATGTTCTAATCCCATTTCGGCCGCATATTCAATTTGTGCGGGACTTCCACCGAATAGTTGATTGGCAGCTGCCGATGCCATAGAACACGCAACTCCAACTTCTGCTTGACAACCTGCTTCGGCGCCTGATATAGAGGCATTCTGTTTCACTACATTGCCTATTAAACCTGCTGTTGCTAAAGCACGTAGGACACGAATATCGCTAAAATCACGCGTCTTGGCTAAGTGATAGAGTACAGCAGGTACTACACCACATGAGCCGCAAGTGGGTGCTGTAACAATGACACCGCCCGATGCATTCTCCTCACTCACTGCTAAAGCATACGAGAATACTAATCCACGGCTTTGTAGAGAGGCTTTGTATCCACTGGCCTTTATATAATAGGAAGAGGCTTTGCGACGTAGGTTTAGTGGACCAGGTAATACCCCCTCGGCATCGATGCCACGTTCAACTGCGGCTCGCATAGCTTTCCATACTTCGTTCAGATAATCCCAAATGTCGCTCTCTTCACACTCTTGCACATATTCCCAATAGTTTTTACCTGTCCGTTCACACCAATCTAATATCTCTGTCATCTTGTTCATAGGATATACTTCAGGAGTATTGATAGAATTTAGGCCTTCGCTTTCTTCGGCTAATGCTCCACCACCTACGCTGAATACAGTCCAAGTATCTGTAATTTCTCCTTGATTATTCAATGATCTGAACATCATGCCGTTGGGGTGAAAGGGAAGGAATATTTTCGGTTCCCATATAATTTCTACCGGTGCAATTGGTTGTAGGGTTTCAATAATAGCTACATTAGTCATGTGTCCTTTACCAGTGGCGGCTAAACTACCGTAAAGTGTTACTTGAAACGAAGCTGCTTCAGGATGTCGGTTAAGGAAAATTTCGGCAGCTTTGCGAGGTCCCATTGTGTGGCTACTTGATGGACCAGTACCAATGCGATATAACTCTTTAATGGATTTCATACGGTCTTATGTTTTTCTAAGTTACAAATCTACTACTGTGATGCCAGCCCCTCCAAACTGTACATGCTCGTCGGCAAAATGTCGTACACCCGGTGTGCTTTGCAGATATTGACGAATAAGGGTACGCAATATCCCTGTACCTGTACCATGCAGAATGCGTACTCGATTTATGCCAACTAAAATGGCATCGTCTATAAAATAGGTAACAGCTTGTAAAGCCTCGTCTCCTCGCATGCCTCTTACATCGATGTCTTGCTTAAAATGTAATTTCTTTTCGTACATTACATCGTGTGTCTGATTGCTGAGAAATGTACTTTTGCTTGTGATGCTAGTTTGTCGGGGTCGATTTTTTGTCACTTCCAATCGTTCAATCTTAACCGTTGTTTTCAGATTACCGAATGCTATCGTGACATTTTTTCCGTTCACTTCCAAAACTTCACCCACCGATGCTTGCCCTTTTATCTTTACCGATGAACCGGGCGCAATAGTGGCTAGTTGTTCGGCTTCTTTTCGTGCTTGTTGTTCGGCTATTCTTTCAATTGATAGGGAGGAGGAATCCTTTTTCTTTGCCTTTCGTTCTTCACGTCGTGCTTGCTTCTCTTTCAGCTTCTGCATTTTACGAGCAATATTCTCTTCTTTTTCTTGTTGGTTAATTGATTCCAGTGATTGTCGGAAGTCAACTAATTCTTGTCTAGCCAAACGTGTTTTTTCCTTTTCTGCCTGTGCCTCTTTAATGGTACGTATGGTGTTTTCAATACGTGCATTGGCTTCACGCATCAATTGCTCGGCCTCCTCTTTAGCTTGTTTGATAATTTCTTTACGTTGCTTTTGCAACTCTTCCATTTCGCTTTGATAGCGACCTATAATTTCTTCCATCTGCTTCTCGCGTAGACGGATGTTTTGTCGTTTGTTTTCCCAATAGCGTTTGTCTCGAACGATGTCTTGTAGATACTTGTCACTTTGTATGTAATCATTGCCCACAATCTCCGACGCATCGGCAATTACTTCTTCGGGTAATCCTATTTTACGGGCAATCTCTACGGCAAACGAACTGCCTGGATTGCCTATTTGCAGTTGAAAAAGTGCTTGCATTAAATGACGGTCGTAGAGCATGGCGCCATTGACTACTCCTTTATGATTCTCTGCAAATTGCTTTAAGTTTTGATAGTGAGTAGTGATAATACCGAATGTTCCTTTTTGATTGAAGCGTTTTAATACGGCTTCTGCTATGGCTCCACCAATTTGTGGTTCAGTACCTCCACCGAACTCGTCTATTAATATGAGGCTACGCTCGTTACAATGCTTCATCATTAACTTCATGTTGGTCAGATGACTAGAGTATGTACTTAAGTCGTCTTCGATGCTTTGCTCATCACCTATGTCAATGAATATATTACTGAATATGCCAGCATGACTACGTTCGTGCATTGGGATGTGTAAGCCGCATTGTAACATGTATTGTAGTAAACCTACCGTCTTTAGGCATACTGATTTTCCACCGGCATTGGGGCCAGATATGATGAGTATGCGTTGTTGTTGATGAAGTTCAATATCGAGTGGTATTACCTTTTTACCTTGTTTGTTTAAAGCTATCTGTAGTAAAGGATGTACGGCCATTGTCCAATCTAATAATTGGAGATCCTCCAATGCTGGTTGTATGCTGTTTGTTTGTAGGGCAAGTAAGGCCTTGGCTCGTATGAAGTCAATTTCGGCTAAAAATTCATAAGAAAGCAGGATGTCTGGAATTGTGGGGCGTATATGGTTACTGAATTCTGTAAGGATGCGTATTATTTCTCGTCGTTCCTCGTTTTCTAATTCACGGATGCGATTATTAGCTTCCACCACTTCAGCAGGTTCGATGAACACTGTTTTTCCGCTAGCCGATTCATCGTGTACGATACCCCGTATCTTACGTTTCAATGCCGGAGCAACAGGTATTACTAAACGTCCATCTCGTAAGGTAGGAGTGACATCCTTATCGACTACACCTTCATTTTGAGCATTACGCAGTATGTTGTTCAGTGAACGCGAAATACTATTCATGGTGGCTTGTAACTCTCGGCGGATACGTGCCAATTCGGCTGAGGCATTATCCTTTATCTTTCCGTAGGGCGAAAGTATGGCATTAATTTTTTGTATAAGTTGAGGAAACAACAGGATATCGCTTGCCATTCGGCAAAGGCAAGGAAAAGTTGAAGTAGCTTCTTCATTTTCCTCTTCTTTTAACAAGAAGCGTACGATGTCACGGATGGTTTCCAGTGAACGACGCAGATCAAACAATTCGCTTTCGTCTAAATACATTCCTTCTACTCGGATGCGTATTAGTGATGGGCGCACGTCAAAAAAATATTGAGCTGGAAAACCGTTTTCTTCTTGAATGATACGTACAAATTCGCTGACTTGATTCAACCATTCATGCAACTCGTCAAATCGGTCGCAGAAGGCCATTTCATCAACGCGTTCTTCACCCAAGCTACTAAGACATTTCTCTTTTAGTAGGCGGCGTATTTGGTCAAATCCAATCTTCTGTTCAAAGTTATATGGGTATATCATGGCACAAAAATACAATTATTTTATGAAAAAAAGGAAAAGAAGTTTGGAGAATTAAAAAAGTTGCGTACCTTTGCAGCGCTTTTAGAGGAAAGCACTTCTGAAATGAAGTTTTTGGAGAGGTGGCAGAGTGGTCGATTGCGGCGGTCTTGAAAACCGTTGTACCGAGAGGTACCCGGGGTTCGAATCCCTGTCTCTCCGCAGCAAAGGGTGTAAATCAAGTAGTTACGAGATTTACACCCTTTTTTACACCCCAAAATCAAGGTTGGGTGTATTTTTTTGAATTTTTAAGATAAATGCTGGCGAAAAAAGAAGAATGAGTGTCTTTCTCTTTTCGTCAGCATCTTTTTTGAGTGCTGCCAACGCAAAAATAAGTTTAGTCCGCTTTG
>SUYA01000028.1 GCA_015060695.1 Mediterranea massiliensis
GTTATCCGGTATCGGAGTGATTCTTATGCCAAAGTTTCAATCAGACTCTTTACCAAAAACCATACAACAGGAACGAGTAACGAAGGCAGCATATTCAGTGTCTTGCAATCCTTCAGTTTGAGCAGAGGAAGCCCTGAAGCGACAATCATCAGCCCGCCTACAATCAGCAATTCCGCCATGAGTGCCTCACTGATGGCTGTACTCGAAACCTTTGCTATCGTTGAAATTGCTGATTACGGCATTCAGACCAATGCCCAAACAAGCCAATCCTAATCCGGTATATAATGTTTCTTTATATTTCTCCTTGATTCCCCGGTTCATCGCAGCGCCTGCTATACTGCCTACGATGATGGTACAGGTGTTTTCAATGGTTCCTATCATCTTTTTTAATTTAACTTGTTTATCCATTCAAATAAATGGTCGAGGTTGTAATCTCCTTCATGTCCACGGTTCCACGGCAATGCAAAATCCACGGCATATCCTTGGTTCATCAACTTTGTGGCGAGATTGATGGGGACAGGGAAACCGGTGTCTCGGTCGCGGGCTCCGTGGCGGATATACCAATGCTTGGCCTTGTCAGCCGGTTGGTCAAGGTGGAACATCGGGTTCATCAAGTTGATACGTTCTTGCAAGGACTCATCGATGGATGTTCCTGTCTTGGCACAACTGTACGGCGTGAAATTCACGGAACTTCCCATGGCATCTCCGAAAAGCCGATTCTCGGGAGTCTGATGGTCGCCCAATACACCTTGTGCATCGTACCATGTCAAGGTTTCTTTATGAGGAAGATTTGTACAAGGTAATTGAGGCTGTCAAGGAATGGAGCAACGACACCAACTATACCCCGACAGCAATAAACCGCTTCAAGGAAAATGTTGAGAATATCCCTTTAAGGCACTTCGTGTGGAATATCGCAGAACGTTTGGGTAAACGTGATTACACAATGGCCATGCGAATAGCTTTTATCAAGGCATTGTTCCCCAAACCGTTTGAAGGCTTGGACTACAGTACATTGAAGAACCTGAAAGCACCATGCTCCAATGATATAATCCCTATTGACGAGCCTGCCAATGGTGGATATGATTTCCATGGATGATAATGTAGCCTTTGGCAAAATCGCTTTTCTTCCCTATTTCCTTATAATTGGATATTACAACTAAAAAAGCCGTATCTTGACCAAATGGTCTTGATGCGGCAGATTTCATAATTAGTCAGTTCGTCTTTTATAGAATTTTACTTATATCATGGGGTGTCTTAAAATAATAGTCTGCACGTATAGGATTAGATACATTGTTGCTCCATAAAACCAATCCGGAATCAACACCGGCATTGTCAGCACATTGAATATCATAAATACTATCACCAATATAGAGAGCATTTTCGGGGTTTATATGGGCTTTAGCCAAATATGCTACTAAGGGTGCTGCTTTGGGCTTATGTTCATCAGTATCATCTGCACATACAATTGTGGAAAAAAAGTCCGCTAACCCTAATGGTTCAAAATCAGAATGATATTCTTGATATGTTTTGGAGGTTACAATGCCTAAAAGATAGCCTTTTGATAAAAGGGATTGCAAGCATTCTTTGATACCTTGAAAAGGTTGAATAGTGTGCTGGAGCAATTTCATATTCCTATCCCATCGTTTCAAAGCATCTTCTATGTCGGGTATTTTGAGTAATTCCAACGCATTTCTTCCGGTAATACCTAAAGCAAATTTCAGACTTTCATATTGAGGTGCACGTCCCGTTATTTCTGTAATTGTTTTTATTAAAGAGTTGATGACTGCATATTCCGTATCTATCAATGTACCGTCTATGTCGAATACGATATGTTTATATTTCATATGTTTTATTTATTAGTCAAATAATACTTGCCAGTTTTTATCAGAGTAAGCAGAAAAGCACATTTTAATTTGTTCTTCGTTATTTTTCTCTTTTGCAAGAATAGGTAATTCTTCCAATCCGAAATAGGCACTCTCATCCGTTTCAATATTGGGTCGGAAAGATCCGCTTTCAATCTCACAAAGAACAAAAACTTTACAAACATTGTAGGCATATGGGGGAATATTATGTAAATTTCTATCCTGTATGGCTATTACCCGGATAGCTTTTACATTTAATCCTGCCTCTTCTTTTACTTCTTTTTCTGTATTAGTTTTGATACTCTGATTTATATCGACCCAACCACCGGGCAAAGACCAAGTTCCATTTTTCTCTTTCACAAGCAATATTTTATCATCTTTGAATATCGCAGCTCGTGTATCTAATTTAGGAGTTTGAAATCCAGTTTCATTGCAAAACAGATTCTTTACTTTTTCTATGGGTATTCCACTTTGCAGGCTGAGCATTTCTGCTGCAATTTCTCTAATGCGTTCAAAGCGTTCTATATCAAATACATCTTTGGAGTATGTCAATCCCCCTTGGGCAATGAATTGTAGTTCTTTTGCCCATTCAAGCCATTGTGGTTGTACTATTTTATTCATATAGTGAATGTTTGTATCGTTATATTGATATGCAAAGGTAATGTTTTGTTTCTAAACAATGACACAAAACACGTTCTAATTGATTAAAATATGGGTCATTCATTGATTCTCGCTCTCACTTTGTTCCAGGCATGGGTACCGAACAAGCAGCATTCACGCATCGTTTTCATCATCGAGGTGAAACGGTTGGTTGGAATGACGAAGCTTAGTTCATAGGCTCCGACATAAGGGCGGACTGATGGATCGAACAGCCCGAGGAAGGTGCGATGACCGCCTGTCTGGTTCTCTCTCACCGCCTGACTGACTACTGCCGAGCATCCTGACCCGAAAATGGCACAGACTGCATCTTCTCGGTCGTTGTCGAAATAAGCCCATGTGGTAAGTCCCGAAAGCATGTCGGGAGTAGCCAAGAAAAGCAGTCCTTCCATTCCTT
>SUYA01000008.1 GCA_015060695.1 Mediterranea massiliensis
TTGTTCATTAGTAGAACAAAATCCACATATGTTATTTGTTAAAGATTTATACAGGCAGTATTGTATTACACAGAATATTCCTATTCAACTAAGTGACATAGAAATTAGATTACGAATGCTCCAATTGACTTTGCCGAACTTTAATCGTTTAAAAATGATTGTCAATGGGTATTAATTTTTTAATGACGTTATGGAAAACAAAATAGAAGATATTCGAGCATTGCTCAACGATTTAGAGAATGATAGAGTAGAACGTACGATTTCTACTACCAATACCGACAAGTTTGGTCAGGCTATCTGTGCATTTGCCAATGACCTTCCGAATCATCAACAACCTGGGTATTTATTCCTTGGGGTGAAAGATGATGGAACTGTTCAAGGTTTAGATGTGACGGATGAATTGTTGAAGAACATTTCAGCTATACGTACGGATGGAAACATACAGCCTCAACCATCAATGGTGGTAGAAAAGGTTTCTTTAGAGGAAGGTGACATCGTCATGGTGAAAGTTCAACCATCCGTATTTCCTCCAGTAAGATACAAAGGACGAACTTGGGTTAGAGTTGGACCTCGCAAGGGAGTTGCCAACGATACTGACGAACAAATCTTGATGGAGAAACGTCGTACAAATACCACATCGTTTGATGCATCGCCATGTCTTAATGCTTCCTTGGAGGATTTGGACATGAATCTTTTCAAGCACTATTTCTTACCTAAGGCAATGTCAGATGAGATAGTGGAAGAGGATAAACGTGATATACGATTCAAATTAAGTTCATTTGGTTTCTATGATACACGATATGACTGTCCGACCAATGCAGGATTGTTACTTTTTGCAAAGAATCTCCGTCGTTTTATTCCTGGAGCGTATGTGCAATACGTGCGTTTTGCGGGAACCGACCGGGCTGCGGACATCATGAATGAGCATGAATTTAAGGAGAATCTTTGTACCATACTGCCAGAACTTGACACGTTCATAAAAACTGCTATTGCCAATCGTCGTCCAATACCTGTTTCTGCAGCTCGTGAAGAGAATGTAGTTGACTATCCGGATTGGGCAACACGAGAGCTCTTGATGAATGCTATCTGTCATCGAGATTATTGCAGCAACGGACCGATTCAGTTTTATCAATATGATGATCGTATTGAGATAATGAATCATGGAGGATTATATGGACGTGCAAATGAAACAAACTTTCCTAACGTGAATGACTATAGAAATATCGTAGTGGCAGAAGCAATGAAAGTTCTTGGTTTCGTCAATCGTCATAGCCGTGGTGTACTGAAAGTACAGAAGGATCTTGTCGCCAATGAAAACGGTATGCCAACATACGATTTCTCATACCAAACAGCAGTTTCTGTACGAGAAAACAAATCACCACGTGGTGAACGAATGACCCAAGAGGCAATAAAAAATGGCTTCATGATGAAGGGGACTCAGAGTGAAACCACAATCGCAACTCTGCAAAAAAGGTCACAAAAAAGGTCACAAAAAAGGTCAGACGTGACCATTTTTGAATTTCCTTCAGAAGCTGCAAAGAATGTATATGAAGCTATCAAATTAAATCGCAAGGCAAAATATTCATGGCTTTCAGATAATCTTGGAGTAAGTGAAGCGACCATAAAAAGGGCTATAAACAACCTCAAAGAAATGGGGCTAATAAATTCCGAACGATCAAAAATAAAGGGAGAATGGCAATTGATTGAAAAGGATTAATTTCTCCATATAATCTCCCACCCAGCTTGCTGATTCCAGCGTACACTCCACCCGCGTGATTCATCACTTCGGGGAATTAGGCTACCCCACTATGTTTTTGTGTGGATAACGGGCAAGCCCGTGAGGTGAAAATGGAGAAGAAAAAGGAAAGCCGCATTGACCACTTGTTTGGGGTGTTACAATGCGGCTTTTCCTATGCTTGGTCGTTACGATTATCCCCAAACATGGAAGAGTTTTTTGTCAAGGTTGCGGGTGACAAACTCTATGGGAAGTTTGGCATAGAGTTCGGTTGTTCTGATGGAGGAATGTCCCATCATTACCTGCAATACTTCCTTAGGGATTCCTTCCCCTAAACTGATGGTACAAGCAAAGGTATGGCGGGCCACATGGGTAGTTAAAGGAAAATTGCAACCGAGAGCCAAACCGACACCTTTCAGGAATTGGTTATACTTTTGGTTGGAAGTGATGTGAAGTTTGTAGTCGTTCCGTTCCAAAATCTTTTGGGTATAGGGAAGGATTGGGGTGATGAATTCCTCTCCTGTTTTCATTCGATGCCCATCAATGTAAGCATGCCCATCTACCGTGATGATGTGCTGGGTATAGTCGAACGACTTGGCATCGCTATACGCCATGCCCGTAAAGATTTGGAAGAGGAAGAAGTCAAGGTATTTATTGGCTACTCTGTCTGCTGACTCTTCACGAATGGTAATCAACCGTTTTATTTGTTCTTTGGTGAGATGTGGGCGTTTGCCCTTCTCACCACGTTTGTCTTGGAAGCGGTTGTATGGATTCTCTTTGATAAGCCCCAAACGGAAGGCTTCGCTGACGTAACTCTTGAATCGTTTGTGATAATTGTGGATGGCTGCCTGACTACGTTCAATGAGCTTGCCTGTAGATGTGTAAGTATCTTCTTCACGAATGAACATATCAAATTCATAGATGTGAGTAAGGGTTACATCATCGAATGTCTTGAATTTGCCGAAACGCTGAAGGGCTTTATAAGTGGTCAAGTGTCCTTTGCGCGTCCCTTCTCTCATTTTTCGGGATTGGATACGTTCGCACATCCATGCCATGAAGTTGCGTCGGTTGCTGCCATCTGATGATAGATAGGTTTTGAATTGTTGGGTGGTCATGTCATCACCATTTACTTCCATAGCAATGATGATACGTTCAAATACCGTCACCTTCTTTTGAATTTGTTCGTTAAATACGGCTGCCTTGGGATGGTTGATTACCTTACCATCCAGCCATTGAGTGGCATTCAGAAAGATACCGATTGAAAAGTAGAAACGTTCACGGCCCAGACAGACAACGATTTCTACGGCTGCACAAGTGGTATCACTTGCTTGTTTTCGTCTGTTGAAAACTGTTCGAACTCTATTGTTCATAGTGTAACACATTTGTGAGAAGTGTAACACAACTGCTGTAACACAAAAATCGTCCTAAAGTGGCTTTTTATGTCCAACGGTGTCACCTTTTCTCTTTTTTTTATTGGTGCCACACTCTAAGTGAAAAACCTGATTCTGATTTCTAACCTTTTGATAGTCAAAGGCGATGGGGAGTTTGGAAAAAGAAAGGGACTTTTTCAAGTCCCTTCTTTCAGTGATCCGCTTGGGGCTCGAACCCAAGACCCCAACATTAAAAGTGTTGTGCTCTACCTGCTGAGCTAGCGAATCAATCCTTTACTTGCCGTTAAGCGGGTGCAAAGATAGATACTTTTCTTGAATTTGCAAGAGTTTTTGCTGAAAAAGTGCAATTTATCTCTCTTTTTTCTCTTTTTTAGGGCTTTTCTTCTGTTTGTTTTGGATGAATATATGCTCTCTGTTTATTATGAATCGGCGATAATAAGAGAGTAATAAAGAAGTGAGTGGCAGTGCGATAATCATACCCAACATTCCCATGAGTGAACCCCAGATGGAAAGAGAGAGAAGGATTATGGCCGGGTTTAGACCGGTAATCTTTCCCATTACTTTGGGTACGATAAATGCATCTTGGATGATTTGTACTATAACAAATACAGCACCAGCAGCTGCCAGAATAAGCCAAAAGTTTCCTCCGGTTTCGGCCGCTTTTAAAATGGCGAGGATTACTGTAGGTAGCACGCCGATAATTTGTAGATAGGGTACTAAATTAAGAACCCCAATGAATAATCCTAGGCCGATGGCTAAAGGAAAATCAATAATTAAAAATCCGATGCTAAAAAGAATTCCTACACAGAAAGCAACAAAGGCTTGTCCGCGGAAATAACGATTCATACCATCTTTTACATCATTACGCAGGCCGACTATGAAATTCCGGTATTTCTCTGGTACTAAAGGAATCCAACCTTCGGCAATGCTTTCATAGTCGAGCAATATGAAAACGATATATAGTAGAATAATGAATAGAGTGAATACACTCATCAACAGGTTGATGGATTCTGAGAGGAGATTCCATGCTTTAGGTACGGCAAACTTTAAGGCTGCGGTGAGGTCGTTGCTGTTGAACAAGGTTGTAATAAACTCCTTGTCTATGTTATCTTGCAGAAATTCAGATAAAGAATGGGGGATGTTGCCAGCAGTAGCTCCGTTAGTGTAGTATTGGATAACTAAATCTTTCACTCTACTAAACTCTTCAACCATAGGAGGTATTAACAGATAGAAGATGACAGTTGCTGCAATGATGATGCTGACTAATGCGCAAAAGATAGAGAGAATACGACTTCTTAGTTTCAAGCGTTGTTGGAAGAAAAGGACAAGCGGATAGATGAGGTAGGCAACGAGCCAAGCAATGAAGAAAGGCAATAACACACTACTTAATCGATTGAAAAGAAATAGAATCCCAATAAGAGCGAAGCAGAATAAAGCTCCCCGAATAAAGCGATCGAATGTTATCTTCTTTTGTTCCATATGGCGATGTATTGCTGTAAAAACGTTACTATTATAATTGCAAAAATAATACTTTTGTTGAGTTCGGCCGTTTTTTTCATTATTTATTTCTACATTTGCCTCATATTTATTAATAGAAAGAGACATGGGTAAGCTATATGTAGTACCTACACCGGTGGGTAATTTGGAGGATATGACATTCAGAGCCATCCGGATATTAAAAGAGGTCGATTTAATTTTAGCCGAAGATACCCGTACATCGGGTATCTTATTGAAGCATTTTGAGATTAAGAGACCTATGTTATCTCATCATAAATTTAACGAACATAAAACAGTTGAAAGTGTTGTTAATAGAATGAAAGCTGGTGAAACGGTTGCGCTGATATCTGATGCCGGGACTCCCGGTATATCCGACCCTGGTTTCTTGGTGGTACGCGAATGTGTTCGAAACGGTATCGAGGTACAATGTTTGCCGGGAGCTACAGCTTTTGTACCGGCATTGGTGGCTTCGGGATTGCCCAATGATAAATTTTGTTTCGAGGGATTCTTGCCACAGAAGAAAGGCCGGCAAACTCGGTTGAAATTATTGGCAGAAGAATCGCGTACTATGGTCTTCTATGAGTCTCCTCACCGCTTATTGAAGTCGTTGATGCAATTTGCCGATTTTTTTGGTTCAGAAAGATTGGCAGCCGTAGTCAGAGAGATTTCCAAAATCCATGAAGAAACGGTTAGGGGTACGTTGGCCGAACTTGTAGAACACTTTACAAAAAATGAACCACGTGGAGAAATAGTTATAATAGTAGGAGGATTAGACAACTAAATATACTTAATTAACCAACTTAAAACAAGAACGTATGAAAAAAGTATTACTATTGTTAGGCGCAACATTGCTACTTGCATCTTGCGATGCCTTTATTGGAGGTAAGGATTTGAAAGTTGAGAATGAAGCATTGAAAGCAGAACTTTCGGAACGCGATGCCGAACTGGATGACATGATGGCTACCTTCAATGAAATTTCCGAAGGGTTTAGGCAAATTAATGCAGCTGAAAACCGAGTAGATTTGAATCGAGGAGCTGTGGGCGAAGGCTCTTTAAGTGCTAGGCAACAGATTGCTGAGGATATTGAGTTTATTCGTAAGCAGATGGAAGATAATAAAGCGCAGATAGCCCAGCTTCAAGAACAATTGCGTAAGAGTAAAAATAACTCATCACAATTGAAGAAAGCTATCGAGAATTTGACAAAAGAACTTAATGCCAAGACACAACGTATCGAAGAGTTGCAAAGCGAATTGGCTGCTAAGAATATTCGTATTCAAGAATTAGATGAGGCTGTGGCAGGCCTTACCGGTGAGAAGAATGCTTTAATAGCAGAAAATGAAGCTAAGCAACAAGTTGTTTCACAGCAAGACAAGGCTCTGAATACAGCATGGTTTGTGTTTGGCACAAAGAAGGAATTGAAAGAGCAGAATATCTTGACAGATACCGGTCTATTCAAAAAAGGGAAAGTAATGGAAAGTGCCGATTTCAATAAAGATTATTTTACTCAAATAGACATTCGTACAACTAAGGAAATTAAACTCTATTCTAAGAAAGCCGATTTGCTGACCTCGCATCCTACCGGTTCGTATGTAATAGAGGAAGATTCTAAAGGTCAGAAGATACTAAAGATTACCAATCCTACTGAGTTTTGGAGTGTGTCTAAATATTTGGTAATTCTTGTTTGATTACTAATTAAGGTGTGTCATGAATATGGCACACCTTAACATATATATTATACTATGGAAGCATTGATACCTTTTGCACTACTCTGTTTAACTTCTTTTTTTACTTTGACCAATCCGTTAGGAACCATGCCGGTATTTCTAACCATGACTAACGGTATGACTGAAAAAGAACGTCAGTCGGTGGCCTCTCGTGCCACATTGGTGGCATTCGTAACCATCATGGTCTTTGCATTTTTAGGGCAATTCTTATTCTCTCTCTTTGGTATTTCGACCGAAGGTTTTCGTATAGCCGGTGGGTTTATTATTTTTAAGATAGGTTTCGATATGTTGCAAGCTCGTTATACCTCCATGAAATTGAAAGACGATGAGATAAAGACCTACGCTAATGATATCTCCATAACTCCTTTGGGCATTCCTATGGTTTGTGGTCCTGGTGCTATTGCTAACTCTATTGTATTGATGCAAGATGCCACAACTATTGAAATGAAAGTGATACTCATTGCTTCTATTGCATTTATTTACTCACTTACGTTTTTCATTCTGCGTGCTTCCACTCGTTTGGTTAAGGTGATAGGCGAAACCGGTAATAATGTGATGATGCGTTTGATGGGACTTATCTTGATGGTTATCGGTGTGGAATGTTTCATCAGTGGTGCAAAACCGGTGTTGATAGATATCTTGAAGAATGTAAATGCATGATGTGTTTTTTATATAAATAAAGAAAGGATGCTCGATCGAGCATCCTTTCTTAACATCTATGAGGCATCTTATTGTATTGATATATAGAAGAATGCCCAGTGGAATAATCCGGCATTACCACCTTCCACAATCATTGCAGCCAATGAGTTGAAGTTGATTACACCGTTTTCAATAGTGCCAACATTGTGGCCGGCCAGTGGATTAGTTTCCTCGTCCAGCATGACATAGCGATATGCTCCATAATTTGCTTCTTCTATTATTTGACCATTAGGAATAGTTACAGTATTGTTTCCTAAGTCAAATACTAGCTTGATACTACCTAACGGTAATGCTACTTGTTCAGAACCTAAGCCCGACAAATAAGCAACGCTTTCGTCAGCAGGATCCGGGGTGATTGTTACGTTTATTGCATCTTCTGCACCAGCAAAGAGGTTTAGTCCTCCTAATGTCTTTTTACCTAAGAATGCACCCAACGGATGGCTATCGGTAGTAAATGTTTTTACTTCCGAAGTAACTAACTTGTTTGAAGTGAGCGCATAAGCACAAGCATAATAAGTTGTTCCCGGATTGAATGTTTCTGTAATTGTACCGCTTTCATCTGCTGCAAGAACGGTAGAATTGTTTATTGTAGGCTGACTTTCTGTGCTAACCATAATGCCGGTTTCTATAGCTTCAGGATTGCCGGCTGTTGAAGTTAGGTTGAAAGTAGCATCGTATTTATTTACAGAAACCTCGAATGAAACAGTAGGTGCTGTTACTTCAGCCACTCTGGTTTCCTCCAATGTGCTGTCGTTTTCACAAGAACTGGCAAACAATGCACAGGCTACTAATGCGATTATACTGATTTTTTTCATTTTCTCTGTCAATTAAATGTTTTTAATTTTTAAACTTGCTTTCAGTTGGAGCCGGGTTTTGGTCTTCGGCGTTAAGTGCATCACTGTTATCCAATTCGCGCAATGGAATCTGGTGGTGTAGGTACCAACTATCTGCTGCAATAGTATAAAGTGCGCTTGCCAAGTGGTTAGTTCCTTCGTAATTGCGTTCTACTCCTTTCTTCAGACGCAAGTGATCGAATAGTGAGAATCCTTCGCCCCACAATTCCAAACGACGTTGTTGATATACATCATCGGCAGTTACTTGAGAATAGTTCCATGAAGGATCTCTTTGGCTCATCAGTTCTTTCAAAACGTTAGCTGCACCGGCCAAATCACCTTTGTGTGCCAACGCTTCTGCCTCGGTAAGCACCATTTCAGAAGCACGCATATAGACATAGTCTGCTTCCCAGTTGGCTACTTTCTTGAATTTGATGTTTGTATAGTCGGGGAATCCAGCCTCTTGAGAAGTGTAAGTTACCCCGTTGCCACTATGTTTGAAGAGTTTCTTTCTTACATCAGTATCATTCATTTGGCTGAACAGTCGGGCATCAATCATTCGATATTGCCCAACATCACCACCGTATCCGGCATCATATGAACAAATGAATGAGAAGAAAGAAGCAAACATGCTTGTAGTTTCAGCTGTGATGTCCATACCCCAAATCCACTCTTTGGCATTAATGTTGTTGAATGCATTGTTAGCGAGCAATTCTGTCGGAGTATAGATGCTGTAACCTTCGCGAGCCTTGCGAGCATAAGTGATGGCATCGTCCCAGTTGTTTGTCACCAAACAGATACGTGAGTAAAGACCGGCAGCTACTTGGTAGTCAATCATAGATTTGTTAGGGCGTTCCCAACCTTCCAAAAGGGTCATTGCATCCTTGAAGTCTTTTTCTACTTGAGTATATACCTGACGTAACGGTGCACGTCCGGCAAATGCATTTTCTGCTTCGTCGGGAGTAAGTACGATGGGTACACCCGGTGCATCTTCGTTACCAATGTAGGTTTGTTGAAACCATTGAGCTAAGTAGCCATGAGCTAATCCACGATAAGCCAATGCCGCACCTCGATATGCCTTCAACTTGGCATCGGTTACTTCAGGAGAAATCATTGCTATAATATCATTTGCTTTGGCAATGACGGAATAGAAGAAATTCCAAACGAAGTAGGGACGTTTGTATTGTTCTTGCCAATAGTCCAATTCATAGTCGTAAGTAAACCAACCGCTACCGCGTGAGTAGAAGGCCAAGTCATCATTCATCACATCGCCCAAGTGATAAACGCCCATTAAACCGAAGTCTTCGTGAACGGTACTTGCACTATTTTGGGTATTGTATTGGAATGTATAGTTGTTCAAACCCAACATCAGGGGTTCAACTACGTCAATAAGCGCATCGGGACTTGAATTCCCGATTTCGTCAATCTGTTCTTTAGTGACAACATCAGAGTTCTCTACATCAAAGAAACCATCGCCACAACTTGCCATCGAGAAGCATGTAAAGGCTGAAAGTATTAATATCTTTGTAAATTTCATATATGTATTCTCTTTTAATCGTTTTTATTAAAATTCAAGGTTGATACCGAATGATACAGTACGCATAGCTGAGTAGTTGTATCCGGTGTCACCGGTGAAGGATTGACGCGGGTCGAAGCCCTTGCGTGCAGAGAGCAGGAACATGTTGTCGCCTACTACATAGAGACGCAGTTTTTCAATCTTAGCCTTGCTCAACCAATGTTTGGGGAATGTGTATCCCAATGTCGCGTTGCGTAGACTTAAGTAAGAAGCTGATGTCAAAGCCCAATCACCCGATACACTTTGGTCTAATGAACCTTCTTGGAGACGTGGAATGTCAGTATAGCGGTTGTCCGGTGTCCAACGGTTGAAGATGTCCTTGTGCCAGTTGTCTCCGGCAGTACCTGCACCCATGAAGCCTTCGTATTGGCTGTCATATACATAACCACCCAATTGATAAGCGAAATTCAGTGCGAAGTCAAAGCCTGCAAATTCCATGTTGCTTGAGAAACCACCATACAAATCAGGAATTGGTGATTTACCCAATTCATAACGTGTAGCTTGCGAAGTTCCCACCACTTTCTTTTGACCGATAACATTACCGTCTTGGTCTTTTTCGTCTGCCCAGTAAAGAGCATCACCGTTTTCAGGATCTACACCGGCAAACTTGTAGTCATAGTAGTTGTACAATGGTTCACCGATTTTGCGGAAGTAGTTACCTGTAGCCCATCCGTCTTGCGGTCTGTCTTCCGGCAACTCCAGCAATTTGTTCTTGTAGTGAGTTGCATTGAGTGATACAGTCCATTTGAAGTTGTTATTATTAAATACATCATATAACAATTCCAACTCAAAACCTTCATTGCGCATAGACATTGTGTTTTCGTAGATGCTTGAAGGAACACCTTGTGAAGGAGGCAACGGTTTTGCATAAAGCAAATCGCGAGTATCTTTGCGGAAGTATTCGATGTTACCGCTCAAACGATCCCAGAACTTGAATTCAAAACCGGTGTTGAAGTTCTTACTCTTTTCCCAAGTAATGTCCTTGTTTCCACGGAAGCTGTAATTGATACCAATTTCACCGGCATTGGGAACCACTACGTATTGATCCAAGTAGGGTTGGTTGTTACCGATACCGTCGTTACCTTGTGTACCGTAGCTGGCCTTAAACTTCAAGTCGTTAATCCAAGTGGCACTTTCCATGAACTTCTCTTTGTTGATGCGCCATGATGCACCTACTGACCAGAAGTTACCCCAACGGTTGTCCGGATGGAAACGTGAAGAAGCATCGCGACGATAGCTTGTAGAGAAGTAATACTTGTCATCAAAGTCATATCTCAATTGACCGAAATAACCTTCTAATGCATATTCGGCTGCACCTGAGCTGGCGTCAGATAACTTACCGGCGTTACCAAGTTCCGGATTGTCGGGTACCAAGAAGTTTTCTTTGCGTGCCCAAACATATTCGCTGCGGTCGTTCTTGGTTTCGTGGCCTAACAAAACTTCGAATGTGTGAACATCCCAGTAAGTGTGCGACCAGTTCAGCAATTGGTTGGCATTTAGTACAAAATAGCGGCTCATTTCGGTAGTACCACGACCTTTTACGTTAGCGGCATCACCACCAATAGGAGTTTGGAAATCTACGGTACGGCTGTTGAAGTTATCCAAACTGGCGTTTACGGTCAATTTGAAATCTTTCAAGAAAGAGAATTCAGCATACGCTTTAGCGTTGATAACGTCAGAATTGCCTTTGTAAATGTCGTGCAATTGTTGTGCAATAGGATGTGCATTGGCACCAAACGGACGTTTACCCATCTCTACACCATAATCATAACGCGGATTACCTTGTGCATCCAATATTTGATTACCTTGTTGGTCGTACATATATACCGGATAGATAGGAGCCACTCGTTGTCCGAACATAAAGATTGAAGAGTAGTTGGTTCCTCCCACGTTCGGTGAGTTGGTCTTAACGTTACTGTAAGCCAAATTGAATCCGGCTTTGAACCATTCGTTTACTTCTTGGTCAATCTTTACACGGGCATTGATACGAGTCATGTCCGAGTTAACGGTATAAGCATTGTCATACAAGAAGCCCAGTGAAGCATAGTATTGAGTCTTTTCAGTACCACCGCTCAAAGAAATAGAGTTTTCTTGACGCATACCGGGACGGAAAGCCTCTTCCAACCAATCATCGTGATAAATCAATTTAGCGTTTGGGTTTAAACGACCGGTGATAGGGTCAACCAATTCACCGTCGGCAACATTGTAGTTGTTGTAACCACCCAGATTCTTTACTAAATTGGCTGAAGCATAAGCACCTGCTGCGAGGTACGAGTTGCCCGATGCTACCGAATTGTTGCGCATTGCTTCCCAATAGAGTTCGTAGTATTCCTGCGGATTATCCAAAACATCATATCCAGGAACTCCGCGAGTGTTGACACCGGTGCGGTTTTCGAAAGTAACTTTCACCTTACCGCTCTTACCTTTTTTAGTCGTAATCAACACTACACCGTTAGAACCGCGTGCGCCATACAATGAGTTGGCAGCAGCGTCCTTCAGTACAGTCATCGATTCAATGTCGTTAGGAGCAATCTGATTCAGATTTCCTTCATAAGGCACACCGTCCACTACAATCAAAGCCGATTTGGTTGCTGAAATAGAACCGATACCGCGTACATAAATGGTACCTGAAGAACCCGGCTGACCGGAACTCTGTGAAATTTGTACACCGGCCATGGCACCTTCCAAAGATTTAGAAACGTTTGAAGTTTGCATCTTCGAAATCTTTTCGCCACCTACTACCGAAGCCGAACCGGTAAACGATGACTTCTTAGCAGTACCGTAAGCCACTACCATTACTTCGTCAAGCATCTCAACGTCAGCCTTTAAGTAAATCTTAAGGTTGGGTTTGATAGCTACTTCTTGTGTCTGCATACCTACGAACGAAATAACAAGAGTTTTCGCTGAACTTGGTTGTTTGTAACTGTCTGATTATATGGCATGTAAACGTTTGCAAAAAACTTATTTATTGTTTGAATATTTCATTTGAAGCTTTCTGAGGGGGATTGAACAAAGGATGTGTTACTTCTAAGATGCCGATATAGACGAGAATTTATCTGATATTCAACAAGATATGGGTATTTATTTTTGCTTTATGCTACCCATTTGCTACCGCGAGTTTACAATCTCTGTGTCGGATGCTTTTTAAGATGTATATTTTTTCGATGCTATTATAGTGAAGTCTTTTATGACACGTAGAAATAGTTTTTTAGAAACTGTTTGTTTTTTTATATATCGCATTGATATACAGTGTGTAATTTATTGAATTGTGGCATGACATTCTTTTTTACTGCCGTAATTGCCCAAGGTTTTTTAGGGGATATTTCTTGCTTTTCTCTTTCTACTTACCATCTCTACACATAGAAGTTTTTTTCGTGATTTTAATGTCACAATGTCACACAACTGTTAAAATAGTGGGTTAGTGGACTGAATATCAGTACAGAAAATGTTAAAAGGAAGTGTGACATTAGGTGTGACATTAGCGTGACATTACTTTTTTAATGTCACACACGGTTTTTGTTTCTCTTCGAAAAACGAGCTAACTATCTGTTCCATCTTTATGAAACACTTTGTTTCAAAGGTGTGAAACAGTTTGTTTCGTGCGGTGAAACACTCTGTTTCATTCGCTGAAACACTCTGTTTCGTATAAAGAAACAAAGTGTTTCGGCGCACAAAACAGAGGCAATACAGCCTTTGTGGAGGACTATAAACGATGCTTTTGACATTATTTCAACCGTATAGTCGGCTTTTGGGCACCTGCTTTATTCTTCTGCCACAGATATGAAAATCATTTTTTGTGTTTCTGCAAGTCATTGAGCACCGTTACATCCATAATATTCGTATAAACTTGCGTGGTTTTAATGTTTTTATGTCCCAAAAGCTTTTGTACGGTAGTAATATTGACCCCTTTATATATTAATAAGGTGGCATTGGTGTGTCTGGCCACATGAAAAGTCAGTTGTTTTTTTAATCCGCACAATTTGGCTATCCGTAGCAAGTCTTTGTTTACATTAGAATTGTCGTGTAGGCGGAAGAAATCGTCCAAGTTGCGCATGTATCGCCGCAACACCTCTATGGCCTTTCCTTCGAATAGTAAGTGCAGCGGTAATCTGACAGGAATATCTGTCTTTACACTACGGTAATTCAGCCAAGTCTCCTTACCGTTTTTTACAATATTCTCGCCACGCAAATGGGTGAAGTCAGAAAAGCGTAGGCCGGCATAACAACAAAACAGAAAGGCGTCGAGCGATTTACGTAGTCGGCTCAGCTTGTCGGGCAACACCAATCCTTCCAAACGCTTTAACTCTTCCGGATGCAAGTGGGTATGTTTACTTTCCACACTTTTTATACGGTAATTCTTGAAAATCACCTCTTTTGCCGGAAGCAACCCTTTTAGAGTAGCCACATTGATGTAACGTTTCAAGTGCCGCATGTGTTTGCCGATGGTATTGATGTGATACCCCTCTTGTTGCATGTATTTTTCGAACGACAATAAGAAGTCGAACGATAATTCCTCAAAACTCAACCTCTCCTTAAATCTAATCAAAATCTTCAAAGTGCCTAAATGATTAGTTCGGGTACTCTCTTTGATAAGCGCATTGGATACCTCCCTTCGATAAAAATCAATAAACGAGCCTTGAGCATATGATTGAGTGGAATGTACATCAAGCCTACTTAGCGAAATCATCCCTTCTTGTTGCCACATGTCCAATTCCTGCTCTTCCAGTTTGCAGATGAAATCCCACATGCGCTGATTCAATGCCTTGGCATTGGGATGACATTTCACCAATCGTCGTCTCTTATCCCATTGCTCAGGTTTCAGATAAACCTTGGTAGAAAAATACCTTCTCTGCTTGTTTAAATAAGCCTCTACTTGCACCAATGCTTTGCCCTGCGCATTCAGCCTTTTCTTGCGGTTGTAAACCAATGCATATACAATCTTCTCCATAAATGTAAATAATAAGAATAAAAGTGTTAAAAAAGCATTCTCTTATACATTATTTATACACATTCTATTAAAAATAATGCATGTAAATTCATGGAATTAGGCGACAGAAAAGCGACATTTATCGTTAAAATGGCGATTTTACAAGGTTTTTTAATAGTAAATTTTGTAGTTTTCATATTTATTAATACCTTTGCAGTTTGTTAGAGTAAAAAACAATTAATGTAAAGTTTAACTTTAAGAGAGAATTTATGAAAAGAAAATTAATGTTGTTATTGACCTGTCTTTTTGTAGGGATAGGTTTGGCAACTGCCCAAAATCAGAAAGTCACTGGTGTTGTGATTTCTGAAGAAGACGGGCAGCCAGTTATTGGAGCCTCAGTAGTGGTAAAGGGCACTCAACAAGGTGTCATTACCGGTATTGATGGTGATTTTACGTTGGATGGCATACCAAGTTCAGCGAAGACTTTAGTCGTTTCGTTTGTAGGTATGATTACTCAAGAAGTAACCATTAAGCCCAACCTTAAAATCGTATTGAAAACCGATGCCGGAATGTTGGACGAAGTAATCGTTACCGCTTTCGGTACCGCCAAGAAGTCGGCGTTTACAGGTTCGGCCAAGGTAGTTGGTTCTGAGAAACTGGAAGAATCGCAAGTAACAAGCGTAACCAATGCATTGGCCGGTGCAGTTCCGGGTGTGCAATTGACTTCTAACAGTGGTGCTCCGGGTGCTAAGGCATCTATCCAAATTCGTGGTTTCAGTTCGTTGAATGCCGGAAACGACCCGTTGATTATTGTTGATGGCGCACCTTATAGCGGCGACTTGAACAACTTGAACCCCAACGACGTAGAGTCTATGACGGTATTGAAGGATGCCGCATCAAACGCATTGTATGGTGCCCGTGGTGCCAACGGTGTAATCATGATTACGACCAAACGTGCCAAAGGTGGCGAAGCAGTCGTTACATTCGACGCTAAGTATGGTGCTAACACTCGTGCTTTGCAGCATTATAATGTAATCAGTAGCCCTGCACAATACTACGAGATGCATTACGGTGCCTTGAATAACTACTACTTGAGTCAAGGTATGAGCGAAAATGCTGCTTGGCAAAAGGCTAATGCCAATCTGTTCGGTGACCAAGGTAACGGTGGTTTGGGTTACAATGTATATACTATTCCCGACAACCAATACCTCATCGGTATGAACGGCAAACTGAATCCGAATGCCACATTAGGTCGTGTAGTTAATTATAAAGGTGAAGATTACCTGTTGTTGCCCGACGATTGGGAAGATGCTGGTACTCGTACCGGTGTTCGTCAAGAATACAACATGTCTATCAGCGGTAATACCGACAAGGGCGCATTCTATGCTTCTTTGGGTTATTTGAACAACGAAGGTATCACCAAGGCTTCTGACATGCAACGTCTGACAGCCCGTTTGCGTGCCGACTACCAAGCCAAGGAATGGTTGAAGGTAGGTGCCAATATGTCTTATACCCGTTTTGAATACAACTCGTTGTCAAACAACGGTTCTTCATCTTCAAGTGGTAACATTTGGGCCTTCACTTCACAAACTGCTCCTATCTATCCTATCTATCTGCGTAATGCCGACGGTACTTTCAAGTACGACAGCAACGGTATCCAAATGATGGACTACGGTAACGGTATGAACGGTGGTATGTCTCGTCCGTTTATTTCGGATGCCAACCCTATTCAAGATAGCTACTTGAACACCAACAACTCGGAAGGTAATGCTGCTACTGTAAACGGTTTTGCTGATATCACTTTCTTTGAAGGTTTGAAGTTGACCGTAAACGGTACTGCCAACTTGGATGAAACTCGTGGTACCTACGTTTACAACCCCTACTACGGTCAGTTCGATACTACCGGTGGTACAGTAAGTAAATACCATACTCGTTCTTACGACTACAACGCCCAACAATTGCTGAACTACACTACCAGCTTGGGCAACAACAACTTTGATATTATGTTGGGTCACGAATTCTATTACTCTAAGTATTATGAATTGTATGCCGACAAGTCTAAGATGTTCTCACAAGATAATAAGGAATTGAGCGGTGCTGTAATCGACGGTCAATCGGCTTCTTCTTACATCAGCCGTTACAACAACGAAGGTTACTTCGCTCGTTTCCAATACAACTACGACGAACGTTACTTCGGTTCGGCTTCAATCCGTCGCGATGCCTCTTCACGCTTCCATCCCGATCACCGTTGGGGTACCTTCTGGTCTGTAGGTGGTGCTTGGTTGATTAACAAGGAAAGTTGGTTTGATGTAGATTGGGTTGATGAACTGAAGGTTAAGGCCTCTATTGGTTCACAAGGTAACGACAACATCGGTAACTATCGTTACACCGACGTATTCGACATCTCTAACTCATCGGGCAATGTAGGTACTTCATTTGCAACCAAGGGTACAAGAGACATCACTTGGGAAACCAACACCAATTTCAACATTGGTACTGAATTTAAGTTGTTCAACCGTGTAAGCGGTAGCTTCGAATACTATCGTCGTACAACTACCGACATGTTGTATTCATTCTCTGTTGCACCGGCTTTAGGTTACGCCAGCTACTTTGACAACGTGGGTGACATGTACAATAGTGGTTTTGAATTGGATGTTAACGTGAATATTTTCAATAGAAACAACTTCACTTGGGATGCCAACTTCAATATCTCTACCGTGAAGAACCGCATCACCAAGTTGCACGACGACAAGAAGACCAACTCTCGTTACACAACCGGTATGAAAGAGTACAAGGGTTACAACAGCGGTAGCTTCTATATTGCCGAAGACCTCTCTATCTATACTTGGTATCTGAAAGACTATGCCGGTGTATCCGAAGATGGTCAATCAATGTGGTACAAGAACGTAAAAGACGAGAAAGGCAACGTGACCGGTGCTCGCGAAACAACCACCAACTACTCTGAAGCCGACTATTATGTAACAGAAGAAACTACAATCCCCGACTTCTTCGGTGGTTTCGGTACTTCTATCTCGGCCTATGGCTTCGACTTCAGCATCAATTGCTCTTACCAAATCGGTGGCAAACAATTGGATGGTACTTATGCCAGCTTCATGTCTTCACCGACAGGTAGCAATGCCGGTTATAACTTCCACGCTGACTTGTTGGATTCTTGGTCGCCCACTAACACCAAATCAGATATTCCTCGTTTCATGTTCGGTGATACCTATAGTGCAGCATCTTCTACCCGTTTCTTGACAGATGCCAGCTACTTGAACATTGAAAATATCAACGTTGGTTATACATTCCCGGCTAAATGGACCAAGAAGTTGCTTATCAACTCATTGAGAATCTATGCTTCTTGCGAAAATGTATTCTATTGGTCAAAGCGTAAAGGTTTCGACCCACGTCAATCTTACAGCGATTCAACCAATGCAACCTACTACTCACCGATGAGAAGCTTCTCTGGTGGTATCACACTTAAGTTCTAACATTAAATATGACAATAAATATGAAGAAAGCATTTAAAATATTCTCTGCATTGATGGTGTCGGCATTAACCCTGTCAAGTTGCATTGAAGAGACTTTCCCCGAAAGCGGCAGTGCCACTTCCGAACAAGTAGGTTCTTCGGCTACGGCCTTGGAAGCCTCATTGAACGGTATTCCCGCACAGATGGCACAGGGCTATCTCGTTTATGGAGATCAGGTTCATGAAACAGACATGGGATACCCGCAATTGATGATTGCTCAAACCGAAATGTTGGGCGATATGTTCCCCTTGGGCGACAACTCAGGTTACGACTGGTATCGCAACTACAACACTTTTAACGGTACATACGGTAACAATAGTTACATGGCTTATCTGCCTTTCTTTACTTTGTATAAGTTCATCAAATCGGCCAACGACGTGATTTCTGTCGTAGATGTAGAAAATGAAGAACTAAGCGATGTGATGAGAGGATATGCCGGTATTGCTCACGCATGCCGTGCCTTTAATTACTACACTTTGATGTACCTTTTCGAACCGATTGCCAATATCTATACCGACTGCTCTAAGGTATTGGGACTGACTGTGCCCTTGGTAACCGAAACAACCGATGGCGAAGCGTCAAAGAACAATCCGCGCATCAGCCACGATGAGATGATGGCATTCATCCTTTCAGACTTGGATAAAGCTGAAAAGGCATTGGAAAACTATACTCCAGCAACAAAGCTTTTCCCCAACTTGGCTGTTGTTTATGGTATCAAAGCTAAAGCTTATTTGTGGGACGAAGATTATGCAAACGCAGCTCTTTATGCACGCAAGGCTATCGATGCTTCGGGTGCAACCCCTGTTACCGAAAGCCAATGGTTAGATCCGTCAAGCGGTTTCTGTGTAGCCAACCAAGCATGGATGTGGCATCTGACTTACTCAGCCGAAAACATGGGTAACCTCTGTAACTTTACCGGTTGGATGTCAGGCGAAGCCGATTGGGGATATTCTTCATTAACTCGTCCAAGTATCGACCGTGCACTTTACGACAAGATTGCACCGAGCGACTTCCGCAAGTATAGCTTCCTCGACCCCGAAAAACTCAACTACTATCCTTATAAGTCAGTTCGTGGCGACAAGTGGATTGAAGAAGTACCCGCTTACTTGTCATTGAAGTTCCGTTGTGTAGATGGCGATTATGAAACATATAGTATTGGTGGTGCCTGCGATGTGCCTATTATGCGTGTTGAGGAAATGTACCTCATCGAAGCCGAAGCAGTAGGTATGTCACAAGGTGTAGCTGCCGGTGTAGAAAAACTGAATAGCTTCATGCAAACATATCGTGACCCTGAATATATTTGTGCCGCAAAAGACGAACGTTCTTTCCAAATCGAAGTATTGGCACAAATGCGTATCGAATTCTGGGGCGAGGGTAATGCATTCCCGTCAGCTAAACGTATTAAACCGGGTGTTATTCAAAACTACGAAGGAACCAATGCTCCGGCTGATATCTTCAAGATTAACTGCGAAGGAATCAAGCCCAACTGGAACTTGGTAATTCCTTTGACAGAAATGAACTCTAATAATGCAATTACTGACGATACCAACAACCCCGACCCGACTGGCACTGTTACCGGTCCGTCACCTGTCGGAGAGTATGCGCCAGGCAATTTTTAATCATTAATCATAAACAGAATATATGAAGACAATAAAAAATATATTAGGTATATTGCTGACCGGTGCCATCCTCTTAGGCTTTACCTCTTGTGGTGAAGAAGAAGCAGAATACACTCCGGCCGAAGCGCCTACCAATGCGCAAGTATATTTTGCCAGCAACCTTGCAAGCACTGTGAATCTGACTTCATCAGCCACTTCATTTACCGTTGACTTGCACCGTCAAATGACCTCTACTGCTGCTACTGTGGCTTTGAGTGTTACCGATGGAACCGGCAAATTAAGTATCCCTTCTTCTGTTGAGTTCGCATCAGGTGCAGCTACTGCTACATTGACCATCGGTTATAATCCGGCAGACTTCACTTACGATGAATTTAGCGAAGTATCTATTTCTATTGCCGAAACCGATGCAACTCCTTATGGTGTTTCTACTTATACATTTAAAGTTGGAATGCCGGCTCCATGGGTTTCACTGGGTATGGCTACTTATAGAGAAGACTTTGTTACTACACTCTTTGGAGTAGAAAATGTAAGCTATAAAGTAGAAATCCAAGAGAATCAAGAAAAGCCGGGATTGTATCGATTGGTAAATCCTTATGGTGCTGCTTATCCGTATAACGAACCGGGTGATTTCGATGAATCAAAGAACTACTACATGGAAATCAATGCTCAAGACCCTGATGGCGTTTATATCACTCAAACCGTTACCGGAACTGATTGGGGTTATGGCAACATGATTATGTGGAGCATGGCAAACTACTACATGGTAAGACAAGGTGCTACTGTAGAAGACATGAAAGCTGCTGGCTACTGCGGTACATTGAAAGATGGTGTAATTACATTCCCTAAAGAAAGTTTGTTATTTGGTATGGCAGACTATAATGATGGAGGATTGTATCCTGCTAATGCAAACGGTGCATTCATGGTAGCATTCCCCGGTGTTGTAATAGCCGACTATAGTGCAACCATTGAATATGCCGGCCTCTTCACCGATGCAAGTGATGCAAATGCTGCTGTTGTGAAAGTGACTTTGGGCGAAGATGTTGAATCGGCTAAGGTAGCTATGGCTGCAACAAAGGATGTAGATGCAATTGTAGCTGCTATTTTGGATGGTTCTCTGGAATCAGTAGAAGTGGTAGATTCAGGTTTTGTAAGCCTACCGGTAGAGGAAGCTGGTAAATATACAGCGGTTGCCATAAGCTATGGAGCAGGCAAACCTCAAAAAATAGCTTCTACTACATTTGACATCTATTTGGGTGGTTCTCCATTCGACGCTTTGATTGGAGGTACTATCGACGCTTATGAAGGAAGCTGGGCTGTACCTGTATGGAATTCTTCCGGTAGTGGACATTTATTGGCAACTATGACAAAGGGAGAAGACGCGAATGGTATCTACTTGACTGTTAAGGGGCTTTCTACTTGGGCTTCTGAGGGATATGATGATACTTTCTACATGGATTACGACCCCGAAACAGGTTGGGTATATCTTTATCCGCAAAATGTAAATACATTCTCTTATAAGGGTACCGAATATCCAACAATCTTAGCCGGTGCTAATTATGAAGAAGGAAAACTTTATACTTCAGCATATTTAATTGGTGGTCTGACAGAAGATGGAACTATCAAGTTCCTTAACGCCTCTGAAAATGAAGTAACACTCGACTCATTCCTATTCTATGCTAATGGCTTGGGTACTATTTCTTACTTTACTGGATTAGAATGGATGCCTTATACTTCAACTCGTAACATCTTCGAAGAGGTGAAGCCTAATGGTAATTTCCAAACTTTCCAAGTAATAAATAAAGTGAAACCTACAATTAACAATGTAGAAAATGTACCTTTCTTGAAATAATAGAAACACATAAATGTAAAAAAAAGGATGCCCAGAGGCATCCTTTTTTTTGTAGATAGGCCATAAAGATATGTTTTGAAAGGTACAATTTGTATATTTCAAATCGTATAATTATTTTTGTCCGAACAAAACAGGATGATTGACCGTATATATAATAAGGTGTAAAAAGAACGTATGAAAGAATTTGTAATATCGGAGGTGCAAACTGAAACGGCCGTGTTGGTGGGGCTTATTACCAAAATGCAAGATGAGCGCAAGACAAACGATTACTTGGACGAGTTGGCTTTTTTGGCCGAAACGGCTGGTGCGGTGGTAGTAAAACGGTTTACCCAGAAGATGGATGGCCCCAATTCGGTGACCTATGTGGGAAAAGGTAAGTTGGAAGAAATCAGTCAATATATTAAAGATGAAGCCGAGGCTGAGCGAGAAATAGGTATGGTGATTTTCGATGATGAGCTCTCTGCCAAACAGATACGAAACATTGAAGCAGAACTGAAAGTGAAGATATTGGATCGTACTTCGCTGATTCTAGATATCTTTGCCATGCGTGCCCAAACGGCCAATGCTAAAACTCAAGTAGAGTTGGCACAATATAAATATATGCTTCCTCGATTGCAAAGATTATGGACTCACTTGGAACGACAGGGTGGTGGCTCTGGTGCCGGCGGTGGTAAAGGCTCGGTGGGGCTTCGTGGACCGGGTGAAACTCAGTTGGAAATGGACCGTCGTATCATCCTGAATCGTATGTCGTTGTTAAAGGAACGTTTGGCTGAAATAGATAAGCAGAAGGCTACACAACGTAAGAATCGTGGCCGGCTGATTCGTGTGGCCCTGGTAGGCTATACCAATGTGGGTAAATCGACGTTGATGAACTTGTTAGCCAAGAGCGAAGTGTTTGCTGAAAATAAATTGTTTGCTACGCTTGATACTACGGTACGTAAAGTGATTATCGAAAACCTGCCTTTCTTGCTAAGTGATACCGTTGGATTTATTCGCAAGCTGCCTACCGATTTGGTGGATTCGTTTAAATCAACGTTGGACGAAGTGCGCGAAGCAGACTTGTTGTTGCATGTGGTCGATATTTCACATCCCGATTTTGAGGAACAGATTGAAGTGGTAAACAAGACGTTGGCAGACATTGGTGCTGCCGGTAAACCGATGATGATTATTTTCAACAAAATTGATGCTTACACTTATGTGGAGAAGGCTGAAGATGACTTGACGCCACGTACCAAAGAGAATTGGACGTTACAGGAATTAATGAGTACCTGGATGGCGAAGATGGAAGATAATTGCCTCTTTATTTCGGCTTTGCAGAGAGAGAATATGGAGGTGTTTAAGGAGGTGGTTTACAATAGGATTAGAGAACTACATGTACAGAAATATCCTTATAATGACTTCTTGTATCAGACTTATGAATAACAGATAAAGAAACAAATACAGCCATGACTTACAGACAACTGACAAAGAAAGAGATTGAACAACTACAAAATCAGGCTTGCTTGGCCGATGATTGGACTTTGGTGCAGGTGGCCGAAGCATTTTCTCCGGAGTATATCAACCATACTCGCTTTTCGGGTAGAGTATCTCTCGGAGTGTTTGAAAAAGAATTTATTTTACCGGGTGGTATTAAAAAACATGCTGCTTTGCGACATGTGACGTTGCATAACGTTACGTTGGGAAACAATTGTTTGATTGAGAATGTGCAGAATTATATTGCCAATTACGAAATAGGTGATGATACATTTATTGAGAACATTGATATTATGTTGGTAGATGGTGTTTCTCGTTTTGGCAATGGAGTGGAAGTCTCAGTCTTAAATGAAACTGGTGGACGTGAGGTAGTGATGACCGATAAACTTTCGGCTCACATGGCCTATATTATGGCTCTATATAGGCATCGCCCAGAACTGATCGAGAAACTTCGTGAAATAGCCGATTACTATGCTAATAAGCATGCTTCGTCAGTGGGGCTTGTAGGTAATGGAGTGACGATTGTCAATACAGGCTCTATTAAAAATGTTCGTATTGGTGATGCTTGTCATATAGAAGGAACTTGTCGTTTGAGTAATGGTAGTATAAATAGTAACGTAGAGGCACCAACTCGCATTGGTCATGGAGTAATTTGTGACGATTTCATTGTTTCTACCGGTTCGCATATAGACGATGGTGCCATGCTGACCCGTTGTTTTGTAGGACAAGCATGCAAATTGGGGCATAACTATTCGGCCAGTGACTCCCTTTTTTTTAGTAATTGTCAGGGGGAGAATGGTGAGGCTTGTGCCATATTTGCAGGGCCGTTTACGGTAACTCATCATAAATCGACGCTACTTATTGCCGGTATGTTTTCGTTTATGAATGCTGGTTCGGGCTCTAATCAAAGTAATCATATGTACAAATTGGGGCCTATTCATCAAGGAACATTGGAACGTGGTGCTAAGACTACTTCCGATTCCTATATCTTGTGGCCGGCCAAGGTGGGCGCATTCTCGTTGGTTATGGGGCGACACGTCAACCATTCGGACACCTCGAACCTGCCATTTTCGTATCTGATAGAGCAGAATAACACCACCTATTTAGTGCCGGGTGTTAACTTGCGTAGCGTGGGAACCATTCGCGATGCGCAGAAGTGGCCCAAACGCGATGCACGTACAGATAGCAATAAGTTGGATTTTATCAATTACAATTTGCTTAGTCCTTTTACGGTGCAGAAGATGTTTAAGGGGCGAGAGATACTGAAGGAACTGCGTCGGGCTAGTGGAGAATTGTCTGACATATATTCTTATCATAGTGCTAAGATACGCAACTCGGCTTTGGTAAAAGGAATTCGTTTTTATGAAACGGCCATTCATAAGTTTTTAGGCAATTCGGTAATCAAGCGATTGGAGGAGATCCCTTTTCGTAGCAATGAAGAGATACGACAACGCTTGTTACCAGATACACCGACTGGTTCAGGTGAATGGGTGGATATATCGGGACTGATTGCACCGAAGAGTGAGATTGATGGCTTGATTGAGGCTGTTGAGCGGGGAGAGATAAATCGTTTGAAGTACATCAATGCCGAGTTCGAACGGATGCATCGCAATTATTACACTTACGAATGGACTTGGGCTTACGAACGATTGGAAGATTTCTATGGAGTGAAACCCGAAGAGATGACGGCGGCCGATGTGATTACCATTGTAGATAAGTGGAAAGAGGCCGTAGTGGGGTTGGATAAGATGCTTTATGAAGATGCCAAGAAAGAGTTCTCGTTGGCCTCGATGACCGGCTTTGGTGCCGATGGCTCTCGGATGGAAAAAGAGCAAGACTTCGAACAAGTGCGTGGCGATTTTGAAAACAATCCTTTTGTGACCGCAGTGCTTCGTCATATCGAAGTGAAGACAGCCTTGGGCGATGAGTTGATTGCTCGCTTACAACCGTTGTTAGCTACCAATTAGATACTATGTTTTGCCAAAAAAGATAGTATCTAATGACGTAAAAGATACTATCTTTTCAGACAAAACTCCCTATCTTTTCCAAAACTTGATATTTATTCCTTCGACAGATGTACTATTCTTTGGTAGCGCATTGATGTTTTTTCTTGTTTTTTACGAACTACTTTCAAGAATCTTTGTACCTTTGCGAAAATGAACAAAAAACATTAATTCATAAAATAAAAATATAAGCATTATGGCAAATCCAGAATTTCATTATCAGCCGATGTTCGATTTGGGTCCAGACAAGACTGAATACTATCTCTTGACCAAGGACTATGTATCAGTGAGTGAATTTGAAGGAAAACCTATCCTAAAGATTGAAAAGGAAGGTTTGACAGCAATGGCTAATGCAGCCTTCCGCGATGTCTCATTCTTGCTCCGTCGTGCTCACAACGAGCAGGTGGCCAAGATATTGAGTGACCCCGAAGCAAGCGATAACGACAAATATGTGGCACTGACCTTTTTACGCAATGCCGAAGTTTCTGCTAAGGGCAAGTTACCTTTGTGCCAAGATACTGGTACTGCCATTATTCATGGTGAGAAGGGACAGCACGTATGGACTGGTTATTGCGATGAAGAGGCTCTTTCACTTGGCGTATATAAAACTTATACCGAAGAAAACTTGCGCTACTCTCAGAACGCTCCGCTCACCATGTATGACGAAGTGAATACCAAGTGCAACCTTCCAGCCCAAATTGACATTGAAGCTACCGAAGGCATGGAATATAAGTTCCTCTGTGTGACCAAAGGTGGTGGCTCGGCCAACAAGACTTATCTATATCAAGAAACCAAGGCGGTGTTGAATCCGGCAACTTTGGTTCCGTTTATGATTGAAAAGATGAAGTCGCTTGGTACAGCCGCTTGTCCTCCTTATCACATTGCATTCGTTATCGGTGGTACTTCGGCCGAAAAGAACTTGTTAACAGTGAAGTTGGCTTCTACTCACTATTACGATGAATTACCGACTACCGGTAATGAATACGGCCGTGCCTTCCGTGATGTCGAATTGGAAAAGCAAGTCTTGGAAGAAGCACATAAGATAGGACTCGGTGCCCAATTTGGTGGTAAATACATGGCTCACGATGTTCGCATCATCCGATTGCCACGTCATGGTGCTTCTTGTCCGATTGGTCTTGGTGTCTCTTGTTCGGCCGACCGTAACATTAAATGTAAGATTAACAAGGACGGTATCTGGATTGAAAAGATGGACGACAACCCGGGAGAACTTATTCCCGCTGAACTTCGCGAGGCAGGTGAAGGCGATGCTGTAAAGATAAACCTCAACCAGCCGATGGCAGACATCTTGAAAGAATTGACTAAATATCCGGTAGCTACCCGTTTGTCTTTAAACGGTACTATCATCGTAGGTCGTGACATTGCCCATGCCAAACTGAAAGAACGTATTGACAACGGTGAAGACCTTCCACAATATATCAAAGATCATCCCATCTACTATGCAGGCCCCGCCAAGACACCGGCAGGCATGGCATGTGGTTCTATGGGCCCGACTACAGCTGGTCGTATGGACTCTTACGTTGATTTGTTCCAAAGTCACGGTGGTAGCATGATTATGTTGGCAAAGGGTAACCGTAGCCAACAGGTGACCGATGCTTGTCAGAAGCATGGAGGTTTTTATCTTGGTTCTATCGGTGGTCCTGCTGCTATTTTGGCTCAGAATAACATTAAGAGTATTGAATGTGTGGAATATCCGGAACTTGGCATGGAAGCCATTTGGAAGATTGAAGTGGAAGACTTCCCGGCATTCATCCTCGTGGACGATAAGGGTAACGATTTCTTCAAGCAATTGAAGCCTCGTTGTAGTTGCAAATAATAACCGATAATATAGCGGAACAGTAGAGGAACTTCTTTCTTTACTGTTCCGCTTTTGTTATACATTAAAACATTTGAAAAGCTATGGGAATGGGTAAGTGGATTGGAGGAATCTTAGGTTGGATGGCCGGGGGACCGTTGGGGGCTCTCTTGGGGTACGGTTTAGGTTCATTGTTTGAATCAACTACCATTGAAACCGATGCTACCACCGGAAGAAATGTCAATCAAGGCGAACGGAACAGTTTTTTGTTCAGCTTGATGGCTATGGCATCTTATATCATTACAGCCGATGGAAAGATTATGCATAGTGAAATGGAATTTATGCGCAATTTCTTGCGGGTGAACTTCGGAGAAAGTGCAGTGGCACAAGGTGAGCAAATTCTGCGTAATCTTTTCGAACAGAAGAAACAAATGGATGCCCGTTCGCCACAGGCTTTTAGAAATACCATCCGTGAATGTGCAGCACAGATCGCTGCAAATATGCCTTATGAGCAACGCCTTCAGTTACTCAGTTTCTTGGCAGGTATATCGAAGGCCGACGGTAAAGTGACTGCCGATGAAATACAAGCCCTAAAAGAGGTTGCTGTTTATATGGGGTTGACCGAGAGCGAAGTAAACTCAATGTTGAATTTAGGGGGAAATTCGCTTGAAGAAGCATATAAAGTTTTAGAAATTGAGTCTACAGCTACCGATGCTGAAGTAAAAAAGGCATACCGCAAGCAAGCATTGAAACATCATCCTGATACTGTGGCTTCTTTAGGAGCCGATGTACAGAAAGCTGCTGAAGAGAAATTCAAGCAGATAACCGAGGCCTATGAATGCATAAAGAAGGCCAGGGGGTTGTGATAAGTGCTAATTTCATTCTAAGTAATTGGTGATCTTTCCACTGATTTGTAGCAATGAGATTTCGCATAATTTGGTGTCGTATTCAGCTGCAAGAATACGTTCTTCGGCATCCAATAAACTTTTTTGTGCTTCGCGCATCTCTATACCCGACAAGTCACCTAACATATAACGTTCCATAGCTATTTCATGATTATCTTTGGCGGCTATTAAATTTTGGCGTTCCAGATGTAGCATTTCCAAGTTGTTTTTGTAGGCTTGCCACAGATTTGTAAGGTCGGCGCGCAGTGCTTGTTCTAATTCATTGCGTTCTAAGCGTGCATTTTTTACGGCTATTCGTGCATTTTCTCGTTCTTGTTTTCGCTTTCCATCGAAGAGTCTAAAACCGACAGTGACACCAAAATTCAACCCCAGATTATTACGCCGACTATTAGCTGCAATTTCATATTTGTTGAGCGTATAGCCATATCCGGCATTCATCTTGAGATAAGGATAATCTCTCGCACAAACTTTTTTGTAGTCTAAACGAGCTAAAGTGTTATTTTGTTCTGCTTTCAATAAATTGGCATTTATCTTTAATGTCGCATTCCATAAGTCATCAAAATTCAATGTGCTATTCACGTCGATGATAGTATCGAGAACGTGGATAGGCTGATCTACATTTTCATTAGCCATCAATTCGTTCAGTTGGATTCGAGAAGTATGTACCAACTCTTGTTGTTTCATGTATTGTGCACTATCTGCATTAAAATCGACTTTAGCTTGTTGGTAATCCAATCGGGAAAAATCTCCTATTTGGTAGCGGGCTTCTACTATGCGGAGGCGTTCTTTGGAAAGCGAAACTGCATAACGGAAATTGTTTAAGCGGATTTTTTGTTGTACGAAGTTGTAGTATTCTGCAGTTATATCGGCTATCAAATCTTCTATGGCTATGCGAGTATTTGTTTCACCTTGTCTTTCCAACTCTTTTAGTCGTTGATGATTAGCAGTGATATTGAAACCATCAAAGATAGTCCAATTCAGATTTAAGCCAGCATTCAATGTCTGATCGAACACACCGTTTGTTTTACTTTTTTCTCCTGTTGAGCGCAATGTAGTTTCTGTATCATTTACGTTTCCACTATAACCGGCGCTCAAATCGAGTGTGGGTAAATAACCGGCATTAGCCCAGGTTGCATTATTTTGAGCAATCCTCTCTTCGTTGCGTACTATTTGCAGAGAATAGTTGTTTTGAAGTCCTTTTTCTAAGCATGATTGTAGTGTATAGGTGGCAACTTGTTGTGCTCGGAGAGAAGGTAAACAAGCTAATAGTATTAATAGATGGCTTAAGATTCGTTTCATATTTCTTTTAATTTGCTGCGATTGGTTGATAGATAACTATAAATTGCCGGAACAATGTACATAGTGAGTAAGGTAGATATTAACATTCCTCCCACGACGGCTGTACCCATGGCTATACGCTGATTAGAACCTTCTCCTGTGGCAAATGCCAAAGGAATAAGGCCTAACACAGTAGAAGCACTGGTCATTAGGATTGGACGTAAACGTTGTAGTCCAGCTTCTTGGATGGCACGCATCTTGTTGATTCCTTCATCTTGTTTCTGATTAGCAAATTCTACAATTAAGATGCCGTTCTTGGCTACTAATCCTATGAGCATGATTATACCGATTTGGCTGAAAATATTCATGGTAATATCGGAAAAATACATGAATATTAAAGCACCGGCAATAGCTAAAGGTACTGTCAGCATGATTACCAAAGGATCTTTGAAACTTTCGAATTGAGCGGCTAGAATAAGATAAATTAATACAATTGCCAGGACAAATGCGAACATCAAACTTGAAGAACTTTCTCGATATTCTTTTGACTCACCTGATAGGGCTGTACGGAATGTTTCATCCAATACTTCGCTAGCTATTTTGTCCATTTCATCCAAACCTTGGCCAATTGTTTTTCCTTGAGCCAATCCAGCTGAGATGGTGGCTGAAACGAAACGATTATAACGGTATAGCTTGGGTGGAGCGATGCTTTCTTCTAATTCTATTAAGTTGTCGAGTTGCACCATTTCTCCGTTGCTGTTACGAATATATATACCTCGTAGGTCGGAAGGCTTGTTTCGTTGTTGTCTGTTTATTTCACCCAATATTTCGTATTGTTTTCCATTCATGTAAAAGTAGCCCATGCGTTGACCACTTAACCCGTATTGTAGTGTTTGGGCAATGTTGCGGGTACTTACTCCCATAATGCTTGCTTTGTCTCGATTGATGTTTATGCGAGCTTCTGGTTTGCTAAACTTCAAATCTACATCGGCCATCTGAAATGTTGGATTCTCGTAAACGCGGGTTAAGAATATGGGTAATACTTCTTGCAGTTTCTCTAAGTTTGTAGCTTGTAATACATATTGTATCGGCATGCCACCTCTACGGCCACCAAAAGAAGAAGATTGTTGTACAAAGGCACGGGCTTTAGTTTTTTTCTGTACAGCCTTTGAAAGTTCTTCTGCAACTGACATTTGTGAATAGTTACGTTCTTTCATATCTTTCAGCGTTATTTGGACACTACCACTTCCGCTTGATACTCGTGCTGTAACAGATTTTGCATCGGGTACTAAAGAGTCAACTAACTGATTGATGTTTTCTGTATAGTCGCGGATGTATTCATAAGTAATTCCTTCGGCTCCCCGTGTATTGATGTTAATTCGTGAACGGTCTTCCAATGGTGCCATTTCAGCAGGAATGGTGTTCCAAAGATAGCTGATTAGAAGTAGGGTGATAATGGTTATGGGAAATGCTATCCAACGCTTTTCTAAAAAGATTTGTAATGAACGGCTATACATACTGTTCATACCTTCAAAGAAAGGTTCCGTTTTCCGATAAAACCAATTTTGTTTTTCACGTTTTACTAATAATTTTGTGGCAAGCATGGGAGTGAAGGTCAGTGCTGCAAATGAAGAGATGATAACGGCTCCTGATACAACAATGCTAAACTCACGGAATAGTCGACCTGTGGTTCCTTCCATAAATACAATAGGAAAGAATACGGCAACTAATGTAATGGTAGTTGATATAACAGCAAAGAAAATCTCTTTTGCACCTTCGATACCAGCTTCCTTAGGACGCATGCCTCGTTCGATACGCACATAAATGTTTTCAGTCATTACAATAGCATCATCCACCACTAGTCCTACGGCTAAAACAACGGCTAACATGGAAAGTACATTGATGGAGAAACCAGCTAAATACATGACGAAGAAAGAACCTATGAGTGATACTGGTATTACGATGCAAGGAACTAGTGTAACACGCCAATCACGAAGGAAAAGGAATATAATGATGATGACTAAAATGAATGCTTCGTAAACAGTTTTCTTTACTTCGTTGATGGAAGCACGAATGAATTTTGTATTATCGAAACCATAGCTATAGGTAACGTCCTCTGGTAAATCTTTTTTCATACGTTCCATACGCTCATAAACAGCATCTGCAATTTCAATATGGTTGGCACCGGGTTGAGGTACTACAACTACGCCAATCATTGGTACCCCATTCATTTTCATATAGCTGCGAATGTCGGCAGGGCCTAATTCTGCTCTACCAATGTCACTAAAGCGTATAACTCGATTACCATCTTTTTTTAAAATCAAATTGTTGAACTCTTCGGCAGTATGCATTAATCCCAATGTACGAATCGTCAATTCAGTGGTGTTCCCTTCGATACTACCGGAGGGAAGTTCTACATTTTCTTGGTCGACAGCGTTTTTAACATCGGTGGGAGTGATGCCATAACCGGACATTTTTGCAGGATCTAACCAAAGACGCATGGAGTAGCGCTTTTCTCCCCAGATATTTACACCGCTAACGTCAGAGATAGTTTGCAATTGTTCCTTTACTGTGAGGTCGGCAATTTCGCTCAGTTCTAATAATGACCGCTTATCGCTTTGTAAAGCTACCATTAAGATTGGCATAGCATCGGCATCAGCTTTTGATACAGTTGGTGGATCACAGTCTCTAGGCAACCAGCGTTGGGCACGCGAAACTTTGTCACGTACATCATTGGCGGCAGTTTCTAAATCAACAGAAAGTTCGAATTCAACAGTAATGCGTGATGAACCTTGTTGACTTACGCTGGATAAAGATCGTATTCCGGGAATACCATTTATGTTTTGTTCTAATGGTTCGGTAATTTGGTTTTCAATAACATCTGCATTAGCTCCTGCATATGAACAGGATACTGATATGATGGGATTATCAACCGAGGGATATTCTCGAACTCCAAGATAATTGTAACCGATGACACCAAAAAGTACAATGATAAGTGTCAATACGGTGGCAAGTACCGGACGTCGTATGCTAAGTTCTGATATATTCATAGGGCTCAATCGATATTATCCAATGTGACGTTCAATCCGGTACGTAGTTGCAATGTTCCTGAAGTAATAATGGTATCTCCTTCTTGTAACCCATGTAATACTTGTACTTCTTTCTCTGTACGGATTCCGGTAATTAAATGACAGGTTGTGCCTTGCCGTTCTTATAAAGAAATACTTTATCTTTTCCCATTTCGGGAATGATGGCTTCTGAAGGAATTGCTATTGCATTTTCAATTTCGTCTTTGACTAAATGAATGCTAACATAGCGTCCGGGTAGAATGGCACCATTATTGTTTGGATAGAGTGCACGTATGGTTAATGTATGAGTTTCTTCATCAATCTTTGATTCACGAGCATAAACTTTGGCGTGAAGGGGTTCGAGTTTGCCTTCAAGATTAAAACTTAAATTAGCTCCTATTTTTATGTCATTAGCATGACGTTCGGGGATAGAGAATTCTACTTTTAATGGTGATACTTTGGTTAAAGTAGCAACGATTGTAGATGGAGATGCAAAAGCTCCGATACTGATTTGGCGCAAGCCGATGATGCCATCAAAAGGAGCACGTAATTCAGTCTGTTGTATGTTTGCTTTTACTAAATCAATGTCTGCATTCAAAGTTGCTAAATTGGTCTTTACCTGTTCGTAGGCTTCTTTGCTGACTGCATCTTTTTTGAGAAGGGTGTTCTGACGGAATACACGGTCTTCTGCAAGTTTTAATTGTGCTACCAATCGCTGAAGCTGTGCTTGGAGTGGTTTGTCATTAACTTTAGCCAATAATTGCCCCTTTTTTACAAAAGTTCCTTCCTCAAAGTTGATTTCAGTAATTTTCCCAGAAGCTTCAAAAGATAAGTTTACTTCTTCATCGGGTAACAACTTTCCGCTGATAGGTGGTATTTCATCTTTAAGTAATTGTGGTTTAATGATTTTAGCATTTACATTAAGGGCTTTGTTGCGTGTTTTACTTCCAGTCATGATTTTATCTGCAGCCATTAATTCTTTGTTGGTTTTGGGGAGCTGGCTATATATGCCTCCTACAATTAATACAGCACCTATTCCTATAATGATGCCCCATTTGATTTTTTTGTTCATTCAGTAGTCTTTATATAATAATGTGTAATATCTTTTTTTTTGATGTAAATATGAAAGGATAGTTTAAGTAAGCATGGTTAAAGGTTGTTAATATTAGTATCCGGTTCTGTATTTCCCTTCATCCTTGTCATCTAGCATACTCAGGTATGATGTGTAGCGCGATGTACTGATGAAGTGCTCTTCTACTGCTTGTCGAACGGCACATCCCGGTTCGTGACGATGTGTACAATTGCTATATCGACAATTGACTGATGCTTTGAATATTTCGGGGAAGTAGTGACTGATTTCTTCTTCTTCCATGTCGAAGGTACCGAATCCTTTGATGCCTGGGGTGTCGATGAGAAATCCATTGTTTGCTACGGAAAACATTTCAGAAAAAGTGGTAGTGTGCATCCCTTTTTTATGGTAAGCTGATATTTCTCCGGTTTTGGCGGATGCTGCGGGGAGAATGGCGTTGATGAGTGTAGATTTTCCCACCCCCGAATGTCCAGAAAAGAGTGTGACTTTTCCTTCAAGTTCTTTTATGATTGTACTAACTCCTATGCATTGTTTAGCTGATACTTTGAAGCAGGGGTAGCCAATAGAGGTATAGAGTTGGATTAGTGCATCGAGGTAGGTCTTTTCTTCTTTGTTGTAGGTATCTATCTTATTAAAAATAATTTTTACCGGAACTTGATAGGCTTCGGCAGAAGCTAAGAAGCGGTCAATGAAAGTGGTGGATGTTTCCGGATAGTTTATGGTGACTATCAGCATGCATTGGTCGAGGTTGGCGGCAATGATGTGGCTTTGTTTGGATAGGTTGGATGCCCGGCGAATGATGTAGTTCTTGCGGTCTTCTATTTCTGTGATGAAGGCTGTGCCTTCTTGATTTCGAATGATGTGTACATAGTCGCCTACGGCTATGGGGTTGGTGCTACGTATGCCTTTTAGACGAAAATTTCCTTTAATTTTGCATTCAATGTCTTCTTTGGTATCGGTACGTACCAGATACCAACTTCCTGTGTTTTTTATGACAAGACCGCGCTCCATATTATTTGCTTTGATTTGGTGATATCTTTATGTACAAATACGCCAACAGTAGGATGTTGGCGTATTTATGTAAATGGATATCCATGTAAGAACTATACAGTCAAGATTTCTTTTTCTTTGGCTGCATACATATCGTCAATTTGTTTGATGAATTTGTCATGCAACTTTTGTAGTTTTTCTTCACCACCCTTTTGTGCATCTTCAGCTAAGCCTTCTTTTACGGCTTTCTTCAAAGCATCAATAGTATCACGACGGGCATTGCGTACACTTACCTTGGCTGTTTCGGCTTCGCCTTTGCATTGTTTAGCTAATAGTTTGCGGCGTTCTTCGGTCAGAGGCGGGATGCCGATGCGGATAATCTCACCATTGTTTTCGGGCATAATGCCGAGTGGAGAGTCGATGATTGCCTTTTCAATAATGCGGAACATACTTTTGTCCCAAGGCTTGATAGCAATGCTACGAGCATCGGGAGTTGTTACGGCAGCAACATTGTTGATGGGTACCATGCTTCCATAAGAGTCAACACGAATGCCGTCTAATAGGCGTACGTCGGCCTTGCCGGCACGGATGTGTGCCAAGGCATCGTCCAAATACATGATGGCCATATCCATCTTATCTTGGGCTTCGCTTAAAATTTCTTTTACGTCTTTCATAAGATATATAAATCAAAATTAGTTTAATTATGTACCAATGTGCCGATGTTTTCGCCACTCATTACTTTTTTAAGGTTGCCTACAGTGTCCATGTCGAATACGATAATGGGCAGGTTGTTTTCTTTGCACATGCAGGTTGCTGTCAAATCCATTACTTTTAGCCCTCGTTTCAATACTTCGTCGTAGGTGATGTCGTCAAATTTAGTAGCTGTCGGGTCTTTTTCCGGGTCAGCAGTATAGATGCCATCAACCCGAGTACCTTTCAGCATGACGTCGGCCTCAATCTCAATGCCTCGCAATGATGAGCCGGTATCTGTGGTGAAAAACGGATTACCTGTACCTGCCGACATTATTACTACCTCACCGTTCTCCATAGCATCTATGGCTTTCCACTTGCTATAGAATTCACCGATAGGTTCCATACGAACAGCTGTCAGTACGCGGGCTTTGACGCCTGCGGCTACCAATGCGGAACTAAGAGCCAGACTGTTGATGACCGTTGCCAGCATACCCATCTGATCACCCTTTACACGGTCGAATCCTTTATTGGCACCACTCAATCCTCGGAAGATGTTGCCTCCGCCAATTACGATGCCAATCTGTACACCCATTTCATGTATTTCTTTGATTTGGGCTGCATATTCGGCCAGTCGTTTTTCATCAATGCCATATTGCTTTTCGCCCATCAAACTTTCGCCACTGAGCTTCAGTAAGATTCTTTTATAGTTAGCCATATTCTTATTACTTTTTCGTTTGTTTTTGCAAACATACTAAAAATATCTCGAAACTTGCTATATAAGTGCAATTATTTCTTTTCGAGGCTGTATGGGTACATTGTTTTATTTACCCTTTATGGAAAAATAATTTTTCCTTTACGGAAAATATATATGTAAGTTTAGCAATCAGCATGGGTTACTTTTTTTGAAAGAAAATCAAAGGCCATCAGCAAATGTCTGTCTCTTTGATGGACATGCGTTACATTTAGTTGACAGGTAAATGATTTTGCTGTTGTTATTTGTATGCTTAGATTGTGGCGTCTTTTAATATATTGATAATTAAGCATGTAAGTCTTGTTTGTTAAGTTGTTCAACTACCTATAGGTAGTTAGCCGATTACCTATAGGTAGTTGGTTCACTACTTATAGGTAGTTGCTCTTCTACCTATAGGTAAATCGTATAGATGGAGAAATCAGATTTCTCCATCTATTTTGCTTATTACTTTTAGGATTGGATGTTGTTTAGTGGCTATTAAAGGATTCCTTTATTATCTTTTTCCACATATCACAACAAATCTTATTTTATAAGCGACGGCTTAACAATGTTTGTACAATGCCGCGAGTTAGTAAATAGCTGATGAAAGCTAACCAAAGGGCATGATTCCCTAAGTTATTGCTAAATAGGAAATATAGCAGGAAGTAAATAGTGGTTGCACAGAGCATGGAGAATAGCATGCCACGGGTGTAGGTGCACCCAATGTAGATGCCGTCCCATACGAAAGCAGCCATTCCGGCTATAGGGATGGCAACGGCCCATGGGAAGTAGTCGGTTGAGGCACTTATCACCGATTGTTCGTTGGTAAGCAGATTCAAGAAACTTTCACCTCCTATTAGGTATAATAGGGTAAATAGCAGAGTTGCCATTCCACCCCATGCAAAGAGGTGACGAATGCTTTGTTGTAATCTCATCCTATTCCCTTCGCCTAAATAGCGACCGGCTAATGCCTCGCCAGCATAGGCAAATCCGTCCATAATGTAAGAGTAGAGGGTAAATAATTGCATTAATAAAGTATTGACTGCTAATATTACTTCGCCTTTTGAGGCACCGGTTGCGGTGAAGAATAAAGTAACGGAAACTAAACAAAGGGTGCGAAGAAATATATCGCGATTTACTTGGAAGAATCGGATCAATGCTCCTCTCTCCCATATAGTTTTCCCTCTCAACAGGCAGATGTCCGAAGGCTTGTAATAGTATTTGATATATAGGAAGATGGCCATGATAAAGCCGGCATATTGTGCAATCAGTGTGCCTAAAGCCACACCTTCGACCTTCATTTTAAAGAGATATACTAAGCAGAGGCTTGTCGCAATGTTTACAATGTTTTGACTGATGGCAATCCACATGGGTAACTTGCTATTTTGCATGCCAATAAACCATCCTGTCAAACTATACAATCCCAACATGGCCGGTGCTCCCCAAATGCAGATATGAAAATAAGTAGTAGCTTGTGAAACAACTTCGGGAGTGGCGTGAATAAGACTGAACGTAGCTTGTCGGATAGGCGTTTGGAGGAGAAGCAGTAGTAGGGAGATGCCAATACCTACTCCCAATGAACGGAATAGAAGTAATTGGGTTTCAACTCTGTTATTGGCACCATAGGCCTGCGAAGTCATACCACTTGTACCCATTCGTAAAAAGCCGAACACCCAGTAGATAAGATTAAACATCATACTTCCAACGGCAATGGCACCAATATACGTTGCTGCCCCTAAATGTCCTACAATGGTAACATCAATCAAGCCCAATAAGGGTACGGTTATATTAGATACAATCGAAGGCCATGCTATGTTCCATATTTCCTTATCAATACTCTTCATTTGTTCTTGGTGATGGAAGTTATAATATATATTGCACCTCTTTGAATAGATAATTTCGTTCACATCCCGATTCATCTCTTAATACAAATCGACCATCAGGTTCTACCCGAAGTAATTCGGCCATAAAAATACCATTGACATCTTGGTAGGGATGAAAACCGTTGCGTCTGAAAAGAGAATTAAAATACTTTTCTTCAATAGCCATACTACTTTGAGGCGATTCAGATAAATGATTGTAATATTGTTTAATACGCGATAATATCCCTTTCAATATAAGTTCTGTAGAATAATCTTTATTAGTAATTTGTTTGAGAGAAACCGGATTGGGGGCATTACTAATAAATGTTTCTTGATTAATATTGAGCCCAACGCCACATATGCAATATTTGATGTGATGTCCTTGCAATGTATTCTCAATCAGAATGCCGCATATTTTTCTCTCTTTCCAATAAATATCATTTGGCCATTTAATGTATATATCGGAAGTGTAAGTGTCCAATTCCTCTTTGATGGCCAACGAAATCAATTGCGAAAGAATGAACTGTTCTTTCACTTTTAAAAAAGAAGGGTAAAGAAGCAGGCTAAAAAGCAGGTTCTTGCCTTTCTCCGATTCCCAACTATTCCCACGTTGCCCTTTACCTGCTGTTTGGTAAATAGACGTTACAGTAGTAAATTCTTTTAATGTATCCTCCTTCTCTTCGCAAAGTTGAGAAAGATATCGGTTCGTAGAATCGGTTTCTTGAAGTCTAATTATCGGAAATGAAGCCATAAAATCAATATTTTCTGATTGAAAAGACAAAATTACACTTTTTCTGTTTTGTTTTTACAAGAAGTAAACTTAAATTTGCACTATCATATAAATGAATATGAGGAAAAGAGACAAAAAAAACATAAACCTCCTGCACGAGAAGTCAAAACGTCATCAACGTATAGTGTGTTTGATGAGTGAAGATGAATTGCGTATTGTTGACCGTTATTTAGAAAAATATAAAATAACCAACAAATCGCGTTGGTTTCGCGAAACCATCCTCATGTTTATTCATAAGAATATGGAAGAAGATTATCCTACATTATTTGGAGAACACGATATGAGGCGTTGATATGGATGATGTTTATTATATGAAACAGGCTTTGTTTGAGGCAGAAAAGGCTTTCGAACAAAATGAGATACCGGTAGGAGCTATTGTAGTATGTCGTAATCGTATCATAGCCCGTGCTCACAATTTAACTGAAGCATTGACGGACGTAACAGCTCATGCCGAGATGCAGGCTATTACGGCGGCAGCTTCTGTGTTAGGCGGCAAGTACTTGACTGATTGTACTTTGTATGTAACTTTAGAGCCTTGTATCATGTGTGCAGGTGCGATGGCTTGGGCGCAAATTGGTCGCTTAGTTTTTGGTGCAGAGGATGAGAAAAAAGGCTATCAGCGCTATTCGCCTCAAGTATTGCATCCAAAGACTTTAGTTCAAAAAGGGGTAATGGCCGATGAGGCAACTATGTTGATGAAACGCTTCTTTGCCAATAAACGGAAATAAACTTGACTTTTTATTGATATTTATTTCACTTCCTCAAATTCCACGTACTCTCCATCATTCTTATCAAAGATTTTCTTTCGTGGGCTAACTACATCTTCTTTCGTAAAGTCTGTTTGTGAAGCCGTTGACTGAGTGTTATTTGCTTTTTCATGTTTGTAAAAATGATGTCGGTTTCCTAAACCGAAAATTCCTCTTACTAAACTAATTAGTAAGAAAAAAGCTGCTATTAAGATAATAGTAATCAATAAAAATATAAATCCGAAAATATGAAACATAACTATAATTATTCTAATGAAGTTTAGTGCTCGTTAGTTGTTGATGAATGTCGGATGGTGTTTTCCTATTATTTGTGTCTTTGAGTAAAAAGTGAGAGGAGTATGTACCAAACAATGCATGCAGCAATACCTGTTGTTCCTAAAAACAAAATAAGTAAAATGCAAATCAAAAGGAAAATAAAGCAGACTTTGTTTTCATTCCAAGATAAGCTTTTAAGTTTTAGAGAAAACATTGGTATTTCAGATATCAATAACCATGAGAATAGACAAACTAAAAATAGCAAGTAAAGCGGATGACATGCTTCGTGAGTTAAGATGGCATGATTACCCGCAATCAGTGATGACCAAAACAATGCATTGGCAGGTACTGGTAATCCGATGAATGAGGTGGATTGGCGAGTGTCGTTATTGAATTTGGCTAATCGTAAAGCAGAAAAGATAGAAATAAGAAATGCGGCATAGGGTAGATAAGATGCAATGCATCCTAAAGATGCTGGATAATGCATTTCTTTAAATAAAGAAAATATCATAACAGAAGGTGCAACTCCAAAACTGATGTCGTCTGCCAATGAATCTAAATCTTTTCCGATATTTGAATAAGCGTGTAACAAACGGGCCGCCATCCCGTCGAAAAAATCAAACAAAGCACCAATGAATATGAATAGTAAGGCCAAATCATAGTACGATTGGAAGGCCATAACACATGCAATACAACCTGAAAAGAGGTTTAAGCAGGTAATGGCGTTGGGTATGTGGCGAGTTATTGCATTGGCCATAATGTCCAGATTATTTAAGTTTGGCAATTATCGTTTGATTACCGGTAGTGATTTGCCCCATTTTAACCAATACTTCAGTGCCTAGTGGAAGATATACATCAACGCGAGAGCCGAATTTGATAAATCCCATATGTTCGTCAATATAACACTCTTCGCCTGGATTGGCATAAGTTACAATACGGCGTGCCATCGCACCAGCTATTTGGCGTGCCATGACCTCAACACCTTCAGGAGTTTCTATTACCACCATGGAACGTTCATTGTCTGTACTAGCTTTGGGAAGCCAAGCTTTCATGAATTTACCGTTTTGATGATCAACTTTCTTTACTGTTCCATCTACAGGGTACCAATTGGCATGTACATTGACAATACTCATGAAAATAGAAATCATTAATCGGCGGTCATGGAAATATTCAGTTTCATCAACTTCTTCAATCACTACAATTTTGCCGTCAGCTGGAGCAACTACTATTTTTTCCGTGTCTTCTTGATTGAAATAACGAATAGGGCATCGGAAGAAATTTAATAATATAGCATATAGTACAACGCTGACAACTCCAACAATATAAAATGGAAGTTTATTTTCAATTCCCCAATAGAGCACAAGGTTAATCGCTGATAGAAGTAAAAAACTTGTTATCAGTGTTCCTGTTCCTTCGCGGTGTATTCTTATTTTTTTAAGTTTTTTTAATCGCTTCATTATATAGTATCTCTATTTTAGATAGAAATTATCTGCAAAAATAATCTTATTTTGAGAATTACCCAAGAAAAACCAAGAATATTATGCTTGTTGATAACTTTTAGTTAAATATTTTGGCCGAATCTATGGTTGAATGTATCTTTATGCACTCAAAAAACAGAGAATTATGCAAGATTTTGTTCATTTACACGTACATACAGAATATTCATTGCTTGATGGGCAAGCCAGTGTGGCTCGTTTGGTGGATAAAGCCATGAAAGATGGTATGAAAGGTATTGCGATAACCGATCATGGAAACATGTTTGCTATCAAGGAATTTACCAACTATGTTAATAAAAAAAATAGTGGTCCAAAAGGAGAGATCAAGAAATTGAAAGCTCGGATTGCTGATATTGAAAGCGGTAAAATAGAATGTGCTGATAAGCAAGCAGAATTGAATGATTGTAAGAATAAAATAATTGAATCCGAAGCAAAGATTTTTAAGCCGATTATCGGATGTGAAATGTATGTTTCTCGGCGTGGTATGGACAAACGTGAAGGCAAGCAAGATCAGAGTGGTTGGCATTTGATTGTACTAGCAAAGAATGAAAAAGGTTATCATAATCTTATTAAATTAGTTTCAAGGGCTTGGACAAAAGGCTATTACATGCGTCCCCGAACTGAGCGTAGCGAATTGGAAAAATTCCGTGAAGGGTTGATTGTTTGTTCGGCTTGTATTGGTGGTGAAATCCCCAAAAAGATATTAAACGGTCAAATGCAAGAAGCAGAAGAAGCGGTGAAATGGTATAAAAGTGTGTTTGGTGAAGATTATTATCTTGAGCTTCAACGGCATAAAGCAACAGTACCTCGGGCTAATCATGAAACCTACCCTCTGCAACTCAAGGCAAATGAGGGTCTTGTTGAATTAGCACGTAAGTATGGTGTCAAGTTGATTTGTTCAAACGATGTTCATTTTGTTGATGAAGAGAATGCTGAAGCTCATGACCGTTTGATATGCCTTAGCACGGGAAAGGATTTGGATGACCCCTCTCGTATGCTTTATACTAAACAAGAGTGGATGAAAACTCGTGCGGAGATGAATGAACTCTTTGCAGATATACCAGAAGCATTGTCAAATACATTGGAAATACTTAATAAAGTAGAATTTTATTCCATAGATCATGCTCCTATTATGCCTACATATGCCATTCCTAAAGAATTTGGTACAGAAGAAGAATATCGGCAGCGTTTTACGGAAAAAGACCTATTTGAAGAGTTTACTCGAGATGAAAATGGTAATGTGGTGTTGAGTGAAGAAAAAGCACATGAGAAAATAGAAAGATTGGGCGGATATGATAAACTTTATCGTATTAAGTTAGAAGCCGATTATCTCGCAAAATTAGCAATGGATGGAGCAAAAAAAATGTATGGTGAACCTTTATCTGAAGAGGTGGCTGAACGACTAAATTTTGAGCTCTATATTATGAAGACAATGGGTTTCCCTGGCTACTTTTTAATTGTGCAGGATTTTATTGGGGCTGCCCGTTCGGAATTGGGTGTATGGGTAGGCCCAGGACGTGGTTCTGCTGCCGGTTCGGCTGTTGCCTATTGCTTGGGAATTACTCGAATTGACCCAATACAATATGATTTGCTATTTGAACGTTTTTTAAATCCAGATCGTATCTCTTTGCCTGATATAGATGTGGATTTTGATGATGATGGCCGTGGTGAAGTATTGCGTTGGGTGACAGATAAATACGGCCAAGAGAATGTGGCACATATTATTACTTATGGAACTATGGCCACCAAAATGGCAATTAAAGATGTGGCTCGTGTTCAAAAGTTGCCTTTATCTGAGTCTGATAGACTTTGTAAAGCCATACCAGATCGTCTTCCCTCAGGGCGTAAAATGAACTTAAATAATGCAATAGAAGATATTCCTGAATTGCAGCAGGCCGAAGTTTCGTCCGATCCGTTACTTCGAGATACAATGAAATATGCTCGGATGTTAGAAGGGAATGTTAGAGGGACTGGTGTGCATGCATGCGGTACCATTATTTGTCGAGATCCGATTACCGATTGGGTGCCAGTTAGTACGGCTGATGATAAAGAGACGGGCGAGAAAATGTTGGTTACTCAATATGAAGGTTCGGTGATAGAAGATACTGGTTTGATTAAAATGGACTTCCTTGGTTTGAAAACTCTCTCTATTTTGAAGGAGTCTGTTGAAAATGTTCGTCTTTCAAGAGGAATAGAAGTGGATATTGATGCCATACCGATAGATGATCCTGCAACTTATAAATTGTATTGTGAAGGTAGAACTATCGGAACATTTCAATTTGAATCGCCAGGTATGCAAAAATATTTGCGAGAATTACAACCTAGTACCTTTGAGGACCTTATTGCAATGAATGCACTTTATCGTCCTGGTCCAATGGACTATATTCCAGATTTTATTGATAGGAAGCATGGTCGTAAGCCTATTGAATATGACATTCCTGTGATGGAAAAATATTTGAAGGATACATATGGCATTACGGTTTACCAAGAGCAAGTGATGTTGTTATCTCGTTTATTGGCAGATTTTACTCGTGGGGAATCTGATGCATTAAGAAAGGCAATGGGTAAAAAATTGCGTGATAAATTGGATCAGATGAAACCTAAATTTATTAGTGGCGGACAAAAGAATGGACATAATCCAGAAACGCTTGAGAAAATTTGGGCAGATTGGGAAAAATTCGCTTCTTACGCTTTTAATAAATCGCACGCCACTTGTTATTCTTGGGTTGCTTATCAAACTGCTTATATGAAAGCTAATTATCCTGCTGAATATATGGCGGCTGTGATGAGCCGGAGTGTATCGAATATTAGCGATATTACTAAGTTGATGGATGAATGTAAGTCGATGGGAATCAAAGTACTTGGTCCTGATGTAAATGAAAGTTACTTTAAATTTACGGTTAATAAAAATGGTGATATTCGTTTTGGGTTAGGTGCCGTAAAAGGAGTGGGTGAGGGTGCCGTACAATCTATTATAGAAAATAGAGAGAAGGGTGGTTTATTTACCGGTATATTTGATTTTGTTCAACGAGTAAATTTGAATGCTTGTAACCGTAAGAATGTGGAATGTTTAGCACTATCTGGTGCACTTGATGGATTCCCGGAGGCAAAACGTGAGCAATATTTTGCTATGACTGTTAAGAATGAAATGTTTATAGATGTCTTGATGAGGTATGGTAACCGTTATCAAATAGATAAGGCTGCAGCAATCAATACCTTATTTGGAGGTGAAAACGTAGTAGAAATTGCAACTCCAGAAGTTCCTCAAGCTACTCATTGGAGTGATTTAGAACGGCTTAGTAGGGAACAACAATTGGTAGGAATTTATCTTTCAGCCCATCCGTTAGATGAGTATGCCGTGGTGTTGGAATATGTATGTAATACATGCATGGTTGAATTAGAGAAAAAAGAGTCATTAGTGAATAAAGACATTGTTATGGGAGGAATTGTAACCGAATTGCGTACTGGGACGAGCAAAAATGGTAATCCTTATGGTATAGTAAAGATTGAAGATTATTCAGGAGCAGCCGAAATTCCCTTCTTTGGGAATGATTGGGTAACATATAGAGGGTATCTAGATAAACAAACTTTTCTATTTATAAAGGCAAAATGCCAGCCTAAAAAATGGAATAAAGAAGAATATGAATTGAAAATAACTTCAATTGAGTTGTTGTCTGATGTTAAGGATAAGCTTATAGAAAAATTAACAATCATAGTACCATTGGCAATTCTAAATAAAACATTGATAATGGAACTTTCTTCGTTGGTGAAAGAGCATCCTGGCAATGCACAAATATATTTTAAATTAATAGATACGGATAATCGAATACAGGTGGATTTGGTATCAAGACCTCTACGCCTTTCAGTCAGTCGTGAAGTAATCTTATATTTAAAAGAACATCCCGAACTTGATTTTCGAATAAATTGATTATCTTTGCCGACATATAGTTAATATAGCTCAAATCATAAACTTAAATATCGAAGAATTATGGCATTAGAGATTACAGACAACAATTACAAAGAACTTTTGGCAGATGGTAAGCCTGTGGTTATTGATTTTTGGGCACCTTGGTGTGGCCCTTGTAAAATGGTTGGTCCTATCATAGAAGAATTGGCTACCGAGTACAATGGTAAGGCTATTATTGGTAAATGTGATGTGGATGAAAATGTTGATGTGGCATCAGAATTTGGTATACGAAATATTCCCACTGTACTTTTTTTTAAAAATGGTCAATTGGTAGATAAACAAGTAGGTTCAGCTCCGAAAACTACTTATGCGAACAAATTGGATGCATTGCTTTAAAAGTGTTTACCTAAAATAAATGAATATGGGATTGGAAGAAGATTTTTTGCAAGACGATTTGGATGCAGAAAAAACTATTGAGTATATAAAAAACTACCTGCCCCAAGATTTGAAAGATAAATTTTCGGATGATCAGCTTTACTATTTTCTTGATTTGATTGACGAATATTACGTAGAAAGTGGTGTGCTAGATTCACAGCCTGATGGCGATGGCTGTATTGAAATTGATTTGGATAAAGTAGTAGATTATATTGTTTCCGAAGCACATAAGAACGAAATGGGAGAGTTTTCCCCCGAAGAGATTTTATTTATAGTTCAGGGTGAATTAGAATATGCTGAGTCATTAGGAGCAGAATAATAGTTGTTCGTATATACAAAAAGATGCGATAAATTTATTGATTAACAAGTGTTTATCGCATCTTTTTTGTGTATAGTAATTATGCAGATTGACGATATTTGAAGAAGAAGGATAGAGATAATGTGATTAGTACAATACCCAATATGCCATATAGAAGGCGAGCGTATGGACGTTTAAGGCGTTGTACAATGAATTGAGCATTTTGGGCTGTAAAAAACCAGTCCCAATTGAATAATGCTGCCAGAAGTGCAAGGATACCTGCCATGGCAAATAGTGAATGAACAAGATTGTGAACTCCCATTGCTTTATTCTAATGAGTTGAGAGTTATTTTGCGCTTACCATTCTCAATCTCTTCAATACATACTTTTACGGTATTTCCAGGGAGTAATTCATCGATTAGTTCGGGCCATTCTATGAAGCAGATGGCACCACTATAGAAATAGTCTTCATATCCCATATCAAAGACCTCTTCAATCTTCTTTATTCGATAGAAATCGAAATGATAAATTAATTCACCGGCTATGTCTGATCGGTATTCGTTTACAATGGCAAAGGTAGGCGATGTAATTGTATCTTCTACACCTAACTCCTCACAAATGGCTTTTACAAAAGTTGTTTTACCTACTCCCATCTTACCGTAAAAGGCAAAAACGGTATTATCACCCATTCTGGTAATAAATTGGTGAGCAGCTTCTTGTATTTTTTCTAGCGATTCAATTTTAATTTCCATACTATTATGTTTGTTATATTCTTGTTCGATGTGTTATTTTACAGATACCGTATATCAAGATGGATACAAATATGATAGAGGCTCCTGAAGGAACATTTAGATAAAACGAGGTTAATAAACCACCTATGCAGCTCAATATGCCGAAAATAATGGATAGCATTATGATGTATCCGAAACGGTGACTGAAAAGATTTGCTGTCATTTGAGGAATGGTGAGTAATGAAATGGCCAATACAATACCTACTATACGTAGACAAGATACGATGGTTAATGCTATGAGTATCATTAATAGATACTCAAAAATATGCACTGGTAACTTTTGTGAAAGAGCATATTCACGGTCGAAGGCTATATAGACAATGAGGTAATGGTAATGAGTAAAAAAAAGTATGAGTATACATGCTATACAACTGAGCATAATAAGATCGCTCGTGCCGATAGTCAAAATATTACCGAATAGATAGGCTGAAAGATCGGGAGCATATCCGGGCGACAGAAATGTAAAGATGATTCCGACAGCCATACCTAATGTCCAAAAAACGGCAATAGCAGAATCTTCACGTACGTCATTTCGTTTACTTAGCCATTCTACACCGCAGGCAGAAGCTATAGTAAAAAGAGCCGCAGAAAGGATAGGGGAGAAGCCGAAATATAAACCTATACCGATGCCTCCGAATGAGGCATGAGTCAATCCGCCACTGATGAACACTAGGCGGCGCGATACAATATAGGTTCCAATTATGCCACAGGCAATACTGGCCATCAAACTACCAATCAAAGCGTGTTGGAAAAATGTATATTGAAGCAGTTCCACTAATGAATCCTCCTTTCACCTACAATCAAGAACACTTCATCTTTGATATTGTTTGGTAAGGAGATGCCACGAAGTTGTAGGCTGCGAACCCATCCAGCTACTTCGTCCGATTGCATTGTATAGAAAACATCGCGAAATTCATCTTCTTCTTCCGGTGTATAACATTCGGGTGCAATTCCAATAAAACGATCTAATTCCTCATCATCATAATATTCTATTTTACGACTGACGGCAGCCAATAGACTATCACGTTCGCATATTTCGTGTTGCCCACAACATTCCTCGTCAACCTCGACTACTTCGGGTATGCTATCCAATTCGCCGTTTTCTACTTTTTTGTGTAAATAGCGGTAGCGGATACTTCCTGCTATTGCGGCTACGATGGCTAATATGATTAAACTAAGAATCAGTATCCACATTCTTTTTATTCTTTGTTGTGCGGCAAAGTTACATATTGTTTTGCAACTTGCCAAATTATAAAAATGGTGTATATGTTTGGGCATGGAAAACCCCGTTGAGCTATTTGTTAAGAGTTGTTCCTATTTTGTTGATTTGGAATCCGACTTTTTGAAGATCTTCCCAATAACAGGGGTATGATTTACTAACGACTTCCGGGTGATCGATAATTATTTGGGGGCGTATTATGGCGATGGGAGCAAAGGCCATGGCCATACGATGATCATCATAGGTACTAATGGTGGGGGATATTTCTGCTTGACAACGTTCGCCTTCCCAAATTAAAATACTATCTTGCTTGTTTTTAACTACATATCCTAATTTATGTAGTTCGGTAATGAGTGCAGTGATACGGTCGGTTTCTTTTATTTTGAGACTTTGTAAGCCACTAATACAGAAAGGTATTCCTTTTAAGCAGCAGGTGACGACAAATGTTTGTGCTAAATCGGGGATATCAATCATGTTTTCATCCAATCGCTTAATGGTGGATGGTGTTTTTGTTAAGCGGACACCTTGTCGGGTGTATTCGGTGTGCACTCCCAGTTTAGTGAATATTTCAGCACCTCTGCAATCGCCTTGATAGCTGTTGGGATACAATCCCTTTAATTCTATGCTCACTGATTGTTTTTCATTCTCTAGGTTCGGTAGTAATGCTATCATTTGATACCAATAGGAAGCCGCACTCCAATCGCTTTCTACCGTATAGTTAATATCTTGATAACCACCTGCATGTATTTGTATTGAGTGTGGGGAAATCCATTCAAAGTGTGCGCCAAAATCACTCATCATTTTTAATGTTAAATTGATGTAAGGACGCGAAATAATATCACCGATCAATGTTAGTCGAAGCCCTTCGGGAAGAGTAGCGCCTATCATTAATAAAGCAGATATATATTGTGAACTGACATTTCCAGGTAAATCTATATGGTTGCTTTTCAGATTACTACCGGTAATTTGTAGGGGTGGGAATCCTTCGTTACCTACATATTCAATGGCTGCTCCTAATGAACGTAATGCTTCTATTAGAATTCGGATGGGGCGTTGTTGCATTCGTTGGGTGCCAGTGAGGATGCGAGTTCCTGGAATTGTACTAAAGTATGCAGTTAAAAAACGCATGGCCGTACCTGCTGCCATGATGTCTATATTTGTTGAATTTCCGCTAAGGGCACGAATCATAACCTGAGTATCGTCACAATTGCTTAAGTTTTTGGGCGTCTGTTTTCCATGAGCCAAAGCGTGGAGTATCAAAGCACGGTTGCTGATACTTTTAGAGGCTGGCAATTGAATGCTTCCATTTAATATGCGAGGTACTGAAAGTTGGAATTGCATATTTTTTTGAAATTGTTTAGCCGTTAATATTAATTAATGTGCAAAGATATAACAATATCTTTATCCGGAATCTTTTTGGATAAAAAAAGTGGATATATCATTTTGATACATCCACTCATTATTTACCAGTCGGGGTGACTGGATTCGAACCAGCGACCACACGCCCCCCAGACGCGTACTCTAACCGGGCTGAGCTACACCCCGAATTGCGGCTGCAAATGTACGGCTTTATTTTGAATTAGCAAATGTTTTTGCATAAAAAATGAGTAGAAGATTACTTTTATTTATTTTCTTTTGGGGTGATATTAGCATCCCATACATTCTCGGTAGAAGTCGAAAGTTTCGAAGATGGTCTCTTTATCAGCTGTTTGATTTAGGCAAACTTCTCCTATATCTTTTAATAATGTGAAGTTGATGATGCCGTTTTGATTTTTCTTATCGTGTGTCATTAGTTCGTAAAGGGTATCGTATTGCTTGCAACTGAACAAGAATGTTCCATAGTTATCTTTGATGAATGTGATAATTTTCCGCATGATTTCTTTGGGAAATCCTACTTTTATATGAGATAGGTATAGCTCGCAAATTAATCCCCACGCTACTGCATATCCATGGAGTATATGGCGCTCTTCGCTTAAGGCAAGGCTTTCGAAAGCATGCCCGATGGTGTGTCCAAGATTTAGTGCTTTTCGGATGTTGTGCTCATGAGGGTCTTTGGCTACTATCTCTTCCTTGACGGAAATAGATTGCCCAACGAGGAGTTTAAGCTGCTCGTAATCAATCTGCTCCATATTGAAAGTTAGTAATTTGTCGAAATATTGTGGGTTACTTATTAACCCATGCTTTAACATTTCGGCATAGCCTGAGAATAAATTCGGAGTATCAAGAGTTTTTAGGAACTCGGTTTCAATCAACACTGATGTAGCAGGATAGAAAGCTCCTATTTCATTCTTTAACCCGTTGAAGTTGATACCGGTTTTGCCTCCCACCGATGCATCTACCATGGCCAATAGGGTAGTAGGGATGTTAATGTATTGAATACCGCGTTTGAAGGTTGAGGCAGCAAAACCTCCTAAGTCGGTAACCATTCCTCCACCTATGTTGATGAGGAGCGAGTGCCGGCTGGCTCCTAAGCAGCTAAGTTGTTGCCATACCGTGGACAGTGTTTCCAATGTTTTGTTTACGTCCTCAGCACCGATTATAATCTCATTGAAAAATTCTCCTTCTTGGAAAATATTTTTTGCCTTAAGGAAACAAAAATTGTGAGTATGTTCGTCGGTCAAGATGAATAGCTTGTCGTATTGACATTGGTTGATGGCTTGCTTTAGGTCATTCGCAAAAGATTTACAAAGAATAACTGCTTGTTTTTTCATAATGTGTCTGTCTTTTTTTCTGCGACAAAGATACTTCTTTCGGTAATAAATTGTACCTTTGCAACCGCAAAAAATATAATGAGAAAAGAAAAATTAAAATTATAAAAATGAAACCGCTTCTTCCTGTCTTTTGCCGTCCTATGGGATATTTCGTTATAGCATTAGCATTGTTTATGCCATTCTTAATGTATTTCATGGGGCGGGTAAGCGATGCTAACGTCTTGTTTTACAAGGAATGTACCAAGCTGTTAATGATGTTGGGTGCCGTTATGATTATTTTTGCACTGAACAAAAACGAAAGCAAAGAATTGGAGCAGGTCAGAGGAAAGGCAATGCGCAATGCTATCTTTATGACGATTATTTTTATTTTTGGTGGAATGCTCTACCGGGTGTCAAAGGGCGATATGACATCCGTGGATTCTTCTTCTTTCTTGACGTTCTTATTATTGAATGTTTTATGTCTTGAATTTGGCATTAAAAAAGCCCAAGTTGATAGGCATTTTCACAGAAATGGTCGATAATTAAGTAAAAATAATAGAAATCAATTTAAACCTTTGTGATAAAGGGAGGTCAAAGGTATCAGTTTGTGGAAAAAGATTTGTTTATTCTAATTTAAGGATTGTATTTAATGAAAAGAATGATGACCGGAGCCTTGTTGCTCCTGCTGACAACATTGACGGTATTCTCGCAGAGTAAAAACATTGTAGTATCAGGACGTGTAATCGAATCCGATTCGCAAGAGCCTGCTATCCAAGCCAATGTGCAACTTTTATCACTCCCAGATAGTACATATATTGGTGGTAGTGCCACTTCTATAGAAGGCAAGTTTACTTTGCCTAAGGTTGCTGCTGGTAAATATTTACTAAAAATCACTTATGTAGGTTTTCAAACAGAGCAAAGACCTTTGAATCTTACGAAGAACATAAATATTGGTACTATTCAACTCAAGACAGATGATGTATTGTTAGCCGAAGCTGTGGTTACGGCCGAAGCTGCTCAAGTGACTGTTTCGGGAGATACATTGGGATACAATGCTTCGGCTTATCGAACATCTAAAGGAGCAGCATTAGAGGAATTGGTAAAGAAAATACCGGGTGCTGAAGTGGATGATGATGGAAATGTCAAGTTGAATGGTAAATCTATCAGTAAATTGTTGGTGGACGGAAAAGAATTCTTTGGTGGAGATGTGAAGACCGGTTTACAAAATCTGCCCGCAGATATGGTAGAAAGGATCAATGCCTACGACCGTCAATCGGACAATGCTCGTATTACCGGTATTGACGACGGTGAAGAAGAAGCCGTACTCGATTTGACGGTGAAGAAAGGTATGAATCAAGGTTGGATTGGCAATTTAGATGCAGGTGTAGGTACTGAAGACCGTTATTCGGTTAGCACGAATATCAATCGATTTGCCAGTTCGCGAGGAACAGCCGATCAGTTTTCGCTTATCGGAAGAATCAACAATGTGAACAATATGCGTTTTGGTGGTGGCGGAGGTCCCAGTTGGAGAAGAAACAACGGTTTGACAACCAGCAAGGAACTTGGCCTTAACTATGCCATGGAAAGAGAAAAGGTGGAATTTGGTGCCAGTGTACGTTATAACTACCGTGATAACGATGCTCGTAGCACCGGACAAGTAGAAAACTTCTTGCCAACAGGAAACAGCTCTTTCTCAAACTCAATCTCTTCAAGTCGCAATAAAAATCAAAATCTCAATGCAAACATGCGCTTGGAGTGGCGTCCGGATAGCTTGACTACTTTCTTTATGCGAGGTAGTTTGTCGTGGGGGGATACAGATAGTCGTTCAGAATCATTGTCGGCGACATTTAATTCAGACCCTTATGCCGTAGTAACCGACCCTAATATGTATTTAGATTTCACTTCAGAAACCAATGAAAAATTGGATGCCATTCGTGTTAACGCCTCTAATAATGGCTCTTTTTCAGAAGGTAACTCTTTGTCAGCCAATGCAAATATGCAATTAACCCACAAACTGAATGATACAGGACGAAACATTACTTTGCGCCTTATAGGTAGCTATGGTGATAATGAAAGCGACCGTTATTCTCATAACTTGACTCGTTACTACGGTGGCGACGGCATCCCTACTTTCTATGAAGATACCATTCGTCGATATATCACAACTCCCACCAACAATTATAATTTGGGTACACAAATCAGTTATAGTGAACCGTTAGCCGATAAAGTTTATTTGCAATTCAGCTATCAATTCCAATATGGCTATAGCGAAAGCGATAACTCAACTTATAATATGCCCTTCGGATGGTTGCTTTCAGATGGATTGCCTAACCAATTCTCGCAGCACAAGTCAGAATGGTTAGACCCTGAACAGAGTAAATATGCCGAGTATAAGAACTATAACCACGATGCCCGTGTTACTTTCCGAGTAAACCGTGAGACATGGCGTCTTTCTGCCGGTATGGCTTTCAGACCTCAAAGTTCGAAGCTCTCTTATAAAAAAGGTGTACACGAAATAGATACCACTCGCAACGTATTCAATTTCTCACCCGAAATAGATTTCCGTTATCAACCTCAGAGACAAACACAATTACGATTCTCATATCGTGGACGTAGTAGCTCGCCAAGTATGGAGAACTTGTTGCCTATCGAGGATAACTCCAATCCGTTGAATATCCGTACAGGTAATCCTGGCTTGAAACCCTCTTTCTCTCACAATTTGGAACTTCGTTTCAATACCTTCAATATGGAAGCGCAACGTGGTATATTCTCACATGTCAGCGGTTCATTTACTCAAAATGCCATCAGTAACATTCGTAAGTACAATGAAGCAACGGGTGGTTGGATGACTATGCCTGAAAACATCAATGGTAATTGGAACCTATTCGGTATGTTTGGCATGAATACAGCTTTGAAAAACAAGAAGTTTACCATTGATACATTCACCAGTGCCAACTATAGTAACAACGTGGGTTATATTACTACCGGTGAAATGAAAGATGCTCAAAAGAACACAACCACTAACTTGACTTTGGGAGAACGTCTCGGAGGTAGATATCGTAACGATTGGTTGGAAGTTGGTCTTAATGGTAGCATCAACTATACATTCGAAAAAGACAAGTTGAATCCTAAAAATAACCAAGAGCCATATACATTCTCTTATGGCGGTAATGTGCAGATATATGCACCTTGGGGTACAACCATTTCAACCAATATGACCAATCAAGCTCGTCGTGGCTATTCTGATTCCAGTATGAATCGCAACGAGTTGATTTGGAATGCCCAAGTAGCTCAAAGCTTCATGAAAGGAGCTTTAACATTGAGTTTTGAATGGAACGACATTTTGAAAGAACAAAAGAATATCTCTCGTTCTTTGACTTCAGATGGCCGTTCGGTATATACCTATAACGGCATAAACAGTTACGGTATGATTCGTGCCATTTACCGTTTGAATATCTTTGGAAGCAAATCATCTCGCGAACGTATGCAGCAAGGCCGTGGCGGTATGGGCGGTTTTGGTGGTGGCATGGGCGCTGGTCGTGGTATGGGCGGTGGCCGTGGCATGGGTGGTGGCCGTTGATAGCTCCCCTCTTGTTTTGTGAAATAACTTCAATTTTAATATAAAGTGACACTCCCCCTTCCCAAATTAATTTTGGAAGGGGGAGTGCCTATATTATCTTTTAGCTAACCTTAGTGATTAGTTGTTTTACATTTTCTATGGAAAACGAGCTTTATCTTTAAATGTTTTATTTTGCCATTTTGTTTTTATATTGCAGATGTCCCCATCCCCAAACCCCCAATACAATAACCAATAATGTCTGTATGCCATGTACAAGCAGAGCAAATAGTGAGGCATCTGTTGCCGATACTCCATAAAGCATCATCATGGTAATAATAGCAAAATGCCAAGGGCCTGTACCATTGGGTGTTGGTACGATAACGGCAAAGGTTCCTCCTACAAACATAACCAACCCAGCTAAGACACCAAGATGTTCACTGAAAGCAAAACAATAGAAAGTGAGATAGAAGTGGAGGAAGTAACAAAGCCATATTAATAATGTGTACAATATAAAAAGGGATTTGTTATTAACTTTGCGTAGCGACAAGATACCTTCCCATAGATTCATGATAGTTCCTTTTACTTTCTTGTAAAACGAAAACATTCTCAAGAAATAAATAAGTAGTATGATTACACCAATACTGCTAAATAGTATGACATAAAACCAAGGCGTGGTAAAGAGGTATGTCAATGAAGGGATTTTTGCTCCGGTTTCGTGGAAAAACTTTAGGTAAATAGGCAATTGAACTAAGAGAGTGACAGCGGTAATTATAGCAACAAGAAGTGTGTCAATAATACGTTCTGTAACCACCGTACCTAACGATTTGGCAAATGATACGTTATCGTATTTAGCCAACACACCGCAACGTGAGACCTCTCCGATGCGAGGTATAATCAAATTGGTTGCATATGATAGGAAAATGGCATCTACACAATTGCTTGTTCGTGGGTGTTCACCAATGGGTTCTAATGTTAATTTCCAACGCCATCCTCGAAAAACGTGCCCCATGACACCGAAAAACAATGAGATAATCATCCATCCCCAGTGCATCTGCTGAAACAAGGCTTGGCGTACTTGCTGAAAATTGAAATCGCGATATACCCAATAAAGTATGAAACACCCTAAGGCAAAGGGTAATACTACTTGTAGAGCCGTTTTTACTACTTTATTCATCGAAAATCGTTAAATTCTTTATTCTTCATTCTTTGTTCTTCGTTGAAAAGAACTACCTTTGCAATATTTAGATTGCAAAAGTAACGATTTTGTTGATATATGAGATTAGTAAAGCCTAAAAAGTTTCTTGGTCAGCACTTCTTAAAAGATTTGAAGGTAGCCAAAGATATAGCAGATACAGTAGATACTTGTCCCGATTTGCCCATTTTGGAAGTAGGGCCTGGAATGGGTGTCTTGACGCAATATTTGTTGCCCAAGAATAGACCGGTGAAGGTCGTAGAATTAGACTTTGAGTCAGTGGCCTACTTGCGGGAAGAATTTCCTGAATTAGAAGAACATATTATTGAGGATGATTTCTTGAAGATGAACCTTGTTAGTCTGTTTGACGGTAACCCGTTCGTGTTGACGGGGAACTATCCTTATAACATATCCAGTCAGATATTCTTTAAGATGTTGGAATATAAGGATTTGATACCTTGTTGTACCGGTATGATACAAAAGGAAGTGGCTGAACGAATAGCTGCAGGTCCTGGAAGCAAGACCTATGGTATTCTCAGTGTATTAATACAAGCGTGGTATAAGGTGGAGTATCTTTTTACGGTTCATGAACATGTTTTCAATCCTCCCCCAAAGGTGAAAAGTGCAGTAATTCGCATGACTCGCAATGATATCCAAAAATTAGGTTGCAATGAGAAACTCTTTAAGCAGGTAGTGAAGACAACCTTTAATCAACGTCGCAAGACGTTACGGAATTCTATAAAACCTATATTGGGTAAGGATTGTTTGATAACGGAAGACTCCCTTTTTAATCGTCGTCCTGAGCAATTATCTGTTGAAGAATTTATCGATTTGACCAATCGGGTTGAAGCAGTTTTGGTAAATTCTGAAAACGTAAAGTAAGACACTGTTGGCATTAATACATTGATTGTTATGGAAATGAATAAAGAATATATAGATAGAATAAAGGAGTGCATTGACCAAAAAGAAGACGTAGGTTTAAAAGCTCTTTTGCAAGACCTGCATCCGGCTGATATTGCCGAGTTGTGTAATGACCTCGATTTGGAGGAAGCACGTTTTATCTATCGTCTGCTCGATAACGAAACAGCGGCTGATGTATTAGTGGAGATGGACGAGGATGCACGTAAGGAATTTCTAGAGGTATTGCCTTCCGAAACCATTGCCAAACGCTTCGTTGACTACATGGATACCGATGATGCCGTAGATGTTATGCGCGAGTTGGATGAAGATAAGCAGGAAGAAGTCCTGTCGCACATAGAAGACATTGAGCAAGCTGGTGATATTGTCGATTTGTTGAAATACGACGAAGATACAGCCGGTGGTTTGATGGGTACCGAGATGGTGACGGTTAACGAAAATTGGAGTATGCCGGAGTGCTTGAAAGAGATGCGTCAGCAAGCCGGTGAATTGGATGAGATATATTATGTATATGTAATTGATGATGATGAACGCTTGCGTGGTGTTTTCCCGTTGACCAAAATGATAACTTCTCCTTCAGTTTCTAAAGTAAAACACGTCATGGAGAAGGATCCAATCTCTGTTCATGTCGATACATCGGTTGAAGAAGTGGCGCAGGTTATAGAAAAATACGACTTGGTGGCGGTTCCTGTAGTGGATAGTATTGGCCGTTTGATGGGACAGATTACCGTCGATGATGTGATGGATGAAGTGCGCGAGCAGTCAGAAAGAGACTATCAGTTGGCATCGGGTCTTTCGCAAGATGTGGAAACTGATGACAACGTGATGCGTCAGACTTCAGCTCGTCTTCCTTGGCTGCTTATCGGTATGTTAGGTGGTATTGGAAGTTCTATGATTTTGGGTAATTTCGACCAGGTATTTGTTTCTCATCCAGAAATGGCACTTTTTATCCCTTTGATTGCCGGAACGGGTGGTAATGTCGGCACTCAATCTTCGGCTATAGTGGTGCAAGGTTTGGCTAACGGCTCGTTTGATACGAAAAATGTTTTTAAGCAGATATTTAAAGAGGCAATCGTTTCAATTATCAATGCTACCATTCTTTCCTTGTTGGTATATCTTTATAATTTCTTTTGTTACGGAGTCTTATCAACAGTAACTTATTTAGTGCCAATCAGTCTGTTTATTGTTATCATGTTTGCTTCTATATTTGGCACATTGGTACCCATGACATTAGATCGTATAAAAATAGATCCGGCCATTGCTACCGGCCCCTTCGTTACTACCACAAACGACGTGATAGGTATGTTGATTTATATGGGGGTAACGGTATTATTAGCTTAAATTCATACTTTTTTGAAAAAAAACGGAAAATAAGTATGAAATAAGCGTTTTATTTCCTTAATTTGTAACCTAATGTAAACCAAACGGGCTTGTCCTGTTATAAAAATGTAAATACAATGACTGACACTCATGACACTAATCTCCCCGAAAAGCCGGTGGAATTAGAAGAAGAAAAAATGGCAGCAGAGGTTTCGGAACCGGTTATAACGGAGGCTCCTGCCGAAACAAGTGAAGAACAGAAACCGGTTGAAACAGTTCAAAAGTTGACTAAAGAAGAAATTGTAGAACGGCTACGCATCATTGCCGAAACTGCCGAAGAAGCAGAGAAGACGGATATAGATGCTTTGAAACAGGCATTCTATAAGCTACACAATGCAGAACAAGAAGCTGCACGCAAGGCTTTTGCTGAGAATGGAGGTGTAATCGATGAATATGTATCTCAGCCCTGTGCGTTGGAGGAAGAGTTTAAAAACGTAATGTCGGTTATTAAAGAGAAGCGGAATGCAGCTAATGCCGAATTAGAAATGGAAAAGCAGATGAATCTTCAGATAAAGCTTTCTATCATTGAAGAACTGAAGGAACTGCTCGAATCGCCCGAAGATGCCAATAAGAATTATAGCGAGTTTAAGAAATTGCAGCAGCAATGGAATGATACCAAACTATTGCCGCAAGGAAAAATTAATGAATTGTGGAAACATTATCAGTTGTATGTTGAGAAGTTCTACGATTTATTGAAATTGAATAATGAATTTCGTGAATACGACTTCAAGAAAAACCTGGAGATTAAAACACGTCTTTGTGAAGCAGCCGAACGATTGGCCGATGAACAGGATGTAATCTCTGCCTTCTATCAACTTCAAAAATTGCATCAGGAATTCCGAGAAGCAGGTCCTGTTGCCAAAGAGTTGCGTGAAGAAGTTTGGCAACGTTTTAAAAATGCATCGACCTTGGTTAATCGACGTCATCAGCAACATTTCGAGGCTTTGAAAGAGGTTGAGCAGAATAATCTTGACCAGAAAACAGTTATCTGTGAAATCATGGAGGCCATTGAATATGCCGAGTTAACAACCGTTTCGGCATGGGATAACAAAACACAAGAAGTAATAGCTTTGCAGAATAAATGGAAGACCATTGGCTTTGCTCCACAGAAGATGAATGTAAAAATCTTCGAACGCTTCCGTAGTTCATGCGATGAGTTCTTCCGTAAGAAAGGTGAATACTTCAAGAGCTTGAAGGAAGGAATGAACGAAAATTTGGAAAAGAAACGTTTGTTGTGTGAAAAAGCCGAAGCATTGAAAGATAGTACTGATTGGAAAACCACTGCAGAAGTATTGGTCAAGTTGCAGAAAGAATGGAAAACTATCGGTCCGGTTTCCAAGAAACATTCTGATGCCGTGTGGAAACGTTTTATTAGTGCATGTGATTATTTCTTTGAGCAAAAAGCTAAAGCAACCTCTTCTCAACGCACCGTAGAATTAGAAAATCTGCAAAAGAAAAAAGCATTGATTGATAAGTTGCAGGCACTTTATGATGCGGAAGAGGAAAATGTACAGGCCGTACGCGATGCCATGAAGGAATGGAATTCAATAGGGCATGTACCGTTTAAAGACAAGGATAAAATTCATAAGCAATTTCATGGTCTGGTCGATAAACTTTTCGAGCGTTTCAACCTCAGTGCATCCAATAAAAAACTTAATAGCTTCAAGTCGTCTATCGGCTCTATTCAAGAAGGAAATGCCCAAACACTCTACCGAGAACGAGAGAAGTTGGTACGAGCTTATGACAACATGAAGGCCGAGTTGCAGACTTATGAAAATAATCTTGGTTTCCTTACTGCTTCTTCTAATAAAGGTAACAATTTGTTGAATGAAATCAATCGGAAGGTAGAGAAACTGAAAGCCGATATTGATTTGGTGAAGCAAAAGATTAAGGTTATTGACGACAACATAAACAATCAACCGGAGGCATAAAACAGATTAAAAACGAGGGTTCACTATTTTACAAGAAGTGAACCCTCTTTTTTTGTTTCTTAATTTTAGTTTTGCAAGTATCGAAGGATTTTTTCATGTTTATAATTTACCTATAGGTAGAAGAGCAACTACCTATAAGTAGTGAGCCAACTACCTATAGGTAATCGACTAACTACCTATAAGTAGTTTGATAACTTAATAGAGGTGTCTTAAGTGCTTGCTTATCAGTGCGTTATAAATCCTTATAATCTAAACGCACAAATAAATACTGCAAAACCATTTGCATGCCCACATTTTGATTTTCTTTCATAAGGGTAAATCATGCAGATTGCGAAACTTAAATCTCATCATTTAAAAAGGGCAGACTCTGAATGAGCCTACCCTTTCCTCTTTAAAGGTTTATCTTAACCTATTGAAAACATGTTATTATTCGCAAGTTGCACCAGCAGTTGTCGGCCATCCCGGATTTTGGTAGATCGGAGATTGGCTGATTGTTGCACCATCAGGAGCAGTAATCAAGAAGTGCTGAACTGCAATAGGATCCAAATAGTGTGCTTCGAAGAAGAAGAAACCGTTGTAGTATTGGTCGGTTGAAACCTTCTGGTTCGGACGCAAATAGTCACTTAATGTGGGTGAAGAAACGTTGTTATTCTTCTCATTTTCTTGGTCATACTTCAACAAGTCGCCGAAGATTGATTCCATAGGACCGAAAATCTTGGCACCTTCCAATTGGAAACCATTCAATTGGTCCATAGCACGCCAACGAATCAAGTCCATGTAGCGGAAACCTTCACCGATAAATTCGCAACGACGTTCACGACGGATGTTGTACAGAGTGGCGTCAACCAATGCACCCTTTGAGTATGCACCCCAGTCGTTAACAGCTTCCTTAGCCATATCGGTAGCAGCAATGGTCTTAGTATAGTCTGTATCTACACCGGCACGTTTGCGCAATGCTTTCCAGTAACCATCAGCCTTGCTGTTGATTTTGCCTTCTTTCAAGTAAGAAGCTTCGATGTAGTTCAAGTATGCTTCGGCAGCACGGAATACCACGAAAGCAGTTTGGTCTTTACCCAACAATTGGTCATTGAAGTCCAATGAGTAACCCTTACCTTGGATGTAGCCGGTAGAGGTTGCAATCTTAGTATCAGACTTGTACAAGTCGGGTACTTCAGGGAAGTATTCAACTACTGCAATGTTTTCTACAGCTTTAGCTTCTTTCGGAGCCTTCATGAAGAGTTGCCAACGCCAGTCACGGTCAATCTTGGTGTCTGCAATGAAGTCATCGCCTGCATAACCACTGCCATCTGCGTAGATAGGCAAACCGTTCTGCATCAAGAATGTTTGTTCGAATTGCTTGGTGTAACCGGTGTTACCGCCACTATACAGATAGTGGTTGAAGTGGTGAGCGTTGCTGATGTCCAAGTTGTAGTTACGACACATGATTACTTCGCTGTAACCTGTGGGGTCGTGAGAAGCAAACATATCGTAGTAAGGATTCTTCGGTTTAGCTACTTCGTCGCGAATCACTTGGTTGTTTTCAGTCAAAGCAACAGCATCTGCTACTTGTTCTGCAGCTTTCATGGCTTCGTCCAAGAAGAAGTTTATTTCAGTGTCAGCGTTGTATTGCAAACCTTGGTTGTAGTCCTTGCTTGCACCCGGCCAACCGCTACCGTTGGGAACCATAGCAGTACCTGCGTGGTATTTTTCCCAAGTTGCTTCAAACAAGGCAACGCGAGATTTCAATACCAAAGCAGCATTCTTAGTGATGCGTGTCTTTGCCATGTTGTTGTGCAACAAGCTGATAGCTTTGTCCAAATCAGAGAGAATGAAACGAGCAACTTGGTTACGTGGAGCACGCTTTGACATTTCTGTCAAAATAGCAGCATCGTCCGGTTGAGTGGTTTCCACGATGGGGAAGTCACCGATAGTGCGCAAACGATAGAAGTACTCCAAAGCACGGAGGAAGTAACCTTCACCCACATAGTGCTTAACGTTTTCTGCGTTACCGCTCAATTCACCGTTTTCCAAGCGAGGAGCTACTGTTTGCAGGTAGTAGTTCAAACCATAAATGTTTTCGAAGTTCCATTTTCCACCGCTTTGACCTACGGTCCAAGTATCCTTTAGGTAACGACCGTTAGTACCTTGTTGGTTGTCGGTAGCATTGTCGTCTTTGTAGGTAGAACCGTTTTGGGTACCCCAGTGGCTGGGAATCTGTCCACCTCTGTTAGAAGAGTTGCTGTCCCAGTTGCTATAGTTGGCATAGTAACCGTTGATATAAGCAGCCAATTGGTCTTCGCTCAAAAGATACTTCTCAGGAGAAACGTTTGACAACGGTTCTTGGTCCAAGAAATCGTCACATGCAGGCAGTGCTACGATGGCGCATGCCAACATCAAAGCTTTTGCTATATTATTAAATTTCATTTTCTTTCTTGTTTATTAGAAGTTAACACTCAAACCAAATGAATAGGTGCGTGACAACGGATACACTGTACCACCTTGTGCACCAATACCGGCAGTTTCGGGGTCCATAGTACCAGTCAAGCTAGTAATAGTCAGCAAGTTTTCACCTGATACATAAACACGCAGATTTTGCAAACCAATCTTGTTGATTAAGCTCTTCGGCAATGTGTAACCCAATTGCAGGTTCTTCAGACGCATGTAAGCTGCATTTTGCATGTAGCGTGTTTGTGTCTGTTGGTTCTTGCCATTGAAGAGAGGACGTGGATAGTAAGAATCCAAGTTTTGTCCCAGCGGATGATCTGCATCGGCACGGAAGTAATCCATGTGTTCTTTGAATGAAGTTGACCACCATTGACCACTACCGGTAGTACCCCAGAATACCATACCACCGGGCATGTAGTCGCGCTTCAAAACACCTTGCCAGAACATAGAGAAGTCAAAGCCTTTCCATTGAGCATCAAATGTGATACCAGTGCGGAAACGCGGAGTATTGTTACCCAACTTTCTCAAGTCACCCATATCGTCCATAGTGTTTGAACCGTTGCTAATCTTTCCGTCATTGTTAATGTCGGCATACATGATGTCACCGGCTTCCCATTTAGAGCCGAGAGCTGTTTGACCACCGTTGGGCAATGTAGCCAAGTGGGCATCCATCTCTTCCTTGGTCTTAGCAATACCGATGGTGGTATAACCGTAGATGTCACCAATCAATTCGCCTTCGCGGTATTGTGAAAGGCTTCTTGTCGGGTTAGGATACTTGTCGATACGGGTTTGTGAGTCAGAGATATTCAACTTCACACCGTAGCTGAAGTCGTCAATCTTATCGCGCCAGCCCAAAGAGAGTTCCCAACCATAAGTAGTCAAGTCAGTATTGTTAGTTCTAGGAACGCTTGTACCTAACAAAGCAGGGAGTTCTACACCGGGGCCTACCATGTTAGTCGTCTTACGCCAGAAGTAGTCGAACGAACCAGTCAAACGGTTGCGGAATGCACCAAAGTCGAAACCAAGGTTGGTGTTCTTAATCTTTTCCCAAGTCAAAGCAGCTGAAATTAATCCGGGAGCATAAGCTACGTTGGTTTTTCCACCACCTTGCAACCAGTTACCGCCGTTGGTAGTAACGCTCAATGTTTGGTAAGTAGGATACCAGTTGCTAGTGTTTTGGTTGGCCAATTCACCGTAAGATACGCGCAACTTGAATGTTTCTACTGTTTCAGCGAAGTTACCCAATGCTTGCCAGAAGTTTTCGCGAGCAACGTTCCAACCCAAAGAGAATGAAGGAGTAGTCACCCAACGCTTACCTTGACGGAAACGAGAAGAACCGTCGTAGCGGAGGTTAGCTTCAACCAAATACTTACCTTCGAAGTCATAGTTTACACGACCGAAGAAACCGGCATTTCTCCATGATTGGTATTGACCATTCAATGTGTAGTTATCAACAGCGGTTGTCAAGTTCAATACAGGGAGGTCTTCAGTAATCATACCAGAACGTGCACCTGTCATATCGCGATAATCCATCTTTTCAGCTTGGAAACCGGCCAATACGGTGAAGTTATGCTTGTCTTGCAAAGAGAATGTGTAGTTAGAATATACAGTCGGGTTCAAGTAAGTTGCCTTGTATGAATATTCTGATACACGGTTGGTATTGGCACTGGTCAATGCTGTATAGGTATTCTCCGGATTGTTACCGTAGTGTGAATAGAATACATTTTGTGCCCAGTGTGTCCAGTTGTTATCGGTCTTGATGTTCATTTCACCAATGATGTTCCAGTTCTTCAACGGAGTGAAAGTCACCTTCAATTGGTGAGAGAGTGCATCCTTTTGTTCCTTTTGACGACCACCGTCACGCATTGCGGCGATGTAGTTGATGTCTGACATCAAGTGACCGTTCGGATCATACTTTGCACGTACCGGACGAGCACGACGCAAGATTTGGTTGTAGAAGTCGCTATTCATATAGGTAGGACGTGCATAGTCGGTGCGTACCCAACGAGCTGAGTAATCTACTTTCAAAGCCTTAGTCAACTGTGCGCTCACCTTACCAGTGATGGTGTAGCGGTCGTAATCTTCAGTACCGTAACGCATGAAACCGTCTTGTGCCATGTAGTTGGCAGAGAGGTAGTAAGTCAATTTTCCGCTACCACCGCTTACGCTTACGTTGTGTTCATGTGACGGAGCAGTCGGTTGATAGTATTCTTTCAACCAGTTTACATTGTGAGCTGGGTAGTCATAGTTCCATTTACCGTTACCTTGAATACCGGTACCGTCAGTTGTCCAAATATACTTGTCGCTCTTACCTACCATGAAGTCATAAACGAATTGCTTATATTCATCGGTGTAGAGGTGACGGTTGCTACCATTGAATTCGGCATCGTCGAAGAGGTTTACGAATTCATATGAATTTGCCATGTCGGGCATCTTCACTGGAGTTTGGATGCGGTAGTTGAAGTTGTAGTTGATTTGAGCACGACCTTCTTTACCACTCTTGGTAGTTACAAGAACAACACCGAAAGGTGCGCGCGAACCATAAATAGAAGAGGCAGCAGCATCTTTCAATACAGAGATGTTTTCGATGTCTTGCGGGTTGATAGAGTTCAAATCACCTTCCATACCGTCAATCAAGATAAGCGGAGAACCGCTTGAATCTCCACCGACAGTACCGGTACCACGCACATTGATAGATTTGGTTGCATTCAACTCACCACCGTTACCGCTAGTAGAGATGTTCAAACCGGGAATCACACCTTGCAATGCTTGAACAGCATTGGCTACCGGACGTGCTTCCAAGTCTTTAGCAGTAGCAGTACCAACAGAACCGGTCAAGTTCACTTTCTTTTGAGTAGCAAAACCTACTACAACCACTTCGTCCAACATTTCGTTGTCTTCTTCCAAAGTGATTTCAAAAGATGTTTTACCGGCTACTGGTACTTCTTGGGTTTTGTAGCCCACGAAGCTAATCTCTAAAGTAGCGTTTGAGGCAACTGTGAGAGAAAAGTCACCGTCTAAACCGGTGATTACACCATTGGTGGTACCTTTCTCAACAACACTGGCACCGATAACGGGACCCATAGCGTCGTTTACCACACCTTTTACAGTGATTGCATTCTGCGCATTCAAGAACGGAACGTTCAAAAAGAGCGCCATGCAAACAGCCAAAATCGAAAGAACTTTGCTTCCGAAAGGCATTGAGGAAATCTTTCGCTTTTCCATTGATAAAATTTAAGAGTTAGTAATAATAAATACATTAATAAATTTGCGGCAAAAGTAAATTTATATTTATTATGTGAACATCTCTTAAATTTCAATTAGGTAGAACTTTGGTCCATGAAACAATTTTCTACCATTAATGAAACAATTATACCACTATATGTGGACTATTCTCCCTTAATGGTGCTACTAGATGTAAATGTTTCCATGTATTCTGATGGCAACATACCGAACTCTTTCTTGAAGCAGGCACTGAAATAACGCGGGTCGCTATAGCCCACCGCATAGGCCAATTCGGAAATACGGATGTGTTGGTTTTCTTCCATAATGCGGCAGGCCGCTTTCATGCGGATGTTTCGAATGAAGGAAGAATAACTAAGTCCGGTTAATGATTTTAGTTTGCGGAAGAAGGTAGATTTGGTGGTATGCAATTCTTCCAATAATTGTGTTTGGTCAAATGTGGCATCGTCTATATGGCGATTTACGCAATCGATGGCACGTTGCAGAAACTCTTCGTCAATGCTGGTGAAATTTAGTTCTTTGGCTTCGAATACCAGTTGCTTCTTAAATTCTCTGTTCAGCCGTTCGCGGGCTTTCAGCAGGTTACTGATTCGGGCATGAAGTACGCTAAGGTTAAACGGTTTCCCGATAAATCCGTCTGCACCCGATTCATAGGCTTCCACTTGATCTTCTTCTTTGTTCTTAGCCGTCAATAAGATAATGGGTATATGGCTGGTCTCAATATTGTTTTTAATCTGTTTGCACAGTTCGATGCCATTCATTTCGGGCATCATTACGTCCGATACCACCAACTCAATCTCTTCGTTGCATACTATTTCCCAGGCAACTTTCCCATCTGCCGCAGTATGGATAAGGTATTCTTTGGATAGTAATTTCACCATAAGTTGCAACAGTTCTTCGTTGTCCTCCACCAATAGTATGGAATGTTTTAATTCCTCCTCATCATGTTCTTCCGTTGCCATTGGCGGATTCTCTTCTTCAGAAATGATTGGTATTGTATCATCAATTTCTTCTTCACTATAAGCAGTGCGTTCTATGGGGAACGTCACGATGAAAGCAGTTCCTTTTCCTTCTTCGCTTTCCACTTCAATGCTGCCGTGGTGTAGCATTACTAAATCGCGTACTAATGATAGACCGATACCGGTTCCTATGGTCTTGAATTTTCGGTAATCGCCTTCATAAAAACGTTTGAACAACTCTTTTTGTGCCTCTTTTGATATACCTGCTCCATTGTCTTTGACTGTTAAACGTGCCATCCCTTCACCACTGAAGACCAAAGAGATTTCCACTTTACCGCCCGGATGATTGTACTTTGCGGCATTAGAAAGCAGATTGTATAGTATTTTATCTAATTTATCCGTATCGAAATATACATCCTTGGGTGGTGGAACGGCTGTAATTTGGAAATCAATCTGTTGCTTTTTCAATAATGGAACAAAACCATTAACGCTGCGTTGGATGAATTGCGACAAGTCACCTAAAGAAACACGTAGTTTCAAGTTTCCGGTTTCTGTCTTCCTGAATTCTAAAATCTGTTGCAACAGACGAATCAATCGGTTGATATTGGTATTCATTACACCATATTGCTCTTTATAAGATGGAGCTACTTGTTTCAGTTCATCTACCGATGCTGATATAATGGTTAAAGGAGTGAGTAGTTCGTGGGTGATGTTTGTAAAGAATTGCAGTTTTGCGTGATTCAACTCTTCAAGTTGGTTTTTCTCCATCTCTTTGAAACGAAGTGCATTACGCATCCTAATGCGGTTGTGTACAGTCCGATACACAAATCCTATCAGTAGGATTGCTGCCAATAGATATAATGTATAAGCCCACCATGTAGCCCACGGGGGAGGGAGGATGGTGATTTTTAATATGCGTACTTCTCCGTTCCATATTCCGTTGGAACCGGCAGCACGCAGTTGGAACGTATAGTTTCCCGGTTGCAGGTTGTTGTAGTAGGCAAAACGTTTGGTAGCGTTGGCATATTGCCATTCTTCTTCAAACCCGTCCAGTCGGTAGGCGTAGTGGTTTCGTTCGGGTTTGATATAGCTCATAGCAGAAAATTCGATAGAGAAATTGTTTTGTTTGTGGTTTAACTCTATCTGTTTGGCGTATGGAGGAGCGAGTGGTGATATCTGTTGGCGTTCTTCGACAGGGAGAGAGTTCCATGAACGATTGAAAATTTTGAAGTCAGTAATCATTACCGGAACGGCATAGGTGTCTTCAGAAAGTGCTTCCGGATAGAAACAGTTATAACCTCCATGTCCTCCGAAGAACAATTGTCCATCAGCGTCTGCAAACGAAGCTCCCCGATTGAAAATGTTACCCTGCAACCCGTCGGCGGTGGTATAGAGCCGGAATGCGTGTGATGTAAGGTCGTCTGATACGTCTAATCTGATCAATCCGGCATTGGTGCCTAACCAAAGTGTTCCGTCTTTACTCTCTTCGATACTTAGCACGGCATCGCCAGGTAGGTTCCACCGCGCATGAACCGGAAGGAAAGTATCGGTTAATCGGTCGTAAAGATTCAAACCGCTTCCACCCATGCCGGCCCAAATACGACCTTTACTGTCTGTGAAGATGCAATTCCCTTGGTTGTTGTTCAATTTTCCATTTTCAACGGAATATAGATACAGTTTGTAAGAATGGTTGTCGGGTTTCATGCACAGCACTCCATTCCCATTTGTAGCAGCCCATATTTCTTGTTCTGTTGATTCGGTTAAGTGTCTGATTTCCAAATCTTGCATCTGAAGATTTTCGCCTTCGATGATTTGTGAGTCAAAACGTTTAAACTCTCCTTCCATAGATAACTTTGAAACCCCTCGTGCAGTAGAAAACCAAAGGTTTTGTTGCTCATCTTCATGAATATCGAAAACCAATGCGCTAGGTAACCAGGATACGTTCATAGGTGTGTATTGATGCACTTTTTGATGCGTAGCAGTTTTATTAATCACATAAACTCCAGTGTTATAGGCGGCAAACCAGATTTCTCCGGTCGTGGAGTGTTGGCAAATGGCTTCCACCGTTGGTATCGTTGCATAGTTGTCGAACATCGGCATTTGCGTATAGCGGGTCAGTTTTCCATTCGTGTCTTGCATGGCCAAGCCATAGCTGCCGATACCCATCCAAAGGTTCCCTTCATCATCTTTGATGAGGCTTCTTACTGAACTGGTATTCAGTTTCATGGCAAAATCATCTCCGTTAAAATCTGATTTACGAATGTGAACTTTGTTTATGCCTCCGCCAATCATACCAATCCACATTACTCCTTGGCGATCTATTACCAAAGAGGTCAATTCGTCGCTATTCAGCGAAGTAGATGAATAGTCGGGGTAGTAATTTTGAAAATGAAATTCCGGATTGTCAATCAAAGGAAGTACGCTCAAACCTCTGCGTGTGCCAACCCATAAAGCATGATTATAAGGGTCTTCGTTTATCGCATATATTATATTGTCTGATATGGAGTGTTCGTCCTCTTCATTGTGCAAGAATGTCTGCCAAGTGGTAAACTCTGGTTGATATGGATTTATCAGTTTCTGTACTCCCGAACGCCATGTTCCTACCCAGATGTCTCCCCGACTGTCTTGAAACACCACATGTGCTGAGTTTTGTTGGTTCATGGGGGGATATTTATAGAATTTGCCGGTTCTGTATTCATAGCGGTAAAGACCTTGTGACCAAGTGCCTATCCAGATATCTCCTCGTGCATCTTCCATAAGTGAACGAACGGTAACTATGGGCATTACATTACCGGTATTCGTTTGATTGTATAGTAAGAAAGTATCTGTTTCCCTAAGATATTCATACAATCCGGCATCTGTGGCAAAGAATACTCGATTGTTTCGCGACACTAATATATTTACTACCTTATTATCTTTTAGTCCTTGCGTCTCTATTTGTTTGATTTCTCCTGTACGTTTGTCTAATACATTCAGCCCTTTGGCGGTACCAATCCACAATCGGTGTTCGCCATCTTCGGCCACGCAGTTGATGTTGTTGCTGTTTAGCAGGTCGGGGGTGTGTAGATTCGACTTGTAGGTGGTAACGCTATAACCGTCGTATTGAAAGAGCCCGTTGCGAGTAGATATCCAAATATAACCATCTCTGTCTTGATAAACCGATTGCACTTCTTTATTGGTCAGTTCTTTTAGTTCGTTGGGATTTTCGAAGTTGAGCGTCTGCCCAGAATTAGCTTTCAGAAGGGGAATTTCTCCTAAAAGAAAAGTGAACAATAATATAATGCGGTATAGAAAATCGGTCATTATGCAGCAATTTTATCTGTATTAGGTGCTGCAAAAGTACATTATTTCGTCAAAGTTGCAAAAAAATCGTCATTATTTGACGAATTTCCATATCCTCTACCTTTGTTTGTTATGGAATGAGTGGTTTTAATCGTTTAGCTGATGTTGCCAATTTTTACATAGTTTTGTTCCAAGGTCCCCAAATGGTAGGGGAGGTCAATGTATCTTGAAGTGAGATTAGTTGATAAGATTTTGTTCCTTTCGATAAGTAGGGAGAGCCATGCTGTTGTCCTACTGCTATGCGAATGTATTTGCCGGTATGGCTAAGATAATCGTCGGTCAGTTCGGCCAAGTGCAATGCCCAACCCTCTTCCGACACATAGATGTGGTACCCCTTTCCATCCATATCTACAAATAATGACATCTCACCGGCCATTTGTCCACCGGGTAAATCCCGTTTCACCAATAACCCTTTCTTTACTGCGTTATTCCACTCTTTTGAACCCTTTGAATGGTAATTTTTCCATTGCAGTGTGTCGAGGGTTATACGTTCATTGGTAGTCATCTCTGCCGGGTACTTCATCGGGTTTACTCTACCGGCGCGAACAAATTGGTATGGACCTTCTATCTGTTTGCTTACTGCAACGGCTGCGTATGCGGCCCAATCTGCCTGATTGTTGATTTCCAACTGAAACCACATGACAAACTGTTTGCTACGTGCGTTGTATAGCACGGAAGGTGAGGACATTGTACATCCGTAGGCTATTGGGCTGACAGCCTCTATTTCACTCTTTAATGCTGTTCCTTCCCTTTCCCATACTTGCAAGTCATCCGATGTGTAACACCCCATATCTCCATTTGCTGTTTGGGCAAATTTATAGTGCTTCCCTCCTTTAGTTATCACTCCTTGTCGGAAGTCATACGTTATTTCTGGTGCCTCTTGTTGGCATCCCATCAATAGTATGATGCTCGCTACCCATGCTGCAATCCGTTCTCTGTTCATCTCTTTTTATTAATTGGAAAAGGCATCCTCTCGAAAGAGGATGCCTTGACAAATTAAATCCTATGGATTTATTTCTTACCTATTGAAAAACTCTTCTATTATTCAACGATATCTTCGTCAGCTACAGCGTCTTTCCAATCTGTCCACATAGGTGTGTTTTCGCTGTAACCGTCGTAACCGTAGTTTTGACGAAGTTGTCCCTTGTTGTTAGCTGTGATAGCTGAATTGGGAACCGGCCAGTGCAAGTTGTGCTTGTTCACCTTGTATTCAAATTGTTGTGAACCTTGTGAACCCTTGCCGTAAGGTTGGTTGAACACGTTGTATTTTGTACAACGTTGGAACCAGTAGCTACCACCGGCCAAGTCTGTACCGCTTTGCTTGTCCCAAGTGTCGATGCTGTAAGTTTGACCCCATTCATCGGGCTTGCCACTCTTAGCCAAACACCAAGATACGCGAACCATTTCAGCTTGACGGAACTCTTCCATATACAATTCACGAGCACGTTCGTCCATGATGTCACCGATAGTTACCTTGTCGTACATCTTCTTAGCGTTGGCACGTTTACGTACTGCATTTACGTCAGCAGCAGCTTCAACATCCTTGCCTTGGTAGAACTTAGCTTCAGCACGGAGCAAGTAAGTGTCAGCTAAACGGAACAAGTACATGTCACCGTTACAGCCCTTACCTTGAGCACCTTGGAATTGGTTTTGACCCAAACCTGCTTCAGCAACTTCGTCGAGGATGTAGAGTTGGTACAACGGAGTGGGGTACCAGCTACGGATAGTATCCGAGCAGAGGATGTCACCCTTAGCAACTACCAACTTACCGTCTTTGTCAAAGTAATCTTCAGTAGCATAGAGTCTGTAGTTTTCACCATACAAGTCAGACTTCGGGTTGTTGTACTTGAAGTCTTCCATTTCCATCCAGTTACCTACTTCACGGTTGTGACGAAGGTCTTGCCAGTCCATTTCACCATCATAAGTCCAGATGGTCTTGTTGTAGTGATAAGAAGTACGGTTCAATGCGATACCACGGCCGGCTACACGTACCCAGTCGAGTTTCGGATTGTATTCCTTAGCATTACGAGCGTAGTTTACACCCGGGCCACCCAAACCGTGCGGGTCACGGATAATACCGTTGCTCCAGTGAGCGAAGTTGGCACGCATGATGTTGTAAGTGGTGAAGTTTTGGTCGTTAGAGTTGATGATAGGCATAATCAACTCCTTGTTTTCTGCGTGGCAGATGTTAGGAGTACGGTGCAAGTCCCAAACCACGTTACGGGTAACCTTCCAAGTTTCTTCGTTACCAGAGGGTTGCCATGTACCAAACGGTTCAGTCATCAGTTGCAAACCGTGGTTGCTGATCAACTCAGTAGCCAACGATTCAGCTTTGGCATATTCGCCGTTTACTAAGTAAACCTTTACCAACAGGTGCTTACAAGCCTCTTGGTTAACCATACCGAGGTAAGACATGGTAGCTTGAGTGGGCACCCACTTGCAAGCAAATTCCAAGTTTTCTTGCAACATCTGGAAGATGGCAGTTTTGCTGGTAGAAGTATAGTTTTGCTTAGGAACTTCCGGCAACTTGGTTACCAAAGGAATATCACCAAATTGCAATGCCAAGTTGTAGTAAGCGTAAGAATGGTGGAACAAGGCACGACCCTTGTAAGCATTCTTGGTAGCTTCGTCCAAACCTTCTACTTTGTCAACGTATGACAATACAGAGTTGGCATATTTCACGATGTTGAAACCTTCGTTCCAGAAACGTTGCATGTAGTTACCGTCACCACCGGTACCCATACCTGAAGTCGGAGTCAACTTAGCGTCGAAGTTGTCTTGGAAACCACCACCCATATCGGTCTTGGCATACATGCCGACATCAGTTAAGTAGTAGTTGGTTGAGAGACCTACGTTGTTCCAGTTACCGTCGAGGATGTAGGTTTTCAAGGCCTTGTCACACATGGTCAAGGCTGCCTCCAAACCTTCTTCGGTAGAGTAAGTGCTGGTAGGCTCGTAGAATGAGAGGGGATCTTGTTCCAAAAACGAGTCTGAACAAGCAGCCATCATGGCAGTCAGTACTACTGCTGCACCACCCTTATACAAAGTATTTATATAATTTTTCATGTCTGTTTTTATGAATTAGAGTGTAACATTAATACCAAATTGGAATTGACGGTTTGCATAGCCACCTGTTTCGGGGTCACCGTATTCCCAACCGTCGATAGTAAACACGTTGTTGATACCGGCGGTGAGGTGAACTCTTTCGAGCATGAACTTCTTGGTCCAAGCTTGCGGCAAGGTATAACCGAGGGTAATGTTGTCCAAACGAACGAAGTTGCGGTTGTAAACCTTGTTCACACCTGTTGCACCCTTAGGACCTACTGCGTTCAGACGACCATAGTCGTTGGTCGGGTTGTCCGGAGTCCAGTATTCCTTCACGTAAGTGTTACAAACTTGAGTAAACATAGAACCAGAGTTGTCGTTGTTCAAATAGTAACCGGCTTGGCTCTTGTGACCCATGTAAGAATACAATGAGAACGAGAACTTGAAGTTCTTGAAGAAGGTGAATTCGTTGCGCATGTTCCAGTAAATAGGCGGGTTACGAGTTCCTTGATACACCTTATCCTTGTCGTTATAAACAGGAGTACCATCGGCATTGTCGTCACCGGTGTAGTGGTTGATCACTTTCGGATCACCCGGTTGTTGGCCTACCTTAGCAGCTTCTTCTGCTTCGTCCAATTGCCAGATACCATCTACTTCGAAGTCCCAGATTTCACCGATAGGCTTACCAATGAACCAACCGTTGCTGGTATCGTCGATTTCCTTACCGTTTTCATCGTATTCGTAGTACAAGTGCTTGATTTCATTCTTGTTGTAAGAGAAGCCCAAAGAAGTGTTCCAAGTGAAGTTTTCACGCTCAATGTTAGTAGAATTCAAAGTGATTTCGATACCGGTGTTGGTTACTTCACCCAAGTTGGTAGTGATGCTGCTGAAACCAGTGAAGTTCGGTAAGCGTTGTGACATAATCATGTCGTGAGTCTTCTTGTGGTAAAGTTCAACGCTACCGGTCAAACGATAGTCGAGCACTGCGAAGTCCAAACCTACGTTGTAGGCAGTGGTCTTTTCCCATTCCAAGTTGGGGTTACCCAAACGGTTTACGTAGAGGGCATTTACTACGGCTTGCGCACCGTTGTTCCAATAACCCATTACACCACCGTTAGACAAGTTAGAAAGTGATCTATAAGTGTCGCCCAAAGAACGGTTACCGTTAGTACCGTAAGATAGACGGAGCTTACCGGTGTTCAACCAATCGAGGTCAACGAAGCTTTCTTCTGAGAATACCCAGCTACCACCGACTGACCAGAAAGTAGCCCACGGATTATTTTGACCAAATGCCGAGTAACCGTCACGACGTACAGTACCGGTGAACATATAGCGGTCTTTGTAACCGTAGAACAAACGGCCGAGGTAAGCGGCTGCTGTTGAGTGAGTATCGTTGGTTGAGAATGAAGATTGATCCTTGTTGGCACCGCTTACATAGTGGAAGCCCAATACGTCTGTCGGAGTGATGTTACGAGCAGAGATATTGTCGCTCCAGTAACGGTTTTCTTCAGCTTCTTGTACCAAAGTTACAGTGAAACGATGGTCACCGAAAGTCTTGTCCCAAGTAATAGTATTGTTCAAGTTCCAATCGAAGTTCTTAGAAGTGTTACGGTTAACACCACGGCTTGAAGCTGTGCTGTTAGGCAGGTCAGCTGACATGAAGTAACGGTCGTAGAACCATTGGAAGCGAGGAGCAATGTTGAATTGGTAAGAGAAACCGAACGGCAAAGTAATCTTAGCATTGAAGATTGTATTCAATACGGTATAACCCTTTTCCAAGTCAATGTATTGTTGGTTGAAGTGGTAGTTGTAACCGGGGTTAGTGGGGTTACCGTTACGTGGATATTGTACTTCGTTACCATTTTCGTCGAAACGAGAAGAGAATGGTGATTCACGCATCTGGTTGTCGTCCCAGTAGTTGCTACCCAAAGCCACAGGGCTTGATTCGTCGCTACGGTCTTGGAAGTTAACGTTAGCGTTTACTTCAAACCAGTCGGTAATCTTGGCATTCAATTTCATGTTAGAACGGAAAGCACGATAGTCATCACCTTGGATGGCACCTTCGTTGTTCAAGTAACCGAAGCTCAAGTAGTAGTTTACCTTATCAGTTGCACCAGAGATGCTGGCGTTGTAGTCTTGGTTGAAACCGGTACGGAATGTTGCATCTTCCCAGTTATAAGTTCTGTCATTCAAGAAGTTGTCATAGATCAAAGCAGCATCTACGTTCAAACCCATACGACGACCGTAGAGTTCCTTGAGGCTTTCGCCAGCTTGCATGGTCAACGGACCGTTAGAAGCCCAAGCGTCTTGGTTAGAAACTTTGCTGTAGTGATCGTAGTAGCCTTCGGGAATACCGCTGGCAGTGCTGTAGTAACCCCACTTGCCGTCTGCACGGTAACCGTAAGTAGTTGCCTTATACCAATCTTCGCGGTATGACAAGAAACCGGCAGCATCATATACATCGCGATATGTAGCCTTGGTGTTGGCAGCGATGTTAGCGCTTACGTTGATAACCGGCTTACCTTCCTTACCCTTCTTAGTAGTGATGATGATAACACCGTTTGCAGCCTTGGCACCGTAAACAGCAGCTGAAGAAGCATCTTTCAATACGTCAATCTGACCGATGTCATCGGGGTTGATTTCTGAAAGTTCACCGTTAAACATCATACCATCGAGGATAATCAACGGAGAAGTGTTGGTTCCCAATGAGTTTTGACCACGCAATTGGATGCTTGAACCACCCTTAGCAGAAGTTGAGTAACCGATTTGCAAACCCGGAGTACCACGGAGCAAGTCTGATACGGTAGCGGGGTTCTGGTCAGCCATCTTGCTGGCGTTGATCTGAACAACCGAACCGGTCAAGTCCTTCTTACGCATTGAACCGTAACCAACAACTACTACTTCTTCAAGCATTTCGTTGTCTTCTACCAGGTTGATGCTTAATGTTTTCTTTCCTTCAACTGCAATTTCTTGAGTTTTGTAGCCTACGAAGCTAACAACCAAAGTTGCGTTAGAAGGAACTGTGAGAGTAAAGTCACCGTCGATGCCGGTGATAACACCATTGGTGGTACCTTTCTCAACAACACTGGCACCGATAACGGGACCCAGCGCATCGTTTACCACACCTTTTACAGTAATTGCATCTTGCGCATTAATGAACGGAACGTTCAAAAAGAGCGCCATGCAAATTGCCAATACAGAAAGCACGCGGCTTCCAAAAGGCATTGAGGAAATCTTTCGCTTTTCCATTGATAATTTTTAAAAGTTAGTAATAATAAATAATGTGTGTTTTAAAATTTTAATTTTGGCGCAAATATAGGAGGTACTTTTTTATGTGGTAGGTCAATTATTCGTCAAATAGGGTATAGAAATCGGTCAGATATGTGAAATGACGAAAAACTATACCTAAAATGACGATTTATTATATCCTTGTGCGGAGAAATGAATTATCTGTTTCTCTTAATTTTGTAGCGATGAAATAAAATAGGAGATTTGATGCGGAATAGAATGCGGTTTATATGGTTGCTAATTTGGATAAGTTGTAACGTTTCGTTGTCTCTGCAAGCTCAACGTCGAATTATTCAATTGGGCGTGAAAGACGGTATGTCTAACAATTATGTGGTTGCTTTGGAAAGAGACGATAAAGGTTACATCTGGATTGCTACCGAATCGGGTTTAAACCGCTTTGACGGTACACGTTTTACTATATATAACAAGAATAATTCTGGTTTGTGTAACGATGCCTTGAACTGTTTGTTACACGATGCCAGTCGTAATTGTCTTTGGATAGGTTCGCAGCGCGACGGCATCAGTCGTTTCGATTATCATTCAGAAACCTTTACCACACTTTCTGTTTCCGATGGCTCTATAATCAGTAATGACATACCGTTTATCTCTTCTTCGGCCGATGGAGGAATTTGGATAACCCATTACCACATGGGTGTTCAATATTTTCATCCCGAAAAAGGTGTTACTGAAGTTTATGATAAAAACCGATTTCCAGCTTTGGCAGGCCCCTATTGGGTAGCTAAGGAAGATGGTGAGGGAAAACTCTATATTGGGACGGTGCATAGCGGCTTGGCAGTTGTAGATTTAAAACGAAATACTTTGCAAACCTTCCGGCACGATCCTGAAGATTCCAGTAGCCTGCCTGGAAATGAGGTCTATTCCATTTGTATTGATAATAGTAAGAATGTATGGGTAGGTACCAATCGTGGGATGGCATTATTGAATAGTCAGACCGGTCGGTTTAAGGTGTTCCGTCATCAATCGGAAAGATCTTCTTCTTTGTTACCAGGTACTGTGTATGATATCAAGCAGATGCAGAATGGTGAAATCTGGTTTGCTACCAATATGGGTGGTGTTAGTATTCTGAATATGCAAGACAATACGTTTACTGATCCGCAGCATGTTGTTTTCCGGAATCTGACTGTGAGTAACGATGAGTTCGGTTTGTCCGGTCCTTATGTACGTCGTTTGATGCAGGATGCTTATGGTAATGTGTGGTTGGGTAACTACAGAGATGGTTTGGATTTTGTAGGAAACGATTCTCAACTTTTTCAGATATTACCATACGTAAACAATCGTTCTCCACTATTCCCTTATCGGCAGGTGTGGAGTCTTTGGATGGATAAGGATGATGCATTGTGGATGGGGGGTGAAGGCGAATTGGCTCGCTATGATGCGTCGGGTACGGTAGAATCCATTCCCCTTCCTACTTGGCAAACTCATCCGCATGCTTATGTCCGAGCATTGTATGGCGATAAGGCTGGACGTTTGTGGGTAGGTACTTGGGAAGGTGGCCTATTCTATTATGATAAATCCTCTAAGCGATTTGAAAGAGTATCAGTTGACGGTCGTTTGCCTATAGATGTGCGTTGCTTTCGAGAAGACTCTTCGGGAAAGTTGTGGATTGGTGCCCGTGACGGCATCTATTCGTATGCCGATGGCCGCTTGCAGCATGAAGATGCGTTAAACAAACAGATGTACGACTTGTTAGTGCAGGGGTTGTGCTTCGATCATTTGGGACGTTTGTGGGTGGGTACTTTCGGTAAAGGTATCCATTTGTTTGATACTTCCGGTAAATTATTGTTGCGGCACGAAACAGCTAACGGATTCCCTTCGAATGCCGTCAATGCACTATATATAGATTCGAAAGGACGCGTTTGGGCAGCTACCCGCGAAGGGGCTGTGATGTTTGCCGACATGGAGAAGCCGGAAAGTTACACCCTCTTTTCGCCCGAACACGGTCTGCCCAATCCGCAAGTGCGTGCTTTTCAAGAAGACCGTGACGGATATATGTGGATAAGTACCAACGTGGGTATCTCTCGATTGGATGTGGCGAAAAAAGAGTTTTCCAACTATAACCACTGTGACGGGTTGCCACGAGGTAACTATATGGACGGAGCAGCGGTGATCGATGCCGATGGAGAGATTTATTTTGGTTCGCAAAACGGTGTTTGCAGCTTTAGTCCTTCCTATTTGAGCGAATTGCAGCCGGTGGCGCCGGTTGCCATTACTCGTTTTACGGTTTATGACCAGCAGACCGAGAGCCGCTATGTGGAGACAGCCCTGCCGCTCTCCGAAGGAAAAGTGGTGTTGCCCAACCATTGGAATGCGTTTAACATAGCCTTCAACGTGATGGATTATAGCCAGAATAGGCAGGTGGATTTTGCCTATATGTTGCAAGGATTAGACGAAGTGTGGTATAATACGTTGGAAGAGAATCAAGTGAGTTATCGGAATGTCCCTCCCGGCAATTATACCTTCAAGGTGCGTACTCGCCTGCGCAACCAAGATTGGGAAGCGGATATTGCCGAACTGGATATCGTGGTGCGTCCACCGTTCTATATGACGTGGTATGCCAAACTGTTTTACTTCTTGCTGGCGTTGGTGATAGTTTGCTATCTGTTGAAGATTTACAAGCGGCGCATAGAGTTGGAAAGCAACCTGCAGATAGAACGCGAAAACAGTCGCAACAAACAAGAGTTGAACGACGAACGGTTGCGCTTCTATACCAACATTACTCATGAATTGCGAACGCCACTGACGTTGATTTTAGGCCCCTTGGAGGATTTGCTGAACGACAAGAGCCTTGCAGAGAAACATTCCAAGCGGATAGGATTGATATATGGGAGTGCCATTCGTTTGTTGGGACTGATAAACAGCATCTTGGAGTTCCGTAGGACAGAAACTCAGAACCGTAAATTGGCGGTGTCACATGGCAACTTGGCCGGATTGGTGCGTGAGTTGGGAGTACGTTATAAAGAGTTGAATAGGAACGAACGAGTGAGTTATCAGATTTTCATTGAGCCAGAAGAGTGCTACATGCTGTATGATGCCGATATGATAACTACGATTGTGGAAAACTTATTGAGTAATGCCGCCAAATACACACCTGAAGGAACCATATCGCTGACCATGAAGGTGTTAGAAGAGGAGGGTGTGAAATATACCGAAATTAGTGTCAGTGATACCGGCTATGGCATATCGGAAGAGGCTTTGCCTCATATTTTCGAACGTTATTATCAAGTAAACAGCGAGCATCAATCCGGTGGTTCGGGCATCGGATTGGCTTTAGTGAAGGGATTGGCCGATTTGCATCAAGCTACGTTGAAGGTTGATAGTAGAGTAGGAAAGGGTACTACCTTTGTTTTGCGACTGATTACAGAGAACAGCTATCCCAACGCATTACATGTATCACACTCCAAGCCAACCTTGGAACGAGTGACCTTTGACTTGCCAGAAGTGCCAGATGAGGAGGTTGAACCTGAAAAGCGGGCGGTGTTATTGGTGGTGGAAGACGACCAAGATATTTTGCAATACATCCGTCAGTCGTTAGGGCGTTATTACGATATGCTGACGGCTGAGAATGGACAGGAAGGTTGGGAAATGGTGCAACGATTCACACCGGATGTGGTGGTGAGTGATGTGGTAATGCCTATTATGGATGGTATAGAGTTGTGCAGACGTTTAAAAGAAAGCGAGGAGACCAACCATATACCGGTCATCTTGTTATCGGCCAAGAATACTTCGAGCGACCGAGAGGAGGGATATAGTGCGAAAGTCGATTCTTATATGACCAAACCATTCAGCATGAAGCTGTTACAAAGTCGCATTGACAATTTGATAGAATCGCGTAAACAATTGGCTCCCCACACATTTGATTCGCCCACCTATTTCTTATTACCTCGTTTGAACGAAGCATTCGAAACGCTGAGTGCCGTAGATAAAGAATTCCTGCTGAAGTTGGCTGAGATTATTGAGGGACACTTATCGGTAGAAAAGATTGATGTGGGACTTATTTCCGAAAGGATGTTTATGAGTCACTCTACGATTTATCGTCGGGTGAAGTCGTTGTTAAGCATGAGTATCAACGAGTATATCAGGGCGGTGCAGATGGATAAAGTAATAAAACTATTGAAAACAGAACGATATACCATTTCTCAAATTGCCTCCATGACTGGGTTCAGAAACGTGGCTTACTTCCGTGTCTGCTTCAAGAGCGAATTTGGCATGATTCCCAGCGAATATCTTCAAAAACTGAAAGAGGAGGAGTGACACATAGCATTGAATTTACCTTTTATACGGTTGGAAAAAGGTTGAAAGCAGCGTTTATACCTCCAAAAACGGTTGTATTGCGTCTGTTTTGTGCGCCGAAACTATCTGTTTCTCTCCACGAAACAAAGTGTTTCAGCGCTTGAAACAAAGTGTTTCACCGTATGAAACAAACAGTTTTAAGTCATTGAAACAATCAGTTTCATACCAATGAAACAGATAATTAGCTTGTTTTACGGACAATAACAAAAAGGGTTGCGTGGCATTAAAATCACTAAAATAAAACTTCTATGCAGAAATAATAAGGAGAGATTGATGTATAAAAAGAAAAAGCCGTGCAAATGGTTTGCACGACTCTAAAAAAGGAGGTGTTGGAGTACCAGGATTCGAACCTGGAATGACAGGACCAGAATCTGTAGTGTTACCATTACACCATACTCCAATCTTCTGTTTTGCGGGGCAAAGATACGAAGAATTCGAGAAAAGCAAAGCGATGGAACTAAAAAAAATAAAAAAATGAAAGACTTTCCCCCCTTTTGCGTGTTTGATATAATAAATAGGTGTATATTTGCCAACCATTAATAGAAATGTATAGTAAATGAACGGAACTAAAGAATTGATTCAACAAATTACAGAAGGTATTCAGGATAAGAAAGGAAAAGGCATTGTGGTGGCCGACCTGACTGAAATAGACGATACAATTTGTAACTATTTTATTGTCTGTCAAGGAAATTCACCCAGCCAGGTGCTGGCCATAGTAGATGCCGTAAAAGAAGCAGCCCGTGAAGGAGTCGGTGTGAAGCCGATATCGGTAGATGGATTGAACAATGCAGAATGGGTGGCTATGGACTATGCCGATGTGTTAGTACATATCTTTCTGCCCGAACCCCGCCAATTCTATGACTTGGAACACTTATGGGCCGATGCCAAATTAACAAGAATTCCCGATATAGATTAATGAATGGATATGGAAAACAAACAGAACGAACATAAGAATTACGGCCAGCCGGGAAACAAAATGAATGTACCGAAGTTCAACCTGAATTGGCTATATATGATAATATTGACCATGTTGGTCGTATTTTGGTTTACCAACGAGAATGCTGTTGGTAGCAAAAATGTATCTTACGACGTATTTCAAGAATATATCACTAAAGGATATGTCAGTAAGGTAATTGGCTTCGATGACAATTCAATTGAGGCATTCATCAAACCGCAACATGTAGCCGATGTATTTCAGAAAGACTCAAATGCGGTGGGAAGAAGCCCCATGGTGATTTCAGAAGCTCCTTCAAGAGAAAGTTTAGGCAACTTCTTAGAAAAACAGAAGGAAGAGAACCACTTCGACGGTGCCATCAGTTATGAGAAGAAAGGCAATTTCTTCATGGCATTCTTGTTGCAAGTGTTGCCGTTTTTGCTCATCATCGGTTTCTTTGTACTGATGTCACGCCGAATGGGTGGTGGTGGTATGGGTGGCGGCATTTTTAATGTAGGAAAGTCGAAAGCTCAACTTTTTGAAAAAGGAGGAGCCACTACCAAAGTAACCTTTAAGGATGTGGCCGGATTGGCCGGTGCCAAGCAAGAAGTAGAAGAGATAGTCGAATTCCTGCGCCATCCGCAACGATATACCGAATTGGGTGGAAAGATTCCCAAAGGAGCCCTGTTAGTAGGCCCGCCGGGAACCGGTAAAACACTATTGGCTAAAGCCGTAGCCGGCGAAGCCGATGTACCTTTTTTCTCATTGGCAGGTTCTGACTTTGTAGAAATGTTTGTCGGAGTAGGTGCTTCCAGAGTACGCGACCTCTTCCGTCAAGCCAAGGAAAAGGCACCCTGCATTGTCTTTATCGACGAGATAGATGCGGTAGGAAGGGCACGCTCTAAAACAACGGCAATGGGCGGAAACGATGAACGGGAAAGCACCTTGAACCAATTGCTGACCGAAATGGATGGATTCGGCTCGAATAGTGGAATCATCATATTGGCCGCCACCAATCGGGTGGATGTGTTGGATAAAGCCCTGCTTCGTGCCGGACGTTTCGACAGACAGATTCATGTTGACTTGCCTGACTTGAACGAACGAAAGGAGGTCTTCGGGGTTCACTTGCGACCTATCAAGATAGACGAAACGGTAGATGTCGATTTGTTAGCCCGACAAACCCCCGGATTCTCAGGAGCCGATATAGCCAATGTCTGCAACGAAGCAGCATTGATAGCAGCCCGTCATGGCAAGCAGTTTGTAGGAAAACAAGACTTCCTAAATGCCGTAGACCGTATAGTGGGTGGATTGGAGAAGAAAACCAAAATAACAACCGAAGCCGAACGACGCTCCATTGCTATCCACGAGGCTGGTCATGCCAGCATATCGTGGTTGTTAGAGCATGCCAATCCGTTAATTAAAGTGACGATTGTACCTCGTGGCAGGGCTTTGGGAGCCGCATGGTATTTGCCCGAAGAACGACAAATCACCACTAAAGAGCAGATGCTCGATGAAATGTGTGCCACCTTAGGTGGTCGTGCGGCCGAAGATGTATTCTTGGGACGCATCTCTACTGGTGCCATGAACGACTTGGAGCGTGTGACCAAACAAGCTTATGGCATGATAGCTTATTTGGGAATGAGCGAAGCACTGCCCAATCTTTGTTATTATAACAATGAGGAATACTCCTTCAACCGTCCATACAGCGAAAAGACCGCCGAACTGATTGATTTGGAAGTGAAGCGAATGGTTAATGAACAATATGAACGAGCCAAACAGATTTTACGTGATAATGCCAACGGTCATAACCAATTGTCCCGACTATTGATAGAACGAGAAGTGATTTTTGCCGAAGATGTAGAACAGATATTCGGCCCCCGTCCCTGGGCATCACGCTCCGAAGAGATTATTACGGCCAACAAAATTTCGGCAGAGCAGAAACAATTGGAAGCTTTGCAGGCCGAAAAGGCCGAAGAGGCGGAGAAGGAAGTAAAAGAAGAGGCCGAAGAAAATACCAAATAAATATGTAGCTTATGAAGAACTTTATCCAACGCGCCATTACCGGTGTACTGTTTGTTGTTATCTTGGCGGGCTGCCTGCTGTATAGCCCCCTTTCTTTCGGAGTGCTTTTCACCTTGATAGCAGCTCTAAGTGTTCATGAATTTGCCACATTGGTCAATCAATATGCTGGTGTTTCAATGAACAGAACTATCGCTTCGTTGGGAGCCGCCTATTTGGTATTGGCCTTTATGAGCTACTGTACATCTGCTTCAGGGCCGGTCGTGTTTTTGCCCTATCTGCTGATTCTGCTTTATCTGCTGATAGCCGAACTCTACTTGAAGAAAGAAAATCCGATAGGAAATTGGGCTTTTACCATGTTAAGCCAACTCTATGTAGCTTTGCCCTTTGCCTTACTCAACGTATTAGCTTTCCACAATGATGCCGAAAATGTAGTCAGCTACAATCCGATTCTACCGCTTTCTATATTTGTATTTATCTGGTTGAACGATACTGGTGCCTACTGCATTGGCACTCTGTTTGGCAAGCATCGACTTTTTGAACGAATATCTCCCAAGAAATCGTGGGAAGGTAGCATTGGCGGCGCCCTCGTTTCGGTGGCATCAGCATTTGTTTTTGCAACTCTCTTCCCCATCATGACCATGTGGCAATGGGCTGGGTTGGCATTGGTTGTTGTTGTGTTCGGTACTTGGGGTGATTTGGCAGAGTCACTGATGAAGCGTCAGTTGGGAATAAAAGACTCAGGTACAATCTTGCCGGGGCATGGTGGTATGCTCGATAGGTTTGACAGCCTGCTGATGGCTATACCGGCAGCTGCGGCTTACCTCTATTATATTGCGTAGGTTGTTTCGTGTTGAGGAGTCTTACTATTTGTTGGGCGGCATGGTGGGGAGCACCGGTGTCGCCCAATTCTTTTGCTACAGCGTCATAGCCGGTAAGCATCTGTTGGCGATAAGCATTGTCATTCAATAGACGATTTAATTCTTGACGGATGTTGGCTATGGTCATGGTATCGGCCACCAACTCTTTTACAACTTCACGGTTGGCTATGAGATTGACTAAGGAAATATATTCCACCTTTAATATATGTCTCTTTAAGAAAGCGATGATTTTGCCGATAGGAGTGTGGTAGCAAACCACCTGCGGCACCCGGAACAAAGCTGTTTCTAAAGTGGCAGTACCGGAAGTGACCAATGCGGCTTGGGCCTGTTTCAACAAAGGATAGGTCTGGTTGAATATAATTTTTACATCGGCCTTACCTATGTATTTCTTATAATAGTCGGGAGCTATGCCGGGTGCACCGGCCAATACCAACTGATATTCGGTAAATGTACTAGCAGCTTGTATCATATCGGGAAGATTGTCCTTAATCTCTTGTCGACGGCTGCCGGCCAATAGTGCAATGATGGGTTTGTTGTCTAAACAATTCTTTTGTATAAACTCTTCTCTGCTTTCTTGATGTTGGGTATTAAAGAGTGCTACCTCGTCCATGGTAGGGTTTCCCACATAGTGGATGGGGTAGTTATGCTTTTGCTCAAAGAAAGTCACTTCAAATGGCAGAATGGAGAACAATTCGTCAACATCTCGCTTGATGTTTTTAATACGGTATTCCTTCCAAGCCCAAATTTTGGGTGAGATGTAGTAATAGACCGGTATGGAAGTGCGCGAATGGATGAATTTAGCAATATTGAGATTGAATCCCGGATAATCAACTAAAATCAAGACATCCGGATTCCAATCTAAAATATCTCGCTTGCAATACTTCATGTTGGCAAAGATGGTGTGCAGATGCAGCAACACGGGGATGAATCCCATGTAGGCTAGTTCCTTGTAGTGCTTTACTTGAGTGCCGCCAACGGCTTTCATCAAGTCACCACCAAAGAAACGAAATTCGGCTTTTGGGTCTTCTTCCTTTAACGCTTTCATTAAATGTGAGGCATGCAGGTCGCCCGATGCTTCACCAACTATGAGGTAGTATTTCATAAGTTAGAACCAATTTTTAAGTTCTTCAATCAAGCTATAAGCAGTTACATCGACAGTGGTGGGTGTGATGGCCACATAACCGTGACGGAGTGCCCAGTGGTCATTCCGTTCGTTCTCTGCGTCATCATTCCTAAATTCTCCGGTTAGCCAATAATAATGATTGTCTCCACGATGAGCGAAATTCTCCCATTCGTTAACCCATTGCCCTTTGGTTTGCTCGCAAATCTTTACTCCTTTTAACTCTTGGGTATCGGGGAAGTTTACGTTAAGGCAAGTTAGAGGAGGTAGTCCTTTCTCCAATACCGAGCGAGCGATTTGACGGACATAAGGTCCGGTAGCGTCGAAACATACATTGGGGTCGTGGTTGTCGATGGAGAAACCGATGGAGGGGATGCCTTTTAAGGCACCTTCTATCACAACACCCATTGTTCCTGAGTAGTGGACATTGACGGCAGAGTTGTCGCCGTGGTTAATACCTCCGACAACCAAATCGGGACAGCGGTCGAGCACGGTGTGCATGGCCAGCTTGATACAATCGGTGGGAGTTCCCGAACATTTATAGATAGTGACTCCAACATCTTTGCGAACCAATTGGTAGTGGATAGGGCTTCCGGCCGTCAAGGCACAAGCATATCCGGAACGAGCCGAGTCGGGCGCCATTACTACGATTTCGCCCAGTGGACGGAGGAACTTTACCAATTCGCTGATGCCTTTTGAGTTAAAGCCATCATCATTGGAAACAAGTATTAAAGGTTTTTTTTCGATCATAAATTCTATAAGTTGCTAAAAGTAATGCAAAGGTACTAAAAACCTTCCTCTTCTCAATGCCTTACTTATTAAAAACAATTATCTTTGCCTTTCTGAACAAAATTCAAGAACTTATGGAAATATTGCTTATTATAATAGGTGTAGTCTGTCTGATTGTGGGATTGGCAGGTTGTATTTTACCTATGTTACCAGGACCTCCGGTAGCTTATGCTGCTTTGATATTGTTACATCTAACATCTGAGGCCGAATTTAGTGCATTCCAATTGACTGTTTGGTTGATTTTGGTCATTTTGTCTCAATTGCTTGACTATGTGATTCCCATGCTTGGCAGTAAATATACCGGTGGTAGCCAATGGGGAGCACGAGGTTGCCTACTTGGAACCATTATCGGATTGTTCTTTATGCCATGGGGAATTATATTGGGGCCATTTTTAGGAGCCGTTGTTGGTGAACTATTAGCTGGAAATGACAGTACCTATGCGTTGAAATCAGGTATTGGTTCATTATTGGGATTCTTGCTCGGAACGGTTATAAAATGTATCCTATGTGGTTATTTTGCTTGGCAATTCTTTTCAACATTGATAGTTTAATGATGTTTCCAGAATCCCGGAGTGAATATCAACAATACGGTAAATAGTTCCAATCGACCTAACAGCATTAACAAAGCAGAGAGCCATTTAGCTACGTCGGGCAGTGCATTGAATGAGTAGTCAGGTCCGAAAGCTCCTAATGCAGGACCAGTATTACCAATACTGGATACTACTACTCCAAACGCTTCCATGAACGGAAGTCCTAATGCCAATAATATAAGAAAACTGACAACACTGATGATGATGAACAATACACTGAAAGCCATTATGGTAAAGCGGAGCGTGGGTTGAATAACTTGATTGTTGACTCGAACGGGTAATACGGCATTAGGATGCAACAAACGTTTGAACTCTGTTTTGGTACTACGTATCAGTACTACAAGGCGGATGCACTTCATTCCACCCGATGTGCTACCGGCACAAGCTCCTATCAACATTAATAAAGGCATAATTCCCCATGCTACAGCCGGCCAAAGCATGTAATCGCAAGTGGCAAATCCAGTTGAAGTCTGGATGGAAATAACTTGAAATAGGGCGGTTCGGAAAGCAGTTTCTGCATCCAACTGAGTTTCTTTATATAAGATTGATGCAATAAATAGAGTGGATATTACAACGCAGAGCGTATAGAATTTTAATTCGTCATCGTTTAATGCTTTCTTAAAACGTCCGGTTATGAAAAACAACAGCAGCGTGAAATTGATGCCTGATAAGAACATGAAAATAGAAAGTACATATTCTATATAGGGAGAATTGTAAAACGCAATGCTGGCTTGTTTAGTAGAAAAACCACCGGTACTGGTGGTTGTCAAAGCGTGGCAAATGCTGTCAAACCAATTCATCCCACCCATATAAAGTAATAAGGTAGCTACTCCGGTCAGGCTGATGTAGAGGGTCCAAATCCAACGGGCTGTTACACCGATGCGAGGATGTATCTTTTCGTGGGTAGGGCCACTGGCTTCGGCGGCAAAAACCTGTACACCAGTAATGCCAAAGATAGGGAGAACAGCGATGGTGAATAGAATGATACCCAATCCTCCTATCCATTGCGTCAAACTCCGCCAAAAGAGCAAGCCGTGGGGGAGCGACTCTATGTCGTCCAATATGGTAGCACCGGTACTGCTGACTCCCGACATGGCTTCGAAAAAAGCATTGGTAATGTCCGGAATATAACCGCTGAGATAAAATGGAAACATGCCGAAGATAGAAAATACAATCCAAGCTAATGAGACGATGAGATAACCGTCACGGCGGGTCAGTTTTCGTTCTGCACCTTTACCCCAATAAAGAAGAATACCTCCAATTATCGAGGTAACGGCAGCTGTTGATAGGAATGACAGTAAATCATCTTCTTTAAAATAAAAAGAAAAGCAGCTGCACAACAACATCATGCCTGCTTCTATCAATAGTAGGTATCCTAAAACCCGAAGAATCATTTTCTTATGTATCATATTCGGCTTTTTAATTGAAGAATTTTTCTATCTTCTTAATCATCATGTTAAGGCAGAAAACCACGACATGGTCGCCTGGAAGAATCTGTGTGTTACCCATTACAACAACACCTTCACCGTTGCGTACTAATCCCCCGATGGTAGTGCCTTTCGGTAAACCTAAATCTTTTACTAAGTGCTTAGTGATTTTAGAACCTTCTTTAACTGTAAACTCTGCTACATCGGCATTGGCAAAAGTCAAGCATTTGACGTTGCTGACATCGGCATCGAGCATCATTTGATAAATGTGACTGGCTGAAATCATTTTTTTATTGATAACAGTGCCTATGTCAAGGCTTTCGGCCATACCAATATAATCAATGTTTTCTACTTCTGCTACGGTTTTGCTGACACCCATGCGCTTGGCGGCCAAGCATGCTAGAATGTTTGTTTCCGAGCTATCAGTCAGTGCAACAAAAGCTTCAGTTTCTTTCAAACCTTCTTCTAAAAGTAGTTCCATATCGCGTCCATCGCCATTGATAATCATTACATCATCGTCGAGTAGCTCGGTTAGCCGGTTGCAGCGATTAATATCATTTTCGATGATTTTTACTTGCATATAATCTGGTACATACTGAGCTGTACGGACAGCAATACGGCTGCCACCCATAATCATTACATTTCTCACATCGGCATAGGCTTCTTTTCCAGCTATTTTCCGGATGTAGGGGACATATTTTCGAGTAGTTGTAAAATAAACAATGTCATTTAGACGAATCATGTCGTCACCCCTGGGAATCAAGGTGTCGTTGCCTCGTTTGATGGCTACGATGTGGTAGGGTAGGTCAGGACCACCTAATTCATATAAGGGAATATTAAGAATCTCTGCATTAGCTCGCATTTTTACACCAAGTAGAATCAATGCGCCTCCGCAAAACTCCCACCATTGTCGAATCCAACTCATGCGAATGGATGATACAATTTCTTTAGCGGCCAACATTTCTGGGTAAATTAATGAATCTACTCCTAATCGTTGGAAAAATTCTTTGTTTTTAGGTAATAGGTATTCATAGTTATCTATTCGGGCTACTGTCTTTACAGCTCCCAAGTTGGTTGCTAACATGCAGGCTGTCATATTCCGACTTTCGTCCGGAGTAACAGCTATGAACAGGTCGGCATTTTCAGCATCTACTTCTTTCAAACCTTTGATGGAAGTGGGAGATGCTTGTACGGTCATCAAATCGAAGTTGGTACTGATGGCACTAAGTTTCTCTTCACTTTCGTCCATGAGAATGATGTCCTGCTTTTCTTGCGACAACAATTTGGCTAAATGTGTGCCTACTGCGCCGGCACCGGCAATGATAATTCTCATCTTATGAATTGTAATTCAATATGCGATTATAAATACTGTTTTCATCCATGCCGCAAATGCGATATAGTTCGGGAATTGTTCCGTGTTCAATGAAACGGTCGGGTACACCGATTCGTTCCACTTGAGGTGAATAGCCGTTGTCGGCCATGAACTCTAATACGGCACTGCCCATTCCTCCTTGTAAGGAGCCATCTTCTATGGTTATGATGCGATTGAAACGTTGACCAATTAGGTGCAACATTTCTTTATCGATAGGTTTTAAGAAACGCAAATCGTAATGGGCAATGCTGATTCCTTTCTCTTTTTCGGCACGGATAATGGATTGAGATGCAATATGTCCGATTGGGCCAAGGGTAATGATGGCTAAATCTATTCCTTCTTTTAAACAGCGTCCTTTACCTATAGGAATCTCTTCTAATGGACAACGCCAATCAATCAATACTCCTCTGCCGCGTGGATAGCGGATGACGAAGGGGCCTTTATTTGGTAATTGGGCTGTGTACATTAATTTGCGTAATTCATGTTCGTCCATCGGGGAAGAAATGGTCATGTTAGGTACAGTGCGGAAGTAGGCCAAGTCATATACTCCATGATGAGTAGGGCCATCTTCTCCTACCAATCCAGCGCGATCTAAGCAAAGCACAACGGGTAATTTTAGCAGTGCAATGTCGTGGATGACATGGTCGTAAGCTCGTTGCATAAAACTGGAATAGATGTTGCAGAAAGGTTGTAATCCTTCTTTGGCTAATCCACCAGAGAAAGTCGCAGCATGTCCTTCGGCAATACCTACGTCATAGGCTCGGTTGGGCATGGCTTTCATTAATATATTCATGGAACATCCTGATGGCATAGCCGGTGTGACTCCGACTATTTTAGGATTTTCTTTAGCCAACTCCAATAAAGTTTCACCGAAAACATCTTGGAATCGAGGAGGCATTCCGTTGGTATCTGATACAATGCGTTCACCAGTGTCCGGATCAAATTTACCCGGCGCATGCCATATTCCGGGGTCTTTCTCGGCTGGTTCAAAACCTTTTCCTTTGGTGGTGTGTAGATGCAAAATTTTGGGGCCTTCCAAATCTTTGATGTCGCGGAGGACTCGTGCCAAGTTCTTTACATCGTGTCCGTCGATAGGGCCGAAATAACGAATGTTCATTCCTTCAAAGATGTTTTGCTGCTGAGCCGCCATTGACTTTAAACTATTGGAAAAGCGAATCCATGCTTTGCGACGAGCTTCGTTCAATAAACCTATTTTAAACAAGAACTTAGCTACTTTGAAACGGAATTGATTGTATCTGTTTGAAGTTGTTAAGTTGAAAAGATATTGTTTCATGCCGCCAACACTTCGGTCAATTGACATGTCATTGTCATTCAAGATGATGAGCAGGTTGTTGGGTATTCCGGAGGTGTTGTTTAAACCTTCAAAGGCCAAACCGCCACTCATGCTTCCGTCACCAATGACAGCGACGACATGACGATTCTCTTCTCCTTTTTGTTTGGCTGCTACGGCCATACCCAATGCAGCCGAGATGGAGTTGGAGGCATGCCCACAAGCAAAGGTGTCGTATTCGCTCTCTTCAGGAGAGGGGAAAGGACGGATTCCGCCCAACTTACGGTTTGTTGCAAAAGCTTCGCGGCGGCCGGTCAGAATTTTATGTCCATACGCTTGGTGGCCTACATCCCATACAATTCGGTCATAGGGAGTTTGATAGACGTAGTGTAATGCTACGGTTAGTTCTACTGTTCCTAAACTCGCAGCAAAGTGTCCCGGATTGCGAGCCACTTCATCAATAATATCTTTGCGTAGTTCACGGCAAACTTCTGGTAATTGATCGACCGGTAGTTTGCGCAGTTCTTCGGGGTAGGCTATAGCGTTCAGTAAGTTATATGTAGTCAGTTCCTTTTCCATTATTTCATTGTCTAATATAACAACAAAGTCAGTGCAAAAATAGTAAAAACTATGGAGACAATGCATTTATTCCCGTTTTTTTGTTCAATTCAGGAATGTTAATGGTAAAAGTTTGCTGTTAATATACATTTTTGCACAATTTGTTTTGATATTTACAGTCAATAGAAACAATTATTATTGTTGTATTTATTATCTTTGCTCTGTTTTAAACATATAATGCAATGAACCTATATACAACCGTTGAAATGCCGCAATTGCCGGATTTGTCTTACAAAACTCAGCTGCTGATGATGGGATCCTGTTTTGCTACGGAGATGGGAACGAAATTGTCCGAAGCTAAATTTAAGGTGGATGTTAATCCGTATGGGGTTTTGTATAATCCATGTTCTATAGCTACGGCATTGAGGGAGATGTTGCACGGAAAGCAGTATGCTGCAGAAGATTTGTTTTTTCATCAAAATTGTTGGCATAGTACTATGCATCATGGCGATTTCTCTTCAATCTCTAAAGAGGAAGCATTGCAACACATTAATTATCGTTTAGAGTTAGCTCACCGAGAATTGAAGGTGTTGGATGTATTGATGATTACTTGGGGGACGGCTTGGGTATATGAAGAAAAGCAAAGTGGACGATTAGTAGGTAATTGCCATAAATTGCCGGCAAAACATTTCCAACGACGCAAACTTGACGTAGAGGAAATAGTGGATGAATATACCTCTTTATTAACCGAGATATTTGCTGAGACTCCGGAGTTGAAAGTAGTATTAACGGTAAGTCCAATACGCCATTTGCGTGACGGATTACACGAAAATCAGCTAAGCAAGGCCACGCTATTGTTGGCCGTAAATCGGTTGCAAGAAATTTTCCAAGGTAGGCTGTTTTATTTTCCAGCTTATGAAATTTTATTGGATGAATTGCGTGATTACCGTTTTTATGCCGACGATTTGTTGCATCCTTCTGCTAAAGCAATTGAAATTATATGGCAACGTTTAGTAGCAAAATGCATGAGCATTGAAACACAGATTTTGATGAAACGTCTTCAAGAGTTGAAACAGGCCTTGAATCATCGGCCGTTGCACCCCGAAAACGAAGATTATAAACGTTTTTTAGAACAAATAGTCTTAAATATAGAGGAAATACAAAAAAAATATCCGTACATAGAACTCGAAAACGAAAAAGAATTATGTCGTACACGATTGAACAGATTACAGAGATAATAGGAGCTACTCGTATAGGTAACAAACCTGCCGTCATCAATTGGCTGTTGACTGATAGCCGTTCGTTGAGCTTTCCAGAAGGGACTCTCTTTTTTGCTTTGGAAACCAAACGAAATAGCGGCGCCAAGTATATTTCCGACTTAATCGAAAGAGGGGTACAAAACTTCTTGCTATCTCGGAAAGCTTATGACGATTTGACAATTCCTTCTGAAGGAATGAATTTCTTGTTGGTAGATAACCCTTTGAAGGCACTACAAAAATTAGCACGAATTCATCGTGAAAGATTCGATATTCCCATAGTAGGTATTACAGGGAGTAATGGGAAAACAATTGTGAAAGAGTGGTTGCATCAGTTGTTGTGCGGTAACCATCATATAGCACGTTCTCCACGTAGTTATAATTCACAAATCGGTGTTCCTTTGTCGATATGGGGGTTGAATGAACAAACCGATTTAGGCATCTTCGAAGCTGGGATTTCAGAGCCTAATGAGATGGAAGCATTGCAGCGTATCATAAAACCCAATATCGGTATATTAACAAATATGGGAGGGGCACATCAAGAAAACTTTTTTTCATTACAAGAAAAATGTCAAGAGAAACTTGAATTGTTTAAGGATTGTGATGTGCTGATATATAATGGTGATAACGAGTTTGTTAGTAATTGTATTGCAAAATCACTTTGCTCGGCTCGTGAAATTGCATGGAGCCAAACAGATGCTGAGCGTCCCCTTTATATCAGTAGGATAGAAAAACTGGATGAGTGTACTCAAATAACCTACCGATATTTAGGCATGGAAAATAGTTATCGTTTGCCGTTCATAGATGATGCGTCAATTGAAAATTCATTGCATTGCTTAGCCGTCTGTCTTTATTTGATGTTGCAACCAGAAGAAATTAGTGATAGAATGGAACGCTTGGAGCCGGTTGCTATGCGAATGGAAGTGAAAGAAGGGAAAAATGGATGTTTGATAATAAATGATAGTTATAACAATGATTTGGGAGCACTTGACATCGCTTTGGATTTTCTCTATCGCCGTTCACAAAGCAAAGGGCTGAAGCGGACTTTAATCTTGTCGGATATTCTACAAACGGGCAAAAATGTAACAACACTTTACAGGCAAGTGGCACAAATAGTACACAATCGAGGCATTGAACGGCTTATTGGGGTAGGTCGGGAGATAACTATTTGTGCCGACCGTTTTGACATAGAAAAGATATTTTTTCCAGATACGCCCTCTCTGATAAAAGCAATAGACCAAGGAGATGTGCTTTTACGAAATGAAATTGTGCTGATAAAAGGGGCGCGTCGCTTTGGGTTTGATGCCTTGGTGGAAGTATTGGAGAAAAAAGTGCATGAAACCATCTTAGAAGTTAATCTAGATGCTTTAATTAATAATGTGAATCGCTATCGTAGTTTTTTGAAACCAGAAACTAAATTGGTATGTATGGTTAAAGCATTTGCTTATGGTGCAGGTTCATATGAAGTAGCCAAAACACTTCAAGAACATAGGGTGGATTATTTGGCGGTAGCTGTTGCAGATGAGGGAGCAGATTTGCGTAAAGCAGGCATTACAGCCAATATAATTATTATGGATCCGGAATTGACGACATTCAAAACCATGTTTGATTATAAACTACAACCTGAAGTATATAACTTTCATTTATTGGATGCGTTGATAAAAGCTGCGGAAAAAGAAGGGATAACCAACTGGCCTGTTCATATAAAAATTGATACCGGTATGCATCGCTTGGGCTTTGCTCCCGAAGAGATTCCTTGCTTGATAGAACGTTTGCAAAATCAACGGGCAATAGTCCCTCGTTCAGTATTCTCTCATTTTGTAGGAAGCGATTCGGAACAATTCGATGATTTTACTCGTTTGCAAATCAATCGTTTTGAACAAGCATCAACTGCTTTACAAGCAGCATTCCCTTATAAAATATTGCGTCATATTTGTAATACGGCAGGCATAGAACGTTTTCCTGAAGCCCATTATGATATGGTTCGTTTGGGATTAGGATTATATGGTATCAGCCCAATAGATAATCATATTTTGAACAATGTCAGTACTCTGAAGAGTACTATTTTACAGATACGTCAAGTGGAGCAAGATGATACGGTGGGATATAGTCGTAAAGGGGTGTTGAAAAAAAAATCACGCATTGCTGCAATTCCGATAGGTTATGCCGATGGATTGAATAGACATTTGGGCAATGGGAGAGCTTATTGTTTGGTGAACGGGCAAAAAGCATTTTATGTGGGTAACATATGCATGGATGTTTGTATGATTGATGTTACAGGTATAGATTGCCGAGAAGGTGATGTGGTGGAAATATTTGGAGATAATCTCCCCATAACCGTATTATCTGATCTTCTTGATACAATACCTTATGAGGTGTTGACCACTATTTCCAATCGAGTAAAACGGGTTTATTTCCAAGAATAAAAATAAAAACAGCATTGCTTTTTGGATAACCAATGGCAATGCTGTTTTATTTTGCAAAGAGATTTATTTAATCAATCTTTTATTTCAAGCATTGCTTTCGAGTCGGTAATCAATATGTCTTTCATCTTTTCTACATCGCGTGCTTGGAAGTCGGTTACATTGCGTAAGACAAAGAATGGAGCATCGGATGATTTATCGACGGTAATATCATTGAAACGGGCATTGTTAACATTCATCAGTGTTATAACAGGACGTTTGTCTTCCTTGATAACTTCGAATCGTACATTTTTTACTTTCAGACCTTCTGCATAATTCACAAAGAGTCCGTAGGCCGGAAGGATTCCCATTGTCGAGGGCTCTGGATAGTCTTTTTCCCGAATGGGGACGTCGTAGGGGTTGCGTGAGGAAATCGGTTCTTTGCGAGTGAAGAAGTTGTTTATCAGATCATTGGGTTGTTCGGCAGCTTCTTTCATTGAAAGTCCCCCCTTGTATTGAATATAGATGTTTTCCAATGTTACATCTTCAATGGGGTGTCCTGGGATGCCAGCTATGATGGATGCATATCGGCAATCGGCATTCTTCACGACTATATTTGAAATTAGTATACGGCGTATTTGAGCCACGGGTGTACTTTCTTTTGGACCTCGGGCGCGGTTTCCTAAACGGATGTAAAGGGGCGCATTTTGGATGTCACGCATGGCAATATTGCTAATAGTTATGTCTTCGATAATGCCTCCATCTACGGTTTCAAGGGCTAATCCACGGCAACGGTCAAAGACGCAATTGCTGATGCTGATATTCTTAAATCCACCATTACTTTCAGTGCCGAATTTGATGCGTCCTGTAGGGCCATCTTGGTCGGGGGCTTTCATAATGGTCTTTTGGAAAGTACCGTCGAGTAGGCTACCAGGGTCATAACCAGATACCTGACAGTTGGTTATGGTGACGTTTTCACAGGGCTTTGCATAACCTAATCCGTAGGAACTTTTTAATACGATAGCATCGTCGTTTAGGGTGTTGACGGTGCAATTGGAAACTCGTACATTGGCACAGCAATCAATGTCGAAAGCATCGCGGTTGGTATCTACTTTCATGTTGTCTAATGTCAAGTTATCTACTCCGGTCAGTAGCAGGGCAAAATGCCCGCATTTTAACATACTGATGTCGCGGATAGTGACGTTGTGGCATTCTTTTAAGGCAATGGCCTTATTGGCTGCATTCACTCCGTCGTTGCGACCTAATCCTCGGTTCAGTCCTTCACTACCATCGATGAGGCCGTTCCCGCAGATTGTGATGTCGTGCAATCCGATACCCCAAATCAGTGAGTTCTTCCAATGGCTATGTCCGAAATCTTGGTATTTATCGTGTGGATTTTCTTCGGCTGGATCGTAACCTTGTTCGAGAGTGGGTATAGCGGCTTTCAATACGGCTCCATTGTCTAAATGAAGGGTAATATGGTTTTGTAAACGGATGGAATAGCTGGCATAGGTACCTGCCGGAAAATAAACGGTTCCGCCTCCGGCTTGACTTGCGGCTTCAATGGCTTTGTTGATGGCTGGACTATCAATATGTTTGCCATCACCTTTGGCACCGAATTCCTTTACGTTGAAACGGCCGTTTCCTTGGACGGAAACAGAAGTTCCCATGAATAGTAAACTGATAATGCTGATAAGAAATCTCATAGTTTTTTGTTTTAAGTTTGTTTTGATTGGCTAAAAGTAGATATATTTGCAATATAAACCAAATTAATCGTAATTTTTAGTATGAAAAATAGATTATATCTCTTTCTTTGCTTATTTTTTGTAACTTGGAATGGCTTATATGTTGTAGCACAAGTAACAGCACCTGGTTTTAAGGTTTTTCAGTTTCCATCCAATATGATACCTCGTATAGATGGTGATTTTAGTGATTGGGAGATGGTGCCAGACGAATATACTGTAACTATTGATGAGATGTGGGATGATTCACGAAAACATCCGGCAGTGGACAAATCTACTTTAGACATAACCGTAAAAGTGGGGTGGGTAAAAGGATTAAACCGCCTTTACTTTTGCTATGAGGCCTATGATGACTATTGGGATTTCAATCAATTGGGGCTTCGTAATGATACTTACGAAGTTGTGGTGGATGCCGACCTTTCCGGAGGACCTCATATCGAACGCTTTCGACACAATGCAGAAGCCGTAGAGAAGTGGGAAAGCTATTTTACTTTTCAAAATGTGCATGCCCAAAATTATCATATATTTACTCCTCCGACTGAAGGTAAAGATTGGACGATGGTTTGGGGTAATCAACAATGGTTAAAGGAACTGCCTTATGCCAATTATGCTTATGACTACAATTTCAGTCACGGAGAATCCGGTAAATTACGCATGGAATTCTATATTACTCCTTTCGACTTTGCAAGTCCTGAGGGCCCGGCCAAATCGGTAGAAAGTCAATTATATGAAGGAAAGAATATTGGCCTTTGTTGGGCAGTTATTGATTATGATAATCCCGATAGTAAGGGAAATAACGGCTTTTGGAATCTTTCGAAGCATCACACCATGTATGGCCAAGCTTCTGAACAACGATTGTTCACGCTGATGCCGCTCGAATCCATCTATCGTAAACCTATTGAAGCACAATGGACCTTTTCGGTCGAAGATATGGCGTCGCGATTAGTCTCTTTCCGAGACAAGAGTATAGGCGAAATTACATCTTGGAAATGGGATTTCGGTGATGGTGAGACTTCTGACGAACAACATCCTCATCATGTTTATAAGCAAGCCGGACAATATGTGGTGACACTCTATGTAGAAGGCCCTGCCGGAAAAGCATGTCGGTGCAAAGTGTGGGACGTTGCGGTGAAGTAATATTTGGCACTTTGATTTATATACATTACCTTTGTCGGAAAATATAAAAATAGATAATTATGGCAAACATCGCATTGTTAAGTTTTTTACCCAGCGGGGCTGAATGGGGTATTATCTTGTTAGTAGTATTGTTACTTTTCGGAGGCAAGAAGATTCCAGAATTGATGAAAGGATTGGGAAAAGGAATAAAAAGTTTCAAAGAAGGTGTAAACGAGGCTAAAGAAGAGATTAATAAGGCTAAAGAAGAAACCGAAAAATAACCGTATGTGTGCGGAGTGTCGATAAGATAAACTATGGCAGATACAGAAATGACCTTTTGGGACCATTTAGATGTCTTGCGTCGTGTACTTTTTAGGGTATTGGGCGTATGGATGGTATTGACCATAGGCTATTTTGTGGCCATGCCTTATTTGTTCGATAAGGTAATTATGGCTCCTTGCCATAACGATTTCTTTTTCTATGAGTTACTCCGCCATATTGGTGAGCGTCTCAACTTAACAGGAGATTTCTTTACCCAAACATTTCAAGTTAAACTTATTAATATCAATCTGGCCGCCCCTTTCTTTATACATATGTCCACCTCCTTTTGGTTGGCAGTAGTGACGGCCACTCCCTACCTTTTTTTTGAAATTTGGCAATTTATTAGTCCAGCTCTCTATCCTCACGAGCGGCGTGGTGTAAAGAAAGCACTCTATTTGGGCACGATAATGTTTTTCATAGGTGTATTGTTGGGGTATTTTATGGTATATCCATTAGCACTCCGATTTCTATCTACCTATCAACTTAGTGCTACTATCGAAAATCAGATTTCTCTTAATTCCTATATCGATAACTTCATGATGTTGGTATTGTGTATGGGATTGGCTTTCGAATTACCTTTGGTTACCTGGCTATTATCACTATTGGGGGTAATTAATCGGAGTTTCTTGCGCAAATACCGCAGACATGCTATTGTTGTTATTGTCATATTGGCCGCAGTTATTACCCCTACAGGGGATCCGTTTACATTGTCCATTGTCGCCATTCCTCTTTATCTGCTTTACGAGTTAAGTATCTTGATGATTAAAGAAAAGTCTTAATTACTAATAACAGGAAATATATTACTAAAAATAAACGTTAAACTTTAGTTTTTGCTTTCTAAAAACTTACTCTAAAGTTTTAGTTTTTCGAATCTTTGATTTTCCTTTGTGCTATTAAAATGTTGTTTAAAGCCATGAAGGAAGTAAAACCATATACGTTGACCAAAGCAGAGATGCAAGTTATGAATATTTTATGGGACATGCCTCAAGGAGGGTGTGTACACGATATTATAGCTCGTTATGAAGAGCCTAAACCGGCTTACACTACTATAGCAACTTTTATGAAAATTTTATTGAACAAAAAGTTCGTCTCTTATAGGAAAGGCGGAGGTAAAACACAGATATATTATCCATTGGTGTCAAGGGAAGAGTACACCCGTCGGATGATGAAAGATGTGAAAAATAACTTCTTTGGAGGGTCGGGTTCTTCGTTATTGAAATTCTTTGTGAGCGAAGAGCAACTAACGGAAGATGAAATTAATGAATTGATAGAAATGATAAATCGTAATTGAATATGAAGAAGAGTTTAGCTTGTTTGTTTTTTTTATTGTTAATGTTCTTTTTATCCTCTTGTCGAGGTGATGGTAAAGGTGTTTTCACTCCTACCTCCAGTGGTCGTCCTTTTGAGTTGTTGGTAGTGATTAATCAAGATATGTGGGAGCGTCC
>SUYA01000009.1 GCA_015060695.1 Mediterranea massiliensis
CGGCAGTGAGCGCCGGCTTGTTCGATGGGACGGGTAGTGTGTGTCTGCCCATCGCGAGTGATGTAGAAGTGATAGCCTATCCCCTTGAACCCACGTTTGATGTGGTCACGACGTAAGGCTTCTACCGGATAGTCACAATCGGCACGTGTGGCCGAGCAGTGAAAGATGATGTGGTCAATTCGTCTCATGATGATTCAGTGTTTGGGCCACTCGGCCTCCTTGCAATGAAGGAGGCTTGGGTGGCCGGGGTGAATAGATTTTATCCTAACGGATCTTCCAGTTGGGTGTCGTCATCTCCCGAAGTGCTGCCGCCGGTGTTGTCGCCGGTAGGTTCATCGGCTTTCTCCTTACCTTCGTACATCTTCTCTATATCGACAAAGTCTATTTTGTCTTCGGCACGGGTAGCAGCCAAATTGGGACGAACTGTATTGCTGGCACGGAAAGTAATGCGAACAGCCTTGATTTTAGACGGTAAACATTCTTCTTTTGTGTCAGAGCCTTCAGAGCTGGCAGCCAGGCTGAATACACCGAAGTTCTCGATGTTGACAGAATGGCCATTATATAGTTCTTTGCGCATGCAGCTGACAAAGTTGGTCAGTACACTTTTGATATCTCCTTCGGTCAAAGAACTTTTCTCTTTCATGTCGGCCGTGATACTATCGAGATTGGCCGACTTACCCCAGACGATGAGATGAGGATAATACTTTCCTGCTCCATTGTTGGTCCGAGGATTTTTACGAAACTGTTTTTTAAATGTAACAGACATAATAACAAAGTTTTAAGTGAATAAAATAAGTAATAAATCAGAACACAAACAAACTTATCTTGCAATTCCGGTTGACGTCAATTCCTGAATTATCAGATAGCCTTTATTACTTCTGACACTGCAAATATAGTTGCTCTGTAAATGGCCGATTCCTTATTTGTCCTTACTCATCTTTACTTTTCCTTACTTGTCTTTATATGTCTTTATCTTTAATATACATTAACATTAAAAGGTCTCATACGACTTATAAAAAGGTCATTTTTACCATAAAGCTAAATAATATTAAAATCATTTGGTTTAATTTGCATAAAATAAAATAATGTAATATATTTGCCGACGTATAATCCTAAATAGTCTATTGTTATGAAGTTACTCTATTATTTACATGCACGTAGCAGCAAGGCTGCTTTATTTGGGGAGAGGCGACAAGGGATGAAATCGTTGTCAGCCTCTCCCGAATCCGAGTTTATAACCATACAAAAACTTCCTACAAAAAAGAAAAGCATCGAGGCCAATCGAGAAGCCCGTCTTACTCCTCCTAATTTCTCGATAAAGAAACGGAATCGTCTGCGGTGTGCAGCGTAATTCTGCTAAAAAGATTCTTTTGATACTGCTTTGCGGCTGTAAAGATATTAGGCACCGACGATATTGTTTGTGCCCTATTGTTAAAACCTGTTAGCTTATGGAAACATTGGTTTTACAAGAGACGTATGTCTCAGAATTCAAGAGTGTGCGTGATAAGACGCACCGGATTATTTCAATCCAACAGTTCTTAGACTTGATTCGCAGTGAGCGTTTCAAGGAGAAAGTAGAGCGTTATCGCCGGCTGAAAAGTCAAGGTGATTGCGCAGGGGAGGCTGATGCCATCAAAGCTGATATGCCTTGCATCATTCCTACGGGAGTGTGTAGGGGCAGTCATGCTGTGAAGGACTTCGAGCAACCCAGTGGTTTACTGTGTATCGACCTAGATCATACCGACGGTCGTACCAGTGAAGTTCTTCGTTTGGCCGGCGAATTGCCTTGGGTGTTGATTGGATTTATCAGCATATCGGGCAATGGGGTGAAGCTATTGGTTCGTGTTTCACCCCGGCAGGTGCAGAGCGACTATGAAAGTTTGTATGCCCAGGTGGGTCGTGCTGTCAGCAAGCATGTTGGGCATGCGTACGATGAAAAGTGCAGGATTCTGACTCAGCCTTGCTATTACTCTTGGCATCCTGATGCTTTCTGCAACCCAGAGGCAGAGGAGTTTATGGTACAGCAACAGTTTGAGTCGGATGTGAAAGAAACGTCGAATCGATTAAAAGGGGAAGCCGGGGTTGTAGAAGCCTTTGTAGCCGAATTCGAACGCCGTTATCCGTTCGTTCGAGGCAGGCGAAACGACATTGCCTTGAAATTGGGGAATGAGGCTGCATATAAAGGTTTTTCAACGGATGAAGTGCAAGAAGTATGTCGCATTTTTGCTCATCATTATTCAAATTCCGATTTTACCGAAAAGGACATTGTGCAGCGTGTAATATCTGGTTATCAGTATGCTGAGCAGAAAATGAGAGAAGAAACAGTGGGGAGAAAGGGTCAAGATAGGGTCACGGTCAGCTATGACCCTTTGACTGAACAAAGAGACGGAGAGGATGCCGAAGAGGTGTTGGAAAAAAATGATATTCTGAGGGGCGAAACGCCCTGTTTTCCAGACGAACTGTTCGAGCGTTTGCCTGAGTTCTTGAAACGCTGTATTATGCCGGCCGGTAACCGTCGTGAACGTGACATTTTATTGTTGGGTAGCCTAAACAGCTGCAGTGCTCTGTTTCCTCGTGTCAGTTTCTTCTATAAAAACACTTATTACTCGCCCCACTTTTATCTGGCGGTGGTAGCACCGGCCGGTACGGGAAAGGGAGTGTTGGGTTTTGCAACTTCTTTATTAGATTCCACACAATGCTACTACGAGCAGCAGGTGGCAGCACAACGTCTTCGCTTCGAACGTGAAACGTTGGCATGGGAGAATGAGTTATCTCTGGCCCGTAAGGAAAAGCGTAAACCTCAGATGGACTTGAAACCGACATGCTGCAAGCCTCAGTATCTGAAGTTGCCTGCTACCACCAGCAAGAGTCGACTTATAGAGTCGCTGGCTGTTTCGGGAGAAACGGGGTGTTGCATGACTTCGACCGAGATTGTGACGTTAGTTTCGGCTATTCGTCAGGATTACGGACGATTTGAGGACATTCTTTTGAAGTGCTATCACCACGAGGAAGTAGCATCATCGTATAAGACAGACGGTGACCCGATCGTGGCTCGCTCTCCCCGATTAGCGCTCTGTCTTTCAGGTACACAAGAGCAATTTGCCACGCTGTTTCAATCGCTCGAAACCGGTTTGTACAGCCGTTTTGCTTTTTACACCCGTGAACGTGAGTTGCAATGGGAGTCATGCTGTCCTCATAGTAATACCTCCGATCTGCCGACTCATTTCCGCAAGTTGGGTGAGGAATTGTTGGAGATGCATCGTTACCTACTCGAATCGCCTACCGTGGTCAGTTTCACACCCACTCAGTGGGAGCAGCACACGGATACCTTCAGCCGACTGTTGGAAAACAGTTGCATGGAGAAAGCGGAATCGGTAGCGGGTATATTGTTTCGTCATGGGTTATTGACCATGCGTATCGCTTCGGTACTAACCTTGTTCCGCAAATGGGATGACTACCGTTACGCCAAGGAATATATCTGTACAGAAAATGATTTCCTGACGGCCTTACAGATAGCCACCACACTATTGGAACACAGTCTGTTATTATGTACTTCGTTACCTCAGACCAAACAGGCTCCTATGCCCATGCACCATTTTCATCGCACCGAATTGGTGATGGAAGCATTGAATGAGAATTTCTCTTACAAAGAGTTTATGCAGGCAGTAGGTCTCGAAGGTGCTTCCGAATCGACAGGTAAAAGAATATTAAGGAAACTGATATCCATGAAACTTGTTGTAAAAGAGGGCCATGCCATCTACAAGAAGAGATTATCTGCCCGGTCAAAGGGTCATAGCTGACCGTGACCCTAATGTGACCCTTCTCACGTATGTTTAACTTAAAAACAGTGTTTTATGAAGTAAGATTTATTTATTTGTTTATTTGATTATGAAAACTTTATTTGAAACTCCTACTAACGAACACAACGTATTCCGAAGTTCAGGCTCTGCCGTAGAGGTAGAAGCGGCAGAGCCATTCATCGTGCGAGCCATGAGTAAAAAAGAGTTGGCTGCCTGTTATTATCCCGGCCTTTCGGAAGCTACCCAGATGAAAAAACTGCGAGCCGACATTAAAGGAGCACCGGGGTTGGAGCAAGAATTGTTCCACGACGGAAAGGCACACAACAACCAACACTACAACCGCTACCAGGTAATGTTGATTGTAAAACGACTGGGACCTCCTTAAGCCGGATGTCGTATGACCGACAAAAAAAGATACCATCTTTTATCTGAAAAGATGGTATCTTTTAACCCTGAAGTTACTATCTTTTCAAGCAAAACATTGTAACTTCTTTATTGTTTTATGCCACTACTCCTCCACCAGCGCAAAATCGAGTTGTTTCTTCTCTAAGTTGGCACGAGCTACTCGAATGGTGATGGCATCACCCAAATTATAGGTGCGGTGCTTCCGACGACCACGCAGGCAATAATTTTTCTCATCAAACTCGTAATAATCATCGTCCAAGTCACGAATGGGAATCATACCCTCGCACTTATTTTCATTAATCTCTACGTAAAGCCCCCACTCGGTAACGCCCGAAATGACGCCGTCATATACATTTCCCAGTCGCTCGGTCATGAACTCTACCTGCTTGTATTTGATGCTGGCTCGTTCGGCATTCGAAGCAATCTGTTCCATGCTACTGCTATGTTCACACAACGCTTCGTATTTCTTTTCGTTGGCACTACGTCCTTCTTCCTCCAGATACTTGGTTAGCAGACGGTGTACCATCAGGTCGGGGTATCGACGGATGGGCGAAGTGAAATGAGTGTAATAATCAAATGCCAAGCCATAATGGCCTATATTGTGTACCGAATAGCGCGCCTTCTGCATGGCTCGAATAGATACTGTCTCTATCAGATTCTCTTCCTTCTTCCCCTGTACCTTATCCAGCAAATCGTTGATAGACTTGGAAACGTCGTTTTTGCTACCCGACGTGCGTATCTTATATCCGAATCGAGCAATAAATTGTGCCAGATTCTCCAATTTTTCCGGGTCTGGCAAATCGTGAATGCGATAGGGCAACACTTTAGCCTTCTTCCCCTTGGGTACTCGGCCTATCTTTTCGGCCACCGTGCGATTGGCCAGCAACATAAACTCTTCTATCAGCTTGTTGGCCTCTTTCGACTCCTTGAAATAAACCCCGATAGGCTTACCTGCCTCGTCTATCTCGAACTTCACCTCGTAGCGGTCGAAGTTGATGGCACCGGCCTTAAAGCGATTGTCACGAAGTATCTGCGCCAATTTATTCAGTTGCAGAATCTCCTCCTTGTAATCACCCTCACCGGTTTCAATCACCTGTTGAGCCTCTTCGTAAGCAAAACGTCGGTCGCTTCGGATAACGGTATGTACAATGCGCGACTTCAGTACTTCGGCCTTATCATTCATCTCGAAAATGACAGAGTAGGCCAACTTCTCTTCGTCGGGACGTAGAGAGCAAATAAAGTTACAGAGGCGTTCGGGCAGCATAGGGATGGTGCGATCTACCAGATAGACTGATGTGGCTCTCCGTTGTGCTTCCTTGTCGATGACACTACCTTCGGTCACATAATGACTGACATCGGCAATGTGTACCCCCACTTCCCAACGCCCTTCGGAGAGGGAGCGAATGGAGAGTGCATCATCAAAATCCTTGGCATCTTTCGGGTCGATGGTGAAAGTTGTCACCCCTCGAAAATCTTCACGACGTGCCAATTCTTCGGCGGTAATCTCTTCCGAAATATGCTCAGCGGCACGCTCTACATTGGCCGGATAAACATAAGGCAGTCCGAATTCGGCCAGAATGGCATGCATCTCAGTGGTATTATCCCCACTTTTTCCCAGTACATCTATTACCTGCCCGATGGGGTTATTGGCCTTTTCGGGCCATTCTATAATCTTCACCACAGCCTTGTCGCCTGTACGTCCTCCCTTCAGATAGGCCGTAGGAATAAATATATCGTTAGCCAACGTGCGTCCTTCCGTCAAAAGGAAAGCATAGCCCTTGCCCACCTCTAAGGTACCTACAAAGCTCTCATTGGCCCGTTCAATGATTTCAATCACCTCACCCTGCGGCTCACGTCCTCGCCGTTTGGCAAAGAAAGCAATGCGTACCTTGTCGTTGTTCATGGCATGTGCCGAGTGGCGCTCGGCTATAAAGATAGGGTCGCCCCCTTCGTCGGGAATGAAAGAATTCTTTCCATTGCTTTTCCTGACAAAGGTTCCCACCATTTCCGTGCCATGACTATTCCAACGATACTTAAAGTTGTCCGGCTCACTGATATAGTCATCGTCCTTCAAATCTTGCAAGATTTCCATGCAAAGCATCTTCAACGGATGGGTAGTCAGGTGCAATTGGTCAAAGATATACTTCAACGACAATATTTCCCCCTCCCTTTCCTGGAAAAAATCCAGCACTAACTTGACAAGCTCTTTTCTTTTCATCCGCTTGCCTGCTTTCTTTTCTTTCTTCTTGGACATAGTTGTTTTTGCATTAATTTGTTGCAAAGTAAACAAATTAATGTAATAAGTGGTTCTCTGTAGGAAGAAAAACAATTATCTTTGCACAAATTTTACTTAAAAGTAATAGATGGAAAGTATTTTAATAACAGGAGCAAGCGGATTCATAGGAAGTTTTTTGGTGGAAGAAGCTGTAAAACGAGGCATGACTACATGGGCAGGCGTGCGCTCATCCAGCAGCCGCGCCTATCTGCAACATCCGAAAATAGAGTTCTTGGAATTAAATTTTTCCCTACCCGAAAAATTACAATCGCAGTTGAAGAAGCACAAAGAGACACATGGTTCTTTCAGTTACATTGTGCATTGTGCCGGTGCAACCAAATGCATAGATAAAGAGGACTTCGACCGCATAAACTATCAGCAGACACGCAATCTTATAGAAGCATTGAAAGCCTTGGACATGATGCCTCGCCAATTTCTCTTTGTCAGCACACTCAGCGTATTCGGCCCCATCCATGAAGATGACTACAGCCCCATCAGAGAAAACGATATACCTTGTCCCAATACAGCATACGGAAAAAGCAAATTGAAGGCAGAACAATACCTACAGTCGCAACCCGACCTTCCTTACGTCTTTTTCCGACCAACAGGCGTATATGGCCCACGAGAAAAAGATTATTTTCTTATGGCACAATCCATCAAGCAACATACCGACTTTGCTGCCGGCTTCCGACGTCAAGACCTCACTTTCGTCTATGTCAAAGACGTGGTACAAGCCATCTTTTTAGCCATAGAGAAAAAAGTTACTCGACGTGCCTACTTCTTAAGCGATGGCAAAGTATATGCCAGCCGCACATTTTCCGACTTGATTATCCGTGAATTGGGAAATCCATTTGTTCTTCGCATCAAATGTCCCCTATTTATATTGAAAGCGATATCTTTGTTGGCCGAACAAGGTGCTAAACTAATGGGAAAAACAAGTACACTCAATTCAGACAAATATAGAATAATGAAACAACGCAATTGGCAATGCGACATCAGCCCCACCGTCAACGAACTGGGATATACCCCTCAATATGACTTGGAACGTGGTGTCAAAGAAACCATTGCATGGTATAAAGAAAATAAATGGCTATAGAACTTTTCAAAAAAAGAGAAACTCGCAAAGGGCTGTTTGCCATTGAGAAGGCCGCCTTGATATACAATCTGCTAACCTCCGTCTTGATTCTGTTTCTTTTTCAAGAGATGGAACATCCGGTGCGTATGTTGGCCGAGCGTATAGGTATTGCAGCTTTGACATTCCTGCTGATACAATTATATAAGCTGGTTCCCAGCAGATTCTCAGCCTTTGTACGCATTGCTTTCCAAATGGCCTTGCTCTCCTATTGGTATCCCGACACATTCGAGTTCAACCGTGTATTCCCAAACCTCGACCATCACTTTGCTGCCGCAGAGCAATGGATGTTCGGAGGACAACCATCCATCTGGTTCTCACAGAAATATCCGCAGATGTGGGTCAGCGAACCACTGAATATGGGCTACTTCTTCTACTACCCCATGATGCTCATCATCGTGCTATGGTATCTATTCAACAGATTCGACCTGTTGGAAAAGGTCTCGTTTGTCATCATCGTATCGTTTTTCATCTACTACTTCATCTATATTTTCGTGCCGGTAGCAGGCCCTCAATTCTACTTTCCGGCCATCGGTTGGGAGCAAGTGGAAGCTGGTGTATTCCCTGCCATCGGCGACTACTTCCACCACCATCCACAACTACTGCCCGGCACCGATGGCTACGAGCAAGGCTTCTTCTACAGTTTGGTAGAAGGCTCGCAGCAAGTAGGCGAACGTCCTACGGCCGCCTTCCCCAGTTCGCACGTGGGCATATCTACTATACTGATGATTATGGCATGGCGAGGCAGTAAACGTTTGTTTGCCTGCCTCATGCCCTTCTACCTGCTGCTATGCATGGCTACGGTCTATATTCAAGCACACTATTTAATAGACTCCATTGCCGGTTTCATATCAGCCTTCGTACTCTATGTCGTTGTTACATGGATGTTCAAACGATGGTTTGCCAGCAAGTTCTTTGAGGGGTGATTTATTAAATTGCCAACATCGGCTCTATCTCCTCAAAAATCCGGAAAAGCTCTTCTTGTGTCTCGGCACGAAGCATGCGGATGCGTGTCTCGCGGAAGTTGGGTATGCCTTTGAAGAGCGGACTGGCGGCTAAGTGGCGACGCACATGCAGAATGCCACGACGCTCGTCGAGCAGGTTTACGCTATCCACCACCTCTTGACGCAACACGTTCAGTCGCCATTCGGCACTGAGTGGGGGCAGTTCTTCGCCCGTTTCCAAATAATGCTTTACCTCCTTGAATATCCAGGGGCGGCCAAAGCTGGCACGACCTATCATGATAGCATCCACGCCGTAACGGTCGAAGCACTCCTTGGCGCGTTGCGGTGTGGTAATGTCGCCATTGCCAATGATGGGGATGTGAATGCGTGGGTTCTGCTTGGTTTCGCCTATCAGTGTCCAGTCAGCCTCGCCGGTGTACATCTGTGCACGGGTGCGGCCGTGGATGGTGAGTGCCTGTATGCCGCAATCTTGCAACTGTTCGGCCAGTGTCACGATAATTTTGCTGTTGGCATCCCAACCCAATCGTGTCTTTACGGTGACGGGGGTCTTTACGGCATTCACCACCGAGCGTGTGATGTCCAGCATCAGCGGAATGTTCTGTAGCATCCCTGCACCGGCACCTTTGCCGGCCACGCGCTTCACGGGGCAGCCAAAGTTCAGGTCGATGATGTCCGGCCGTGCCTGCTCCACTATCTTGGCGGCTTGCACCATGGTATCCACGTCGCGGCCGTAAATCTGTATGGCTACGGGGCGTTCTGCCTCGCTGATGTTCAGCTTCTGTTCCGTCTTGCTGACCGAGCGTATCAGTGCGTCAGCCGACACAAACTCGGTATATACCATATCCGCTCCAAACTGCTTGCACATCAGTCGGAAAGCAGGGTCTGTCACATCTTCCATCGGTGCCAGCAGCACCGGGCGCGGGCCAAGATCTATATTTGCTATCTTCATATAGGCATTCTTTTCGGCAAAAGTAGGTACTTTCTTCCAATTATCATAAAAAGTAATGATTGTATTTTAATACTGATACTTAACAATGACAGGTTCCGGTTGCTCTGAAAGGCCATAAATACACTTCGCTTTAGAATCAACCCCAAAATAGGTAATAGGAATATCTAACTCATAATGCCGTAACGGATTTCCTTGATAATCGAAAACAAAAACGGTATGCTGCTTTTCGCTCCCTTTTTGAGGAGATACACCATAATATAATGCCCATATTTCAGTATCGGTCAATACTCCAAACAGATAAGCAAATTTAGTTTGTTCTGGTATGATGTATGCAAAATCATGTCCATCTACTTGCCTATATCCTAAGGTAGGAATAAAACAATCCGGTCCTTGAATACGATGTTCAAGTTGCATATCAGAATCATAAATGTCTATTAAATCGGCATAAGTATAGAATACAACTGTTTTTTCGTTATACGGATTATGATAGATTCTATTTTCCCAAAATCGTTTATTTAGATTCTCATGAATATCATCTCTCTTAAGTTGTGGATAACCGATTTTCAATTTATCATCTTTATTGCCATATGCATCATAATGAGTTACTAAATTTTCAGTATCACTCAAGTCTGAGCATAGAAATGTACCATCGGATAATGCGACAGCACTGGTTGGCGCTCCATTGAATTTGATGGAAGTTATAGGAGAAACACTACTTTTTTCAATAAAATCCGATAGTATATATGCATTTATCCTGGCTTGTTGCATATCGAATGCCCACACTCGATCTTGATTAAACTGCAAAGTCCAACAATTCAATAATTCATTTGGACCAACTCCTCTTGCAACATTCTCGGCCTTCTTTATTCCTGTTTTACTATCATATATCTGTACAAAATAATCAGAATACAAATCGACAGTCACTAAAGAAGAATCGTATGACCAAATACGTACAGGCTTCCAAAGAGTGTCTATTTCCATTATCTCACCTCGCAAAGATTCTGTTTGAACAAAGTCTTTTACTGTAAATAGCGTGGCATCTTTTACTATTCCGGATTCATTTTTACAAGCATTTATACATAATGCAAATATTATTATAAAGCATATTCTAATTTTCATTTTTCAGTCAATTGATAAGTTAGTATCTTAAATGAATGAGATTGGGACAACAATTCTTCCAAAACCGACTTATTATTATGAATGTCAAATTCTTTCAGATTTGTAATTTTCCACAATATGCTTTCATCTATTTTCTGTATATCACCAACAAATAAAATAATCGGTACAACTTTATCCATTGTTTTCGGCAATGATTTTATGACGTAAGGTGTCACTTTTACATCCGATTTCAAAGGATGAACAGAAAAGAATTTACCAATATAATTACAGCAAATTTCCAACGCTCCTTCCTTATTGTTTTGAACCATAACATCTATTCGTGGATTCTCTTTTATACTCAGCAATTCGCGAAAGAGAACCATTTTACTTACTCCACTAAGCGAGTCTTTAAAATCCCATAATACTATTTCTAAAGTTGTATTTTTAGAAAATTGACTAAATTCCCAATGGTAGATAGCTTCACCTCTCATAGAATGTAGAGGTAAATCAGTCATAGAACCATATCCAGATACCTTAATATTATCTTGTGCATTACAGTAAAAAAACGCAAACAAGAATAATATAAAAAGAACTTTCTTCATCTGTTTCGTTGTTATAATTATCCGATAATAAAAGGTTGATTACTTGTTTATTTTACATATTTTAAATCAATAAAATCAATTGCCTCACAAAAAAATCGGAAAGCAGGGTCTGTCACATCTTCCATCGGTGCCAGCAGCACCGGGCGCGGGCCAAGATCTATATTTGCTATCTTCATAAAGGCATTCTTTTCGGCAAAAGTAGGTACTTTCTTCCAATTATCATAAATTGATTTTTGATTTTTTCTTATTATTCCTACCTTTGTCAGCACTAATCAGTATTTTTAGATATAAGATGATTAAAGACTTTGAAATAATGGCTCCGGTAGGCTCGCGCGAATCGTTGGCGGCTGCCATTCAAGCCGGTGCCGATTCCATCTACTTCGGCATAGAGAACTTGAACATGCGTGCCCGCTCGGCCAACACGTTCAACATAGATGACCTAAAGGAGATAGCCCGCACCTGCGACGAGCACGGCATGAAGAGCTACCTGACGGTAAACACCATCATCTACGACAACGACCTGGCGCTGATGCGCACCATTATCGATGCCGCCAAAGAGGCCGGTATCAGTGCGGTGATTGCTGCCGACGTGGCGGTAATGACCTATGCCCGTAGCATCGGACAGGAGATTCACCTCTCTACCCAACTGAACATCAGCAACGTGGAGGCACTGCGCTTCTATGCCCAGTTTGCCGATGTGGTGGTGCTGGCTCGCGAACTGAACCTCGACCAAGTAGCCGAAATCTACCGCGCCATCCGTGAAGAGAACATCTGCGGCCCAAGCGGCGAACAAATCCGCATCGAGATGTTTTGCCACGGAGCATTGTGCATGGCCGTCAGCGGCAAGTGCTACCTGTCGTTGCACCAAATGAACAACTCAGCCAACCGAGGTGCCTGCATGCAGGTGTGCCGCCGCTCGTACATCGTTACCGATAAGGAAACCGATGAAGAACTTGAGATTGATAACCAATACATCATGTCGCCCAAAGACTTGAAAACCATCCACTTCATGAACAAGATGATGGATGCCGGCGTCAGGGTGTTCAAGATTGAGGGACGTGCCCGCGGACCCGAATATGTGCGCACCGTGGTAGAGTGCTACAAGGAGGCTATCAAGGCATACGTGGAGGGCAACTTTACCGACGAGAAGGTGGCCGACTGGAACGAACGCTTGGCTACGGTCTTCAACCGCGGCTTCTGGGACGGCTATTACCTGGGACAACGCTTGGGTGAGTGGACCAAGAACTACGGCTCGGCCGCTACCCAACGCAAGATATATGTGGGCAAGGGCATCAAGTACTTCAGCAACATCGGGGTGGCCGAGTTCTTGGTAGAGGCTGCCGAAGTGAGCGTGGGCGACAAGTTGCTGATTACCGGCCCCACAACCGGTGCCGTCTTCATGACGTTGGACGAAGCCCGTGTTGACCTGAAGCCGGTAGATACCGTACACAAAGGCGAACACTTCTCCATGAAGATGGAAAAGATACGCCCCAGTGACAAACTCTATAAACTGGTAACGGTCGAAGAACTGAAACGATTCAAAGGAATGGATATTGAAAAAGAAAGAGGATGAAAGATAAATACATTTACGAACTTACACTGAAGGTACGCGACTACGAATGCGACCTGCAAGGCATTGTAAACAATGCCAACTACCAGCACTACTTAGAACATACCCGCCACGAGTTTCTATGTAGCAAAGGCATCAGTTTTGCCGAACTCCATCAAAAAGGCATCGACCCCGTAGTGGCACGCATCAGCATGTCATTCAAAACTCCCCTGAGCAGTGGAGACGAATATGTATCCAAACTAAACCTAAAAAAAGAGGGCATCAAATATGTGTTCTACCAAGACATCTTCCGCAAAAGTGATGGCAAGCTATCACTCAGAGGAGTAGTAGAAACCGTATTCTTAGTAAATGGCCGTCTGACAGACTACAAGGATTTTGAACAATACACTTCCAACGACTGACCATGAACAACAACGAACAACTGTATAGCATTGCTTTGGGGCTTTGTCCCGGTATTGGGCACATCGGTGCCAAACGATTGGTAGATACCTTCGGCAGTGCCGAAGAGGTATTCCAACGTCGCAAAGAGATTCCCGACATGCTACCCGAAGCACATACCGCTATCGTTGAAGCGTTGGATTGTCCCGAAGCCTTCCGCCGGGCCGAACAAGAACTGACTTTCGTGGAAAAGAACCATTTGGATTGCCTCACCTTGACCCATCCCGACTATCCGGCACGCCTGCGCGAATGTCCCGATGCCCCCTTGGCGCTATTCTTTAAAGGGGCGTGTGACTTCAATAGGCAACACGTTGTCAGCATAGTAGGTACTCGACGTGCCACCACCTATGGCAAAGATTTCTGTAACACATTTATCCGCGAGCTTTCCGAACTATGTCCGGACATACTGATAGTAAGCGGATTGGCATACGGTATTGATATCCATTCCCACCGTGCAGCCTTAGCCAACCGGATGAGTACAGTGGGCGTATTGGCCCACGGATTAGACCGCATCTATCCGTCTGTTCACCGCAAAACAGCCATAGAGATGCTGCCCGATGGCGGATTGCTGACCGAATTCTTGAGTGGAACCGAACCCGAACGCTACAACTTCGTAAGCCGGAACCGCATTGTAGCCGGCATGGCCGATGCTACCATCGTTGTAGAGTCGGCCGAGAAAGGTGGTTCGCTCATTACCGCCGATTTGGCTAACGGATATAGCCGCGACTGCTTTGCCATACCCGGCCGCATCAACGATGCAGCCTCTGCTGGATGCAACCAACTGATACGCGACAACAAAGCCGCCGTCATCCTCACTGCCGAAGACCTGCTGAAAGCCATGAGATGGGAAAACCACTCCCAACGACCGGAGGCCGTACAACGCAACCTCTTCCCCACACTTACCCCCGAAGAAGAGCAAATAGTAAACATACTGACCGCACAAGGCGACCTGCACATCAACATGCTGGCTACCGAGAGCCATGTACCCGTTTACCGCATCAGTGCCCTACTCTTCGAATTAGAAATGAAAGGAATACTCAAAGCATTGCCCGGCAGCATCTACCACCTGCTTTGATTGAAAAAAGTAGTCTAAGTCACAAAATGATTTTTTCAGGCAAACATTTCAATCAGGAATATTGTACACCCTTATCTCATATCCATCTTCCCCTTCAACGATAGCATACAGTGCCGAATCATCATCATCTACCATGAAATTATTGATTTTTTCATCTAAGATATACTTCTTATGCGGTTTGCCGTTCCAGTCGAAAGAGAGGACATTATCAGCGTAAGCATTATCGGATGATGAGTTTGGCCCAAACACCTCTTCTACCGTAACCAACTTTCCTTTCAGGTAAATATAATCGTCAGCTACACTAACCGTCATTCCATAGGGAGCTTTACGATCCATGAGTCGAGGGCGTGCATTTTCATCGCCTTCTCCCTTTCCAAAAGCGGCAAATTGATTGAAGATATACTTCGCCTTACCTATTTTATTTCCTTCGCATTCGAAGAGAAGCATCACCAAACCGATGTTTGGCTTAAACAAATATTTATTTTCATTGGGCTTCTTCATCAACACCCCTTCCATGGCAAATGCTTTCTGTGCATCAGACAGTTCGTCATAAACAGCCGGATAAATATAATCCAACGCTGCATATTGCTTTGTTTTCAAGTCATAGGTAGCAAACTTACTTTTGCTATTACCCAATGTACTGCCTATCACCATTTCGTCATTAATGGGCTGTATAGACTCCAGGAAATAAGGAAGTGACGGATCTTCTCTCGACATACTCTTCCAACGGGTAATGTCCGACAATTCATCCGAATCAGACGTAGGTGAAACAAATATCTTTTTCGAACCGATACATTCACTCAAGAAGTAGCGTCCGTCATTCAGTTTAGAAAATCTTGTCGATGAGGAAGTTTCATAAGGCCCACTGCCTTTTTTTATCAAATATCTGTCAAAAACCAGTTGGTCTCCATCCAATTTATACAACGCCCAGTCGTAAGGATACTCCACAACATAGTAGTCACCTTCACGATTAATACTCATCAGATAGTCGATTATCGTATCCATCTTTAGCACCCTATCTACCTTCAGATGCACCTCCTTATCACTCCAATCATAATAGTCAAAACCTTTAAGCTGCTCTGATTCAGACGAGCAAGCACAAAACAACAGAAACGATACTGCTAAAAAAGAAAAAAAAGATTTCATAATACTATAGGGTATTTGTTAAACTTGGGCGCAAAGTTATTTTTTTTTATAGCTTCAAATACCTATCGCTGTTTTTTTTCATCGCATCCGGCAACATATTCTCATTATACATTTGCATTACCTACCATACACCACCTCATAAAACACTATAATCGGATTATCCGATTCCGAATCATAATCACCAAATACATCCGAATAATTCATTTTAAACTTCTCTTTGTAGTAATCAATTATTCCGGGAGTAAGAACCCCAAAAAACTTATTCTTATATACCCCATCCACGATATCAAACAGCGGAATACTTTCAGTAGGTTCATCCAGCATTGATTTTACACAACAAATCTGCCTGCCTTGCTTCAAGTCGTATAACACGTTCCAAAAATAGCCATCGTTGCAAAAACGGAAATAAAGAATGTCTTTACACTCATACACATTGGTTATACCAAATGAATATGAAGACTTTATCAATTCCCACTCATCAAGATTATAAGCCAACTTTTCCAAATTTAGAGGATTAGGCAAATTCATCTCATAACGAGCCATTAGGCTATCCTTAGATATCTCATATACAGTATAATCGAAGTTCTTGCAATAATACAATTTATTGTCATTATGATAAAATGTAAACAAAGAGGGGTTGAATTGATATTTTTCTTCCAGCTCATTATGAACGAAATAATACTTATCCATATGCACACCGTCAACAGACGAAAGCAAAGAGTAATGCAACTGTTTATCATTCGGATAATTACCATAATCTCTATTATTATAAAAATAGCGATTGTCCCAGAAAACCATCTCACTTGGCATAGGCTTCTCAAGCCCCACGCTCTTTCTTATTCTGCCATTTACGGATGAGTAGAAATGTAGTTTTCTTTGTAAACCATCATAAATCGCAATCTCTTTTGTCTGTGTATTGACGGCAAAGGCCGTAATTTCCGAATATTCCCCCGGCCCATTTCCTATTGCATGTATGTTAAACAGAGATTTACCGGTCATATCATAACATACTAATTGATGAAGCCTATCTAAGATATAAATTCGCTCACCACATATCCTTATAGTTCGTATTTTGGCAAGCAATGGTTCTGCGTCAAGTTTTATATAAGAGTCCCATTTAACATAATTCTCCAATCCATCAAAACTATCAGCAGCGTCCAAAGTGATGTCAAGGCAACGCAAAGAGTCGGTAACAACCAAAGGCTCTACAACGCTATCACTCTGTTGTTTCCCACTACAAGCTATAAATTGCAGTATCATGCACAGGCAAAATATCAATTTAACCCTTATCATTCCAACTGTTTTTATTAATCATACCAAGGAGTTCCACATGCAACAGGAGTACAAGTAGATGGAACTGCACTAAATACACAAATTCTTTCAACACTCGCAGTATGCCAAAAACCTTGAACATCATCGCAGGCTACAGTTTTAGGTTTTTTATAATCGTATATGCTTTCATTATCTGCCAACGCCTCAATATTCTCCAAAGCAAGATCAGAAATAAAATTCTCTTGCAGCATATTTTGAAAAATGCCAACCCCTGTACTAACAGTAACTATTGATGCTAATGCAAATTTGAAAAATTTCTTCATTTTTACAAAAATATTAGAGCTTAATACAAAGATTCCAAATCATTATCAACCACGAAATTAGTAATTATTTCATCTAAGAGATACTTCTTCCTACTTATTTTCATTGGTGCTCGATAAAAAAATTATCGGACACCAATGAAATAAAACACTCCATACGAAAAATCATCGTTAAGCCCTAAACACAACACTCTATTTTGCGACTTATCGTATGTGATACTTTTAACCGGCCTATCCAATTGCAGAACAGCACGAGCCTCGCCATCCCACGTAAACACCAATACCTTGTCTGAGAAAAACAGCCTATCCCTGTTTTTCAATGCATCCAACAATATATTCTCATTATAAAGCACATAAATGTATTCGGCATCTGCAGCCACCGATGTCACACCCAATTTCGTTTTAAGATTCATTTCCCCATCCTCGGCAGTAATAATAGGCAAACTACATACATGACTACACACACATCGTATATCATCCGGTCTGCTATAATCATAGATTTGCATCACATCACCATATGCCGAAAAGCCAGCAAACAGTTTCCTATCCGGCGATATGGCACATGGGCCTTGCAGTGATTTCTGCACCACTTCCGGCTTTATGCCGGGAATGTATATATCTTCACCAAATGCAAACGTAGTATCTGCCGACGAAAACAAAAAACGCTCCTCACCGGCCGATTGCAGGAAGAAAGATAAATCACCATCAAACACCACATCACAAAAACGCTGCTTGAATGGAGTCTTATAACGACGCATCAAACTTCCGGCTTTTGTGTCATCGGATATAAAAAACAGCGATTGTGTGGGCAAATCTGTCGCATAAATCTCGTTCGTATCATCTTTATATCCTATCGTCTGAATATTAACAGCCTCATCAGGGCCTTGTCCTCTCTTCAAGAAATGAGAAAACTCCTTTGTCGATTTATTGTATAGCTTCAACTGATGCTCATTCAATGGCTCTAAAAACACCAAATGCGAATTCGTAGAAAGAATTATTTCCGGCTTATCAAGCGAATCAATAGGAAAATCTTCCAAAAGCTGCAATTGTTTCTTCTCTGTGACAGAAAACATATCCAAATAGCTCTCATACTTATGGCATCCGCATAAGAGCTGAGAGATAAAAATCAACAAACAATAATAACTGTTTCTTCTCATAATAACTATACTCAAAACAATGTCATTTACATTATCTACCATACAGCGTGCAAAGTTAATATATTTCATCAAATATCATTTACATATATCAAATTTCATCTACATGTCATGCTCACTCCCCACAAATGATACAGAAACAATCAAAAATGATACACAAAACAGATATGAATGATACAAAATAGACAATAAGAAATCGCTACATATAGTGCAGCATACTTATTATACGATTTGTCAAATAACATGACGATTGTTAAAAGAGTAATTTCATCGAAGAAAAGGATAAAAAACAGAGTTATGATCCATTGTTTTTGTAAATTAACCTGATTGTTTTTCTTGTATTTTGACAAAAATAGAAAACTCTTCTTTTTTCAATTTCTACTTTATTGAAAAACAGTCTGTTGCGATGTTATCAACTGTTAATTTTGAAAAAACTCCGGTTTTTGAGTACCTAAAACCGAAGGGTGGTGTTATATATTTGCACGTCCCACGAGGAGAGCAAAGGCCACGCTACCCTCAAGGGGCCACCGGACATCCGCTTCGCTTCTCGGCCGTACTTGGCTCGCTTCTGGTTCGCTCTCGCTTCGGTGTTTGTTCGGTGTTTCTTCGGTCGTTCTTCGGTCCTATAGAGAGCGAACAAACACCGAACAACGACCGAAGAACGACCGAACAGCGTGCGTACACATAGCGTGCGAGGAGCGACCAAGAAGCGAGGAAGAAGCGAACCAACCACCGGCAAGTGCTGCTGCAGAGGCACGGAGCAGGTGGAGCAAAAGGGGTGAAACAAAACAAGAGATACCTCTCTGCCTACAGAGGGGTAGCACAACGAAAGAAAGGGGGTGAGAAAAAGGGATTACAACAACTTGAATTCGTAGCCTTCCTCTTTGAGGAATTCGATGGCACGAGGAAGGGCGTATGACAGATTGCCGTTATTCCACGATTTCAGAGAGTCGTGGAAAGTGATGATGGAACCGTTTCGGACATAGCGCATGACATTGGCCAATACTTGAGGGCCGCGCAGCTTCTTGCTATAGTCACGGGTAACAAGATCCCACATGACGATGGTATAGTAGCGTTTCAGTGTCATGTATTGCAACCAGCGCATATGGCCATGGGGTGGACGGAACAGCGGCGGACGGAGGGCACGGTCTATCACTTCCTCGTCTTTGACCAGCTCTAAAGCCAGCAGGCGTGCCTTTTCCGTATTCTCCAAGTACTCCTTGGAGTTTTTATCGAATCCACGGATGTGGTTGAAGGTATGGTTGCCGATGCGATGCCCCCTCCTGATAACGTCGCTGAAGACCTCCGGATGTTTGCGTACATTGTCGCCCACCATGAAGAAAGTGGCTTTAACGTCGTACTTGTCCAACAGGTCGAGCACCCAAGGGGTCACTTCGGGAATAGGTCCGTCATCGAAGGTTAGGAAGACCGCCTTTTCGTTGGGACTTATTCTCCAAAGTGCTTTGGGATATAGCTTTCGTATGAATTCGGGTGGTTGTTCTATAAACATGACATCCGGTTATTACTTTTTCATTCTCATCAGACAGAGGTCGTACAATTCGTTCAACTTCTCGTTGTACATCTTAGCCAAAGAGCTTTGGTTTTTCTCCATGCTCTTGATGTATGTGTGCAGAATGGGCAGATGGTATTCCAACACTTCATGACTGGAGAGCATAAAGCGGGTATCGTCCAAGCTGAGGTACCAAGTGATGTATTCCACCGATTTGTCGGCCAGGGCCTGCATGATGCGGTCGGCCTTCTCTTTCCGACCCAATTTGTAGTATCCTTCGGCAATCTGCAATGCACCGTTCTGGAAATCGTAGGGCACGTTGAAAGCCGGAATCATCTGTTCCACATAGTCCAACACCTTCAGTGCCTTTTCGTTTTGGCCCTCTTTGAGCAGTTGCTGAGCCAACTGTGTAAAGATGCGTCGATGAGAATGGCACATACGCATTGTGTTCTCGTCGATGTAGATGCCCGGTTGGTCGATGCCTCCAAACTTGAACTTATTCATCAGGTTGTCGTACATCTTTTCCGAATCGACCTTGACACCGGTTTGCTCGGTATCGAAGGGGGTGATGCGGTAGGTCAGTCCCTCTTGTACAAAGTGGTTGCCCATGTTCAAGTGATTTTCAGAGCCTACACTGACAGCCATATAGATGGGGCGTTCCCAGTTGGCCTCGGCCAGCATTTCGAGCATCATCAGTTCGCTCTTGTAGAGGGCGCGTTTGCCCTTCAGCGAGATATGCATATAGTCGGGAATAGAGTCGCCCGGTATCAGCATACCACTGCGGCGCACAGCCTCTTTATCTACTTTCAGCACGATGCTATCGGTAGGAATCACCTTTAGGTCTTCGTTCTTACCATTGCGCACCCAGTACTTCAAGATGTTTTTCAGCTCATAAGGGTTATCACCAAATTGCTTCTTGACGTTAATCAACGTTTCCGTATTTCCGGCCAGTGCCTGTTTCTCGGCCTCGGCATAGAGTTTGTCAATGCTCTTCTTGTATTCCGGCTCTACGGCAATGTATTCATTGGTGCCCGAAGCATAGTCCTTGCGTTCCCAGGTGATGGGCAACGAGGGGCTTTCAAAAGCCGGGCGCTTCATTTGGTCAATGTACCAGTCGGTCTGCAAGTATGAGAGGTTGCAGGTACGGGCATCGGTACGGAATCCTTCTACATCCTGGTTATACCACAAGGGGAAGGTATCGTTATCGCCATTGGTATAGATGATGGGGTTGCCCTCTTCTTGTAGAGACATCAGATAGTTCTGCCCGAAGTCGCGAGCCACATAACGTCCGCTACGATCGTGGTCGTCCCAGTTCTGTGCAGCCATCTGCAAGGGAATTATCAGGCAAACTACCGATGCCACAATGGCAGCGGTCAGTTCGGGAAGTTTCACATATCGCTTCAACAATTCAACGATGCCTGCCACACCCATACCTATCCAAATGGCAAAGGCGTAGAACGAGCCGGCATAGGCATAGTCGCGTTCACGGGGTTGACTGGGGGTTTGGTTTAGGTATAGCACAATGGCGATACCGGTCATGAAGAAGAGGAAGAATACCACCCAGAACTGCTGGATGCCTCGTTGACCCCGATAGGCTTGCCACAACAGGCCGATGAGCCCCAGCAACAAAGGAAGTGCATAATACACATTGCGTCCCTTGTTTTCTTTCAGTTCGGTAGGAAGCAACTCTTGGTCGCCCAACAGCAGATTGTCGATAAACGGAATGCCGCTGAGCCAATTGCCGCGTTCTATCTCGCCAAATCCTTGCAAGTCGTTTTGGCGGCCCACAAAGTTCCACATGAAGTAACGCCAGTACATCCAGTTCAGTTGGTAGGTGAAGAAGAACTTGATGTTTTCCCACTGGGTAGGCATATTAACCATGACGATGTTACCACATTTGTCGAAGGGTACATCGGTGCCTTCAATATCCATCCAAGCCTGATAGAGCTGCGGATGGTTTCCGGCACTGCTATACATGCGGGGGAAGAACATATTTTGTGCATATTCGTATTCTATGCGTCCCGGTGTTTCTATGTATCTGTCCGGTTCGTCGGGCGATGTTTTTTCGGCACGCACCCATTTGTTTTCGGTACTCTTGACACGTGGTACACAGTAACCGTCTTTCACATCGAGGGCTATCTGCGAAGAGAATGCCGGACCGTAGAAGAGCGGACGGGTGCCGTATTGTTCACGGCCCAAGTATTCGCCCAAGGTAAAGATGTCTTCGGGCGAGTTCTGATCCATAGGGGTATTGGCTGTGGAACGGATAACGATGAGTGCATAACTGCTATAGCCAATGAACATCAGCATGGTACATAGCAGGGCTGTATTCATGGTGCGTGCGCTAATGCGCCAAGCTGCTTTCAGCGAGTCTTGTGTCTTGGGGCGCAAGTAGAACCACAGGGCTGCCGACAGGACAATGCCGATGAGAACCGACGAGGTGCCATGACCGTAGAACGGAATACCCAGCAGGGCAATGCTTGCCACAAAACTGATAGCCATGCGCAAGCGGTTCTTTTCCTGATAGGTTTCGTAAACACCCCAGATAAGAATGGCGGCCAACACAACAATATAGACCATGACACCGCTGTTGTAGCCCATTCCCAAGGTATTGACAAAGAACAGTTCGAACCAACCTCCTACTTTAACAATGCCCGGCACGATGCCGTAGAGTACGGCAGCTACCAATACGGCCGATGCGGCCAGTGCCATCAACGAGCCTTTGGCATTGGCGTTGGGCACTTTTTTGTAGTAATACACCAACACAATGGCGGGCAGACAGAGCAAGTTAAGCAGATGGACACCGATGGAAAGTCCCGTTAAGTAGGCAATAAGGATGAGCCAACGGTCGCTATGAGGTTCGTCGGCCACGTCTTCCCACTTGAGGATGAGCCAGAATACCACGGCGGTAAACAGGCTGGAGAAAGCATATACTTCGCCCTCGACGGCACTAAACCAGAAGGTGTCGCTGAAGGTATAGGCCAATGCACCTACCAAGCCGCTACCCATGATGGTTATGAGTTGGGGCAGCGTAGGCTCCTCAGATTTTACTATCAGTTTCCGCAGCAAATGGGTGATGCTCCAGAATAGGAACAAGATACAAGCCCCACTCATCATGGCACTCATGATGTTCACCATTTTAGCCACTTGGGTGGCATCGGAGGCAAATTGACTGAACAAGTTGGCCACCAACATAAAGAAAGGGGCACCGGGCGGGTGACCTACTTCCAGTTTATATCCGGTAGTGATGAATTCGCCACAATCCCAAAAGCTGGCGGTGGGCTCTATGGTCAGGCAATAGACCGTTGTTGCAATGATGAATGTAATCCAACCCATCAGGTTGTTTACGAGCTTGTACTGTTTCATTCGATATTAAAAAATCTATGTTTAGCGCGCAAAGATAGTGATTCTCTTTTAAATAAGCAGCAAATATCTTTATTTTAGGCTTTTTAAAGCCTTACTAACGGTTCTTGCCATTATTTTGTTTGAGCCAACAACTTTTTATAGCGAAGCAGGGCTTCGATATAGTAGTAGTCGCCATAGCTTAGGGGTACATCTACTTCGCCGTTGGCCTTCAAGTGACCCACACCGTGTTTGATGATGAATCCGCCTTGTTCGCCCACTGCTGCTAAGTATTCAGGACTACTGAGTGTACGCAACTGCTTTTCGGCCACTTCCAGCCAAAGGGATGCCTTGTCGCTCTTATCCAACTGGCTCAGTTCAATCAATGCCGAAGCCATGATGGCACCGGCCGATGCATCGCGGTTGGTGTTGGGTATTTCGGGAGCGTCGTAATCCCAGTAGGGAACTTTGTCTTCGGGCAGACGTGGATGGTTAACCAAGTAGTCGGCTATTTTGATAGCTTGCTCCAGATAGAGAGGATTCTTGGTTTCGCGATACATCATGGTATAGCCATAGAGGCCCCATGATTGTCCTCTTGACCAAGCACTTTCGTGGGCATTGCCTTGAGCAGTATGCTTGGCATGCGGTTCACCGCTGATGGTGTCGTATGATACTACGTGATAGGTGCTGTTGTCTTCACGGAAGTGGTTCTTGATGGTGGTTTGGGCATGTGTTTCGGCAATATCCATATATCGCTTGTTGCCGGTTTTGTGGGTCATGAAGCATAGCATTTCCAGGTTCATCATGTTGTCTATAATAACAGGGAATTGCCAACGAGGATTTTCGTCCCACGACTTCATTACACCCAATCGGGGGTTCCAACGGGTCAGCAGGCTATCTGTACCTTCGGCAATGACAGCCATGTATTGTTCGTTTCCTGTCAAACGATAGCCTTGTCCGAAACTGCAATACAACATGAATCCCAAGTCGTGAGTATTGGTCATTTTCTTGGCAGGCTCTACACGAGCAGTGTATAGTTCGGCGTATTTCTTCAGTTGTTCATCGCCTCTGTCTTCATAGAGTTGCCACAACACGCCGGGGAAAAAGCCCGACACCCAAGAGTGATAGCGCACAGTCTTCAACTCGCCGTTTTCGTAGGTACGAGGCAAGCGGTTCTCTTGTTCTTCCAATGCTTGTGCCAACAGCAGTGCCTGGCTGGTGGAAGTTTGTAAACCTCGTTCAATGAGTTGTTCCATTGGTTCTTCGGCAGGGGCACACGAGTTCATGCAAGCCATCATAAGGAGGGCAGGTGCAAAGATTGACTTTAAAAGTTTCATAATCTACTTAAGTTATTTGATAGAAATTATTGTTTGGGGAGCAAAGATAAACAATTTTTATCGAAAATTAAATCTTTTCCTCATCTTTCTTGCCACAGCGAGGAAACAGAGGGGTACAAGCCCTTTAACGACCGCTGCTCAACAGGTTACTGACGGCTGCTTGGTAATTGCTGAGTTTGCTGGTTTTATGAATGATTTTTCGAGCCTTACGGTCGCCGTCGGGCAACAGATATTCCCAGAAAGTCTTCATTTTTGTCAGTAATTGGGTATCACCGCCCTCTAACAGATTACCATATTGGCTGAAGACGTCGGCATGGAACAGACGGATACGTTCCATAAAATCACGATTGTCCAATTTTTTGCCTGTCTGATACTCTAAGGCTAAAGCAGGATTGGCCAGCAGGCCTCTTCCAATAACAAATCCGGCCAAGCGAGGAAATTTATTTTCCATGAACGATAAATTTTCTACACTCAGCAAATCGCCGTTGTAGTAGAGTGGCTTCCGGCATTCGTTGTAAAAGTTTTCGAAAGCCGCTATATCTACCTCTCCCTTGTATTGCTGACGACCAAGGCGTGGATGCAAGACGATGTGACTTAGGGGAAGTTCGTTAAGCAATGGAAGCAAAGCCATACATTCTGCGGCAGTTTCCCATCCTAAACGCATCTTGACCGAGAAGCGGATGTCTGGATGTTTTTCGATGATGGTTGTCAGCAGAGTTTTTACCTCTTCGGGATAGGGCAACATGCCGGCACCGTTGTGCCGCTTGGCCAACATGGGGAAGGGACATCCTAAATTGACATCAACCGTTTGATAGCCTTTTTCTTTGAAAAGAGTCAGAATGGGTTCACACTTTTCGGGGGTGGAGGCTATGAGTTGAGGTAACAGGTGTACTCCTCGATTGTTATCGGGCTCAATGTCGCGCCTATCTTTGCGGCGGATTTCGCCGTGCTCGATGCGAACAAAGGGAGAATAGTAAGAGGCTACGCCCCCAAAAATACGGGCATGTGCCCGACGATAAACAGCATCGGTATAACCCTGTAACGGGGCAAAGTGAATAGGTAGTTTTTCTGCTTTCATGTGGCAAAGATAGTTATTTTCTGCTTTCCTTACGGCCTTAGATGTGAAAATACGCTAAACAATAAAGTTATTTCGGCAAGAACTCTTATTTTTGCAAATTGTTAGCATCATAAACTGACTGAAACAGATAGAAATGAAACAAATTATTCATAAACTTACCCCCGTTGCCCTGGCACTGATTATCCTCTACTCGTGTGCCAGCATAGGTCGTATAGAGGGAGGCCCTATCGACGAGACACCACCGGTGTTCATCGGCAGTACCCCCGGACAAGCTACGCTGAACAATGAGCGGACGAAAATCAACATTGAATTTGATGAGTACATCAAGTTGGACAAACCCGGCGAAAAGATAGTCATATCACCGCCACAGGTGCAACAGCCCGAAATAAAGGCCAGTGGGAAAAAAGTGGTGATAACCTTGCGTGATTCGCTGAAGCAGCATACTACCTATACCATGGATTTTGCCGATGCCATACAGGATAATAATGAAGGAAATCCGTTGGAAAACTTCTTCTTTACCTTCTCTACCGGCGATAAGCTGGATAGCATGGCTGTGGGAGGCACTGTGCTCAACGCTGCCGACTTGGAGCCCATAAAGGGAATATTGGTGGGGCTACATTCCAACTTGGAAGATAGCGCCTTTACAACCCTACCCTTCGACCGAGTGGGAATTACCGATAGCCGCGGACGCTTTACCATACGAGGCATAGCACCGGGACAATACCGCCTCTATGCCCTACAAGATGCCGACCGCACCTATACCTTCAACCAACCGGCTGAAGGCATTGCTTACAACGATTCAATCATTGTTCCCAGCATGGAACCACGCACCCGGCAAGACACAACTTGGATAGACTCGTTGACCATCGACACCATTATGACGGTGGGCTACACCCACTACTTGCCCGACGACATCTTATTGCTGAGCTTCAAGGAAATCTATCACACACAACGGCTGGCAAAGACCGAGCGCACTACTCCGGAGAAATTCTCACTCTATTTCACAGCTCCGGCCGATAGCCTGCCCAAAATGCGGGGATTGAATTTTGATGAAAAAGATGCTTTCGTAGTAGAAAACCTTACCGGCCGCAACGACACACTATGTTATTGGATAAAAGACTCGGTACTCATCAAACAAGATACCCTACGAATGGAATTGTCTTACCTGCACTCAGACAGTTTAAACCAATTGGTACCCTTTACCGACACCGTGAATGTAGTGTCGAAAACTCCCTTCGAACGCTTGATGAAACAGCAACAAGAAGAGGCCGAGAAACGAGCGAAGGAAGAAGAAAAGAAACGAAAAAAGAAAAAAGATGCCGATTCGTTGCAGGCAGAACAGCCCAAGATAGAGTTCCTTACCAATGAGGTCTATGCTCCCGGTACGATGGACGTGTATGACTATCTGACACTCTCTTTCCAAGAGCCGATTGCCAGCCTCGACACAGCCGCTTTCCACCTGAAAGAAAAGATGGATACCGTTTGGGTAGATATACCGTTCGATTTGGAACACGACACGCTCAACATTAAACAATACAACATCTATGCCGATTGGAAACCGGAAACAAACTATCAGTTCACTGTCGATTCGGCAGCTATCTACGGCCTGTATGGTAAATTTACCAACCGGATTCAAAAAGAGATGAAGATAAAGAAACTGGAAGATTATGGCGCCATCTTCTACAACATAACCGGCATTGAAGGACCGGCTTTCGTAGAACTGCTCGACTCGAAAGATGCCCCCATCAGACAAGTGGAGGTAGTGGACGGAAAGGCCGATTTCTATTTCTTGAATCCCGGCAGGTATGGAGCTCGCTTGGTAGTGGATAGTAACAAAAACGGACTTTGGGATACCGGTGACTACAAAGAGAAACGACAACCCGAAAAGGTCTATTACTACCCACAAGTATTGGAACTGAAAGCCAACTTTGACTTAACACAAGACTGGAATGTAACAGAGCTTCCGCTTGACCAACAGAAACCGTTAGAACTTAAAAAACAGAAGCCCGATGAAAAGAAAAAACGAAACAACAGTAGTAGCAATTCGCGCTATCGCTAACCGCTTGCCGGCCATCCTATTGCTGTGTGTAATGTTATCGGTATGCGTCATGCCGACACAAGCCCAATGTACGGCCGTCAATACAGCATTCTTGCCGGGTGAAGAGGTGACCTATGACCTCTATTTCAATTGGAAATTCATTTGGAAAAAGGTTGGAAAAGCCTATCTGAATACGAACAAGAGCACCTATGAAGGGAAACCGGCATATGTCATGGACTTGCTGTCGGTGGGTAGCAAACAAACCGACTTCTTCTTCAAGATGCGTGATACGCTGACCTGCTACATCAGCGAACAATTGGAACCCATGTATTTCCGTAAAGCTGCCGAAGAGGGCAAACGGCATACGGTAGATGAGGCTTGGTTCTCTTACAAAGATGGGGTGTCGCATGTGAAGCAACGCCGCACCTGGATAAGCCACGACCGCCCCACTCAAGAGATGGAGTACGAGGACTCACGCTGTATTTTCGATATGCTCAGCATCTTGGCACAAGCTCGTTCTTACAATCCGGCCGATTTTAAAGTGGGAGACAAAATTAATTTCCCCATGGCTACCGGCCGTAAAGTAGAGCAGCAAACATTGATTTATAGAGGCATTGAAGAGGTGGAAGCCAATGACGACCAAACTTACCGTTGTCTGGTATTCTCGTTTGTAGAGTATGATAAAGACGGCGATGAGGAGGAGGTAATTACTTTCTTTGTTTCCGATGACGAGAATCACTTGCCCATACGTCTGGATTTATACTTGAATTTCGGTGCAGCCAAGGCTTTCTTCAAAAGCGTGAAAGGGAATCGCCATCCGCTGAGTTCGGTAGTAGAAAAGAAGAAGAAAAAATAGTGTCAGGTAGTAAAAGGCACTTTGTCTTCCTTGCGAAATACGCTTGATTCGAAGGTTGCAATCAGTTTTCCTTCCTGATTGGTGACATCTATTTGGTAAAATCCGGTAGTTCGACCCACGTAGCGTTCGCGGGCTTCGGCATAAAGTGTGTCACCCACTCCGGTAGCCCTCAGAAAAGTAATGTTAGACGATAGTGAGAAGGCTAACGTTCCGTGCGCATTGGCTGCAGCAGCCAATGCCAAATCGGCTAATGTAAAAATAACTCCTCCTTGGGTACGCCCACCTGCATTTAGGTGAGCGTCCGTCAGGAGGAGTTTTGCTTTGCTATATCCCGCTCTAACTTCTACCAACTCTATTCCGGTATTGGTAGCAAACCGGTCGTTTTTGAAGAATTCTTGTGCGGTCATGCTGATTCGTTATTTATTCAATTTCCAACTGGCACCCTCTTTACCATCTTTTATTTCAAATCCAAGGGCAGTAAGTTCATTGCGAATCTTGTCACTGGTACTCCAGTCCTTATTGGCTTTAGCCTTGGCACGTTCTTCCAGCAACATATCCACGACTTTTCCGAAAGCTTCCTCGCGTCCGGCATTCGACGAGGCCTCTTCTTGCAAACCTAAAATGTCGAAGCAGAATAAGCGGAATGTATCTTTCAGTTCTTGCAAGTCTTCGGCACTGATAGTTTCATTTCCGGCGGCAATGTTGTTAATCATCTTGGTTGCATCGAACAGGTGGGCAATGACAATAGGCGAGTTCAAATCGTCGTTCATAGCTTCGTAGCACTTTTCACGAACAGTTTTAACATCGACAGAAGAGAATGCTGCGGGCGTAATCTTTTTCAAGGCGGCGGCGGCATCCATCAGTCTTGCCAATCCTTTTTCGGCTGCTTGCAGGGCTTCATTACTGAAATCCACTGTACTGCGATAGTGTGCCTGCAAGATGAAGAAACGGATAGTCATGGCCGAATAGGCTTGTTCCAACTTTTCATGATTTCCGGTAAAGAATTGCTCTAATGTGATAAAGTTTCCTAACGATTTACCCATCTTCTGTCCGTTGATGGTAATCATATTGTTGTGCATCCAGTAGCGCACCATGTCATCACCTTGGCTGGCTACCGATTGGGCTATTTCACATTCGTGGTGGGGGAAAACCAAGTCCATGCCGCCACCGTGAATATCGAAATGGCTACCCAAGTATTTACGTCCCATGGCGGTACATTCGCAATGCCAACCGGGGAAGCCATTACTCCAAGGAGCGGGCCAGCGCATAATGTGTTCCGGCTGTGCCTTCTTCCAAAGGGCAAAATCGGCAGGATTATGTTTTTCCTCTTGTCCATCCAACTCTCTGGTGGTATTCAAGACATCGTCCAAGTTACGTCCCGACAGCTTGCCATAATGATGTGCTTGGTTATACTTGGCTACATCGAAATATACCGAGCCTTCGCTTTCGTAAGCAAATCCATTTTCCATGATTTCCTTTACCAACTCAATTTGTTCGATGATATGTCCACTGGCATGCGGCTCAATGCTTGGAGGCAACACATTCAATGCTTCCATGGCTTTATGATAGCGATTGGTATAGTATTGTGCCACTTCCATTGGCTCCAATTGCTCCAAGCGTGCTTTCTTAGCAATCTTGTCTTCGCCTTCGTCGGCATCATGTTCCAGATGGCCCACATCGGTAATGTTGCGCACATAGCGCACTTTGTATCCCAAATGTTTCAGGTATCGGAAGAGCAAGTCGAAAGTAATGGCCGGACGTGCATGCCCCAGATGTGGATCACCATATACGGTAGGACCACACACATACATACCTACATGGGGTGCATGCAGGGGTTTGAACGCTTCTTTTCTCCGATTCAGCGTATTATAGATAATCAATTGTTGTTCCATAACATTTCATGTTTTGTTAGGTGGGCAAAGATATAAAAAAAAGTTGTAACAGCCCTTGTTACAACTCTTCATTTAGTGGACCAGCCTGGGCTTGAACCAGGGACCTCCAGATTATGAGTCTGTTGCTCTAACCAACTGAGCTACAAGTCCTATTTGCTATCTCTTTCAGAAAGCGAGGCAAAAGTACTGCTTTCTGTTGAATTATGCAAATGTTTTTAGTGAAAGTTGCTTTTATCACTATTAATTATTCCCAACGATACTTGCGTCGAGGATTTTTAGGGAACCATCCTTTCTTTACTCGCTTCTCTTGGTCAAACACCTCTTTGATTGTCCAGAAGGAGGAAAATGCAAAGACACCTAACAAAGAAGAGAATAAAATGTTTTGTATGCAAAGCGATGCCACTACTCCTACGATGCCAAGTAAAAGAAAGATCCACCAGCAACGTGTTCCCCAATGGTATTCGGCTTTTATCACAATGGGATGAAACAAGCCTATGATAAGAAAAGTACTGATACCAATGATCAATCCCGACAAGTGATATTCGTTCAAGAGCTCCATACGTTAATCTATGCTGACAGGTATTTCCTTCTTGATGCTTTGTTCCAACGAGATGAGAGTTTCTGTTGCTGTTACTCCGGGAATCTCTTGCATCTTATTATTCAGCAAATCCATTAAGTGTTCGTTATCGCGGGCATAAACTTTTGTCAACATGGTGTAAGGTCCGGTTGTAAAGTGACATTCCACTACTTCGGGGATGTGTCTCAACTTTTCTACCACACTTTTATACATAGAGCCTTTTTCCAACTTGATGCCGACGTAGGTACAAGTGCGATATCCCAGTGATTTGGGATTAACGTGATAACCCGATCCGACGATGACTCCCAAATCTATCAAGCGTTGTACCCGTTGGTGGATGGCAGCACGTGACACGCCGCAATCGGCAGCAACATCTTTAAAAGGGATACGCGCATTTTGTGATATGATTTCCAGAATCTGGCGGTCAAGATTGTCTATTTTTTCCATGGTTGTTTTAGAATTAAGTTCGTTTTAATATCAAAAAGTAAGCAAATGTAGCACTTTATTTTAAAAACAGCCATTAAATATAGGAAAAAAATAGGGTAAAGATGAAAAAAGCACGAATTGGTGGGCAATTCGTGCTTTTGTTCCTATAGCAGTGTGAACTCTCTACTTATTTTTCTACTTCAATCAATTCTACTTCGAAAATCAATGTAGAGAAAGGCTTGATTTTACCACCTCCGGTTTCTCTTGAACCGTATGCCAATTCTTGCGGGATATAGAGTTCCCACTTTGAGCCAGCAGGCATCATAGTCAATGCTTCTGTCCAACCCGGAATCACTTGATTGGCGCGGAAGGTAGCCGGTTGCGGATTGCCTTTTGCATCCTTGCGAGACAATGAGCTGTCAAACTCTGTACCATCAATCAGTGTACCTCTGTAGTGTACCAATACCTTGCTGGTTCTTTCAGGAATTTCACCCTTTCCGGCCTTAATAATCTTGTATTGCAAGCCGCTTTCAGTAGTTTGCACGCCCTCTTTGGTTTTGTTTTCTGCCAAGAACTTTTCGCCTGCAGCTTTATTTTCGCCATATTTATCGAGCAATGCTTTTTCTCTGATGGCTTCAGAACGGCTTTGTTCATAGATTTGAGCAGTAGTCATGTTCATGATTTTGTGGTTTTTCAACACACCAGCCAAGAAACCTGCCAACATATTTTCGCGGCTGATACTCATCGTTGAGTCGTTTCCGAAGAGTTGTTCGTTGATACCTTCAACCCATTGTTTGCTCACCATTTGTCCGATGCGCAGACCTTCCATATAAGCCACATCGCTCTCTTTAATCTTAGCGGCACCTTCGTTGAATCCTTTCAAGAAGTCAACCAATTGAGTGCTGTCGATACCCATTTGAGCAAGATATTGTCCCAATGTTTCAGTACGTGTCATACCCATGGCATAAGAGAGTGTATCAATTTCGTTCTTCAAGTTAGCCTTAGGGCTTTGTGCGGTGCATGATGCCAATGTAGCCACCACCGCCAATGTTGCGATGAATGAGATTTTCTTCATATTCTTCTTTCTATTTATTATTATTTATTTATCACTTTCAGCAGTTCTACTTCAAAAATCAAAGTGCTGTGAGGCGGAATCATTTCTCCGGCACCGTGAGCGCCATATCCCAAGTCACTGGGAATGTACAGTTTCCACTTGGCACCTTCAGGCATCAGTTGCAATGCCTCCACCCATCCGGGTATTACTTGGTTTACGCCAAATGTAGCCGGTTGTCCGCGCTTGATGGAGCTATCGAACAGCGTTCCGTCAATCAGCGTACCTTCATAGTGACATTGCACTTGGTCGGTAGCCTTGGCACGCGGGCCTTCCACATTACCTTCGTTGATTACCTCATATTGCAGGCCGCTGGGCAAAGTAACAATGCCTGCTCGTTTTTTGTTCTCTTCCAAGAAGCGTTTGCCGGCTTCTATGTTGGCTGCATTCATTTTCTCTTCCAACTCTTGGAAGTACTTGTTCACAATGTCGCGTGCCTCGGTATGGCTCATTGCTGTTTGATTACCATCGAGTACGTCTTTAATAGCTTGGGCAAAATCTTCTACTGCGATGCCCTTGGCACCCATGCCCAACAAGTTTTGGCCAATACCCAGGCCGATAGCATAACTGAATTTATCCATGTCCTTTTCCAATTAACGAGCCGCAAAAGTACGTCTTTTTATTGAATCATTTCACTTTTAGGTATTTAAATTTTCTAATATTGAACGAAACATGTTAAATTTGCGTTGCTTATTCTATTAATAAGGAGGTATTTATATGAAAAAGTTAGTCGTTTTATCAGGAGCCGGCATCAGTGCCGAGAGTGGAATCAGTACTTTTCGTGATGCAGGAGGATTGTGGGACAAGTATCCGGTAGAGCAAGTTGCTACCCCCGAAGGCTATGCCGCCAATCCCGAATTAGTCATTCGCTTTTACAACGAACGACGCAAGCAGTTGCCCGATGTAAAGCCCAACGGAGGGCATCAAGGTGTAGCCGAGCTGGAAAAGTACTACGACGTAACCGTAGTGACACAAAATGTAGATAACCTGCACGAACGAGCCGGCAGCAGCAAGGTGATTCATTTACATGGCGAACTGACCAAAATGTGTAGCAGCCGCAACCCCAACGACCCACGCTATATCGTCGAACTGAAACCCGAAGAATATGAAACCCGTGTGGACGACTTGGCCGGTGACGGCAGCCCGCTGCGCCCCTTCATCGTCTGGTTTGGCGAATCCGTTCCCCTAATAGAAAGCGCCATCCACTACATCAGCCAAGCCGATGTATTAGTCATCATCGGTACCAGCCTCAACGTCTATCCGGCAGCCGGCTTGCTCCATTACGCCCCGTCCGATGCCCAAGTTTTTCTTATCGACCCCAAACCGGTAGATGCTCACACCAATCGCCCCATCCGAGTCATCCAAAAAGGAGCTACCGAAGGGATGAAAGAATTACTGGAAGTTCTTGGTTGCCACCAGTAGTGGTTTCTGCTATCGTTTGATAACCGCCCTCACTACAAACCATAGGTGATGAAGCAATGTACTGCCCCAACCGTAATGCTTAGCCATGATGCGGAAACGCTCTTTCAGCGAAGCCTTTTGGTTGCGGGTAGTCAACCCTTCATCTAAGTAATTTACCAATATCAGGTGGGTATTGTGGATGTTCTTGGCCTTTTTAAGAATGCGAACACACCAATCGAAATCGGCCGAGAAACGATATTTCAAGTCGTAAGGTTCTACCAACGCACGCTTGGCAAAGAAAGCCTGGTGACATACCAACATGCCTTGACGGAAGCTACGCCACGTCAATCTCTCCGGTGCTTGCAAACGACGCATACGTACAAACTCCCCCTGGTCGTTCACCAGAGCCGTCTCGCCATACAATACGTCGGGCAGTTCGCTTCCCTGCCATGTAGCCACCATTTTCGTAAGAGTATCGTTGCTATAAAACGTATCGCCTGCATTCAAGAAGCAGAGGTAATCGCCCGTAGCCAAACCAATCCCTTTGTTCATGGCATCATAAAGCCCCTTATCCGGTTCGCTCACCACTTTGGTTATCCCCTCTTTATACTTGTTTATAATAGCAAGCGTATCGTCTTTCGAAGCCCCGTCCACCACGATGTATTCAATGTCTGCATAGGTTTGCGAAAGCACGCTCTTTATAGTTCTTTCTATTGTTTCGGCTGCATTGTAGCAGATGGTTATGATGCTGAATGTCATGGTTTATCAAGTATTTGTTTATATATATTAATAGTCTCTTTAGCTACAACGTCTGTACCAAAACGCTCAGAAACTTCATTACGCAACTCCTCTCTCGATACAATTGTAGGTGCATCTTCTAAACTCCATCGTATTCCTTCAGCTAAATCTTCAACCGATAAATGCTTTGCCAAATAACCATTCTTTTTATGTTGGATAATGTCAGTTTGCCCACTATTATCAAACGAAACTGGTATGCATCCACACGCTTGTGCTTCGATAAGAGTTTGCCCAAATGTTTCATAATAAGACGCAGATATAGTGACATCTGCAGCAGAATACAGTTCTGCTAATGTTTTTGTAGAATTTATTTTTCCACAATATGTATAACTGACGGGAATTCGTGGGAAAAGTAAATCAGGTCGTTTTATTGCACCGAATAGAACCAAATGCAACTCATTGGGAGAGAAAATTGTTTTTTTTAGCAAAAGTTTAATTGCTTCAATAAGGAAATCTACTCCCTTTATATAGTCATCAATACGAGCCGCTCCAAAAAGAAGAAGATGTTTTTGTGGAAAGTGCCAGTTGTTACAAACTGTTTGTTTGTCAATCAATGGAAAATCATCAAGAGACAACGTATTAGGTATTACATATAACGGCATTTCTTTTAGCAAAACACTTTGCTCAACTTGTTGTGCTAACCAACGACTTACGCTGATAACATGAATTTTCTGATTCTTAAAAATATTTTTTTTTGCAATAAATACCCTATTAGATAAATCTTTCTTAGTAGGTATAGTTAAAAAGGGACAATTTTGACATTCGCTTTTAAAATGATGACAAGCATAAGCATAATGGCAAATCCCCGTACAAGGCCACATATCGTGCATGGTCCACACTACCGGCTTTCCCGATGCCAATATCTTTCGGATACCCTTCAGCGACAACATCCCCTGATTCACCCAATGCAGATGAATAATGTCTGCCTCCTTAAATGCCGGTAGCCTCGTAATGTCAATACCCACATTAGCTATATCCACCGCAAACAGATTCTTTCGGCTCAGTCGGTTGGCCACCCAAATGCAGAAACGCTCCCACACAAAACAGAACTTCATCCACCATTTATGCCCCACGGCAATCACCTGTGGATGATTAGTTTGCTTATCGCGCACCAACATTTTAGCCGTTACGCCCTCTTGCTTATTCAGTGCTTCCAACAACCGTCCGCAAGCCACGGCCGCCCCACCTGTTCGTTCTGCTGTATTGACTAATAGTATCTTCATGTCGTAAACCGTTTCGTCTGATAGCTATTTACTCTTTACCGCAAAAGTACAATAAATCTATAACCCAACAAAGGCTAAAACGATTTATTCTATTAACCAAAGATTTTGTGTACCCTGATATTATGCAACATTCGCTATTTTATTTTTTTCAATTTCTGCGCAATAGATCCCACCCTCATGCTAAGGAGACTCGGTATCTGAGTACCCATTTAGAAGAGGAAAAACTAAAATCTCCAAAAATAGTAACAGAATTAAGAAATTCTTTCTACTTTTGTCAAGCTCATTAACTCAGAAAGAGTTGTAAAATACATATTATTAAGTATTCAATTATAATTCTAATCTCATGAACGATAAAATAGATTTTGTGATTATATGGGTAGATAACAACGACCCTTTATGGCAACAAGAATATAATAAATATGCCAATAAAAGTGCCTCTACAGATGATAAAAGTACAGCACGTTATCGCGATTGGGACAACTTACGATATTGGTTCCGAGGAGTAGAAAAGTTTGCACCATGGGTTAATAAAATACATTTTGTGACTTGTGGACACTATCCTAAGTGGCTGAACCTTAAAGCTCCCAAACTTAATTTCGTAAAACACGAAGATTATATTCCTCATGAATACCTACCCGTTTTTAGCGCTAATCCCATTGAAATCCATTTGCACCGGATACCAGAGTTAGCAGAAAAATTTGTCTTTTTCAATGACGATCTTTTCCTTATAAATAATGTTTCTCCTGAACGTTTTTTCAAAAATGGGCTACCTTGTGACATGGCGGCATGCACAGTAGCAGGGACACTCGATTTCACAATGTCCCATATTGCAACTAATAATATGTATTGCATAGAGAGTACATTTGATAAAAAAAAGGTCATTCTTAAACATTGGAATAAATGGTTTCATTGGAAGTACGATATGGGAAGGTTATTAAAGACATTTTGCTTGTTACCATTCTCCCATTTTGCAACGATATTCGACCCTCATTTATCCAATGCATTTTTAAAAGAAACATTTTATTCTGTATGGAGTCAATATGAAGAAAGCCTTGTAAGAACTTCACAATCTCGGTTCCGTTCTATTGCAGACAACAATCAATATCTATTTAGGTATTGGCAATTGCTTACAGGAAATTTTGAACCTACAAATGTAACAAAAGACGGAAAGTATTATTCCATATCAGAAGAATCCATAGAAGAAATTGAAAGAGTTATTACATCTCAAAACTGCAATCTTTTGGTATTAAATGACAGCAATGAAATCAAATCTTTTGAAACAATTAAAAATAGAATAAATAATGCTTTTGAAACAATTCTTCCTAATAAATCCGACTTTGAACTATTCTAATCTAATGTAAAAAATAAACATTGGCAAAAAGACTATAGACTACAATCCTATAATACTACGTACTTTCCACATTACCTTAGAATATAAAATTGCCATCGGATAAGGGGAATAAAAATGAACCAGTAATAAAAAGTTACATACACTTATTTCTTGAAAATTCTCTTTTACAAATCGTTTTATATAAGATTGATATTGCCGGTAATATTTACGATGATTTTTGTTTCTCTTCCATGTTTTATTCCAATAATGAAGTGATGTGATGCAATATCTATTGATTTGCGCTATTTTTATATTTCTATCAGATGAAGTCTTGCCTATTATTTGCAAAACCCGCAGCAAACTATCGAAGTGCTTTTGTTTTATGTTATGAGTCATGCTATGCCTATTTATTCTGTAAAAATAGGTAATACTTGGCAATACTGCCATAGATGACAAATGGCCCGATATTGCATGGCGAAATAATATGTCTTCAGCAAATTTTATATCTTTATCAAAATGCAACTGAAAATCAATTATAAATTTACGTTTTAATAAAATGTTCCATATACATGCAACTTCTAAACATTGCTTTATGCTATCATGACCTTTGAATATACTCTCTTTTGCACTATTATCAGACACTATAATAGGCTGAAAATATGTTCCTTTAATAAACTTTCCTTCTACTAACTCTATCCCTCTATGTCTGATAGCTACATCTGCTAATAACTGAATAGCATTAGGCATAATAGCATCGTCACTATCTACGAAATAAATATATTCACCCTTGGCAGCTTTCATACCACTATTGCGAGCTTCTGAAAGTCCCTTGTTATGTTCGTGGTCAATGATGGTAGTAGGACATCTGTCTTTATATTTAGCAATTATAGAATAGGCAATATCCATAGAATGATCCGAGCTACAATCGTTAACCAACACCACTTCAATATCTGAATAAGTTTGTTGATATACTGACTCTAAACATTCTTCAATGTATAATTCAAGATTATATATAGGAATAATGATACTAACCAACATGATACTCTGAATTATTTAAATCTGAAATCACCACGAAGATAATGCAATTATTAGTTATCAATTATTTTATATGAAACCTGTAATACTCACTCAATGATATTGGGAAATAGATAGCACGCAATCTTCCTATCAAAGGATTTTGTTTCCGAGCGTAAAACAACTGTTTGTAGTGGCATACACAAAACCATTGCAAACGAATGAAATCAAGAAAAGAAGTGCTGATATATAATTGTATCATCTGTTTTGCATCTTTCAAAATCTTTTCGTCCGAATCTATTTTATTCAAAAATCTCAAAGTAATACCTTGCCTTCTTCTGATTTCCGGCTTTATACTTTTATTGTATTTCCATTGCCGTACAATACTATTTACGATATTTCCAAATGTCTTTTGATTATTGATTGGTTTAGAATATGTTGCTGCCTCAACATATCTCCTTTGCTTAACTAAACTATGATTAAGATAGATTAGGCTATCGTAGGATAATGCAATAATTATTAAAATAGAATCATAGTATCTGATAGAAGCAAACTCCGAGATATCCGGAATCTTATCAAGCAATTTCCTTGATAATAACAATGTATGTCCGGCCATTGTGCCTATGAATAGTTGTCTAAGTAGGCTATAATTAATCTCTCTATTATCTACTCGTATAGCAGCATTGCTATCAGAAAAAGGAGTTGAACGACCACCGCACAGAAGATTATCTCCAATATGTTGCATTTGCAATTCCAGTTTATAATCTTCCCATATATCATCTTGGTCTGCAATAGCAATATAATCTCCGGTAGCTTTGTGGAGAGCATCGAAGAAATTAGGGTTGATTCCTTTGTTTTCTTGATTTCTATAGACTTTTATAATCGAGTGCTTTTCTTGATATTCGCACAATATATCGTATGTTTTATCTGTACTACAATCATCTTGTATGATAACCTCATGGATAGGATATGTCTGCCTTAATATCGAATCGATTTGTTCTTTTACATATCGTTCTCCATTATAAGTACACATCACAACAGATATACTCTTATTCATATTCATGTTCAATGATTGAAAACATTTGACTTTCTATTCAGCCACGAAGATAATGCAATTTTATCAATTGACAAAGAATAGATTTATTTCACCTCTTCCGGAAATAGCCTATGCTTTCCTTGAATGTCTGTGCCCCACTTAGCCACATCAGCACAAGGTATAGCGATGCAGCAATGGCAATCTTTCCTACAAACAACAAATAGATGTTAGTGATGGGGCGAGTGAGGTAGTAACAAGCCAGCATACTGAACAGAGCTATCAGCAAGAAGGGTACTATGTCCATCAACAAATGATGAAAGCGATAGCCTATCTCCCGATGAACAAAATAATACCACACAAACAGCCAAGCAATGTTGATGCAGACATAGGTAACAATCATGGTGTGTATGCCATAGGGGTAGATGAAACAGATAACCAATAGTTGCAGCAACCCTAAAGAGATGTTACACCACATGTGGATATTAGACTTCCCCTTGCTGACCACCAAATTGGAACATAACCCGCATATAGGGATAAAGGCACCGCTGATGCATAATAACCGAAGTATTTGGGCACTTGCTGCCCATTTATCAGTGATGGCAATGGCAATCAACTCAGGGGCTATAAGTGACAAGCCAAACATGGCGGGAAAGGAGACAAAAGCCGTAAAGCGCATCATCTTGCGAAAGATGCGTAATTGACGCTCTTTATCGTCAGACACTTGGGCCAATATGGGGTGGGCCACACTGTTTATCATCCCACTTATCAAAGAGTGCCCCATCCCATTCCATTTATTGGCTTGGTTGTAGAAACCCACATCCTTGCTTGAATAGAATTTACCTAAGATAACCGAGAAGATGTTGTTATTTATATGATTGAATATATTGGTTGCCAACATCTTGCAACTGAATGAAAACATCTCCCGAATGGGGCGGAAGTCAAAGGTAAAGGTGGGTCGCCAAGGGGAGAAGTACCAATAGAAACACATCGCCACACTGATATAGACAATATTTTGTGTCGCAATGCCCCAATAGGAGAAGCCGTTGTAAGCCAATGTAACCCCCACCGTACCGGATACAATCAAGGCGCTAATGCTGGTTATGGCTCGCTGTTTCACCATCAGTTTCTTATGCAGATAGGCACTTTGAGCCACCCCGGTACTGGAAATGACAAAGCCCAAGAAGCTATAACGAGCCAAAGCAGTCAGTTCCGGTTGGTTAAAGAAACGGGCTATTAAAGGGGCGCAAAAGTAAAGGATGGTATATATACAGAGGCTTGCCGAGATACTGAACCAAAAAACAGCGTTATAGTCATCGTGCCTAATCTCTTTCCTGTTAATCAAGGCTGCAATGAAGCCACTCTCTTGCAAAGAGCCTGCTATAAGCGAGAAGATGGTGAGCATACCCACCATACCATAATCGGCAGGGGTAAGCAATCGAGCCAGAAAGATGCCAAAGAAAAGATTGAGCAACTGCATGGAAACGTTGCTCAATCCGCCCCAAAAGAGGCCTTTTGCGGTTTTATCTTTCAATGACTGTCCGGCCATTCTGCTTGCATTACTTCACTTCACTACCCGGCTTCACCTCTTTCAACAGAGAGGTAACGGCCAGTGAGCCGTCGTAGTTTTCGGCACTGAGAATCATACCCTCGCTCACCAAGCCGTTCTTGAATTGGCGCGGAGCCAAGTTGGCAATAAACAGCACTTGCTTGCCTACCAACTCTTCAGGTTGATAGTGTTGGGCTATGCCACTGACAATGGTACGGTTCTCCAATCCATCGGCAATCTTGAATTGCAACAGTTTCTTCATCTTGGGCACAGCGGTACACTCAAGCACAGTACCTACCCGAATATCCAACTTTTCGAAATCTTCGAAACTGATGATGGGTTTAATGGGGTTAGCCTTATAGTTGGCTGCCTCGTTCAGCTTCTTGATATCTTCCAAACGTTGCATTTGAGCATCAATGGCACTGTCTTCTATCTTTTCGAAGAGCAGGGCAGGCTCACCCAACTGATGGCCGGCTTTCAACAAATCGGTGCTACCCAACTGATTCCATTCGAAACTTTCCATATTCAACATCTTGCGCAGTTTTTCACTACTGAAAGGCAAGAACGGTTCGAAGGCAATGGCCAGGTTAGCTACCAATTGAAGTGAGATGTGCAAGATGGTCTTCACCCGTTCAGGATCGGTCTTGATAACCTTCCACGGTTCGCAATCGGCCAAGTATTTGTTGCCGATACGTGCCAAATTCATGGCCTCTTTTTGTGCATCGCGGAATTTAAATACGTCGAGTAACTTTTCTACCTCTTGCTTCACGTCGGCAAACTCTTTCAACGTCTCCTTGTCATACTCTGTCAGTTCGCCACATGCCGGTACCACGCCATCGTAATACTTCTTGGTCAGTTGCAGGGCACGATTCACAAAGTTACCATATACGGCCACCAGTTCGTTGTTATTGCGTGCCTGAAAATCGCGCCAAGTAAAGTTGTTGTCTTTCGTTTCCGGAGCATTGGCGGTAAGTACATAACGCAATACGTCTTGCTTGCCGGGGAAATCTACTAAGTATTCGTGCAACCACACCGCCCAATTGCGGCTGGTAGAAATCTTATCGTCTTCCAGATTCAAGAATTCGTTGCTGGGCACATTGTCGGGCAAGATGTAACTGCCTTCGGCTTTCAACATGGCGGGGAATACGATGCAGTGGAACACGATGTTGTCTTTACCAATGAAGTGTACCAAGCGTGTTTCGGGGTCTTTCCACCAAGTTTCCCACGTGTCGGGCAACAGTTCTTTCGTGTTACTGATGTAGCCGATGGGAGCATCAAACCATACGTAAAGCACTTTTCCCTCGGCACCCTCTACGGGCACAGGGATACCCCAATCGAGGTCACGACTTACGGCACGAGGTTGCAAGCCCATGTCGAGCCAACTCTTGCATTGGCCATATACGTTGGGACGCCACTCTTTGTGCTCTTCCAGAATCCATTGACGCAACCACTCTTCGTGTTGGTCAAGAGGCAGATACCAATGCTTGGTTTCTCTCATCACCGGCTGACTACCGCTAATGGCACTCTTCGGATTAATCAAATCGGTGGGACTGAGGCTGGTACCGCACTTCTCACATTGGTCGCCGTATGCTCCTTCGGCATGGCAATGGGGACATTCACCGGTGATATAACGGTCGGCCAAGAACTGTTTGGCCTCTTCGTCGTAGTACTGCATGGAGGTTTTTTCCACAAATTTACCCTCGTCATACAGCTTGCGGAAGAAATTGCTGGCTACTTCGCGATGGGTGCTTGAAGTAGTACGGCTATATACATCGAACGAGATGCCAAATTCCTTGAATGAATCCTTGATGAGATTATGGTAACGATCTACTACATCTTGCGGAGTAATGCCCTCTTTCTTGGCACGGATGGTGATGGGCACACCGTGTTCATCACTACCCCCGATAAATAACACTTCTTCTTTCTTTAATCTCAAGTAGCGGACATAGATGTCAGCTGGCACATATACGCCGGCCAAGTGTCCGATGTGTACAGGACCGTTGGCATAGGGCAAGGCCGATGTCACGGTGGTACGTTTGAACTTTTTTTCCATATTGTGTGATTGTTTTTCTATTAATAATGTGCAAAGGTAGTGTTTTTTCTGATAATCGTCAAACCGTCTCGCAGGGGAAGTATCACTTTTTCCACACGACTATCTTTAGCTACCCGGTCGTTGAATTCCTTGATGCGAATGGTTTGCAAGTCGTTGGGGTGCGGATGCTCTTCCAACACATGGCCATCCCATAGCGTATTGTCAGCAATTATGTACCCCCCTTCGTTCAGCAACGGAAGCACCAATTCGTAGTAGTCAATATACTTACGCTTGTCGGCATCCATGAAGACCAAGTCGAATCGTTGGTTGAGTTCCGGTATCAGTGTCAAGGCATCGCCTATGTAAAATTTTATCTTATCGGCATAAGGAGAGTTTTCCAACCAGGGACGTGTAAAGTCTTCTTGTTCATCATTTATTTCAATAGTATGTAACACACTTCCTTCCGGCAATCCTTCGGCCAAACAGAGTGCAGAGTATCCACTGTAAGTACCAATTTCCAGCACCTGCTTGGGGCGAATCATTTGTACAAACATTTTTAGCATTCTTCCCTGCAAGTGTCCCGACGCCATGCGGGGATATAGCAAGCGCAGATGAGTGTCCCGATAGAGGGCATTCAGGTAGTCGCCTTCCGGGTCGATGTGTTGCAGAATATACTCGTCTATTGTCATTATATTTCTTTTTATGCTCCTACCAATGCCTCTATGGCCAATCGGTACGAATGAAGTCCGAATCCCAGTATCACACCCCGACAAGCACAAGAAATCATGGACTTATGCCGAAACTCCTCGCGAGCATGAACGTTGGAAATGTGTACCTCGATGACCGGAGCAGTAATGGCTCGGATGGCATCTTGCAAAGCAATGGAAGTGTGTGTGTAGGCACCGGCATTCAGCACAATGCCGTCGATGTCAAATCCCACCTCCTGTATCTTGTCAATCAACTCGCCTTCGATGTTCGATTGGAAGTAATCAATCTCTACATCGACATATTTCTTGCGTAGTTCGGCCAAATAATCTTCGAACGTCACACTGCCATAGATGGAGGGTTCACGCTTGCCCAACAGGTTTATGTTGGGGCCGTTGATAATCTGTATTTTCATAATCGTTTCTTGTTTGAAGAAAAATCATGCAATTTTCGGGAAAAAACTCGACATCTGCAAACATTCGGCCGATAAAATAGGGTCGTATGCCGTCATTCCCCCTTTCTGACGACCATTTGAGTCGTTTGTTCGCCGCTTCTCCGCACCTCGTTCGCTTTTGGGTCGCTTCTCGTTCGGAACTGCTTCGGTATTTGTTCGGTGTTTCTTCGGTGTTTCTTCGGTCGTTGTTCGGTCCTATAGAGAGCGAAGGATGACCGAAGAAACACCGAAGAACGACCGAACAGCGCGCGTACGCGTAGCGAGGATGGTACGACCCGAAAGCGAAGAAAGTAGCATCGTGTTGAAAAAAACAGTATCTTTGCCCTGCGTTTACGAATTTGAGATTGGGATTTTGAAAAATGGCAAACGAACGACAGAAACAGGTCATCAAGCGGTATCAGCAATACTTGCGGTTGGAGAAAGCACTTTCGGCCAACACGCTTGATGCTTATATGCGCGATTTGGAGAAATTACTTCGTTTCTTGGAGGCCGAAGGAATGAGTGTGTTCGATGTAACGCTGGACGACTTGCAACGATTTGCGGCCGGATTGCACGATGTAGGTATCCATCCCCGTTCGCAAGCCCGCATCATTTCGGGCATCCGCTCGTTTTTCCATTTCATGGTGCTGAGCGATGTGCAAGATGTCGATCCCAGCGAACTGCTTGAAGCTCCCAAGATAGGATTCAAGTTGCCGGAATACCTGACGGTGGAGGAAATTGACGCACTGATTGCCGCCATTGACTTGAGCAAGAACGAAGGGCATCGCAACCGGGCCATTCTGGAGACGCTGTATAGTTGCGGCCTGCGGGTTTCAGAGCTATGCAACCTGAAGATTTCGAACCTGCACTTCAGACAAGGCTACATCAGAGTAGAGGGAAAGGGTAGCAAGCAACGGTTAGTACCCATTTCGAAGCGAGCCATACAAGAAATTGAAAAATGGTTTAAGGTGCGCCGCCACTGGAACATCAAGCCCGGCCATGAAGATTTTGTTTTCTTAGCCCGTCGCGGAAATGCCATCGGCCGCATCATGGTTTTCCACCTCATCAAGGAGCTGTCCGAACAGGTAGGACTGAAAAAAAACATCAGCCCACACACCTTTCGCCACTCGTTTGCCACCCACCTGTTGGAAGGGGGTGCCAACCTACGAGCCATTCAAAGCATGCTGGGGCACGAAACCATTGCGGCAACCGAAATTTATGTCCATATTGACCGTAAACGGCTGCGTGAAGAGATATTAAACCACCATCCACGCAACATAAAGTACCGAAAAGAGCATGAATTTTATTAATTTATAATAAATATTTGCTTTCCTATTGACACCGAGTGCAATTTTTTATATCTTTGTGCCTGCATTCTATACTCTGTAGTGAAGTGTGTTTTGAAAAAACAATAATTTTAGTATAAACTTTTAATTTCTAACAACAATGATTAAAAAGCTGTATTTGCCTTTTGTATTGGCAATGGTTGCTGTTCTTACATCTTGTAGCAGCAAAATGGGTGAGTTGTCATCTGACTATTTTACAGTGACTCCTCAAGTGTTGGAAGCTGTTGGTGGCAAGGTTCCTGCTACTATCAACGGCAAATTCCCCGAAAAGTATTTCAACAAGAAAGCTGTAGTTGAAGTAACTCCGGTATTGAAGTGGAATGGCGGTGAAGCAAAGAGCCAACCGGCTGTTTTCCAAGGTGAAAAGGTACAAGGCAACGACCAAACCATCTCTTACAAAATGGGTGGTAGCTACACTATGAAGGCTTCTTTCGACTATGTTCCCGAAATGGCTAAGTCTGAATTATTCTTGGAATTCAACGCCAAGATTGGTGACAAGGTAATCGAAATCCCCGCTGTTAAGATTGCCGACGGTGTTATCTCTACTTCTGAATTGGTAGAAGCTACCGTAGGTAGTGCAAACGTAGCTTTGAGCGAAGATGCTTTCCAACGCATCATCAAGGAAAAGCACGAAGCTAACATCATGTTCTTGATTCAACAAGCTAACGTTCGCTCAAGCGAATTGAAGACCGCTAAGGCTTTCCAAGCTGAAGTGAAGAACATTGGTGAAACTCCTAACCGCGAAATCACTAACATCGAAGTATCGGCTTACGCTTCTCCCGATGGTGCCCTCGACCTCAACCAAGGTTTGGCAGAAAAACGTCAAGATGCAGCTGCTAAGGTGGTTAACCGCAACTTGAAGAAAGACAAGATGGAAGCTACCGTTGATACCAAGTATACTGCTGAAGACTGGGAAGGCTTCCAAGAACTCGTATCTAAGTCTAACATCCAAGACAAAGAACTTATCCTTCGTGTTCTCTCAATGTACAAAGAACCTGAACAACGCGAACAAGAAATCAAGAACATTTCTTCTGTTTACAGCACTTTGGCTGACGAAATCTTGCCGCAATTGCGTCGTTCTCGTTTGACTTTGAACTACAACGTTATCGGTAAGTCTGACGAAGAAATCGCTAACTTGGCTGCTACTGATGCTAAGCAATTGAACATCGAAGAGTTGCTTTACGCTGCTACTTTGACTAACGATGCTGCCAAGAAGGAAGCTATCTACACCAAGGCTACTCAAATCTATCCGAACGACTTCCGCGCTTACAACAACCTCGGTAAGTTGGCTTACGAAGCCGGTAACCTTGACAAGGCTGAAGCATACTTCAAGAAGTCATTGTCAGTAAAAGAAAATGCCGATGCCAACATGAACCTCGGTTTGATTGCTTTGGCTAAGAGCGACGCTGCTGCTGCCGAAGCTGCTTTGGGTAAGGCTGCTGCTGCCGAAGAAATCAACGAAGCATTGGGTAACCTCTATATCGCACAAGGTCAATATGAAAGAGCTGTCAACGCATTTGGCGATGCTAAGACTAACAGTGCTGCTTTGGCTCAAATCTTGGCTAAGGACTACAACAAGGCTAAGACTACTTTGGCTAATGTAGAAAACAAGGATGCTTATACCGACTATCTGAATGCTGTTTTGGGCGCTCGCACCAACAACTCTTCTATGGTAATGGACGGTTTGAAGGCTGCTATCGCTAAAGACGCTACTTTGGCTAAGAAGGCTGCTACCGACCTCGAATTTGCTAAGTATTTCACTGACGCAACTTTCGCCGGTCTTGTTAAGTAATCAACTTTTTCAAGAATAGCATAAACGTTATGAGGGTACATCTACCGGATGTGCCCTCTTTTTTTATAGAAACATGGTAGCTTAATCAAACTTTTGCATTATTTTTGCAAGCATGAAAAGATATGCATGGATATATTTTATTCTCGCGCTTGTGTGGGCTGCCTGTAGCGAAGAGAAAAACAGTTCTACCCTTGTTCGCGGAGAGTTGAAAGGGTTGGGAAACGACACCTTATATATATATGGCATGGATAAACTACATGACCGTATGGATACTATAGCGGTTGTGGAAGACAAGTTTGAAGCCGAAGTGCAGGTAGATACCACGGTAGGTACTTGGCTCCTATTCAGTGATGGCTTTCAGTTCCCTCTCTTTTTAGGAAAGGGAGAGAAAATTACCTTAGAGGGAAATGCAACAGAGCCTGCTACCATGCAAGCAAAAGGGAATTTGCCTAACGAGGAGTTTATGCAGTTCCGAAAAGAAATAAATGCCCAAAATCTGACTTCAGAAAAAGCATTGTTGGCTAAAGCAGATTCATTTATTACCTCTCATCCTTTTTCACTGGTCAGCATCTACTTGTTAGACAAATATTTCGTACAAGTGGAAAATCCTGACACCAAACAGATCAATCGGCTGATAGAAAGCATGAGTGGCGAACTGAAGGATAGGCCTTACATCAGAGAACTAAAAAGTGTATTAGAAGAGTTTAACAACGGTGCCATCGCAAAAATAGCCCCTTATTTCCGCCTTAAAAACGAGAAGGGAGAAGAGATAAGCCGTGCAACCTTTGCCGGTAAATACCTGCTAATAAACTTCTGGGCTTCATACGATGCCGAAAGTAGAAAATTCAACGAACTACTAAAACGCATTTACAAAGAGGAAAAGAAGAACGAAAAGTTTGCTTTGCTCAGCATCTCGTTGGACGATGATAAAGAAGCATGGAAATCGGCTGTGTCAAAAGACACGTTGCAATGGGAGCAAGTCCGCTGTCCGGAAAGTTGGAATGCCGAAGTAGTCAACCTGTTTGGCATACGTACACTTCCTTCCAGCTTCTTGTTGAATACAGCCGGACGCATAGAACAACGCAATTTGGACGAAGCGTCCATCCGCAAGCTGTTAGAACGAATTGAGCGCGAAGAAAAAGAGAAGAAAGAGCGAGACAAAAAGAGTAAGAAGAGGTAAATCTATATATAGTGTAACAGGTTATCATTATGTTGGCTAAGGTATATGGTGCTGCCGTACAAGGCATTGATGCAACGCTTATCACCATCGAGGTAAACAACTCACGAGGCTGTATGTTCTACCTTGTGGGGCTACCCGACTCTGCCGTCAAGGAGAGCCAGCAACGCATTCGTTCGGCACTTCAGGTTTGTGGATACAAGCTACCAACCACTACGCTGACAATCAACATGGCTCCTGCCGACATTCGGAAAGAAGGCTCGGCATACGATTTGCCGTTGGCCATAGGCATCCTCACGTCGTGTGAAATCATAGCACCTCAGAATCTTTCCGACTACATGATAATGGGTGAATTGAGCCTTGACGGCACACTGCAACCCGTTAAAGGTGCCCTGCCTATTGCCATTAAAGCACGCGAATTGGGATATAAAGGAATTATTGTCCCCCAACAGAATGCGCGCGAAGCAGCCGTAGTCAATAACTTAGAGGTATATGGAGCTACCAACATAAAAGAGGTTATCGGCTTTTTTACGGGTGAACATCGCTTGGAGCAAGTCGTTGTAAATACCCGTGAAGAGTTTTATGCACGCCAATCAACTTTTGACCTTGATTTTGCCGACGTGAAAGGGCAAGAGAATGTAAAACGAGCTTTGGAAGTGGCTGCCGCCGGAGGTCATAACATCTTGCTGATAGGTGCTCCCGGCAGTGGTAAATCGATGTTGGCAAAGCGGATTCCTTCCATTCTCCCCCCACTATCGTTAGGCGAAAGTCTGGAAACCACCAAAATACACTCAGTAGCAGGTAAATTGGGGCGTGATGGCGGATTGATTTCTACCCGGCCTTTCCGTAGCCCGCACCACACCATCTCGTCGGTGGCAATGACCGGAGGAGGCAGTTTTCCGCAACCCGGAGAGATAAGTCTTGCACATAACGGGGTACTTTTCCTTGATGAATTTCCTGAATATCAACGAAATGTACTTGAGGTGTTGCGCCAACCGCTGGAAGACCGCAAAATATCTATTTCGCGCGTGAAGTGCAATGTAGAGTATCCAGCCAGCTTCATGTTGGTGGCCAGTATGAATCCTTGTCCATGCGGCTATTACAACCATCCTACCAAAGCCTGTGTTTGCTCACCGGGGCAGGTACAGAAATACTTGAACCGCATCAGCGGCCCTTTGTTGGATAGGATAGACCTGCATGTAGAAGTGATACCTGTGCCATTCGACAAAATGTCGGATGCTACTCCCGGCGAATCGAGCGATTTGATACGCCAACGTGTCATTCGCGCCCGACAACTGCAAGAAGCACGCTATCGGGATGTTTCCGGCGTATATTGCAATGCGCAAATGACCAGTCGCCTATTGACACAATTTGCCCGACCCGATGAAAAGGGACTTTCTTTATTGAAAAATGCCATGAATCGCCTTAATCTTTCGGCACGTGCTTATGACCGTATCTTAAAGGTAGCCCGTACTATTGCCGACTTGGAAGGAAGTGAGATGATAACATCATCCCATCTGGGAGAGGCCATCGGCTATCGGAGTTTAGATCGTGAAGATTGGGCCGGATAAATCATAAACCGTATCAGATATAGTTACTTAAAGCCTAATGTGAATGTTTTTGTCTAAAAAGTGACTTTTAGAGACAAAAAAAGAGTTGGGTTTACTATTTTCTCCCTGTTTTGTTCCATTTTCTCCCTTTGAAAAATCCTGTTTCCTTAGTTTTGCAAAAGTTTAATAACGAAAGTAACTTTAAATTTAATTATTATGCTGAATGTACAATTAAAGAAAATGGGAACTTTTGCGCTATTTGCGCTGTTCCTGCTAAGCAGTACCTTAGCATTTGCCCAAAATAGGGTAAGTGGTATCGTAACCGATAAGGCCGGCGAGCCATTGATTGGTGTTAACGTGGTAGAAAAAGGTACTACAAACGGACAAATTACCGATATTGACGGTAAATATTCTATTGCCATTGAGAAAGGTAAATCACTGCTTTTCTCTTTTGTGGGTTTTTCTACACAAGAAGTGGTAGTTGACAAAAATGTAATCAATGTAACTTTGCAGGAAGACAATGCCATGTTGGACGAAGTGGTAGTAGTAGGTTATGGTAGCATGACTCGTAAAGACGTAACCAGTTCTATCACTACCGTAAGAGCAGATGACCTGAATGTAGGTACATATACGTCACCTGGCCAGTTGCTTCAAGGTAAAGTGCCGGGATTGACAATTACTCAAAGCAGTGACCCGAATGGAGGTACCGCATCTATTCAGTTGCGTGGTGCTTCTTCATTGCGTTCGGGTGCAGCCATGGAACCTTATTATGTAATTGACGGTGTACCCGGTGTATCGTTGGCATTGGTGGCTCCCGAAGATATTGAAAGTATTGACGTACTTCGTGATGCTACGGCTACTGCCATCTATGGTTCGAAAGCAGCTAACGGTGTTATCATTGTTACAACCAAAAAGGGTAAGACCGGCAAGGCTTCGGTGACATACAACGGCTATGTAGCATTTGACAATGTGATGAAGAATCTGGACATGATGAGTGCAGCCGACATCCGCGCTTATGCCAAAGCTAATAACTTTACTATTGACAATGACTTTGGTGCAAACACCGATTGGCAAAAAGAAGTGCAACGCACAGCCGTTACCCATAATCACAATGTAGCCATCAGTGGCGGTAACGAACAAACTTCTTATAATGCCAGCTTCACTTATATGGAGAAACAGGGTGTTATTAAAGGTACAGATATGGATCGTATGATTGGCCGTGCATTCTTGCAAACCAAGGCGTTGAATGACCGTTTGACCCTTTCGTTCAATTTGAATGCCAGCATTACTAACAATCACTCGGTAAATACAGGAACAGACGGTGCAAGTGTGTATGATGCGATGAATTATTATTCGCCACTGGTACCGGTTCGTGATGAAAATGGTAACTGGAGCAATTATGTGGGTGTATCACAGAACTACAACCCGATGTCTATGATTTATGAAGACCCATACGACCATGAGACCAAGAAGTTGCAAGGTACAGCAAAGGCTGCATTGCAGTTGTGGGATGGCTTGGTATGGAATGCTACCGTTTCTTACCAAAATGAACAGTTTATTTGGGGTGACTATCATACCTCTAAAACCCAATTGACCGGCATTAAAGATAATGGTCAGGCTCATCGTCGCACTACTTCTGACAATAAGAAAGTATTTGAAACTTACTTGAACTATGACAAGACATTCAATGAGGTTCATAAATTGGGCTTGATGGCAGGTTACTCGTGGGAAGAAACAAGTGTTGCCGATGGTTTTGGTTTGACAGTATCAGATTTTTATAATGATTTGTTAGGTTATAAGAATATGGGTATGGCCAATAAGATTGACATTAATGGTATTTGGTCATCGGCAGAATCTACACTTCGTATGATTTCGTTCTTTGGTCGTGCCAACTACTCATTCAATAGCAAATACTTAGTACAAGCTACTGTTCGTCGTGATGGTTCTTCAGCTTTTGGTAAGAACAATCGTTGGGGTACATTCCCCTCAGCATCGCTTGCATGGCGTTTGAGTGAAGAAGATTTTGTAAAGAACTGGAATTTGTTTGATGACTTGAAGTTCCGCGTTGGTTATGGTATCAGTGGTAACTCATTAGGATTCGACCCCTATATCGCCAGACAAGTTTATGGCGCAACAGGTTGGTTTAACTATACTGATTCTAATGGTAACACTACACAATATCGCACATTGGGTGCTACCCGTAACTCAAATCCTGACTTGAAATGGGAAGAAACAGCCATGTTCAACATCGGTTTGGACTTTGCAGTGTGGGGCGGTCGTTTAAGCGGTACCGTTGAATATTACACAAAGAAGACTTCTGACTTGATTTTTGATTATCCGGTTTCTACCAATCGTTATCTCCATGGAAGTATGACTGCCAATGTAGGTGACATTACAAATAAGGGTATTGAAGTAACTATCAATGCAATACCGGTACAGACAAAAGATTTCCAATGGTCAACTTCTTTGAACTTGTCGCATAACAAGAATACGGTTGACAAACTTTCGAACGAAACTTACTCTGTAGATTACATCAACCAGGCCAACCCGAATATCGGTGGTTTCTCGCAAGTAAATTCTATCCAACGCATTATGGAAGGTGAACCTATCGGTACATTCTATATGTGGGAATGGGCCGGATATAATGAAGATGGTGTTTCGGTATTCAACGAATATGATGAAAATGGCAAACTGATTGGCACAACTGCCAATCCGGGTGATAAAGACCGTCAGAAAGTAGGTTCTGCTCAGCCTAAGTTGAATTTGGGTTGGAACAACACATTGACTTGGAAAAACTGGTCGTTGAATGCATTCTTCCAAGGTGTATTCGGCAACAAGATTTTCAACGGTACCCGTGCACAATACAATAACGTGACAAACATCAAAGTGGGTAAGAATGGTTTGAAGGAAGTTCTTGAACAAAAGGCTACCGATACCAATGCACAAGCTCCCTCTGATCGTTATTTGGAAAATGGCAGCTATTTCCGTCTTTCTTCGTTGAGTTTGGGTTACAATTTCGGCAAGATTGGAAATTGGATTAACAGTTTGAAACTGACCGCTACCTGCAACAATGTATTTACCATTACTGATTATAAAGGTACTGACCCCGAAGTTAGTTTGGGTGGTTTGACACCGGGTGTTGATTATCGTGAATCTTTCTATCCGAGAACTCGTACATTTATGTTCGGTCTTAATGTTAACTTCTAATTGAAAAAAATGATTATGAAAAGTAGAATCAAATTATATTTGGCAGTTGGTTTGTTGACAGCAACAGCCGGCTGTACCGACTTGGATGTGGATATCAATTCACAATTGACAGAATTTCCTGATTCTGAAATTGCAGCAGAAGCAAAGCTTGCAGACATTTACTATTCGTTCCGCGGTGCATTGGGACGTCGTTATAGCGACGCCGTAACTTTCTCTTCCGACGAATTTACAGGTATCTCATTTGATGGTGACTATTATAATAGTGGTGAGAACTCTCATCCTACACTCCACATGTTGACTCCTGATGATGTATCAATAGGCTATTGGCCGGAAGATTTAACCGGAGGTATAACCCGTTGTAACCGAGCTATCATGGACTTGGGAGGCGAAGAGGAACCTGCTGCTGCTCCGGCTTTGGCTATGCGTGCTTTCTATCATTTCATCCTCATGGACAGCTTTGGCGATATGCCTATTCTTGACCACTTGCTGGATGATGGTGAAGCCATTGACCGTTCACCGCGTGCAGAGGTAGCCGCATTCATTGAATCGGATTTGTTGAAGGCTCTTCCTAATCTGACTAAGACAGTAGATGCCAGCACCTATGGCAAGCCTAACTATTGGATGGCACAAGCATTGTTAGCCAAATTATACATAAACTGGGCGGTTTATACTGCAGCAGATGTTGCCAAGTACGAGCCTACAAACAGCAATCCTAAGTTGAACGACTGCGTGAAGATTTGTGATGAAATCATTGCTTCGGGCATCTTTAATTTGAGCGACGGTTATCGTGAGAAGTTCTGGCCGGAAAATGGTCCCCACATCAAGGACTTCATTTATGCAATGCCTTACGACCGCATCACTGCACAAGGCATGACTTATGCTCGTTTCCGCACATGGCGTCAGATGAATAAGCTGGATCCGACGATGTATGGCTTCAAATTGAGTGCTTCGGTAGGTGGTAACTTTGCCGTAAACCCGAATGTAGTTGATCTTCTTACTCTTCCCGGCGACGAACGTAACCTTTCTATTGTAGGTGGTCCTATCTATTTCTTTGACGGAAACCGCAATTTGACAAATGAACCGGTTATCTATAACGGCGAACAGTTGAACTTTACCAAAGAGATTACGTTAAAAGTAGAAGGTATTGAACTGAATGTTGGTAAAGATGTAAATGGTTGGTCACAGGGTTATAAGTCTGTGAAATGGTTCCCCACTTACGATGATTATCTGAATGGTCGTAACCAAAGCAACGATGTGCCCATCTTCCGCTATGCAGACATTGTATTGACCAAGGCCGAGGCTATTCTGCGCGGTGCTTCTGCCACCGGTGGTGACACTCCGGCATCGTTGATGAACGAGATTCGTGCTTATGTAGGTGCTCCCGATGTAGAAGGTACCCCTACTTTGCAAGACTTGCTGGATGAACGTGGCCGTGAATTCTTTGATGAAAACTGGCGTCGCAATGACTTGATTCGCTTCGGTATGTTTGAAGAAGATTGGGGATTGAAGCACAAGATTAATCCGGCTGCCAAGACAGAGAAGTTCCGTCGCATATTCCCGTTGCACACAGACTGGTTGAACAAGAATACAAACTGGAAGCAAAATCCGGGATATTAATTAAGGATAACCAATATTCCCCCTAAAGCCGTTGTTTTTATTTAGAGTTTAAAAACGGTTTTGCATTGCAGCCTTACCGGTGTGTTCGCCAAGCGCACCGGGGTTGCAATGCTTTTTTTTGTATGCATTAATATTATAATTTATGAAACGACTATTTATAAGTATCGGTGTATTATTAATGGCTGCCTGCCAAACGGTGTGGTCACAAGAACGGCTGACCGATTATGTAGATCCGCGAATCGGCAGTGAAGGATTGGGACGAGTATTCATCGGCCCTTCTTACCCATATGGCATGGTGAAACCATCGCCGGACTGTACCTGCAAGAATAACAGCGGATGGGCACCAATGCCCACTCAACTGGATGGTTTTGCACAAGTTCACGTCAGTGGCACGGGCGGAGGACCAAAGTATGGCAACATCTTGGTGATGCCTTTTGGTGAGGGAATGAACCGTACGCAGCATATAGATTACAGGGAATACGAAGAGATACGCTTGGGATATTACGACACCCGATTGAAAAACAGTGGAATACGTGCTGAAGTAACTACAGCCGAACGTGCCTCGTTTTACCGCTTTACCTATCCCAAGGATTCGTTGAAGTCGATAGCTATTGATGCCGGCTTCTTCTTGGGTGAGAATCCGATACCCGACTCACGAGAGTGCCAACAGTTTGTGGGATCGGAGGTGCAGATTCTTTCGCCTACAGAAGTATGGGGATATACACGCATTCGAGGCGGCTGGAATAACGGGCGTGCCTATACAGTCTATTTCTATGCCGAACTGGATAAACCGGCCGTGCAGACGGCAACCTGGAAAGGAGAACGGATAAGCGAAGAGAACGAACAATATGATTCGGGCGAGAAGACGGGAGCATTGCTACGTTTTGACAACGACGTGGAAAGAGTACAACTGAAGGTAGGCATTTCCTTCTTGAGTCAGCAGAAAGCACGGGTAAATGCCCATACCCAAATACCACATTGGAATTTTGAACAAGTGCATGATGAGTTGCTTGCAGCATGGGATGTATTGCTACGCCGCATTGAGTTGCCCGACGACGCTCCGTTATCACACAAACGAATGTTCTACACCGGTTTGTATCACACCATGCTGATGCCCGTTGACCGGACAGGCGAGAATCCGTTGTGGACAGACCCCGGAGTGCCGTATTATGATGACTATTATGCCATTTGGGATACCTATCGCACCTCTACCCCACTCATTACATTGATAGACCCTAAGCGAGAAGTGGACATTGTGAACGCCATGATTAATATTTATAAACGGGATGGCTACATGCCCGATGCCCGCAGTGGAAATGCCAACGGCCGTACACAGGGAGGTTCGAATGGAGAAATTGTTTTGGCCGACGCCTTTGTAAAGAAGTTAGAAGGCATTGATTGGGAATTGGGATTGCAAGCCATGCTGAAAGATGCCACCGTACCACCGGGAGGTAACGAAGAAGCCGAAGGACGTGGCGGACTGATTCCTTACCTGGAGTTGGGATACATCCCTCACGGCATTGACCGCGCAGGAAACCGCACAGTGGAATATGCTTATTGCGACTATGCCATTGCCTTGGTAGCCAAGGGACTGGGTAAGGAAGATTTGTATGAAAAGTACCTGAAGCAATCGGAAAACTGGAAAAACTTGTGGCGCGACGACTATGAACACGAGGGCTTCAAAGGCTTTATTATGCCACGCGACCGGGAAGGTAACTGGCTGGACAGCCTGACTTACGGGCATAGCAAACTGTGGAAACCCAAATACAAATATACACCCATGACCTTCGAGGGACCTTGGTACACCCCTTGGTGGAGTATGTTTTTCTACGAAGCCAGCTCGTGGGAGTATTCGCTCAGTATTCCTCATGATGTACCGGGACTGATAGCAAAATGTGGAGGTGCCGAGATATTCGAGAAGCGTTTGGATACTTTTTTTGAGCGCAATTTCTATAATGTAAACAACGAACCGTCGTTCCTAACCCCCTGCTTGTATCATTGGATAGGAAAACCGTGGCGCAGTAGCGATCGCATCCACACCATTATACGCAATCACTTCAACGATGGAGCCATAGGGTTACCGGGTAATGACGATTCGGGAGCCATGTCGTCGTGGTTGGCTTTCCACATGATGGGATTGTATCCTAACGCAGGACAGGATTACTACTTGATAAACACCCCGTTGTTGAAAGAGGTAACACTGCACGTGGGCAATGGAAAAACGTTTAAGATTGTAACGAAAGGATTGTCAACAAAGAACCGCTACATTGAAAAGGCGATGCTGAACGGAGTGGATTACCCTTATTCGACTATACGCCACCAAGAGATTGTGGAGGGAGGAGAATTGATTCTGAAGATGAGCAACCGCCCTTCGATGTGGGGACAAAAGATGTTTAAATGAATTTCGGAGTTTTACAGATGAAAAAGATATTATTATTATTCGTTTTATTGTGGCAAGGTTTCAGCCTATCGGCACAAGAAGTGCTACCCGATACGTTGCAGTTTACCTTCAAATTGCATGGACAGACCCGTCGTTTCAAAGTGTCGTTTACCGAAAATGAGAATACCCTTCGCATGGATTGGACCATCTTACGCAATCTGAAGTGGTGGGTAGGCAGTTATACCATGAGTCGGGCATCGCTTCAAGGAGCAACCGAACTCTGCTTCTTGATGCCCGAAGACGGCAATCATGTGACTGTTCCTGCACACCAAATCTGCTACATATTGCCTGCCGACGTTTATCGAGCATTGAAGGAGAAGGGTGAATTTGTATTCAACAGAACCCGCTATGCACTATCGGACAGCAAGGAAACAGCCTTCGGGGTGCCGTTACTGCATGTAAAGGACCAAATAGAAACAGGGGAAATGTGGATACTGGATAATCCTCACTTCCCCCTTATCTGTCGCATGGCCAATAATCCGTTAGAGATAAATTGGCAGGTTGAGCGCTTGTAAATTTTACTTATTGGGTGTTTCCCATTGCTTGGTGGCGGTACAAGTAATGTTCATTACTTGATTGCCGACCTGTATGCGGAAGTCACCGGCCTCTATTATCCACTTGCCGTCGTAGCCTACAAATGCCAGGTCACTGGCTTTCAGCGTCAGTTCAACCGTTTTGGTTTCGCCCGGCTTCAGCTCAATCTTCTGGAAAGCACGAAGACGGCGATTGTCGGGAGTAAGGCTGGCTACCAAATCGCTACTGAACAACAATACACTCTCTTTGCCAAGGCGATTGCCGCTGTTGGTTACATCGACTGTAAAGGTCAGCAGGTCGGAGGCGGTAAAGTGGGTTTTGTCTGCCTTCAGGTTGCTGTAGGTAAATGTGGTATAGCTCTTTCCATAGCCGAAAGCCCACTGTACGGCCACTTGTGCGTCATAGTTATAGGCTCCTTCCATCTGGCGTCCGATGTGTTCACTGGGCTTATAGTCATAGGTAACAATGGAATTAATCTCTTTCGGATAGGTGTAAGGCATCTTTCCGCTGAAGTTGGCATCGCCCACCAACAGGTTGGCCAATGCATCGCCTCCGTAATTGCCCGGCAGCATAATGTTTACTACGGCCTTAGCCAATGGTTCTATTTGGCTGACGATGCGCGGACGTCCTTCATTCAAGATTAATACAATGGGTTTTCCGGTTTTAGCCAATGCTTTCACCAGATTGGTTTGATTTTCTGACAGGAAGAGGTTGGTCAGATTGCCCGGTGTCTCGCAATAAGAGTTTTCGCCAATGCAGGCAATGATGTAGTCGGCCTGCGAAGCGGCAGCTACTGCTTTCTGAATCTGTGGTTCGTTCTCTTCCCACCAGTTTCCGTCTTGTTTATAAGTGACTCCCGGTTCATAGATGACGTTCTGTTTGCCCAGCTTTTGCTGCATGGCCTCCAATATGGTGTTGTGTTCGGTGGCAAAGCGGTCGGCTATGTGTCCTTGCCATGAGTAGGACCATCCACCGTTCAGGCAACGCATGGAGTTGGCGTTGGGTCCTGTTATCAGCACTTTTTTCCCTTTGCTCAGAGGGAGCAGATTGTCGTTGTTCTTGAGCAGAATCAGTGATTCTTCGGCCGATTTCAGTGCAGCGGCAGCATGTTGGGCCGAGGCAAAGTTGGGGTAATCGTTCAGGTCATATACAGGTTTTTCAAACAATCCCAAACGATATTTCAGGCGTAATACACGGCGAACAGCATCGTCTATACGGCTCATAGGTACTTCGCCCTCTTCTACCAATTCCTTCAAGTAGGTGCAGAAGCTCCATTCATAGGGAACCATAGACATGTCTATGCCAGCATTGATGGCCAGCTTGATGGCTTCTTTCTTGCTTCCGGCAATGTGGTCGCGGGTATATAGGTTGTTGATGTCTGCCCAGTCGGTCACAATCATGCCGTCCCAGTTCAAGCCTTCCTTCAACCACTCTGTCAACAGTTCGTAGTTGGCGTGGAAAGGCATTCCGTTATTCATGGCAGAGTTGACCATGATGGTGAGTGCACCGGCTTTAATGGCTTCCATGAAGGGTGCGAAGTGCTTTTCGCGCATGTCTTGCTCGTTGATGGAAGAGGGGGTTCGGTCTTTGCCGCTGACGGGTACTCCGTATCCCATGTAGTGCTTCAGGCAGGCGGCAATGTGGTTGGGTCCTATGTGGTTGGGGTCTTCGCCTTGGAAGCCGAGGACAGCTGCACGACCCATTTCTGCGCTCAGGTATGGGTCTTCGCCATAGTTCTCCCAGTGGCGCGGCCAACGGGGGTCGCGAGCCAGGTCTAATACCGGGGCGTATGTCCAAGGAATGCTGCCAGCCTTGGTTTCGTAGGCCGAGATGGTGGCGCCTTCGCGCACCAGTTGGCGGTTGAAGGTGGCGGCCATGTTGATGCCTTGGGGGAAGAAGGTGCTGCCGGCCGTGTAGGTGGCGCCGTGTATTTGGTCAACCCCATAGATGCAGGGGATTCCCATTACTTCCATCGATTTCTCTTGGATGCGGCCGATGACCTCTTGCCAAACGGCGGGTGTTTGTGCTTCTCCGCGGGGCACGTTCAGTATGGAGCCTACTTTGTATTTGCCTATTACGGTGTCCAACAGGGCTTCGTCTATCCGGAAGCCGTCGGCCTTGCGGTCTTGTATCACGTCGATGGTCAGTTCGCACATCTGCCCTATCTTCTCTTCCAGTGTCATTCGGGCAAGCAGTGCCTCTACTTTCTTTTCAATCTCCGGGTCTTGTGGAATGGCAGGCTCTACGTGGGTTTTGTTGCTGCAGGCGGTCAGTATACACAAGGCTGCCGCACATCCGATGAATAGGTTTTTCATATCGTTTTCAGTTTTATAAGTTTCACAAAGCCGCTTTTTGCGGAAGTATTGCACAAATATACAAGAAAAAGTTCTACATTTGCATAAATGTTTCACTAAATTATAGTATCTGTTATCAATATGGCACACCGATTGAATACTAACAAGCAGTTTATGATAGGCAACGGCATCATGGCTTTTGCCGTTATCTTTGTAGTAGTTATCTTTGTCTATCTGAGCCTGCGGGCCAATCGAGATAAGGATGAGAGCGAGCGTTACTACCGAGAGAGCTACACGGTGACGTTGGTAAAAGGCTTTATGGGCGACTCGGTTTCTATCTACATCAACGACAGTTTGTTGCTGAATCAGACTATTCGCAAAGAGCCTTTCGCCATTGAAACCGACCGCTTTGCCGAGCAGAATGCATTGATGATAGTAGATAACCTAACGGAAAAGCTCTCATTGTTTGAGCTGAGCGAGGAAGGGGGCAGTTATTTATTTGAAAAGAAAGAGGGCGAAGTGCGAAAGCTGGAGGCCGAATAAAAGCCCAAGCAACGAGGATAGGCTTGCTGACAAAAAGTAACCGAAAGGGCGGTTTTGCCGAACAAAAACGGAAAAATCGCCCTTTTCTGCTAACCGACACATCTGTAAAAAGGCTCGAAAAAAATCGAAATTCCGAGCCTTCCCGTTCGAAATATGCGCTCCTACCGAGCAAACTGCGCACCTTTACCGAACAAACTCCGCACGTCAACCGTGTTTGTTGCGTACATTCCCGGCAGAAACAGTGCACCTTTCCGGCGGAAACATACTATCTTTTGCCCGAAAAGATACTAACTTCTGCCTCAAAAGTTGGTATCTTCCTCCGAAAAGGGGTGAAATCAACGAATATTTACACAGTTTTGCGTGTTAAAGAAGTGTTAAATCTCAACTTAGTTGCTTGATAGCAAACAAGATAACTCATTTTTCGCTTTAAAATTTTCCACCGACCCCTACCTTGCTCCGAAATAAGCGATTCTCAGGCGGTTCGATTATCATTTTGTCAGCAGCTTACACTTTGTCAAAAAAGGGCAATTGCTTTACTTCCCCGCTGTCTTGACACCTTTATAAGATTTTATAATCATTTTTTTCAACGTAATATATATTTTTTTACCTTTGCCATACCATATGAATGAATACATAAAGACAAATAAACATAAAATTATGAATCGCAAAATCTTTTATTTCATCAGCATCCTGCTGTACTGCTCCTGCCAATCGGAGAAGAAAGAAGTAATCTACGAAACCATTCAACACCAACTGCTGAATGATGAGTTCATGACTCGCATGCCGGGTAATCTGTTGGTCAACGAGAAATACATTGTTTGGGAAGACCCCTTTGCTCGCGACACCTTTGTCAACGTACACGACCGCACCACCGGCCAACTGCTGGGAAAGATGGGAAAAGTGGGTGAAGGCCCCGGTGAATTTATCACCGGCAGCATGAGCGGATACAGCATCGACAACAAGGTATTTGCCATCGATGTAAACGGAACCACCAAAGGATACCTCTCTATTGACAGCCTGTTGGCCGGCAAGCAACCCCTGCAACTACTGACCGTAGAAGAGAAAGAGAGCCGTCCGGCACTGACGGAGATAGAAGCAGATGTTTTCTTCGGCACTACCGAAGACGGTGAAGAAGACTACTTCAAGGCTAACATCCACGGCAAAGAATCCACCTTTGGAGTCTATCCCGTCAAGGAGGTGAAACAACACTTAGGCTGTGAATATGCCTACGATGCCCGCACCGGACACTTGGTGTGCAGCTCCTTCACCCTGCCCTATCTGGCACTGTACCAAAAGCAAGGAGAGAAGTTTGTCTTGAAATGGGAGCAAGCTCCTAAAGGTGGGTACAAAATGCAGAACGAACGGCTGGTGGCCGACAAAGGAGTGAGAGGCAGCATGGACGTTTCACTGACAAAAGATTACATTGCTGTACTAGCACACGACGACAAGGAAGAACTGCGAGAAGCTGCACAAACCACAGGAAGACAAGAAAGTGCCCTGCCACACACACTGCTGCTCTACGACTATAACGGCAACCTGCTGAAAGTTATCGAATTGGGAATGCGTGTGCTACGCATCGCATCCGATTGTTCCGGCAATACCCTCTATGCCATGGGACTGAATCCTGAATTTGCATTGGTGAAGTATGAACTGTAAAACCATAAGATTGCTATGCTTCTATCAGAAATAAAAAGACTCATCAAGAGCGATAAGAAAAACAGTGACGGCACAAGATTGCAATCTACGCAAATCTTGTGCCGTCAGTATATCAAACTTAGTCTGCTTAATTCAATGCAAGCATCTCTTCTATGTGCTGACGAGTATTGCTTAATCGGGGCACTTTGTGTTGACCGCCCAATTTGCCTTTCTTCTCTAACCAGTCGTGGAAAAGATTTTTGCGTGCAATGATTACTTCCAACGGTTGCAAAGCCAAGTCATTCTGACGTTTGGCTTCGTAGTCGGAATTAATCTCCTGCAACGTATCGTCTAACACTTTTGCAAACTTCTTCAGGTCGTCGGGCATAACAGCAAACTCTATCAACCACTGATGACGACACTTCGCATTGGCATCCATAAAGACAGGAGCAGCCGAATAGTCCAGTATTTGTGCGCCTGTTTCGGCACATGCCTTGGCCAATCCTTTCTCGGCATTATCAACAATCAACTCTTCGCCAAAAGCGTTGATGAAGTGCTTGGTGCGTCCGGTGATTACAAACTTATAGGGGTCTTTCTGTGTAAACTTAACGGTATCGCCTATGACATATCGCCACAAACCTGACGAAGTAGAGATGACCATGGCATAGTTCTTTCCTATTTCCACCTCTTCCAAGCAGTAGATGTGCGGATTCTCTTTCTCAAGTTCTTCCAACGGAATGAACTCATAGAACACGCCGTAGTCTATCATCAGCAACATAGCGGGGTCATTAGGGTCGTTCTGTATCCCAAAGAATCCCTCACTGGCATTGTAAGTCTCTACATAATGCATCTTGCTGCTGCGAATTATCTCTTTGTATTGTTCACGATAGGGAGTAAAGGCCACACCGCCGTGGAAGAATACTTCCAAGTTAGGCCACACCTCTTCCAACCCTTGCTTACCGGTCTTTTCCAATATGTGCTTAATGAGCACCAGCATCCACGAAGGCACACCGCTCAGGTTGCTGACGTTGGCACCAATGGTTTCATTGGCAATGGCTTTCATCTTAGGTTCAAATTCGCTCATCAATGCCGTTTGTTTGCAAGGCACACGCACCAAGTTGACAGCCGAAGGAATGTTCTCTATCAAGATGGCCGAGAGATCGCCCACCAAACTGCGATTGGTATTAAGGTTAGGTGCATGACTACCACCTAATATCAATCCTTTGCCTGAGAAGAAACGGCTTTCCGGATTTTGATGCAAATAGATGGCCACAGCATCTTGCCCACCTTTATAATGAGTATCTTTCAGTGCCTCCTTACTAACCGGTATGAATTTGCTCTTATCGTTGGTAGTACCCGACGATTTGGCAAACCAACGAATTTCTGATGACCAAAGCAAATTCTGCTCACCGGCACGGATGCGTGATACATACGACTTTACTTCTTCGTAAGTCTGTATCGGAATATTTTTTTTGAAATCCTCGTAGGTTTCTATGGCAGAATAGCGATGCGCCTTCCCCCATTCAGTGTTGGCCGCCTTGCGTACCAAACGCTGCATGACCTGACGTTGCAATTCACCTGCACAGGTGTTGTAACGCTCAATCTTCTTATAGCGAGGGGCAAAATAGATCTTATTCAGTAGTTTGGTTAAATTCATTCTTTTCGTCTAAAATAAAATTTCGCGCAAAATTAATCTTATTTATCGGCATCGCTATCTTTTTTTCTCATTTTTTTCTACCTTTACAGCCTAATAGCGGTAGAAATAACAATTTTGTGTGTAAAAAGAACAATAATACCTCTACCGCATTCTATATAGTAGAACCAATAAAATGCTGTATATATGAGAATAGGAATCCTGACTTCAGGGGGTGACTGCCCCGGCATCAATGCCACAATACGTGGCGTGTGTAAAACTGCCATCAACCATTACGGTATGGAAGTGGTGGGCATTCATAGTGGCTTCCAAGGATTACTTACCAAAGAGGTAGAAGTATTTAACGAGAAGTCTTTGTCGGGATTGCTTAATTTAGGAGGAACCATTCTGGGGACTTCTCGCGAAAAGCCATTCAAGAAAGGTGGAGTGATAGCCGACGGTAATAAACCGGCATTGATAGAACGAAACGTCAAAGAATTAGGATTGGACTGCATCGTCTGTATTGGCGGAAACGGCACACAAAAGACGGCGGCCAAATTGGCAGCTATGGGGCTGAACATTGTATCCGTCCCAAAGACCATAGACAATGACATCTGGGGTACCGATTTCTCGTTCGGATTCGATTCTGCCATCAATATTGCGACCGATGCTATCGACCGCTTACACTCTACGGCCAGCTCTCACAAACGGGTAATGGTTATCGAAGTAATGGGGCATAAGGCCGGATGGATAGCACTCTATTCGGGCATGGCCGGAGGAGGTGACGTGATACTGATTCCTGAAATCCCTTACGATATTCACCGCATTGGCGACACAATTCTCAATCGCTTAAAAAAAGGAAAACCCTATTCTATTGTGGTAGTAGCCGAAGGAATAAAAACCGATGGCCGCAAACGAGCAGCCGAATACATTGCCGGAGAAATAGAGTATGAAACCGGTATCGAAACTCGTGAAACTGTGCTGGGATACATTCAGCGCGGAGGGTCACCCACACCGTTCGATCGCAATCTTTCTACCCGTATGGGCGGTCATGCAACCGAACTGATTGCCAACGGACAATTCGGACGCATGGTAGCTTTGAAAGGCAATAACATCTCATCCATCCCTCTGCATGAAGTGGCCGGCAAACTGAAACTGGTCAATGAAGACCACGACCTAATCAAACAGGGACGACGTATGGGTATCTGCTTCGGATAAGCTATTCTTTCGGACTAATGGGAGGCAAAGGTGTTGTTTCCACTTCTGCGACACTTTCTTCACAATAGCGCTGTGCTTTGATTGCTTCAAGTTCTTTTTTGAACTCGGTTTGTTTCCTCAACTTATTCATAGCCGCGTGCGAAGCATTCTGTTGCGATTCTTTTTTGGAATAGCCGGTACCCATACCGGCCGCTAATCCTTCAATCAACACTTCACTCTGAAAGATGGGATTATGGTGTTCGTCAAGATGCTGCTCTATCAGTTCAAAAGATACTTCATATTTATTCTTTTGACACCATTCTATGAGGCGTGACTTGAAATTCACCTCCTTGCGCGACATCTTTTCAAGGTTAATGTGCTCTTTAAAGATTTTCTCTTCTACAAACTTCTTACATTTCTTATAACCTTGGTCAAGATATATAGCACCAATAAATGCTTCAAAAGCATTGCCATACATATAATTATTATGTGTAGCAGTACGACTACCATATTTCACCAGTTTGTCCAAGCCTATTTCTACAGCTAATTTATTGAGCGATTCGCGTTGCACAATCTTCGAACGAGTATTGGTCAAAAAACCTTCGCGATGCTTATCATATCGGTGATATAAGATGTCGGCTACAATAGTGTCGAGCACAGCATCACCCAAAAATTCCAACCGCTCGTTGTTTATCAGGCGACCTTTTTTGCTGCGCACAATGGCCGATTTGTGTAACAATGCTTCTCGATATAGTTGAATATTTCGAGGATAAAATCCTAATATTTTATAAAAACAAAGATAAGACTCCTTATCCTTTCGGAAAAGCAGTCTTATCTTGTCTATTTGATTGCGTAACACGACTTATTACTCGGTGTATTTCTTAAAAATAACACATGCATTATGACCACCAAATCCGAAGGTATTGGAAAGGGCAGCATTGATTTCACGTTCTTGAGCTTTATTGAACGTGAAGTTCAAGTTATAGTCGATGTTTTCATCGTTATCACCTTCTTCGTGATTGATGGTGGGAGGAACTACACCATGCTTGATGGCAAGGATACTGGCAATGGCTTCTACGGCACCGGCTGCACCCAACAAGTGTCCGGTCATAGATTTGGTCGAACTGATGTTCAACTTATAAGCATGTTCACCGAATACGTCCTTGATGGCTTTGGCTTCTGAAATATCACCTACAGGGGTAGATGTACCGTGAACATTGATATAATCAATTTCTTCGGGTTTCATTTCAGCATCTTCCAAGGCATTCATCATAACCAACTTGGCACCCAATCCTTCGGGATGAGAAGCAGTTAAGTGGTGTGCATCGGCAGACATACCTACACCAGCTAATTCAGCATAAATTTTAGCCCCGCGTGCTTTGGCGTGTTCCAACTCTTCCAAAATCAAGCAACCGCCGCCTTCGCCCATAATAAATCCGTCGCGACTGGCACTGAACGGACGTGAAGCCGTTTCAGGTGAGTCGTTGCGAGTAGATAATGCGTGCATGGCATTAAATCCACCAACCCCACCAGGGGTAAGGGCTGCTTCCGAACCACCGGTTACCATGACATTGGCTTTTCCCAATCGGATGAGATTGAAAGCATCGGCAATAGCATTGGTAGAGGTGGCACATGCCGAACATACGGCATAGTTAGGACCATGGAAACCGTACATAATGGAGATTTGTCCGGCAGCAATATCCGAAATCATCTTAGGGATGAAGAAGGGATTGAACTTGGGACCCATTTCCTTACGGATGGCATAGCCTCCGATTTCATCTTCGAAGGTATGAATACCACCGATGCCGGCACCGAAGATAACACCAATCTTGGTGCGGTCTTCATTTTCCACGTCAAGACCGGAGTCTTTTACGGCTTGCATGGCTACAGCCACACCAAGCTGAGCATATCGGTCCATCTTACGAGCCTCTTTGCGGTCGATATAATCGTTAGGATTGAAGTTTTTAACTTCACATGCGAATTGAGTCTTGAAGAGTGATGCGTCAAATTGAGTAAGAGGTCCCGCTCCACTAACCCCATTCATAAGACCTTCCCAAAATTCGGGTACAGTATTACCAATAGGAGTAATGGCGCCGAGACCTGTTACTACTACTCTTTTTAATTCCATATATACTATTCGTATGGGATTTGGATTATTTAGAGTGTTCTTCGATGTAAGCTACTGCATCGCCTACTGTACCAATCTTTTCAGCTTGGTCATCGGGGATTGAGATACCGAATTCTTTTTCGAATTCCATGATCAATTCTACAGTGTCGAGAGAGTCTGCACCGAGGTCGTTAGTGAAGCTAGCTTCGTTAGTAACTTCTGATTCTTCAACGCCCAACTTATCGACGATAATAGCTTTTACTCTTGATGCAATTTCAGACATAACTTTAAGTTTTTAATTAATAAATAGTTTTTCTTTCTTTATATTTGCGATGCAAAGGAATGAATATTTATTTTTCTAAGCAAATATTTATCCAAATAAATCTACTTTTTTGCACATTATTTTACTTTTTGTGCACGAATACAAGAAAAAATAGGTCATTAAGCGACTTTTTAAAGCATTATATTGTATGCCGTCCGCTCACGACGAAGGGGATAATTTCCCCGCAACTGTTCGAAATGTTCGGGGTGTTCCTTAAGAGATTGGCTATCTCTTCGAGGATCGTAGATTTGAAGAAACAAATCGGTAGCATCATTGCTTGGCACCAAAGGACTTGGAGGAGCAGGTGGATCTATGAGATATTCAGCTTGAATATTGAAGTGACGACACAAGGCATCGAGCGACATACGGGTAGCATTGGCCTTACCATCGGCCGAATACCCGGCAATGTGTGGAGTAGCTATATATACCTTATTTAAAAGAGAATGATTAATATTAGGCTCATTTTCCCATACATCAATAATAGCATCGGCCACCACCCCTTTGTCTAAGGCTTGAAGCAATGCCTCTGTATCTACCACCTCACCACGTGCGGTGTTGATAAAATAGGGACGACGCTTTAATAAATGAAAGAAGTTTGTGTCGGCCAAATGAAAAGTGCGGTAAATACCCTCTTTATTTAAAGGAACATGGAAGGTAATGACATCGCACTGTTCGGCTATTTCTTCCAAACTGCTAAAGCCTTTATTCCCTTCGGCAGCTTCGCGCACAGGGTCGTTCAGCATTACCTTCATTCCCAATTCTTTGGCAACATCGGCCACTTTGCTTCCCACATTCCCTACTCCCACAATGCCTAAGGTGGCTTCTGCAAGCTTCAGGCCTTTCTCTCGTTGTAACAGTAACAGAGAAGAGTGCAGATATTGCGCCACCGAAGCAGAGTTGCATCCCGGTGCATTTGTCCATTGGATTCCACTCCTACGGCAATACTCTATATCAATGTGGTCATATCCGATGGTAGCAGTGGCTATGAATTGTACACAACTACCATTCAGCAGATTATGGTCACAACGAGTACGAGTTCGAATAATAAGGGCATCGGCATCAGACACAGCCTCAGCACTAATCTCTTTACCGGGTAAGAATATCACCTCGTCGGCTATCCGACAGATGGCCTCTTTAATGTAAGGAATTTTATCATCTACTACAACTTTCATACTTAATTGAATGATATATCACTTCCGCAAAAGTACAATTTTTCTCCTACTAAAGAAAAATATTTTTCAGGTAGAAAAAAAATATTTCCCTTACAGAGCGTAGAAAAACAAATATTCTAACTATTTTTGCCGAAAGTGCCTATTTGTATAGGTTTATGAACAAATATCATGGAAGATAACAACAACATAATCCTGCCGCTGGAGGAAGCGGTAAACGTAAATAGTGTAGAATATACCGATGAAAACATCCGGCATTTGGATGATATGGAACACATCCGAGTGCGGTCGGGTATGTACATAGGACGCTTGGGCGACGGACAGCAAAGCGACGATGGCATCTATGTATTATTGAAGGAAGTGATGGATAACTCCATCGACGAATTCAAGATGGGTGCCGGAAAGAAGATTGAGGTCAGCATCGAAGATAATCTGAGGGTCAGCGTCCGCGATTATGGACGAGGCATTCCTCAAGGTAAATTGGTAGAAGCTGTCAGCAAACTAAATACCGGTGGAAAGTATGACTCCAAAGCTTTCAAGAAAAGCGTGGGCTTGAACGGAGTAGGCCTAAAGGCTGTCAATGCATTAAGCAGCCGCTTCGAAGTAGCCAGTTACCGCGATGGAAAGATGCGTCGAGCCGTCTTCGAACGCGGACAATTATTGAGCGACGTTACTACCGACTCCAACGAAGATACAGGCACCTACATCTTCTTCGAGCCAGACAATACATTGTTTGTCAATTACAACTTCCAGGCACAATTCGTTGAAACCTTATTGCGCAACTATACTTATTTAAATACCGGACTTACATTCCTCTACAACGGTCAACGCATTGTTTCACGCCACGGCCTTGAAGACCTGTTGAAAGACAATATGACCGCCGAAGGACTTTATGACATTGTACACCTGAAAGGGGCAGACATTGAAATAGCCTTTACACACACCAATCAATATGGCGAAGAGTACTACTCATTTGTCAACGGACAACATACTACCCAAGGGGGTACCCATCAAAGCGCACTGAAAGAACACATAGCACGCACCATCAAGGAGTTTTTCAACAAGAATCAAGAGTTTGCCGACATACGCAACGGAATTGTGGCCGCCATTGCCCTCGACGTAGAAGAACCCATGTTTGAGAGTCAGACAAAAACAAAATTGGGAAGCAACAACATGTGGCCGGCCATTCCACAAGAAAACAAACCAGCAGGCCCCACCGTCAATAAGTTTGTAGGCGACTTCATAAAAACAGAAGTCGATAACTACCTACACAAGCATCCATTGGTGGCCGAAGTAATGCTACAAAAAATACAAGAAAGTGAAAAAGAACGCAAAGCCATAGCCGGTGTTACCAAACTGGCTCGTGAGCGTGCCAAAAAAGCCAACTTACACAACCGTAAACTGCGCGATTGCCGCTATCATCTGAATGACGGTAAAGGCAAAGAACAAGAAACAGAAAGCTGCATCTTCATTACCGAAGGTGATTCGGCCAGCGGCTCCATCACAAAAAGTCGCGATGTCAGTACACAAGCCGTATTCTCCCTTCGTGGAAAACCCCTAAACACCTTCGGGCTAACCAAGAAAGTAGTGTATGAAAACGAAGAATTCAACCTGCTGCAAGCTGCACTTAACATAGAAGACGGAATAGAAGGCCTTCGCTACAACAAAGTAATTGTAGCCACCGATGCCGACGTTGATGGCATGCACATCCGCCTACTGATGCTCACCTTCTTCCTCCAATTCTTCCCCGATCTGATAAAGAAAGGACACGTCTATATCCTTCAAACACCACTTTTCCGGGTACGCAACAAGAAAAAAACCATCTATTGTTACACCGAAGAAGAACGCCTATCGGCCATCGAAGAACTCAGCCCCAATCCAGAGATAACCCGCTTCAAAGGTTTAGGAGAAATATCACCCGACGAATTCCGCCACTTCATCGGCAAAGACATCCGATTGGAACAAGTCAGCTTAAAGAAAACCGACTTGGTAAAAGAACTGCTTGAATTCTATATGGGAAAAAACACCATGGAGCGACAAAACTTTATTATTCAAAACCTGGTTATAGAAGAAGACATTGCTAATGACTAAAGCTATATTCCCCGGCACGTTCGACCCCTTTACCGTTGGACATGCATCCATTGTACGACGAGCACTGACATTTATCGACGAAATCATCATAGCCATAGGTGTCAATGAAAAAAAACACGCACACTTTGCCATTCAGCAACGCGAAGAGATAATACGACGTTTCTATGCTGACGAACCACGAGTAAAAGTAATGTCATACCATAACTTGACGGTTGACTTTGCCCTGCAAGTAGAAGCCAATCTCATCATCCGAGGCATCCGAACAGTAAAAGATTTTGAGTATGAAGAAACCATTGCAGACATCAATCGCAAACTAACGGGCATCGAAACCATACTTCTCTTCACCGAACCAGAACAAACCTGCGTCAGCTCTACCATCGTGCGCGAACTAATGCGCTATGGTAAAGATGTTACCCAATTCTTACCCGAAGGAATGCAGATTACCGATAACCATAAAAAATAACAAAAACAATACAACAACAATGAAAAAAACTTTTCTATTGATAAGCCTGCTCACACTTTTTCTGTCAGTCTCTTCGCAAGACAAAAACAGTGCCTTGCGCAAATTACAAATGGCAGAATTTGCTATCAGTCGCCTATATGTAGATACTGTCGATGAACATAAATTGGTAGAAGAAGCCATCATTGAAATGCTTGAACAACTTGACCCTCACTCCACCTATAACAATGCCAAAGAAGTAAAAGAAATGAACGAACCCTTACAAGGAGGATTTGAAGGCATCGGAGTTCAATTTCAAATGATAGAAGATACCTTGCTTATCGTACAACCTGTAAGCAACGGCCCTTCAGAAAAAGTAGGTATCTTGGCCGGCGACCGCATTATAGCCGTTGACGATACCATTATTGCCGGTGTGAAAATGAGTACCGACGAAATTATGTCACGCTTACGAGGCCCTAAAGATAGTAAAGTAAAACTGACCATTGTCCGTCGGGGAGTAAACGAACCCCTCTATTTTGAAGTGAAGCGCGACAAAATCCCCATATACAGCCTCGATGCCTCTTACATGATACGCCCCCAAGTAGGTTATATCCGCATCAATCGCTTTGCAGCTACTACCTCCGATGAATTTTTAGAGGCTCTAAACAAATTACAGGCACAAGGGATGAAAGACCTGATTCTCGATTTGCAAGGCAACGGAGGAGGCTACCTGAATGCCGCCATTGATTTAGCCAATGAATTCCTGCCCCAAAAAAGCCTGATAGTATATACCGAAGGACGCGCAGCCCGACGTAGCAATTTTTATGCCAAAGGAAACGGAAACTTCTTAAATGGCAAATTGATTGTATTGGTCGATGAATACTCGGCATCGGCCAGTGAAATTGTCAGCGGAGCCATACAAGATTGGGACAGAGGTATTGTAATAGGTCGCCGAACCTTTGGAAAAGGATTGGTGCAACGCCCCATCGAATTGCCAGACGGTTCCATGATTCGCCTTACCGTAGCCCGCTATTATACCCCTTCCGGACGCTGCATCCAAAAACCTTATGAAAAAGGAAGTGACGGCGATAAACAATATCACCTTGACCTCTTAAACCGTTACAATAACGGTGAACTAATGCATGCCGACAGTATCCACTTACCCGATTCCTTAAAATACAAAACCAAGCTCTTAGGACGCATTGTATATGGAGGCGGTGGCATTATGCCCGACTACTTCGTACCCATTGACACCACCCATTACAGCGATTATCATCGCGACTTAGTAGCAAAAGGAGTTATCATCAAAACCACTTTAAACTACATTGAAAAGAATAGAGAAAAGCTGGTGAAGCGATATAAGTCATTCCATGAATTCAACGAAAAATTTTCAATAAAAGAAGACATACTCTCCCAATTACGCGAAGCCGGTGAAAAAGAAAAAATACCCTTCAATCAAGAAGAGTATGAACGTGCTCTACCGGCCATCATTTCACAACTGAAAGCATTAATAGCCCGCGATTTATGGGATATGAGCGAATACTTCCAAGTAATGAATGAAACCGATGAAGTAGTACTCAAAGCTTTAAAGATATTGGACGAGATGACTCGCTCTGAAGGAACATCAGTTACCAAATAACCATTTATTCAGCCAACGGTTAACATAAATATTCGCAACAGAACATCCAATACCGATTGCTGCACCGGCCAATACATCACTGGGATAGTGTACCCCTTCGTTCATGCGAGATATGCCCACCGAACAAGCCCAAAAAGCCGATGGAGCAATAACGTACCATTTGGGATATTTCAAACTAAGGGAAGTGGCCAAAGCAAATGCCGTAGATGTATGCCCCGAAGGAAAAGAAGGCGAATCCTCACGGCTATACGGATGTATCTTATCGGGGTATTTGTCATAAGGTCGTTGTCGATCAAACAAATATTTCATACCGTATGTAACCGCAAAAGCACCGGCCACCGAAGTACCGATGTAAACGGCATCTTTTAACAAAGCATTGTCATCTTTGAGTAAAGCAGTAACAGCCATAGCCACCGGCACACCAACAGCTATGTAAGGTTCAGACTTTGATATAATCTTATTGTAGTTGCGAATGAACTTGCCGTCCCAACTATTGATTTGATGCACGGTGTTAATGTCCCAATTCTGCGCAAATATGGCAGATACCATAGAAAACAGAAATCCCAAAGAGAGTAATGCTTTTTTCATAAAATCCATTTTATTTCCCACAAAGATAAGTCAAAAGAGTCAATGACGAATAAAAAAAAGAGTTTTTTACGCCATACAACACTTCTATTGACCATTAATTACGGAATTATTTCTTTATTCGTTTGCTTTATCAAGGTATTTCTCCTATTTTTGCAACAATTAAACCGTATTCATTCTTTTAAAGAAACTTTTTTATAACAATTAATAATTTTAATTCAATCATTTATGTGGTTAAGTAATTCATCTGTAGGAAGGAAAGTAGTGATGAGCGTTACAGGCATCGCACTTGTCCTGTTTCTGACGTTTCACATGGCCATGAATCTTGTTGCATTGGTTTCTGCCGAAGGCTACAACATGATTTGTGAGTTCTTGGGAGCTAATTGGTATGCATTGGTAGCTACCGTAGGTCTGGCTGCCCTGTTCGTGATTCACATTATCTATGCATTCTGGTTGACCATGCAGAATCGCAAAGCTCGTGGTAGCGAACGCTATGCTGTGGTAGAACGTCGCAAAGACAAAGTGGAATGGGCTTCTCAAAACATGCTCGTTCTGGGTATTATTGTTATTGTAGGCTTGGGCTTGCACTTGGCACACTTCTGGGCAAAGATGCAGTTACCCGAATTGATGCACAAGCTGGGTGCTCATGCCGATACTGAAACATTGCTTTATGCAGCCAACGGTGTACATCACATCCAAGCTACATTCAGCTGTTGGATTAACGTAGTTCTCTACCTTGTATGGTTGGGTGCTTTGTGGTTCCACCTTACCCACGGTTTTTGGAGCTCTATGCAAACTTTGGGTTGGAACAACCAAGTATGGTTGAAGCGTTGGCAATGCATCTCTAACATCTTCTCTACAATCATTGTATTGGGATTTGCTGCGGTAGTTGTTGCTTTCTACATTCAGTCTCTTCTCTAATTGAAGGATTGGAAATTCAAAAATCAAAAATCAAAAATCATTATGACTAAGATAGATTCTAAAATACCGGCAGGACCGGTGGCTGAGAAATGGACCAACTATAAAGCTCACCAAAAACTCGTGAATCCTGCTAACAAGCGTCGCCTTGACATCATTGTGGTTGGTACAGGTCTGGCCGGTGCCAGTGCTGCTGCTTCACTCGGTGAAATGGGCTTCCGTGTATTCAACTTCTGTATTCAAGACTCTCCTCGTCGTGCACACTCTATCGCTGCACAAGGTGGTATCAATGCTGCCAAGAACTATCAAAACGACGGTGACTCGGTTTATCGCTTGTTCTATGATACAGTAAAAGGTGGTGACTACCGTGCCCGCGAAGCTAACGTTTATCGTTTGGCCGAAGTTTCTAACAATATCATCGACCAATGTGTTGCACAAGGTGTTCCTTTCGCACGCGAATATGGCGGTACATTGGATAACCGTTCATTCGGTGGTGCCCAAGTATCACGTACTTTCTATGCAAAGGGCCAAACCGGTCAGCAATTGCTGTTGGGTGCTTACTCGGCATTAAGCCGTCAAGTAGGTGTAGGTACAGTAAAACTCTACACCCGCTACGAAATGGAAGACGTTGTGGTTGTAGATGGCCGTGCTCGCGGTATCATTGCCAAAAACTTAGTAACCGGCCAGTTGGAACGCTTTGCAGCTCATGCTGTAGTAATCGCTACCGGTGGTTATGGTAACGCCTACTTCCTTTCAACCAATGCAATGGGCTGTAACTGCTCGGCTGCCATGGCTTGCTACCGCAAGGGAGCATGGTTTGCCAACCCTGCTTATGTACAGATTCACCCCACTTGTGTACCTGTACACGGCGACAAGCAATCTAAACTGACATTGATGTCTGAATCATTGCGTAACGACGGTCGCATTTGGGTTCCCAAGAAATTGGAAGATGCCAAGAAGCTGCAAGAAGGTACATTGCAAGGAAAAGACATTCCCGATGAAGATCGTGACTTCTACTTGGAACGCCGCTATCCGGCATTCGGTAACCTCGTTCCGCGCGACGTAGCCAGCCGTGCCGCTAAGGAACGCTGCGATAAGGGCTATGGTGTAAACAATACCGGTTTGGCCGTATTCCTTGACTTCAAGTATGCCATCGACCGCTTGGGTAAGGATGTTGTAGCAGCCCGTTACGGTAACCTCTTCGACATGTATGAAGAAATCACTGATGATAATCCGTACGAAACTCCGATGATGATTTATCCGGCCATCCACTATACCATGGGTGGTATTTGGGTTGACTATGAATTGATGACCTCTATCAAGGGTCTCTTCGCTATCGGTGAATGTAACTTCTCTGACCACGGAGCCAACCGCTTGGGTGCATCAGCCTTGATGCAAGGTTTGGCAGACGGTTACTTCGTATTGCCATACACCATCCAAAACTATTTGGCCGATCAAATTACAGTTCCTCGTTTCTCTACCGACCTGCCCGAATTTGCCGCTGCCGAAAAGGCCATCAACGACAAGATTGATTGGATGATGGGTATCCAAGGCAACCGCTCAGTAGATTCTATCCACAAGGAATTGGGTCACATCATGTGGGAATATGTAGGTATGGGTCGTACAGAAGCCGGCTTGAAGGAAGGCTTGGCCAAACTGAAAGAGTTGCGTAAAGTGTTCGAAAAAGACCTCTTTATTCCAGGAAGCAAGGACGGCATGAATGTAGAGCTTGACAAGGCCATCCGCTTGTGGGATTTCATCACCATGGGCGAATTGGTAGCATACGATGCATTGAACCGCAACGAGTCTTGTGGAGGCCACTTCCGCGAAGAATATCAGACAGAAGAAGGCGAAGCCAAGCGCGACGACGAAAACTTCTTCTATGTGGCTTGTTGGGAATATCAAGGCAGCGACGAAAAAGAACCTGTATTGCTCAAGGAACCATTGGTTTACGAAGCTATCAAGGTACAAACTCGTAACTATAAGAGCTAATAGGGAAGTCGAACATTTAAAGAATAAAAGAAAATGGATAAAAATATATCATTTACATTGAAGGTATGGCGTCAAGCCGGTCCTAAAGCCAAGGGCGCTTTCGAAACATACCAGATGAAAGATATTCCGGGCGATACTTCATTCCTTGAAATGCTCGATATCTTGAACGAACAACTCATTTCTGAGCGTAAAGAACCGATTGTATTCGACCACGACTGCCGCGAAGGTATCTGCGGTATGTGTTCGCTTTACATCAACGGTCATCCGCACGGTCCTGCTACCGGTGCCACTACTTGCCAAATCTACATGCGCCGTTTCAAAGATGGCGATACCATCACCGTAGAACCTTGGCGTTCGGCTGGTTTCCCGGTAATCAAGGACTTAATGGTTGACCGTACAGCCTACGACAAGATTATGCAAGCCGGTGGTTTTGTCAGCGTGCGTACCGGTGCTCCTCAAGATGCCAATGCCATCTTGATACCGAAGCAAATTGCCGATGAAGCCATGGATGCTGCCAGCTGTATCGGTTGTGGTGCTTGTGTAGCTGCTTGCAAGAACGGTTCGGCCATGTTGTTCGTTTCAGCTAAGGTTAGCCAATTGAACCTCTTGCCTCAAGGCAAGCCCGAAGCACTTCGCCGTGCTAAGGCCATGTTGAGCAAGATGGACGAGTTGGGCTTTGGTAACTGTACCAATACCCGTGCTTGCGAGGCAGAGTGTCCAAAGAATGTTTCTATCACTCACATAGCCCGCTTGAACCGCGATTTCATCAAGGCTAAACTGAAAGATTGATACTTCATTGAGTATAAGTTGCAGAGGGTGTGCATTTTGCGCACCCTCTTTTGTTTGGCACTATGAAGATGCCATGCAAACAAACACTGTTTAAAACACTGTATTTCAATCACACTACTCCTCTCCCCCTCTCCTACTTCAACCTGTTCAAAATGTCAAAGAGCTATTTGGTTTTAACGGGCCAGGACAGAACAACTGGGCTTGCCTCGTTTCGACTTAGTGGTCACCTGCTCAGTGCCTCTGCAGCAGCACTTGCCGGTGATTACTTCGCTTCCGGTTCGCTTCTTGGTCGCTCCTCGCACGCTACGTGTACGCACGCTGTTCGGTCGTTCTTCGGTCGTTGTTCGGTGTTTGTTCGCTCTCTATAGGACCGAAGAACGACCGAAGAAACACCGAACAAACACCGAAGCGAGAGCGAACCAGAAGCGAGCCAAGTACGGCCGAGAAGCGAAGCGGATGTCCGGTGGCCCCTTGAGGGTAGCGTGGCCTTTGCTCTCCTCGCGGGACGTGCAAATATATAACACCACCCTTCGGTTATAGGTACTCGAAAACCGAAGTTTTTTCAAAATTAACAGTTGATAACATCGTAACAGACTGTTTTTCAACAAAGTAAAAAATGAAAAAATAGTGATTCCGCAAATTTGTCAAGATACAAGAAAATCGGTATGATTATTTTACAAATAATTCCTATTTCATCGCCCCAATCAAACGTGTTCACAAAAGAAGTAAATACGTCAAAATGATAGTAATGAAAAAATAGATTTTTAAGATAAAACCCTGTATTTATTAGGAAACTATTGATGGGTTAACATTATTTAATAATTATCACTTTATTTCACTGCTTACATAGTTGCCTACTTATGTACTTTTAGTTACCTTTGTAAAAAGTAAAAGAACATTTACAAACAATCTCATTTATTTTAAGCCATGAAGAAACAGTTTTTCATTATATTAGCCTTGTTCCTATCAGTGAACGTAGCAGATACTTCGGCACAAAGCTTTCTCAATAAGGTAAAGAAAAATATTAAGAAAGAAGTAGAAAACAGAGTAAATAAAGAGGTCAAAAAGCAAATAGATAGGAATTTTGACAAGGGTACAGAAACTGTATCGGAGAAGGACAAGCAACCGACGGAATCCAAACCTCAAGACTCAAAAAAACTGTCGCGTAAAGAAAGCCAAGATAGACACATCCAAATTCTTGTGGAGAAGAAAATAGCCGTCAGAACGGTAATCCCAACGGAAAAACCCCAGAATACAGCCCCCACTACTGGTAAAACCAATGGACACGAATGGGTAGATTTAGGGCTTCCTTCAGGTACCAGATGGGCTACTTGCAATGTGGGAGGTACCAAACCCGAACAACCAGGTGGACTTTATGCATGGGGAGAACTGGCCACTAAAACAAATTATGTTCGTGAAAACAGCAAGACCCATGGTAAAGACTTGAATGACATATCGGGCAAAGCCACTCACGATGTAGCTGCTGCCAAATGGGGAAAAGGATGGAGGATACCTACAAAAGCAGAATTCGATGAACTATTATTGCATTGCAACTACAAATACGTTCAAAGAGGTGACCTCTGGGGACATGAATTTACCAACCCAACCAATAAACGTTCTATATTCTTGCCTGCCACTGGCTTTAAGGAAGGCTCATCTAAGCACGAATTAGCAAAGGTTAACGGAGCCTATTGGACATCTTCTCCTCATCAAGACCAATTTAACAATGGTACTCACATATATATTTTTGGTAGCGCATTGGGCGAAATGAGTATTTTTGAACGTTCATCAGGAGCAGGTGTTCGTCCGGTAATAGACAATGACGCTATGATAACCGTTCCGGCCTCCGGTGAAACTAATGGGCATCAATGGGTAGACTTAGGATTGCCATCGGGTTTGAAATGGGCAACTTGCAACTTAGGGGCTGCTACATCCGAACATTTTGGAGATACTTTTACATGGGGCGAAACCAAACCAACGCAAGATGAAAAAGTTGCTGATTCTAAATTGTACGGCAAAAATACGAATGATTTCAGTGGTAATTCTCAATATGATGCGGCAACGGCATTGTGGGGCAAGGAATGGAGAATGCCTACCTCGGATGAATTCAAGGAGTTAATGCATAACTGCGTTTGGGAATGGACTTCATTGGGTAGAATAAACGGATGCAAAGTTATCAGTAAAACCAATGGTAACTACATCTTCCTTCCGATTAAATTCTATTCTTCACATGAATCGTATTGGACTTCAACACCCGGCGTAAACAACACTTCCACAAACATAATTTCATTATTAGAAACACACATCTCTGAAACAAATACAAATCGCAGAGGTGCATTACCCATCCGTCCGGTAACGAAATAAACAAACTTATGGAGATATTGTTTGACAAATAATTTCTACAACAAAATTACAAAATATCATGGAAGCTTTAGCTATATAGCTAAAATGAAAGACAGATATCTTTATCTCTACCCCAAAAGAAAAACCCTCTTTCCCATTAAGTTCAATTCTTCAGGGAAAGAGGGTTAAATGAAACTTATACAAAAAAGGAAAAAATTACTGAATCTTGACCTTTAACGGAGTACGTACTTTTTGTGCAAAATCTTTCATATAAGCATTCCAAGCATCGGCAGTAGGCATATCAGCACGGTCCCAACCGAATCCCCAATAATAGGTATAGGAAGCACCGGGCTTATAGTTGCTATAAGCCAATACATGGCCGTCAGCATTGTTTCGCATACGTTTTTCTTCGGGTGAGAAAAGTACAGGTTTAGCCTCTTTTACTTTGGCTGGGAAGGCTGCACCCATAAATATCTTTCCGTTACCGGGACCTGTTGTAGGATCTACGTAGGTCATATAACCGTTTTCGGCATCTGCCACTACTTGACCATCAGGTTCATGCAATACAATACCTGTCACAATGGGCATATCTTCTTTCAAATTGCTATAGCTCACTGAAGTTCTGTTCAGACGTGAACCGGTATCGAGCGTGATGATGCGTGTCTCTACAACCGAGGTGTCTCCTTGTACAGCCAACGGATGGAATATCAGCTTGGCAGTAAAACGCAAAGGACCGTTGTCTAAAACCTCTGCTTCTTTGTAACACCAAGGATAGACAATTTTTTCGCCATCTACCAAAGCGCTGACACCGGCACCCAAAGTAGGTCCAACAGCATAGCAATCCATGCCATAACCATGATCGACATGATAGCTAAAACTCTGCTCGAACTCACGGGCTGCTTTGGGGTCTTTTTTGCGAATTTCGTTATACTGCTTCCAATTCTCTTCACTACACTGACCGGCATACATTTCTTCAACTACCGGATCGGTAGTTCCACGCTTGGTAAAGATGTCGTAGCCGAAACCACGTTCACCTCTACGTTGCATAGTCGGACCATAAGCACGGCAAGCAATCAAGTCGTTTTCCCAAGCCAAGTCGTCCATACGTTCAGGATAGACGCGTCCGCAAGCTTTCACACCTACCGCTATCGGTTGGCCAATTTTAATGGTGTAGAAAGATTTAGCATCAGGAGCAACAGTAGCAGGGAAAATGAGCAATCCGTCGTGAGTAATTTGGTAGGGCAATTGTTCCCCTTTCTCGTCGAGAACTATCAATTGAGCTGTATCGGGCATTGCCAATTCATCGGCAATCTCTTCCATAGAGAGTTCTATCATTTCGGCCGTGCGTTGTAGGGGAAGTTTGTTAGTAACTTGAACGGTCAATTCGCTTTTAGGCTGGCTGCATGCAGTGAAAAGCCCTGCAACCATCAGAAGAAAATAAAAAAATCTCATGAGAATATATATTAGTGGTAGCGGTTAGTGAACAGCAATTCGCAATTGCCGCTCGCTAACCGCCTACCAGTATTCATTATGTCATTTATTTCGGTTGTTTACCGATATAAGCCAAGATACCACCATCTACATAAAGTACATGACCGTTTACGGCATCTGAAGCCTTCGAAGCGAGGAATACTGCAGGTCCACCCAATTCTTCGGGATCGAGCCAACGTCCTGCAGGAGTCTTAGCGCAAATAAAGCTATCGAACGGATGACGGCTACCATCTGCTTGACGTTCACGAAGCGGAGCAGTTTGCGGAGTAGCAATGTAACCCGGACCGATGCCGTTACATTGGATGTTGTATTCACCGTATTCAGAGCAGATGTTACGTGTTAACATCTTCAAGCCACCCTTAGCAGCAGCATAAGCCGATACAGTTTCACGACCCAATTCTGACATCATAGAGCAGATATTGATAATCTTACCTTCGCGACGTTCCATCATTTCGGGAATAACGGCGCTTGAGCAGATAAACGGACCTACGAGGTCGATGTCGATTACTTGTTGGAATTCTGAACGCTTCATTTCGTGCATGGGGATGCGCTTAATGATACCAGCGTTGTTAACCAAGATATCAATCTGACCAACTTCAGCATGAATTTTCTCAACGAGTTCCTTTACAGCATCTTCGTTGGTAACGTCACATACATAGCCGTGTACGTTTTCAATGCCTGCTTCCTTGTAGTTGGCCAAGCCTTTCTCCAAAGCAGCTTCGTTGATGTCATTGAAGATGATGTTTTTGATACCTGCCTGCACAAATGCTTTGGCAATGTTGAAACCGATACCATAAGATGCGCCTGTAATCCAAGCGTTCTTACCTTCTAATGAAAAGATGTTTGCCATTTAATTTAAATTTTTGAATGATTAAATATATGATTATAATACTACTTTCAATTATTTCAAGTCTGTAATAAGTGAGAAGTCTTGATCACCATAATCCAGATTTTCGCCTCCCATTCCCCAAATGAAAGTATAGTTATGGGTGGCAGCGGCACTATGTATGCTCCACTCTGGTGACAATACGGCTTGCTCACCTTTCATCCAGAGGTGTCGTGTCTCCTGCGGTTCACCCATGAAATGGCAAACGGCATGTTCTTGTGGCACTTCAAAATAAAAGTAAGCTTCCATACGGCGGCTATGTACGTGTGCCGGCATGGTGTTCCAAACGCTTCCGGTAGCCAATTCGGTCATACCCATCTGAAGTTGGCAAGTGGGTAACACTTGATTGACAATCATCTTGTTGATGTTGCGTTCATTACTTCCTTCTAAACTTCCCATCTGAGCTACAATGGCATCGGCTTTGGTCACCTTTTTATCAGGATAGTTATGATGAGCCGTAGTAGAGTTGAAATAGAACTTGGCCGGTGATTGAGGATCGATGCTTTCAAAAGTAACTTTACGGTCGCCACATCCTAAATAGAGTGCTTCTTTATAGTCCAATTCAAAGGCTTGTCCATCTACCTTTATACATCCTTTTCCACCGACATTGAAAATACCTATTTCACGACGTGTCAAGAAATAGGGAGCTTTCAGTGGATCGATAGTTTCTAACAACAGTGTTTCAGCAACAGGCATGGCTCCACCTACCACCATGCGGTCGTACATAGAATATACCATATTTACTTCATCGGGAGTAAAGATGGTTTCTATTAAAAAATCACGACGGATACGAGCTGTATCATAATGACGCGCATCTTGAGGATGGGCTGCATAGCGTATTTCGAAATTAGTTTTCATACTTAAAATATTAAAATAATTAATGTGTCCCGTTTTCGCACACGGATGCAAATATAAGGTATTCTCCATGTAAAACAAAAAAAGTACTATTAATTTTGTACAAAAACGGCCGACGTTTGTACGTCGGCCGTCATTTTTATAATCCAAAAGCCTCTTTTATCTTATCTACATAATCTAATTTTTCCCAAGTAAAGAGTTCTACTTCCATATCTTTATCTCCTTCGTATCGACTACGGAAGCGTTTAGTCACCACTTGTGGTTCACGTCCCATGTGTCCGTAAGCAGCTGTTTCTTGATAAATGGGATTGCGCAATTTCAGTCTATCTTCTATGGCTTTGGGACGCATATCAAAGAGTTCGTCCACTTTTCGGGCAATTTCGCCATCGGTCAGTTGTACATGACTACGCCCGTATGTATTGACATAAATATTGATGGGTCGTGCTACACCAATGGCATAGCTCACTTGTACCAATATCTCATCGGCTACTCCTGCAGCAACCAAGTTTTTAGCTATATGGCGAGCAGCATATGCTGCCGAGCGGTCTACCTTCGAGGGGTCTTTACCTGAAAAAGCACCGCCGCCATGTGCCCCCTTACCACCGTATGTATCAACAATAATTTTACGTCCAGTCAAGCCGGTATCACCATGTGGACCACCAATCACAAACTTACCGGTAGGATTTACATGGTATGTAATGTTATCATTGAACAATGCCAATACTTTTGGTGCATGGATAGAGGCAATGACACGTGGCATCAATATTTCTATTACATCACGACGAATGATGGCTAACATTTCTTCATCAGCTTTCAATTGAGCAGCTACACTATCGTCGGTTGGAGAGATGAAATCATCATGTTGGGTAGATACTACGATGGTGTCAATACGCACAGGAGTACCATTGTCATCGTATTCGATAGTTACCTGACTTTTGGAATCGGGACGTAGGTAAGTCATCTGTTTACCTTCGCGACGTATGTCGGCCAACACCTGCAATATGCGGTGTGAAAGATCGAGTGACAGAGGCATATAGTTTTCTGTCTCATTGGTAGCATACCCAAACATCATACCTTGGTCGCCGGCTCCCTGTTCCATAGGATCTTGACGCTCTACGCCTCGATTGATGTCGGGACTTTGCTCGTGAATAGCACTAAGTACACCACACGAATTGCTTTCGAACATGTACTCGCCTTTGGTATAGCCTATTTTCTTGATTACTTCTCTTGAAATAAGTTGTAAATCGACGTAGGCCTTTGTTTTAATCTCACCGGCTACAACTACTTGCCCGGTGGTAACCAAGGTTTCGCAAGCTACCTTTGAATTGGGGTCGTAAGCTAATATCTTATCAAGTACAGCGTCCGATATTTGGTCGGCCACTTTATCGGGGTGTCCTTCAGACACTGATTCGGATGTAAATAAGTATCCCATTCTAAATTAGAAATTAAGAATTAAAATTAAGACAACGGGAAAGAGGATGAGTATAGATTTCAGAAAAGGATATGTTTTTAGCATTTTTTTCCGTGGTTGCAAGCTACTCAAATCTTTCCACCTTTGTTTTGCGCTGCAAAGATAGTGCAAGCCATCAGTAGAACAAAATAAATTCATCTGTTTTTTGTTTCAGATAACACTATTTATAGTAGGCCTAATTTCTGAAAAAACAGAATTTACGACATCAAAATAAGAAAAAGTAAATGCATAAAGTAATAAAAATGCATTTGTTATTCAAAACAAGCAATCAAAATATTAATAAGTGTTATAAAGTACACTTATTTTTTTCTTTTGCTTGCAGATTCCAAAAAAGTGCGTACCTTTGCATCGTGTTTTTCATAGTATTAGATTTAAGGTTAACAAAAGGTTGGAGTACGGCGGTACTCCTTTTTTTATTTCCTCGCTTCTAATTTATCTTAATTTTTTATCAATTATCACTTCAGTTGTAAAAATGGAAGTGTATTTCCACTGGTAGAAAGAGGTAATTTTCCGTCCCACTTTTCTACAGCTTTCAACTGAATCAATTCGGGAGTAATGCTTTGTTGCAAAATACGGTTAGCATCGGCTTTACCTTTGGCAGCCGCTACCATCTTTTCGGCTTCGGCAATAGCTGCTTTCTTCTCGTTTTCTACTTTCAACGCATTTTGTACAGCTGTATTTTTGGCATCGATGGCTGCTTGCAACACTTCGTTCGGTTTTACGGATGATTGGATATTACTGAAGGTAAATCCTCGTTGACTGAGTCGTTCTTTCAACAAGGCTTCTACCTCTTTTTCAAAAGCCGGACGATTGTTAATAAGCGAATCGGTGTCATATAATCCGGCTATGTCTTTATAGGCATTCTTCACTTCGGTAAGAATAACACTTTGTTCCAATTCTTTGGTTGTTTTACGATAGCGTAAGAAGACTACTTTAGCATCTTCGCGCTCAATGTAATATTCAATAGTAGGGTCGGTTTGGAAAATGGTACCTTTCTTATCTTGAATGTCAAACGGTTCATAATCTACTATTTGTGCAAAAGCAGGGTACTCAAAAAGTTGCTTTACAAATCGGTTGTAAATCACCCATCCTGTTTCTACTTTAGCATCATCTACACCTCGCTCACTACCTGCTAAATTGACAATAATACCTGTCTGTCCTGAATCAATGCGCTCGATGGAATACATAGTCATAAATAGTATTACTATTCCAATCACTACAATACCTGCGGCACTAAATTGTACGGTTTTCTTTTTTGTTGTTACCATAGAATTCATTTTTTATGTTAGACTTCTTCTAATTTTGTAGCAAAGGTAAACAGTTTTTTTCAAATAAAGCCTTACCTTTGTGGCGATATTAATAATGTGTGAATACACATTAACATGTTTTATTAATAATAAAATAACAATATATAAACAATACATACGTTATGGAATACAATTTCAGGGAAATTGAAAAGAAATGGCAACAACGATGGGTGGAACAGAAAACCTATCAAGTAACTGAAGATGAGAATAAAAAGAAATTTTATGTTTTGAATATGTTCCCCTACCCCAGTGGTGCCGGACTTCATGTGGGACATCCGTTGGGATATATTGCTTCAGATATTTATGCCCGCTATAAGCGTCTGCAAGGTTTTAATGTACTGAATCCTATGGGTTATGATGCTTACGGACTTCCTGCCGAACAATATGCCATTCAAACAGGTCAACACCCTGAAATAACTACTAAAGCCAATATAAACCGTTACCGTGAACAGTTGGATAAAATAGGTTTTTGCTTCGACTGGGACAGAGAAGTACGCACTTGCGAACCGGGTTACTATCATTGGACACAATGGGCTTTCCAAAAGATGTTTGAAAGCTACTACTGCAATTTGGCACAAAAGGCACGTCCCATCAGCGAATTGGTGAAGCACTTCGAAACGAAAGGTAGCGAAGGCATTGATGCAGCTTGCAACGAAGAAATGACTTTCACCGCTGAAGAGTGGAATGCCAAGAGCGAGAAAGAGCAACAGGAGTTGTTGATGAACTATCGCATTGCTTACTTGGGCGAAACCATGGTAAACTGGTGTCCGGCATTGGGTACCGTACTTGCCAACGACGAGGTAGTGGATGGTGTGAGCGAACGTGGCGGACACCCCGTAGTGCAAAAGAAGATGCGCCAATGGTGCTTGCGCGTTTCGGCTTACGCTCAACGCTTGCTCGACGGATTGGACAACATTGATTGGACAGAATCGTTGAAGGAGACTCAAAAGAACTGGATTGGTCGCTCGGAAGGTGCCGAAGTGCAATTCAAGGTGAAAGATAGCGACCTGGAATTTACCATCTTTACCACACGTGCCGACACCATGTTTGGTGTAACCTTCATGGTATTGGCTCCTGAAAGCGAACTGGTAGCTCAACTCACTACTGCCGAACAAAAAGCAGAGGTGGAAGCCTACTTGGATAGAACCAAGAAGCGCACCGAACGCGAACGCATCAGCGACCGCAAGGTGACAGGTGTGTTCAGTGGTTCGTATGCCATCAACCCATTCACCGGCGAAGCAGTGCCCATCTGGATTAGCGACTATGTATTGGCCGGATATGGTACAGGTGCCATCATGGCCGTTCCTGCTCACGATAGTCGTGACTATGCTTTTGCCAAGCACTTCGGACTGGAGATTCGTCCGTTGGTAGAGGGTTGCGACGTGAGTGAAGAGAGCTTCGATGCCAAGGAAGGCATTGTGTGCAACTCGCCTAAAGAGGGTGCCGAACCTTATTGCGACCTTTCACTGAATGGTTTGAGTATCAAAGAGGCTATTGCCGCTACCAAACTATACGTCAGAGAACATAACCTGGGACGTGTGAAGGTGAACTACCGCTTGCGCGATGCCATCTTCAGCCGTCAACGCTATTGGGGCGAACCATTCCCCGTTTACTACAAGGATGGTATGCCGTATATGATTCCTGCCGAATGTTTGCCACTCGAATTGCCCGAAGTGAGCAAATTCCTCCCAACAGAATCGGGAGAACCACCGTTGGGCAACGCCACTTGCTGGGCATGGGACACCGTGAACAATTGCGTGGTAGATAACGACAAGATTGATAACCAGACTATCTTCCCATTGGAGTTGAACACCATGCCGGGCTTTGCAGGCTCAAGCGCATACTACTTGCGTTACATGGATCCTAACAATACCGAAGCATTGGTTTCAGAAAAGGCAGATAACTACTGGCAAAACGTTGACCTCTACGTAGGTGGTACCGAACATGCTACCGGTCACCTTATCTATTCGCGCTTCTGGAACAAATTCCTGTTCGACCTTGGCGTGAGCGTGAAGGAAGAGCCGTTCCAAAAACTGGTGAACCAAGGTATGATTCAAGGCCGAAGCAACTTTGTATATCGCATCAAGGATACCAATACATTTGTATCACTGAACTTGAAAGATCAATACGACACTACACCACTGCACGTGGATGTAAATATCGTATCGAACGATGTGCTCGATGTAGAAGCATTCAAAGCCTGGCGCCCTGAATACAACAATGCCGAGTTCATCCTCGAAGATGGCAAGTACATTTGCGGATGGGCGGTAGAAAAGATGTCGAAGTCAATGTTCAACGTGGTAAATCCCGATATGATTGTTGAAAAGTATGGTGCCGATACCTTGCGCATGTACGAAATGTTCCTCGGCCCGGTAGAACAATCCAAACCATGGGATACAAACGGTATTGATGGTGTACACCGCTTCCTGAAGAAATTCTGGAGCCTCTTCTACGACCGCAACGGACAATACTTAGTGAACGACGATACGGCTACCAAAGAAGAGCTGAAATCATTGCACAAGCTTATCAAGAAAGTAAGTGGTGATATCGAAACCTTCTCATACAACACTTCTATCTCGGCCTTCATGATTTGTGTAAACGAACTTTTCACCTTGAAGTGCAGCAAGAAAGAGATTTTGAAAGAGCTCATCATCACCCTGGCACCTTTTGCACCTCACGTTTGCGAAGAGTTGTGGGAAACTATTGGATGCGAAGGAAGTGTTTGCGATGCACAATGGCCTGAATACAACGAAGCCTACTTGGTAGAAGATTCAGTAAACTACACCATCTCATTCAATGGTAAGGCTCGTTTCAACATGGAATTCCCGGCCGATGCCGATGCAAAGAGCATCGAAGCAGCTGCTTTGGCCGATGAACGTTCATTGAAATGGATGGAAGGCAAGAGCATTGTGAAGGTAATTGTAGTGCCGAAGAAAATTGTGAATATTGTTATCAAGTAATTGTCAATATGCAACTCAACCTAACCAAAGAAAAGCTGATACTTGAAATCAGAGATTACATTTTTATCAGCATTGGAGTATTAATTTATGCCGGAGCATGGGTAGCTTTCTTGCTTCCCTATGAAATTACTACCGGTGGTACTACCGGTCTCAGTGCCATTGTATATTATGCTACGGGATTTCCGGTACAATACACCTATTTTATAATCAACTTATTCCTAATATTGGTTGCCTTCAAGGTATTAGGAGGTAAATTTACCATAAAGACAACTTTTGCCATATTCTTGTTGACAGGTGCTTTGGAATTCTTCCAATGGGCAGCAAAAGACGATGTAACCGGTAAACTACCTCAGATATTAGGTCCGGGACAAGACTTTATGGCTTGTCTGATTGGAGCAGCCATGTGTGGTATAGGATTAGGTATAGTATTCAATAACAATGGAAGCACCGGTGGTACTGATATAGTAGCTGCAGTAATCAATAAATATAAAGACATGTCTTTAGGACGATTGGTTATGTTGAGCGATATAGTAATTATCAGTTCTTGTTACTTTGTATTTCACGATTGGCGTCGCGTTATATTTGGCTTTGTTACACTTTTCATTGTAGGATATGCATTAGATTATGTGGTAAATAAAGCACGTTCTTCTGTTCAATTCCTTATATTTTCAAAGAAATATGATGAAATAGCCGACCGTATCATTAAGGAAACACACCGTGGTGTAACTGTTTTAGATGGTACCGGATGGTATAGCAAGAATAATGTAAAGGTACTGGTTGTATTGGCTTATAAACGACAATCGAAACAAATATTCCAATTAGTAAAGGATACAGACCCCAGTGCATTCATATCACAAAGTTCGGTTATCGGTGTATATGGTGAAGGATTTGACAGACTGAAAATAAAATCTAAATCAGAAAAGAAGAAGAATGAATAAGAAGTTTGTATTTGCCACTAACAATGTTCACAAGCTGAAGGAGGTAAAAGCCATGTTAGGTGATAAGATAGAACTGCTCAGCTTGAAAGAAATAGGTTGTTATGACGAGATTCCTGAAACGGCCGATACATTGGAAGGAAATGCACTACAGAAAGTACACTACATCTATGAGCGATATGGAGTAGATTGCTTTGCCGATGACACAGGACTGGAAGTAGAGGCTCTGAATGGTGCTCCGGGAGTTTATTCGGCCCGCTATGCCGGAGGTGAAGGACACGATTCGGAAGCCAATATGCGTAAACTATTAAAGGAATTGGAAGGGGTAGAAAACAGGAAAGCACAATTCCGAACGGCTTTTGCGGTAATCATCAATGGCAAGGAACACCTGTTCGAAGGTATTGTGACAGGAAAAATCATCAGAACACGCAAAGGAAACGCCGGATTTGGTTACGACCCTATCTTTGTACCCGAAGGATATACTGAGACATTTGCTGAATTGGGCGATGAGGTAAAGAATAAAATCAGTCATCGGGCCATAGCTACTCAAAAGCTTTGCCGATTTTTATTAAAATAGAATATTTAATCATATAGAAGAATTCCCCTACTTGAAAGTTTTATTTTTCAGGCAGGGGAATTTTTCTATAAGGATGATTGCAGTTATAAGTTGAATCTATTGATGATTGTATTCCTATCTTATGCTTTCTTTTATAAAACGGAAACTATCTCTACGATTAACATATCAATATTATCTATAACAATTGAAAAATGTCAGTTTTATCAATCCGAATATATTCAGATCCTATAGGTGCTGTAAGATAGGGAATAATAGTTTTATCATAATTGGCAATAGTATTTACGTCAAATATTTGAATATTATTAACATCGTCAATATAATCTTGATTTTCTGTACCAGAAAAGAAACGCCAACCACTATCATTACTATCATCAGGCATTTCTTTGTACATGTATCCAACTTTTAAACCCTCTATTGTTATTTTGTTTGTTGCAAAACAATAACCCATATTGGGAGCAAGTTGTTGCAAATTATCTGAGTTTAATCTGAATTGATTTAATTCTTTATTTATTCCATTTTTCTTCATATTTATGAGATGCATTAGACTTTTTGTCTTCAATTTGATATATATTAGGATTATTTTGATCTTCAATCACTTCTTTTCTTGTTTTATTCTGATTAGAAGTTTCTTTTTTATATTTCCCCCATTCTTTTCCTGTTTTATGACCAAAAACTTCTTGGCCCTTTTCTATTGGTAAATTAGTATTCGGATCAAAAACAATCCTTCATTTGTTTTTGGAGCAACTTCTTTAATAGCTTCTTTAGTTCCTTTACGTAATTTTACACGATTTTTCATCACATTATTAGTTGTGGCTTTTGCAGCATCAACTACATCATCGGCATATTTAAGTTTGGTAACTCCTGCTGGTACAAAAGGAACTGCCATTGCCAAAGCATCTGCACCGGCATCTTCCCAATGGCTTTGAGCTTGTTCATGATTTCCTATGATATGATTATGAACCGCAGCTACTACATCATAAAGAATATTAGCTAAATCCAAAACAGTATCCAAAATCTTACCATCACGGTCTATGCGAATTATAGGATTGTTTCCACAATAATTATACGGTGCATTTAAATAATCCTTCTCCGCTAACGGGTCAACTGTAGTGAATCTTCCCAACACTGCATCATAATGCCTTGCTCCGTAGTCATACCAGTTCAAGCCTTTCTTGGTGTCGAGTTATTGCCGTTATCATAGAACACATTCCCACATAAAAAATGTAGTGTGGCAAAGATAGTGCAAGGTGAGAGGAGAACAAAATAAATTCATTTATTTTTTATCCCGAACCGCAGCCTATTTTATCTAAAGATAGTGCAAGGTGAGGGAAATAACTAAAATCTGACATAACAGAAAACTCCTTGACATTTTGCCAAGGAGTTTCTTCTATAAGGATAATTATATTTAAAAGCTGAATCTACTATTGTAAAATATTTATTATTGCTATATCAGAAATACTTAATTCTTCGACAAGAGATTGTATTTTTTTATAGCTTAAAGGACCATAAACTATATTATTATTCTTTATAATAAGCCAATAGAATATAGAATCATTTCCATAATTATAGTCTTTTGAATATGCATCTCTAGGTAATTTAGGACGTTGCTTTGCAATGATATATTTATCATTATATGAATATGACAAAATGGTTGGGGGTATTTCTCCCTTGGAAGATTTATGAAAAATTTCTTTCAAATCTCCACCTTCATCTCTATAAACATATCCCTTGCCCAAATTACGAAAACAATCATTTGTACAAGAATATAATGATGTGCATATAAGAAACAAAAAACATCTTATTATTTTACCCATGGCAATATCGGTTCAATTTTTTTACTTCCATATATATTAATTTCATAACCAATCCCTTTTCCTGCATATAATCGACCTATTAATGTTTCTATATTTCGCCCCCAATTTAAGGGGTTATACCAACTATGCATTTCAAAATCATAATTATCAGAATAAGCTCTAACTTGATGATTAGGATAACGCTTTAAAGTAATTTGACCATATACCAATCCATCATTGATTGATGATGAATGTAATAATAGATTAAAGTGATCTTGAACGCCTACATAATTTTCTCCTAATGAAAGGATTCCATCTAAATTGATATTTATTAAATCTACAAACAATGGTTGCCCTTTCCCATTTCTATACCAATCATTAGCTTCTTTAAGAGTAAGTTTACCATCCCAGTCTGGTCCATCTTTCAAAGACTCATACGATTTCTTGAATTTCTGTTTAGCACGGCTATTTACAAAAGCATCTGTACCTTTATCCTTTTCTATGGCTTCGGAGTGAGACATACCTTGTTTAAAATCATTCTTATTCATTATAATTGCTTTGCCTTGTAATCCTTCATCGTCGGTTCCTAAAAGATTTCCTTCTTCGTCATAAATAGGACTAGCCAGCATGCCTGTAGGATCTATTCTAATCACCGGATTGTTTCCACAATAATTATACGGTGCATTTAAATAATCCTTCTCCGCTAACGGGTCAACTGTAGTGAATCTTCCCAACACTGCATCATAATACCTTGCTCCGTAGTCATACCAATTCAAGCCCTTCTTGGTGTCGAGTTCTTTGCCGTTGTATTTGTATGGCTGCACATTGGTGCTTGTAGAGAACAGACTGCCGAACGGGTAGTAGTGATTTACCTCTACTGCATCCCCTCCATTAGCATTAATAACCACTCGGTTATTGCCTTGATGGTCTTTCAAGTAGTAGTAATAAGTTGGTGTAGCGGTGGTTAAATCCACATACCCCTCATCCGTCAACAACTTCTTGGGTGTAGTACCTTCATAGATCACATTTCCGCAGTAGTCCGTCGTGGTGGTGGTTCCATTAATTACATGCGTTGTTCTTAGCTTTCTGCCGTCAGCCGTGTACAGGTAAGTAATGGTACTGCCGTCACTGAACGTAACTACCGATGGCAAAGATAGTGCAAGGTGAGAGGAGAACAAAATAAATTTATTTATTTTTTATCCCGAACCGCAGCCTATCTTATCGAAATTTAATGAATTATAGCTGATACTTGCAATACCTTTATTGCTATCTTTTGTTAAATTACCGTTTGCATCGTAGGTATATTCATTACTTGTACTTGCTCCGTTACTAAATAAAACTTTGTATCATATATATAAAAAACGCCTTGGTTGTTTTAAATCAACCAAAGGCGTTTTTATTGATTGCACAACGTTATAAATCTCTTATTTTACCCACTTAATCCATTCTTTAGGAATTCCAATAAAATGATCATAACCACTTCTATCTTGACTAATTATAATTTTATAAAGCATATAAATAACAGTTATCATTACTAAAATAAACCATTTCCATGAAAATGTTTCATCCTTTTCATTAATTATCATTTTCTTTTTTCGTTGAATATGAGTATTCTTTGTTGTCCAATGGTTCTTTTTTCTTTTTCTTTTTGCCATAATTAATATCCTTGTCTAAATTCTGGTAATATAAAAGAATGGGTTGATTGAACATGGAAATCCCCTCCATTAAACATAAGTTCATTCATTATTAATTCTTTTGGTGATAAACCAATTTGATTTGTAATCAAAGCCCTACGCTCATCAAATAGTTGAAGAATTTCCATTAAATTTTTTCCTTTTATATCAATTTCGCCCAAACTTTCATTAAGCCTTCTATAAGCAGCATCATAATTTGCTTGCATCACAGACAAAATCTGGTCATTAAATATAATGTCTGTTTCAACCATTATCTGTCCATCATCTGAATATCGTTTAGTACTAACAAAATTAAATGAAGGACCGTCTGGAATAGCATTCCAAGCATCTATAAGTTCAGCAAATCCAGTAGAATATAAAAGTGATTTATTATGAGAATTTGACTGAATTTTATTTCCTCCAAAAGTTGTTACTGTAGATAAATAATTTTGTTCACCTAAAGCCATCCTTTTTCTTAACATTCCACCACGATATCTATACGTTGTAACAGTTTGGGTTGATTGAGGCTTAGGCAGATTAAAGAATCCATATATATTGGTCGGTCTTCCACCATTTCTTAATCCTCTTCTAATAGGTCTTTGAGTCGGTCTTCCTCTCTTTCCATCAGGGTCAATGAACATCATCGGATTATCATAACAATATCCATACGGACTCCAAATCGCCATATCCTCTGCCAGCGGGTCAACCGTAGTGAATCTTCCCAACACTGCATCATAATGCCTTGCTCCGTAGTCATACCAGTTCAAGCCCTTCTTGGTGTCTAACTCCTTGCCGTTGTATTTGTATGGCTGAACATTGGTGCTTGTGGAGAACAGACTGCCAAACGGGTAGTAGTGATTTACCTCTACTGCATCCCCTCCATCAGCATTGATAACCACTCGGTTATTGCCTTGATGGTCTTTCAAGTAGTAGTAATAGGTGTTGGTGGTTAAATCCACATACCCCTCATCCGTCAACAACTTCTTGGGTGTAGTACCTTCATAGATCACATTTCCGCAGTAGTCCGTTGTGGTGGTGGTTCCATTAATTACATGCGTTGTTCTTAGCTTTCTGCCGTCAGCCGTGTACAGGTAAGTAATGGTACTGCCGTCACTAAACGTAACTACTTGGGGCAAATTTAGCGAATTATAGCTGATATTTGCAATACCTTTATTGCTATCTTTTGTTAAATTACCGTTTGCATCGTAGGTATATTCGTTACTTGTACTTGCTCCGTTGGAAAATCCGGCTGCATTCCCCGTAGCATCCTCCACTTTCGTCAGCTGATTTCCGTTCAACGTATAAGTCAGGTTGTCAATCAATCCGTTTCCATAACGTTGCAAGGCCGTGATGTTTCCGTTCTTGTCATACCCCGTCACCTTCTCTGTGAAAGCACCCGTTCCGTGTGTAGCATCCGTCATACGGTTCACCCCGTCGTAAGCAAAGCTGTAACTGTGACTCTGATTGCCGGCCGTCCAGCTCATTGCCGTAATGTTGCCGTTGAAGCCCGTAGTGCCGTTGTTGTAGGTGCGCACCCGTGTGTTTCCAATGCATCGCGGTCGGTAATCTTACTGACTCGTATGCCACCCATTCCGACCTCTTCGGCCGTGTAGTTCACGTCATCGCCTTAGATTATTTGCAAATCACTCTACAACCATTGATGGGAAATATCGCTGGAAACATAAAAATATCGATTAATAATATTTAAAAAGTTTGCCAGACACAATATTAGCGATATAAATCAAGAAATAAAATGAAAAAATGAGGCTGATGAAAATTAATTATAAAATTTTCATCAGCCTGTTTAAAGAGATAATTAAATACTACTACCAAATGTAGTTAACAAAAAAGGACGGCTTTTATTATCACTAAATGCATCAATGTGAACTCAATATAATTTAAATTAACATATTGAATATAAGCATAATAATGGTAATTTTATTGTTTTTATATTGCCCAATTATAACATTTAAACCATTAGCGCTATATTCTCCGAGGATAAGCAAATAGTTATTCTTTTTCAATTATAAAACTTATAGATTCATTTTCTAAACAGTTATAATCATCATAATGCAAATGAAATCCTGCTGAAATATTCTCTTGTGATAGTTGTAATAATTGTTTTCCTAGTGATTCTAAGCCCTCTTTATTTGCTTTAATTTTAAATATATTATCTTCAAAAGATGTCGAAATTTTGAAATTTTTACACCAAACATAACGAAATGGTATATTAGAAACGTTTTTTATTTGATCTTCCATATTCATAATTAATCTTTTATATATACATGAATATTTTCAATAATTCTCATTTTTTCGGGTTTATCAGGATTAGTTTCTAATATTTCTAAATTTACATGAGAACCACCAGCATGTTTCCCCTCAATATCATTATTTCCCATTCTAAATACTCGCGTACCATCTTTAGAAACATATCTTCCTGTTCCCTCACCGACTTCTTTATACCCTTTACCTAAAAAATCTTCTGCAGTATCAAGAATATCACTAGAAGTCATCGTCATCCCATTTTTTAATCCAATGTCCGAAAAAGATTTTATTCTCTTCTTTCCAACATCTACTGCATCATCAATAATTCCTAACGATTTAGAAGCGTCTTTAACTTCACCTCCAAAACCTGTTAGCAAATCAATACCAGCAAAAATCTTATCAGTAGTTGATGCTTCATCGTCAAATAAGGTCTG
>SUYA01000003.1 GCA_015060695.1 Mediterranea massiliensis
TTATTCTTTTGGTGCTGCATTTAATGAAATGGCCGCCCAGCTGGAAGAAATGCAGAAAGAGAACCCAACCCAATACGGAATAATTAGCGCAAAAACACGCGGCCACTTATTCCCTATACAAATTGCGTCAGCCCCGCCAGGTAAAGAGTTACAAAAGCAATTCAAAGCAACGGCGGCCGGGCTTATGATCTTGCGGGCCAATTATAGCGAACTTATACCCTATTGGGATATTTACACGCTCTGCGCCTCAACTTATACTAAATACGTGGAAGATTAAAAAATAATTTATTACCTTTGCCGCAACAAAAACCCGTTAGCCTGGATTTATGGGCCTTGCCGCCCGTTGTTACCACTCCAGCGCTAGCGGGGTTTTTAGAACAAATTGTTACTAGTTTGTTACTTATAAAAAAGTATAAACTTGTAAATTATTGGAAACTAAGGTATTAAACAAATAATCATACATTTCCTTTTCAATGTGTAAAAAAACAGAGTCATGACAAACTTATTTATTAACTGGAATCCTGACCCTGAATTATTTAGTATAGGAAGTTTTTCTATACGGTATTATGGACTTTTGTGGGTGGTGGGTATTGCGTTAGCCTACTGGGTGGTTCGACAACAATATCGTGATAAAAAGATTGGAGACGAAAAATTTGAACCATTGTTTTTTTATTGTTTTTTGGGTATTCTGATAGGTGCTCGTTTAGGACATTGTTTATTCTATGATTGGGGCTATTATCAAAATCACTTTTTAGAAATGATTTTACCTATTAAATTTCTGCCCGATGGAGGATGGAAGTTTACAGGATATGCTGGATTGGCCAGTCATGGAGGAACTTTGGGACTGATGATTGCTTTGTGGATGTATTGCCGTAAGATGAAAATGCATTATCTTGATGTGGTTGACATGATTGCCGTAGCTACTCCTATATGTGCTTGCTGCATCCGATTGGCTAATTTGATGAATTCAGAAATCATTGGTCGTCCAACTGATGTACCTTGGGCATTCGTTTTCGAACGAGTAGATATGTTGCCTCGTCATCCGGGTCAACTTTATGAGGCTTTGGCTTATTTCGTATTCTTTTTAGGAATGATTTATCTTTATCGTAGAGGACTAAAGAAACGTAAAAGTGTTGAAATAGCTACTTTAGGAAAACCAGCTACTTTATTGTCATTGTCTTATCCTTATCACCGTGGTTTCTTTTTTGGATTATGCCTGGCCGAGATATTTACGTTTCGCTTTTTCATCGAATTTCTGAAAGAGAACCAAGTGGATTTCGAGGAGGGAATGGCTTTTAATATGGGACAATGGCTTAGTGTACCGTTTGTTATCATCGGCATTTACTTCATGTTTTTCTACGGTAAAAAAGAATGAGGTGATTATTTACCTTTTACGATTCGTTTTATGTCATTTAGTTTGTTGAGAGCCTCTAACGGAGTAAGGTTATTAACATCTAAATTTAGAATTTCATCGCGTACTTGACAAAGAATAGGGTCATCTAATTGGAAGAAACTAAGTTGCATTCCACCAACTTGTGCTGGACTTTCGCTAATCTTTTTCGAAGGAGCACTTTTGCCCGATTGTCGGTTTTCTGATTCTAATTGCTTTAATATCTCGCCGGCACGCTTTACAATACTTCGAGGCATACCTGCTAATTTAGCAACGTGAATACCAAAGGAGTGTTCGCTACCTCCACGTTGTAATTTTCTAAGAAAGATAACTTTTCCATCCTGCTCGCGTACCGCTACGTTGTAGTTCTTGATTCGGCGAAAGTTTTTTTCCATCTCGTTTAATTCATGGTAGTGGGTAGCAAATAAGGTACGAGCTTTGGCTTTAGGATGCTCGTGGATATACTCTACGATGGCCCAAGCAATAGAAATACCGTCGTAAGTGGAGGTGCCGCGTCCTAACTCATCGAAAAGTACTAAGCTGCGTGGTGACAAGTTGTTTAATATGTCGGATGCTTCGTTCATCTCTACCATAAAGGTTGATTCACCGACTGAAATGTTATCGCTGGCACCGACACGGGTAAAAATTTTATCTACCAAACCAATGTTGGCACTTTCGGCTGGAACAAAACTACCTATCTGAGCCAAGAGAGTAATAAGTGCTGTCTGACGCAATAAAGCTGATTTACCGGCCATATTGGGGCCAGTAATAATGATAATTTGTTGAGATTGGCTATCGAGAGTTACATCATTTGGAACATATTGTTCGCCTACGGGCATTTGTCGTTCGATAACCGGATGGCGACCATTGTGGATTTCTAAAACATCGTTGTTATTAATGATAGGGCGTATATAACCATTCTGACGAGCCACGTTGGCAAACGAAAGTAAACAATCTAACCGAGCAATCTGATTGGCATTGACTTGAATGGCAGGGATGAATTCGGCAATAGCTTGCACTAATTCGTTGTAAAGTCGTGTTTCTAAAGATAGGATTTTTTCTTCAGCACCCAAAATCTTTTCTTCATACTCTTTCAATTCTTGGGTTATATAACGTTCGGCATTAGCTAATGTTTGTTTACGTATCCACGTTTCGGGTACTTTATCTTTATGTGCATTACGTACTTCGATGTAATAGCCGAATACGTTGTTATAACCTATTTTCAAACTGGGAATACCAGTTTGTTCACCTTCACGCTGCTGCATTTGTACTAAATAATCTTTACCGCTATATGCCATACGGCGAAGTTCGTCTAATTCTTGATTCACCCCTTGCCGGATGACTCCTCCTTTTCCTACTAATAATGGTGGGTCGCTGACAACTTCTTGTTCAATGCGTCGACTGATGGATAGGCATGGATTCAGTTGTTCGCCAATACTATTCAAACTGGCATTATCAGCCTCTATACAAGCAGATTTGATAGGTTCTATAGCTTGTAATGCTATTTTCAATGCAATTAATTCGCGGGGTGATACTCTTCCTACAGCTGTTTTTGAGAGGATACGTTCTAAATCGCCTATTACAGCTAAATTTTCTTCTATCAATTCTTTGAAATTAGGTTGGCGGAAGAAGTATTCGACCACTTCTTGACGACGATGGATAGCATTTACTTCTTTTAATGGGAAAAGTATCCAGCGCTTCAGTAAACGGGCACCCATTGGACTTTGGGTATGATCTAATATGTTGACCAATGAGGTGCCACCTTCGTTCATCGGTGTTACTAATTCGAGGTTGCGAACGGTAAATTTATCCAACCGAACATATTTTTCTTCTTCAATTCGAGATAAGGAGGTGATATGAGCTATCTGTGTATGTTGAGTTATTTTTAGGTATTGTAGAATAGCACCTGCGGCCGTTTGTGCTAACTTCATAGGTTCTACACCAAAACCTTTCAGATTTTTTACTTCAAAATGTCGCAATAGTTGTTCGCGTGCAGTAGTTTCGGCAAAAGCCCAATCTTCCATCTCGAAAGTAAAGAATTTATTTCCGAAACTCCCTTCAAACATAGGTCGTTTTCCACGTTCGAATAATACTTCTTTAGGAGAGAAATTATTGAGTAGCTTGTCTATATAGTCTTCTTTGCCTTCAGCTGCCAAAAATTCGCCAGTAGAAATATCTAAAAAAGCTACTCCTTGCATATTTTTACCAAAATGGATGGCTGCTAAGAAGTTGTTTTCACGGTGGTTTAATATGTTGTCGTTGATAGATACCCCAGGAGTTACCAATTCGGTTATACCACGTTTTACTAATTTTTTTGTGAGTTTAGGGTCTTCTAATTGATCGCAAATAGCCACACGGCGACCAGCTCTTATCAACTTTGGCAAATAAGTGTCAAGTGCATGGTATGGAAAACCAGCCATTTCTATTGTTTGTCCAGCTTTGCCATTGTTGCGTTTGGTTAAAGTGATTCCTAAAATCTCACTAGCATCTATGGCATCTTGGCAGTAAGTTTCGTAGAAGTCTCCACAACGAAACAGCATAACAGCATCAGGATGACCAGCTTTCAGTTCGAAAAACTGTTTCATCATGGGGGTTAAGACAATATCTTGTTCACTCATAATTGTATTATTCTTTGTGAGCAAAGATAGTGTAAAAAAATGAAAGAAGTAAAAGATTAAATCAGAAATTGGGCGCTATTTCGTGCAAAGGTATCATTACGAATTCACGTTGATACATTAGGGGGTGGGGAATCTGTAAATCAGGGGCGTTTACTGAGATAGGTCTTCCTTGTTCATCAAAACATAGCAACAAGTCAATATCTATCAGTCGGTCATGATAGTTTCCTTCTATTGATTTGGTGGTACGTCCTAAATTTTGCTCAATTTGTTGGGTGAGGGATAATACTTGATGAGGGGTATAAGAAGTTTGCAAGCAGCATACTGCATTGAGAAAATTATTATCCGAATCAAATCCCCAAGGAATAGTAGTATGAAAAGTCGAACAGGAGATGACCTCTCCTACCCGACTTTTTAATTCTTGTAAGGCTTGAAGTAAATTTTGCTCCTTGTTGCCTAAATTGCTGCCTAAACTTAAGTAGTATTGCATCAATCTACTATCAACATGGCATCGCCATAAGTTCCGAATCTATAACCTTCTTTCAAAGCTACCTCGTAGGCGTTCATTACATAATCGTAGCCGCCAAATGCTGCTACTACCATCAATAAGGTAGATAAGGGCATGTGGAAGTTGCTAAGCATAGCCGTAGCTACTGAGAAATCGTAGGGGGGGAAGATGAATTTGTTGGTCCATCCATCGTAAGACTTTAGATGCCCGTCTGTACTTGTTGTACTCTCCATGGCTCGCATAACGGTGGTACCCACCGCACATACTTGGCGACTCTGATCTTTGGCATGGTTGATGATTTGAACGGCCTCTTCGCTTACAATCATTTGTTCAGAATCGGTCTTGTGTTTTGTCAAGTCTTCTACATCTATTTCCCGGAAATTACCCAGTCCGGCATGTAAAGTGATAAAAGCGAAATCTATACCTTTAATCTCCATTCGTTTCATCAATTGTTTGCTGAAGTGCAGATTGGCCGTGGGTGCTGTTACGGCACCTTCGTTACAGGCAAAAATAGATTGAAAACGTTCGGCATCTTCTGGTTCTACAGGGCGATTAATAATGCTATGGGGAATAGGTGTTTCTCCTAAAGCATAGAGTGCTTTTTTGAACTCATCGTGTGGCCCATCGTAAAGAAATCGTAAAGTACGGCCACGCGAAGTGGTATTGTCTATTACTTCGGCTACCATTGAATCATCTTCGCCAAAATAAAGTTTGTTTCCTATACGGATTTTTCGCGCCGGATCTACCAATACATCCCAAAGACGTAACTCCTCATTCAGTTCACGCAATAAGAATACTTCGATGCGAGCGCCAGTTTTTTCCTTATTTCCATAAAGGCGGGCGGGGAAAACTTTGGTGTCGTTGAATACAAATACGTCCTTTTCATCAAAATAGTCCAAGATGTCGGTAAATTGACGATGTTCTATCTCGCCAGTCTTACGGTGTAGCACCAACATTCTTGATTCATCTCTGAACTTGGTGGGATGCAATGCTATCTTTTCTTCGGGTAGCTTGAATTTAAATTGAGAGAGTTTCATGTAATTTATATATTAGGGTTATAATTTTTTTCTATCCATTCTTTAAAATCTATCGGATTAAGGCAATTCTCTACGGTGACTTCTCCTACTCGGGTTCTTCGTAAAGCTGTTAGATGGGCACCACTTTGTAGTGCTTGTCCGATGTCGCGAGCTAAAGCTCGAATATATGTCCCTTTACTGCATACAACCCGCACTTTTATTTCAGGTATTTCTAGATTGCATTCTAATAGTTCCATTTCATCGATTACTAACAATTTTGGCTTTAATTCTACTTCTTCTCCTTTTCGAGCTAAGTCATAAGCTCGTTTTCCATTGACCATACAGGCTGAAAATGCTGGTGGTGTTTGCCATATTTCACCGATAAATTGTTTTAATGTTTCTTCTATAATAGGGCGTGTAATGTGTTCTGTAGGATAAGTGAAGTCTATCGGATGTTCCAAGTCATAGCTGGGAGTAGTAGCTCCTAAACGGATAGTAGCTACATATTCTTTTGTATGATGTTGTAATTCTTCAATACGTTTGGTGGCTTTGCCGGTACATACTACTATTACTCCGGTGGCTAGAGGATCAAGGGTTCCGGTATGTCCCACTTTTAATTTCTTTTCTCCGATGGTACGGCAAATATGATAACGGGCATGTCCCACTACCTTGAATGATGTCCATCCCAAGGGCTTGTCAAAATAAAGTATTTCTCCTTCTTTAAAATTCATCCGTCACTTTTTAGTTTAAACACAAAGTAAGTAAACCGACCAAAGCACAATAAATGGCAAAATAGATTAATTTACCACGTTTTACAATGTTTATCATCCACTTGCAAGCCAAACAACCAGAAACGAAAGCAGCAATAAATCCTATCAGTAATGATGTAGTGGGTATATCTCCAGCTATGGCCTCGCCTTGCATCAGTTTGATTCCATCGAGTAATGCTTCTCCTAAAATTGGTGGGATAACCATCAGAAATGAGAATTGTGCCAACTTAGTTTTGTCATCGCCTAACAACAAACCAGTAGCAATGGTACTGCCTGATCGTGAAAGGCCTGGAAGTACGGCTAATGCTTGTGCTAAACCGATAATAAAAGCATCTTTTCGAGTGATATATGGCTTGGGAGTAGGTTTATAGTAATAGGAAAAAGTTAATAAAGTAGCTGTCAGCAGTAAGCAGCAGCCTACCACGAAAAGACCCGAACCAAAAATGGCTTCTACTTCATCTTTGAAGCATACACCTACAATTCCGATAGGTATCATGGAAATTAAGATGTTGATGGCATAACTGGTTTCTTCGTTCATCTGCCATTTAAACAAACCGCGAAATATCCATTCAATCTCTTTCCAAAGTATTACCAATGTACTACATACTGTAGCTACATGTACGGCTACGGTAAAAGCTAAGTTTTCCTCTCCTTCTACCCCGAATAGAGTGGCTCCAATGGCCAAATGTCCGCTACTACTTACGGGCAAATATTCTGTTAGTCCTTGTATTAGCCCAAGGATTAATGCTTCTATCCAACTCATTAGTTCTTGGGTTTATGAATTACGGCATAGATTATAGATACAAATCCTAATAGGCATACTAAGGGGGCTACTTTAATGCGGCGTACACTGAAAATGTCGGGTTCAAAATGATCTATGGTACTGGAAGGACCTAACATCAGCAGAAAGCCTATGATAACAATCAGCATGCCTATGCCTAATAGGTAGAAGTTGACCTTGTCAAATGCAAATTTCTCTTTACTCATATTGCTTATAAAAAATTAAATATAATATAAAGTGCTTGCTTTCATTTTCAAGAACTTGTTGATAGAAAGCAAAGCACAAAGCCATGTTATCAATACACCAAATAACAATACAGTTAACGATACGAAAATCATTACCTCTAATGTGATGACTTTTATCAATTCTGGTTCACGAGTTATCAACCACAAAGCACTTCCCCATAAAATGGCATCTGCAACAAGTGCCGATAAGATGCCTATCCAAAAATTCCGACGTAAGAAAGGCTTCCTAATAAAAGCCCAATTGGCTCCTACTAATTTCATGGTATGAATAAGGAAACGCTTTGAATAAATGGTTAGTCGTATGGTATTGTTTATTAATGCGAATGAAATTAATGCCAATATTACAGCTAAAACAATTAGTCCAATGCTGATGCGTGCGATATTTCGATTTACCGCATTAATCAGTTCACTACGATAAAGCACTTCGTGAATGTTACTATTTTGTTTTAACTGCTTTTCAATGACACTTATGCTGTCGGCATTAGCATAGTCACTATTTAACTTTACCTCTATTGAAGCTTTAAAAGGATTATAACCTAAAAATTCCTGTGGATCGGTACCCATGGCTTCGGTATGTTCCTTTAAAGCTTGTTTTTTGCTGATGTAATGAGCCGTCCGAACATAAGGCTGTTTTTCCAAATCGCGCTGCATTTTCAATATGCCGTTTTCCTTTATTTCGTCACTGAGCACAATAGAAAAGACAATGTTTTCCTTAACATAAATCGATAATCCACGAGCCGACAACACCAAAAACGTCACTAACCCTAACAAAAGTAACACCAGTGTGGTACTTATGCTTGACGTAACAAACTGCATGTCGAAATATGATGTTTTGTGATTCTTCACGTTTGCTGCCATGAATTTTAGTCTAAAAAATAATTGGGGTACAATACACCCAAATTTGGTGCAAATTAACAAATAAAAAGTGACTTTTGAGAAAATCGTTAAGGAGTTTTAAGAAAGTAGTACTTTGTTTAGTACTAAACAAAATTAAAATTCCCTACCTGAAAGATATTTTTTTCAAGTAGGGAAAAATAAATCATTGCCACGCACCGCCTCCCAATGCTTTATAAAGGGCGATGCGATGGCTATAATATGCGATAAACGCATCTGACAAATCAATGCGTGTTTGCAATAATTGGCTCTGTGCAGCTAGTACGTCCAAATAATTGGCTTTGTGCTTACGATAAAGGTCACGACTATATAGATAAGCATTTCGTAACGAAGCATATCGTCGCGCTAAATTTACCACTTTGGAATGATTCATCTGATAATACATCAACGTATTACTGACTTCTATGCAAGCTGAAAATAAGGTTTGTTGATAATCAGCCAACTTCTGTTTACTTTCTATTTCTCTAACCCTTTTATTATGTCTCAATTCACCTTGACGAAAAATTGGAAATGTCAATCCTGAAAATAGATTATAAAAAACACTTCCAGAAAAATCTGACCATGATGCATTGTTGTCTTCTCCGGTTGCTAAATTGGCTCTAAGCGTCAGTGATGGGTAAAGTGACGAACGAGCAGCATCCATTAAATGAAAAGCTTCACGAACAGCATATTCGGCCGCCATTACATCCGGACGATATTGCAACAATTGGGCTGGTACTCCAATGCTTACCGTATCGTCGAGCAATTGAGGAGTAAGCATAGTCTCTATTTCAGAGCGAGGAATCACACCATTTGGACGACTGAGTAACAAGTTCAATGCATTTTCTGTAATAAATATCTCACTTTCTATATCGGGTTTTGTCGCTTTAGCCCGATATAATTCGGCTTTAGCTTGTTCGACAGCTATATTGGTGCGGGTGACATCGGCTAACATCAAGTCATTTTTTGAGCGAGACTTATTTTCACGATGCGATGAAAGTGCCATAAGTTTCTCCTGCTCGGATAAATATTCTTGATTGCTTGTAATGATTTCATTTACAGCCTTCAACTTTGTATCAAGACCGATAAGCCGATAATATAGTGTTGCTATATCGGCTACAAGTTTCACTTTTACTCCTTGTATCAGACTTTCTTGTTTTAATAATTGTGCCAATCCTGCTCTACGAGAGCTGCGTAGTTTTCCCCATAAATCAATTTCCCAATTAGATAAAGATATTCCTACACTATGGGCATTGAACGAATAATCAGGATAAGAACGCTTTACTTGTTCTTGACTGATTTGTAAAGCTATAGAAGGCCAAAATTGAGCTGCCGTTTTACCATAGTAACTGGCCGATTTCTCCATCTGTAGCAACGAATTATAAAGAGTCAGATTATGTGAAAGAGCAGTATCAATCAGAGTACAAAGATGTTTATCCTTATAATAATCGCGCCATAAAATGGCTGCTATTGAAGTGTCTTCATTTAATATAGCCAAACTATCAGGCTTCCTAAATTTTGAAACGGTTATCTGTGTTAGTTGTGGCTGATAAGAATGAAACGAACATGCAACAAACATAAATACCGTTGCTACTATACCAACTTTCTTTATAATTCGGTTCATAGTTGTTTTTAAATTATTCTACCTCTTCCCCTTTTAAAGTAGCCGACGAAGCATCGGTAATCCTTACTTTAACAAAATCACCGACACAATGATTGCCTCGATTGAATACCACTACACGATTTTGTTCGGTACGTCCGAATAGTTGTTCACGGCTTCGTTTGCTCACTCCTTCTACCAATATTTCATACGTTTTTCCTATGCAACGTGCATTGGCTTCTGCCGAAATACGATTTTGCAAGGCTATGATTTCATTTAGCCGACGTATCTTTACTTCTTCAGGAATATTGTCGGGCAAATGTTTCGATGCATACGTGCCCGGTCGTTCGCTATATTTGAACATGAAGGCTGAATCGTATGCACAAATTTCCATCATAGAAAGCGACATTTGATGATCTTCCTCCGTTTCGCTATGGAAACCGCTGAAGATATCGGTTGAAAGGCCACAATCAGGAATGATACGACGAATAGCGGCCACTCGTTCTAAATACCATTCACGGTCGTATTTCCGATTCATTAATTTTAATATTCGGCTACTTCCACTCTGTACCGGCAAGTGAATATGGCGACACACGTTGGGCATGTCGGCAATAACTTGTAAGGTATCATCACTCATATCTTTAGGGTGTGAAGTGGTGAAGCGTACACGCATATTGGGAACAGCCTCGGCTACAGTGCGCAACAATAACGGAAAGGTTATGAGTTTGCCATCAGACATTTCGAAGCGATAAGAGTTTACATTTTGTCCTAGCAAAGTAACCTCTTTGTAACCTTTTTGTTGTAAATCGCGCACTTCAGTTAGGATGCTTTCTATGTCGCGACTTCGTTCACGTCCTCTAGTATAAGGTACAATACAATAGGTGCAAAAGTTATTACAACCTCGCATAATGCTTACAAAACCTGAAATATGATTGCCACCAATGCGCCTGGGTACCACATCCCGATAAGTCTCCGTAGTAGAAAGCTCCACATTGATAGCTTTTTCTCCGGCCTCTACCGCAGCTATCAAATCGGGAAGCAACAAATAAGCATCTGGCCCCGCTACTAAATCTACGCCATGATTGTTAATAAGCTCCTCTTTTACTCGCTCAGCCATACATCCCACCACCCCAACAATCAAGTTAGGTCGATGTTTCTTTTTTAATGTTCTGAAATATTCCAGCCGGTTTAAAATTTTCTGTTCTGCATTATCCCGAATGGAACATGTGTTCATAAATACGGCATCGGCTTCCTCTAACGTTTCGGCCAAATCGTATCCAGCCATTTGCATGACCGAAGCAATCACTTCGCTATCAGCTACGTTCATTTGACAACCATAAGTTTCAATAAACAACTTTTTGTCACCATCGGCAGTTGCGGATTTAAAGTCCGCTCCCGTTTTCTTTTCTATCATCTCTTTAGTTTTTAGTTAAAAGCTTAAAATCGGATGCAAAGATACGCTTTTCTCCTAATTAATGTTAACGTTCTAAACTTTTTTAAGTCAAAGTTTGGCTACATTGAAAGTTTTTCACACTTTTGCCTCTGAAAGAAACATTAGATTTTTTCATAGTTAAGGTTTAGGTTAAAGGAAAAAGGGTGACTGTGAAGTTGCCCTTTTTTATTTTTACCTTTGGCCTTTACAAAATTAATACATACCTTTGCCTCTGAAAATGTAAAAATTACCTTTTTATGGAAGATATATTTGCCATCGGGCTTATCATCATCACAATTGTTGTCAAAATCATAAAAACAACGTTGAAAGACAACACTGACGATACAGACTCCCAAACACCTCCTTGCTTTACCGAAGATGAAGAAAAGGAAGTGATAGAAGAGATGATGTATGAACCCGTGTCTCAACCATTAAGAAAGAAAAGCGAACAGAAATCTTTCATATCACCGTTAACTATGGAGGAAGTACAAATATCAGAAACGGTGCAAGAGGATTATCAAATAACTTCTATTGAAGAGGCTCGCAAAGCCATCATCTGGGGAGAAATATTACAACGGAAATATTAAGTAAAATAATATATTTTAAAAAAATGGCATTGAAATTTATTTCAGCAGCAGAAGCTGCTACACACATCAAACATGGCATGAACATTGGCTTGAGCGGATTTACACCCGCAGGTACAGCCAAAGCCGTGACAGCTGAACTGGCAAAAATAGCTGAAGCAGAACACGAAGCCGGAAGACCTTTTCAAATCGGCATCTTTACAGGAGCATCAACAGGTGACTCTTGCGATGGCGTATTGACACGCGCAAAAGCAATTCGCTATCGTGCTCCTTACACTACCAATCCCGACTTCCGCAAGGCTGTGAACAATGGCGAAATTGCTTACAACGACATCCACCTCTCACAAATGGCACAAGAGGTGCGCTACGGATTCATGGGCAAAGTAGATGTAGCTATCCTCGAAGCTTGCGAAGTGACAGAAGATGGCAAGATTTACCTCACAGCAGCAGGTGGCATTTCGCCCACTATAGCCCGTCTGGCAGACAAAGTGATTGTTGAGCTCAACGCAGCTCACAGCAAAGCCGGCATGGGATTGCACGACGTGTACGAACCGCTGGATCCTCCTTGCAGAAGAGAGATTCCTATCTATAAAGTAAACGACCGCATCGGTACCCCTTATGTACAAGTTGATCCGGAAAAGATAGTAGGTGTGGTAGAAACAAACTGGCCCGACGAAGCACGCTCGTTCACTGCTGCCGACCCTGTGACCGACAAGATTGGCGAACGTGTAGCCGACTTCCTCGTAGAAGACATGAAGTGTGGCATCATTCCCGAATCGTTCCTGCCGCTGCAAAGTGGTGTAGGCAACATTGCCAATGCCGTATTGGGCGCATTGGGACGTTCTAAATCAATTCCTGCATTCGACGTTTACACCGAAGTAATCCAGAACTCAGTAGTAGGCCTCATCCGCGACGGCCGCGTGAAGTTTGCATCGGGTTGCTCACTCACCGTGACCAACGACTGCCTGAACGAGATTTATGAAAACATGGACTTCTATCGCGACAAGCTTGTATTGCGTCCATCAGAAATCTCTAACAGCCCCGAAATCATCCGCCGATTGGGAGTTATCTCTATCAACACCGCCATCGAAGCCGATATCTATGGCAACGTGAACTCTACACACATCAGCGGCACCAAGATGATGAACGGCATCGGTGGTGCAGGCGACTTCACCCGCAATGCTTACATCTCAATCTTCACCTGCCCGTCAGTAGCCAAGGAGGGTAAGATCAGTGCCATCGTACCGATGATTTCACACCACGACCAGACAGAACACGACGTGAACATCGTCATCACCGAACAAGGTGTAGCCGACCTGCGTGGTAAGAGTCCGAAGGAACGTGCAGAACTTATCATCGAGAACTGTGCTCACCCCGACTACAAACCCATCTTGCGCGAATACCTGAAGCTCACCGACGGTAAGGCACAAACACCGCACCTGATGCAAGCAGCCCTGGGCATGCATGCCGAACTGGCAAAGAGTGGCGATATGCGCAACACTGACTGGAAAAAATACTTATAACGTATTGAGAAAATAGATATATAAAAATCAAGGGGCATTTCACATATTGAAGTGCCCCTTGATTTTTTATCATTCACAATAACCCACCGTTTGCCCCAATACCACTATCATGGCATCTTTCAAACCTAAAGTTTCAGTAACCAATTTTTGGTTCCAGCCACCACGTGCCCTGCTGCCAATGCCGGCATAGGCACAATACAGATATACATTCTGTGAAACATAACCTACGTTTACATACGAAACCGTATTGGCATCACCCGGACGATTTCCCGGTCCGGTTTTATCAGTATCGGCAATAAAGAGCAGATTCAGATAAGCCTGTGCAGCCTCTCCTCGTCCGGTTATGGCACGATAATCACCTTCGGCCACCAACTCCAGGGTATGATTCTTGTAGTTATAATAATAAGCACCCGTCTTAAAAAAAGCATAAAGTTCTATTTCCTGACGATTAGAGCCGGTAGGTGCAGTACGTCGGCCATCGGGGCGATTCACCCCCAAAGCAGCCCACATCATGTTTGAAATATCCTGTAACGAAATCTCACGTTCAGTAAATCCTTTGGATGATTTTCGGTTCTTGAGTGCTTGCATCAAAGTCATGCCCTCGTCATAAATAGGAGGAAGCAATTTTATAACCTTAGGGGGTTGCTGGGCAAAAGAGAGCGTAGAGAGCAATAAACAAGCGATAAATAAGATAGATTTGTTTTTCATAGTTTTATGTTTTTTAATTATGTACTTGGCGCAAAGATAATGTAAGGTGAGAGGAGAACAAAATAAATCTGAATTTATTTTTTATCCCAAGGCGTAGCCTATCTTATCAAAAGATAGTGCAAGGTGAGTGAAATACAAAACGAAAACAAATGAGAAATTTTGACCATATTAAATTTATTGCTTTCTTTGCATCAAATCAGGCTCGAAAATAAACCGTATTATAAACTTATAAATAAAATGGAAATGATGAAAAGAGTATTGTTTACAGTCGTGTTGCTAATCGGCATCTACTTTTCCGCTTCGGCACAGGAAGTGCAAATGCACTATTTTAACGATTCAAAAGGTGAGAATTGGGTTATCAGAGATTTTATCGATCGCTCTGCCAAGATTTACCGTTTCGATGGAGATAGCGAAGATGAATGTACCATGGAAATGAGAAATTACAAGAAAAATGGTAATACCGAAACTTTTGACATTTATGCAAAAGCCGGATACGAAAAAGGAAAGAAAAAAGGTCACATCACCATCGTAACAGATCCCAATCTGGATATTAAAGCTAAGGAGCTTGACCTCTCCAAGCAGACAATTTCCATCACGCTTGACTCACACACTATGAAATACTATTTCTTAACTGAAGAGCAAAAAAATAAGCGTAATGGCAAATTAGGCGGTGGTGAAAGTTTAAATCCTATGGACAAGGCCAAGGATAAAGCTAAAGGCTTACTCAACAAGGGCAAAAATCTTTTCAAGAAAAAATAGAAAAGTTATCAGTTTCCCACTCATCCCTATGCGGATTGAGTGGGATTTATTTTCTATACTCATCACGCCATGGAAAACTTAGCGTGAAACATTTTCTAAAAACCATTTTAACATGTACCCCCCAAAGAAGTGGATGTGTTTAAAATACCCCCACTTCTTCTATTTATCTATATGTTGTAGTATTAGTTAACTTCTTCAAAATCGACTATCATTCACCATCAATCTGATAAAACAGAAAACTCCTTGACATTTTGCCAAGGAGTTTCTTATATAAGGATAATTGCAGTTAAAAGTTGAATTTATCTTAATTATTCTTCAATGACAATTTTTATTATTTCACCATTTTGGGGGGCAATTTCATAATAAATTGTATTTCCTATTGTAATTATATTATTCGATTCATGTTGCTTTTCTGAAACTTCTAAAATCCAAAGGCTATCACCTGACAAATTTATACGTACTATTGGATTATCATAATCAATACCTATTTTAGATATAGAAGTTAAATGGGATTTTATAATTTCAAATGCTTTTTCTTTTGAATCAATTGCATTGTTATTTATTGAATCCGAAATCAAAGAAGTATTAGTCTCAACATCCAAATTTCTTACATATAGAGAAGTGTCATATATAAGTTCTATTCGTTCCATAAAAGAATTTCTTCTCAAATTACAACTAAAGAAACAGATAATCACAATTAACAACACACATTTTATTCTAATCATAAGAAATTATTTATTGATAGATTCATTCCATACATAGGTACCTAAAGTATTAGATGTAGATACGAATGAAAAATAAATTTTGTTCGAAAAGCATAAATTAATAATGTAATCATCGATTTTTGGAGAATTAGTTATAAGTTCACCTTCAGAGGTCAAGTAATGCGATAATACTCCTTTTATACCTTTGTCTTCATAAATAGAATCAACCTCGGGACAAGACTCTAAAATCTTATTGTCTAATTCATCTTTAAAAACACAATCGTTCACATATAAATAGCCATTATTCAATTTTAGCTCATTATATAAAAGCTTCGAAAACTCTTTTGCTGTAAATGAATAATAAATACCTTGTGCATGATACAAGTGATCACTTGTCGTAATTATAGTAATAGTATCACGAGATATTCCATCTGTATTTATTAAATGAACGGGGAAATAATGCTCGACAACACCTTGTAATTCATTGTCCATCAACATTGTTTTTAGAATATCATTTTGATTTTTGACATCACAACCAATACAAGTCATGATTAAGCAACTAAAAAATAAATACTTTATTCTCATTTTTGTTTAATCTTATAATAATCTCTGTTAAAAAAATTCTTGCCCTCGTTTCAAATAAATGAGGGTGTGTATTCTAATATAGACATAGAATACACACCCTTTCATTTTTTCTTAGTCTGGTTTATCCTAACGGGTCCTCAAGTTGAGTATCATCGTTAGAACCGGAAGAACCAGAGCTACTATCAGAACCACTATCCGTCGAGCCATTGCTCGCTTCTTCCTCAATGACATTGTTCAAGGCATCAAGCTGAGTGATACTCATGCTTTTTAGGATATCCTTGAAGCGTTGTCCCGGATAGTAGCGCAATTTGATGCTCCTTACATCTTTTAAACTCAAATCTTCAGCATCTTTTTGCGTTTTGGAGGTAAATGTCGGCTTTAATGTTCCGAACTCACCCATCTGTACGGCATGTCCCAATTCAATAAAGTGCCCGATTCGGTTTATCAACCCTTCGATTACAGCTTTTGTCATGGTGGCATTCACTCCGCAAGATTCTGCAACATCGCTGACTAATTGTTTAAAAGTAACAGGCGGTATCGTCTGTTGAGCAATCTTGTAAACTGTAGGCTTCTCTTTTGAGAAGTTCAGTTTCATCTCTACTTTTTGATAAAGAAGAGCCATTGCGGTACTTAATAAAAATAAATTAAAAGAACTTGGAAAGAAATTGATGCATCGTTTTTCATTTCCTTGACGCAAAGGTAAACGAAGTTTTTCAATCTGCCAAATCATGTTTCCTTCTTTTTAATCTATTTTACATTTATATGACTGAATTCTTTAAAGCTTTGTAATAATTTGATTATCAGTATTTAATATGTTACTATTGAAAAGCGGAGCAGGGTGCAACGCTTAAGCGTTGCACCCTGCTCTGCTTTATTTTAATAATAGAGCAGTTTAACATTTGTAAACGCAAATCGTTCGTCCATGGCTTGCATATCTTCCATGGCGGCTGCTCCATTGGGTGTCATGGCACCAAGTGCCATCAGTCCTCCCAAGTAGTAGGTGGCCAGCGGATTAGATCGGAGCAATCGTTTGGCTCGTTCTACATCGCTGACGTAGCCTTCGATGATTACCTTGTGGGGATAATCCAGTTGAGCAAATCGTTTCTCATCGGTCATCATTGCGAATCCATCGCCTATTATTATATAGTTATTAGGATTCTCACGACTTTTTTGTATGCTTTTCAGTGTCAATTCAAAATAGCATGGTGAATTGCCTTCTTTCTTTACAAATGTATTGTCGAACATTACCTCATTCTTTGCTATTTTGAACACATCCTCAATTCGGTACATGTGGGCAAATACATAGTGTTTTCTTAATTCGACAGCATCCTCTAAGATATTGGCAGGGATTTCATACCATTGTCCATTTTCACTTTGGCAATATGCTTTGTCAGATACACATGTTTCTTGGTTTTCAAGTATTCCTGTTTCCTTGTTTAAAATGCTTTGATTCAGTATGAGTGGTTTTTCTTCTCCACCGGTGGTATATACATAGAGTCGAGAGGCCTGTTGCCAAGTAGCTTCTCCTGTCCAGATGCCTGGTAATTCAATGTTTTTTTCAGCTACGTATCCATTACCTATCCATCGGGAAAGGTTAGGGATAGATGGTCCATTTACTACATCAAAGGACATCTCTTCTAAATCTTCTTCAAAGCAGAGTTCAATCAAACTGTTTTTCTCAGCCAAAGGTAACATGTAGATTTTGCTTCGGCGTCCCCAGTCATCCCATATTAAGTAAGCATCTCCTATTAAAACTGCCATGCTATCGGGGGTAATAGAAAGGTGGTTTATTTGTTTCATTACAAATGGAACACCTTTGTTTTTCAAGGTCAGCGTGTCTTCCTTAGCTGTAAACAGTTTGGTTTGTACCTTAGTTTTCAAATCATAGTGATAGAGGGTTTGCACTTCTTCGTAGTCGTACATATCTTCGCCAATGGTTTCTTGATGTAGCCAGATTGCGAAATGATTCTCCAGCGAATAGGCATAAACCGTATCGTTGGTTTGTTGCAGGTTTGTACGCAATTCTTGTAAGTTTTGCAGATAGACTTCTTTTGAGTCTCCACAAGAAGATAATGCTGTGATAATTAGCGTGATAATAAGGTAATAGTGTTTCATGATTGCTTGGTTTTACGTTTCTTTGTTTGGGTTCATTGTTCAGTGCTTAAACCACAGCACCGTGCACCGCTTTGGCGCATCACGGTGCTCTGCCTTCACCACTTCACGTAGCTCCACTTACCCCACTGCAGGGTGCTGCGGTTAGGGTGTTTCTGTAGTTGTGGTGGCGGTGGTGCTGTTAAATGTTTAGACAAGTATAAAAAAAGGTGCAATTATACACAATAGTAATGCTATTAATATTACAGCATCTACAAAACGGAAGTGAGTTTTACAACTGACACTTTCTCCATTGTTGCATAAAAGACAGATTAACCATATCCAACCAATAATTGGTATGATACTGATTAATACCCACCAAGGTGATTTCTCGGCATCTCGCAGTCTTCTGATGGCACAAGCTAACGTAGGGATAAATATGAATAAGCTAAATAAAGTATCTAATACTTCAGCCAATGAACTATTTATATAATCTAATCCTACAAGTAATCCTAAGAAAAATGTAACCGATAGTGTAACAAGAGATAACACCAATAAATTGCTAATCCAATATTGTTTTAGTGGCATCTTTCCTTTAAAATCGAAATAACGTTTAATTATTGGTTCCCAGAAATAGTAGTAAAAAAAACCGCTGCTCCTACCCTTCTGTTGTAAGTCAGATGATGTCACTTCCTTGTTTAACCATTCACCACAGTGTTTGCATTTTAGAGCCTCTGTTAAAACTTCTTCGCCACAATAAGGGCATTTTTTTGTTCTTTCCATAGTTTCACTTAGTTCTTCCAGTCCCTTAAAGAATATTCGTTATAAAATAGAAACGTGGAACTGCAATGCCACATCTTTGAATGAAGGTCCTGAGAAAACCGTGCGAACAGAGGTGGAAATAGCAGCCCACGCCATACAGCGTGAGAACCACTATGCACTAATCTTGTTCGCGTGAAAATTTCTCAGGTTTTCATTCACAAGAATTAAGCATAACGCTTCTTACAAATTAATATTCTGTACTATGTATAAAAGTCTCTACTTTATATGAGGACAAAAGTACATTTTTCTTTTGATGTCTCAAATTTTTGGGTAAGAAAATAGAGGGAAGTCAATTTTAAATGACTTCCCTCTATATCTTGATAGATTCAGTATATAAATCTTTCTTATAAAACTAACGAACTATACACGACATCAATAAGGCGTATTGGATGGATTTTTCGGGTCGCGCACCAAGACTTCCCACACCTTGCAACAACGCGATTCGCCCTTAGGACCGGAGACGGTCAGCGTAACGGTGTAGTGTACACCATCTTCGGCATAGGTATGAACAGGGTGCTGCAGGGTAGAGGTGTGCCCATCGCCAAAGTCCCACAACCAGGAGGTGACTTCACCGTAGCTGTGGTCAATGAACTGAACGGTGCGGGTATCACCAATGACCTGATGTTGCCAATCGGCTTCGATGGGCTTGCGGAAAGTGGCCTCTAAAGGCATGAGCGTGAAGAGACGCTGCATGGAGGCATTACCGAACACATGATGATGACGTGACAGGTTCCAGAAGCCATTGTTGCCACGGCCACCGTCGTAGTCAATAACCGCCCACGCCAGGCCTATTTGCTTGCCTTCGTACAAGCGACTCTCGGTAGAGGCATCGGGACCGCCATCGGGACTGGCATAGTCGAAAGGAGTGATATAGAACTCCATCTTCAGCACACCTGCCTCGCCATGCTTGAAGGAGTAGTCGTAGGCATAGTTGGCGTAAGGCAACTGTTTGAGCCATTGCTGAGGCCCCCACACCATGGTCCACGACTTGCCCTCGGTGGGCGGAGTCATGATGTGATAGTTTTGGGCATGTACATTCTGCATGGTGAAAAATGCCTCCAGACGTGTCTGTGCCTCGCTGTTGATGCGGAATTCATCGACATGCGGGCCACCCGAAAGATCGGCATCTACCACAACTTCGTAGGTATCGTTGCGCAAACCTAAGGTGTTGAAATCCCAAAAATCATCGTAGGCTTCGTAGTAGAAATAAAGGCGATTCAATCCGTTGACCCAGCCCACTTTGACTTTGATGTCGAGGGTGGATTTGTTGATACCCTGATGGCGACCACTGTCGTCCCACATCTCTTCGATGGGGATGACATAGCTGTCGGGCACCATATCCCAGTCGGTAAACGAACCATCGATGCAAGGGATGCGGTTGCGCGGAAACTGAAACACCTTGAAGCCCGGTTCTCTGACCTGGATTTCAGAGGGCTGGATGGTCTGCGAAAACAGCGGAGCTGCAAACAGGACAACCGGCAGCATAAAGAGCTGACGAAGAAGGTTCTTATGCATAAAGCGGTAGTGGCTACAAGTTAATACTTATACAATTCTACACGGATTAATTCGGGAGAAGGTTTTGAAAAATCAAGTCCTTGACCTGAGAAGCCCTCGTCGGCTGCAGGCAGCAGGTCGTAGCGCAACTGCACATCGTCGCCATTGAGCCAACGGCCTTCTATCCATTGGCCATCTTGGAAGTGGCCTTCGGTGGTCTTGGCCAACCCTACTACACCCTTGCCATCGGCCGGCAGGAACTGCACGCGGATGTTAGAGCCCAGAAAGAGGAAAGTATCATCGGCCAACTGAATGGCAATGGCATAGCCTTGTGCATCGGGGGCATAAGTACCACCCAGACGCTGCGGAGCACCTCCCTTGCGCTGACCGCTGGAGACGAGTTCGTAGACTATCTTATAGTCACCCATCACCACTTCGTCTTTCAGACGGGTTGGATCGATTGCTTTGACCCAAGTAGCCGAAATGGCACCACGGGCTTGTGCATCCAGAATAAGGTCGGCCATACTGCCTGCCATCTGATAGAATTGACGGAATGTAGCATTGGATTCGTTGCTGATGCTGCGCTCGATGCCAAAGGGTGAATAGCCGATGCCTCTCATCTGACCGATGGTATAGGCTGCATTGGCTGCACCACCTTGTCCGGCACGCGATTCGGGAACAAACACGGGATTACCGGCACGGGCATACAACTGGATGATTGTGGGATAGTCGGGCAGGTAGATGTCAGGCGAAAGGATGTCGATGCTGGGTGCTGCTGCACGCCAGATGTCGTGATTCTGTGCCTGTGGTCCGCCGGCCGGATAATTGCCGGGATGTTTGTCTTCGGGTTGCACAATCCAGGCATTTACAAAAGTAGGAATGGGATGTACCTCCTTGCCGGCTGCTGCAATGGCATTCATGTAGCTGGCATAGTGCCATGCCATAAACATCTCGTCGGTATAATCACCTTTGCCAAAGACTTCTTCCCAAGTGCCTGCAGTCTTGCAACCCTGGCTTTCCCAGGCGGCACGTGTTTCGGGCAGCAAGGCTGCCTTGTTTTTCTGCAAATAGTCGATGAGTTGTTGGGGAACAGGCCCGTTGAAAGCCTTTACAGCCAGTGGATGATAGTCGCGGGTATAACCGTGCAGGCCCACTTCGTTGTTTACCTGCATCATGACAACAGTCTGTTCCTTGCGGTCCACCTCAGCAATGTGTTTCATGACAGCTGCATAGGCGCGTGCATCGGCCTCCCAACTGGCTTGTCCCAAGGTGGTGAGGATGGAAAGCTGCTTGCCGTCCTTGGTCAGTGCCAAAGGAAAACGGGCGGCATCTTTCTTCACCCATTTGGGGGTGTAGCTGGTGTAACCGTTCTTCCAACTGCCAAACCATAGTATAGCCAGCTTCAAATCGTGAGCACGGGCATCGGCAATGAGTTCATCGACCACACGGAAATCGAACTTACCCTCTTCGGGTTCAACCATCTCCCAGCTGACAACTGCCAGCACCGTATTGACTCCGGCTTCTTTTAATTGAGGCCAGTAGGGGCGCATGTATTCACGGCTGGAAGCGCCCGAATTGGTCAACTCCATGGCTAAAGCCAAATAGGGCTCGCCCTCTACAATCAGTTGAGTGACATTACCCCGCTTTTCCAAATGGGGGATAGCAGGTAGGTTTTCTTGTGAAGCCTCGCCGGAGACACCGGCACAAGAGGCTAACATAAATAACGATAAAAGGAATAAAAGACTGTTTTTCATGATGGTTTCTGTTTATAGGTAATTTATTATTTATACTTTCCAAAGCGACATGCGCTGCGCACCACCGGGGCCTCTAATAACTGGAATGTGGTGGCGGGACCTAAATTGCGTTCTCCTTGCCAGGAGGAGAGTTGCCAGGCGACATGGCCATCGGGGGTTAGTTCGATGAGTTGCAACGGTGCACGCGAGGGGTTGAAGCGGGCTACATCGGCCTTGTTCCATTCGTTGAACCAGTTGCTTATTACCGTATTTCCATTGGGCAGGCGGTAAGCCTTCTGAGGATTTTCGACACCGTAAGTCACGGTATTGGTTTCCCATACTACGGTACCGTCGCGCTTCACTTCTCGGACAGGCCCTTTACGGCCTACTATCAGAATGTTTCCGTTCTCCAATTCGTTTGCCGACCATGCACCAAACATCTCCCAACGGTTCAGCTCCTTGCCACGATAGGTGTATTCGGCCACAAAGCCCATAGCCATATTAGCTACCAACAGGGTTCCTTTAGCGGTCAGGCGGGCATTGCGGAATTGTCCGTGTACGCTGCCTTTTTCGTCGTGAGGCAACACAAATTCACGTACCGTCTTCTGCTTGGCAATGTCCATCACCACCACCTTGGCCGGTTTGCCATTCTGCACATAAACTACATATTTATCGCCCACCGGCTGAATGGTGTGTATTTCTGTTCCTTCGGGTGCCTGCTTACGCCAGATTTCCTTGCCATCGGCCGCTAATTCGGCAATGCCATATTGGTCGGCTATCAGGATATGGCCATCGTCCATCAAGAGTGCATCGCTTATTTCACCTCTGCCTTTGACGTTGTCGTAAATCAAGTTTACTTCACCGTCTTTAACCGTATAGATGCGTCGGTTTTTTGATTGTCCGGTGTAAAGGAAATCGTGTCGGCTCAAATCGCCCAGCTGCAACTCATTGTAGAGTTCGCGTACCTGCTTTTCGGTCAAGGCAGTATCATACATGCGCACATCGCTGATGGTGGTTCCCTTCAGGTAGGAATCGCCCTTGAAGGGGGCACGACCCATCCAGTTATAGCGGGGTGCCTCGTCGGGGAAGGTACGATCCATGGTGAACATATCGTTTAGAAAAGCCACTAAGCGACCATTCAGAAAGAGGCGGCCTTCGTTGTCGTTCTGGGTATAAACCACATATTGCCAGTTTCCTTTTTCTGAGGGTTTACCTATATCCATAAGGGTTTCGTTCTTCCAGCCACCCACCGAATTTTCGGCCCGTTGTACATTGAGCTTGTAAGCATGATAGCGTCCCTCGGTCTGGGTGTTGAGTTGCATCGTGGAGAAAGCCCATAGGAAGTAACCTTGCCCTTTGAGCGAAGCTTCGGCATCGACCTTGTAGCGAACGGCTATGGTGAACTGGCGCAGTTGTTGTAATTTTTTGCCAATGGCTTGCCCCATGTCGATGTAACCATCGTTGTTGCCTAAATACACGACACCTTCTTCCTGCTTGGCACTGCCCTTTAATGTAGCATCAAACTGTGATGCTGATTTATCGCGTATCACAGTTCCTTGGTTGCTTTTGAAATCATAGTGCAGAATCAAGTTCTCTTGGGCAGATACACCCAAAGTAAATAGTGTCATCAGAGAAATAAATAGATTCTTCATAAGGATGATTATTTAGTGATTGTTTGTTTTATTAGTTGAAATCGAACACCAAACGGATGTGGAAGCCTTCGTCACCCAGCTTGATGCGGATGTTGTCCGGCTGGCTCAACGGACCCAACTGTTCCAAAGGTTTGTAGCTCTGTATCGGGGGAATGGAGAGCAGGAACGAGATGTCGCCTTCGGGGAAGCGCACCATGCTACGCTCTTGCTTACGGGGTTGTGTCTCTTGCAATCCGCCCATCTCGCCGGGTGTCTGGTCGATGGCCTCTTCGGGAGTGAACAGACGCAGGTACAGGCCTTCGTTCAGAGTGTGTACACGCAAGGAACCGCCCTCCTTGGTTTGCAGCTTCATCCAACGCAGGTCGCTGCGATAGCCTTTGAACTCGGGATAGATGGGAGGTGTGGGCGAGTTGTAATCGCCTGTAATGGTGTTGTTATAGGCCAGTGACCATTGTCCGAAGTGTTGTCCTTTCAGACGGTTGCGCCACACGCGATAAGGACCGCGACCTACCCAATGCAGGCTGTCGACCTGCTCTTCGGGGTAGTTGAAGGTGAGTCCGATGGTCCATTTGCTTTCATCGGTCAGGAAGGGGGCCATACCGTGTCCACGCTCGTCATTGAGCATCACGGCATCCATGTGCAGCAGGCCGTCGGGTGTCTGTCGCCACTGAATGCTGTCAAGGCCACCTTTGTACCAGAAGGTGTTGACCAACGTACCATCGGCTTCGGTGTATTGCTTATGCTTGATGACTTCGGCCTTCAAACCCACAGGGAAAGGTCCTTCCAAACCATCGACAGCAAGCATGCCCTGCTCATTGAAGGCAATGGGTGAGGTGATACTGCCTTTGGGAAGGGGTTGAGCTTCGGCTCGGTGAATGGGGGCTGTCCAGTTGCACACCTCTTCGCCTTGCTGATTATAAGCCAGCAGTTCCAGTACATCACCCTGCCAGAATCCTTCGGGCAATGCAAAGTGTGCATAGCCACTTTCGCCAGGAAGGATAGCGGGAAGCTTCACCTCGCCTGAAGTGAGCACCCGGCCTGCCAGATTTTTCACGCGATACTGCATGCTGCATTCATCGAAATGGGTGAAGAGGTAACGATTGGATACCAGCACGCGGCCGCCGAACGAAGGTGTGATGTGCAGGCGATCGATGAAGATAGGACTCCACACCTCGCGGATGGTAAAGAAGCTGGCTTCGGGTTGACGGTAGGGGTCCATACAGCCGTCAGGGGCATGGCCACCATCGCTATCGAGGATACAATCTTTGATGTTAAAGCCTTTTTGTCCGAAGTGCTTGCCGGCTGATGGGCCGGTGGGCAGGTCGGTGCGACGAACGGCTTCGTCCACATACGCCCAGATGAAAGCGCCTGCAAAAAGAGGTGAGCGAGCCCAATGTCCCCACATATCTTCTAAAGCTGCTCCCTGACCTTTGTCGTACTTGCCATGCAGGAACTCGGTGGGCATGAATATCTTCTGTCCGTTGTGCAGGCGATAGGTACCTGTCTGATAAGCCGGATAGTGATGGGTATCGATGGCTTCATAGTCGCTCCAGGGATGGATGACATGTCGCTTCTGAATATCGAGTTCGCCAAACAGTGAATCTACTGTACGGTTCCAGCCTCCTTCGTTGCCGTTGCTCCAAAGGAAAACACAGGGGTAGTTCATATCGCGCTGCACCATCTCGTGCGTCATTCTCACGGCTGTGCTGTCGTCATAGCGCGTTTGCCAACCGGCCAGTTCGTCGAGATAGAGCAAGCCGATAGAATCGCATGCCTCCATAAAATGGCGGTCGCTGGGATAGTGACAACGCACGGCATTCATGTTCATCTGCTTGATGAGCAGTGCATCTTGCAGACTCATGGCCGGAGAGAGGGCACGACCGGTCTCGGGATGGAAGCAATGACGGTTGGTACCCTTCACCACCAACTTGGTGCCGTTCAGGTAGATGCCGTCGTAAGGACGCACCTCGATGGTGCGGAAACCAATCTTGTAACTGATGCTGTGTCCGCCTTCACCCAAAGTAAAGGTTGCCTGATAGAGATTAGGATGTTCGGGATCCCAGGTCTTGGCATCGGGATAGTACCAGCAGCCTTTCTCTTTGTTATAAGTCACTGGTTTACCATCGATTGTCAACGATACGGGTTTATCGGAAGTGGCTTGTACGTTGGCATAAATCTCGCCATTGGCACGGGCATCGATGCTGACGTGGCTGATGTGTTCCTTGGGCAAAACTTTCATGTAAACCGGACGGTAGATACCTCCGAAGAGCCACCAGTCGGCACGTCGTTCGGCAGAGTTCACACTGGCATTGGCCGACTCCTTGCTGACAAGCACTTCCAGTTTCTGCTTTTTACCGGGCTTGATGAAAGGAGTTACATCGTACGAGAACTCAGTGAAGCCACCTTGATGCACAGGGCCCACCTCCTGACCGTCAATCCACACTTGAGTATCGGTCATCGAACCTTCGAACACCAATTTGAAGACTTCTCCCTCGGGCATACGGAAGGTGGTGCGATAGCGTCCTGTCTCGGTACTGGGTTTCAGTCCCTTGGTGCGGTAGAAGCGGCCATAGGTATACTCGCCATAGCCTTGTAGTTCCCAGCAACTGGGTACCTCAATTTTGCCCCACTTGCCACTGTTCTGTCCACCCGAGCAATAAAAATCCCACGTGCGGGTGTGTTCGGCATCGGTACCACTCAGATAGATTCTCTCAGTTTGTTGGGCTCTTATTCCGATGGTCAGCAATGTACACAGCAATGCCAATAATATCATTTTCATGCTATTCTGATAATTCAAAAGCTATTGTTTCAAATAAATCAAATCCAATTTGGAATATTTTCGTTCAGTAGCATTGTTCCAATGTTCCATCAGTCCTAAAGGAGTAGTCAAAGATACTCCGTCTTGTTCAGGATCATATGTAGTACCGCTAACGGGATGGGGTAGGGTAGCAGCCTCACGTAGATATTCGTCGCAATAATTAAAGCTACCAAATTCCGGCCATTCTCCCACTAACATATCCAATCCTACAGCATCACATGCTACACCGTCTTGTGAAACGATGAGGCTACAACACCATTGGTTATTGAAAGGAGGTTTCTGCCATTTTGGTGTTGGTTTACCATTCACATCCCTACTACCGTATGTTCCATCAATTAAAAAGAGCAATGTCTTTTGTCCCAAATCTTTGTGTCCTATAAAATCAACAAAAGTCTTGTATCCTGGCTTTCCGTGGCGTTTGTCGGGACTGAAGTTATTGTGTGCATTCTTTCTCCATTGTAGCGCAATGTCAGTAGCACCATACCAATTTTTCGCAGTCAGTGTTACCCCAGGTCCTTTGTGAGTTTTTAATAAAGCAGAATTAATTAAATAACGAGCATCTACAATGCATTTGGCCAATCCACGTGCCATTTTGCCATTGTCGGCCGAGTATTTTATTTGGTCTGGATAATATTCGCATTTTTGACGTCCTTCGCCACCTATATTATCAATAAATATAACTTTAGGAAATTCACGATGAATCTTCATATAGATACTGTCGGTAATGGCGCGACTAGGTTCACACACTATAATGTCTTGTTGGCGAACTTCTGCATCATAAACTAAGCTTCGTACTAGAGCTAAAGTAACAAAAGGAGATGAGTTTAATTCAATGGTGTCGCGATGAGTCAATGCATTGTTCATATTCAGTTTGATAGCAATCGTTTCACCTAATTTATAGCCTCTTTTTTCACCGTGTTTGGTTTCGTTGAAATGAGTAAATAGAGCCTTCCATGCCTTCTTTACATTTTTTTTACCAGTCAATTGGGTTACTGCTCCGCGAATCATTTCGTCGGCTTTTTTTTGAGAATTCCAACGGTCTTCTATCCATAGGCCAGTATCACCATCCCAAGTAGCCACTCCGGGATTGTGTACCCATACCACTCGTCCAGGATGAATTCCTTTACCTTCACCTAAAGGTTCATTAGGACCAACAAACATTTTAGGTTGTGCTTGCACAACAATCATAGATGCCCATAATAGGCATAAAGGAAAAATTGCTTTTAAATTTTTCATATAATAAGATTTTTAGTTATCTGACGACAAAAATATTTTCTTATACTGAAAAAATCAATAAACAATCGTACAATCACATTAAAAATTGTACAAAACAATTAAGATTCACAATTAATCAGTAGTCATTGCATCGCATATTTTGTCTTGGAATATGCGGGCTGAGCGACTAGTTAATTGGTTCTGATTCATTATAGAAAAAGCTATTTCATGGCCATTGGGAGCAGTCAAGTAGCCCGATAAAGTACTGATTCCACTAATGGTACCGGTTTTAGCATGTACATTTTTATAAGATGGTGTGCCTTCTTTCATTCGTGATTTTAATGTTCCATCTACTCCTGCTATAGGTAACGATTGGTAAAGTTTGGGATAAATATCTGGACGACTATGAGCAAAGCGCAACAAAGCCACCAATAGTTCAGGAGAAACAGCATTATAATTTGAAAGTCCACATCCATCAGCCACACGATAATTATCTGCCTCTAAACCTAAGCTGTCGATACGGGCGCGTACAGCCTTTAAGCCATCTTCAGCATTTACGTGTCGATGCCCTGATGCTTGAACTCCCAATCTGTAAAGTATGGCTTCTGTATTTAGGTTGTCGCTTTCTTTCATCAATTGATTAACAATGTCTTGTACAGCTGTTTCATAAGCCATAACTAAGATTGTTTGTTCATTTTTTTGCATCTCTTTAAAGGCATAAGATTCATCGAATTCCATGCCACGAGCTTCTAAACGCTCTTGCAAGGTGTGCATAAAAAAATGTTCCGATCCGAATATGTTTACTACTCCACTACGTTCACGAGTTACATTTCCTTTTACCACTACATCGTTACCATTCTCTAACCAATTGCGTGACACGCTAAATGTATTGGTCGTTTCTGTAAAGCTTTGTGTTTCGTTAATTAAGCTATAGTAGCTTGATGACGGTATGCATGTCAACTTAGCCGGTTGCCCTTTTGTTGTGGGATGGGCTGTTACTTCTACCACTCCTTTGTTTAACATTAGTGGTGATAGATAAGGCTGGTAAGAATAGGGAGTATCGTCCCAAGCCCATCCGGAACCCCAATATATCGAATCTTTCATAGAAATATCACCATATAGTCGTCCTTTCACTTTGTTGAAAGGTAAAGCAGCAATGACATTGGCCATTGAATCCATGGCAGCATCATCAAACTCTGGATCCATGGCGCCTATTACATAGATATCGCCATGTAGTGTGTTTTTCTTTATTGTACCTTGATACCACACTTCTGTTCGGAAAGGTTCGTCGGCACCTGGATGTGCCAAGGCACTGATGGTAGTTACTAGTTTCATGTTTGAAGCCGGTCTTGACAGTTTGTCTGCTTGATAGTCATAGACTATAGAGTCTGCAGTTAGGTCATAGACTAACATGGCTACATTTGCTCCTTGTGGTAATTCGTATTTGATAATGGAGTCGAGTCGTTGAGGCAGACTATTTGCCCATTTGTCAATTTTTTGAGCTTGTAGGCTGATGGGAATCATTGTCCCAGCAATCAGCAATGATGATAAGAATTTCATTTAATTTTGAATGATTCAGTTATTATAAATTCTCTTTAAAAATTTCGCTGACAGTAGGGTGGGGAAATACCATTCGTTTCCATGCTTCTACAGTCAATTTTGTTTCGATGGCCATACCTGCTAGCATAATGATTTCTGAAGCTGGATTTCCTAATAAATGTGCCCCTAAAATGGTATTTTCTTCAGAAAGAAGCAATTTGCAGACACCGTTTACTCCTTCGTTTTCGGCTACAAAACGTCCACTGAATGCCATAGGTAGTTTGTTTACCTTATAGTTGATGCCTTTTCGATTCAAATCCTCTTCTGTTGCGCCTATACCTGCAATTTCCGGATTGGTATAAACTATACCGGGAATGGCTCGATATTCCATTTGGTCTTCTTTTCCTAATATATGATGAATGGCTACCTCGGCTTCACGCACAGCAGTATGAGCCAACAAAGAAAAACCAGTCAAATCACCACAAGCATATACGCCAGGCAAGGATGTCTGCATTTTGTTATCTACACGGATATTACCCCGTTCTGTCTGTTCCAACATTAAATTCTCTAATCCCCAGCCAGTTAGCATGGGCTTGCGTCCAACGCTGAGCAATAGTTTTGCAGCTTGTATAGTTTCCATTTCGTTGTTTTTTTCATAGGAAACCGTAATTTGCTCTTCTTCGACTTTTGTTGATACCACTTTGGTGTTAAGAAGGAACTTCACTCCTCGTTTTGCATAATCTGCTCGTAGCATTGCTGATAGTTCCTTGTCCATGCCACCTAATATTTCATCCATCATCTCTATAACAGTGACTTCTGTTCCTAAACTATTGTAGAATGACGCAAATTCCATACCGATGACACCACCTCCAACAATGATTAGTGATGACGGACATTCTTTGCAATCTAACGCATCGCGATGAGTCCAGTATGGCACTTCATTTAAACCTTCAATAGGTGGAATAAAGGTTTCTGAACCCGTGCAGAGCAATAAGTTGTCGCACGAATATATCTCTTCACCACATTTTATATGATTCTTATCTATTACCGTTGCTTCACCATTGATAATGGTTACTCCTACTGATGTTAATTTACTTTTTACTCCTAGCACTAATTTACGTACTACTTTTTGTTTTCGTGCGATGATTTTAGGCAAATTGGCTTCGGCTTCGTTTACTTTTACGGCATATTTTTGTGCTTGGCGAGCACTATCCAATGTTTTAGCTGAATAGAGTAAAGTTTTGGTTGGGATACATCCTTCATTCAAGCAGACCCCACCTAAGTTCTGTTTTTCAAATAATACAACTTTCAAACCGGCTTTTCCAGCCGCTTCGGCGGCACTGTATCCTGCAGGACCTCCACCAATAATGGCAACTTGATAGTTCATCATATTTATGTTTAAAATTTAAGGTTCGTTAATTCTTTAGCCTTTAAACAGGCCGCAAGTTACAAAAAATAGGGCATAAATGTACAAGGAATGTAGTTATTTTATAAATTTGCAGTGTCATATACAAATTTTCTTATGGTACGAAAATTCGATTTCCTCGTTATCGGCTCAGGAATAGCTGGTATGAGTTTTGCACTAAAAGTTGCGCACAAGGGTAGTGTTGCCCTTATTTGCAAAGCTGGTTTAGAAGAAGCCAACACTTACTTTGCGCAGGGTGGTATTGCTTCGGTCACCGACATGAAGGTGGATAATTTCGAGAAGCATATAGAAGACACTCTTATAGCGGGTGATTGGATAAGCGACCGAGCAGCTGTAGAGAAAGTGGTACGCAATGCACCGGCACAAATTCAGGCACTAATCGATTGGGGGGTTAACTTTGATAAGAAGGAAAATGGTGACTTCGATTTGCATAAAGAAGGAGGCCATTCTGAGTTCCGCATTCTGCATCATAAAGATAATACCGGTGCCGAAATTCAAACTTCACTTATCGAGGCAGTCAAGGCACATCCTAACATAACTGTTTTTACCGACCATTATGCGGTAGAAATTATCACACAACATCATATGGGTATCATCGTTACTCGTTATACGCCGGGAATAAAATGCTTTGGTGCCTACATATTGAACGAAAATAGTGGAGAGGTAGATACTTTCCTCTCGAAAGTAACCATTATGGCTACCGGTGGTTGCGAAGCTGTCTATAGGCAAACTACCAATCCGTTAGTAGCCACAGGTGACGGTATCGCTATGGTTTATCGTGCTAAAGGTGCCGTAAAAGATATGGAGTTTATCCAATTCCATCCCACGGCTCTTTATCATCCGGGTGATCGTCCTTCGTTCCTTATTACCGAAGCTATGCGAGGCTATGGTGGTGTGCTTCGTACCAAAGATGGTAAAGAATTCATGCATAAATATGATCCACGACTTTCTCTTGCTCCACGCGACATTGTAGCTCGAGCCATTGATAATGAAATGAAGTTACGTGGAGAAGAACATGTCTATTTGGATGTTACCCATAAAAATCCCGAAGAGACTAAACAACATTTCCCCAATATCTATAAGAAATGTCTTTCTATCGGTATAGACATTACTAAAGAGTACATTCCTGTGGCACCGGCTGCTCACTACCTTTGTGGAGGTATTACGGTTGACCTTGACGGTCAAAGCAGTATCCGTCGCCTCTATGCCATCGGCGAATGTTCGTGTACCGGCCTTCATGGAGGCAATCGCCTGGCCAGCAATTCGCTGATTGAAGCAGTGGTTTATGCCGATGCAGCCGCTAAACATGCCATGAGCGTTATCGACCGTTACGACTTCAATGAAGAGGACATTCCTGAGTGGAATGATGAAGGTACTATCAGTAATGAAGAGCGTGTGCTCATCACCCAAAGCATGAAGGAAGTAAACCAAATCATGGAAGCCTATGTTGGTATTGTGCGCAGTGATACCCGCTTAAAACGTGCCTGGAATCGTTTGGATATCCTCTATGAAGAGACTGAACGTTTGTTTAAACGGAGTAAAGCCACTCGTGAATTATGCGAGCTTCGTAACATGATTAATGTGGGTTATCTCATTACACGCCAAGCTATGGAACGAAAAGAAAGTCGTGGTTTACATTACACCATTGACTATCCGCATAAGAAATAATAGTAAGAAGCTGTTTAAAACAAAAAGCTACGGGAAAACCCGTAGCTTTTTGTTTTGAATTTTGCATTTAAGAATAAACTTAATAGTTTTCTTTCTTTACTTCGAAGTGAGCTTGCGGATGGGCACAAGCCGGACACATGGCCGGAGCTTCCTTGCCGGTATGGATATAACCACAATTGCGACATTGCCATACAATCTCTTCATCCTTAGCAAATACTTTACCTTCTTCTATGTTCTTTACGAAGGCTTGGTAACGTTCTTCGTGTCCCTTCTCGGCAATAGAGATGGCACGATACATTGCTGCAATTTCAGGGAATCCTTCTTCGGCAGCTACTTGTGCAAACTTGGGATAATCTAACGACCATTCTTCGTGTTCGCCGGCTGCAGCTGCCTTTAGGTTTTCTAAAGTTGTGCTGATGATACCTGCAGGATAAGAAGCAGTGATTTCTACCATACCACCTTCCAACCATTTGAACATACGTTTTGCGTGTTCTTTTTCTTGGTCAGCAGTTTCGGTAAAGATAGCTGCAATTTGTTCGTAACCTTCTTTCTTTGCTACACTTGCAAAGTAGGTATAACGCATTCTTGCTTGTGATTCGCCAGCAAACGAAGTCAGCAGGTTTTTTTCTGTCTGAGTTCCTTTTACACTTTTAGTCATAATGTTTATTTTTAATTGGTTAGTGATTTCCTTTTTATTTATGTTGGCAAACATACAAACATAATATTGAATAAACAAGTTTTTGTTTGATAAGTTGTAACATTTTAGGTTATCTTTGTGTTTTCAAAAACAAGGGAAAAAATGGGTAAGGTATTTTCGTTTATTGTTATTTTTGTGTTGTTGTTTTCTTTGGTTGCTTGTGGTAGTTCGCAGAAAGAGGTTTTGCAACGTAAAAGCGACTATTTGGAACGCGACTCGTTGATTCTTATCAAATAATTGCATTTGTTTGCATTATTTTGCTTAATTTTGCCGCTCAATAGGTAAAATAACTGTTTTTTTAGATTGAAATGAAAGCGTTCGAATTCAAACCCAAGCTTTATTCGGCTTTAAAAAATTACTCAAAAGAGTTGTTTATGGCCGATTTGATGGCTGGTATCATTGTGGGTATTGTTGCCCTTCCGTTAGCCATCGCATTCGGTATCGCCTCCGGCGTATCTCCTGAGAAAGGAATTATCACGGCTATCATTGCCGGTTTTATCATTTCCATGTTGGGTGGCAGCAAAGTACAAATTGGAGGTCCTACAGGGGCATTCATCGTCATCATCTACGGTATTATTCAGCAGTATGGTGAAGCTGGGCTAATTGTGGCTACCCTAATGGCGGGTGTTATTCTTATTTTATTGGGTATATTCAAGTTGGGTACAGTCATTAAGTTTATCCCTTATCCTATCATTATTGGTTTTACCAGTGGTATTGCTGTTACTATTTTCACTACTCAAATTACCGATGTATTTGGTTTGACTTTTGGAGATGAAAAGGTTCCGGGCGATTTTGTGGGTAAGTGGATGCTTTACTTCCGCCATTTCGATACTGTCAATTGGTGGAATACGGCTGTCAGCATACTTAGTATCATTATAATTGCCCTTACTCCACGTTTCTCGAAAAAGATTCCAGGTTCGTTAGTTGCCATCATTGTGGTCACTATTGTTGTCTATTTGCTGAAGATGTATGGTGGAATTACATGTATTGATACTATCGGTGATCGTTTTAGTATTCGTGCCGAACTACCTGATGCCGTAGTGCCCGATTTAAATTGGGAGGCCATTCGCGACCTCTTCCCCGTAGCTGTTACTATTGCTGTATTGGGTGCCATTGAGTCTTTGTTGTCGGCTGCTGTGGCCGATGGTGTCATTGGCGATAAACACGACTCTAATACTGAGTTGATAGCTCAGGGGGCTGCTAATATTATTACACCGCTTTTTGGTGGTATTCCTGCTACCGGTGCCATTGCACGAACTATGGCTAATATTAATAACGGTGGTAAATCGCCTGTGGCTGGTATGGTGCATGCCGTGGTGTTGTTGCTTATTTTGCTCTTTATGATGCCTTTGGCTCAATACATTCCTATGGGTTGTTTGGCCGGTGTATTGGTTGTTGTGTCTTACAATATGAGTGGTTGGCGAACCTTTAAAGCATTGATGAGGAATCCTAAGTCTGATGTCACTGTGTTGTTAATGACTTTCTTCTTAACCGTTATTTTCGACTTGACCATTGCCATCGAATTTGGTTTGGTTATTGCTTGTGTCTTCTTCATGCGACGAGTAATGGAGACTACCGAGATTTCGGTTATTCAAGATGAGATAGACCTTAGTAAGGAAAGTGATGTGAACATCAACGAAGAGAACCTGAGTGTGCCTCAAGGCGTAGAAGTATATGAGATTAATGGTCCTTACTTCTTTGGTATTGCAACTAAATTCGAAGAGGTGATGGCGCAGGTGGGCGATCGTCCTCGTCCGAAGGTACGTATCATCCGAATGCGTAAAGTTCCATTTATAGATTCTACCGGTATCCATAACTTGGAAAGTCTTTGTCTGATGTCTCAGAAGGAGAAGATTACCATTGTGCTGTCTGGTGTAAACGAAAAAGTACACCTTGTATTGCAGAAGTCGGGCTTTTATCAGCTGTTGGGCGAAGAAAACATTTGTCCCAATATCAATGTGGCATTGGAACGTGCCTCTATGTTGGTGAAAGAATGAGATTGTAATCGAAAGCCTTGTTAAGCAAAATAGTGTAAGGGCTTTATTTAAGGCCTCATGATGAAACTCCCTTGCGAGGAAAACAGTTCTCTGTTTATCTTCGTGAGGGAGTTTCTTTTGCTTCAAAAGTGGGTGTTGGTCGAAGGGTTTCTTCTCTTTATATGGGTGTTTGGGTTGTGAATTTTTCCGAACATCGGGAAATGAAAGCGTACAATATAAATTGGGGTGCGTACAAAAAGAAATTGGGGCGCGTACAATAAAAAAACGGGCGCGTACAATTGTGTGTTTGGCTAATCGGTCTCCAGAGTGCTTGTAGCCTCTGTTTTCTATGAAAAACGTACAATAAAAATCGGGGCGCGTACAAAAAGAAAATGGGGCGCGTACAATAAAAAAACAGCGATGTACAATTAGGAAGTAATTTGGCGGATGCTGATTTGATAAATAATACATACAGATGGTGGCAGAGGAAGGTGAGTAGGGGAGGGGTGAAGCAAGTCATAATTGGGAGTACTTTCGGTGATAGTAAAAACAGGTTTTTGCTATCAAAAAGCGAGAAAAACGGCCAATCTGCTAACCGGCATTTTTTCAAAAAGCCTCGAAAAAAATCGAAATTCCGAGCCCTGCCGTCCGAAATGTACGCTCCTACCGAGCAAACTGCGCACCTCTACCGAACAAACTCCGCACGCCTACCGAGTTTGTTGCGCACATTTCCGGCAGAAACAGTGCACCTTCCCGATGAAAACATACCATCTTCTTCCCCAAAAGGTACTATCTTTTGGGGTAAAAGGTGGTATCTTTCCCCAAAAAGGGTAGAAATCAACAAATATTTACACCGTTTTGGGTGTTAAGGAAGTGTTAAATTTTAGCTTAGTTGCTTGATAACAAACGAGATAGCCCGTTTTTCGCTTTGAAATTTTCCACCAATACCTACCTTGCTCCGAAATAAGCGATTCTCAGGCCGTTCGATTATCATTTTGTCAGCAGGTGACAATTTGTCAAATAACACATTTGTTTTCCCCACCTGCCTGCATTTTATATCGTGGTGCAATATATTTTTGTATCTTTTTGAAGCCTTTTTTGTAACATGTCAAGGAATTCAAAACAATAACAGATAGATTCTTCTTTGAATATCCGTAGAAAAGCCGATTTTAGTGCTTGGCGGTCGGCAATAAGTGCTTGTAACCGACGTAGGCGTTCGGTATTGGGACTATCGGGAAGCCACACCTTCAAGTATCCGCCGGGGGCGTACTTCTCTGTCAAATGGGCAAGAAAACGCTTGTAGTGCCAAGGCAGGGGAGACTCTGGGGCTTGTTGCAAGCCGAATTGAATGGTGCGGCGCAAGGTGGTTTCAATATCTAATTGGCGGTCGGCTTCGGCCACAATGCAACCGTAAAGGCTACGAGGTGGACGCTGAGCCGAAGCACGATGGTCTTCTACAGCCTCTTTCATGGTAACTCGTTCAGTGTCAGTAAACCACTCTTTCAGACGATGGTCGGCCATTAGTATCTGGCCCGAAAGGAGATGGTGCTGACGACGGTCGCCTTCCAAACCCAAGTCGTGGTAAGCAGCAATAGTATAAACCAACCTCTGCTCAGCTTCAGGATAACACTTGGCCAAGGCCATACTTTCGGCTATCACTGTAGAAACATGGTCGGGGCCATGACCACGGTCGAAACACTGATAGCGTGGCAATATTTCAGTTTCTATATAAGTTGTCAGTTCGCTGGGAATCATGGCGTAAAGGTAGTAAAAAAAAGCCGGGATACATCACGTATGCCGGCCTCTGTTTATGAAAAAGGTTTGGTTTTCTTTGTTTAGGATAGTTTTCGATTTAAGAGAGAATCTAAGGTTAGATATAGGTTTTATGGTTTTTCGTACTTTCAATTTGTAATCTATATTGTTTTTACTTTCTTTGTTTTTGCGCTGCAAAGGTACAAACTTTTTTGACTTGAAAGCATGTTTTATGAGGAATTATCTGTCATATTGTAAATGCAACACCCCTGCAATTGTTGTCTTTTTGCATAGTTTGCTGACAAAATAACACCCGACAAGTTTGTTCTCAGATGTTATTTCAAACAATTTGTTTGGCATTGAAAATAAGAAGTTGCTTTCTGATTGTAAGTTAAATAAAGTTATATTTAGATTAATGAGCCTCTAACCAGTTGTTTCCCCACCCACAATCGGCTTTCAGAGGTACCTGCATGGGGTAGGCAGCTTCCATTTCTTCAATTACAATTTTTTCTACTATCTCCTTTTCATCGCTCGGAACGCTGAAATTCAGTTCATCGTGAACCTGTAAAATCATCTTTGCTTTCAGATTGAAAGTATCAAATCGGCTTTGAATTCGGGTCATGGCTACTTTGATAATGTCGGCGGCACTTCCTTGGATGGGGGCATTAATAGCATTGCGCTCGGCATAACCACGCACGGTAGCATTGCGTGAATTGATGTCTGGCAAGTAACGTTTGCGGTGGAAGATGGTTTCTACATAGCCTTGCTGACGCGCCACTTCGATGCTCTTTTCCATGTACTCCTTTATTTGTGGATAGGTTTCAAAGTAGCCATCAATCAGTTCGCGAGCTTCTTTCCTATCTACATTCATTCTCTCGGCCAAGCCAAAAACCGAAATGCCATAGATGATGCCAAAGTTAGCCGTTTTGGCTTTGCGTCGCATGTCGGGAGTTACTTCGTCTATTCCTATCTTATATATCTTGGCGGCAGTAGCGGCATGAATGTCGTGTCCACTTTGAAATGCTTCTATCATATTGGTGTCACCACTTAGGTGGGCCATGATGCGCAACTCTATCTGCGAGTAGTCGGCAGAAAAGAAAAGGCTATTGTCATCGGGGATGAAAGCTTTGCGTATTTCTTTTCCATCTTCGTCGCGGATGGGTATGTTCTGCAAGTTAGGATTGCTTGAACTAAGACGGCCGGTAGCGGTAACAGCCTGATTGAAGGAGGTGTGTATTCGTCCGGTACGTGGATTGATGAGTTGGGGTAGAGCATCAATATAGGTACTCAGTAGTTTCTTCAAGCCTCGATAGTCTAATATTTTACCCACAATCTGATGTTTATTTCGTAGGCTTTCCAACACTTCTTCGTTGGTGACGTATTGGCCGGTTTTGGTCTTCTTAGGTTTTTCTACCAGATGTAATTTACCGAATAAGATGTCGCCTACTTGTTTGGGCGAGGCAATATTAAAAGGTTCACGAGCCAATTGGTATATTTGCTGTTCTATCTCTTGAAGTCTACTCGTTAATTGGGTAGATGAAAGATGCAGGGCATTGGTATCAATGCGCACACCGTTACTTTCCAATTCAACAAGTACCGGTACCAATGGCATTTCTATTTCGTAGAATAATTTTTCAAGGCCTTGTTTCTTCAGCTCTTTTTCTAATATGTTTTTTAGTTTAAAGGTAATATCGGCATCTTCACAGGCGTATTGGTAAATCTCTTCGGGTAAAAGGTCTCGCATGTTTTTTTGATCCTTACCACGGTTACCTATCAGTTCCTCGATACGAATGGTTTGGTAGTGCAGGTAGATTTCAGCCAAGTAGTCCATATTATGGCGGAGTTCGGGTTGCAGGACGTAGTGTGCCAACATCGTGTCGAACAATGAGCCTTTTACTTTCACTCCGTAGTTGCGTAGCACAATCATGTCGTATTTGATATTCTGTCCAATCTTTGTGATACCTTCATCTTCCAATAGTGGGCGAAACTCTTCGACGATTTTTTGTGCTTCTTCTCTGTTGGCCGGTATGGGGAAGTAGTAAGCACGATTTTCTGACTCACACAAGCTGATTCCTACCAATTCAGCATTCATTGCTTCGGTAGAGGTCGTTTCTGTGTCAAAAGCAAGAAATTTCGATGTCCTAATATTTTGAATAATCTTACTTCTTTCCTCCTTAGAATCAATAAGTTGGTACTCTGTAGCTATGGTTTTAAAGCTCTCAAGGTTTCGATTTTCTGAATCAACTGCCTCCTTGGTCGGAAAAATCGCAAACAAATCGCCTTGAACAGGAGCATTTTTCGGACTCTCTGACACTGATTGGGCAAACAGAGTACCTGCAAAGAGGTCGGGTGTGGAAGTTGAAGAAGGAGTTGGACTCTTTTTCAAAACGCGATCAATAAGTGTGCGGAATTCTAATTCCTCAAAAATTTTCCGTAACTCAGGTTCGTTGGGTTCTTCGCGAACCAAACTTTCCATGTTAAGTTCAATGGGAACATCCGTCTTGATGGTCGCCAAAAATTTAGAGAAACGAATCTGTTCTTGATTCTCTTCTACCTTTTTCTTTAAAGCTCCTTTCAGTTGGTCACAATTTTCCAATAACCCTTCGATGCTTCCAAATTGGGTAACCAATTTTTGTGCTGTCTTTTCTCCTACACCTGGGCAACCGGGAATATTGTCCGAACTATCACCCATCAGTCCCAACATGTCGATAACTTGTTTAGTTGATTGGATATTAAATTTGGCTTTCACCTCTTCTTCACCCATTACTTCAAATCCTCCAGAGTGCTTAGGGCGATACATATAAATATGATTGCCTACTAATTGGCCGTAATCTTTATCAGGAGTCATCATATAGGTCGTTATGCCTCGACTATTAGCTTGTGTTGCTAAAGTTCCAATTACATCATCGGCCTCAAAGCCACTTACTTCCAGAATGGGGATACGATAAGCACGGATAATCTCTTTTATTATAGGCACACTACGACGAATGTCTTCGGGTGTTTCTTCGCGTTGAGCTTTGTATTGTTCGTAGGCTTCATGTCGGAAAGTAGGACCTGCAGGGTCGAAGGCTACTCCAATGTGGGTAGGATTCTCTTTTTTCAGCACCTCTTCTAATGTGTTGACAAATCCCATTATAGCAGATGTGTTGAATCCTTTTGAGTTGATACGGGGATTACGGATCAATGCATAATAAGCACGGTATATCAGTGCATATGCATCGAGCAGAAACAGTTTATTGCTTGTTTTCATTTGTTATATTCTTTTTTTCTCGGTAAAAATACAAAAAAATACGCTATTAGCCGTTTTATTATTAATTTTGTACCCAAATAAACGTAAATGGAATATCTATCTCTTATAAAACAACCTATTATTGCCGAATTGGAAGCGTATGAAAAGTTATTTGCGGCTTCCTTGGCAAGTTCTAACCCTTTATTGAATCAGGTTATTGCACACATCCGTCGAAAAAGCGGTAAAATGATGCGCCCCATGTTGGTGATGTTGATGGCAAAACTATATGGAGAAGTTTCGACAACTACTCATCATGCAGCAGTAGCATTAGAATTGTTGCATACAGCCAGTTTGGTGCACGATGATGTAGTGGATGAAAGTAATGAGAGACGGGGTCAACCATCAGTGAATGCGGCATTTAACAATAAAGTAGCCGTGTTAACAGGTGATTATATACTCTCTTCTGCACTCTGTCAAGTGGGACTGACAAACAATTTTGAGATATTCAAGGTAGTCAGCCTCTTAGGACAAGAGTTGGCCGATGGCGAGTTGTTACAGCTTTCCAATGTTAGCAATACCCATTTTTCTATTGATGTTTATTTTGAAATCATACGCAAGAAGACAGCTTCATTGTTTGCAGCATGTACTAAAGCTGGTGCTCTTTCGGCTACTTCTTCTGATGAAAAGGTTGAAAAAGCACGTAAGTTTGGCGAATATATTGGGCTTTGCTTTCAAATCAAGGATGATATATTCGATTACTTTGATGATGCGGAAATAGGAAAGCCTACCGGAAATGATATGCGTGAAGGTAAACTGACGCTACCTTTGCTCTGTGCTTTGAATATTACGCGCGATGAAAAAGCAATGGCTTTGGCTATGAAAGTGAAGAGTGGATGTGCAACTGCCGATGAAATCGCAACTTTGGTAAGATTTACAAAAGATAATGGCGGTATTGAACAGGCTGAACAAACTATGGCTTCTTTCCGTTCGCAGGCATTGTCTCTTTTAGCTACCGAACCTAATGATGAAGTGAAACAAGCTTTGACAGCCTACTTAGATTATGTTATCGAACGGAAGAAATAAATAAAAAAGCGAAGCCTTAAAACTTCGCTTTTTTATTTATATGGGCATAATTTTAGAAAAGTTTTATCTCTTTTCCTATAATCTCAGTGAGTAGGAGATTGGCCAACCGGCTAGTTCCTATGCGGAAAAGTTGGTTGTTTAGCCACTCTTCTCCCAGCACCTCTTTCACAATGGTATAGTATTTCACAGCATCACTTACAGTATTAATTCCACCGGCTGCTTTAAAACCAATCTTATTACCAGTCTTTTTATAGTATTCTTTAATGGCCTGGCACATTACAAAAGCAGCTTCAGCTGTTGCTCCAACTTGTTCTTTTCCTGTAGATGTTTTGATGAAATCAGCGCCGGCATACATCGATAAAATCGATGCTTTTTTAATGTTTTCAGCACTTTGCAGAGTTCCTGTCTCTAAAATTACTTTTAGTAATTTATCGCGGCAAGTTTCCTTCAATTCTTGTATTTCGTCGCACATGTTTTCGTAGTCTCCACTTAAAAATTTACCTATCGGCATGACTACATCTATCTCATCGGCGCCTTCCATGATAGCCATAGCTGTTTCTGCTACTTTTACCTCTATGAATGTTTGTGATGAGGGGAATCCTCCGGCTACACAAACTATCTTTGTTTTTTCTACTTCGAGTGTATCTTTTACAATCTCGGCAAAGCAAGGGTAAACGCAGATTGTCGCTACATTCTTTAAATCAGGATATTCTTCATCCAACTGATTGATTTTCTCTACAAACTTCATTACCTTCTCATCGTTGTCTGTGTTGTTCAACGTAGTGAGGTCAAGGCAGTTGAAAAGGAATTTCTTGACTTCAAGTGTTTCGTTTGATGCCGCTTTGCTTTCAAGGATTGTTGCTACTTGCAAAGCAATTTCTTTGTCAATCAGTTTGTTATCGTACTTTGCTAATGCGGCTTCGTACTTGTTTGGAGTAGATTCGTTTCTTTCCATTACTCTTTCAGTTTGGGGTTATTGATATGTCTTGTTTTGTCTCTTTTTGTTTTCTTTTCAATGGTTCGCTGAAAAGCTTCACTTAAATTTACATCTGTTTGATTGGCTAAACAGATTAATACCCATAATATATCAGCTATCTCTTCATCTAAATTTTCATTTTCGCCCTCTTTAAACGATTGGTCACCATATTTCCTAGCCATAATACGAGCCAATTCTCCTACTTCTTCAGTCAATATAGCCATATTTGTCAGTTCGCTGAAGTAGCGTACACCATACTCTTTAATCCATTTATCTACTAACTGTTGAGCTTCTGATAAAGTTATAGAAGAATTGTTTTCTTTCGTTTTCATCGGTGTTATTCCTTATTTTTAGTATCCATCCAAATAGTTACAGGACCATCGTTTAGCAGTTCTACCTTCATGTCTGCACCAAATTCTCCGGTAGCGATCTCTTTACCGAGTGCTCTACTGAGTTTTTTACAAAAATCTTCATAGAGTGGGATAGCTGTTTCAGGCTTAGCTGCACGAATGTAGCTGGGACGATTTCCTTTCTTGGTAGATGCGTGTAATGTAAATTGGCTTACCACTAAAATGTTTCCTCCTATATCAAGTATCGAACGGTTCATTATTCCGTTTTCATCATCAAAAATGCGTAGGTTGGTAATCTTTTTGCAAAGCCATTCGATGTCTTCTATTCCATCGGTTTCTTCTATTCCTACCAAAACTAATAATCCGTTATCAATGGCAGATTTGCATCTTCCTTCAATGGTTACCGAGGCATGTGTCGTGCGTTGTATTAATACTCTCATTCTTAATATCTCCTTTTATTGCCTACAAAGGTAAGCATAATATTTCATTCTTTCTGATTAAAATATTCTTTCAGTAAGGCTGCTTTTGATGCTCCTATTGTTTCTTCCAGCGATTCTTGTGTTGCTTCTTTGATACGTTTTATACTTTTAAATTTTTTGAGAAGTAATTTTTTGCTCTTTTCACCGATTCCTTTTATATCATCTAATTCAGATGCTATTTGTCGTTTACTTCGTTTATCTCGGTGAAATGTAATGGCATAACGGTGTACTTCATCTTGAATTCTTGTCAGTAATTGAAATAGTGGAGTGTTTTGTTTGATGCCGATGATTTGCGGGGGGAATCCATAAATTAACTCCGATGTGCGGTGTTTCCCATCTTTAGCTAATCCAGCGATGGGAATGTTAATTCCTAATTCGTCTATAACCTCTTTTACACTGCTCATTTGTCCCTTTCCACCGTCTGTAATCAGTAGGTCGGGTAGAGGAGAATTCTCTTCCAACGCTCGTTTATAGCGTCTTCTTACCACCTCTTGCATTGACGCATAGTCATCGGGACCTTCTACACTTTTAATGTTGTATTTCCGATAATCCTTTTTTGATGGTTTTCCTTTGATGAATACAACACAGCCGGCTACAGCGTCGCTTCCTTGAATGTTTGAGTTGTCGAAACATTCAATTCGCATAGGTAATCGGTCTAAATGTAGTTGATCTTGTATTTCTTTTAGTAATCTTACAGTCCGTTGTTCAGGATTTAGCTTTTCACTTTGTTTTAATCTATCGGCTTTATATTGCTTTACATTTAATATGGATAGTTCTAACAATTTCTTTTTATCACCTCGTTGAGGAACGGTGAATTCAACGTTTTTTAGCTCCATCTCCATAGGGAATGGGACGATGATTTCTCTTGAAAGGCTCTTGTATCGCTCTCGCATTTCAATAATACCCAATTCCAGCAACTCTTCTTTGGTTTCATTCAAGCGTTTCTTGTATTCAAAAGTAAATGCTTGGTTTATGGCACCGTTTGTAATGTGTAGATAATTGATGAATGCAGCGTTTTCATCGCTATCTTCTTCAATAGAAAACACATCAATATTGTGTAAGACATTGCTTACTACCTCCGATTTTGAACGGTAGTTTTCAATAAGCAGATACCTCTCTTTGATTTTCTGTGCTTCTTCAAATCTCATGTTTTCTGCCAACTCTTGCATTTCCTTTATCAATTTTCGTTCTACCTCATGAGTGTTCCCCTTTAATATTTCCTTGATTTCACCGATATTATTCATGTATTCTTCATGAGTCTGTTTGCCAATGCAAGGGCCAGCACAATTTTTGATGTGATATTCTAAGCATACGTTGAATTTTCCTTTTTGGATGTTTTCCGGGCTTAGATTCAGGTTGCAAGTGCGTAGTGGATATAGGTGTTTTATTAAGTCGAGCACAGCATACATATTAGAAATATGGCTGTATGGCCCATAATATGATGAACCATTGCGAATAATTTTCCGTGTTTTAAATACTCTTGGGAAGTATTCGTTTTGTACGCAAATGCTAGGATAGGTTTTGTCGTCTTTGAGTAAGACATTATATCTTGGTTTGTATTTTTTTATAAGATTATTCTCTAATAAAAGTGCATCTTCTTCGCTATTTACCACAACATAGCGTATGTCTGCAATTTTACTTACCAATACTCTTGTTTTTCCACGTTCATGTTCCCGGTTGAAATAGGAAGATACTCTTCGCTTTAAGTTTTTAGCCTTTCCCACATAAATGATTATACCCTCTTCGTTCAAGTATTGGTAAATACCTGGACCTTCTGGTAGATTTCTTACAATGTTTTGTAGATATTCATTTGTGCGGAGTTCTTCCATCTTATTTTTATAATTCTAGTAAAGATTGAATATCAGTTTCTTTCTCAAATGCTTTCCGTCCCTCTAGTTCTATTAGTTCAATGATGAAATTTACCATTATCTTTTTGGGCTTTAGTTGCTTTACTAAATGGCATGCGGCCACCATTGTACCTCCTGTTGCTAATAAGTCATCGTGTATCAGTACCACATCATTTTCATTAATGGCATCTTTGTGCATCTGTATCGTGTCAATACCATATTCTTTCTTATAACTTTCTTCTATTGTTTCAGCAGGTAGTTTCCCCGGTTTACGGATGGGTACAAATCCTGCTCCTAATCTTGCAGCCAACAATGCCCCCATAATAAATCCTCTTGATTCTATGCCTACTACTTTTGTTATTCCTTTCCCTTTATACATCTCGTAGAGTGCATCCGATAATTCTCGTAATGCTTCTCCATTTTTAAATAGTGTTGTTACGTCGTAAAATAAGATACCTGGTATAGGAAAGTCAGGTATTTCTCTGATATTTTTTCTTATTAATTCTCTGTTCATATCTCTTGTTTTAAATATAGTTATATTGCTTTTGTTTCACGTGGAACATTTAATTATCTACCAGAAAGGACTAATAACACATTTATGTCGCTGGGCGAAACTCCTGGGATTCGGCTGGCTTGCGCAATGGTTTCTGGATCTATTTTTATAAGCTTTTGGCGCGCTTCGGTAGATAACGATTGAATAGAGGCATAATCGAACTTTCCTTTAATCTTTATACTTTCCAGTCGAGCTAATTTGTCGGCAATCATTCGCTCACGCTCAATATAGCCTTCATACTTCATTAATATTTCTGCAGCCTCAATAATCTCTTCTTTCCGGTCGATTATTTTGTCCAGTCTGTGCTTGAATGCAGAAACATGCTCGGCAATGTTTTCGATATTAATTTGTGGGCGATTGATGAGATCGATTAGTTTGCACCCATGACGTAGAGGGGTGGTGCCTAAAGATTCCAATGCAGGGTTGATTAATGCTGCTTTGATGGAATAAGTGCGTGCAAATTCTATAATGTCGTTTATGGCATCTCTTTTACTCTTTAGTAATTCATATCGCTCATTGCTGGCCAATCCTAACTTCCATGATCGTTCGGTTAGTCGCATGTCGGCATCGTCCATGCGAAGTAAGATACGATACTCAGCTCTTGAGGTAAACATGCGGTAAGGTTCATCAACTCCTTTGGTTACCAAATCGTCAATCAGCACACCTATATAGGCCTCATCGCGTGCCAATGTAAATGGCTCTCCTCCGTGGCAATTAATGTGCGCATTGATGCCGGCTACAATTCCTTGTCCGGCTGCTTCTTCATAACCGGTAGTACCATTTACTTGTCCGGCAAAGAAGAGGTTTTTAATGTTCTTTGTTTCTAAAGTGTGCTTTAGTTGTGTAGGGTCGAAGTAGTCGTATTCAATGGCATATCCAGGACGATAGATTACCATATCTCGGAAGGCCGGAATCTTTTTCAAGGCTTCTATCTGGATATTCATCGGAAGCGATGACGAAAAGCCATTCAAATAGAGTTCTTGAGTAGTCTCTCCTTCCGGTTCCAAGAATAGTTGATGTTGTGGCTTATCGGGGAAAGTTACTATTTTAGTTTCAATACTGGGGCAATAGCGTGGACCTATACTTTGAATCTGTCCGTTGAAAAGGGGAGAGTCGGCCAATCCGCCACGTAATATTTCATGAACCTCTTCGTTGGTAAAGCAAGTCCAGCAAGGTAGCTGTTTTAAGTGGCGTATCCCGCTATTCATGAATGAAAATTTATGGAAATCGGCTTCTCCCTCTTGAATTTCCATATCTTCATAATGTACGCTTCGACCATCTATGCGTACCGGGGTTCCGGTCTTCATTCTGCCATAATGAATGTCGTGTTTAGCGATTGATTCTGTCAGTTTGTATGAAGCAGGTTCTGCCATTCGTCCTCCGGGCAGCATAGTGCTACCTATGTGCATCAATCCGTTTAAAAAAGTGCCGGCCGTCAACACCACACATTTTGCATAAAAGGTTACACCCCATGCAGTAGTAACCCCTCGTACCTCGCCATCTTCTACTAACAATTCGCAAACGGTATCTTGCCAAATGTGCAGATTAGGGATGTTTTCCAGAATTTCGCGCCAGGTCCATATAAATTTTGCACGGTCACATTGTGCTCGAGGACTCCACATGGCTGGTCCTTTTGAACGGTTAAGAATGCGGAATTGGATGGCAGTCTGGTCTGTTACAATGCCTGTGTAGCCACCCAAAGCATCTATCTCGCGGACAATTTGTCCTTTGGCAATACCACCGATGGCCGGGTTGCAGCTCATTTGTGCTATTTTGTTCATATCCATGGTAATCAAGCAAGTCTTAGAACCCAGGTTGGCGGAAGCAGCAGCTGCTTCACATCCTGCATGACCTGCACCGATTACTATTACGTCATACTTAAAATCCATATTCGTAGATTATTTGATATACGCTACAAAGATAGTGTAAAAGTTCCATTAAAAATGCGGATGGTTTATAAAACATACGCATCACTTTATTACTACAAACACATTAACTCACAATCAACTATTAGTCTGGCTGATTGATTTATTTTGTTTTTTTCTTTCATAGAATTCGGCGGTAGCCGTAAAAAGGACGTCACCACTTGAATTGAGAGCGGTCTCAACCGAGTCTTGCACTACGCCGATGATAAAACCTACTGCCACTACCTGCATGGCTACGTCATTATTGATTCCGAAGAGGGCACAAGCCATGGGGATTAATAATAACGAACCTCCGGCTACACCCGATGCTCCGCAAGCCCCTAATGTAGCTATTGCGCTCAAAATCAACGAACTAATTAATGGTACTTCGATGCCTAAAGTGTGGCAGGTAGCTAATGTCATTACGGTAATGGTAATGGCAGCTCCATTCATGTTGATGGTACTTCCTAAGGGGATACTGACCGAATAAAAATTTTTATCCAATCCCAATTTACGACATAGAGCCATGTTTACGGGAATATTAGCGGCCGATGAACGAGTAAAAAATGCACTGATGGCACTCTCTTTGATGCATTGCCATACCAAAGGATAAGGGTTTTGTTTGAGCAATAAAGTAACGATAAGAGGATTGATAACCAAGGATACGGTTAGCATACATCCCACAAGTATCAACAATAATTGTCCGTAAACAGTGAATATTTCCATACCGTTTTCTGAAACGGTGGTAAAAACCAATCCTAAAATACCCAATGGGGCACATTGGATGATCCATCGCACCACTTGTGAAATGGCTTCGGCCCAATCATGTAGTATGTCAATGGTGTTGCTTGAAGCTAATTTCTTGATAGCCAGACCGATAATGATTGACCAGAATAAGATGCTCAGGTAGAGGGCATTGCTTATTGCTGTTAGCGGATTACTCATTAAGTCGCGGGCAATGTTTTGGAAGATTTCGCTCAATTCGTTTGGTACGGCTTCACCGGCAGCTGCAACACCGGATAGAACCATAGATACCGGACATAGATAGCTAATCACTACAGCCAATACAGCGGCTAAAAGAGTGCTAATGACATACAAAGAAATTACTGTTCGGAATCTATCGCCTAATCCTTCTCTTGCTTTGGCTACAGACGATGTTACCAACACAGCTACCAATACAGGTGCGATGGCTTTCAATGCTCCTACAAAAAGGGTTCCTAAAATGCCGATTCCACTCCACTGAGGGCATACCAATGCAAGTATAGAACCAAGAATAATGCCGCACAAAATGCGCAACATCAGATTCGTTTCTTGCCACTTCTGTATAGTTGTATAAAAGATTTTTTTCATGACTCCTTTCAATAGGCTAATTTACGACTTCTTTGCTTTTACAAAATATTCATTAAACACAATACCTGTAACAATCAGTATTAAACCAATGTAAGTGGTAGGTACAATCTGTTCGCCCAATATGGTAGATACAAAAAAGAGCGAAAGGAAAGGAGAGAGATAACAAAGCTGATTGATGAGGGCCGGGTTGGTAGTCTTGCGAATGGCCAAACCGAAACAAACAAACGGAATGCCCATTTCGAAAGCACCGACATACATTCCCGACAAAATACCCGGCAGTGTATTTAGATTGGCACCTACTACCAAAGCTCCCAATGTCAAATAGATGCTACCAAACAAAAAACTCATGAAACAGGCCACAATGGCATCGGCCTTTTCTTTGTTCTTGTTGTTCACCATCCAGTATGTGGCCCAAAGAAAAGCACTCATAATGCCTAAAAAAAGTCCGAAGAGCGGAATATTCATATCACCCGTTTGTTTCCCTCCGGTTGAAATCAGAATCAAACCTCCCAGTGAAATGAACATGCCGATGTATTTTTTCCCCGGTATGGGTTGTTTGGCAAATACAGCCAATAAAATAAGTAGTACGATGGGCCACATGTAATTGACAGGTTGCGCCACTTGTGCCGGTAACAAATCGTATGATTTGAACAAGACCAGGTAATAAACTACCGGATTCAATAATCCTAATAGGGCGAAATATCCCCAAAGGCGTTTAGACATTCCTGTCACTTGCTTCCATTTCCGTTGTACGGTCAATACCACTGTAAAAATAAGTAGGGAGGTAATACTTGCTACAAGAAGCATTTCAAAATGAGTGAGGTAAGTGAGTGCAACCTTGAATGCCGTTGCAACGGTTGACCAACTCAGTACGGCCACAATGGCCAATAAAATGGCTTTGTTGTTCTCTTTCATGTCAGATAATCAAAATATTGTTTAAAGCGCAAAAATACGAAACTTTTTTATCTCCCTCGTTTATTTAGGTAAAAATATCTATCTTTGTCCCAAACCAATATAAATGAAGATAATATTATGAAATTAAAGGAACTATTATTTCTATGTAGTTTATGCGGAACATCAATCTGCCTAAATGCACAACACATTCCTACATTGGAAGAAGCTGTTTACGGTGGTTTGATAAGGACAGAAGGTAGCAGTCAAGTGAACTGGATGGCTGATGGTGAACATTATTCGAGAATTGAGCGTAATGCCGGTGGAGGATTCGATGTAATGGCATATAGTGCCAAAGACAACTCCAAAGAGGTGCTGATTTCAGGAGAAAAATTGGTAAATCCTGTTACAGGTAAGCCCATTCCGGTGCGTAGCTTTACCTTTAGTAATGATAATAGTAAAGTGTTGATTTACACCAATACACGTCAGGTTTGGCGTTACGATACTCGTGGTGATTATTGGATACTCGATGTAGCCAGCGGCCAGCTTCGCCAATTAGGTAAGAATCGTCCCGAATCCAGCTTAATGTTTGCTAAGTTTTCGCCCGATGGAAGCCGTGTGGCCTATGTATCAAACAATAATATCTATGTAGAAAATGCAGCAGATGACAAAGTGATACAACTAACAACCGACGGAAGCGACATCATAGTAAACGGTACTTTCGACTGGGTATATGAAGAAGAATTTTCTTGTCGCGATGGCTTCCGTTGGAGTCCCGATGGCAAAACCATTGCCTATTGGCAAAGCGATACCAATGGCACCGGTTGGTTTGATATTATAAACAATGTAGATTCCCTTTATCCTACCATTCAACGCTTTCCCTATCCCAAGGCAGGCACCACCAATTCGGCGGTGAAAGTGGGCTATGTTTCGGCCGATGGAGGAAAAACCACTTGGATAAACATCCCCGGTGATGCGCGAAACAACTATATTCCTCGCATGGAATTTATTCCTAACAGTAATGAACTCTTCATTCAACAGATGAATAGAGCACAAAATACAAACAAAGTATGGATTGCTAAAATAGGCGAGGCAGAGGCCACCAATATCTTTACCGAACAAGATGCTGCGTGGGTAGAAACCAACGACCGCGTGCATTGGCTTAAGGGTGGCAAATACTTTACTTGGGAAAGCGAACGTAGTGGATGGCGACACCTGTACCGTGTCAGTCGCGATGGCAAAGAGATTGTTCCCATCACCAAAGGCGAATTCGATTATATTAACGAGGTAGGCATAGATATGGACAAGGGGTTGATTTATTTCATGGCTTCACCTGATAACTATACCCAACGCTATCTTTATCAAGCCCGTCTCTTTGGAAAGGGTGAGGTAAAACGTCTTAGTCCGGAAGACCAGTCGGGACAACACCGTTACAACATGTCGCCTACCGGCAAGTGGGCAGTACATACTTTCAGTAATGTTCAAACACCACCGATTATCGACATGGTGTCGTTCCCCAATCATAAAAGTGTACGTCTGATAACCGATAATGCCAAAGCCAAAGAACAATACCAGGCTTTAGGGTTGCAACCCAAAGAATTCTTTCAAGTTCGTTCGGGTAATTTATTGTTAGACGGTTGGATGATAAAGCCTGTCCATTTCGATGCCAGCAAGAAATACCCGGTTATTCTTGATATATATGGCGAGCCGGCCAGCTCTACCGTACAAGATGTATGGGGTGGGGGCGATATGTGGCACCAGCATCTTGCCAACCAAGGATATATCGTAGTCAGCATTGACAATCGGGGGGCTAATACTCCTCGTGGCCGGGAATGGCGTAAGTGTATATATGGTGAGGTGGGTACTTTTGCCTCTCAAGACCAAGCCCAAGGCATACAAGATTTGGCACGTCAGTTCAGCTTCATCGATCTCTCACGGATAGGTATAACCGGTTGGAGTGGAGGAGGTAGCCAGACGTTGAATTGCATGTTCCGTTATCCCGATGTGTTCCACACCGGCATTGCCGTTGCTTTTGTTTCCGATCAACGTTTGTACGATACCATTTATCAAGAACGCTATATGAATACCCCGCAAGCCAATCCGGATGGTTATCGTAAAGGCTCGCCCATTACTTATGTAGAAGGTCTAAAAGGCAATCTGCTGCTTATTCATGGTACAGGTGATGATAATGTGCACTATCAGAGTTGTGAAATGTTAGTCAATGAATTGGTAAAGCATGGCAAACTCTTCTCACAAATCTCTTATCCCATGCGCTCGCACAGCATCAATGAGCGTCAGGGCACTACTTACCACTTACGCAAGTCAATGGTAAACTACTGGAAGCAAAACCTCACCCCTGGTGCGAAGTAAGCAATCCTAATGCTTTGTTCTCGGCCTCTTCCATAATCTCCCGTTCGCCGGGACCTTTGTCATTGATGCCGCAAAGGTGCAGGATGCCGTGAATGATGACGCGGTGCAGTTCGGTGGCATAGTCAGCCCCAAACTGCTCCGCGTTTGTTTTTACTGTATCCAGACTGATGAACAGGTCGCCTCCAATGCGATTCCCTTCGGTATAGTCAAAGGTAATGATGTCTGTATAGTAATCGTGTTGCAGGTATTGTTGGTTTACCTCCAAAATCCGTTCATCGGAGCAAAAAATATAAGCGATTTCACCGATTTTTTTGCCGTATGTATGGGCTACAGATTTTATCCATTCACTTGTTTCACGTTTTTTGATGGCAGGCATAGCTACCCCATCTGTCTGATAACTAATCATTGCTTTTATTTTTTTTGTTTGCCGCAAATGTAGGAATAACTTTCTTTTTATTTACTTTTGTGATAGATAAAAATCATTTTTGTGGTATGAAACAGATAGTCGAAGAGATAGAACAGGCCCTTAGGCAATATGCCGACCCTGTGAAACAAGAAATCTTACCCCGTTTTTTCAAAACCGGAAAGGGGGAATATGGCGAGGGCGATTGCTTTTTGGGTGTGGTAGTACCCAATGTTCGGCTGGTAGCTCGCCAATGCCGGAATATCCCTTTCGAAGCCGTTGCTGCCTTGTTGCAGAGCCCTTGGCATGAATGTCGCCTTTGTGCGTTGCTTATTTTGGTCGAACGTTTTAAAAAAACCGATGAAAAGGAGCAAAAACGTATTTTCAACTTCTATCTTGTGCATACACCCTATATCAATAACTGGGATTTGGTTGACCTCTCTGCGCCGGCTATTGTGGGCGAATATCTGAAGCAAAAACCTCGCGAAGTGCTTTACCGTTTGGCCGATAGCTCTTTGCTTTGGGAACAGCGCATTGCCATTGTTTCTACATTGACATTCATTAGAAACCATGATTTCACCGATACTTTTCGGCTTTCTGCACACTTTTTGCACACCGGGTGCACACTAAATGCACACTCCTGTCAACCCCTGCACACTAAATTGCACACTCATTTTAAGATGCACGACTTGATGCAAAAGGCCATCGGGTGGATGCTTCGTGAGGCAGGTAAACGCAACAAGGAATTATTGCTTCACTTTTTAGAAGAACATCATGCCCGGATGCCTCGCACCATGTTGCGCTATGCCATCGAGAAGTTTCCTGAACCGGAGCGTAAGTATTGGCTGAAGCGTTGATTTTTCATTTTCTTTTTGTGGCAAAAGAATCTTTCGCCTATCTTTGTCGCAAATTAAATTCATGAACTATGTCACAATTATTAGATCTTATTAAGCAACAGGTGGCCGAAGCTGCCACCGGAGGATTGTCTATTCCTGAGAATTTGAAGGAAGCTGTGTTGGGTGGTGTATCCGATTCCATTTTTGATAGTGTGAAGCAAACAGCCGCTGAAGAGGGAGGGTTGGCCAAGTTGGGCGATTTGCTGACAGGTACCACTTCGGCCAAGGCCAGTCCGGTCACTGCTTTAGCAAGCAATCTTTTTACGAATAAGATAGCCGGTAAGTTGGGCCTTTCGCCGAGCGTTACCAACATGGTGGTAACATTTATCCCCGTTGTCATTGAGAAATTGACAAAGAAAACTTCTGAGGCCGACGGTTTTGAAGTCAGCGATTTGCTTTCCGAATTTGGAGGAGCAGCATTGGGTGACAGTCTGAAGAAAGCGGCCGGTAGTATTTTGGGCGGACTATTTAAATAAAACTGAAAGCCATTGCAATATGAGTTGTATGGTACTTAATGTAAAAGAAAAAGATATTTGTTAAATAGTGTAAACAGACTGTTTGACATTTGAAATTCCTACTCCCCTTAAAGGAAAATTTTTCTCCTTTTAAGGGGAATTTTTATTTCTAAAAATAGAACTTGTTTCTCTCTGTTTGTATGGTATAAAACGACGATATAAAAAGTAATATTTGTAAATAAATCGAACCATTTTTCTTGTATCTTGACAAAGAAAAGGAAAAATCTCTTTTTGAAATTTTCACTTCATTGATAAACAGCTTGTTATAGTATTATCAACTGTTAATTTTGAAAAAACTTCGGTTTTTGAGTACCTAAAACCGAAGGGTGGTGTTATATATTTGCACGTCTCGCGAGGAGAGCAAAGGCCACGCTATCCTCAAGGGGCCACCGGACATCCGCTTCGCTTCTCGGCCGTACTTGGCTCGCTTCTGGTTCGCTCTCGCTTCGGTGTTTGTTCGGTGTTTCTTCGGTCGTTCTTCGGTCCTATAGAGAGCGAACAAACACCGAACAACGACCGAAGAACGACCGAACAGCGTGCGTACACGTAGCGTGCGAGGAGCGACCAAGAAGCGACCGAGTAGCAAACCAACCACCGGCAAGTGCTGCTGCAGAGGCACGAGGTAGGTGGCGTGGTAGCTCGCAACAAGGCAGGGCCTATTGTCCTGTCACAACCCATTAAAACAGCAACTTTATGAGGGTAAAAAGTTTGAAAAAACTCCTGCTTTCTCTTTTTCCAACGTAGTTGGGGAAAATAAATGGCATAGCTGTTTCGTCATTCTACTTTTTCACTTATCTTTGCTACCCAAACGATTGGACACTATGGAACAAGAAGATTTTGACATACGCCGCCAACAACTCTCGTCGGGAAAAGAGAAAGATTTTGAGAATGCGCTGCGTCCTCTCTGTTTCGAGGATTTCAGTGGGCAAGACAAGGTGGTGGACAACCTGCGCATTTTTGTGAAGGCGGCCCGTTTGCGTGGTGAGGCATTAGACCACGTACTGCTGCACGGCCCTCCGGGATTGGGAAAGACCACGCTTAGCCAAATCATTGCCAACGAGTTGGGGGTAGGATTCAAGATTACCAGTGGCCCCGTACTTGATAAGCCGGGCGACTTGGCCGGTATCTTGACCAGCCTTGAGCCGAACGATGTGCTGTTTATCGACGAGATTCACCGACTCAGTCCCATTGTTGAGGAGTATCTCTACTCGGCCATGGAGGACTATCGCATCGACATCATGATAGACAAAGGCCCTTCGGCACGAAGCATTCAGATAGACCTCAATCCCTTTACGCTGGTGGGTGCCACTACCCGAAGCGGATTATTGACAGCTCCACTTCGTGCACGTTTCGGCATCAACCTGCACTTGGAGTATTACGACGACGAGGTGCTGAGTGGCATCATCCGACGCTCGGCTTCCATTCTGGATGTGCCTTGCTCTAACCGTGCCGCCGGCGAAATTGCCGGTCGTAGTCGTGGTACGCCCCGTATTGCCAATGCCCTGTTGCGTCGGGTGCGCGACTTTGCACAGGTGAAGGGCACCGGAAGCATTGATACCGAGATAGCACAATATGCCCTCGAATCGTTGGGAGTCGATCGCTACGGCCTTGATGAAATTGACAATAAACTGCTTTGCACCATCATCGACAAGTTTCGTGGCGGTCCCGTAGGATTGACCACCATTGCCACTGCTTTGGGCGAAGATGCCGGTACCATTGAAGAGGTGTACGAACCCTTCCTTATCAAGGAGGGTTTCTTGAAGCGTACCCCCCGAGGACGCGAAGTCACCGAGCTTGCCTATAAACATTTGGGACGTAATTTCTATTCAACTCAAGGTGGATTGTTTAGTGAGTGATGATTTCGCTACCACCTCCCTCATACGGGTACTTCTCCTTCCCGAAGGAGGAGAATTGAAATGACAATTGGCAAAAAGACAGACTATTGCTTGTGACGGATATAATGAATATTTCGAAGTATAAACTTCGACGTAAGGAGTTGAGAAATCATTCTACAGCAACAGAATCTGCTTTGTGGAGAATGCTTAAAGGAAGTCAAGTATGCAATTTGAAATTTAGGCGGAAGCATGGTGTTGGACCTTATATTCTTGATTTTTATTGTCCATCAATAAAGTTGGCAATAGAATTGGATGGTGAAGTGCATAAAGGGCAGGAATTTCATGATGAACAACGTTCGTATTACCTATCAGAAGTGGCACAGATTGTGGTTATGCGTTTTGAAAACCTCCTTGTGTTTGAAAATCCTAAAGTGATATTTGATAGTATCAAAGAATATATTAGACAGATTGAGTGATAATTGTGATTCCTATGGCTAACTAATTCCCCTTCTTCTTGAAGGAAGGGTGCCTTTGGCGGGGTGGTAGGAAAATAGGAATAAAAAACATTGAGATGAATTTAAAGAGTTTAGCAAAAGATACTGCAATCTACGGATTGAGCAGCATAGTGGGCAGGTTTCTGAACTACCTGTTAGTACCTATTTATACCATGGCCATGGCTGCCGAAAGTGGAGGATATGGCGTAGTGACTAACGTTTATGCATGGGTAGCTTTAGTGCTGGTATTACTGACTTGTGGCATGGAAACTACTTTTTTCCGCTTTGCCAACAAGCAAGAAGAGCAACCTATGCGAGTTTATTCCACAGCTTTGGCTTTTGTTATGGGTAGCTCTGTATTATTTTTGTTGGTTGGTTTAGGACTTTTACACCCTATTGCTACATGGATGGGTTATGGCGAGCATCCTTGGTATTTGGGTATGATGATGATAGTGGTGGCTATGGATGCCATTCAATGCATTCCCTTTGCTTACCTACGTTATAAGAAACGCCCGATTAAGTTTGCCGCACTTAAGTTACTCTTTATCGGATTAAACATTGCATTGAACCTCATCTACTATGTTGCAATGAAGGGAAGCGACCCCGGCGCTGCTTTCTTCCTCAATTTAGTTTGCACATCGGTTATCATGCTTTGTTTGATACCGGAGTTGCGTGGATTTCCTTATGTATGCGACCGGGCATTGATGCGTCGTATGCTTTCTTATAGTTTGCCATTGTTGGTGTTGGGCCTGGCAGGTATTCTGAATCAGGTGGCCGACAAGATTATCTTCCCTTTTGTCTATCCCGACAAGGTGCAAGCAGGTGTGGAACTGGGTATCTACGGTGCCGCCGTCAAGATAGCCATGGTAATGGCCATGTTGACACAAGCTTTTCGCTATGCTTACGAGCCGTTTGTCTTTGCCGGGAGTCGCGAAAAGGATAGTCGCAAGACCTACGCCGATGCCATGAAGTTCTTCATCATCTTTACCTTGTTAGCCTATTTGGCTGTGATGTTCTACATGGACATTTTGAAACACATCATTGCCCCCGATTATTGGCCGGGTTTGCAAGTGGTACCTATTGTGATGGCTGCCGAGATATTCATGGGTATTTATTTCAACCTTTCCTTCTGGTACAAGCTGATTGACGAAACCCGTTGGGGTGCCTATTTCTCTTTGGCAGGCTGTGTCGTACTGATAAGCATCAACATCTTGCTGATACCTCGCTATGGCTACATGGCTTGTGCTTGGGCCGGTTTTGCCGGTTATGGAGTGGCCATGTTGCTCTCTTATTTTGTGGGACAGAAGAAGTACCCTATTGGGTATGACTTGAAAGCTATCTTCCTATATGTATTATTGGCTGCTCTACTTTATGTAGCCGCCATGTGTTTGTCTATAGAAAACATCTGGTTGCGCATGGCATACCGCACCCTCTTGTTGCTGATATTTGTGGCTTACATCATAAAGCGTGATTTACCTTTGAAACAGATACCCATTATCAATAGATTTATACGATGAAAAGGCTGTTTTTACTTCTTTTTTCTGTAACTTGCTTATTGCCTATACAGGCCGATGAAGGCATGTGGATGTTGGGGAATATGAGCAAGACTTTGCGTCGTGACATGAAAGAGCGTGGATTGGAGTTGCCATTAAAGAAACTCTATGACCCCAAGAAACCTTCGTTGAAAGATGCCATTGTCAGTTTTGGTGGTTTCTGTTCGGGGGTAGTAGTCAGTGAAGAGGGTTTGTTATTGACCAATCATCATTGTGGATTCAGCAGCGTGCAACAACATTCTTCTCCTCAAAATGACTATTTGAAAGATGGTTTTGTGGCGCATAGCAGAGAGGAGGAATTGTCATGTCCCGAACTCTATGCCCGTTTTTTAGTGAATCAGGAAGATGTTACGAAAAGGATACTGGCCGAGGTGACACCTGTAATGGATGAGGCTAAGCGAACGGCTGTCATCGACTCCATGCGATATCTCATAGAAGAAGAGGTTTATCGGGAAGATACTACCTTAATCGCTATGGTGGATGTTTACTATGGTGGTACAGAGTTCTGGCTTTCTACCTATCGCGATTACAATGATGTTCGTTTGGTATATGCACCACCTACTTCCATAGGAAAATTCGGATGGGATACCGATAACTGGATGTGGCCACGTCATACGGGTGATTTCTGTGTCTTTCGCATTTATGCTGATGCCGATAACCGGCCGGCTGACTACTCGCTTGAAAACCGTCCTTATCGTCCGCGCTATGTGGCACCCATTTCGATGGAGGGCTATCGGGAGGGCGATTTCTGCATGACTATCGGTTATCCGGGAAGTACCGAACGATATCTATCTTCATATGGTATCGAAGAGATGATGCTGACACAGAATCAAGCACAGATAGATGTTAGGGGTATGAAGCAAGCCATCTGGAAACAAGCAATGGAGCATAACGATAGCATCCGAATAAAATATGCTTCCAAATACGACCAAAGCTCTAACTATTGGAAGAATAGCATCGGGATGAATCGTTCCATAAAAAAACTGAAAATATTGGAGAAAAAACGGGTAGCCGAACAAGAGCTCCTTCGATGGATTCGGCAAAATCAGATGTCCGAAACGCCCTCAATACTTCATTTGTTTACCGATTTAGAACTGAACTATGAGGCCCGTCGTCAGGCATATAGGGCACAAGCCTATTTCATAGAGGCTTTTTTCAATGCGGCTGAATTGTTTCCATTGGCTTTGAATGTATTGAATTTGGATATGGATGGTGACGAAAAACAACTGGAAAACACCATCAGGCAGTTGGCTAAACTGTATGCCGATTATGACAAAACAATAGATAAAGAGGTATTTGTGGCAATGTTGGACATCTATCGCAAGCAAGTAACTCCTGAATATTTGCCTTCTTTTTACCAAACTATAGATAAGTGTCATGCCGGTGATGTAAAGGCTTTTGCCGATTCGGTTTATGAGCATACTGCTTTGGCTCATATAGATGGGTTGCAACGTGTCCTGCGGCGTGATTCTACGTTTCAAGTTGTTGATGATACAGCTATTGGGGTATGTCTTGATTTGCTGGTAACTTATATGGAGGTGAATGCTGCTATACAGCAACCTACAGAAAAGATACAACAAGCCGAACGACTTTTTTCTGCTGCCATGCGTCAGATGTATGCACACCGTAACTTCTATCCTGATGCCAATTCAACCATGCGCCTAAGTTTTGGTGCGGTTTCTGGCTATCATCCTGCCGATGGTATAGCATACGATTATTATACCACTGCAAAGGGTGTCTTGGAAAAGGAAAAACAGTACAAGGGAGATAGTGATTTCTATGTGCAAGCGGAATTGCTCTCGTTGTTGCAAGGTAATTATGGTCGATATGCCGATGAAAACGGGGAAATGCGTGTTTGCTTTATTACCGACAATGACATTACAGGCGGCAATAGCGGCAGTGCCATGTTTAATGGTCGTGGTGAATTGTTAGGCTTGGCCTTCGATGGTAATTGGGAAGCCATGAGCAGTGATCTGCAATACGAACCACACCTACAACGATGTATAGGTGTGGATGTACGTTATATGCTTTTTATCATCGAAAACTTTGGTAATGGCAAGCATATTGTGGATGAAATGTGTAATCGCTAACCACTGATTACTGACCACTATCCACTAACCATCGATTTCTATATTACTCCTCGTGTGCGGTCATCAAAAGCCGACAGAGCGGCTTTGGCTCCTTCGCCCATGGCAATGATGATTTGTTTGTAGGGTACGCTCGACACATCGCCGGCAGCATAGACACCCGGTAGGTTTGTGCGACAAGCTGCATCAATCTTGATTTCTCCGATAGAGGTAGTTTCTAATGTTTCGCTGAAAGGTGCGCTATTGGCAGCCAAACCAATTTGTACAAAGATTCCATCCAAGGGGTGTAATGTTTCTTCGCCACTGTGGCGGTTTTTGACACGGATGCCTGTTACCTTTTCACCGTTACCTACCACTTCGGTTGTCTGCATGGAGGTGAATACTTCTACATTAGGCAAGCTATACAGTTTCTTTTGCAGTACTTGGTCGGCTTTCAGGTTGTCCAAAAACTCGTAAACAGATACTTTGCTACAAATACCGGCCAGGTCGATGGCTGCTTCGATACCGGAGTTTCCTCCTCCAATGACCGCCACATGCTTTCCTTGATAGAACGGGCCGTCGCAATGAGGGCAGAAGGCTACACCACGACCGATGTACTCGGCTTCACCGGGCACATTCAATCGACGCCAACTGGCTCCTGTAGCAATAATAACGGCCGGTGCAGAGAATGTTTCGCCTCCACGAGCCATTACCAGTTTGTGTGAGTCTTGTAGCAATGCGCTCTCAATGCTTCGTTCTTCAAATAGCTCGATGGGGTAGTGATTCATGTGATTGCGTAGGTCATTGGCCAGTTGTGTTCCGGTAGTTTGTGGTACTGAGATGAGATTTTCTATACCTACCGTTTCCTTCACTTGCCCACCAATGCGGCCGGCCACTACACCTACATGCAATCCTTTGCGGGCCGAATAGATGGCAGCCGATGCACCGGCAGGTCCTCCACCAATTACCAATACATCAAATTCACGATGAATGGGGCGGATTTCCTCATTTGGTTCACTGCCGAATCGTTCTTCCAGTTTTTGTAATAACTCTCCTAATGAACCACGTCCCATGTGTAGCATCTCACCATTGGCATATACAGCCGGTACGGCTTGAATGTTCAATTGGGAAACCTCTTCTTGAAAGAGGGCACCATCCACCATTTCGTGGGTGAGATTTGGATTTTGTAGTGCCATGATGTTTAGGGCTTGTACAATGTCGGGACAATTGGTGCAAGTCAGTGATACGTAGGTTTGCAAGCGGATAGCGCCTTTTAGGGCTTTGATGCGTTGGCAGATAGCTTCATCGGGCATGTTTTTGCCTTTGCCATCGGCATTGAGTACGGCCAATAGGAGTGATGTGAATTCATGTCCGTTAGGAATGCCACGGAAAGTGATGCCGGTTTCCTCATGATTCTTCAATAAAGAAAATTCGAGACTGTTATCTTGAAAAGTATGATTAAATTCACATGTCAGATGGTCGGAACAAGAGGTGAAGTCGCTAAGGAATTGGCGCATTCCTTCTGTTTCGTTACGACTGCTATCTGCAATAAGTCGGAAAGTATAGTGTGCGTCGAGATTTTTGAAAATTTCTCGCACTTGTTGGAGTATGGATTGATCTAACATAATGAATTGAGTATTGAAACTATACCTTGGCGTTATAAACCTAAAGAGGTATTGAACGTAGTTAATTAAAAACTGAAAATCTTTTTAGAATTGAGAATTGAGAACTTGACTCCCAATTCTCAATTTTTAATAGAATTAAATTTTGCCTACAAGGTCGATGCTGGGCTTCAAGGTTTCGGCTCCTTCTTGCCATTTGGCAGGGCATACTTCACCCGGATGGCTGGCTACAAACAGAGCAGCTTCTACTTTGCGAACCAACTCGTCGGCATTACGTCCGATGCTGTTGTCTTGAATTTCGGCAATCTTTACTTTGCCTTCGGGATTTACAAGGAAGGTGCCGCGATAGGCCATACCGTCTTCTTCAATCATTACGCCAAAGCCTCGACTGATAACGCCTGTTGGGTCGGCCAGCATGGGATAGCTGATTTTGCGAATGCTTTCTGATGCATCGTGCCAGGCTTTATGAACAAAGTGCGAGTCGGTACTTACAGAAAATACTTCTACGCCCATGCTTTGTAATTTTTCGTATTTTTCGGCCAGATCAACCAATTCGGTGGGGCATACGAACGTAAAATCGGCGGGATAGAAGAAGAAAATGGCCCACTTGCCTTTTACATCTTCGCTGGATACTGTCTTGAATGTTCCGTTGTGATACGCTTGAACTTTAAATTCGGGCATTTGTGCATTGATAATCGGTGTCATAATCTTTTTGTTTTAATGGGTTATTACTTGTTTTATATACTATATTCTTTCTCTGTCATTGCAGGCTGTTTGTCTGTTCTGACGTTGCAAAAATATAGCAGAAATTCCGATTAAAACAATAATTCCGATTGAAAGGTTTTATGTCCCGATAGACGTTTTCTATAAAGCGGATTGCGAAGCCCTAAGTTTCAACATTTCGCGTGGCACGGCATTTTGTATCTCTTTAATTATTGCATTTAATAAGGTGTGACGAATATAGTTCTTATTGGTCATCATGATGAGCTGCCGGGTAGGTATGGGTACGGCAAAGGGGCGCACCAGTTTTTTCTGTGTTTCGCTAAGTTGCAAGGCTGCCAATTCGGGGATGAAAGTAACGCCTCGTCCGCTTTCCACCATGCGCATAAAGGTTTCCATGCTTCCTAAGCGATAGGTCAGTTGGCTGTTTTGTGCCGGTTTCAGTTGGCAGAAACGCACCAATTGGTCGCGGAAACAATGGCCTTCGTCGAGTAACCAGAGCTGATTGCTGGTGGCTAAATCGGAAGTGCGTATCTTATCTTTCTCAAAAAGGGCATCCTCTTTGGCAACGTAGGCATAATATTGCTCATAGAAAAGGTGGTTTATGGCATATTCTTCAAAGTCGGGCATATTGGCCAGGATGCCACCATCAATCTCGCCGGTTAGCAGGGCTTGCTTGATGTGGGAAGTCTTCATTTCGCTGACACGAATATCCAACTTGGGAAATTTCTTTTCCATATGAGGGAAAAAACGGGGCAACAGATAAGGAGCAATTGTAGGAAGTATGCCTAAACGGAAAACACCACTTATCTCTTGACGTGTCTCTTCGATGAGGCTTTTTATGCGGCCGGCTTGGCTCAATACTTCGCGAGCCTGTTCTATGATTTGAATACCAATGGGGGTTATACCGATGGGCTGACGATTTCGGTCGAAAATCTTAGCGCCAAGTTCATCTTCCAATTTTTGAATCATGGCACTCAAAGTAGGTTGTGTCACATTGCATTGTTCGGCTGCCTTGCCAAAATGGCGTTGTTGGTCAAGCGCAATGATGTATTCCAATTGTTGCAGGGTCATGGTTTTTTTGTTCGATTAGATATGCAAAGGTATGAAATTAAAGTGAAATATTTTCTTCATTCCTATTTTAAAATGCTGTAATTATTATGAAATGGAGTGACTCTACTTTTGCAGCAGAATTTTTAATCTATTTAGTTATGAGAAGAAAAAAAGTATTTTTTAATTTAATGTGGATGTTACTTGTTGCTATAACGGCATTGGCTGTTAATAATGAACCTCTTGTGAAGTATGGAAGTATTCACGGAAGAGTTATTGATAATCAACAACAGACTTTACCGGGGGCCTCCATTTATGTTGAAAAACTACAGACAGGAGTAATCAGCGACATGAATGGATTTTATACATTGACTAATTTGGAACCGGGTACTTATATTATCAAGGTGACTTATGTGGGGTATAATCCGGTAGAAGCGAAACTGACAGTATCGGGAGGGAATACGTTAGAATATAATATTGTGATGAATGAAGGAGTAGAACTCCAACAAATAGAAGTTAAAGGGGCTTTTAGGGGACAGCGTAGGGCGGTGAACATGCAGAAGAACAGTATGGGTGTGACAAATGTGGTCTCTGCCGACCAGGTGGGAAAGTTTCCAGATTCCAATATTGGTGATGCCTTGAAACGTATCAATGGTATCAATGTGCAATATGATATGGGAGAAGCCCGATTTGGGCAGGTAAGAGGTACAAGTGCCGATTTGACTTCTGTGACCATAAATGGAAATCGAATTCCTTCAGCCGAAGGTAATACACGCAATGTGCAGCTTGACTTAATTCCGGCAGATATGGTGCAGACCATTGAAGTGAATAAGGTAGTAACCAGCGATATGGATGGAGATGCCATAGGAGGTGCCATTAACTTAGTGACTAAAAATACTCCTTATAAAAGAGTGCTGAATGCTACAGCAGGAAGTGGTTATAATTGGGTAAGCGATAAGATGCAATTGAACTTGGGACTAACGTATGGCGACCGTTATTTTGATGATAAACTGGGAGTTATGTTAGCTGCAAGTTATCAGAATGCACCAGGTGGAGCAGATAATGTGGAGTTTGAATATGATGTAGACGATGACGGCAAGGTTTATCTCGATAAGGCTGAAATGAGACAATACTATGTAACTCGGGAACGTCAGAGTTATTCCTTGGCTGGCGATTATAAATTTAATGCTAACCATAAGATTTCTTTCAAGGGAATGTATAACCGTCGCAGTGATTGGGAGAATCGCTATCGTATCACATACAAGAAACTGAATGATGCTCCTTCTAAGCAATCTATTGTGTTGCAAACCAAGGGTGGTGTGGACGACAATCGGGATGCTCGATTGGAATTGCAACAGACAATGGATTTTACGCTCGATGGAGAGCATACATTCGGACGATTGGGCATGGATTGGGCTGTTTCTTACTCAAGAGCTACCGAAGACCGACCGGGTGAACGTTATATGGGAGTAGTTATGAAAGGTAAAAAGAACGAAGCATATTTTGAGGGACTTGATTTCGTAGATGCAGGAGGAAAATATCCTTTTCCGAATAAAGGAATCGGAAGTCTTGAAGCATATGAATGGGGTATTGATGAATTGACCAACTCTGATCAGGAAATCAGTGAAGATGAGTGGAAGTTCAGAATGAACTTTATACTTCCTTTGAACAAAGGGTTGTTTGGGAACAATTTACGCTTCGGAGTAAAGTATGCTGATAAGTCTAAGAGAAAAGAAATACACTGCTTTGACTATATTGAACCGTATGAAAAACTATCTGAAAATGCTTGGATGAATTATACGAACGGACAGATAAGGAACGATTTTATGGTAGATGGTAATCTTCCGGTGAATACCCCATTTGTTACTAAGGAATACTTGGGAGGACTTGAAATGAATCCTCGACAGGAGGGCGCTTTTGAACTCTACGAGGAGGCATCGGGCAACTACAAGGCTACTGAGAAAATTACAAGTGCCTATGTGCGTTTCGACCAAGAGTTAGGGCGGAAGTTGCAGGCTGTATTGGGACTGCGTATGGAACGGACGGATTTGAAGTATAACGGTTTCAATTGGGTTGTGGACAATTTGGACGATGAGCAAGGACGACTTGAGGCTACAGGCAACAAGAAGAGTCATTATACCAATTGGTTGCCAAGTCTTTTGTTGAAATACAATGTTAACGATGATTTGAAACTCCGTGCTTCGTTTACCCAAACATTATCACGCCCTAAATATTCGGCTCTGGTACCTTGTATTCACTATAATATTGCCGAAGAAGAGGCTCAATTTGGTAATGCCTATCTGAAACCAACCACTTCGTATAATTTCGACCTTAGTGGAGAATATTATTTCGAAAATGTAGGTTTGCTAAGTATCGGATTTTTCTATAAGGACGTGAGGGATGTAATAGCTGAAGAAAAATGGAAAACGACCAACGACCCCAATATTCCGTCTGGGTTACTGAACGAAGACGGTGAGCCGGTGAAGTATGAAATTACCAAGCCTATCAATGCTTATGATGCTAACCTTTTGGGAGTGGAGTTTGCTTATCAACGTGATTTTGGATTCATAGCTCCTTCTTTGAAATGTATTGGGTTTTATGGTACTTATACTTATACACATAGTTCGACTAAAAACCATCAGTTTGAACATCGAGTATTGGAAGAAGATGAAGACATTAAATTGACCGGTTCACCCGAACATACAGCTAATGCTTCGCTCTATTACGAAAATAAGGGGATGAACCTCCGTTTATCTTATAACTTCGCATCTGATTTTGTAGATGAGTTTGGTACAGTAGCTGCTCTTGATCGTTATTACGACAAGGTAAACTATCTGGATTTCAATGCCAGTTACACTTTGGGACAGAAATATAAAACAACATTTTATCTGGAAGTTAACAATCTCTTGAACCAGCCTCTCCGATATTATCAGGGAAACAAAGAGCGTACTATGCAGGCAGAATATTACGGCATGAGACTGAATGCCGGTGTGAAGATAAATTTTTAATATGATAACATATAGATGAAAATTAATAAAATGAAAAGAATTGTTTTTTTATTGATAGCGTTATTTGCTATTGCGAGTGTTTTTGCCCAAACACCAGAAGTCTGGAAGTCACTGAAAAAGGATCTGAATTTTTTCTTTGCTAACGATTTAGGAAGAAACGGGTATTATGACCAAAAGCCCATTGCCGAATTGATGGGTAGAATGGCCGAGGAAATAGGTCCTGAATGTGTGTTGGCTGCTGGAGATGTGCATCACTTCGATGGTGTGCAGAGTGTAAGCGACCCTTTGTGGATGACTAACTATGAGCTTATCTATAGTCATCCCGAACTGATGATTGAATGGTTACCGGTACTTGGCAATCATGAATATCGTGGTAACACGCAAGCTGTAATTGACTATACAAACGTCAGTCGTCGCTGGAGTATGCCAGAACGTTATTATACTAAGATTTACAATGAAGATGGGGTTTCGGTACGTTTTGTTATGGTAGATACAACTCCTTTAATGGGTAAGTATCGTGAAGAAGATTGGAAGTATCCCGAAGCTTCTCTACAAGATAATGAAAAACAATTAGCATGGGTAGATTCGGTACTCTCGGTTGCCCACGAAGATTGGGTATTGGTAGTGGGTCACCATCCTATATATGCCGAAACTCCAAAGGATTTGAGTGAACGTGTGGATATGCAAAATACCTTAGGTAAAATATTAAATAAGCATCCTAATGTGGCAATGTATCTTTGTGGACATATTCATAACTTCCAACATATACGAGTTTCAGATTCCCCTATTGAATTTATTGTTAATTCATCTGCTTCGCTCAGTCGCCAAGTGAAACCGATGGAATCTACAATCTATTGCAGTTCTGCACCTGGTTTTAGTGTTATCACCGCCGAGAAAAAAGAACTTTGTCTTCATATGATTGATAAAACCGGTAATGTCTTGCATAGTGTTGTAGTAAACAAATAAACTCTTTAAGGGGACTGAAACACGTTGTTAAACCCTTAAAAGGCACAGGGATTAAAGAATAAATACTCCCTGTGCCTTTTTGTTGAATGATTTAAGGAGATAACGTTAATTATCTTTAATTAGATAATCAATATTTTCTTTTCTTCTATTTTTGCTAAAAAGTTTATTTTTAACGAAGATGCGGATTATTTGTTTGCTACTTGCTTTCTTTTTGTTTTGCTGGTTGATATACCTTATTGGCGAGCAATGGATGCTTCCTTGTCTGTTTCATAAATTTACGGGCTGGGATTGTCCTTTGTGCGGTGGGCAGCGGATGCTTCGTGCTTTGCTACATTCCGATTTTCGTGCTGCATTCCGATATAATCCTTTCCTATTGTGTAGCTTGCCGCTTTTTATGTTGTGGGCAACTGCCTATTTGTGGCCTAAATCTGTAAAAAGCATTCCTCTTTTATCTAAATTGTGCACTGATCGAATCTTTTTCATCTATTTATTTGTTTCTTTGCTTTGGGGTATCATTAGGAATCTATAAATTTGTATTATCTATTAACTAAAAATATTTAATATGGAAACGTACAATTATCAGCAACCATTTACTGTGGGTGGAACAATCGATCGGGCTTGGGCTTTGACCATGAAGCATTTTCCTGTATTTCTTTTATTGACAATTTTGGGTTTTATTGTTTCAAGTATTGTCCAATTAATCTATTACGTTCCCTATATTGAAATGTTGGCAACCTATGGTTCAGGGATAACTGAGGAGGAATGGCTTGCCACGATGTTTGCCGATGATGATGTGTGGAGCTGGTTTTCTTGGTTAATTGTAGCGGTAATCTTTACCTTTTTCGCTAATAATTATTTGGTGGTGGTAGGTTGCCGCATGTTGAATGCTGCAGTTCGAGGCAACAAAGTAGATATGACGCTTGAGTTGAAGGATGCCCGTCATACTTTTTGGTTTTACTTGGGTGCATATATTGTTTATTCGGTCATTGTCATGGCCGGCACCATATTCTGTGTGATACCGGGTATTTTCTTAGGAGTACGCTTGATGTTTGTTCCGATGATTGCTTCCAATCATCCTGAAATACCTTTCAGCGAAGCCTTTAGTCGTTCGTGGAAGATGACTGAAGGTCATTTCTGGAGGCTGTTCGGATTGGGTATTGTTATGATTTTGCTCAATATCGTAGGTCTTATCTTCTGTTGTATAGGCTACTTGCTGACTATTGTCATTACCTCTTTGGCCTATGCTTGTGCTTATAACTCACTTTCTCCGATAGAGTCGGAACCGGTGGTTGAAGAAGTGGTAATCGAGCAACAATAATAAAAACAAAAGGGGGTGTAATAGCACCCCCTTAATGTTTAAATATCTATTTCTTCTTTTTTTTCTTCAATGGCTTGGCCCATCCTTCTTCTTCGAAATCGGGTTCAGGTCCTTTCAGCCATTTGCTGTTTTCGGGAGCAAAGAACTGCTTCCAATCATCCTTTCGGCCGCGAGCCTTGGTGTATCCCCGTTCTTCTCGGCTGGGTTTCTTTGTTTTCGGCTCTTTATTAAGAGATTCTTTGTACTCTTTCTTTTTCTTTGGCTTGGCGAAATTTTTTTCCGATTTATTGCCAGCTTTCTCTTCTCCTTTTTCTTCCGAAATCTCTACTACTACTTTCCGGCCGTGGAATTTGGCATTTTTCAAGGCTTTTACCACCATCTTTGCATCCTCTTCGCGCACTTCAAAAAAGGAGAAGTTCAGCATCAGGTCGATGCGTCCGGTTTCTACTCGCTTCTGTGTATGCTGATTCAGCAGGTCAAGTACATCGTAGGGGCGGAAGTTATCCTTTTTACCGAGGTTGATAAACAGTCGTGCAAAGCCCTTTTCCGCTTTACGATTACGTCCTTTTTTGCCCTTTTCATCGCTTTTTTCCTTGCGACCGGTGTCGGTTTTTATCTCTTCGCGGTCACGATAATAATCTAAGAAGCGGTTGAACTCCAACGATACAATGCGCTTGATGAGGTCTTCTTTCGATAACCACTCCAGTTTGCGATATACATCGTGCATAAATTCGCTGATTTCTTCTTCGTTTACCTTTACCTTTTCCAATTCATCAATCACTTTGAAGAGTTGTTTTTGGCAGATTTGTTGACTGGTGGGTATAGTTCCCATCTCAAATTGCTTGCCGATGATTTTTTCTATCTGGCGCATCTTGCCCTTCTCGCGCAGGTTGATAATGGCAACCGAAGTACCAGTCTTTCCGGCACGGCCGGTACGTCCGCTTCGGTGAGTGTAGCTCTCGGTGTCGTCGGGTAGTCCGTAGTTGATGACATGTGTCAGGTCGTCCACATCCAGTCCACGCGCAGCTACGTCGGTTGCCACCAGCAGTTGCAAGTTGCGTATGCGGAACTTCTGCATCACGGCATCGCGTTGTGCCTGGCTCAGTTCGCCGTGTAGTGTATCGGCATTGTAACCCTCCTGCATCAGCTTGTCGGCAATCTCTTGCGTCTCCTTGCGAGTGCGGCAGAAGATGATGGCATAGATGTCGGGGTAGTAGTCCACAACACGTTTCAAAGCTTCATATTTGTCTTTGGCCTGCACGCAGTAGGCACGATGCTTCACGTTTGCGGTACCTTCATTCTTGCGACCGATGGTTATCTCCTTGGCATTGCGCAGGTAGTTCTTGGCAATGGCCGCTATTTCCGGACTCATGGTAGCCGAGAACATCAACGTATTGCGTTGTTCGGGCACCTGCTCCAAGATGGCGTTGATGCTGTCGGTGAATCCCATATTCAGCATCTCGTCAGCCTCATCCATCACTACATTTTCAATCGTGGCCAATGATACGGTTTTGCGTTCCATCAAGTCAATCAATCGGCCGGGTGTAGCTACTATGACATGGACACCTCGTTTCAGTGCACGTATCTGGCTTTCGATGCTACTGCCACCATAGACAGGAAGCACTCGCAGGTCGTCAATGTACTTGGAATAGTCGTTCAAGTCGCCGGCTATCTGCAAGCAGAGTTCGCGGGTGGGGCAGAGAATTAGCGATTGCGGATGGCGTTGCTTCACGTTCACCTTTTGTAGCAAAGGCAAACCAAAAGCGGCTGTCTTGCCGGTGCCGGTTTGTGCCAGGGCCACTACATCGTTGTTTTTTCCTAACAGGTATGGAATGACGGCCTCTTGTACCGGCATGGGTTGCTCATAGCCCATCTCGCTGATGGCTTGGCAGATGGCGGGCGATACGCCCAATTCTTCGAAAGCGTTCACGTTTTGATTGTTGTTTTTAAAGATTTCGGGTGCAAAGATAGTGAAAGGTGAGTGAAGAAGAATCAAGTTTGCTTGAATTTCTTCTTCTAAACCGTATCCTATCTTATTAATAGATAGTTCAAATTAGAGTAAAAGGCCGCAAACTGCGGCCTTTTACTCTAATTATAATGCTTTCTGTAATTCTTCTTTCATCTTGCTTACGCCGGGGAAACCCACCGATTTGTATTTGATGGTTCCTTCGCGGTCGATGACAAAGTAGGTAGGAACTCCCTCTATGCCAAATGTATTGCATAAGAACTCCCATTGAGCGGCGGTGACGCGGAAGTGTTCGCCCTTGATGTCGGGAATCATCTGCTCCCATGTCTCTTTCGGAGAGGTTTCACCGGTTATGTAGAGGTAAACGATGTCTTTCTCTTTCAGTTCTTCTTTCATGGGTTTCATCTCTTTGTTGGCCATGCGGCAAGGGCCACACCAGGTAGCCCAGAAGTCAACCAACAATGTCTTGCCCCGATATTTGCTGATGATGGAAGCAAATAAATCTTCGTTGCTCACTTCGCCGGCTTCGTTTACGGTAAATCCCTCTTTCTTCTTGTTGGCTTCTATTTGCGCCAGCACTTTCTTGTTTAGGGCTTCTAAGTATTCCGAATAGGCTTCGGGCAAGCCCTTCATGGCTTCTCGTTGTTCGTCGGTCAAAGGTTTGAAGTCGGATACCTCTTTAGCTATTTTGCTTATTTCCATATAGGTTTCAAGTTCTTTCATAGTCAGCCCCATCGATTCTTTTTCGGCCGGGCTTGCCCATGAAAGTGTGGTAACGATGTTGTTGAGGTAGGGAGTATAGGTAGCTTTAGGGTCTTTCAACGTCTCTTTCCACTCGTTGGGGAAGTAGTCGGCATTCATTGCTTTCTTTTCGTTTGCAACAAGTTTTTGTCTCTCTTCGTTGCTTACCTCTTTCTTTGCTTGGTGCAATTTGAGGTGAGTCACCAAGTTGGGGGCTGTATATAGTTCGTAGAGGCCTTCTATTTGAGTTGTAACCTTTACATATTCTTTGGCCGATTTGCTTAACGAAGATTGTTCAACGGCTTCTATTACTTTGTTGGTAGTGTTTATCACCAGTTGTCTGTACTCTTCCATACTGCCCACCTCTTTTTGTTGCTGTTGGTGTGCGTTGAAGATGGGTTTCTTTATAGCTTCTATTTCTGTGAGTTCTTGTAGCAAAGATGCTAAGGGACCTTTGACGTAGGTCATTTCACCGTAGGGTGCTTTCTCTTTATGTAAGCCCGATTGGCGACGATTCATTTCACGCATATTGACGTAAATTTCGGTGGTTTCTCCCGGTTCTAAGAAGTAGGGGATGCCTTGTCCTTGTAATCCTTGTACATATAGCATTGCCGGTACGGTGCCTGTTACTTGGAATGTTACTTCAAAGTTACCCTTTTCATCCACTATTATCTCTTCGTTGCGTGGGCTTCCGACGGGGAGGATAGCCCAAGTTTGTATTCCTTGTCCTTCCATACCCGGCTTATAATCCAATAAATGTCCTTTCAAGGTTGCTTCTCCGTAAGCCGATGTAGGTTGGGGCAATGCGGCTTCCTTGTCAGTTTGCTGTGTCAGTAACTCTTTGGGCAAATTCAGCTTGGGCAATTCGTTACTTTTCAGTTGAATGTCCCATATCTTCCAGCCTCCATTTACCTCCGGTCCTTCGGTGAAATCGATGCTTTTTGCGCCTCGCTTCAGCGGTGGGAATACCAATTGGAAGGTAGCTTCACCCGATTTGGGCATCCAAAATTCCTTGTCCGGTTCGATGCCAATACTCGATGAAATGGGGTAGGTGTTGCCTTTGTTGTCTATCAGTTGGCTGGTCGATGCAACCTTTATCCAATAGTTGGGTGTGTAGGTGGCTTGTATGTCGAGCACGGTGGTGCTATCTGTCAGTGTCACTCTGCTCACTTCGATGCTGTTATTGTTGCGAGCGGTATATACCGGATTTTCGATAACCCTGTTTTCGGGTGTACAGCTTACCAGCAATGTCAGGCCGATAAGCATGAAGTAGAATTGTCTCATGCGGTTGAATTTTAAAGGTTTCTTATTATCTTCAGACAAAGTTATATCATTTTCATACAATGTTTTCTTCCCTGAATATCCTTTTTACATTGCATTAGTATTATTTAACGCCGATTTTTAGTTCTTAATATAGGTGATGGCTTTCGTTACTTTTCCGGTTTCGTAGAGTATTTTTTGCCTTTTGGTCTTAACTGTTTGTAGTCAGCGTGTTACAGTTTCCTTTATTTTCTTTTCATGGAAACTGTCGTTTCTTGCTGTGGGAACGCGCGTTTCTTTTAAAGGGAACTGTCGTTTCCTTGCAAGGAAACGACAGTTTCTTCGTAAGGAAACGGAGCGTACAATGTACAGGGAGTTGATGAGGCTCGGCATCGCCTCATCTACACGATGCCGATGTCTTATTTTTCTCTCAACGAGCGGGCAAATTCCGAGGAGATGTAATTGTCGTAGCTCAAGCAGGCTTGTGAAGCAAAGCAGATGCCATATTCCACTACCTTATCCCAGTCATTGCCATTCAGTAGCGGCAGATTGTCGCCATAAATCCCTTCGTGAATCAGTCCGTAAAGGATGCCGGCATTGAAATTATCGCCTGCCCCTACGGTACTTACCGTCTGCAGGCGAGGCACCGGATACTCCTTGGCGGTGGTCGAAGTGCGCAACGACACGTCTCCGTGTGCCGTAGTGCAAATGAAAGGTGCCCCATAGAACTTTATCTTCTCGTTATAAATCTTGTCAGGCTCGGTCAGTCCGAAGATATAACCAAAATCCTCGTTCGAACCACGTATGATACTTGCTGCCTCAAAGTTTTCTATCATGTTGGGCATCAGGTGGATGAGCTCTTGCTGATGATTGGCTCGGAAGTTAGGGTCGTAATAGACAATGGCCCCTTGCGCTTTGGCTTCTTCCAGTAAACGTCCCACGGTGGGGCGAGTCAAGGAGTTGAGCGAATAGAAAGAACCTAATAAAATAATATCCTCTTTACCGATGGAAGGCAACTCGATGGAGGCCTGCTGATTCTGATAATCCTTATAGAAACTATACTTGGCATCGTTGTTCTCGTTCAAAAAAGCCAACGAAATATCGGTCTTCACCCCTTTGCGCCGCATCATGTAGCGAGTATCCATGCCGTTTTTCAACATAAAACCTTCGATAAGGTCACCCACATGGTCGTCACCAATCTGACTGATAAACTCCACCTTTATGCCGGCTCGTGCCAAGCTGACCATAGCATTGAATGTCGAACCTCCCGGTACGGCCACTGTAGGTTGGTCGTTACGGAATATCACATCCAGAATGGTTTCGCCTATACCTATTACTTTTCGCATATCCTCTTTCGTTACTTCCGTGCAAATATCTGCAATTTTCCAGAGATAACAATAAGTTTTGTTGTATTTTTGCGGCATGAAGCAAACGAAAGAGATAGAATCAGCGTGCAGTTTCCACACCTTGCCCAATGGATTGCGCATCATTCATCGTCCTACAAACGGGCGAGTAGCCTATTGTGGATTTGCCATCGATGCCGGTACCAGAGACGAATGGGAACATCAGCAGGGAATGGCCCATTTTGTAGAACACCTCATATTCAAAGGAACACGTCGCCGAAAAGCATGGCACATACTGAACCGTATGGAAAGCGTAGGAGGCGACCTCAATGCCTATACCAACAAAGAAGAAACCGTCATCTATTCGGCCTTCTTGACAGAACATTTGGACAGAGCCATGGAACTATTGGCCGACATCGTCTTCCACTCAACCTTCCCTCTCCATGAAATAGAAAAAGAAGTAGAAGTTATTGTCGATGAAATACAATCTTACGAAGACAATCCTTCTGAACTGATATTCGACGATTTCGAAGATTTGATATTTCGGGGACATCCCTTGGGACGGAATATTTTAGGACAACCCCAATTGCTGAGAACTTTCGGTACGTCGGAAGCCATGCAGTGGACGCGTAGCTACTATCAACCTCAGAATATGGTTTTCTTTGTTCAAGGAAACATCCCTTTCAAACAGATATTGAAATATGTACAAAAGTTCTTGGCAGACATTCCCTCGCTTACCGTAGAACATCATCGTGAACAACCCTCACTCTATGAACCTCGCCGGTTGACCGTGAAACGAGAAACCCATCAAGCCCATCTGATGATGGGAGGACGAGGATACGATGCCTATAACAATAAGCGAACAGCCCTCTATCTCTTAAACAACCTCTTGGGAGGACCGGGCATGAACAGTAGGCTGAATCTATCGTTGCGCGAAAGACGAGGCCTCGTCTATCAAGTAGAATCTAACCTGACAAGCTACACCGATACCGGTACCTTCAGCATCTACTTAGGGTGCGACCATGCCGATGTAGAAAGATGCATCTCGTTGGTCCATAAGGAACTAAGGCAATTAAGAAATAACAAGATGACAACATCCGGACTAAGTGCAGCCAAAAAACAATTGATAGGGCAGATAGCCGTAGCCTCTGACAATAACGAAAACAATGCACTCAACATGGCCAAAAGCTACTTGCACTACCATCGCTACGAAGGTTCGGAAGCCCTATTCCTACGAATTGAAGCATTAACTGCCGAAGGATTGATGGAAGTGGCCAATGAAATGTTTGCCGAAGAGAGTCTGTCGCTGCTGATTTATGATTGTTGATTTCGGAAGCTGAACTCGCAACCGCAATATTGTTGGTTATAAAAACCAAACTCTCGTAACAACTGGTTGCGGCGTTCTTGCAATCCACCTTTGCGCCAATTCTGCTCCCAAAATAAGGTATCGGGGTAGTACGAAGCAGCCAATCGTCCCGCCTCATTGATTTGATTCAAACACTTCCAACGGCTACTGGCCAAAGTGGTGGTGAACAGAGTAAAGCCGTTTGCAGAGGCATAACGGGCAGTTTCTGTCAATCGCACGATGAAGCACTTCAGGCACCGTCCACCTCGTTCCGGCTCACATTCCAATCCTTTCATGGTTTGTAGCCAAGCCTCATGGTCATAGTCGGCATCCACAAAGTCAAGCCCTTGGCTTGTGGCAAACCGGATAGCTTCCTCTTTACGAACCAGATACTCTTGCAAAGGGTAGATATTGGGATTGCAAAAGTATAAAGTAGGCCGGATATCGTTAGCCAACATACATTCAATGATGGCCGATGAGCAAGGAGCGCAACAAGCGTGCAATAATACACGCTTGTCGCCATTAGGAGTTTCTATTTTTAGCATAAAAAGTCAACTGCTTATTTGTTTTATCCCTCCATGCATTTACTTATTCCCATTTCCAAGCCGCGCAACTCAGCCAAGCCACGCAAGCGGCCGATGCACGAATAGCCGGGATTGGTCTTCTTGCGAAGGTCATCCACCATCTGATGCCCATGATCAGGGCGCATGGCAATAGATTGTCCGCGTCGTTGTTGCAACTCCAAGAATGCTTTCATCACTCCAAACATATCAACATCCCCTTCCAGATGGTTGGCTTCATGGAAGTTTCCTTCAGCATCACGTTGTGTGCTGCGCAAATGTACAAAATGAATGCGGTCGCCAAATTGGGTCATCATGGCCGCACAATCGTTAGCATTGCTCACTCCTAATGAGCCGGTACAAAGGCAAAGTCCGTTGCTTTCATTCGGAACGGCATCAATCAATGCCTGAAAATCTTCGGCTCGGCTCATGATGCGTGGTAACCCTAAGATAGACATCGGGGGATCGTCGGGATGAATAACCAATTTCACACCCGCTTCGTCGGCCACCGGACAAATTTCTTGTAGGAAATAAATCAGGTTCTTCCGCAAACGTTCGGGGGTTATCTCCTTATATCGGTCCAGTTCTTGTTGAAATTGCTCCAATGTAAAACTCTCTTCCGAACCGGGAAGACCGGCAATCATGTTGCGCACCAATACTTCCCGTTCACTTTCATTCATCTGTTCGAAACGAGCCTTTGCTTTGGTTTTTTCCTCCTCGGTATATTCCTTTTCGGCACCCGGACGCTTTAGCAAGAAAAGATCGAAAGCAATAAATGCCGCCCGTTCAAAACGTAAAGCACGGCTTCCATCCGGCAATTCATATGCCAAGTCGGTGCGTGTCCAGTCCAATACGGGCATAAAGTTGTAAGTAACCACGTTTACACCACATTTCCCCAAGTTCTTCAAACTCTCCTTATAATTGTCGATGTAGCGTTGGAAGTCACCTGTTTGGGTTTTGATGTGCTCGTGTACCGGTACACTTTCTACTACCGACCATCGCAATCCCACACTTTCAATCAACTCCTTTCGTTTCATGATTTCTTCTATCGTCCATATTTCTCCATTGGGAATATGGTGTAAGGCATTCACAATGCCGGTGGCACCGGCTTGCTTGATGTCCCATAGGCTAACCGGATCATTCGGTCCGTACCAACGCCAAGTTTGTTCACAAAGTATCATACCTTAATCATAATTACATGGCATAAACATTGAAACCTCCATCTACCACAGCTACCGTACCGGTTACAAAGCTGGAGGCTTCGCTAATGAGGTATTGAATGGTTCCGCAAAGTTCTTCAGCACGTCCCATGCGACCAAAAGGTGTCTGACGAATCACGTCTTCTCCTCGTTGTGTCCAGCTTCCATCGGGGTTGGTCAGTAGGGTGCGATTCTGTTCAGTCAGGAAAAATCCGGGTGCGATGGCATTTACCCGAATGCCTTCACCAAACTTCTTGGCTACCTCAGTTGCCATATAGGCAGTAAAGTTGCTGATGCCGGCTTTGGCTGCCGCATATCCGCAAACACGCGTCATTGGGCGGAAAGCAGCCATGCTGCTGAAGTTTACGATAGCTCCCTTACCTTGCTCTACCATCGGCTTCAAGAAAACTTGGGTAGGAAGCACAGTGCCAATCAAGTTTAGTTCAAGTACACGCTGAAATTCTTCAATCTTTATGTCGAAGAATGTGCCGTCGGGGGCTATTGTTGCACCGGGCATATTACCTCCGGCAGCATTCAGTAACGCATCTACCTTACCGTATGCAGATAGGATATCGGCCAAATTCTGTTCCAGTAACTCCCGATTCATTACATCGGTTGCTAAAAACATAGCTTCGCCCCCCTTCTCTTTAATTTCGCTTACAAGGGCTTCGCCCACTTCGGCTTTGCGGCCAAGGATTACCACCTTTGCACCCTCTTCGGCCAGATGGGCTGCAATGGCTTTACCCAACACACCGGTTCCTCCGGTAATAACTACTACTTTACCTTGAATATCGAACAAGTTTTTCATGATGATAATATTTATATGGTTCTGTTTTTTCCCACAAAGATAGGGCTAAAATCTGATTTCTGAGATGAAGAAATATGTTTTAATCATGGATTATCGGTCAAATATGACTTTTTTGTAAAATCAATAAGCTCTCCGGACCCATGTTGAAAAGTAAATCTATGATGCTCAGGTTAGGCAGGAATCCCAATTTCTGTTCGAACACTTGGTAATAAGGTACTGTGTTGAATGAAGCATCTTCTTCTTGAATCTTCCTTTTAGGATGAATGCGTTCCCGCCAATCTTCTTCATCATTATTTAGCGTGGTGCGATACTCTGTCGTGCGTTTTATGCAGGGTTGCATATCTACAAGCGAACAGACCAAGTTACATAGTTCTTCGTTGAAATCGATTAAAAACGTCCATTTCTTTTCGTAAAACGGATAGAAGTCGTCTTTGTAATATTCAAAAAAAGGAGTATGGTTGTAAGCCGATTGAATGGCATTCCAATGCAAGTGTCTCCAATTGCCATGGTCAGAAATCCGAATGTCGCGCATCAAGCATTTGGGTGTATTCGGTTTCACAGTAGGTATGGTCAGTGCCAATTCGCCATCGGGGGCAGCTATGTTACATCTGTTGCGATAAGTTTGTTTCACATAGTGGTCGTATTGTTCAATCAATACTTGGTTGGCTCGTAGCATTTTGGCGTAATAGGCTATGGGAGCCAAATAAGCTGAGGAAAGATATATTGTCTTCATGCCTGCACTATTTTATCTGTTTTCCTATGCGTTTCCGGTGGCTTGAGTACCAGATGTAAGAGGCCTTCCCAATGATATGGTCTTTCGGGACAAATCCAAACAAGCGAGAGTCGGAGTAGTTATTGGGATTGTCTGATACTATCCAATGATAATCTTTGGAAAAACGGCATTGTGTTACATGTTTCCCGTCAATAAAGAGAGAATCGTTCTTCACTGACGCTTGCCTACCTTCGTGCAGTAACAATGTGTTACATAGTAGTGTACAATTCCAGGGAGTTACGTCAACCGTTGTCTTGCTGTCAGGAATCACTAACGGAAGGTTGTGATTTTCAGGATTTCCTAACGGATGTATCCAGCAATCTTCGTCAATGGCTTGTTGTAGCAGATAGTATTCATATCTGCTGAAGCTACGAATATTGTTCAATGAGTCTTTCCGAACGATTTCTTCTTTCTGCATATTCAAGCGTACTAACAATGAAAGCATTTCGTTTTCTCTTTCTGAGGGGTAGCTATAAAACCATTTCCTGTCGGATGAAATCATCCTGTCGGGGTGTACATTATAAAGGGAATCTATCAGTATGGTATCGCCGGGCAACCCAATGCAACGCCCAATAAACACCTTTCGCTGACTGATGCTTTTTTCAGCGTTATCGGCCGGATTGTTGAATACGATAATGTTGTTTCGCTTCACCTTGTCTTCTCCCCAACGGTGGTAACCCCATATATCCATGAAAGGTAAACGCAAGCCATAGCTCCATTTGTTTATCAGAATGCGCTCATTTTTATAGAGCGAATTTTCCATTCCTGTTGACGGAAGGTGGTAAGAAGTGACCGCACAACCGCGTAGCAATGCTACGAAAAGTATTGCTACGCAACTTGTTACGATAATCTTCTTATTGGGTTTCATGGCACGGTTGTTGAATGACGGTTGCTAATCTTCGTGTACCCATTTGAATAAACGGTTCCAACGTATTTTCCCATCCAGCCAATCTCTGTCCTTGTCTAAAGAGAGCCATACCATAATGGGTTTTCCCACCACATGGTCTTCGGGAACAAATCCCCAATAGCGTGAGTCGGCCGAGTTGTGACGGTTATCACCCATCATCCAATAATAGTCCAATCGGAAAGTATAGCTGTCGGCTTTTTCTCCGTTGATGTATATGCCGTCGGGGCGATGTTCCAATTTGTTACCTTCATAGGCCTCAATACAACGTTCGTAGATGGGTAATGTTTCTTCGTTTAAAGCAATTGTTTCTCCTTTTTTAGGTATCCAGATAGGTCCATAGTTGTCTCTGTCCCATTTTGTGTAGAGGTTAAGGGGGTACATTTGTCCGGCGGCAATCTCTTCCGGCTCTCTGATGATACGACTTATCAGTTTCTTATTGGAAGCCAATGAGTCGTACATCTTTTGGGTCAAGGGTAGGTGATAGATGGGAGCCAATCGTCCTTGCTTGTCTCTGTAGTTTAATCCTAATTGTTGCAATCCTCCTGCCCATTGGCTGCTCATTAACATCTGGTCATCTTGACTGATGCCTAATTGTCTGAACAGTTCTGTGGAGATTGGCGAACCGGTAGTTTGTACGAAGTAGTTGAACTGTACGTTTTCAGGTTGCGGGGTCAGTTCTCCGTCAATATAGATTTGTCCGTCAATGATTTGTAAGGTATCTCCCGGCAATCCGACGCAACGTTTTACATAATTTTCTCGTCTATCTACGGGGCGTACAACAACCTCTCCGTAGTATTGTGGATAGTCAAGGATGTGTTTACGGCCGGTTTGGTAATGCAGGTCATACACCTTGCGCTGTTCTTTTCGGCTCAAACTGTCCATATTTATCTTTACGGGGTTAAGTCGTTCTCCTTCCCGATAAGCGATGGAGTAGAAGTCCTCCATTTGGTTGGCTAATGCCACGGTGTCGCCTGCGGGAAAATTGAACACGACAATGTCTCCTCGCTTCACTTTACCAAATCCCGGTACCCGTTTGTATTCCCATTTAGGCCATTCCAGATAGGATTTGCCTCCCCAGGGCAATGTGTGTTGTGTCAATGGCATGGAGAGGGGAGTGTTGGGTACACGGGGTCCATAACTCACTTTGCTTACATAAAGATAATCGCCTACTAACAATGTTTTTTCCAGCGATGAGCTGGGTATCTGGTAGTTTTGAAACAAGAAAATGTTGACAAAATAAACGGCTACACCGGCAAAGACGATAGCATCTATCCAGCTCATTACATTGCGCACAGTGCTCGATTTCGATTCTTTCCACCACGTCCAACGTATTTTCTTGGTGATGTATATGTCGTAGATAAATGGTAGCACGATGAGGCCTAACCAACTTTTTACCCATATCAAAAAGAGTAGATAGAGCAGGGTTACTATCCCAAATTTAATCCATTGCTTTTTCATTGTCTTTATATCGGTGTTTAGAAGTCAAACAAATCTTTCATTCCCAAGAAGCCGCTATGCAGGGCTGTATATTCGGCAGCCAGCACCGCACCCAATGCAAATCCTTTTCGGTTTTTCGCATCGTGGGTAATGCTGATGCTATCGGCCTCGCTATCGTAGCGTATGGTATGTATGCCGGGCACTTCGCCCTCGCGGACAGAGGCTATGGGCAATTCGTGAGCATTGCAAACATTGCTTCCACTCAAGGTGCCGTCGGCGGCCAGCAATGTGCCTTTTACCCAATTCTCCTTACGATCCAGATTCTCCAAGATGCCCTCGGCCAGTGTGATAGCCGTACCGCTGGGGGCATCCAACTTGTGTACATGATGTGTTTCACTCATGCTGACGTCGTAGTCGGCAAAGCGATTCATGATTTTGGCCAAATACTTATTGACGGCACTGAAGATGGCCACTCCCAAACTGAAGTTGGACGACCAGAACAGCGTTTTGCCTCCGGTTGTACACAATTGGCGCACCTCTTCGCCATGCTCCTCCAACCATCCGGTGCTGCCCGATACCAGCTTCACACCGGCCTCAAAGGTCTTCAGGTAGTTCTGATAAGCTACCATAGGGTTGGTAAATTCTATTGCTACGTCGGCACTTTTGAATGCCTCCGAATAGAAGTCTTCTTGGTTATTGATATCAATAATGCAGACAATTTCGTGTCCGCGGCTCAGGGCAATCTGTTCAATCTCTTTGCCCATCTTTCCATAGCCTATTAATGCAATCTTCATTGTTTTTTCTCTTATTTTGTAGGATAATTCCTTTGTTATGAGTCGCAAAGATAATATTTTTCTTACATTTGTGCACAACATTAACGTTTCTTGATAATGGAAAAGCTGCTTCACTACGTGTGGAAACATAAAATATTCCCTTTAGAGCCTTTGCAGACGGTAGATGGCCAGCCTGTGGAGGTGATAGATACCGGATTGCCCAATGCTAATGCTGGTCCCGATTTCTTCAATGCAAAGTTGAAGATAGGTAATACCATGTGGGTAGGCAATGTAGAGATACATTTACAAGCCTCCGATTGGGTGAAACACGGGCATGTGGGGAATAAAGCCTACGATAATGTCATCCTCCATGTGGTAGGCGAAAGCGATTGTCGGGTTTATAGAAGCAATGGCGAGTTGATTCCCCAACTATTGCTCCGATGCCCCGAACAGGTATGTTTACACTATGACGAATTGCGCCAATCAGAAGTTTATCCTCCTTGTTACCGGATATTGCCATCGTTGCCTCAATTAACGGTACATTCCTGGTTTTCGGCCTTGCAAGTAGAACGTTTTGAACAAAAGACTACCCGTATAACCGAACGGTTGGAACGCTTCAATCACCATTGGGAAGATGTGTTTTTCATCACCTTGGCTCGCAACTACGGTTTTGGTATAAACGGCGATGCCTTTGAGGCTTGGGCCGGTCGGTTGCCGTTGCGTGCAGTCGATAAACATCGTGATAATCTTTTTCAGGTAGAAGCCATCTTCTTTGGGCAGGCAGGCCTGTTGGAAGAGGATTTCCCCGAAGCCGATACTTATTTCCATGCCTTGAAAAAAGAATTTCTCTACTTGAAACATAAATTCTCTTTGCCCGAACCGCTTCCTGTAGAGCAATGGCGATTCCTACGTCTGCGTCCCGGAAACTTCCCTCATGTTCGTCTGGCTCAATTGGCCAACCTCTATCACAGTCGGGAATCATTGTTTTCGAAAGTCATAGAGGCCGAAACCATCGAAGAGGCCAAGAAGTTGCTGACTACACAAACCTCGCCCTATTGGGAAGAGCATTTCACCTTCAGAACCGTCTCAACCCGTCAAGAGAAACGAGTAGGAGAGAATGCCCTTAATCTGATGATTATCAATACCGTTATCCCGTTTCTTTATGCCTACGGGCTTCATCGGGGTAGCGATTTGCTTTGCGAGCGAGCCACCCGATTCCTTGAATTGCTGAAGGCCGAAAACAATTACGTTACCCGGATGTGGAGTGGTGCCGGCCTTTCCGTATCTACGGCAGCCGATTCGCAAGCACTTCTTCAGCTTCAGAAGGAGTATTGTGACAAAAAAGATTGCCTTCGTTGCCGCTTTGGTTATGAATACCTGAAGCAGTGGGAAATAAAGGGTAAGAATGCTTAATTCGCTGGTTTTCATCGTTGATTGTCTGTTTTAACTGGTTACCACAGGGCAATAGGCCCTGCTTTGTTTCGGCTAACCATACGTCTGCTTTGTGCTTCTGCAGCAGCACTTGCCGGTGGTTAGCTCGCTTCCGGTTCGCTTCTTGGTCGCTCCTCGCACGCTACGTGTACGCACGCTGTTCGGTCGTTCTTCGGTCGTTGTTCGCTGTTTGTTCGCTCTCTATAGGACCGAAGAACGACCGAAGAAACACCGAAGAAACACCGAAGCGGGACCGAACCAGAAGCGAGCCAAGTACGGCCGAGAAGCGAAGCGGGTTTTCGGTGGCCCCTTGAGGGTGGCGTGGCCTTTGCTCTCCTCGCGGGACGTGCAAATATATAACACCACCCTTCGGTTTTAACTACTCAAAAACCGAAGTTTTTTCAAAATTAACAATTGATAACATCGTAACAGTCTGTTTTTCAATAAAGTAGGAAGTAAAAAAAGAATACTTTTATAACTATGTCAATATACAAGAAAAACAATCGTATTGTTTTACAAAAACCATATACTGTTGCTTCATTTATTATCCTTTTATTCGATAAAAATAGGATTTTAACATTTATCTGATTGTTTTACACTTATAGAATTTTTAGTCTAAATGGAAAATCCTTGAAATAGTGGGTTGAAAGTGGTAGGTTGAAACAGAGAATCCTTTCTATAAATGAAGAATGAGGGTGTGCAACGCTGAATTGTGCACACCCTCATCATTGAATTTATTGAGTGGGATTTTTGTATCAAATCTTTTTGGTGTAGCAACGGCGTTTCTTGTGTTGCTCGGTTTTGAAGTAATCCCATTGGGCTTGCACCTTTCCGTTCATTTCCAGTTCAGGGTTACTTTCGGCATATTCATAGCCCAGCTTTTGATAGACAGGGATGAGGTCAGAGAACAGTAGTGCATTGACTCCCTTACTTTGGTATTCGGGTTTGACGGCAACCAACAGCAGGTCGAGTACTTTGGGATATTTCTTTAGGAAAATGGTTTTTGCCAAGTGCCACCATCCGAAGGGCAACAAGCGACCTTTGCTCTTGCGCAGTGCTTGGCTGAGCGATGGCATGGAGATTCCTACGGCAATCAATTGGTCATTGGCATCGGTGATGAGAGTTACCATACGCAAATCGAGGATGGGCAGATAGGTTTTGATGTATTGCTCTATCTGTCGGTCGGAGAGTGCCGAATAGCCATAAAGGGGGCTATATGCCTCGTTTACCAATTCGAAGATGGCTTTCCCGTAGCGTTTGCCAATCTCCTTGGCCGAGGTGCATTTTACAATGTTCAGATTGTATTTGCGTTGAATGATTTCGGAAATGCGCTTGTGCTTGTCGGGGATGGCATCGGGGATATAGATTTTAAATTCTACCCAGTCGGCATCTTTCTCAAATCCTAATTGTTCTATGTGTTGGGGATAGTAAGGATAATTGTAGATGGTAGCCATGGTGCTTAGTTGGTCGAAACCTTCGATAAGCATACCCTCGGCATCGAGGTCGGTGAATCCTAACGGGCCTTGTATGCTGGTCATTCCACGCTCTTTTCCCCATTTTTCAACCGTATCGAGCAATGCCTTGGATACTTCAAAATCGTCGATGAAATCAATCCATCCGAATCTAACATCTTTCTTTCCCCACGTTTCGTTGGCGCGTTTGTTGATGATGGCCGCTGTGCGTCCCACAATTTTTCCATCCTTGTAAGCCAAGAAATAATCGGCTTCACAAAAATCGAAGGCTGGGTTCTTACGACGGTCGAAAGTGGTAAGCATATCATCGTAGAGGTCGGGAACGGAATAGGCATTATCCTTATATAACTCGTAATTGAATCGGATAAATTGCTTTAATTCAGCAGATGTGGTAACTTTTTTAATTTCTATTGCCATACTTTTTGGAATCTTTGATGGATATTCAGGACACAAAGGTAAGCATTTCGCCTTAAAACATTCTCTTTTTCTGAAAAAAGTAGTACTTTTGCCGAAAATTTTGGTAAGAATCAACGAAATATAAAACAAATACGATGAATTTTGTAGAAGAACTTAGATGGCGCGGCATGTTGCATACCATGATGCCGGGCACAGAAGAATTGCTTGCGAAAGAGATGGTTACGGCATATTTGGGCATCGACCCTACAGCCGACTCATTGCACATTGGTCACCTTTGCGGTGTGATGATGCTTCGTCACTTGCAACGTTGCGGACATAAACCCTTGGCGCTGATTGGCGGTGCAACCGGTATGATTGGTGACCCGTCAGGCAAATCGCAAGAGCGTAACTTGCTGAACGAAGAAACTTTGCGTCATAATGTAGAGTGCATTAAGAAGCAACTTTCCAAATTTTTGGATTTTGAGAGTGATGCACCCAACAAGGCAGAGCTGGTGAATAACTATGACTGGATGAAGGATTTCACCTTCCTTGATTTTGCACGTGAAATAGGCAAGCACATCACCGTAAACTATATGATGGCCAAAGACTCGGTTCAAAAGCGATTGAACGGTGAGGCACGCGATGGCCTTTCTTTTACCGAATTTACCTATCAGTTGTTGCAGGGTTATGATTTCCTTTACTTGTATGAAAATAAAAATTGCAAGCTGCAGTTGGGAGGAAGCGACCAATGGGGTAACATTACCACAGGCTCGGAGCTGGTGCGACGCACCAACGGAGGTGAGGTATTTGCACTGACCTGTCCGCTCATTACTAAGGCCGATGGTGGAAAGTTTGGAAAAACAGAAAGCGGAAACGTGTGGCTCGACCCGCGATACACCTCTCCCTATAAATTCTATCAGTTCTGGTTGAACGTGAGCGACGATGATGCCGCACGCTACATCAAGATTTTCACTTCCATCGGACAAGAAGAGATAGAGTCATTGATTGCCCAACATGCCGAAGCACCCCACTTGCGCGTGCTGCAAAAGCGTTTGGCTAAGGAAGTAACCATCATGGTACATTCAGAAGAAGAATACAATGCTGCCGTAGAGGCATCGAGCATCCTTTTTGGAGGAGGAACTTCGGAAGCATTGAAGAAACTCGATGAGGCTACTCTGCTTTCTATTTTCGAAGGAGTACCCCAATTTGAAATCTCACGCGAAGCATTGAACGAAGGCGTTAAAGCTGTTGAGCTCTTTACCGATCATGCGGCAGTATTCCCATCAAAGGGCGAGATGCGTAAGATGGTGCAAGGTGGTGGCGTATCTTTGAATAAAGAGAAATTGGCGGCTTTCGACCAAGTAATCACTGCTTCAGACCTGCTTAATGATAAGTATCTGCTGGTACAAAGAGGTAAGAAAAACTACTATTTACTCCTTGCGAAATAAAAAAATGCAAAAAAAATAGCAAAATACTTGCAAGAATAAAAAAAGTCCTCTATCTTTGCACCGCTTTTCAAAAGAAAGCACAAATGATTGGACTATGGTGTAATGGTAGCACAACAGGTTTTGGTTCTGTTTGTCTAGGTTCGAATCCTGGTAGTCCAACCAATACTGGAGGATGAAGAAAGCTCTGATAACTCGAACGTTGTCGGAGCTTCTTTTTTATCTATAAACAAGAAACAATGAATCAGATAAAGACGGTATGTGTATATAGTGCTTCAAGTACTCAGATTGACTCGGCTTATGTGGAGGCAGCTCGTCGATTGGGTACACTGTTGGGGCAAAGACAAATTCGGGTAGTGAACGGGGCCGGTCGCATGGGGCTGATGGCTGCTGTATCGGATGCAGCGATGCAGGTCGGCGGGATGGTAAGCGGTGTTATCCCTACATTTATGTTGGAGCAAGGTTGGCATCACACCGGATTGACCGAGTTGATAGAAGTTCCTACAATGCACGAACGGAAGCGTACCATGATTGCCATGAGCGATGCCATTATTGCTTTGCCGGGTGGGTGTGGTACTTTAGAAGAACTGCTGGAAGCTATTACTTGGAAGCAATTGGGACTTTACTTGAATCCTATCGTCATTCTGAATACAAACGATTACTATGCTCCGTTACTTGAAATGTTGCAGAGGGCCATCGAAGGTAAGTTTATGAGGGCCAAACATGGAGATATATGGTCGGTGGCAAACACACCGGAGGAGGCAGTGGAAATGATACATACTATGCCTATTTGGGATTCGTCGATTCGAAAATTAGCCGAAATATAGAATGAAAGTTGAGATTTTGCCCTATACCCTGCAGATGGACAATGCTATTGTGTTTATTTTGCTTCTGTGCTTTTTGTTCTCCTCCTATGTGTTGTCGCGTAGTCGTAAGTTTTTGTGGCAACTGGGGCAGGACTTTATTATGCATCGTGCACGGATTAGCCTGTTTGCAGATTCTACGGGTGGAGATGCGCGTTCTTTCTCTATGCTACTGTTGCAGTTGTGTGTGCTGATGGGTATTTCGTGCTACTATTTTTTTGTAAGTCTGTATGATGTGACTTGGCTCAGTATTCCACCGCTCAGTTTGTGCGCCATTTACATGCTTTTATCAGCTTTGTATTTTGTTTTGAAGTGGCTGCTTTATCTCTTGATTGGAAGCGTTTTTTTTGACAAAAGCAGGGTTTATATATGGATTAGTTCTTATTCTACGTTGCTATATTACTTTAGTTTTCTTCTTTTCCCGTTCTCATTGCTGCTTGTTTTCTTGGAGATGGGTTTGTATTGGACAGTAGCATTAGGAATATTTTTGTTACTATTTGCTAAAATATTGATGTTCTATAAGGGAATAAAGCTTTTTTGTGGTAATTTGTACGATGGTTTGCTTTTATTTTTGTACTTTTGTGCCCTCGAAATCGTCCCTGTGTTTGTATTGTATCGAGGGCTGATGGAGTTAAATGGAAGTTTGATAATAAAAAATTAGAACATTGAGTACTAAAAAAATTCTTGTGTCACAGCCGAAGCCGGCTTCAGATAAGTCTCCTTATTACGATATTGCTACGAAGTATGGTGTAGAGATGGTATTTCGCCCTTTTATCAAGGTTGAAAGTTTGTCTCCTAAGGAATTCAGACAACAAAAGGTCTCTATCCTCGATTATACAGCTATTGTATTTACCTCTCGTCATGCCATTGACCATTTCTTTGGATTGTGTGCTGAAATGCGGGTTGCTATTCCTGAAACCATGAAATATTTCTGTGTTACAGAAACCATAGCACTCTATATACAGAAATATGTTCAGTATCGTAAACGTAAGATATTCTTTGGTGGTACAGGTAAATTTGAGGATTTGATGCCTACCATTATGAAGCATAAGTCTGAAAAATATCTGGTACCCATGTCTGATGTACATACTGATGACATCAAGAATATGCTTGACAAGGGTAAGGTGGTGCATCAAGAAGTGGTGATGTATCGCACGGTGAGCAATGATTTTGCTGCTGATGAAGTTTTCGATTACGATATGTTGGTGTTCTTCAGCCCTGCAGGTGTGTCCTCTTTAAAGAAAAACTTCCCTAACTTCGAACAAGGAAATATAGCCATTGCTACATTGGGTGCTGCGACTGCTCAAGCGGTGCGCGATGCCGGATTGCGTTTGGATATAGAGGCTCCGTCGCCGAAAGCACCTTCAATGACTGCCGCCATTGAGTTGTATTTGAAAGAGAATAATCAGTAACCGATGAGTAAAGGGTTTTGCAAGGCCGAACGTCTCTGTAGAAAGAAACAGATTGAGCGAATCTTTGCCGGTGGAGCACATTCGTTTTCTCTTTTCCCACTGCGGGTGGTGTATATGCCTATGCAAGATTTAGATGCAGAAGCATCGGTTTTGATAAGTGTTTCGAAGCGTCATTTTAAGCGGGCGGTGAAGCGGAATCGTGTAAAGCGTCAGATACGTGAGGCCTATCGCTTGAACAAGCAATCTCTTTTGGAATGTTTACGCGAGAAGCAGTGTCGTGTAGGCATTGCGTTCATTTATCTGTCGGATGAATTGGTTAATTCTGAGTTAATTCAGGAACGAATGAAAGTGGCTTTGAGTCGCATTGTCGAACGTATATGAAATATCTGCTTCTGCTCCCTATTTATTTCTATCAACGTTGCATTTCGCCTATGTTTCCTCCGGCATGCAGGTTTACACCGACCTGTTCGCAATATGCCATAGAGGCCATTCGCAAGCATGGGGCTTGTAAGGGACTTTATTTAACGATTCGTCGTCTTTTGCGTTGTCATCCTTGGGGTGGGTCCGGATACGACCCTGTTCCTTGAACATTTATTTATGATATTCGATTTCCATACTCATCGTGAACCTCAGATACCCTATAAGGCTCTTGTGAATTGTTCTCCCGAAGTCTTGGCTACCAAGTCTTTGGAAGGGTACTACTCTGTAGGCATTCATCCTTGGAATGTACAGCAGGCTGTGGGCAGTGAGGAGTATTGGCAGAATTTTTCTTCTTTGCTGAGTAGGCCTGAAGTATTGGCTGTGGGTGAAGCCGGCATAGATAGGAGTAGCGGAGTTCTTCTGGATGTGCAGGAAGCATTTTTTGTGCAGCAGATTCGGGTAAGCGAGGAGTTGGGTAAACCGTTGATTATCCATGCGGTGCATGCAGATGATAGGATGCTTTATTTGAGAAAGAAAATGAAGCCTTCGCAGCCGTGGGCCGTTCATGGATTCCGAGCAAAGCCGGTAGCGATGAAGAGTTATTTGGAAGCAGGTTTCTATATCTCGTTTGGCGAAAGGTGTAACGAGGAATCTCTTCGGCAGATTCCTGCTGATAGATTGTTCTTGGAAACAGATGAGAGTATGTTACCTATCGAAGAGATATACGAGAGGGCAGCGAAGGTGCGCAACGTGTCATCCAAGGAGTTGGAAGGACAGTTGGCAGCAAATCTGTATCGTTTTTTTGGAAGGGTGTTGTAGTCTTTTATACTTTCTGACAACGAATGAGCCGTTTCTCATTGGGGGAAAGGGTGGTGGCAAACAGGTAAATCTCTCCTCCTTCTTCTATCTTTAGTCGTTTGCGTAGTTCGGATACCGATGCCGGAAAGTTACGGATGGTGAGGTTGGCTTTCTTTGCACCGTCTGTCAGTTGTTTTACTTCTTTTTTTCCAAAGCCGCAACTCTCTGTGATGCGGAATTTACGTCCGGGGAAGTCCTCTATCAGTCGGGTTGAGGTGTATAGGTGGCTGTTAGGGTGTAATTTCTTTATGCCGTATTGATGTGCTAAGCTGCGGAAGGCACCAGCCTTTAGAAGTGAGGCGTTGGGTTCGTATAGGTAGTTTTCCGGCGAAGAGGCATATTTGCACAGACTTTCTTGTTCTTGTTGTCGGGTGAAGCAGAAGCATTGTCTTTTTTGGTTGGGCAACAAGTTGATGCAGTAGATAGGAATCTCCTTGATAGTCTCCTTTCCTAATATTAAGAGTAGCTCTTTGCACTCGCCACCGGCCGATACGATGTGGGCTGCTTGCACATATTTCAGTTCATTCAATGCCAGCGAAAGGTCGAGCATGGGCGATAGCTTTACTAATACGTGTTGTGATTTTTGCAGCAGAAGTTCCTCTATGGCAGATACATTAGGCTCGCAATCGGAAATGGCTACGGTTTTTGCTCCTTGCGTATTGCGTCGGGCGGGATCGATGAATATCCAATCGGCAGTTCTCATCTGTTGCAGATGGTCGATGGCATCGCTGTTTCTGATGGTGATATGCTTTAGTCCTAATAGCGGGAAATTGTGTGCGGCCAGTTGGCACAGTATCTCTTGCCTCTCTACATAGGTGACTTCTTTGAATAGAGTGGAGAGGCAGGCGCAGTCGATGCCGAAACCTCCGGTAAGGTCGGTTAGTGAGTGGTATGTGGAGTGGGGTGTCTGGATGATTTCGGCTTTGTAGCGTGCTGTCTGTTCGGACGAACATTGTTCCATAGAGAGGTGTGGCGGGTACAAAATCTCCGAGCAAGCTGCCCAGGTGGGCAGTTTTTTCAAGGCTGCTTGCCTTCCGGCTATCTGTGCAATGGCTGTGGGCATATCTACTTGTGGGTAGCGTTTGGCTTGCAGTGCCAAGGCGTGTGGATTGTCGGACAGATGCTCTTCTATAAATTTTTTTGTTTCCGGCTGAATCATCAATCTATGAGTTGGTATTGTTTAATGGCTATCTTACGGCTGACACGGTTGAAGTGCCACCATTCGTTCTTGAGTGTGGAGAAGCCGGCTGCGGTCATGATGCGACGCAGCAGTTCTCTATTGGCTTTGGCTTCGGCAGTAATGAGTCCTTTGTTGACTAATTCGTCTTCGTGGTCAATGTGCGCTTCTGCTCCGAAGTGGTCGAACTTTGTGCCCATGTCAAGGGGTTCTCCTTTCTCATCGACGATGGTCAAATCGACGGCTAATCCGTAATTGTGCATACCTCCTCCGTTGGCGGGGTTGGATACATAGCTCGATTCGGCAGTGCCTTTAACTCGGTTCCACATGCGGCGTTGCACTTCCATGGGGCGTGCGGCGTCATATACTATCAAGCTATAGTTGGGGTGTTGGGCTTTGAGCAGTTGCTGTGCTTTCTTCAGGCTTTCCATGGCCAAGGGGTGCAGGTAGGCTTCGCACAATTCGCCGTAAAGTATTTCGCCCATGAAATTGTGGGGCGTGGCATAAATCAGTTTTATCTGAATGGTAGAGTCGGCTTGGGCTATATCTACCAGTCCGAGGGAGTCCATCTTCAGTGCCATGCTGCTTTTGGCAAGGGTGTCTGCTTTTACTTTTACACTGCTTGTTTCTGCAGTGGGGGCAGCGGTGGGTTGCTGTTTCATTTGGCAACCGGTGTTGCCCAGTAGCATGGCTGCTATATATATAATTAGGTATTTTTTCATTGTAACTGTTTTTGGGGAGTATGGAAATATTTGAAAATAAAAAGCGGTATATTCCGTGAGGACTATACCGCTTTGCTCTTCCTCTTGGACTTGAACCAAGGACCCTCTGATTAACAGTCAGATGCTCTAACCGACTGAGCTAAGGAAGAATGTTTGCATTTTCAAGGTTTTGCTCTTCCTCTTGGACTTGAACCAAGGACCCTCTGATTAACAGTCAGATGCTCTAACCGACTGAGCTAAGGAAGAATATTGACTTTTTCCTTTCAAATGCGGTGCAAAGGTAATAGGATATTTTTAAATAAGCAATATCTTTGCAGAAAAAAATGTGATAATGGAGTAATTTTATTATTTTTGTGCCCATCAAACCGCCTATTTTAGGTGTTTATACCGCTAAAAGAGATAGATATGAAGAAGAAAATCTTATGCTTGCCCATGTTGGCATTGGCCTTGGTGGCTTTGGTAAGTATAGCTTCGAAAGAGAGCGACGACCGTAATTTCCGTATTGCCAAGAATTTGGATGTATTTAATTCGATAGTCAAGGAGTTGGAGATGCTTTATGTAGATACCATCGACCCAGACAAGAGTATCCGTAGAGGCATTGATGCCATGCTTTACGGATTGGATCCTTATACGGTGTATTATCCGGAAGACGATGATGATGAATTGGAGATGATGTTGAAAAACTCGTATGGTGGCATTGGTTCGGTTATTACCTGGAATCCGAAGTTGAAGCGTTCGATGATTGCCGAGCCTTACGAAGGGATGCCGGCACACGAAGTGGGGCTGAAGGCCGGTGATATTTTGCTGGAGATTGATGGCAAGGATTTGATGGGGAAGAATAATCAGCAGGTTAGTGAGATGCTGCGCGGACAGGTGGGTACTACTTTTCGTTTGAAAGTGGAAAGGCCTGGTGCGAAGAAGCCCATCGAGTTTGAGATATTGCGCCGTAGTATAGAACAGCCCATTATTCCTTATCATACCGTGTTGCCCGATAGTGTGGGATTCATTATGTTGACTACTTTCAGTGGTAATCCGTCGAAAGAGTTTAAGCAGGCGTTTCTGGAATTGAAGAAGCAGGGTATTCGTTCGTTGGTGGTCGATTTGCGGGGCAATGGCGGTGGCTTGTTGGACGAGGCGGTGGAGATTGCCAACTTCTTTGTACCTCGTGGTAAGACGTTGGTGACGACGCGAGGCAAGGTGAAGCAAGTTAGTAATGCTTATAAGACGTTGCGCGAACCGCTCGACTTGGACATGCCGCTGGTGTTGTTGGTAGATGGAAATACGGCATCCAGTTCGGAGATATTGGCAGGCTCTCTGCAAGACTTGGACAGGGCAGTGATTATAGGTAGTAGGACACTTGGTAAGGGATTGGTGCAGACAACTCGGCCTCTGCCTTACGGGGGGACGATGAAGCTAACCACCTCGAAGTATTATATCCCAAGCGGACGATGCGTGCAGGCCATTGACTATAATCGGAGGGACGATGACGGTCAGGCGGGGCGCATACCCGATAGCTTGACTACTGTATTTTATACAGCGGCCGGCAGACCGGTGCGCGATGGAGGAGGGGTAAGCCCCGATGTGGAAGTGAAAGCTGAGAAGTTGCCGAACATACTTTATTATTTGGTAAATGAGAATTTGATTTTCGATTATGCCACACAGTATTGCTTGAAGTATCCTACCATAGCACCGGCGCAGGAATTTGTGGTGAGCGATGCCGACTATGAAGCGTTCAAGGAGATGGTGCGGAAAGCCGATTTCAAATATGACCAGCAGACCAGTAAAATGCTGAAGACACTGAAGGAGATTGCCGAGTTTGAGGGATATATGGAGAATGCATCGGCCGAATTTGAGGCTTTGGAGAAGAAGTTGCAGCACGATTTGGAGCATGACCTGAATCACTTTGCCAAGGAGATAAAGAGTTTGATTGCCATCGAATTGCAAAAGCGTTATTATTATCAACGAGGAGGAATTATCGAACAGTTGAAAGACGACCCCGATTTGAAGGAGGCACTTCGCCTGCTTGCTTCGCCCGAAGAGTACAAAAAGTTGCTGGCACCTCCTGTCAAATTGTAAGCTACTGACAAAATGATATTCGAACCGCCTGAGAATTGCTTATTTCGGAGCAAGATAGGGGGCGGTGGAAAATTTTAAAGCGAAAAATGAGTTATGTTGCTTGCTATCAAGTAACTAAACCAAAATTTAACACTCCTTTAACACGCAAAACTGTGTAAATATTCGTTGATTTTATCCCTTTTTGGGGGAAGATACCACCTTTTGCCTCGGAAGATAGGATCTTTTGGGGCAAAAGATAGTATGTTTGCGCCGGAAAGGTGCACTGTTTCTGCCGGGAATGTACGCAACAAACACGGTTGGCGAGCGCAGTTTGTTCGGTAAAGGTGCGCAGTTTGCTCGGTAGGAGCGCACATTTCGGACGGTAAGGCTTGGAATTTTGATTTTTTTCGAGCCTTTTTACAAAAGTGTCGGTTAGCAGAAATGGTTAAAAAGCCGCTTTTTTGTTATGAGAAAGGGTAATTCGCTTTCATTCTGACAAACGATGTTGCTGTGCCGATGGGTACACGATGCTTTAAGTTATTTCCTACCGAAGTCGGCCGGTATCTCGCCCCACTGCTTGGTTTCCCACTTCAGGATGGGAGTGGAGTAACTGTTTAGTCGCAGCCAATTTTCGGCCCGTTCTATCAAGGTAAACAGTTTTTCGGTTTGGGGTGTACGCTCCAGTTTAGTCTTACACCGCTTTTGCTTTACCCACCCGATGGCATTTACGCTGTCGCTGTAGATAGGCATTTCGATGCCCTTCTGCTTCATCAAGGCCAGCCCATGCACAATGGCTAAGAATTCGCCAATGTTATTTGTTCCATACACCGGTCCGAAGTGGAACACCTCTTGCCTGCTGGCCACATGCACCCCTCGATATTCCATCGCACCAGGATTACCACTGCAGGCGGCATCTACCGCCAGACTGTTCTCAATCACCTCCGGTGGCAGTGGGGCATTCTTATCGGGGCGGTTCGGCTTGCTGCCGGTAGCGTTGCCGATGTAGTCGGTAGGCGAGGAAGCCAATGCCCTTTCGGCTTCGGGCAATGTGTCGAATGACTTAAATCTGGCCCCTTCGTATCCTTTCGTTTGCAGCTGACAATCGGTCCACGAATCATAGATTCCCGGTTTTACACCCACCCAAACCACGTAATACTTCTGTTTCTTCATGCCGCAAAGATAAAAAAAATCAGAATCACTTGGCCGTAGTTACGGGATTTTCTACCTTTGCCCATTATGAAACGAATATTCCTTGTCGGCTATATGGGAGCCGGAAAAACAACCTTGGGCAAAGCCTTTGCACATGCCGTAGGTATGCAATTTGTTGATTTGGATTGGTATATAGAACAACGCTTCTGCAAGTCCATCAGCCAATTGTTCTCTCAACGTGGCGAAGAGGCCTTTAGGAAGATAGAGCAAAATATGCTGCACGAAGTAGCCCAGTTTGAAGACGTCGTTATCTCGACAGGCGGAGGAACGCCCTGCTTCTTCGACAACATGGATTACATGAACGAACACGGGCAAACCGTCTTCCTCGATGTAGATACAGAAGTGTTGTTCAAACGATTGCGCATAGCCAAGCAACAACGCCCCATCTTGCAGGGAAAAGACGATGAAGAGTTAAAGAACTTTATCCAACAAGCCCTTGTGGCTCGTCTGCCTCACTACCGAAAGGCAACATACTGCTTCGACGGAAATCGCTTAGAAAGCCGACGACAGATTGACGAAAGTGTAGCACAACTGAAGAAAATATTAAGCATATAAGGAAAGAATATGAAAGAAAAACTGACCATAATCAAGGTAGGAGGAAAAATTGTAGAAGAAGAAGCCACCCTGAATCAGTTGCTCGATGACTTTGCAACCATTGAAGGCTATAAATTATTGGTACACGGCGGCGGACGAAGTGCCACACGAATAGCCGCACAACTGGGCATAGAGAGCCAAATGGTGAACGGACGTCGCATTACCGATGCCGAAACGCTGAAGGTAGTGACCATGGTTTATGGAGGATTGGTGAACAAAAACATCGTGGCCGGCCTGCAAGCGCGGGGCGTAAATGCACTGGGACTGACAGGAGCCGATATGAACGTCATTCGTAGCCAGAAACGTCCGGTCAAGGAGATTGACTACGGCTTTGTAGGCGATGTAAAACAGGTAGATGCCTCCTTCTTGGGCGACCTTATTCACAAGGGCATTGTGCCCGTCATGGCTCCCCTGACGCACGACGGTGAGGGTCATATGCTGAACACAAATGCCGACACCATTGCCGGCGAAACGGCCAAGGCACTGGCCACACTGTTCGATGTAACACTGGTGTTCTGTTTCGAAAAGAAAGGAGTGTTAAGCGATGAGAACGATGACAATAGCGTGATTTCTACCATCAGCGAAGATACTTTCAGACAATTGGTTGCCGAAGGAGTGATTCAAGGCGGCATGATTCCTAAGCTGGAAAATTCGTTCGAGTCTATTCATGCCGGGGTAAGCAAGGTTATTATAACGCAAGCATCGGCCATTAGCAATAAGCAAGCCGGCACACACATTTCTTGATAAAACAACAATGGCTGCCTATCTGTTATTAGGCAGCCATTGTTGTTTTATCAAGACAGTCTGAAATAATTTATTTCTTCTTGGCGGTAAAACGGCCTCTTCGCTTGGTAGTTGGTTCCTTCTCGTCTTGCAGGCGGATTAAAGTTAAACAAGAATCCAACGTCAAATCTTGCGGTACAATTTCCTTGGGAATCTTGTAGTTCTTTCCCTTATAGGCTATGTATGGACCATATTTTCCATTCAATATTTCCAATTCCGGCTCTTCCTCAAAACGCTTTAAGTGTCTTTGAGCCTCAGTTTGTTGTTTCTCTTTTATCAGTTCTATGGCTTGATCCAACTCTATTTCCAGCGGGTCAATCTCTTTCGGCAATGAGGTATAAGTACCGTTATAGTAGATGTAAGGCCCGAAACGTCCGGCACTGACGGTTACACTCTTTTCTTCGTATTCACCTAAGTTGCGTGGCAATTTAAAGAGTTCAAGTACCTCTTCTAAGGTAACCGTTTCAATCGACATATCTTTCTTGAGTTGGGCAAAGCGTGGCTTCTCCTTGTCTTCGGCCTTTCCTATTTGGGCAACGGGACCGAATCGGCCTATTTTTACCGACACCTGCTTGCCGGTACCCGGCTCACAACCCAATACTCGTTCGCCGGCCTTGTGCTCATTCTTGGTTTTGATAGCCGCTTCTACCGAAGGATGGAAATCTTTGTAGAACAATTTCAGTGTATCGGTCCACTGCTCCCTTCCTTCAGCAATTTCGTCGAATTGCTTCTCTACGTTGGCCGTAAAGTTATAATCCATGATGGCGGGGAAGTACTCTGTCAAGAAATCATTGACTACCATACCTATATCTGTGGGCAACAACTTCGATTTTTCGGCACCTGCTGTTTCGGTGCGCATAGAGTCTTGAATCTTTTCGTTTTTCAAACTCATTATGTTGTATGTACGCTCTTCTCCCGCTTTGTCTCCTTTTTCTACATATTCGCGTTGTTGGATGGTAGAAATGGTAGGAGCATAGGTTGACGGACGTCCAATGCCCAATTCCTCTAATTTATGTACCAAGCTGGCTTCAGTATATCGCAAGGGACGTTGGGTAAAACGTTCGATTGCCGTAATCTCTTGATGTTGCAACGTTTGTCCGATAGTAAGAGGCGGTAATAGACGAGCCTCTTCCTCTTGTTCGTTCTCCTCGTCGTATGATTCACGATAAACTCGCAGGAAGCCATCGAACTTTATCACTTCGCCGGTAGCGGCAAAACTCTCTGGCGAATTACTGATGGAGATGGTTACAGTTGTTTTTTCAACTTCGGCTTCGGCCATTTGTGAAGCAATAGTACGTTTCCAAATCAAGTCATAAAGGCGTTTTTCTTGAGATGTACCCTCTATCTTTGCTTGCTCCATGTAAGTGGGGCGAATGGCTTCGTGTGCTTCTTGTGCTCCTTTGGTTTTGGTCGCAAAATTGCGTGAATGTACATATTGCTCACCCATCAGGTTGAGAATGGTTTCTTTACTGCTATGGATGGCTAAGGCTGAAAGGTTTACCGAGTCGGTACGCATATAGGTAATCTTTCCCGATTCATACAATCGTTGAGCTACCATCATGGTTTGGGCCACAGTAAATCCTAATTTGCGAGCGGCTTCTTGTTGAAGGGTAGAAGTGGTGAAGGGGGCAGCCGGAAACTTCTTCAGTGGTTTGGTAGTGATGTCACTAATGCTGAATGTAGCCTGCTTACAATCTTCCAAGAATTGTTTGGCTTCTTCCTTTGTCTTGAAACGTCGGGGCAACTCTGCTTTCAACTCCACATTTTTTCCGTCGGCATCGGGTACCACGAATGTAGCGGTTACCTTATAGGCTGCTTCAATCTTAAAGTTCTGTATTTCACGTTCACGCTCAACAATCAGTCTGACTGCCACCGATTGTACGCGCCCTGCTGATAGTGCAGGTTTGACTTTGCGCCATAGTACGGGAGATAGCTCAAAGCCTACTATACGGTCAAGGATTCGACGTGCTTGTTGTGCATCGACCAGATTGATGTCAATGCTACGAGGCTCTTCGATTGCTTTTAGTATGGCATTCTTAGTGATTTCATGAAAAACAATGCGCTTGGTGTTTTCAGGATTTAGTTTCAATACTTCATACAAATGCCATGCTATGGCTTCTCCTTCACGGTCTTCATCGGAAGCTAACCATACGGTTTCGGCTTTCTTGGCTTGTTCTTTTAGTTCGGAAACCAGTTTTTTCTTATCGGCCGGTATTTCATAATCGGGTTTGAAATTACCATCTACATCGATACTGAAATCTTTCTTTTTCAAATCGCGAATGTGGCCATAACTTGACAACACTTTATAGTCTTTTCCCAAGAATTTCTCTATGGTTTTGGCTTTAGCCGGAGACTCTACTATGACAAGATTCTTTTGCATAAAATTTATCTTATATAGGGCATATGCCCAAAAATTCGCCGCAAAAGTAGAAAAAAAGCCAAATACCACCTTATAATAAAAGGAGTTTTTCATTTTTTTATCATGAAAACCCCTTTTATTATGAATATTCGGCTTATAATCCCTAAGGATTTTGGCTATTTAAAAATGCAAGGTGATACCTCCCATTATAGTAAGACCGGCACACGGATACCCCCAATAATATTGGTTGGAACGGTCCAACAAGTTGGTGGCACGGGCATATATGCCAAATTTCTTTCCTATTTGATAGTGTCCTTCGGCATAGAGATTGACGTAAGCAGGGGCTTTTTCGTTGTTATGAGCCTCGTTTTTGCTTCGTCCGATGTATCTGATTCCGCCTTCTATCTGTAGAGGTTCTATAGGGTGAATCTCTATTTTACCTTCTGCATCTATGGCCGGCATGAAGTATAAAGCAAATTTGTCTATTTGTTCCTTGACATCCCATTGGTGATACACAAGCGAACCTTGCAGAGAAACGTATGGAGAGAAGGTTAAGGAGAGTTCGCCACCTATATAAAGGTTGTTCAAATCGCCTTGTTTCACATAAAGATTTGAAATGGCAGGTCCTCCGATTTCTGTATCCCAGTAGTTGATAACTTCATTCTTCATTACTTGATAGCCACCGAAGAGATGTATGCCAAAGGTGTTGTCTGCCGTCAGACGAAAACCGGCAGAAGCATTCAGTTGTTCGTAACCCGGTAGGAAGGCATGATTTATCCAATTATAGGGAGAAAGGGCTTCCAAACGACGGAAGTCGTTCAGACGATGGCCGCCGGTGGCTTGTAGGTAGAGGTGGCTTTTTCGGCTGGTGGCATATTGCACCAATATATCTGGGGCAGCATTGAATTGCTCGATGGCATCGTGGCCGAAAGCTAAGTCAATATGTGCACCCAAACGCACTTTCCATATTTCGTTTTCAAAACGGTAATAGGGATTTAACCCAATGGTAGTATAACTGAATTTATATTCTTCTTCGTCGCGATAGTCGGGCTTTACTCCATAATTATTGAATACATTGTTCATTTGCATGGCCAATCCTATGGTTGAATGCTCCTTGAGTGGCGCAAATACATCGGCTTTGGTGCGTAGAATGCTCTCTTTCAATGATGCTTCGTGGCGATTATAAGCCCGGTTGTAAAGCAATAAATTGGTTTCGGCTTTGAACTGTACGGGCATATCGGTATCGGTAGAAGAGAGGCCGATATGTACATCGCCCGAATTGTAACGTTGACGGCCGTAAAGCAGATTGAAGTTGCTGAGGCCGAAGTGGCCTGCTGCGTTGAAATCAACCTTCTTGAAGGCATGCGAGTAGTTGATGCCTGCATTTGTGCGATAGTAATACAGGGGTTGCCAATCCATGCCATCTACATCGAGTGTTAATCCAAATCTGTCTTTATTAGAAGGGCTGAATAGATAGTTTCCATAGATGTCCAGACTTCCATTGTTGCCATAACCAAACCGCAAATAACCGGGATTTGACTTGGCTTGTACTTCTTTTCCGGTGTAATTGGGCATAATGCCGGCAGGTATCTGGTGAATAGGTAATAAGTTAGCATCATACTCTACCTGACGTGCGTTGGCAATAGGAGTTTCCACTTTGGGTACAACATTAATTTTCTGTGCCTCACCTATAATAGGATTATACTCTTGTTCTACCACAACGGTGCGTGCCAAGGTGGTGTCTGGTAATTGTTGTTGTGCCATGACGCTTGTTGCGATCAAGGAAATTCCCAATAAAATATATAGTTTCTTTTTCATGATTCAATCCTCCAGTCTCAATTATCTAATTGTTTCAATCGTTCTTCAATCATGCCTGCTATGTCATCGTTGGCTTGGTAGTTTTGTTGCAAAGATAACAGGTATTGGCGTGCATCAAGTTTCTTGTCTGTGGCGATATAAACATCGCTTAGCAAAATAAATGTCCTTGCCAACCAATAGGCATGTGGCGTGCTTTGTTCAATGAATCCGATAGCTTCAGATTCGGCTGTTGCATAGTTACCTTGGTTATAGAATTGTTGTGCAATTAGGTATTTGGCTTCTGCTCCGTAAATAGTTCGAGTGTCGTTGGCTAATAGTTTTAGGTCATTTATTGCCTTTTCATCGGCTTTTTCTATCAGATAGGCTTTGCCGCGACAGTAAAGAGCTTCGTTTTTCAACTCTGGCGAGAGTTTGGTGTCGTTCAATAATGTGGTAGCAGCTGTAATAATTTCCGGGCAATCATTCAGCATGGTTGCACTGCGCAAGATACCTAATGTGCCCAAATTTCGTCGTTCGGTTGTAGAGGCTTTGGCTTGCAGTTGTTTGTAATCCTTCATGGCCTCGGCATAATTTTTACGCTTATACAGGATTTCGCTATGCATTAATAGGGCTTCTTCCGAGTAAGGAGTATTAGGATAGTCCAGTAAATATGTGGTATGTGTCATTACAGCTTCTTCGTCACCTTTTTCCTTGGCTAAGGTAGCTAAGTAATAGTGGGCATTTAAGCTGAATGCACCTTGTGGATAGCTTTGAAGATAGCGTTGAAAACTACTCTTGGCATTCTCTTTTTCTCCTTTCATATATACTTTTTCAGCGGCTATGTAAGTGAGTGAGTCTTGTTCAGTGACCTCAAACCTTACGTTGCCCGGCATTTGTGCAATTAAGGTGGCATACTCTTCTACTCGGTTGGCATCTACGTAGATAGATTTTAAATCGCGTATGGCTAATCGTGCCTCTTCACTTCCAGGATAATTGGTTATTACTTGTTTATAGGCAGTAATGGCACGATCGTAATCTTCGTTTTGATAATATAGCATACCTATTTCGGTGGCTGCTTTGCGTGCCAGTGGGTTTTCGGGGTGTTGTTTTAATAGGTTGCTGAAGGTTTCTATAGCTTCATTGTTTTGTCCATTTTGTACTTGCGAGCGTCCTTTTTCATACAAGGCGTTGATGGCATAGGGTGAATGGGGGTATTTTTCTGACAATTGATTTAATAGTGTGACTTTACCGGCATAGTCTTTCTGTAATCCGGCTACTAAAGCCAATTGATAATAGGCATAGTCACCGGTAGCTGTACCTTGTTCTTCGGCTTTGATGTAGTACGATTTTGCTTCGTTGAATTGACGATGATTTAAATAACAGTCTCCGATACGGTTATAGGCATCGGCCCTCAGGTTCGTGTTGGATTCTTTTTCATTTCTCAAGAAGGATAAAAAATATTCCCTTGCCTGAGAAAATTTCTGTTCACGGAAAAAGATGTATCCTATGCTATAATTGGAGAGGGCATACATCTGTGTGTTTCGATTAGGTGTCAGTTGTTGATAGCTCTGTAAGTCGCGAACGGCATCGTTTGGTCTATTTAAACGGTAATAAGCCTCTCCTCGCCAATAGAGGGCATCTGCTTTTGCCTGCCTATTGTAATTGCCTAAAGCAATGCTTTGTGAAAAACGTTCGATGGCTTGTGTAAATAGTGCATTCGTGAAGTCTTGTGTACCCAGTTGGAAAAGAATCTTTTGTTTGGCTTCTAAAATAGAGGAACTGGGGTGCGTAATGCGTTCGATGGATTGTAACGCAGCTTCATAGCTACGGGTATTCATATAGACATCGACGAGATAGCTGCTGACTTTATCAATATATTGTGATTGAGGAAATTCATTGAGAAACTTTTCGAAAACAGTTACTGATTGTCCGAAAGCTGAGTAGGCGGTTTCGTGAATGCAAAGGGCATAATTGTAGGCTGCCTGTTCTTTTACTTTACGATTGGCATCCGAAGCGGCTGCTTGTTCAAAAGCCATGCGTGCTTTGGTTTTATCGGCCAGTTTTAAGTAAGCGAGTCCGCTATGCAGGTAGGCATTTTGTGTTAAAGCATCATCTACTTTTGTTACCTCTGCTAAATACGTGGGTACTTCGCTGAAAACTCCACAATGGTAGCAAGAAAGTCCTAACATATAGAAGGCATCGCGTCGCAGGGTAGTCTCCTTGCTTGTTTCTACATATTTCTTGAAGGCGTTCATGGCTTTTGCATAGTTGCCACGGTGGTAATCGGTTGTACCTAACACACGTTGCATTTCTGCGCTATGTGTTTGATTTCCGAAGTGTGTAAGATAATCATTTGCCACGATTTCGGCTTTTTCAAACTGTTGTTGTTGCAAATAGATTTCTGCTATATAGTATGGTGTAAGGGATTTATATTTCTTCTCATTTTGTAAGGTAAGAAATCCCTTTAATGCTTCATCGTAACGGTTTTGTGTATAGCGGATGTAAGAGAGGTAATAAGTACAATCTGCTTCATAACGAGGGGTGGTGGTACGTAAAGTTTCCAACCATATAGCAGCATTTTGCAACTCTCCTATCTGCAAATAGCTGATGGCCATGCGATATATTATGTCCTCACGATCGGTTTTTGATAATTTTTCCAAGTTAATGTCGGTCATTACCTCCAAAACACTTTCGTAATTATCTTCAAAGAAGTAGGCTGAGGCAATCAATGCTTTTATACGTTCCTCAAAAGGTGTTTCGGGATATTGAGCCAGATGCTGTTGTAATATATCTATGCAATTTTTGTTTTGAAGTTCATATTCCACACAAGCCAGCATATAAGAAGCTTCCATACGGGAAGTCTTGTTTTCAACAGTTGCTGGTACTTGTTGTAGATAATCTTTCAAAGGTTTTAGTACCGCTGTATATGCCTTTTGTTCAAATAATAGTTTGCTCTCCTTGAATAAATCTTCTGTTGGAGTAGTTTGTGTTACTGTTTGTGCCGAAGTAAGCAGAGGCAAACAGCAAAGCATCAAACCTAATCTTCGAAATAGTTTCTGTTTCATTATCTTTTTTGTTATATGTGTTTTCTCTGTTCTTTCAAGAATCGTATTACTCCTTGGCGAACGGAATCTAATCCGAATTCTTCAGGACGAATGGCTGGCAACGGTAAGAAGAATAGTTCGGCTGCATCGTCCATAGCTTGGAATGAATGTGTATCTTTTACCGTACAGCAAAAGAACATATCGAGTGTATGTACAGTGAAGCCCGAATATAGATAGCGGTTGGGTAATGAAAAAAGGTATTCTACTTTTTCTACTTTTAATCCCGTTTCTTCCAGTACCTCTCTTGCCACTCCTTCTTCAGCAGTTTCGCCCATATCGATAAATCCTCCGGGTAAATCGAGGGTGTTTTTAGCCGGTTCTTTAGCCCGACGGCACACAAGTAGCTCGTTCTGTTCATTTAATATGAAAGCTACCGTTGCGGCTGCTGAATTGAAATAATAGGTAAAGCCGCACGTACAGCATTGTTTTGACTTAAAATTGTGTTCTTCAAATTGCCCCGAACCACATTCGGGGCAATATTTGAATTGAGATAATGGATGACTCATATTTATCGTAAAGCTTCAACTTCTTCGGGAGTCAATGGAATTTTTTTACCCAACAAGCGGGCACCATTTTCGGTGATGAGATAGTCCTCTTCATTACGTATGCCGCCAAAGTTGCGCCATTCATCCAACTTGTCATAACAAATAAAGTCGGTAAATTTGCCTTGGCTCTTCCATAAATCAATCAATTCGGGAATAAAGTAGATACCTGGTTCGATGGTTAATACAAATCCTGGTTCTAATGGAGCACCGAGTCGAAGGCTTTTACGTCCGAATTGAGTACTCTTAGGTTGACCGTTGTATCCTACCCATACTTCACCCAAATTTTCCATATCGTGTACATCGAGTCCCATCATATGTCCCAATCCACATGGATAGAACATGGCATGTGCACCTTCGCGAACAGCATCGTCGGCATTACCTTTCATCAATCCCAACCCTTTCATGCCTTCTACCATCACTTTGGCTGAAAGGTCGTAAATGTCAACAAAGGGTACACCCGGCCGTAAAGCATTGACAGCAGCTCGATGCATTTCGTTTTGCAGTTGGTAGATAATGCGTTGGCGTTCAGTAAAGGTTTTGTCGGCTGGCACTGTTGATGACATGTCGCCACAATAGCCACTTTCGACTTCGGCACCGGCATCAATCAAGAACAAATCACCCGATTTGATTTGATTACCATGATAGTGGTTATGCAAGGTTTGTCCGTTTATGGTGGCTATGATAGGGAAACTCAATTCACAATTTTGTTCCATGGCCACTCGTTGTATTTCGGCCGTTACCTGATATTCGAACATACCGGGACGTATGCATTTCATAGCAGCAATATGCATATCTGCCGTTACGTTGCAGGCGCGTTCAATTTCAATGATTTCTTCTTCAGTTTTGTAATTACGTTGAGCTACTACCGCACGGATGAATGGAACTGAAGCGACTTGATTAGTGGGCAATATGCCCAACAGATTCATCAATTTAATGCGGTGTTCGCTTCGATAAGGAGGCAGGTAATGGATGGTGCGGCCTTGTTGTTGTGCCTTTTGCAAATAGGCTGCTAAGTTTATGGATGGAGATACCTCTTTGATGCCAACTGTTGCGGCTTTCTCAGTCAATGTAGGTTGTGTACCCATCCAAACTATATGGTCGATAGATAGTTCATCACCGAAAATTATTTCGCGTCCCTCGTCTATATCAATCACTGCGCATAGGCCGGCTGCACTTATGCCAAAATAATAAAGAAAAGTAGAGTCTTGGCGATAACGGAAAGCGTTGTCTTCATAATTTAATCCTTGTTCGTCGTTGCCTAAAAAGAGCAACAAGCCGCTACCCATCGCTTTGCGGAGTTGTGTGCGGCGTTGTACATAGGTTTCTTTTGTGAACATAATGGTAATGGTTTTAAGATTTTGGGCAAATATAGCACAAAGTCTCGAACTATTCACTATTTTTGCACCATAAATGCAATAACACATGGCTCAAAATTCAAAACAAATACAGACGCAAGCTCAGCAGCAACTCCAAACACTTTCGGCTCAACAAGTGTTGGTGGCAAGGTTGTTGGAACTTCCTACTGTGGAATTGGAAGATCGTGTAAGAGCTGAAGTGTTAGAGAATCCTGCGTTGGAAGAGGGAAGCGAAGAACTTTCTTTACCTGATGAAACAGTCGGAAATGATTTAGATAATCTACAGGAAGAGGTTACTTACGATGATTTGAAGGATTTCCTGACGCCTGACGACATACCCGACTATAAACTTCAAGAACCCGGACGTAATCGTAATGAGCAAACTGAAATTCCTTTTTCCGAAGCTACATCTTTTTATGAACTACTGAAAGAACAATTGGCCGAACAACCTCTTGGGAAACGTATGCGTGATGTTGTAGGTTATTTGATAGGTTCTCTTGACGATGATGGTTTTTTGCGTAAGTCACTATCTGCTCTTATCGATGAATTGTTGCTGTACATGAATATTTCTACCACTGAGTCAGAGTTGGAAGATGCTTTGCGGGTAATTCAAGCATTCGACCCTGCAGGAGTTGGAGCGAGAAATCTGCAAGAGTGTCTATTGTTGCAGATAGAACGGAATATGCGGAAAGAAGGAGCTGACAAAGAATTGTTGCATTTAGAAAAGAAGATTGTAACTAAATATTATGAAGATTTTACCCGTAAGAATTGGGAAAAAATAACAGAGCGTACAAAGGTCGATTCGGATATGTCTCGGAAGGCCATTAGCGAGATATGTCGTTTAAACCCAAGACCTGGTGCTTCTTTAGGTGAAGTCATAGGAAAAAACATGCAACAGATAGTACCCGATTTCATAGTTGAAAGCTTTGATGACGCTTCTATTACTATCAATCTGAATAATCCTCATTTACCCCCTTTGCATGTAAGTCGCGATTATAGTCGTATGTATGAAGAACAGAATAAGCAGAGCGATAATAAGAATAAATCGGCATCCGAGGCATTAGTATTTATACGCTCTAAGATGGAAGCTGCGCATGGATTTATAGAGGCCTTGCGTACTCGTCAAGAAACGTTGTTGGCTTGTATGCAAACCATTGTTGAATTGCAGCGTCCTTTCTTTCAAGAAGGTGATGAAAACTTATTGCGTCCTATGCTGATGAAAGATGTGGCTGAACGTATCGGGGTAGATGTATCAACCGTGTCGCGAGTGGCATCAAGCAAATATGTACAAACCAATTATGGTATTTATTCATTGAAATTCTTTTTTAGTGATACTTATACCAACCAAGAGGGCGAAGAAATTTCACTTCGACAAATAAGAACTGCCATGTTAGAGTGTGTTTCAGAAGAGGATAAGCATAATCCTTATACAGACGATGAGTTGTGTGAGATGATGAAAGAAAAAGGATTCCCTATAGCGCGCCGTACAGTAGCCAAATATCGTCAGCAATTAGGTATTCCTACAGCTCGTATGCGGAGAATAATTTTATAATGAAGAAGATGGAAAATAGAACCGATAAAGAAAAAGTATTGCGTGTTGTTTCACATCTCGTGTCGGCAGTTTTTGCTCCTGGCATGCTTCCTTTCGTTGCTTTTCTTATTTTATTTACGTGCTCTTATTTGCGCATTATGCCCTTACAGTATCGCCTTATTGTATTGGGAATTGTATTCTGTTTTACGTTGTTGTTACCTATGTTTAGCATGTATATATATCGCAAGTTGTATAAGCTCTCAAAGGATGAATTACGACAACGACACCATAGATTTATTCCTTTCTTGTTGGTAATTTTCTCGTACGTGGTTTGTTTGATACTTATGGTTCGTATGCATATGCCTTGGTATCTGACAGCTATTGTTTGGGATGCTATGTTGATGTTGCTATTATGTACAATAATCAATTTATGGTGGCGATTAAGTATTCATATGGCAGGAATAGGGGCGATTATTGGTGGATTGGTGACTTTTAGTATGTTGTTCGGTTATAACCCGATGTGGTGGTTGTGTTTTTTTATTTTGACAGCCGGTATGTTGGGTAGTGCCCGAATGATATTATATGGGCATAGTTTTGGAGAAGTGTTAGGAGGGTTTGCAGTAGGAATGTTTACCACTTTCTTGGTGCTTCATCCGGTAAGTAACATTTTTTTCAGTATTCTCTTTTTTATGTGATAAGAACAAAACAATATTATTAACCTTTTAAAATGTAAGTATCATGAACGTACCAACTAATTTGAAGTACACAAGCGAACATGAATGGATTCGCGTGGAAGGTGACATTGCTTATGTCGGCATTACTGATTATGCTCAAGAACAATTAGGCGACATTGTCTTTGTAGATATCCCTACAGTAGGGGAAACTTTGGAGGCAGCCGATGTGTTTGGTACCATTGAAGTGGTAAAAACTATTTCAGACCTTTTCTTGCCTGTAGGTGGTGAAGTGTTAGAACAAAACGATGCTTTGGTAGATCAACCAGAATTGGTAAACAACGATCCTTATGGTGAAGGATGGCTCATTAAATTGAAACCTGCTGCAGATGCCGACTATGATGCATTATTAGATGCAGAAGGATATAAAGCTGTGATTAATCAATAATTGACAGATATGAATCCGATTGTAAGTATCATCATGGGTAGCACTTCAGACCTTCCGGTAATGGAAAAAGCTGCTCAACTGTTGAATGACATGCATGTACCGTTCGAAATGAATGCCCTTTCGGCTCATCGTACACCTGAGGCCGTCGAGCAGTTTGCCAAAGCTGCTCAGGCACGTGGTATTAAAGTGATTATTGCGGCTGCCGGAATGGCTGCTGCCTTGCCTGGTGTGATAGCGGCAAATACAACTTTACCTGTTATTGGTGTGCCTATTAAAGGTTCGGTATTGGATGGTGTAGATGCACTTTATTCCATTATTCAGATGCCTCCGGGTATTCCTGTGGCTACAGTAGCTATTAATGGAGCAATGAATGCAGCCATCTTGGCTATTCAAATGCTTTCTTTGAGCGATTCATCATTGGCTGAAAGTTTAACTGCTTATAAAGCCGGATTGAAAAAAAAGATAGAAAAAGCTAACGAGGATCTGAAGGAGATAAAATACGAGTATAAAGTAGATTAAGTATGGATTTATTCAATTATAGTCGTCGGGTGACTTTGGAAGTGAATGTAGGAGCTACTCCGTTAGGTGGCTCCAATCCTATCCGTATTCAAAGTATGACTAATACGGTGACAATGGATACACAAGCTTGTGTGGCGCAGGCTAAGCGGATAGCCGATGCTGGTGGCGAATATGTGCGTCTGACTACTCAGGGAGTGCGCGAAGCAGAAAACATGAAGAATATCAACATGGAGTTACGTCAAGCCGGATATTTGACACCGTTGGTGGCCGATGTGCATTTCAATCCGAATGTAGCTGATGTGGCAGCCTTATATGCTGAGAAGGTGCGCATCAATCCTGGCAACTATGTGGATGCAGCTCGTACATTTAAAGAACTGGAATATACCGATGAGGAGTATGCTGCTGAGGTAGATAAGATTCGTCGTCGCTTTATCCCTTTTCTGAACATCTGTAAAGAGAATCATACCGCTATTCGCATCGGGGTTAATCATGGTTCTTTGTCCGACCGTATCATGTCGCGCTATGGTGATACCCCGGAAGGTATGGTAGAATCTTGTATGGAGTTCTTGCGCATTTGTGTGGAAGAGCAATTTACGGATGTTGTTATTTCCATTAAAGCCTCAAATACAGTGGTAATGGTAAAGACTGTTCGTCTGTTGGCTGAACGCATGGAACAAGAAGGAATGGCCTTTCCGTTGCATTTAGGAGTTACCGAAGCTGGTGATGGCGAAGATGGGCGTATTAAGTCGGCTTTAGGAATAGGTGCTTTGTTGGCCGATGGATTGGGAGATACAATTCGGGTGTCGTTGAGTGAACGTCCGGAAGCAGAGATACCGGTGGCACGCCAATTGGTCGATTATATCAATACTCGTGTGGGGCATCCTTATATTCCCGGAGCCGTAGCTTCGGGCTTTGACTATTTGCGACCGGAGCGTCGTTCTACCAAGGCCGTGCATAATATTGGTGGAGGACAACTTCCCGTTGTGATAGCAGCTCGTTTGGAAAATGATGCTTCTATTTGGGATTCTCAATTTCGTCCGGATTATCTGTATGTAGGCCGCTCTTTACCTACTGAACTTACCGATGGAATGGAATATATAGTAGATGCCGATTGTTGGACAGGGCGAGAAGCTACTTGGCCGGTATTCAAGTCAGACCAACTTCCTTTTATGGGTGGGTGTGCTGCACCAATGAAATTTTTGTTCATAACCTATTTGGGGTTGAATGATGAAGTGTTGGCCTGTTTGCGCTTTCATCCGGAAGTAGTACTGATAGTGCAAAGCAATCATCCGAACCGTTTGGGCGAGCAACGAGCTTTGGTTCATCAATTGATGAATGAAGGATTGTCAAACCCGGTAGTCTTCTTCCAGCATTATAGTGAAGAGCGGGATGAGGCTTTACAAATTAAGGCGGCTGCCGATATGGGACCACTTATTTTCGATGGGTTGACCGATGGCTTGTTTATATTTAATCAGTTTCATTCGGATGCCTCTCCCACCCGTGACGAACAAACGGCTTTCGGTATTCTTCAAGCCGGGCGAGTACGCACGGTGAAAACCGAGTATATCTCTTGTCCGGGATGTGGTCGTACTTTGTACAATCTGGAAGAAACTATTGCTCGCATCAAGGCTGCCACAAGTCATCTGAAGGGCTTGAAGATAGGTATTATGGGCTGTATTGTGAATGGTCCTGGCGAGATGGCTGATGCAGATTATGGATATGTAGGTGCCGGACGAGGTAAGATAAGTTTGTATAAACAGAAGGAATGTATAGAAAAGAATATTCCTGAAGCCGAGGCGGTAGAGAAACTTATTGAGTTGATAAAAGCTAATGGCGATTGGCAAGAGCGGGTATAAGCCGCTCTTGCTTTGATGATTATATGGATTAACTGAGCGATTGCATATCGTTCAGTTTTTTGTAATATCCTTCTTTGGACAATAACTCTTCGTGGCGTCCACGCTCTACGATTTCTCCTTCATAAAGCACACAGATTTCATCGGCATGTTTTATGGTACTTAGACGGTGGGCTATGGCAATGGTAGTGCGTGTTTTCATCAACCGTTCCAACGCTTCTTGCACTAGTCGTTCACTTTCTGTATCGAGTGCAGAAGTTGCTTCGTCGAGAATAAGGATGGGCGGATTCTTTAAGATGGCGCGTGCTATACTGATGCGTTGCCGTTGTCCACCGCTTAGTTTGCCTCCACGGTCGCCGATGTTGGTGTCATATCCGTGTTCGGTTTCCATGATGAAGTCGTGCGCATTAGCTATCTTGGCCGCTTCCATTACCTGTTCCAACGTGGCATTTTCCACACCGAAAGCAATGTTGTTAAAGAAAGAGTCGTTGAAGAGTATGGCTTCTTGATTGACGTTACCGATGAGGGAACGGAGGTCGTGAATACGTAGCTCTTTGATGTCAATACCGTCTATGCAGATGGAACCTTTTTGTACATCGTGGTAGCGGGGCAATAAATCAACTAAGGTAGATTTTCCACTGCCCGATTGTCCTACCAAAGCTATGGTACTTCCTCGACGCACTTTTAAGTTGACATTCTTTAGTACTTGGCGTTGACCGTCGTAACTGAATGTGATGTTTCGGAATTCTATCTCTTCTTTCAAAGCTGGTAATGGCTTGGGGTTGTTCGTTTCTTTGATAGGATTTTCGGCTAACAGTATTTTATCGATACGTTCCATGGAGGCCAATCCTTTGGGTATGTTATAGCTAGCTTTTGAGAATTCTTTCAGTGGGTTGAGAACGCTGTATAAGATGACCATATAATAGATGAAGGTGGAGGCGTCGATAGTAGAATTGTTGCTGAGGATGAGTGAACCACCGAACCAAAGCACGATGACAATCATCAGTGTACCTAGAAATTCGCTCATGGGGTGAGCCAATGCTTGGCGAAAAGCTACACGATTGGTTGCATTTCTAAATTCGTTACTACATTCGCTGAAGCGCCCTATCATTTTATCTTCGGCTACAAATGCCTTAATGATGCGTAAACCTCCTAAAGTTTCTTCTAATTGTGCCATGGTGTCGCTCCATTTGCTTTGTGCTTCCAGTGACTTGCGTTTCAGTTTCCGGCCAATCTTTCCCATCACCCATCCCATACCAGGTACTACCAATAAAGTAAACAGTGTCAGTTGCCAACTTACCACAATCAACGTAGTGAAGTATATAATGATAAGGATGGGGTTTTTAATAAGCATATCCAGGGTGCTGGTTACGGAGGTTTCCACTTCGGTAACATCACCGCTCATGCGGGCAATGATGTCGCCTTTGCGCTCTTCGCTAAAGAAGCCCAACGGCAGGCGCATGACTTTGGAATAGACCATAATGCGGATGTCGCGTACTACCCCGGTGCGCAAAGGTATCATAACAGCCGATGAGGCATAGTAACACCCCGTCTTTAGTAGCGTCATGAAAGCCAGAAACAGACCGATAAAGAGCAGGGCCAATGAGGCTCCGTGGCTGTCTATCAGCAGCGAGACGTAGTAGTTTAGGTTGTTCATCAGCAAATCCTTGATAGCCAAATCGCTTTCCCAAGGGATGAACTCATAACTCCTCTGGTCAATCTTGAAAAGTATATTCAAGATGGGGATAAGCAGGGCAAACGAGAATATATTGAATATGGCCGAAAGCAGATTCAGTAATACGGCCCAGCCCAAAAAACGTTTATAAGGCGATACGAAGCGTCGCAGCAATTGAATAAAATCTTTCATAACTAGTTGTTTGCGGCAAAGATAATTCTTTTCTGTGATTTGTTGGGTATTTGTGCTTGCTTATTTCCTGAAAGATATTTTTATCAATCAATCTTGGAGCATGGATTAATAGCTATTTTAAACTGTTTTTTCATGAAAAAGTCATAGTGAGAACTGTTATTCAATATATTTTAAAATACAATAAGGCGTAGAATTACTTTTTGTCATTATTTTCCTTCTTGCTATTTTTTTCTCACTTGTTATTATCATAAGCAATTTGTTGTTGAATATCAAATGCTTATTTGATTTTATTTTTTTGTAATTGGTAAACTTTCCATATAACGTCTCAAAAAGATACTACCTTTTAAGCGAAAAGATTGTATCTTTTTATTAAGAAGTTGCTATCTTTTTAGGCAAAACATAGTAACTTCTTTAAATTATGATTCGTGCTTCCTTTATTTTTGGTGTTCTTCCAAGCGTTGCAGGAAGAAGGTTTTTGCCGATGACCAATCGTAATATGTGCCATGCACAGCTTGAAGGGGCAGTTTTGCTTCCTGTTCGTTGAGTAGCAACTTTACCAACACGTTGCCTTGGGCATTGCGGAAGAAGATAAGCTGCAGATTGCCTCCCATAGGTGCTACACGGAAATCGTTCCAGACTTCGTCGAACTTTTCTATATCGGTTTCGGCATTACAGCACCCTTCTACCTGCATCAATGCCAATAGGCGGATGAGGTGTGTGTCGTGTCCGAAGCGCAGATGGGCACGTGTGGCATCTTTCCCCTGCAACACAGCTTCACTACTTTCGATGATGTTCCTCAACAAGTTGCGTGCCTGTCCAACCATTAGTCCGCGTGCCATAGGGGCATTGGCGTTGCATACGTACATTCGGGCATTCACTGTTTCCCAAATGCCATATAGTTCTTCGTAGGTAAAAAGGTCGTAGAACGATACATTTTTCAGTTCTACGTTTTGCATGTCTGCCGCAATCCAAAAGAAACTGCGCATCAAATCTGTCGGATCAGCAATGGCTTCCGGGCGTTTGAAAAGCGATTCCATCAGTCGTTGGGGCTGTATTTTGCGGCCTTCGAACTCTTGAAATATTTCCTTGCGCCATGGGGCATCTTCGGCACTGAACGCTTCGCCTTGAGCATCGGTGTGGGCAATATAGTCCATGTAGCTATGATAGGCTCGGCGACTGACTTGTAGGGAGGGGTTGAGTTCTTTCAATCGTTCGGTAAAGTAACTCATGCTTATGGCGGCACGTAAGGACGTGGAAGAACGGGCATCAATTACTGCCTCTCCTCTGAACAAAGTGGGGAAGTGTAGCATCATACGTTCAGCAATTTCGCGCATTTGACGTTCTCCTAATGGGGTAATGCTGCCACTCTTTCCTTCGGCATCGGCCCATACTTTGTGGATGCGTGTACGTACATCCTTACCCAATTCGGTTAACTCATCTACGCAGTAAAGCGAATCGAGCACTCCCTTGACTTGCAGATAGCGGACATCGTTTGTCATCCAGCGCGAACCGTGACGGCCATAATGACTGATATATACTGGTTCATACCCTTCGAGGATGGGTGACATTGTTCCTGTAGGTGTGGGGTAGGCAAAATAAACACTACCCAACTGTTCGTTCCTCATCCGTTCTGCCTCTTGTGCCGATAACGGCAATAGGCGTAGCAGTAGTAAACTGATAATTAAAAATTTCATAATGTAGTTATGAGGCTGTTTTACTTACATATCTATTTCATCTTGATGGATTCGCGAGCCACATTGTTGCGCACTTTTTCGGCACTATGTACACGGACATCGTCGAAGGTGATGTCGGATGCGGTGTCGATATAAAAGCCGTATGTGGGACCATATACAAATCCTTCACCCAAACAAGGACGTTTGTCGTAGATGCCTCCGGGGTATTCGGTAGTCTGTTGCAGACGTACATCTACATTGCGGAAGTGGATATTGTTTACTTTGTCCTTTACATCACCTCCTACAAACACTCCATTCTCGCCCATGCAGCGGATGTTCTCGAAATAGATATCAGAAACTTCGCCGCAACGTCCTTCGGTAGCTCCTTTGGGGAAACGCCAACCGGCATCCTTGTGGTTACCCACGGCACGCGGATAAGAGGTCACATAGATAGGTTCGGACTTGCCCCACCAAACGTCGCTAAAGAAGCGGCTTTCTATCATCATGTTGCTGAATACCACGTCGCGCACCGTACCTTCATCGCGGTTCTGTATGCCGATGCCGCGGTTGCTCTCCTTGATGATGCAGTTGTCGAAAAGCACCCGCTTAATCTCATCCATATTTTCCGAACCAATCTTGATGGCACAAGAACGGGAAGTCATGGTGCAGTTGTTCACTACAATATCGTGACAGGGGCCATACTCTTCGAATTCGCGGCGGTTTTTCAAACAGATACAGTCATCACCCGACTCGATGTGACAATCACTGATGCGCACATTGCGCGAGTGATCTAAATCGATGCCATCGCCATTGCGTATTTTGAGGTTGTTCAAAATGGTTATTCCACTGATAGTAGCATCGTTGCAACCAATCAAATGAACCGTCCAATAGGGACTGTTGCATAGAGTGATGTCTCTCAGTATAATGCGCTCTACATTGATTAATGTCAAAACATGTGGACGAGGGTCGAAGTCGTTTACCAATGGTTTTAGTTCGTAGCTGTCTTCCAACTCCTTTCCCATAAATGCCACTCCGTTACCATCGATAGTACCTGTACCGGTAATGGATACTTGCTTCAAATCCTTGCCGCTAATCCACATCATGCCTTCACCTCGGTTGGCACGGAAAGCACTTTCTGTATAGACCGATTCGTCGGGATTGGCCAATAGTCGGGCATTGGGTTGCAAATGCAATTCCACATATGATGCTAATTTAAACGGACTGCATAAGAAGGTACGACCTGCTGGTATCAACACTTGGCCCCCTCCGGCCTCATTGCAGGCATTAATGGCTGCCTGAATAGCGAGTGCATCATCGGTTACCCCATCACCTACGGCGCCGTAGTCCATTACGTTAAATACATTCTCGTTTCCTTTCTGTGTAGCGCATGCTACCATCATCAATCCCAATAGAGACAGTAATAAACTTTTTACTTTCATATGTTTTCTTCTAACTGTTTAGCTACTTTATTTCATAACTCACGATTCCCCACTCTTTGTTCGGACGGCTTCCCATTTGTAACTCCAAAATTCCACCGGCTACTATATCGTTGTGGTGTAGGTAGTTTTTAGTATATGGCTCTCCATTCAGCGTGGCTGATTGGATGTAGATATTTGCTTTAGATGCTCCATGAGCAATGATATGAAAGGGCTTTCCTCCTTCGGGCGATATGGTTAGCTTGGGAAATGAGGGGCTGGCTATCAGATAGTAAGGTGTACCGGGACAAACCGGATAAAAACCCATAGCAGCAAACAGGTACCAAGCAGACATCTGTCCTGCATCGTCATTGCCAGATAGTCCACCCGGTGCATTCAGGTATTCGGTGTTCATAATGTGGCGGACAGCCTGTTGTGTTTTCCAAGCTTGTCCGGCATAGTTGAACATGAAGGCAATCTGATGACATGGCTCGTTGCCGTGCCAATAACGTCCTTCGCTGAACATGGAGTCCAATTTTGCCACGTAGGCATCCTGTCCTCCCATACACTCCATCAAACCTTGTGGATCGTGAGGCACATACCAGGTGTAATGGCATGGGGCTCCTTCGGTAATGAAGCGACTGAAATCGAATCTATTTTCTTCTTGCAAGAACTCGCCGTTGGCAAATCGACCTTGTGCATATCCGGTTCGTGGGTTTATCACGTGACGGTAGTTTTGGCTGCGTGCGCTCAATAGTTTATAGTCTTCATCTTTACCTAATGCCTTGGCTATTTGCGATAGGCAGAAGTCATCGTATGCATACTCTAAGGTGCGTGACACTTGTTCTTCAGTGTGGAAAGCATCGGGTACTTTATCTTCCAAAGGGATGTAGCCATATTTTAAGTACGAGGTCAAGGCACGCCGTCCCATGCCATTCTTGTAGTCTTGTTCGTCAATCGGAGTGCTAAATGCATTCTGCCTCATAGCTTTGTAGGCTGTTTCAATGTCGAAATTGCGGATGCCTTTTATATATGCATCGCTGATGGCAGACAGACAATGGTCGCCAATCATGGCTGCAGTGTAGCTATTCCAACAAGGGAATATGGGCAACCAACCTCCTTGTTGGTATTTCAATACCAGCGATTGCATCATCTGTCCACCTTTTTTTGGTATAATCAGATTAATTAATGGATGTTGAGCACGATATGTATCCCACATACTGAATCCATCGTAGTAGGTTTCGCCTTGTGGCAATTTGGCAATCTTATTTGCAGAAGCAAATGCAGGATATTCTCCGTTGGTATCGTTGAAGGTCTGAGGTAAGAAAGAAGAACGATACAAGGCTCCGTAAAATTTCTCTAAAGCATTCTCTTCATTGCTTTCAGCTTGCAGCAGGGCCAATCTATCTTCCCAAATATTGGTCAACTCCTTTTGAGTTTGTTCAAAACTCCAATGGGGTATTTCATTTTGCAGATTCATCCATGCATTTTCCATGCTGACAAATGACGAGGCTGCTTTGATGATTACTTCTTCATCGTTTTCTACATCAAATTCAATGTAAGCACCTATTTTATTGATACGTTCGTTATTGATTTTTCCACCCATTTCTGTGTGCCCTTGTAAGAGGCTATCGGCATGGAATACACCATAATTAGTAATGGGGCGTTTGGTTTCGATGACAAAATGGCCGCTATATCCGGCCGCTTCGCCCCATCCTTGATAGATACGGTGTACGGGATTATACCCATAGATGCGATTGTTTTGTGGGTCGATGCGTATATACCCTTCACCTTCATCATTGTTGGGTTGAACTACTAAATATCCTTTTCCGGCCTTTTCAAAAGTGAAGCGGAATATAGCCGAACGGCTTCGTCCGGTCATTTCGGCCAAAATCTTTTCATTAGGAAGTCGTACAGCATAATAGGCTGGAGTAGCCGTTTCATCCTTGTGGCTGAAGGAAGTGGCCCGTTCAGTAGGTTGCAAGCGTAACTTTTCGGAGAGTGGCATTATGGTAAATGAACCAAAGTCTTGTGTACAGCCTCCAACTATCCAATGGGAAGCACGGAATCCTTGTAACAACGTGTCGCGATAATAATAGGGGGCTATGCATTTCTTTTCGGTATCTTGGGTTTGCGGTGTCCAGAAGTTCATTCCATGGGGTTCGAGTACAGCAGGTATGGTTTGTCCGAATTCTTCAGTCTTTTTACCAAATTTCCCGGCAGTTTTTGTTATACTTGGTGCTGTACCTACTCTAGTATCAATATACTTCAAACGTTGTATGTCCGGAGTTTCATTACATGACACGGCAAATATTCCTAATAGAATGAATATGTATGTACTGACTTTCATAGCTTGATGTAAATTTTTCGTTTGTACAAGAGGAATCCCAAAAGTCCCATAAATAGGGTAAATAGGATGGAATAAAAGGCTGATGCCAGATATGGATTTGTTATGAAGGCATGAATGGCATTGTAGATGTCGCTTTTCACTCCGAAAGTGCTTAACAAGATGGCAAGCATTTCGCTTGCAATATACAGAAATAGTGGATTTACTCCGAACACTTCGAAAATTTGTCCCCATTGCTTGTGGCCTTTTATGTCTATGATGTATAAAAGTATTGTCAGTATGAAGATTGCTATACTGCAAGTGACTAATACAAACGAAGGCGACCATATGCGTTTATTCAATGGCATGATCTCTGCAAGGAGTAAACCAGATAGTAGCAAGCAGATGGAAATAAGGAGCAGAGAATTTAATGATTTGCTGATTTTCGTTGTAGATCCTTTGCTTTTATTTAAAAGAATCCTTCCTATACAGAATCCAATCAAACAGTGTGCAATGGCTGAAATGCTACTTACTATTCCTTCGGGGTCGATAGGACGTTTGGTATAGAGATGTGAATCACTCAATAACCAATGATCAATGCGTGCCAAAAGATTTGTTGAATTGTTGGTATAGCCATTGCCTGCAAAGAGCAGGATGGTGTAGATGGCAAGCAGTATTATCACTATCCATTTTATGCTTTTATGAGGAAGGCGAATGGCTATGAATGAGGTGATGCAATAACATAGTGCAATGCGTGGCAATACCCCTGTCAGCCTTAGGTGGTCGAAAGGCAGATAATCACCTTTGCAGATAAGGGCGAACCAGTGAATAACCCATCCGATGAGTAAGATGAATATGGTGCGTTTCAAAATTTTCCCTACAACTTCTTTAGTAAATTGGAAATTGTATTTTTGTAGGGAGATATATGTGGAAATGCCCATTATGAAGAGGAAAGATGGGAATACTAAGTCGCAAGGGGTAAGTCCGTTCCATTCAGCATGACGCAGTGCTGCATACGAGAGAGGTCCTCCCGCATTATTCACTACAATCATGCCAGCAACGGTAATGCCTCTCATAATGTCGAGTGACAGTAATCTTCCTTTCATAATCTGTTGTTTTAGTGATTGATAACTGATAATCAGTATAAGTAATGCTTACTCAATACTCATCGTTATTCACTAATTATTTTTATGGCTTCTTTAGCTAATGTTATCGGGTCTCCTTCGGGCGTTGAGGTGTAAGGATTCTTGGCTAAAGTCCAAGGCTCTTCTATGGCGTAGTAGTCCAATGTTATCAAGGGCTTTCCGTCTAAAACATCTTGCAGAGTTTGCCAATAGATACTCCAACGCGTATAATAGAAGTCACGCAACAGGCCGTTCCATTCTTTGTGTGCATAGTCACGCAGTCCACCTTCATCGGCACAGAAACGGTTTCCCCAAGTGGTGATTTGTACACGTGCGTTCCATTCATAGAGGTCTTTTTCTTCGTCGGTGATACCTTTGTTTCGTGCCATCTCAATCCATCTTCCTACGCGGAATTCACTACGGCTGCCTAATAGGCGGTCTTGCATCAATAACAGTTGTAAGAAGTATTGAGAGTTGCGTTTGAAGCTGTTCGAGTCAAAAGCCTTGAAATCGGCAATGGTGTGATGATAGGCAATACGGGCACGGTCGGCAATAGCTTGTCGGGTAATATCTATCAGATCGTATTCAAAATTGTTGTTACCTCGATATTTTTCTGCTATATCAACCATCAGTTTAGCAGCTTTGATGGTGACGGTGGGGTCGTAATAGTTTTGCATCTTACTCCAACTACTGGCTTGGAAGTTGTTCAATGAGGGGCGTCCGCAGAAGATGCTTTCGTGAGGGCCTTGTTGATTGTTTCCTCGTGGACAGTTGTAGATACCATCGATGAGTAAGGCCCAAGCAGCTTCTATGGTAGGATCCTTAACGCCATATCGGGCTTGGCAATAGCTTTTTATCCACTCTTCTTTAGTGAATTGTTTCGGGCGCCACGGTAGTTCACACATCAGTTCGAACATTACCGGATTGTTTTCGGTTCCTTCCATGGTGAGTCCGATGCCTTTTAGGTGTTTGGCCAAAGGGTTGTTTTTAGTTAGGTAGAAATTTTCCAGTAGTTGATCCATACGTCCGTGTAGTCCCACGTTTCCACCGAAATTTTCGAGCAGACAGAATAGCCATTCGTGTTGTTCATATCCTTTGTCGCGTTTCCAAATGGAGGGTATGCCCCACATGGGGCGACATTCGCTGAAAAGGTCGAGGATGAGCAAGTCGCCTTGCGGCAGGTTTTTTATCATTTCGGGGCGTGGATTTTCGGTCCATCCTTGTATTACCCATACGGCTTTGGGGTTTACTTTTTTCATTTCGGCCATGATAGCTTTTCCGGATGCGTCGAAATCTACTCCGGCGGCATTCTTGGCTTCGTGGAAAGGATCCATGGAGTAATAGTCGGCTTTTCCGAAGAGTTTTTCTTGTTCTTCGTAGTACAATTCGGCTATTTCGGTATAGCGAGGGTCAGTAGGTTGTAGAAATGCCGGTCGGGTAAATCCGTTCCATAAATCGCCTTTGGTGATATTTAGGCCAAGTTTTTTGTCGGCATTGTGTGGTATCATACCACTATATCCTGGGAATACAGGTTTAATGCCGAGTTCCTTCATGCGGCGGATAATTTTTTTCTGTAACACTTCTTGTGTGGCATACCAAGAATCGGGATTGGGGCCTCCCCATCCTTCCAAGTTGTTCATGGCCCACCAAGCCAGGAATGCCGGGCCGGCAATAAAGTTGTTTACTTCTTGTTTCGTGTATCCTAAGCGTAGGAGTACATTCCGCCAAATGCACTCTTGGCCTACGGCGGCCAACGGAAGATTGATGCCGTGCAATGCCATCCAATCTAATTCCTTTTCCCAACGTTCCCAATCCCAAAAGGCCATGGTGTACGAGAAAGTGCAATAGTTAAAATCGTAGCGCAGGGTTAAATCTGTTTCACGTCTTTCTTTTTTTACTACAGGAGGAAGTATCTCTGGTAAGTCTGCTTTCATGTTATTCCAGGTCAACTGTATGCCGGCATAATATTTCAGATACCAGTTTAAACCGGTGGCTATATTGACATAAGTATTGCCTCGTATTACTACTTTTTTTCCGCGCTGATCTAATTCGAAAAAGTCTTTATCTCCTTTTTTTAATTCAATATTGAATTTCTTGGATGCGCCTGCATCAATACGTTCCAAAAGGTCATGGATAGGATTGGCATACAAGTTTGAAAAAAGAGTTGTTGCGACGAATAATAATGTTATACAAACTTTGTGTTTCATGGTGTTATTGATACTAATTGGGTTCTTTGTTGCAAAGATATTTCTTTTCTATTAAAAATATGGGTAAAATGATGCAAAACAGGTGGAAAATAGTAAATATTATTGCTTAAGCGAAAATAGTGGATGTTGATGCTACTGTATTTCCCCTTTTTGAAAAAATATTTTTTCAAAAAGGGGAAATAAAAACTCTCTATGAGCTGAGGTGAATAATTGAGGAAATTTTGTTATGAATACTTTTTAAATAGTTCTCTCCCTTTTCTTTTTTAGCAAATCGCTGGGAAGGTACCCGAATTGCTGTTTGAAGCACTTGGTGAAGTATTTAGGATCTTCAAATCCTACGCTATAAGCCACTTCTGAAACATTTACATTATAGTCGGATTGTTGCAGGTATTTATGAGCCATATTCATGCGATATGTTTTCATGAATTGTCCGATAGGTTGGCCTGTCAAATCTTGTAGTTTCTTGTTGACAAGCGTCTTACTATATCCCATATCCTTTACAAAACAATCTAAGTTGTATTCAGAGTCGGAATAGTGTTCTGTCATTAATTTTAATGCATTGCTCATGAAGTCTTTATCCTTCGATTCGGTGATGATAGGTAAATCGGCAACATTTTCACTATTGGCTAACTGATGGCGATATCGCCGCAACATGTTCAATATGTTACGGATGCGAAGCAATAGCATCTCTTCGTCGAAAGGTTTACAAAGATATTCGTCCACACCAAATTCAAAACTTTGTTTTTCGTGCTCTTCGCTTCTGATGGCCGTAAGCATGAGGAAGGGGATATGTGAAGTGGTAATATTCTCCTTGATGCGTTTTGAAAGCTCCATGCCATCCATGACAGGCATCATTAAATCGCTTACTATCAAGTCTATTTTTTGCTTATTTACTATTTCTATTGCCTCTTCTCCATTGCTTGCTTCGGCAACTAAATAATCGTTTTGTAACAGGCGTCGGATGTAAATACGCATATCCGGATTGTCTTCAACAATCAATACCGTTTCTTGTTTCTTAATCTTGTAAACCTCAATTCCTTCGTCAACACAATTTGCGTGTTCATTTGTTTCAGATGTATCGTGAGACAAATTTGTGTCAAGCTTTGCGGTCAGCGGTATTCGTATCCTGAAAGAGGCTCCTTGCACATGATTATTGCGAGCAGTGATTACTCCTCCGTGCAATTCAATGATTTTGCGGCATAAGAACAATCCGATACCTGTACCGCTTTGTCCGTATACAGGATGTTTTACGCTTTGTTTTGATTGGTAGAAGCGAGTAAAAATTCGCTCGTAATCCTCGTTTACGATGCCATATCCCGAATCGGAAACATTGATGTATAATTCGTCTTTACCATGTTTATCTTTTATTTGTGCTATATAGATAGTGATGACACCTCCATCGGGCGTAAATTTTATGGCATTGCTTATCAGATTGACTAAAGCCTTTCGCATATAACCGGCATCGAGGGTAAAACACTCCTCTTTAACATGCGATAGGTTTCGTATCCGAATGTTTCGTTCATGTGCAAATGCTCGGAAAGGGAGTAACCATTCTTCAATCAGTTGGCAAAGGTTTACGGATGTTGGTTGTAAAATGACTCGATCATTATCCAACTTTCTGAAATCCATCAATTCATTTACCAATGAGAGGAGATAGCGAGAGTTGCGTTCGGCTATCTGAAGTTGTTCTTGCATTTCTTCATCGGTAGTTTGTTTTAATGCGTGCTCTATAGGCCCATGAATCAGTGTAACAGGGGTACGAAATTCGTGTGTAATGTTTGTAAAGAAGGCAATCTTTTCTTCGGTGGCTTGCTCTACATGCTTAGCCATATCTTCCAGTTGCAGATTGCGATCGGCCAGTTCCCTGGTGCGTTGTTCCACTTTCTTCTCCAGATATTCTTGCCGTTCGCGGTAATTCATGGTTTTCCAATACCAATAGAAATACACTCCCGATGCCACAAGGGCTAACATTAATAAATAAAACCACACCGTTTTATAGAAATAGGGCTTTATGGTTAGTTGATATTCAACTATTTGAGGCGACCAGTGCCCCAATTCGTTAGTGGCTTTTATCTGAAGAGTATATCTGCCTGCGGGTAAGACATTGTATCGGATGGTATTTTCTCCTCCCTGCATCTCATTCCATTCTTCATACTCTTTAAGTCGATAAGCAAATCGAATACGATGGCTATTTCCGTAGCTTTGGGTAGTCAGGTTCATTACCAATCGACTATCTTTTTCATGGAGTTGAATTTCCGATGTCGGCAGAATGTTCTTGCCAGCCGTAGTTATTGAAGTACAACTTATGGTAGGATGGTTACAACTTTCTGGTTTGTTATTTGTGTGTAGTATAGCTAAACCGTTAGCCGTGGCTAAATATAGTTTCTTATGATGTCGTGAATGGAAAATGCCGTTGTTGTAAAAATAGGTATTAGGTAATCCGTCTGCTTGAGTGTAATTGCTGAAAGTCAAATTCTCTGTGTTCAATAAAGTTAGTCCTTCAACGGTTGTTATCCACAGGTTTCCTACTTCGTCTTCGGCAATGCCGCTGATGGTATTGCTTGCCAATCCGTCTTGTGTGGTAAAATTACGGAAAGTAAATGTCTCATCTTTCTCTTCTGTCAATAGGTAAAGGCCGCTTCCATTGCCTCCCAACCACATGTTGCGACCACCATCTTGAAGGATGCAATTTATTTTTTCTATTTCTCTGGAATGAGGTTGGCTCAATTTGTTGCGTAGGTAGGTGTATTTAAAGTCTTTGTGTGATTTGGCAAACGAACGTAAATCCAAAATGTAAACTCCTTGTGTAGTGCCTACCCACAATCGTTGTTTATAGTCAGTACATAAAGCTTCTATAGCTTCGAATTCGTTATTGCTTTGAGGAAAGAGAATGCGCTCAAAACTTTTGGTTGACTTGTCATAGAAATGCAGTCCTCGGGTAGAGCCAAACCAGATTCCTCTATTCAATAAGTCTTCGCAGGCACTATTTATGAAGTCGCCTTCGATAGAAGGGTATTCTTCGCGAGTATATCGGTGGAAACGGTTGTTTTTGGGGATGTTCAAATCTAAAAAGTTGATGCCTACTCCCCAAGTATAAGCCCATAAGTGATTGTCGTTGTCTATCAACAAACCTGTCAATGTGTTATTGCTGATAGTGTTAAGGTCATTGGGTGAGAATAGGTGTTGAGTTATGGGTTGATGAGGAGCTTTTAATACGCTTAATCCTCTTTCCATATGGGCAACATATAAATTGCCTTGCAAATCTTCGGCAATGGCATTTACTGGTTGTGTATTCTTTTCCGGTTGCCACAAATCTACTTGCAAGCGTTTTTTTGTCAGCAAATTTACGCCTCCGCTTTCGGTACCAAGCCAGATGTTATCATTTTCAGTCAATAGGCAATTGATAGAGTTACAATTAATGTTACTACGATCGTTGTTTTGCCGGATAAAAGAGAAAGTATCTGTTTCGCGATGATATACGTTCAACCCGTTTAGTGTAGCTACAATTAAGTCGCCATGTTTGGTTAATTTAATGTCTGTGATATACGCCTGACTTAACATACCTGGGCGATGTGTAGAATAGCGGTAACGTTTCATCTGCTTATGGGTATGGTCATAGCGAAACAAACCACGATTTGTTCCTATCCAAAGATAATTTCCATCGGGTTGCATACACAAAATGCGCCAGTCTGGGCTAAAGGATGGAAGTAGTTGTTCAGGAATGGGATTGTATTCTATGCTATGTCCCTCCTTCTTGTTTAGCTTGCAAATCCTATTATCGATGCCAGCCCATATTTCACCCTGTGTTTCAACAATGGCTTGTATAGGTGATGAACCTATTTGTGGTAATGTGTAGAAATCTGTGACTTTGTTCTCTTTCAGTTGCAAACACCATAAGGTATATTCGTTGGCCAGCCAGATGTTTCCATCACTATCTTTGTAAAGCGTTTGAATACTTTCGGTTAAAAGTTGATTCAAGCGCTCGTCTATTCTTAAATCAAGTGTTATTAGGCTGTGCTTTTGTAAATCAATCAAATCGATACCCCCCTCAGAAGCAATCCATAATCGATGTTCATTGTCTTCACAGATATGGCGTACAAAATTGTTTTTCAGTGTGATGGGAGTAGAGTGGGTGTGATAGTGGTTGAATCCATATCCGTCATAGCGCACCACTCCTCGTTGGGTGGCTATCCAGATGTAACCTTGACTATCTTGTATCAGGTGATTGACATGACTATGTGGTAGTCCAGTTCGCTCGGTAATGAATTCCGAACTGTATTGACTAAAAAAACGATTTACTTCTTGTGCATGGGTTAGTATTGCAGAAAGTAGGTATATTGTAAACTGTATGATACGATTCTTCATGATGGGGTGTGGGTTAATAGCTTTTTACTTAAGTGTCGGACAGGATACCATACGGCCAAAAAACCTACCGAGACGACGGTGATGAATATAAGCAGAATGTCTGTAAAGTGTACTTTCACCGGATATGCGTCCACTACGAATTGTCCGTTGCCCCCTCCTAAAGAGATGAAACCGAATTCTTGTTGTAACCTGCACAATATGATACCGATTACAATCCCTATAAGTGTGCCTATCAGTGAAATAAGTCTCCCTTCAAAAAGAAATATTCGGCTGATAATTTGGTCGTTTGCACCCAATCGGCTCAAGGTTTTTACATCTTCGACTTTGTCAAGGATAAGCATTGTAAGTGTACCAATGACATTGAAACAAGCGATGGCTACGATGAATGTTAGAAATAAATAGGAGATGAATTTCTCTATTTCCATGATGCGAAATACATCGGCCTGTTGTTCATAACGATTTTGCACAATAAAATCTTCCCCTAAAATGTTTTGAATCTTTTTTTTCGTCTTTTCAGTATCGTACTCTGGCTTTAGTTTTAATTCGATAGCCGATACTTCGTCAGTATAGTCGAAAAGCTTTCGAGCAAAGTCAATGGAGGTTAATAGATATTGGGCGTCGTATTTTTGCTGATTGACCATAAATACTACACCCGGAGAATGAAGGTAATCTCGGTGAAAAGAGGAAGAGGGATTGGCTATATTTATTCTTGCATGACGGCGGGGAGCATAAATTTTTAGTGCATCTATAAATTGAATGCCGGTACCCAATTCAGCCATTAAATCTACCCCTAAGATGGCATAATCTACGATGGAATCGTGTAATATGAATGTTCCGGCTCCATGCAACAAACTATCAATGGAGGCCAGTTGCCGGAAGTTGTCGTCCACCCCCTTGATGGTTGCTACCAATTGGCGTTCTTTGTATTGCACCATGGCATTTTCTTCTAACGTCTCCGACCATATTTGGATGTCGGGCAGTTGGCGAACTTCTTGGATAGCCAGATGATTGGGTGTAAACACTTTCCCTTGTGTGGCTGTAATTTTCAGTTCGGGGTCGAATGCCGTAAAAAAGCCTGCTACCATTTCTTGAAAGCCATTGAATACAGAGAGTGTGCATACCAATGCCATGGTTGCCAAGGCCACTCCACACATAGATATGCCGGAAATGACGTTAATGGCACCCACCTTTTTAGGGGAGAATAGGTAGCGCCGGGCGATATAAAACGGCAGATTCATTTTTTTTATTTCAGTAGTTCGTCGATACGTTCTAAGTAATCAAGCGAATCATCTACAAAGAATTTCAGTTCCGGAATGATTCGTAGTTGGTGGCGTACACGGGTGCCCAGTTCGTAACGAATAGATTTTGTGTTGTTATTAATGTTCTTGATGATTTCTTCTGCTCTTTCTGATGGGAATACACTGAGGTATCCACGAGCAATGCTCATGTCGGGGCTGATGCGGACGGTGCTTACTGAAACAAGTACGCCGGGCATGGCTTTGGTTTGTTTCTGAAAAATGTCGCTCAGTTCTTTTTGCAGTAGACGTGCTATTTTGTTTTGGCGGGTTGTTTCCATATCTGTTTTGTTTTTTAATTAATGATTAATGTGTTTGCAAAAATAGTGGAAATCTTTAATCAAAGACAAAATAATATATCCTATTGGTCGATAAAAAAGTGCTTTTTGTAGATTTCTCTTGTTCGTTTCAAAATTTCCAGTTATTTTTGACCCAGTTTCAAAAAGAGACTCTCTCTAAATAGCGTTTTTTCATGTATTATTGACTTGTCCGCTCTTACCTGTGAAGGTAGGAGCGGTTTTTTATGCTTGTTTTTCTTTCTTGAAATGTAGGATAAAAGCTGTTATGCATCCCAGTAGCAATAATAGCATAGCGCCATAGGCAATACCCTCTGTGACATGTAGGCTTTGAGGGTCGAATCTCATTTCAATAATGTGTTTGCCGGCGGGGATGTGAAGGGCACGCAAGATGTAGTTGGCACGTGCCAGTGCTACCGGTTGTCCGTCGATGGTTACTTGCCATCCATCGGGATAATAGATTTCGGAGAAGACGGCAACGGCATCTTGTGTATTGTTACATTCATAAACCAATCGGTTGGGGGCATACGAGGTCAGTTGTATCTGCGATGTGCTGTCCTTATGACTTTCGTTCATGCCTTTCAGTGTTTCTTTGAAGCGTACATCTACTACGGCTGTTTCCAATGGATGTATTTCGTTCAAGGCTTCTATTTCTTGATTGGCGTTATCTACATATTTAACATGGTTGACAAACCAGGCATTGCCGTAGGCGTATGGGTTTTGTATGGGTATTCCGTCCTTATTGTTTCCGGCCGGTAGGATGAGGTATTTGGTATTCAGCATGTTCAATACACGGAATTTGTCGGCATTTACGCTATCCATATCCCCTCCGGCGGTAGCAATTTCCCGATAGGCTTCTTGCATTTGGGGGGCTATGTGGTGTTCAATCATCTCTTGATAACGGCGCAACTTGGCGGCATGGTATCCACCTATGCTTTTGTGCCAGTAGGAGGTGTTGTTTTCATTGAAAGTGTTGGTTGTCAAATTCAGTACACGATAGTTGAGCGACTTGTCTTGCAAGATGATTTTATCGGCTTGGGTTTGTACAAATGTATCTTTCCGGATGCTGCGTGGCACAAATTGTTCATCGTTCAGGTAACGTTTGTTTACGCCCCACATATCAATCAAGCAAAGCAGGGCAATGGCACCGATGGTGTATTCCTTTTTTAATTTTCCTTGAATAAAGAAGTGTAGTATGCATAGACCGATGGCAATAATCAACAGGCTTCTTAAGGCGTCGGCACTGACCATGGCGGCACGCATTTCGCGCATATTGTCTAAAATAGGTATTAGTTCGTTGCCCTGTATGGCATTTTTCAGCATTTGCATCTCTTGGGCGGGGATGAAGTTGTTGCCAAGGAATCCTGGCCATAGCCATACAATGAATGATACGCCCAATGTAAGTGCTGTACTGATAAGAAATCCTTTCCTTTCTTTTTTGAGTACTTCCGGTTCTTCGAGAAGACGTTTTAAAGCGAAGATGGCTAGCAGAGGGATCGTAAATTCGGCAATGACAAGGATGGACGACACTGTGCGGAATTTGTTGTACATCGGTATGTAGTCTATAAACAGGTCGGTCAATGGCATGAAATTCTTGCCCCAAGACAAAAGAATGGAGAAGAGGGTAGCTCCAAAAAGTGCCCATTTCATCGGTCCTTTTACAATGAAGCAGCCCAGAATGAACAAGAATAGTACAAAGGCTCCTACATATACCGGCCCTACGGTCATGGGTTGGTCGCCAAAGTATTGTGTCAATTGGGTGTATAGACTGTTGTATATGGGGTTGGCTTTTTCCATAGCCGTTTCGTTTTGGCTTAAAGGAACCGAGCCGCCTCCTTTGAAGTTGGGTATTAGTAATGTCCAAGTTTCGCCAATGCCATAACTCCATTGAGTGATGTAGTCGCGGTCAAGTCCGCTACTGGTTTGCTTGGCGGCATCACCGGTATAAATCAATTCGCTTTTGCCGCGCATGCTTTCCTGGCTGTAGGTATAGGTGTGATATAGGTTACTCAAGTTAACAGCTACCCCTATCAGCCCTGCTATTACCAATATGCCGGTGCTTTTCCAGAAGCGGGGCATCTCTTGTTGTTTCCAGGCTTTTACTCCGTAGGCTATGGCCATAAAGAGCATGACGAACAGGAAGTAGTAGGACATTTGTATGTGGTTGGAGGTAATTTGAAGGGCGACGAACAAGGCGGTCAAGATGCTGCCCCACAACAGCTTGCCTCGATATACCAATACCATGCCGGCAATGGTGGGCGGTATGTAGGCCAAGGTAATGAATTTCCATAGATGACCGGCGGAGATAATGATAAAGAAGTAGGATGAAAAGGCCCAAATAATGCCACCCAAGCCGGATAGCCAGGCCGAGAAACCGAAAGCCCGTAGTAAGATGTAGAAGCCAAACATCAGGATGAATGTAAGTTGCACATATTCGGGCAGGAAGAGTTGATAGGCTTTTTTAACCCAAGACAACGATTGGGTAGAGTCGTACGACGGTGCCATTTGATAGGTCGGCATTCCTCCGAACAAAGAGTTTGTCCAACGAGTGCGTTCACCGGTGACTTCGTGGTGTATCGAAGCCTCTTGACCACCACCCACACCGGCTGTTGTGTCGTGTTGGAACAAAATGCGGTTTTCTACGTCGGCCGGAAAGAAGTAGGCAAACGAAATCAGTGCAAAGGCTGCAATAACTATCAAGTCGGGAATAATCTTCTTTATCATGGTAAATCAGTCTTATTTGAATAATGTCGCAAATGTATGCAAAATATCCGACTTATGGGGGCAAATGCCTCAATATTTCAAGTTTCTTTAGAAACGATACTCACTCAACCCCGCTCAGACATACGCTATTCGTGCCAACCCTTTCAAAAACGTTGGCAGTGGAGTGCCAACGCTGTGGCAGTGAAGTGCCAACGTTATGGCAGTAGAGTGCCAAAGTTGTGGCACTGATAGTAGAGTAGTAACTATACGTTTGCTATATTTATCACTCTGTTTAGTCTCATTTAAAACTTCCGGTTTGGGGGTATTATGTAGATTTCGTACTTTTGTAGCACGAAATACAATTTTGATATGGAAATACTGACTTTGATTGATACTTGTTTGGAGGGATTAGGCATATCGGCCCGATGGGCAGAATGGCTCGATCAATACATAGCTTTCGCTTTGATTCTGATATTGGCCGGAGTATCGCGTTGGCTTTGTAGAATGTTGCTACTCAAGGGAGTGACACGTTTGGTAAAAAATAGCCGAGCAACGTGGGACGACATCCTCTTCAGTGAAGAGGTGTTGCGGCGCTTCAGCAACTTAGTTGCCCCTTTCGTCCTGACCAACTTTATTCCGTTGGTCTTTGCTAAGCTTGCTTCCGGCCTGCTGGTTTTTATTGTACACCTTTGCGACATCTACCTGCTAATCACCCTTTTGAAACTGCTCAATGCCCTGATGAAAGCCCTCTATGCAGTCTATAGCCAAAAGGAACACCTGCGCAACCGCCCGCTGAAGGGGCTTTTGCAAACCGGGCAAGTGGTGTTGTGGTTTGTGGGTGTCATCTTAGTGATAGCCATTCTCTTCAACAAGCAACCCTTGTCGTTATTGGCCGGGCTAAGTGCTTCGGCTGCTATCCTGATGTTGGTGTTCAAGGATTCCATTATGGGTGTAGTGTCGGGCGTGCAACTATCGGCCAACGACATGCTGAAGGTGGGCGACTGGATAACCATGCCCAAATGTGGTGCCGACGGAACGGTTATCGAAGTAACGCTCAACACCGTTAAGGTGCAGAATTGGGACAATACCATTGTTACCATCCCTCCCTACTTGTTGGTCAGCGACTCCTTCCAGAATTGGCGAGGCATGAGTGAGAGTGGTGGCCGACGCATCAAGCGAAGCATCAACATCGACATGACCAGCGTCAGCTTCTGTACGCCGGAAATGTTGGAGAAGTATCGTAAAATTCAGTTGCTGAAGGATTATATTGAACAAACCGAACAGGTGTTAACCGAATATAATGCCCAAAACAAGATAGACAACAGTGTTCTGGTAAACGGCCGCCGACAAACCAACCTCGGCGTTTTCCGTGCCTATCTGACAGCCTATCTGAAGAATATGCCCCGTGTAAATCAAGGCATGACACTCATGGTGCGCCAACTGCAACCCACCGATAAAGGCATCCCTATGGAACTCTACTTCTTCTCTGCCAATACCGATTGGGGCGCAACCGAAGACCTACAATCCGATGTCTTCGACCACCTGTTGGCCATCATACCCGAATTTGGCCTTCGCGTCTTCCAATCGCCTACCGGTGCCGACTTGCAAGACTTGGCCTCTAATTAGTAATTATTTGATATAGATAAATATATGAAACTTGGAATAATCAGTGCAATGGATAGTGAGCATCGCCAATTGGCAGATCGCTTGCAGGATAAACAAGAAGTGAAAGACGACTCTTTTAGCTATGTAATAGGCCGATTGGGTGATAACGATGTGGTGTTGACGCAGTGCGGCATCGGTAAAGTAAATGCTGCTGTTGGTACTTCAGAGTTGATTCGTCGCTATCGCCCCGATTGCATTATCAGTACCGGTGTGGCCGGAGGCATAGACAACTGCCTGCAAGTGACCGACGTGGTGGTGAGTAGCCGTGTAGTGCATCACGACGTGTGGTGCAGCATGGGCAACGAGTATGGTCAGGTACAAGGATTACCACTCTACTTTGAAGGCTATGCACCGTTGTTGCAACACGCCCTTTCACTCAATAACACCGGTTTGGAGAGCCGCATTCATGGGGGATTAATCTGCACCGGTGACCAGTTCATCGAAGACAAACAACAATTGGCCACTATTAAAAGCCACTTCCCCGAAGGCCTGGCGTGCGATATGGAGTCGGCAGCCATTGCACAAACATGCTACCTTTATGGCGTAAACTTCCTCAGCTTCCGCATCATCAGTGATACACCGGGAGCTAATGAAGAAAACTTTAATCAGTACCTCGATTTTTGGGGTACAATGGCCGAACGTTCGTTCCAAACCACGTGGGCATTCCTATCAACAATTAAATAAACAGCATAATTATGAAGAAGATACCCAGCTTTACCATCGACCACATTCGTCTGGTACGTGGCATTTTTGTATCTCGCAAGGATGAACTGAATGGCGAAGTAATTACAACCTTTGATGTTCGCATGAAAGAACCCAATCGCGAGCCGGCATTAGGACAAGGAGCTCTACATACCATTGAGCACTTGGCCGCCACCTATTTGAGAAACGAGCCGATTTGGAAGGACAGAATCATCTATTGGGGCCCTATGGGATGCCTCACCGGCAACTACTTGCTGATGAAAGGTGAACTTACTCCACAAGACATTCTGCCGCTGATGCAAGACACCTTCCGTTTTATTGCCAACTACGAAGGCGAAATACCCGGCGCTACCGCCAAAGATTGTGGCAACTACCTGTTGCAAGACCTTCCTATGGCACGTTGGGAAGCAAAGAAATACCTCGAAGAGGTGCTCTTGCAGATGAAAGAGGAAAATATGAACTATCCTGCATAATTTGTTACATCCGTTGCAACTTTTTAGCTATTTGTATCGTCTAATAAGCAACAAGTAACTTAAAACAAAAAAATATGTTAGTAACAACAACTTCAACGCTTCAAGGTAAGCAGATAACTCGCTATTTGGGCATTGTATCGGGAGAAACGATTATCGGTGCCAATGTATTTCGTGACCTTTTTGCCAGTATACGAGACATTGTAGGCGGTCGCAGTGGTTCTTACGAAGAGGTGCTTCGCAAAGCCAAGGATACTGCATTGAACGAGATGAAACAACAAGCAGCAGCCATGGGTGCTAATGCAGTGATTGGAGTAGATTTGGATTATGAAACCGTAGGCGGTAGTGGAAGTATGCTGATGGTAACAGCTGCCGGTACGGCTGTAGTGGTAGAATAAAATTAAGGAAGCGTGCTATTGCACGCTTCCTTAATTAAATAATGGTAATTCCTTGTTCTTCGCAAAGTTTCAAACCAAGATCTTTCAGTTTGAACTTCTGAATCTTGCCGCTACCCGTCATGGGGAACTCTTTGATGAAGAAAATGTACTTTGGAATTTTATAGCGAGCAATTTTTCCCATGCAGAATTCGCGAACGTCAGATTCGTGCATATCTACCCCTTCGTGCAAGATGATGAATGCACCTACGGCTTCGCCATACTTCTTTGATGGGATACCGGCTACTTGAACGTCTTTTACACCCTCCAATTTGTAGAGGAATTCTTCTATTTCGCGCGGATAGATGTTCTCGCCTCCTCGGATAATCATATCTTTGATACGACCGGTGATGCGGTAGTTACCGTTTTCATCTTTGATGCCTAAGTCGCCAGAGTGCAAGAAACCATTCTTGTCAATTACTTCGGCGGTGGCTTGCGGATTCTTATAATAACCTTTCATGGTGTTGTAACCACGATTACACATCTCACCTTGAACGCCAACGGGACACTCTTCACCTGTTTCGGGGTCGATAACTTTTACTTCAGTAAACTCGAAGTCGCGTCCCACGGTAGTGCAACGCACCTCGAAGGGGTCGTCCACACGGGTATGTGTCATGCCTGGCGATGCTTCGGTAAGACCATACACACTGGTTACCTTCATGAACATCTTCTCTTCTACCTGACGCATCAGTTCGATTGGGCAGAGGGCACCTGCCATGATGCCTACACGTAGGCTCGACATATCGAACATATCGAACATGGGATGATTCAACTCGGCAATGAACATGGTGGGTACACCATAAACCGACGTACAGCGTTCCTTGTGGATAGAGGCCAAAACAACCAATGGGTCAAAACGTTCTACCATTACTTCTGTACAACCATGTGTCAAACAGTTCATAGTGGCTAATACCACACCGAAGCAGTGGAACAAGGGCACGCAGACGCAAAGTTTATCATCTTGTGTGAACTTCATATGTTCGCCCGTAAGGAAACCATTGTTAGCAATGTTGTAGTGGGTAAGCATTACGCCCTTAGGGAAACCTGTAGTGCCGGAAGTGTATTGCATGTTCACTACATCGTAGCAAGACACCTGACTTTTTAATTCCTGAAGACGATTATCGCTGATGTTATGTCCCAATAGCAGTATCTCGTTGGTAGTGTACATACCTCGAAACTTTTCCTGTCCCATGTACACCACATTCTTCATACGAGGAAATCGTTCACTTTTCAAGTGACCGCGTTGGCAAGTACGCAATTCTGGTAACATGGTATAGGTCATCTGCACAAAATCGCTATCTTTCTCGCCATTAACGATACACAAGGTATGCATATCCGAGTTTTCGCACAGATATTCTAATTCCGATTGTTTGTAGTTGGTATTTACGGTTACGGCCACTGCACCTAATTTAGCGCAAGCATAAAGAATGGTGAGCCAGTCGGGTACGTTAGCAGCCCACAAGCCTACATGGGTACCACGTTCTACACCGATGGCAGCCAAGCCCTTGGCCATGTCATCTACCCGCTCGTTGAATTGCTTCCAAGTAAAGCGCAGATTACGATCGGAATAGACAATATACTCTTTGTTGGGTGTGGTCTCGGCCCAATGCTCAAGCCACTGTCCCAATGTCCTTTCTGATAGTGATAGCATATATTAAATAGGTGTATAAACGACGGCTAAGATTTTTGCAGCCTGACCTTGATAAGCATGTACATGGTGGGGTACAATTGAATCGTAATAGATGCTGTCGCCCTCATTTAGCAGATAGGTGTTCTGGCCGTAGCTGATTTCCATTGTTCCTTCCATTACAAAGATGAATTCTTCGCCTTCGTGAGAAGATAGCACAAAGTCTATATTGTCCGTCATTGGGTTTACATCAATGATGAATGGTTCCATGTGGCGGTCGCTTTTGGGACCTGCTAAAGCATGGTATTCCATGTGTTTCCGACTCTGGATGGCGTTGTTTGAGAAACTGATGGTGTTGTCTGCAGAGTCTATCTTGCGGCATACAACAGGGCCATTCTCTACTTGGTCATCGAGGAATGTTCCTAAACGTACACCCAATACACGTGCTATCTTGATGAGAGGTGCCAACGAAGGCAAGTCAATATTGCTCTCAATGCGCTCTACTTGTTCGATAGCCAAGCCCGAACGTTCAGCCAACTCCTCTAAACTAATAGATTGGCTTTCACGAAGCGACTTAATCTTTTCTCCTACAATTTTGCTGGTATCCATATGGTAATGTTTTATTAATTTAATATTAAGAGGCGCAAAAGTAGAACAAATTTCTTTTTTTTCAAAAGAAATTGTTACAAAATTCTATTTTTGAGCAATGCTTTAACTTCTTCTTTGTCTTTACTGAGTTGTGTTACTAACTCATTTATAGAATCAAAAGAAAGTATATTGCGAGTGTGCGCAATAAATGCCACCTCGATAGGTTCATTGTAAATGTCCTTTTGGAAGTCGAATATATGTACTTCAATGCTTCGATTATCCCCATTTTTAAAGGTAGGGCGACGTCCGATGCTTAACATACCTCCATAGTTTTCTCTTTCAATAGTTACTTGTACGGCATAGACCCCATCGGCAGGGATTAGTTTGTCATTTTCTGTCACTTGTAAGTTGGCTGTTGGATAACCTATCTCTCTCCCATTGCGGTAACCGCCTACTACAATGCCGTGAAGTCGGTAAGTGTATCCCAACAATATGTTGGCTTTACTAACGTTCCCATTGTATAATAAACGGCGGATAGCCGAAGAGCTAACTTCAATTTCGGAATATACCTCTGCCGGCAATATCTCTATATCTAATTCTTTGCCATACCGTACATAATCGTGGAAACCTTCACTGCGATTGTGTCCGAAACGATGATCGTATCCGATAACTAATACCCTTACATTATAATCTTGGCGCAACACTTCCATGAATTGGCGTGCCGAAAAACGGGAAAGTTCGGGAGTAAAAGCCAATAAAAAGACGTGATGGACTCCTGTTTCTTTTAGTAGTCGTTGCTTTTCTTCACAACTTGTCAATAGTTCGGGAGTGAACTCTGATTGCATTACTTTTCTGGGGTGTTGAGAAAATGTAATGACTGCGGTGTCCATGGAGCGAGAAGCGGCTATTTCGGAGACCTGTTTTATTAAGTAACGATGTCCCCGATGTACTCCATCAAAGAAACCTATAGTTGCTACGATGGCTTGCTTATTCGAATAAATGGCTCCAGTCTTCATTGTCTTGGGGTGAATATGTGGTGATGCCCAGCGATTCTGCGGTGAGGCAGTTTTGGACTGAGTCGTCAATTAAAAAAGTTTCGGTAGGTAAAATGCCGGTATCTTCTAAGAGTGTAGTATAGATTTCTTTTTCTGGCTTGACCATTTTCATTTTGTAGGAAAGGAAAATTTTATCGAAATAATCTTCGGCTTTATATCCTTTGTATGGAAAGAGGTGCTGGCATGACCATTCCCAATGCATTTCGTTAGTGTTACTCAGTAGGTAGAGATTATATTTTTTGCGAAGTTTTATTAATAATTCTAGTTTATAAGTTGGTATGTTTATTAAAAAACTATTCCAAGCATTGTCAATCTCTTGGTCGGTCAAGGGCTTGTCTGTTAAACGGCGGATGTGTTGGCGAAATTCATTAGTGTCAATCGTTCCTTTTTCATACTCAAAGAAGAAATCAGACTTGTGGCTAAGCCCAATGGATTGTTCAATATCGGCTATTCCCAATTGTTTGAATTGCTTGATACATTGTGCATAATCAAGCCCAACCAGCACAATACCAAAATCGATGATTAAATGTTTGATATGTTTCTCCATATTTTATGTCGTTATTTGTTTTTTATCCGTTTCATCCAACGAATAAATTCTCCTATCCACAATACTACCGAAGTAGAGAGTATGATGCTTGCCCATTCTTTCCAGGAAAGTGGATCGGTTCGGAAAACATCACCTCCAAATTCTACAATTAGGTATTGCCCTATTAATATGGCTAATGCAATTATCTCCATACCGTATGATTTGGATATACCTTTAAATGTTGACTCATTGGTCCCGAAGACGCGAACATTAAACAGATTCCAAAATTGTAGCATGACAAAGATTGTAAAGAATTTCGTTAATTCGTGTGTGGTAAGTATGTCTTCTTTATTTTCGTATATGACCAATAATGTCATCAAAATACAAGTGAAAGCTAACCCTACACCAAATATCATATTTGCCATGTCATGTGAAATGATGAAATCATTGCTTTTACGTGGCTTTTCTAACATCACACTTTCACTAGGAGGGATGGATGCCAATGCTAATGCGGCAAAGGTATCCATAATAAGATTTACCCACAACATTTGAGTAACGGTGAGAGGCAATTCGGTACCAATTATGGACCCTAACAAGACGATGGCTAATGCTACAAAATTGATGGTCAATTGGAAAACAATGAAGCGTTGTATGTTTTTATATAAAGAGCGTCCCCACATGACAGCTGTACCTATGCTGTTAAATGAGTCATCTAACAATGTGATGTCACTTGCTTCTTTAGCAACGGAAGTTCCTGAACCCATAGAAAGGCCTACTTGAGCATGATTCAATGCAGGAGCATCGTTGGTACCGTCACCAGTTACAGCAACAACAGCACCTTTTTGTTGCAATAATTGCACTAACCGTTGCTTGTCAGTGGGGCGAGCTCGCGACATGATTTTTAAATCCATGACTCGCTCTAAAGCTTCTTCGTCTTTTAATTCTGCAAAAGCGTTACCCGTAATACGGTTATAATCTGTATCGTCTGCAGTCCAAAGGCCAATTTGTTTTGCTATTTCTGTCGCTGTTCCTGGTGTGTCACCCGTTACAATTTTGACATTAATGCCTGCCGATTGACATTTAGAAACGGCTTTAGGAACATCCGAGCGTATAGGGTCGCTGATGGCCACAATGCCAAGAAAAGTAAGTCCTTCCAGATTTTGTAAATCAAGCTTTTCATTTTCGGCTAATATCTTATAGGCAAATCCTAAAGTGCGCATAGCCATGTTTTGATATTCTAATAATTGATTGTCAACTTGATTTTTGTAATCAATGGTTTTCAGTTGCTTGTCTTTAGTTGCAACATAACTACATTTTTCATACACAATTTCAGGAGCACCTTTTACATAAACTACTTTTTCCTTTAAAAGAGGTGATTCTATTAATGTAGCCATGTATTTACGTTCGGTCGAGAAGGTTAATTGTTCAATGATATGAGCCTCTTCGCGCAGTGGTAAATAATTTATGTGTTGTTCATGAAGCCATAGTAGTAACGCTACTTCAGTAGGGTTACCCATCCCTTTCTGTTTTTCTATTCCTTCTTGCGTTTCAAGAAATGCTGTAGAATTCACACTGATACCTTCTTTTATAAGGAGGCTAAATGTATCTGTTCCTAATTCTTGTTCTTCTTTTAAAGGATAGAATCGGGATTGATGTACTTGCATCAGATTCTGCGTCAATGTTCCGGTTTTGTCTGTACAAATTACAGTGATGGCTCCCATGGTTTCACAAGCGTGCATCTTGCGTACCAAATTGTTAGTGTTTAGCATACGGCGCATATTCAAGGCCAAGCTAAGAGTGACACTCATTGGCAATCCTTCGGGGACTGCAACAACAATGAGAGTAACAGCCATCATGAAATATTGTAATGTGGATTTTAACGCCGGTAACCAATCGTTAAATGTTTGGAAGGAGGTAAAATCATAGTGGAGCAATACATCTTTTATAAAGAAGATGGTAAAAGCAATACCTGCTACACTGAAACCAATTTTTTCGATTAGTTTTGCCAATCTATTTAATTGGATGTTTAGTGGGGTCGGTTCTGTTCCTTGTTCACTACTTTGGTGGGCTACTTTACCTATTTCGGTAGCATCACCTACATGCTTAACCTGCATTATGCCATGGCCATCCACTACAGTAGTGCCACGCAATACCCAATTACTGGCATATGTGGCCTCTTTGTTGAAGTAGGCTTCGTTGGTTGTTTTGCTAACAACAGGTTCACCGGTTAAATTTGATTCATTTATTTGTAGGGATATGGCTTCAATAAGTTCACCATCGGCTGGGATTTCCTCACCCGTTTCTAATATAACAATATCGTCCACCACTACATCTTTTCGGGGAATTTCAGTTACATTGCCATTGCGGATGACTTTGACTAACGTATCTTCGTTTACCGCATTGAGCAAATCGAATTTTTTTCCTGCATCGTATTCGAAATAAAAGCCTATGCCAGTAGCCAATAGGATTGCAATGATAATGCCAACAGTTTCTGCATATTCATTTTCTATGATAGAGATGGCCATTGAAAGAGATGCTGCTACTAAAAGAATGCGGATGACCGGATCTTCAAATTTTTCCAAATATAGTTTCCATATGGATGGGCGTTTAGGAGGGGTCAGCAAATTGCTGCCATATTTCGAGCGGTTTATTAATACTTCCTCGTCGTTTAAGCCGGCTTGATAGTGCTGTTTAGATGCTTTTGCCATGATAGTTCTTATGTTGTCTGTTTTTTTATTAGAGAATGCAAAAATAGGATATTTTATTGGTTATAACGAACTTTTGCTGACTTTTGTTGTTCTAAATTTAAGTTATACAGATTTAATAATGAATGTTTATGAGGAAATACATTTGTGAACTTTGCGGATATGTATATAATCCGATTGTAGGTGACCCGGATGGTGGGATAGAACCCGGAACTTCTTTTGAGGATATTCCAGATGATTGGGTTTGTCCTTTATGTGGGGTTGGGAAAGATGATTTCTCATTGTACGAGGAGTAGTGAGTAAAATGAATAAGACATGGATCCGAAAAAATCCATGTCTTATTATTAGTATATTCAAAAAGAAACTTATGCTGTTTTCTTTTCTTTCATATCGCTACTTGCTTCAACTACATTGACAACATAATCACCTAATTTTTCACATTCGGCTATAATATCCATATAATATACTCCCATCTGATAATCGTATTCCTTGTTGTTTACATCCAAGATGTTTTGATTCTTCAGTTGGTTGCGGTAGTTGTTTATTTCATTTTCGAGATTGAATGATTTGTTGGCATCTACATCGCGATTTTCATGCTCAGAGTGGTCAATGACTACAATCATTTGTTTTAATGTTTGATCTACCAATGCCATCATGGTGTGGATGCGTTCATATTGCTTTTCGGTAAAGTCTTTGCTTGTCTGACGCTTACGATTAATGGTACGTGCCAAGTTATAACAACTATCACCGATACTTTCAATTTCGGTTACAGCGCGAAGCATTGCACGAATTTCCAGTTTACTTTCCGAACTGAGTCGTCCTTCAGATACTTGATTTAAGTAGTTCGCAATTTCTAATTCCATGTTATCGCTAATACTTTCGTATTTTTCAATGCGGCTGAACAATTTGTTGAATTCATCGTCTTTTTCTGTATGGAGTAGTTGCTGTACCATGCCATACATGCGGTGAGTGCGTTCGGCAAAAAGATGGATTTCTTTCTTGGCTTGCAAGATTGAAAGTTCTGCGGTTGAGAGTAAACCACCAGAAATGAAGCGTAAACGATATTCTTCATCCTGTTCTTTGGAAGGATAAATCATGCAAACTGTACGCTCAATCAGCTTCACAAACCAAATCAAAAGACATACATTGCAAATATTAAAGGCGGTATGGAAGGCAGATAGCTTGAACGGTACGGCTACAGAGGTTTCGGTAACGCCCATTATATTTTCTACAAACCATGATACTCCGCTTGTTACAAATGGGAAAAGACAAAGTACCCAAATTACACCAAAAATATTGAATACCAAGTGGGCAAGAGCGGCTCGACGAGCTTGTGTGTTACCTGTTAATGCAGCTAAGTTGGCGGTGATGGTTGTACCGATGTTTTCACCCAATACTAAGGCAGCACCAAGTTCAAAACTTATCCAACCGTTGGCACACATAATTAGGGTAATGGCCATAGTGGCGGCCGAGGCTTGTACTATCATGGTAAGGATTGTACCAATTAGTACGAAAAGCAAGATTGATAAATAGCCCATATCGGCCCAGTTCTGTACAAAAGCAAGCATTTCCGGATTCTGTTGCAAGTCGGGAGCATTTGCTTTCAGATAGGAAAGCCCCATGAATAGAAATGAGAACCCGAAAATAAATTCGCCGGCAGACTTACGACTGCTTTTTTGAGAGAACAATAACGGAAGTCCAAAGAAAAGTAGCGGAATGGCAAAGGCTGCAATATCTACTTTAAAGCCCAATGCCGAAATAATCCAAGCGGTAACTGTAGTACCGATGTTTGCACCCATAATGACCCCAATAGATTGGGAAAGGGTTAATAATCCTGCATTTACAAAACTTACAACCATTACGGTAGTGGCCGAGGAAGATTGGATTAATGCAGTAATTAGCATACCGGTAATGACGCCCATTACTCGGTTGGTTGTCATGGCTGTCAGAATACGACGAAGTCGGTCGCCGGCAAATTTCTGAAGTCCTTCACTCATAATTTTCATTCCATAGAGGAATAGGGCTAACGAGCCGAGTAGTTTTAAAAAATCATAAAAAGAATATTCCATCCTTTAGTTATTTAAATTTTGATTGTTATGTCGTTGTAAAATACCTACCTTTAGCGGGGAAAACCGTTAAAAATAGATGAATTATGAAACATATGTTACAAATCTGTTGCAAAAATAATAATATTTCTAAAAAGTTCCCTATTGGAAGCACACTTTTGGAAATTTATCGTGATTTTAATCTTGATTTTCCTTATCAATTGGTTAGTGCAAGGGTAAACAATAAGAGTGAATGGTTGAATTTTCAGGTCTATTCTGATAAGGACGTGGAGTTTTTAGATGTCCGTAATTCTTCGGGAATGAGGACTTATGTCCGAAGTCTTTGTTTTGTACTTTACAAGGCGATTAAAGAAATTTACCCTAAAGGAAAATTTCATTTGGAGCATCCGGTGTCGAATGGCTATTTTTGTGACTTGCAATTAGGGAGGCCTATTGTATTAGAAGATGTGACACTTATCAAGAAAAAGATGCAGGAAATCATCGCGCAAGATATTCCGTTTCAACGAGTAGAGTGTCATACAGATGAGGCAATAAAGATATTTTCCCAACAAGGTTTGGAGGATAAAGTGAAATTGTTAGAGAGTTCAGGCTCTTTATATACATATTATTATAAATTAGGTGATACCTATGATTATTATTATGGGAATTTAGTACCGAGTACAGGGTATATTTATCTGTTTGATTTGGTAAAGTATTATGATGGCCTTTTACTTCGTATCCCCAGTCGAAGCAATCCTTTGGAATTGGGTGAAATTGTCAAGCAAGAAAAAATGTTTGAGGTATTTAAAGAACATTTGCAATGGATGAAAATTTTAGGAATGAGTAATGTTGGCGATTTCAATATCGCTTGTAAAAAAGGGCATGCTACTAGCCTTATAAAAGTAGCTGAAGCTCTGCAAGAGAAGAAAATAGCCCGTATTGCCGATGAAATTGCTGCTCGAGGCTCAAAATTAGTACTTGTTTCTGGCCCTTCTTCTTCAGGAAAAACAACTTTCAGTAAAAGGCTCAGCATTCAGTTGATGACCAATGGACTGTTACCTTTCCCAATAGCTTTAGATAATTATTTTGTCAATCGTGAAGATACCCCACGTGATGTCAATGGTGAATATGATTATGAATCTATTCATGCACTTGATTTAAAACAATTTGAAGAGGATTTACAAGCGTTGTTGCGAGGCGAAGAAGTATCACTTCCTACATTTAATTTTACTACAGGAAAACGTGAGTACCGAGGCGAAAAATTGTGTCTTGATGAACATATGGTGTTGATTTTGGAAGGTATCCATGCTTTAAATCCTAAATTAACGCCACAAATTCCTAAAGAGCAGAAGTATAAAATATATGTTTCTGCTTTAACTGCTATTTCGCTTGATAATCATAACTGGATTCCTACTACCGACAATCGTTTGCTTCGTCGCATAATTCGTGACTTTAATTATCGAGGCTATTCGGCTCAAGAAACCATTTCACGTTGGCCCAGTGTGCGTGCCGGTGAAGACAAATGGATTTTCCCATATCAAGAAAATGCAGATGTGATGTTCAATTCGGCTATGCTGTATGAATTGGGTGTGTTGCGTAGCTATGCCGAGCCTATACTTCATTGTGTACCTCGTAATTGTTCAGAATATGCTGAGGCTCATCGCCTATTGAAATTCTTAAAATATTTCACCTCCGTTCCAGACAAAGAGATACCACCAACTTCTTTGTTGCGCGAATTCTTAGGAGGTAGTAGTTTCCGTTATTAATGTAATGTAAAGCTTAGAATTAAATAAAGTTTTTTTCTTTCATATTACTAAAAACAATTATCTTTGCCAGCCAAATTATAAAAACGATAAAATGAAAAAGATATTCATGATGCTGCTTATGGCGGCCATTAGTTTAGGTGTTATTGCTCAAAATAAAGAGGCTGAAGCTTTTATTAAAAAAGCACAACGTCAGCAGGCACGAAATGAATTGAAGGAAGCATTTGAGTCATTGCGTCATGCAGCAGCAGCTTCTACTGATCCTCAAATCCATTATGCTATTACTAAAGAGCGTATCCAAATGTATATCCGTTTGCGCAACAGTAGTCGTGCCAAGGATCAACTGACTCGTTTAGAGGGTTATGCCAAGACTATTGCAAACGATTCGCTTGACAATGATTTACTTTACACTGCAGCTAACGTATACTATACTTTTGGTGATTCTAACAAAGGAGATGCAAGTATCAATAAGTTGATCGACAAGTATAAAAAACAACAGGAATATGATAAAGTAAGTGAGTGCTATCAAACATTAATTGGTATTGCTCGACGTGCAGGCAATGCCGCTATGACAGCTCGTACCTATGAGAAATACATGTTGTGGAATGATTCTGTAAAAGCATTAGCGGCAAAGGATGAGTTCAATCAATTGAAACAAAAATACGATGCAACTCTTCAGACAATACAAGAAAAAGACGATACGTTGTCTGTAAAACAATATATTATCATTGCTCTTTGTGTATTGGTTGCAGTCTTGGCTGCAGTTTTGATATTGGGTTCAATCGTTTTGTTACGATTCATCTTGTTGACTCGTAAACAAAAGAAAATGATTCAAACAGCAGTTGAACATAATGAACTCAAAACGAAGTTTATTCGAAACATTTCAGCGCAAATGGAGCCTACGCTCAATACTTTACCTGCATCTTTACCCGGTGTTGAAGCTTTGCGCTCGTTTTCTCTACATATCCAACAACTTTCATTGTTAGAAAGTACACAAGATGAAGCATATGAAAGTGAAAGTCTAAATGTCTCTACTTTCTGTGAAGAAGTAATGGATACTATTCGTAATAAGATACAATCAGATGTAACACTTACGGTGAATGCTCCGAAACTAAATGTTAAGATTTGCGCTGAACCGCTGAGGCATGTATTGACACATTTGCTACAAAATGCAGCCGAATTTACCCAAACAGGAGGAAAGATTACCCTCGATTTTAAGAAAAGAGGAGCACATACACATCAATTTATTGTTAGTGATACCGGTTGTGGGATTGCTGAAGAATTACGCAATAGTTTATTCAAGCCCTTTGCTGAAATAAAAGACTTGACTCAAGGTGACGGATTAGGACTTCCTATCTGTTCTTTGATGGTGATGAAAATGAATGGTACATTGTCGTTGGATGCAACTTATACTAAAGGAGCCCGTTTTGTCTTGGAACTACATGTTTAGACTTTTTGGGAATGATATTCTATCAATCCTTTCATAGCCGTGTCTTCAATAAGATCGACTTGAGTGCCGAATTCTGCAGCTACTTCTTGCAATAGCTTGGTGTGACTATAAGCTTGAGAACCGACAAAGCGAATAGGATACTCCTTATAATCATATTGGCAGATGTTGCGTATGAAGAAGTTGCGGAAATTCTTTGTTATCAAATCATGAACGTATTCCATTTCTGTGTAGTCTTCCAAAAAACGTGAAACATACGCTAAAAAACGATTAGGAAACGGATGGTTATATATGGCATCCAACAATTCATCGTAGCTATATTCATGGCTATCAAAGAAAGATTCTTTAAGTTCTTGGGGGGCTAAATCCTTGATAATATCTGCAAGAAAGTAGCGTCCCAATGCTGCGCCACTACCTTCATCTCCAAGTATGTATCCACCGGAACGTATGTTTTTGACAATCTTTTTGCCGTCATAAAGGCATGAGTTAGAACCGGTACCTAAAATACAAGCTATTCCAGCCTCGTTTTTCATTAAACCGTGGGCTGCGGCAAGCAAGTCGCTTTTCACCTCAATTGGTGCTTTAAATTGGGCTACTAATGAAGCTTCAATAATACTTTTTTTCTCTGGAGTGCTGCAACCGGCTCCATAATAGTGTATGAGCTCAGCTTTTTTCTTAAAAAAGACGGCAGGTAGTCCTAAACGGACGCTGTGGCTTATTTCCCTTCGAGTTTGGAAATAAGGGTTCAAACCTTCAGTTATGGCATGGTGAATCACTTCTCTTCCTTCAATCAAAGCCCATTCGGTGCGGGTAGAACTACTATCTGCTATCAGTTTCATGGTATAGGGTTTTAATATTTGGAGACAAATATATTGTTTTTCTAATAATTATCCAAAAAACAGACTGATTATATAACTTGTTACCCCTGCCAAAACTAATTTAGCAGGGGTAACAACTTATATATTTCATGGGGTGAAGCAACCGTTATCTTTTTTCGTTGGCAATCAGCCATTCGGCTATCTGTACGGCATTCAATGCAGCCCCTTTCTTTATTTGGTCTCCTACAATCCAGAAGGTTAACCCATTCTCGTTACTTAAATCCTTACGGATACGTCCCACATAGACCGGATCTTTGCCTGCTAAAAACAACGGCATCGGATACTCTTTCGTTGCCGGATTGTCCATCAATACCAAACCTTCTCCTTCGGCAAAGGCATTTCGGGCTTCTTCGATAGAGATGGGGCGTTCAGTTTCTAACCATATACTTTCTGAATGAGAGCGTAAGGCAGGGACTCGAACACAAGTGGCACTTACTTTTATATCGCTGTGCATAATCTTGCGAGTTTCATTGTACATTTTCATCTCCTCTTTGGTATAGCCGTTATCGGTAAATACGTCGATTTGCGGGATAAGGTTGAAGGCTAATTGATAGGCGAATTTATTTACGGTTACAGGTTCGTTAGCCAATACTTGGCGATATTGTTCGTATAACTCATCCATAGCTGCTGCCCCGGCACCGCTGGCAGCTTGATAAGTAGATACATGCACTGTTTTGATGTGTGATAAGTTTTCAATAGCTTTCAAGGCTACTACCATTTGAATAGTGGTGCAGTTCGGATTTGCAATGATGCCTCGCGGACGGTTCAATGCATCAGAAGGATTCACTTCTGGTACAACCAAAGGTACATCATTGTCCATACGGAAAGCACTTGAATTGTCAATCATGATTGTACCATATTTGGTAATAGTTTCCGCATATTCTTTTGATGTACCGGCTCCGGCAGAGGTAAATGCTATGTCTATATTTTTAAAATCATCATTATGCTGCAAGAGTTTAACCTCGATTTCTTTGCCACGGAAAGTGTATTTGCGTCCGGCACTGCGTTGAGAACCGAATAATACCAACTCATCCAGCGGAAAATTTCTTTCATCGAGCACCCGAAGGAATTCTTGTCCTACGGCTCCGCTAGCTCCAACAATAGCTACTCTCATTCTGATAATCTGTTTTAGTTTGACATAAATTGGGCGCAAATTTATAACAAAATGTTGTATAAGGGGCAGAATACGGGATTTTTTTCTTTATTTTGCACCCTAAATCTAATAAATATGTCTATGGAGTGGCTCAGCCTCAATATAAAATTGCCGATAACCGATCCCACTTGGATATTCTTCCTGGTGCTTGTTGTCATATTGTTTGCACCTTTGTTATTAAGTCGATTGCGAATTCCTCATATAATTGGGCTCATATTGGCGGGTTTGGTGTTAGGCGAATATGGCTTGAATATATTAGAACGTGATAGCAGTTTTGAATTGTTTGGTAAAGTAGGTATCTACTACATTATGTTTTTGGCCGGTCTTGAGATGGATATGGGGAACTTTGCTCGTCACGGTCGTCAGGGGGCTATTTTCGGGCTATTTACTTTCTTGTTGCCATTTGTTATCGGTTTATTGGTAGGCATATATGTGCTAAACTATTCCTTGTTGACCTCCATGCTATTAGCTTGTATCTTTTCTTCACATACCTTAGTGTCTTATCCCATAGTGGGGCGTTACGGTGTTGAGAAGCATGTCAGTGTAGTGCTTTCTATTGTAGCTACAGCTATTGCCTCGTTTGCTGCTTTGTTGATATTGGCTGGAATTGTAGGATCACATGAAGAAGATTCTGGTAGTTTCTTTTGGGTGTGGTTTGCTCTAAAATTCATACTTTATGGCCTTTTTGTTGTATGGGTGTTTCCCAAAGTAGGGCGTCGATTTTTCCGTCGTTATGACGATAGTGTGATGCAATATATATTTGTTTTAGCATTGGTATTCTTTAGCGCCGCTTTAGCCGAATTGGCCGGCCTTGAAGGATTGTTAGGAGCTTTCTTGGCCGGACTTGTTATAAATCGCTTGATTCCCAAAGTATCCCCGCTGATGAATCGTATCGAATTTGTTGGTAATGCTCTTTTCATCCCCTATTTCTTGATAGGGGTTGGCATGTTGATCAATGTTAGAATACTGTTTCAAGGAGTCGATTCGTTGTGGGTAGTATTTGTAATGATTGTAACGGCTACGTTTACCAAATGGACATCTGCCTATTTAATGCAGAAATTGACAGCTATGAACAACCATTCGCGTCAAATGATGTTTGGCTTGACCAATGCTCATGCAGCAGGTGCATTGGCAATGGTGATGATAGGTACGCAGATAGAGATAGAGCCGGGTGAATATCTGATGAACGATGTGTTATTGAATGGAACAGTAATGGTTATTCTTGTTTCATGCATTATTAGTTCGTTGGCAACAGAACATGCCGCACGAGGCATAGCTATGAGCGATGCTTCTTTAGAAGATAATCGAGGAAGCAATCACGGCAAGTGTTTGATAACCTATTCAAATCCGGCAACAGTGGATATGTTGACACAATTGGCCATGATGATTCGTAACCCTCGTATTCCCGACAGTTTGTTGGGATTGACGGTAGCTTTTGATGATGAACAAGGAGAGCGTCGTTTGGCGCAAGGAAAGCAGAATTTAGAAAAGGCAAAAAAAATAGCGGCGGCGGCCGATGTAAGCATGACTACTGTCAGCCGAGTCAGCAACAATGTGGCTGCAGGAATTATTCATACGATGAAAGAATATGATGTAGGTGAAGTGGTTTTAGGATTGCACCATAAGGCTAATATCGTTGATTCTTTTTTTGGCTCAATTGTTGATAATGTGTTGAAAGGTACCCACCGTGAAGTGATGGTAGTTCGTTGTGTAATGCCTCCCAATACTTTACGACGCATTGTAATAGCCGTGCCGGTTAAAGCCGAATATGAAGTAGGCTTTTATAAATGGTTGGAACATCTTTGTCGTATGGGCGAACAATTAGGCTGCCGGATGCATTTCTATACACACCCCGATACGGGGAAATATATAGAGGGATATGTAAAGCAAATGCATGAGCGTGTGCGTGCCGAATTTTCTGATTTAGAAGACTGGGATGACTTACTTTTGTTGACTCGCGAGGTAGATTACGACCACTTGCTTGTCATTGTCAGTGCTCGTGTCGGATTTATTTCCTATCAACCCTCTTTTGAAAGAATTCCCATGCAAGTATCTAAGTATTTCAGTAACAATAGTGTAATGCTGCTTTACCCCGACCAATATGGTGATCCTTTGGAGAGTGTATCTCTCTTTAGCCCAAGTGTGCATACCTCTACTCGTCGATATGCCATCCTACATAAGTGGTTCAAAAGAAAAGAAAAATGATGAAACAAATTATTATGGAAGATTGGAAGCAACGAACCAGATTGTTACTGGGCGACGAAAAGATGAATCGTTTGCAGCAAGCCCATGTATTGATTGTAGGCTTGGGTGGAGTAGGGGCTTATGCCGCCGAGATGTTGTGTCGTGCCGGTGTAGGCAGAATGACATTGATTGATGCAGATACAATACAATCAACAAACCTTAATCGCCAACTACCGGCTTTACACTCTACTTTAGGCAATTTCAAGGTAGAGGTGTTGGCAAAACGTTTCCGAGATATTAATCCGGAAGTAGAACTTCAAGTAAAATCTCTTTATTTGGAAGAAGGCAATATCCCGTCTCTATTAGCCGAAACACACTATGATTTTGTGGTTGATGCCATTGATACCATTTCTCCTAAATGTCATTTGATTGCCGAATCATTAAAGAGGAAACTGAAAATCATATCAAGTATGGGAGCCGGAGCAAAAATGGATGTAACACAGATTCGTTTGGCCGATTTATGGGATACATACCATTGCGGATTAAGTAAGGCTGTGCGTAAGCGTTTACAGAAAATGGGTATAAAGCATAAGATTCCCGTCGTTTTTAGTACAGAACAGGCTCATCAGGAAGCAATTATTCTTACTGAAAATGAACAAAATAAGAAATCAACAACAGGAACGGTAAGTTATATGCCTGCGGTATTCGGATGTTATTTGGCAAACTACGTGATACAGAAACTATGATACAGCTACAAGGAATAACAAAAAGTTTTGGCACCTTGCAAGTATTGCGAGGCATTGATTTGCAGATTGCCAAAGGAGAGATAGTCAGTATAGTCGGTCCAAGTGGAGCAGGAAAGACTACTTTGTTGCAGATTATGGGAACATTAGATGCTCCCGATAGTGGCATTGTCTGTATCGATGGAATCCAAGTAAATAAAATGAAAGAACGCGAATTGGCAGCTTTTCGTAACCAACGAATAGGGTTCGTGTTTCAGTTCCATCAGCTTTTATCCGAATTTACAGCTCTGGAAAATGTAATGATACCGGCTTTTATTGCCGGTAAAACAGAACGAGAGGCTAAAAAAACAGCACAAGAGTTGTTGACGATGATTGGTTTGGCCGAACGTTCTCATCATAAGCCCAACGAATTGTCTGGAGGAGAAAAACAGCGTGTTGCAGTAGCGCGTGCGCTCATAAATAGGCCGGCTGTAGTATTGGCCGACGAACCATCAGGAAGTTTGGATACTAAAAACAAAGAGGAGTTACATCAGCTATTTTTCGATTTAAGAGAAAAGTTGGGGCAATCATTTGTCATTGTAACCCATGATGAGGGATTGGCGAAGTTGACCGATCGCACCATTCATTTGTGTGACGGACAGGTCGTGGATATGTGCTGTTGATGGTCGAAGTTTATTCAAAAGATAAATAGGGGGCTAAGCGTACCCAGTCTCTTTCTGTAAACTCTTCGTATAATGACAAATCCTTCATATTCTTGATGTTGCCGTGTTTTCGGCGATGCTCGACAATGACACGAGCCTGATGAAAATTTATATATGGATGTCGGCGTAGCTGATTGATGGTAGCTCTATTTACCTGTAAGGGAAGAATAAGAGAGTTGTCTATGGTAAACCACGGAGTTAATAATGTGTCATTAATTTCTATCTCTTTCAATTGCTTTATGTGATAGAAACCTCCCAATTGTTTGCGATAATTAACGATGCACCGGGATATAAAACTACCTATTCCCGGAATCTGTTTTAACAAGGTCGTATCGGCATTGTTTAGCTCTATTTTGTTCCCTTGGGCACGTTTTAGGGTGTCATACTGAGTTGCCGGCAAATACAATTTAGGAGTGTGGCGTGTAGAATCTTTTTCCTTCTTTGTGTTTGGCAACCGGGTAGGTTCATACTTTTTTTTAGCGTAGTATGGTGGTCGCTCATCTCTTTTTTTCACACTTTTCATGAAAGCCATTTGTTTCATGATAGAGTCTTGTTGTTGTACTCCTATTGCTTTTGTAGCATCTTTATCTTCTCGATGGTGATAAAGTGAAGTACAAATAGAGGCTAAAAGCAGAATGGCTGATAATGCCAACACTCCTCGCCTCTCTTTGTGTGTCAGTAAGGTGAAAAAAGAAAGCAATTTGCGCATTACATTTTCTTATAAAATCCCCAGCTGGTTCAGGAAGATTAAAATAATGGACATTGGTACTATAAATCTTAATAAAAACAATAGCGTATTACTGATTACAGGATTCAGAGTGCCGTGATTACTGATTTCGTCCCATACAATTTTTTTATTTAAATACCAACCTACAAAGATGGCTATCAATAGTCCACCGATAGGCATCATTAGTTTGGCAGTTACATAATCGAAGAAGTCGAATAGTGACATACCGAATAAGGTCAATTCTTTACCAACACCTAACGACAAAGAACTTAATACTCCGATGAACGTACAGCATGCCGTTACAATGCGTGCAGCTTTTTTGCGGGTCATCTTAAATTCTTCGTGCAGATAGGCTGTTACAACTTCGTGCAACGAAATGGTCGAGGTCAAAGCTGCTACGGCCAAAAGAATATAGAACATGAGTGACAAGAGGATGGCTGCAACAGGTATATCTCCAAAGGCTTGTTGGAAGACGTTGGGCAGAGTAATGAACAGCAAGCTGGGACCGGAATCCGGCTGGATGCCTACGGCAAATGCGGCAGGAAATATGATGATACCTGCCAATACAGCCACACAAGTATCTATGATGCCTACATTGAGTGCCGTTTTAGGTAGGTTTATATCTTTCTTAAAATAAGACGCATAAGTACATAAGCAGCCCATACCTACGCTGAGCGAAAAGAAAGCCTGTCCCATAGCTGCTAAGAATGCTCCTTGGTCTATCTTGCTGAAATCGGGTTTGAATAAAAATTCTATACCGGCACCGCTGCCCGAAAGTGAGAGCGAGCAAACGGCCAATATGATAAGTAGGATAAAGAGCATGGGCATCATGATTTTCGATGAACGTTCAATGCCTTTCTCCACTCCCTTTACGATAATGAAGTGTGTGGCCATCATAAATAGACACATCCAAAGTAGAGGCTTCCAAGGATTGGTAATAAAACTATCGAACGAAGCAATGAAATCGTTAGCCGACTTGTTGGCAAAACTATTGGTTCCTGCTTCAACAATGAACTCCAATGTCCAGCCCGCTACTACCGAATAATAGCCCAAGATAATGAATCCACAGAAAACCCCCATTCTGCCTACCCACTTCCATGCTGTACCGGGAGCCAATACCTGATAGGCACCTGCTGTGTTAGCCTTTGAACGTCGGCCGATTAAAAATTCTGCTACCATGATGGGAATTCCCATTAATAGCACGCAAGCTATGTAGATAAGGATAAAGGCTGCACCACCATGTTCACCGGTTTCATAGGGGAATCGCCAAATGTTACCTAACCCAACTGCCGAACCGGCTGAGGCCAATATTACACCAAGTTTGCTGCCGAAATTGGCTCTTTTTTCTCTTGTCATACGTTATCATTTGTTATTAATGCCACAAAAGTACATAAATATGGAGAAAGAACACTACTTTTGCTGAGTAATTATAAGGAAATATAAGACTATGCTGTACTATATTAAGAAATATCCCCTCTCTTTGTTGGTAATCTTAACGGTCATTTACCTCTCTTTCTTTAAACCACCTACCGACAGCAAGATACCCGACATTCCTCATTTAGACAAGCTAATGCATATCTGTATGTATTTTGGAATGTCCGGTATGCTGTGGATTGAGTTCTATCGGGCGCATCGTCAAGAACGCCCGCCAATGATTCATGCCTGGATGGGTGCATGCCTCTCTCCCATATTATTCAGTGGGGCAATAGAACTGTTGCAACAATATGCCACTACTCATCGGGGTGGCGACTGGATGGACTTTGTGGCCAACACTTTTGGAGTGTTATTGGCCACCTGGATGGCCCGTCGTTGGTATGCTTCCCATTAAAGATACTCTACTACGCTGTTCAGCCTAATACCGTTCGAACCTTTTATTAATAGCGTTTTTTGGGTAGGCTTCTGTAGTTTTAAGAACTCAATCAATGCCTTTACATCGGGATAATGGGTATAGTGATGGGTGGTTGCACCAAATTGGTCGCCTACTAAAATCACCTCTTCGAAGCCACATTCTTCCAGATAGTTCACTATTTGTTGATGTTCCGAAGCACTTTCCTCTCCCAATTCTCTCATATCCCCTAAAATCAACCATTTATTGGGGGCATCCATTTTGTGGAAGTTCCCGATGGAGGCTCGCATGCTGGTGGGGTTTGCATTGTACGCATCTATGATTAGGGTATTGTCGGCCGTTTGTTTCAGTTGCGAGCGGTTGTTTTGCGGCATGTAGTTACTCAATGCTTCTTCTATTTGTGCCGCATCTACATTAAAGTAGCGTCCTACGCATACTGCAGCCAAGGCATTGGTCAGGTTGTATTCTCCGATGAGTCGGGTAGATATGGTGTGCTTCTGTGTACAGTTTTTTTCTTGCCACTCCAAGGTGAGGTAGGGCGAGTTACTAATGCTCCAACCACTGATAGATAATCCGTTACTACTGCCGTAGCCTATCTGTTTCAGATTCCCGGCTATCTTTTTCAAGTAGGCATTATCGTCGTCTATGAAAATTAAGCTGTCGGGCTTGCTGCGTAAGTACTCATACAACTCACCTTTGGTTTGAATCACCCCTTCCAATGAGCCGAATCCTTGCAGATGGGCTTTCCCCACGTTGGTAATGAGGCCGAAGTTAGGCTCGGCAATCTCCACCAATTCCTTGATGTCACCCGGATGGCTGGCTCCCATTTCAATGACGGCCAGATTGTGCGTTGGCTTCAGGCACAATAAGGTGAGCGGTACACCGATGTGATTGTTCAGATTACCTTGCGTGTATAGCAGGTTATATCGGGTGGACAACACGGCAGCCATCAGCTCCTTGGTGGTAGTCTTCCCATTGGTGCCGGTAATGCCGATTACAGGGATGTTCAGTGTGCGCCGATGCAGGCGTGCCAATTGCTGGAGAGCCAACAAGCAGTTGTCCACTACAATGTATCGTTTGTCATTATGGGCAGGAATATACTGTTCTTCATCTATAACGGCATAGCGGCATCCGCTTTCCAATGCTTTAGCGGCAAATGCATTTCCATTGAAGTTTTCACCCTTCAACGCAAAAAACATACTTCCTTCGGGGCAGTTCCTACTATCGGTTGTCACGCCGTTACATGCTAAAAAGTGTTGGTAAAGTGTTTCAACTTCCATCTTCATATTTATTTTAGGGTTCAATGCGGCGAAGTTACAGATTTTTGTTGTAAGTTTGTAGTCGATTAGGAAACAATTATGCAGATGACTTCCAAGAAAACTTATACAATCAATGTAAACGGACGTTTGATGGACTTGGCAAAGCCGAAGGTAATGGGCATATTAAACGTAACACCCGACTCGTTTTTTGCCGATAGTCGTTGCCAATCGGAGGCAGAGGTGGTAACTCGTATCGAGCAATTCTGTGCCGAAGGTGCCGATATGATAGACATAGGAGCCTATTCTTCTCGTCCGGGTGCTTCTGAAGTATCGGTTCAGGAAGAGATGAAACGCCTGCGTTGGTCGTTGGCTATAGTGCGTCGTGTCTGGCCCGATGCTGTTGTGTCGGTCGATACGTTTCGTGCAGAAGTAGCAAGGATGTGTGTCGAAGAGTACGGGGCAGCCATTATCAATGACATTTCGGCAGGGTCGTTGGATGCCGAGATGTTTCCCACTTTGGCTCGGCTGAATGTTCCCTATATCATGATGCACATGCAGGGCACGCCATTAGATATGCAGCAGGCCCCTGCCTACAATGATGTATTAAAGGAGGTGATGCTCTATTTTGCAAAGCGGGTGCAGCAATTACACGCCTTGGGTGTGAAAGACATCATTATAGACCCCGGCTTCGGTTTCGGCAAGACGTTGGAGCACAATTATGAACTGTTTGCCTGTCTGGAAGAATTCCGCCTGCTCGAACTCCCTTTGTTGGTAGGTGTGTCACGAAAGTCTATGATTTACCAACTGCTGGGCACTACTCCCGATGAGGCCCTGAATGGTACTGCCGTATTGCATGCGGCTGCTTTAATGAAAGGAGCAAACATATTGCGGGTACACGATGTGAAGCCGGCCAAGCAAGCCGTTGCACTGATAGAAAAGCTGAAAATGTATAAACCTTGAATTGATAACTTAAATAACTGAAAACGTGTTTTTTGAATTTGGCATAAAAGATTTCATAGACATCCTGTTGGTAGCCTTCCTGCTCTACTACAGCTACAAGCTGATGAAGGCATCCGGCTCTATCAACGTGTTTACCGGCATATTAGTTTTCATCCTTTTGTGGTTAGTGGTTTCTCAGGTGCTTGAGATGAAACTGCTTGGCTCTATTTTCGACAAGTTGGTCAGTGTGGGAGTGTTGGCACTGATTGTAATCTTTCAAGAAGAGATACGCCGTTTCTTGCTGACGCTTGGCTCCCATCACCATGCCAGTGCCCTGGTTCGTTTCTTTACAGGCAATAAGCAAGACGATTTACAACACGACGATATGATGCCCATCGTGATGGCCTGTATGAACATGTCTCGGCAGAAGGTAGGGGCGTTGATTGTGATAGAGCACGATATGCCCCTTAGCGAGGTGGTGCGTACCGGCGACGTGATAGATGCAAGTATCAACCAGCGGCTGATTGAAAATATCTTTTTCAAGAATAGCCCTTTACACGATGGAGCCATGGTCATCAGCAAGCGGCGCATCGAGGCAGCCGGATGCATCTTGCCCGTCTCTCATAGCCTGAACATTCCGAAAGAATTAGGCCTTCGCCATAGGGCAGCCATGGGCATTTCGCAAGTATCAGACGCCCACACCATCATCGTTTCCGAAGAAACCGGTGCCATTTCAGTGGCCTACAAGGGGCAGTTCTTTTTGCGCCTGACAGCCGAAGAGCTGGAGAGCATCTTGACGAAAAGATAATTTTTTTTCATGATTTTTCGGTTTTAAATGGTTTTTGGCAAGGTAATAGACCCAACCTTTGTTTGGCTCTTTTCACTCCACCTGCTTCATGCTTCTGCAGCAGCACTTGTCGGTGGTTACTTCGCTTCCGGTTCGCTTCTTGGTCGCTCCTCGCACGCTACGTGTACGCACGCTGCTCGGTCGTTCTTCGGTCGTTGTTCGGTGTTTGTTCGCTCTCTATAGGACCGAAGAACGACCGAAGAAACACCGAACAAACACCGAAGCGAGAGCGAACCAGAAGCGAGCCAAGTACGGCCGAGAAGCGAAGCGGGTTTTCGGTGGCCCCTTGAGGGTAGCGTGGCCTTTGCTCTCCTCGCGGGACGTGCAAATATATAACACCACCCTTCGGTTTTAGGTACTCGGAAACCGAAGTTTTTTCAAAATTAACAGTTGATAACAGTGAAACAGGCTGATTATCAACGAAGTGAAAATAGAAAAATAAGAGTTCTTTTTGTTTTGTCAAGATGAAAGAAAATTAATCTGATTTGTTTACAGTTCTATCTCTTTATATTGTCGTTAAACATCTTTTATGCCAATGAAAACGACTTCTATTTTGGAAGACAGAAACCACCATGAAAAGGAGAAAAATTCTCCTTTTAAGCGAATGTTATGCTTAAATGACAAATGCTCTATTTGCATAAATTAACAAAAGTTATTTTACTTTACAAATAGGGTTTTATTTATAAATCCTCTTAGGCTTTCAGCAGTATGGGTGATAACTATTCAAATATTCAGCATCAGGCTCATGTAGGGTTGCTCGTCGAGCAGTAGCATTGCTGTCAGTTCGGCGGCAGATAATGGTTTGTAGCAGATGGCGGGTTGTCGTTCGCTTTTCCTGCATTCGCCTTGTTCGATGTGGTAATATCCATTGTTTTCGGGCAGTTCTTTGTCGCTTAGTTTGATGTTTATTTGCCGTTCGGGGTGGGCGGCTGCGTATAGTTGCAACATGGGTTCGGCACGAAGGATGCGGGCCATTCCTAAGGAGGTAGTGGGGCATCCGGGGGCTTCAGCCGGTGGTAGCATCACCTTCAGTTCGTCCACCTTTTCTTGTAGGCAAATGGCTTGTAGTAATTGGTTACGGCTTTTGTTACTGCTGGCTGCTATTTCGCCTATCAGCAGTGCTTTTGGGTTGCTTGTGGGGTAAGCCATTGCTATCCCTTTTATGCTCTCTTTGTGATATAGCAGGTGTATTTTCCCTCCCGATAGTTGTAGGTCGCTTACGATGACGCGGAAGTTTTCTTCTGTGTGTAGCACGCAGCAGGGGCGGGATACTTGTTTGTGATAGAGGTATTGCCACGCAGTTGGGCTGAAATGGTTGATACTTTTCAATGTGATGCTTTCATCCGAATGGTTGGTGTTGCGGTAGTGGAGAGTGGCATAATCAAAGCAGCGGATGTAGCCGACGTTCGCATAATAATCGAACAACCAAGGTTCGGCCGGTATCAGTGTGGTAAGTGCGTAGCCTTTTTCTCTCATTTCGTGAAGTGCTTTCTCCAATAGTCTCTTCATCAAACCTTTGCCTCGGTAAGCCGGATGAGTACATACGCCTGATAGGTAGCCGCTCATTATGGTATGTCCACAGTAACTCATGGGGTAGGGTAGCATTTGCATGGCAGCTGTTATGACTTTGCCCTCGTGAAACGCAATATTGACGTCGTTACTATAGAGTGTATTGAAGTATAACTCCACGAAGCTGTCTGCATCATTGAAACAGAGTTTCCATAGCTCTTTTACCTGCTCTTTCATACGCTTACCAGTGGATGTGATTGATGGCATTGTCCTTTCGGCAAATCATGTATTTGCTTAAAAGGGCGATAGGTTGGTAGGAGAGTTTGGCATGTCGCAATCCTTCGATACCTAAATCTTCTTCGCGATTCAGGTATGTGTATTGTTCGGGAATGCGGCGAGCAAATTCTTGATTAATCATGGCATAGGCTCCTTGGATGCGTGTGTCTGCTTTTTCTGCATGTATTCCGAAAGTGTCTTGATTGATGGGCATGCCATAGGTAAAGGCGGCAATCTCGCCATTTACTCGCAAGATGCCTCCCGTCAGCCCTAATTCTTCGAAGTGGTGCAAGGCGTAAACCAATGCCCGACGCTCATTGCCGGTTCCCTCTATCTGGTCGCAATGATTGACGGCGCACCAAGTGGCTTCTAAATCCAAGCACTCTTTCACTTCTTTCGCTGTGAGCGGCAGGTATTCGTAGTTGCTATAGGTGCGCTTGAATTTGTTTACGTGGTTGCGTTTGGCTTGCAGTTTTTTACCGGATAGGGTAGCCAGGTCAGTGCGCAAGTACAGGTAGTCGGCATAGTTACGCTCTTCTGAAAAGCAGAATTGACCGGGCATTACCTTTTCTATCTCCTTACAAGTCTCTTGGCTGGCCCCTAAAATAGTGAACTCTTCTCCGATACTATGTGCATCTTCCATCATTACTTTCAAGGCATCAGACAAATCTCCCTTGCCGATGGGAGGCATGTAAACCATTTGTTCATCGACCCGAAATCTTATAATCAGGGACTCTTGGTAGAGGGCGAAGTGGGTGTCGTACAGAAAGCTCCAACTGCACAAGTTGGAAAAGGAGAGGTCACAATTGCGTTGCGAACTGTTCAGTGTAATGTGACTAATCAACTCTTTGTCTTGCAATTCTATCTTTTTGAAGGGTAGCATATCTCTTTCTTTATTCTAAATAACAAGCAAAGATAGAATTTGTTTTTCAGACTGCCGCATACTTCTATAAATATATTGTTCGTTGTAAAAAAATAATGGGATTTTATTAGGAGTACGTGCGATTTCGCACTATTTTTGTGCGGTATCGCACACTTTATAGCGATTTGTAAAATTGTTTTGCTCTGAATATCAATGCATTAAAGTTTGGCACAGTATTTGCTGTATAAGTAGTGTAGAACTTTGCTTTGAGTAGGAATTTTATAATGCTTTAAATTATGATTATACACTATTTTAAAGTTGCCATGCGCAACTTGTTGAAGTACAAAACGCACAATCTTATTTCAATCGTGGGATTGGCAGTGGGCCTTTTCTGTTTCTGTCTCTGTTTTTACATCAGTCGATTCGTAATAGATGTAGATAAATGTTTCAGCAATTACGAACAGATAGCCGAAATCTTTCTGAGGTCGGATGGGCGAAATTACAGCGGAGTGCCTTTTCGGCTGCTCGACAGAGTGAAACAGCAGCATTGTCAGGAGGTGGAAGGCTTTACGCTATTGTCCTACCTACAGCAGAAGGAGTTCAATCTAAGGGGTAAGGACGAGCGTTTGATTCCTTACGAATTGGATTACATGGAGGTGGATAGTCTTTATCAGAGAATTTTTACCCCGACTATTCTTTCCGGTAGCTGGGAACGGGCTGCCAACGAACCCAATTCCATTGTGTTGACCGAAGCCGTTGCCTTACGAATGTTTCCGGACATTCATCAGGCCATCGGTAAGTCCTTCTTGCTGAACGCTCGCCAGCATACGGGCACCCCTGTTACCTATACTGTCAGAGCCGTTATTGCCAACTTGCCCGAAAATACCAGCATGAATTTTATGCGTAAGATAGATATGCTGACGCTGAATGATGAAGATGGGGGAGTAAACTATTACGATGCCGACATAACCGGTTACTATCTCTATGCTTTGCTGAAAGAGGGCTATACTTCGGAGCAACTGAACCAATCGATGAGAGAGAGGAATTTTACATTTTATATGTTTGGAGAGGAAATTCCTGTGGTAACCGATGACATTGGAAGTGGCAAGCAGTCACAACAGATGGGTATGTTTATCGGTGTGATAACCTCTATCGTTGCCTTCCTCATCTTGTTGGTAGCTTCTTTGAACTTCTTTCATTTTCAGACCGGAAGTTTTCTTAACCGCAACAAGGAGTTTGGCATTCGTCGGGTATTGGGCAACGGTGTACTGGGGCTCTTCTGTATGCAATTCATTCAGATACTTATTGTTATCTTCTTTGCCACTTTGCTTTCAGGAAGCCTCATCGAACTGACTGCTCCTTTCCTTCAAATCTCTCTTTTCCGCTTCTCCATACAGATGGATATGAAGGAGTTGTTGCAACATCTGATGCAATATATGGTAGGTATGTGCTTGATTACTGCGTTGATAGCTGCCGGCATTTCGCTTTATATTCATCACAACAGGGTGCAAAGCAATCTTTTTGCTTACGGAAAGACCAACGGTAAGAAGCGGCTTCGCAATACATTGTTAGGCATTCAGTTCTTCATCTCTTGGCTCTTTGTTGCCATGACCATTGCTCTCTATCTGCAAGCCGAAAAGACCACTTCCAGTATGTTCGATACCTTTACCCGACAAGAAAAGAAGGAGCTTATCCGGGTAGCCCTTAATTATAACTTCTTGAAACCGGCCGAACGAGTTACCTTGATTGAGCGTTTCAGACAACATGCCGGAGTGGCTGATGTGTTGATGAGCGATTGCCAGTTTGTTTCGAACAGAATGACTTCGTTGTTCGAGACTTCGGAAAAGAAACAGTCGAAGAGCGTACGAGTTATGGGGGTGTCTGCCAACTTCCCTTCTTTCTTGAAGTTGAACTTAGAAGGTCGTCCTGCTGAAAACTATCATGAAATTGTGGTAGGAAGAAACTTGGCCAACAAATACACTGAAAGTATTCTTGGAAAGACATATTATGACTACACAGGTCGCGCCCTTACCGTAGTGGGGATTGTAGATAACCCGAAAAACTATGTATATAACGACGGCTATGGAAGGGCTGATTATGGAAATGTCTATTTCTTGACCGATGAAACGACGCAAGTAGATTACTGCTACTTGAAATGCCATCCGGGGAAATCCGATGAGGTTACAGAATGGATAGATGAGATACTTCGTGAAACATTTCCCGTCAGTATTGAACCGGATTTCGCTACGCTTCTTGAGGACATTGAAGCGGAACAGGCATTGGAGAATAAACTGAAAGACATAGTGTTGCTCTTCTCGTTGGTCTCTTTGACCATTACGCTGTTGGGCGTTTATTCCGCCATTACGCTCGATACCGAACGTAGGCAGAAGGAAGTAGCCATCCGCAAAGTGAATGGGGCAGGAATCAAAGAGATTATTCGTCTTTTTGCTCGTTTGTATGTCAAACTGTTGGTAGGCAGTGCCCTTTTTGCATTCCCATTGATTTTCTTGATATTGCATGCTTGGAAAGAGATGTACACCGTGTTCTTTAATGACGGCCTTCTCTATTGGGGCGGTGTGATTCTTGTTGTAACCTCTGTTACAGCTTTGACCATCATTTTCCGCATCTTGAAAATAGCTCATCTCAATCCGGCTTTGGTGATAAAAAATGAATGATGTGTAAGTGTGAAGATCTTGATGTAATAATGATAAGTGTGAACAAAAGGTAGGTAGCTTATGGGTAGGGTTGTTTCTTTCACTACCCTATGGCTACCCAACAAAATGGAACGTCCTTTAAATCATTGATTTAAAGGACGTTTCTTGTACTCGAAGCGGGACTTGAACCCGCACAGCCGCAATGGCCAAGGGATTTTAAGTCCCTCGTGTCTACCGATTCCACCATTCGAGCATCCTCGGAAATGAGAGCGGAAAACGAGGCTCGAACTCGCGACCCCAACCTTGGCAAGGTTGTGCTCTACCAACTGAGCTATTTCCGCATTGCTTGCTCTACTAATCACGTTGCTTTCGCATCATTACCTTGCCAAGGTTGGTTTACTTTCCCATTCTTTGGGGCAAGGTTGTGCTCTACCAACTGAGCTATTCCCGAAGGAAATTTTGTAGAACGGGTGCAAAGATAAGCAGTTTCTGCTTTCCTGCAAAATTTTTCTACGAAAAAAGATTCATTATTTGTTCAGTAAACTCTGTTCGGCGATTTCCATGTTGCTAAAATTGAATCCTTCTACAACTTGTTGCATCAGTTTTTTTATCTGTTCATTGCACAGATTGCCAATACTTCCTTCGTGGGTGTGAGATACTTGCTTGTTATGGGTGAAATTACCGGCTTCGATGTCAAGCCCCACTTTTTTGTAAGCATCGCGGAATGGCATTCCTTCGCGAGCCAGTCGGTTCACTTCTTCTACGCTGAATATATATAGGTATTTGTCGTCATCTAAAATATGCTCATTTACTTTTATTTCGTTGATGATGTAAGTGGTCATTTGTAAGCAGTCTTTCAACTCTTGGAAAGCAGGCAGGAATACCTCTTTAATGATTTGCAGGTCTCGGAAGTAGCCTGATGGTAGGTTGTTAGCAATCATCATGATTTGTTGCGGAAGCGATTGCAACTTGTTGCATTTGGCACGGGTTAACTCAAATACATCGGGATTCTTCTTGTGTGGCATGATGCTGGAGCCTGTGGTACATTCGTCTGGCAGTTTTACGAAACCGAAGTTTTGACTATTGAACATGCAGGCGTCGAAAGCCAGTTTAGAGATGGTTCCGGCTATGCTGGCCAATGCGAAGGCTACATTGCGTTCCATCTTGCCTCGTCCCATTTGGGCGTAAACAACGTTATAGTTCATGGAATCGAATCCTAACAGTTTGGTGGTCATGTCGCGATTCAATGGGAAAGAGGAACCATAACCGGCGGCTGATCCTAAGGGATTGCGGTTGCACATCTTGAAAGCGGCTTGCAGGAACATCATGTCATCTACAAGGCTTTCGGCATAGGCGCCAAACCATAATCCGAATGAAGAGGGCATGGCTATTTGTAGGTGGGTATATCCCGGCATCAATACGTGCTTGTAGTGTTCGCTCTGTTTGATAAGTGCTTCGAAAAGTAGCTCGACAGCTTCGGCAATTTCTTTCAATTGGGCACGGGTGAAGAGCTTTAGGTCGAGTAACACTTGGTCGTTGCGCGAGCGGCCACTATGTATTTTTTTTCCTACATCGCCCAGGCGTCGTGTTAACATCAGCTCTACTTGTGAATGGACATCTTCGACACCTTCTTCAATGATGAATTCGCCACGCTCGGCCATGGAAAATATATTTTTCAACTCTGCCAATAATTTTTTCAGTTCTTCGGAAGTTAATAGTCCGATGCTTTCCAGCATGGTGATGTGAGCCATCGAGCCGAGCACATCGTGCTTGGCCAAGTAAAGGTCCATTTCTCGATCGAGTCCTACCGTGAATCGTTCAATCTCTTTGTTTACTTGGACGGATTTTTCCCAAAGTTTTTGTGCCATATGTTTCTGTCTTTATTTCGGGTTAGTAGCTTATCATGGAAAGCATTTCAGCGAGTTTTTCTACGCCTTCTTGCAACGGTTTCTGAACCATGGCTTTCATAAATGGATTGATTTCCAGACCAATAGTCAACTTCATCTTACATTCGTTTTCGGTTACGGGTAATAGTTGAATCCAAAGGTTGAATGGAAGCGGTGAAGAGGTGGTTCCGAATTTTATGCATTTGCAAGGTTCTTTTTCTATGATTTGTAGGATTACATTGCCTGCAGGTGGTATTTCTACCGAGAGACTATCGGATGTGAAACTCAAGTTTTTCACTTTGTCTTCGGGGAGTTTGTCTTTTACTTTTTCTAGGTTGTTGAGGTCGGAAAGTTTCTCGAAAACAAGTTCTTGTGAAAAAGGAAGTGTTTTAATGCTACTCTCAAATTTTGTCATATCTATTTTCTTTTAAAGACAAAAAAGAACTATTCGACCAAATTTGGTCGAATGGTTCTTTGATTTATTTTAACAAAGTATGAATGCAATTATTTACCAGCATCCCAATGTGCAGGATCTTTGCGCCACTCGTTCAATGTGGGTATATCCTCTTGTTCGATGTAACCTGTGCGGAGTGCCACTTCTAAAACAGCATCATAGTTGGTCAGTGTTACCAAAGGTACTTTAGCCTCTTTGAATGCTTTTTCGGCAACGGGGAATCCATAGGTGTAGGATGCTACCATACCAATAACTTCGCAGCCGTCACGGCGGATGGCTTCAACAGCTTTCAAACTGCTACCACCGGTAGAAATCAAATCTTCAATAACTACTACCTTCATGCCTGGGCGAAGTTCACCTTCGATGAGATTTTCCAAACCATGGTCTTTAGGGGTAGAACGAACATAAACGAACGGCAGGTTCAATGCGTCGGCTACCAAGGCTCCTTGTGGAATGGCACCTGTTGCTACACCGGCAATGGCATCTACTTGTCCGAAACGTTCCAAGATGATACGGGTAATTTCGGTTTTTACAAAATTACGTAATGAGGGGTAAGACAATGTCTTACGGTTGTCACAATAGAATGGAGATTTCCATCCTGAAGCCCATGTAAAAGGATTGGCCGGTTGAAGTTTTATGGCTTTAATCTTCAACAACTTTTCAGCAAACAATCTTTCTAAAGTTTTCATGTCAATATAATATATATATAATTCCGAGTGCAAATGTACTGAAACGAAGTGAAAATAAAAACAGAATACCGTTTTTTTTCATTCGTTGTCTGAAAATTCATCGCCAACGTCGATGTAACGTCTAATGTCTTTCATTTCGTAGCCTCTGCTTAAGGCGAAACGTATTAATTTGGCGTTGCGTTCGTATTCGGTTTCAGCGTGGATACTTTTCTTTTTTGTTTCTAACAAGCGTCGTAGGGTGTTATCGTATTCATTATTATCTATCTCGTCCCATAAAGTGGCATAGATATGCTGTGGGATTTTTTTTACATATAGTGCTTGAGCTATTTTTTGTTTGCCCCATTTGGCTATGAGGTATTTGTCGCGAATAAATGCACGACAATAACGCTCTTCGTCTATAAATTTGTTCTCCTCCAATTTTTGGATGATGCGATCGATGGTGTCATAAGGCATACTCCATCGTTGTAACTTTTCGATTATTTCCGATTTACAACGTTCGGCAGCCGAACAATAATTCATCATCTTTTTTAAAGCTTCTTCTTCTGTAAATTCGCTCATTTTCTTGTAATTATAAAACGATTGTTGCCTGAGAGGTCTTTTCTTACCTGTATGTCTGAGTATCCCATTTGCTTCAGCATGGCGGCAATCTCTTCTCCATAGGCACGGTTAATTTCAAAATACATGCATCCTTCTTTGCTAAGTAATGTGTGTCCTATTTCGGCAATGCGCCGGTAGAAGCACAACGGGTCATTATTGGGCACGAATAAGGCTGTTGCTGGTTCCCAAAGCAGCACATTGGCTTCCATTTCGGCCTTCTCATGTTCAGTAATATAAGGAGGATTGCTTACTATAATATCATACGCTCCTGTTTCGGTGGACTCATAAGTCAGAACATCTTGCTTTACGAAGTTTACTCCTGCATCTAATGCCTGATTGTTGCATTGAGCAATGTGTAATGCCTCTTCTGAAATGTCCCATCCTGTCACTTTTGCTTGAGGAAGGGCTTTTGCCAAACTGATAGCAATGCATCCGCTACCGGTACCGATATCTAAAATTCGAGCATTGGGTGCTATCTCTTTCAGCATAAGTTCGACCAGCTCTTCTGTTTCAGGTCGAGGAATCAATACTCCTTTACCTACTTGAAAGCGGTTGCCGCAGAAATTACAAAACCCTTGGATGTATTGAATCGGTTCGTAATTGCTTAAACGGGAAAGAATGTATTGTAGATTTTCTTCCTCATTTGCTGATAATGTTATATCTTTGCCCAAATAAAAATCAATATTGTTTTGCCGTAGTATTTCACAGCAGACAATACGAGCAAGAGCAGTAGCCTCTTGAGGAGAATAATGCTTTTGCAAAGTTTCACGAATGGCTATGGGGGTCGTACTCATTAAAGCTTAACGTTAATTGGCCGCAAAAGTAGCAAATTATTTTAGTATGTCAAAAAAATGCGGTTTTAATAAAGTTGTAAAAACCCTGTTTGCTTTTTTCTATATAAATGTATGATATAGAGGGTTGGAAGGAATTGGATACTGATAAAAAAGAATGATGATGAAAATAAATCAGGATGAGATGTATATGCGCCGTTGCATTCAATTGGCGCAAAATGGTTTGTATGGTGCACCGCCCAATCCGATGGTGGGAGCTGTGGTGGTGCACGATAACTTAATAATAGGCGAAGGCTATCATGCTCGCTGTGGAGAAGCCCATGCTGAAGTAAATGCGATAAATTCAGTAAAAAATGTAAAACTATTAAGAGAATCTACCATTTATGTTAGTTTGGAACCTTGTTCGCATTATGGCAAGACGCCACCGTGTACTGATTTAATTATTGAAAAGCAGATTCCACGAGTGGTAATAGGTTGTAGAGATCCTTTTGACAAGGTTTCAGGGCGAGGAATCAAAAAGTTGAAGGAGGCTGGAGTTGAAGTGAAAGTAGGTGTTTTGGAAGAGGAATGTCGTTATCTTATACGTCGTTTTATAACTTTTCATACAGCGAAACGTCCTTACATTACATTGAAATGGGCCGAGTCGGCAGACGGATATATCGATTATCGTCGTATAGGGGGTGAAGCCGTGAAGTTGTCGTCTCCTCATTCTTCGATGTTGGTGCACAAAAAACGTGCCGAACATAGTGCCATCATGGTAGGTACTCGTACGGCATACTTGGATAACCCATCGTTGACGGTTCGTTATTGGGAGGGAAAGTCGCCTGTGAGAATAGTGTTGGATAGAAATCTTTCACTGCCTTCATCCCTCTCTATCTTCGATGGTTCTCAAACTACGTTGCTCTTTACCGAGAAAGAGGCACCGAATCAAAAGGGAATTGAGTACATTACATTACATAAAGAGCAACCTTTGTTGCCTCAAATATTGGAGAAATTGTATGAACGCAATTTGCAATCTTTGTTGGTTGAAGGGGGAAGTCAATTGCTTCAATCTTTTATTGATGCAGAATTGTGGGATGAAATTGTAGTGGAAGAGTGTCCCTATTTTTTGCGAGAAGGGGTGTCAGCTCCAACGATAATTTCGTCTTTTAATTACCAAAGAGAGGCATTTATGGGGCGAATATACCGTCATTATGAGCGAAAGTAAGTTAAAATGCGTATAAAACTTTTGCACAAAGCTGTTTATAGAAAAAATGTTCCTATTTTTGCAGCTTGTAAATAACACAAGTAGAAAATAACATAGAAATGAGAACTAAGTTTTTATCTGTAATTGCAAGTTTCCTATTCTTGTCATTGGCTTTTAGTGCCTGTCTCGATTCGGAAGACAATTACGAGTTTAGCTCAGATGCTTCGGTTTATGCTTTTGGTATAGACACTATTCACGGCAAATACTATAAATTCTCGATTGATCAAGTGAACAGACTTATTTTCAATCAAGACTCGTTGCCATTGGGTGCCGATACTCTTTTGGATAGTATTGTTGTCGATACATTTACAGTGAGCGGAACGGTTACATCCGGACAGTTGGATACTGTTTTTTCAATCGACGAACCTGTTGATTTGAGGGGGGCTATCAATAATGATGAAGGATTAAGTTTTAAGATTTATGCCCTTGATGGCTTGTCAACTCGTATTTATAAACTCCTTATTCGGGTTCATAAGCAAGATCCTGATTCGCTGACATGGAATGAAATGACAGCTTCAGTAGGCAATCTGCTTCCTGCAACTCCGTTGTTAGATAAGCAGAAGAGCGTGATGTTGGGTAATGACCTATTGTTATATACATATCCTAACGGGGTATTGTCTGTTTTGAAAACTTCTACTGAGAATCCTGACCAATATCAATGGAGTGCATTGACGGTGACCGGACTTCCGAAATATGTAGATATGAGTACTGTTGTGAATTGTGCCGACCAATTGTATGTTACCACTCTTTCTGGCGATGTATATTCATCGGCAGATGGGGTAACATGGAATAAACAAGAGGGCTTGAGTGGAGGTGTAGTCACATTGCTGGCCGCTTTCCCCGAAACGTTGGTGGGTATCAAGCAGATAAAAGGTGTGAATTACTATTGTACAGCCAATGTAACTGCTTCTTCGTCAGAAGTGACGTGGACTCAAGGTGATGCTGTGGCTGATGGATTCCCGACAAAAAAAATATACTCAACAGTATTCACTACCGATAATGGCGTGGAAAAAGCAGTGCTTGTAGGTATGTATTCGACAGAGAATGATTATACAACTCCTTGGTTCTCAATGGATGGATTGAACTGGGGAAGTTTGGCAACCAGCTCAGATTTCAAATGCCCCATAAAGAAAAATCCGACTATCATTCACTATGCAGATATGTTTTATGCATTGGGCGATGATTTGCAAACATTCTATTCGTCTGAAGTAGGCATTGCATGGCAACCGGTTGAAAATAAGTTTATGCTGCCTTCAGAAGTGAGAGGAAAAAAGCATTATTCAATTACTATAGATAAACACAACTTTATTTGGTTGATTATTGGCGGTGAAGCAGAAGGTGAAAACCAGGTGTGGCGAGGCCGATTGAACCGGTTAGGTTTTGAAATCCAATAACGCATTATATAATAATGTGTAGCAGATAGAATAAAAGATGTCGTATATAGAAGAAATAGATAAGACAAGGATACCTCAACATGTGGCCATCATAATGGATGGAAATGGGCGATGGGCAAAGGCTCGTGGACATGAGCGTAGTTTCGGGCATCAAGCCGGTGCCGAGACAGTGCATGTTATTGCCGAAGAGGCTGCCAGAATGGGAGTGAAATTCTTGACGTTATACACATTCTCTACAGAGAACTGGAGTCGACCTGTCGATGAAGTGGCGGCTCTTATGGCATTGTTGTTCGAAAGTATTGAAGAAGAAACGTTTATGAAGAATAATATTCGCTTTCAGATAATTGGTGATACTGCCAAATTGCCCGACAACGTGCTTCAACGCCTGCAGGAGTGTATCAAACGTACTTCTGTTAATACAGGTATGTGTTTGGTGTTGGCACTAAGTTATTCTTCACATTGGGAATTGACGGAAGCCGTTAAACAAATTGCCTTGCAGGTAAAGAATGGCGAATTGACATCGGAGGATATTACGGATGAAACCATTGCGGCTCATCTTACCACGAACTTTATGCCCGATCCGGATTTGTTGATACGTACTGGTGGTGAATTGCGACTTAGTAACTATCTGTTGTGGCAATGTGCTTATACAGAGTTGTATTTCTGCGATACGTATTGGCCCGATTTTCGTGGAGAGGAATTTTGTAAGGCTATTTACGACTATCAGCAGAGAGAACGTAGATTTGGGAAAACAAGTGAACAAGTAAAATAAAACATATAAATTAGTAGATAGATGCAATATCGAATATTATCCATACTCATGATGTTTGCCTCTTTGTTCGGAGGGGTGAGAACTTTGTATGCGCAAAACACGACAGAAACAGAAAAGCCGGTAGTGCTTTATTCGGGTGTACCAAAGACATACGAATTGGCTGGCATTAACGTAGAAGGTGCCGATAACTACGAAGACTATGTGATAGTTGGTATTTCTGGTTTGGTGAAAGGACAGACTGTAACCATTCCCGGTGAAGAAATCTCGCAAGCAGCTAAACGCTTTTGGCGTCATGGCCTTTTTTCTCATGTACAAATTACGCAAGACAGCATTGCAGGCGATAAGACCTGGATTACGATTCATGTAAAATTACGTCCTCGTGCTTCAGAAATTGTGTTCAAAGGTGTGAAAAAATCAGAACGTGAAGATTTGGAAGCACGCATCGGTATGATAAAAGGTGGGCAAGTGACCCCCAATCATATAGACCGTGCAAAGATATTGGTTCAACGTTACTATGATGATAAGGGATTCAAGAACGCTGAAATTACAATTACCCAACGTGATGACCCAAAGAACGAAGGTCAGGTGATTATAGAAGTGGAGGTTGACAAAAAGGAAAAAGTAAAGGTACACTCTATTACTATTGAGGGAAATGAAGCACTGACAGCTAAAAAGCTGAAGCGGGTTATGAAGAAAACCAATGAGAAGAATAAATTGCGCAACATTTTCCGTACCAAGAAGTTTGTGGAAGAAAACTACGAAGCCGATAAGCAACTTATCATTGACAAATACAACGAGCTGGGTTATCGTGATGCAACCATTGTAGAAGACAGTATCTCTCCTTACGATGACCGCACGGTAAATGTTTATATGAAGATTGATGAAGGTCAGAAGTACTACTTGCGTAACATCACTTGGGTGGGAAATACACTTTATCCATCGGAACAGTTGGACTTCTTGCTTCGCATGAAGAAGGGAGATGTTTATAACCAGAAGTTGTTGCAAGAGCGTATCATGGAAGATGAAGATGCCATCGGAAATCTCTATTATAACAATGGTTACTTGTTCTATCAGTTAGATCCGGTAGAAGTGAATATCGTGGGTGACTCTATCGACTTGGAAATGCGTATTTTCGAAGGTCGTCAAGCTACTATCAATAAAGTTAGCATTAATGGTAACGACCGTCTTTATGAAAACGTAGTGCGTCGTGAGTTGCGCGTTCGCCCAGGTCAGTTGTTCAGCAAGGAAGACTTAATGCGTTCAATGCGTGAAATACAACAGATGGGACACTTCGACCCTGAACAGATTGACCCAGGCGTTTCGCCACGCCCTGAAGACGGAACAGTGGATATTAACTTAGGATTGGTTTCCAAAGCTAATGACCAAGTGGAATTTTCGGCCGGTTGGGGGCAAACGGGTATCATCGGTAAATTGAGTTTGAAATTCACCAACTTCTCTTTGGAGAACCTGTTGCATCCGGGTGAAAACTATCGTGGCATCTTGCCGCAAGGTGATGGACAAACATTGACTATTAGTGCGCAAACCAATGCGAAGTACTACCAATCTTATAGTGTATCGTTCTACGATCCATGGTTTGGGGGTAAGCGTCCTAATGCATTCTCTGTATCGGCTTATTACTCGCGTCAGACAGATATCAGTAGCCAATATTATAACTCGGCTTACATGAACAGCTATTACAACAGCTACTATAGTGGAATGTATGGTTATGGTATGTATAACTATGGCAATTACAATAGCTATGAAAACTACTATGACCCCGATAAGAGTATCCAGATGTATGGATTGGCTTTGATGTTTGGTAAACGTTTGAAGTGGCCCGATGACTATTTCCAATTCTCTGCAGAACTTTCGTTCCAACGTTATGTATTGAGCGATTGGCAATATTTCCCAGTAACGAATGGTAAGTGTAACAACCTCAGTTTGAACTTGACGTTGGCACGTGCCTCTTACGATAACCCCATCTATCCTCGTCGTGGTTCAGACTTCTCATTCTCGTTGCAGATTACACCGCCCTATTCTCTTTTCGATGGAAAAGATTATAGTAAGTATAATACCAACAACCAGGATGATATGAACAAAATGCATAAGTGGATTGAGTATCATAAGTGGAAATTTAAATCAAAGACATATACTGCATTGAGCGGTGGTCAGAAGTGTCCGGTGTTGATGACTCGTGCTGAGTTTGGTTTGTTGGGACATTTCAATAAACATAAAAAGTCACCTTTCGAAACATTCGATGTGGGTGGTGACGGTATGACAGGATACTCTACTTACGCCACAGAAATGATTGCCCTCCGTGGCTATGAGAATAGTTCTTTGACACCCTATGGCTACGAAGGCTATGCTTACGCCCGTTTAGGTTTGGAGTTGCGTTATCCGTTGATGTTGGAAACAAGTACCAGTATCTATGCGTTAGGTTTTGTGGAAGCCGGTAATGCTTGGCAAGAGGTTAATCAATTCAATCCGTTTGAATTGAAACGTTCGGCCGGTCTTGGTGTACGTATCTTCTTACCGATGATTGGTATGATGGGTATCGACTGGGCTTATGGTTTCGACAAGGTATTTGGTTCGACTTCTTACGGTGGCAGCCAGTTCCACTTTATTTTGGGACAAGAGTTCTAATTAATTTACTAACCTTAAAAACAGAACGCATAATGAAGAAGAGTATTTTATTGATTGTATGTCTGATGCTTACTGCTGTGGCTGCTCATGCTCAGAAGTTTGCGTTGGTGGATATGGAGTATATCATGGAACGTATTCCTGCCTATAAAAATGCCAACGAACGATTGGATGAGTCTTCGCGTCAATGGCAGGCAGAGATTGAGAAGGTGGGCGATGAGGCCAAGTCATTGTATGATGCCTATCAGAAGAATGCTAAGAATTTGACCGATGCAGAGCGTACGAAGCGTGAAGAAGCCATTATAAACAAGGAGAAAGAGATGGCCGAGTTGCGTCGTACCTATTTCGGTCCCGATGGTGAAATGGCCAAGCTGCAAGATTCTTTGATTGGTCCCATAGAGGATAAGATTTATGAGGCTATAAAATCTATTGCCCAGCAACGTAATTATGCGGCGGTGGTGGATAGAGCTTCGGCAAGTAGCTTGATTTTTGCTTCTCCCGAAATAGATATTAGCAATGAAGTCCTTTCAAAGTTAGGATATTCAAATTAATTTCATACATTTGTACCCGCTTAGCAAAAAAGAATTAATAATTAAAATCATAAACAGAAAAAGTTATGCTTAAGAAAATCGTACTATTAGTAGCTATGTTCATCCTTCCGTTGGGTGTGATGGCACAAGCTAAGTTCGCTCACATGAACTCGCAAGAAGTAATTATGGCTATGCCCGAATTTGCCAAGGCGCAAGCTGACCTTGACGCTATGTCTAAGGAGTATCAAAAAGAAATGGAACGTGCTCAAGAAGAGTTTACAAAGAAGTATCAAGCCTTTGTAGCTGAGGTAGATTCATTGCCTAAGAATATTGCAGAGCGTCGTCAAAAGGACTTGGTTGACATGGATCAACGTCAACAACAATTCCAACAAGAGGCTTCACAAGCGTTGCAAAAGGCTCAACAAGATGCGTTGACTCCTATTTATCAGAAGTTGGAAACTGCTGTTGAAGCTGTAGGTAAGGCTGAGGGCGTGATTTATATCTTTGACATTGCCCGCACTCCGTTGGCTTTTATCGGCAATCAAAGCATTGATCTTACTGCCAAGGTTAAAGCTCAGTTAGGCATTAAGTAATTCTTTACCAGAGAATTTGTATTATAAAGACACGGATTATACGGATAAACATGCCGTGTAATCCGTGTTTACTTTTATCTCTATCTGTCTCATGAAAAACAACTACTCCTCTGCTCCCGGTCCTATTGGTGTATTCGATTCCGGTTATGGTGGCTTGACCATCCTAAGTAAAATTCGTGAAGCATTACCTCAATACGATTATCTTTATTTGGGCGACAATGCTCGCACGCCTTATGGTACCCGTTCGTTCGAAGTGGTTTATGAATTTACTTTACAGGCTGTTGGCAAGTTGTTCGATATGGGTTGTCATCTGGTTATATTGGCTTGTAATACGGCTTCGGCCAAGGCTTTGCGTACCATTCAGATGAACGACCTTCCCCGAATGGATGCCAACCGGCGCGTATTGGGAGTTATACGTCCTACGGTAGAGTGTGTGGGCGACATTACCCGTAGTCGCCACGTTGGTGTATTGGCCACATCCGGCACTATCCGTTCGGAATCCTATCCTATGGAAGTCAATAAACTGTTTCCCGATGTGACGGTGGTAGGCAAGGCTTGTCCGATGTGGGTGCCTTTGGTGGAGAATGGAGAGGCACAAGGGGACGGTGCCGATTATTTTGTTCGCAAATATATAGACGAATTGTTGCAGGCAGACCGTTTGATTGATACAGTTATTTTAGGGTGTACACACTATCCGTTGCTTTTACCCAAGATAGTAAGCCATCTTCCACACGGTGTAAAGGCTATTGCGCAGGGCGAATGGGTCGCTTCGAGCCTGAAGGATTACCTATCGCGCCATCCTGAAATGGATGCCAAATGTACCAAGCAGGCTACTTGTATGTACTATACTACCGAAGCCGAAGAAAAGTTTAAGGAGTCGGCTTCCACTTTTCTGAACGAGGAGATTTCAGTTAAGCGCATTGCGTTGGATTAGTTTTGCACAACTGTAATAGTATGAAGGGGCATGCTTTTCAGGCACGCCCCCTCGATTTAAACCCTACGGCTACGCTTAGCCGAAACTCTTATTTGTCGTTGCAAAGGTAAAAAAAGAGGGGCACTCTTTCCCAAAAAGAGTGTTGCAGGTTTGCCACACTTCCGTGGCAGATGTTACATAGGTAGAGTGGTTAATATTGTTTGGTAAAAATCAGTATCGCACCGTTAGCACCCTTGGCACCATAATAGCTACCATCTTTCAGCACTTCAACATAGTCAATAAAGTGTATGCCTACATCGTCGATAGTAGGTATAATTACTCCGTCCAGCACAAACAGTGGGGTTGTGTCGCTGTTGAAGCTGTTGATACCCCGCATGCTGACTTTAGATACACCTCCTAAGTCGTCTTTCGATATGTTCAGCCCGGGTACTTTCCCATGCAGGGCTTTCAGTAAGTTAGGCTCTCCGCTTTGTCTGATCTTTTCTCCGGTAACAATCATCCCTAAACTTCGTTCTCTTCGGGCGGTGTGGTCAAAGCCTTTTTGAGTCAGTTCATGGTCTTCCATGGTAATGCTTTCTCCGGATATGGGATCCAATTGAATGGTAAGGCTCTTACGGCTGTTTACAGGCACCTTGTAGGTTTTCTTGTTAATAAGAATCTTCAGTGTGTCATTGGGTTGTACATCTGTTAACCCAAAGATGCCTAACTTGTTGACTACCGCATAGTTTTTAGGCGTAGTAACATACACACGAGCCTTTTTGAAAGGCTTTCCGGACAAATCTTTCAAGATGCCGTTGAAGGGCACTTTCCGCTCTTGGGCATATCCGGCTTGGATGGCCAGTAGAGTCAGCATGATAAGAACCAACTTGCGCATAATAGTAGGTATTTGATTGTTTTTTGACAAAGATACGGTAAATAATGGAATATCAAAACAATTCTTTCCTAAATTAATGGTTTTATATCTTTGTAAACATATATCGGGTGATTTTTATCGGTTCCCTTTCTCTTGGGTCTGTTCATATAGTTCTTGGAAGAAGTTTCGGTTTAGTATGATGGAAATGCGTTGCAACAGTTTTGTGTCTATACTCTCTTTTTGAAATAACCGATAGATGTTCGAGCGGTCGCACGAGAGTTTGCGAGCCAGCCAACTGACGCTGCGTTCTTGTCGTTCCAGTTCTTCCTTGATAAGGATTCCTATAGGTCTCATCTTTCCTGCTTTTGCCTACACTCCCTTATAGCACTTTGGTTATAATTATTTGTGGCATATTTATGAAGAACGTGGGAGTTTGTCATTGGCTTATCCCACAAGTAGGCTTCTCGCATTGCCCGGAAAGAAAGATAAGCAATGAAAACAGCCCACGTATATGCTAATATTCATCCAGATCTGTCATAAGAAGACACATCTGGAGATATACAGTTATCGTGGACGTTTTGTTGCATTGTCTTCTTCTTTCCTAAATTTTTGCGAGAAATTTACTTGTAGAAGAATACGCTTCTTGAAAACGTCTATCAATAAATATGTCGGTTCTTTTCACTCTGTTGAAAAGAACCGAGGCAAAGATAACGGAAAGAGATTGATTCTCCTAATACTTGACAAGAAAAGTGTGATTCACTTGTTTTATTCTTTTCCGAACCATTCTCTTTTTTAAGTGTTGCTGATGTAGAAGGAGCAAAGGTGACAGATTGTATGGGTTTTGACTATTTGATTCGAAGGAGTGATATTTTTGTAGAAAAATGTCGTTATTATGCTTTTTTGCCTATCTTTGCAATTTTTAAATCAACTGTTTGTTTAACCCTTAACTGTTTTGTATCATGAAAGAGGAAGATAAAAGCAGACTTGTAGAAGTGTTTAGTGGTGCCTTGTGGAGGGCCGACTTGCTGAAGAGTATCTTAGAAGACAAGGGTATCCCTGCTGTCACCGCCGGGGGAACGGCTGTCAACATAGCTTTACCAACCATCAATGTAGATGTGGCAGTTTTGGTAAACGAGTGCGACTATGAGGCTGCCATGGTGGTGGTAGCCGATTATAAGAAAAAGGAGGGAGAGGAGTAATGCCGCTATGGAACAGTTGTTTACAAGAGTAGCAGTCAAGGTAGGTAGTAACGTACTGACTCGACGTGATGGTACGCTCGACGTTACTCGCATGTCGGCTTTGGTCGATCAGATTGCCGAGTTGCGCCACTTGGGTGTGGAGGTGCTGCTCATTTCGTCGGGTGCTGTGGCCTCAGGGCGTAGCGAAGTGCGTTCGCTCAAGAAACTTGACAGTGTTGACCAACGCCAACTTTTTTCGGCCGTTGGGCAGGCCAAACTCATTAACCGTTATTACGAGCTTTTCCGCGAGCATGGCATTCCCGTAGGGCAAGTGCTTACCATGAAAGAGAGCTTCGCTACCCGTCGTCATTACCTCAATCAAAAAAACTGCATGACGGTGATGCTCGAAAACGGGGTAATACCCATTGTTAACGAAAACGACACCATCTCTGTCAGCGAGCTGATGTTTACCGACAACGACGAACTTTCCGGTTTGATAGCTACCATGATGAATGTGCAGGCTCTGATTATCTTGAGTAACATTGATGGTATCTACGACGGTTCTCCGGCCGACCCTGATTCGCAAGTCATCCCCTTTATTTATCCCGATACCGATGTAAGCAGTTACATTCAGGCCGGAAAGTCCAGCTTTGGGCGGGGTGGTATGCTGACCAAGACCAACATTGCGCGTAAGGTGGCAGACGAGGGCATTGCCGTTATTATAGCCAACGGTAAGCGCGACAACATACTGATCGACCTGTTGACACACCCCGAAGAAACAATCTGTACGCGATTTTCGCCCTCTTCGCAGCCGGTTTCCAGTGTAAAGAAATGGATTGCACATAGCGAAGGCTTTGCCAAGGGCGAGTTGCATCTGAACGAGCAAGCCGTACAGGTGCTGACCTCCGACAAGGCTGTCAGTCTGTTGCCGGTAGGTATCATTGCCATAAAAGGCGAATTTGAGAAAGACGACATAGTACGCATCATAGCTCCCGACGGTTCCTCCATCGGGGTGGGCAAGGCGCATTGCGACAGTGTTGAGGCACGCGCTTCGATGGGACGACACGGTTGTCGCCCTGTGGTGCATTACGATTATTTATATATAGAATGAAACTGACAGAAACCTTTGCCGCCGTACAAGCGGCCGGCCGCCAATTGCTGGCCTTGAGCGATATTGAGATAAACCACATCTTGTTGGCCGTAGCAGATGCTGCCGTGGCACAAACCGACTACATTTTGGCCGAAAATGCCAAAGACTTGGCACGCATGGAGCCAACGAATCCCAAATATGACCGTTTGAAGTTAACCCCTGAACGAATAGAAGGAATAGCATCTGACATGCGAAATGTAGCCAAATTACCTACACCTGTGGGGCGAATACTTGACAAACGTACATTGCCTAACGGGCTTCGCTTGACAAAAGTCAGTGTGCCTTTCGGAGTGATTGGTGTCATCTACGAGGCACGCCCCAATGTCAGTTTTGATGTCTTCTCACTTTGTCTAAAGAGCGGCAATGCCTGCATCTTGAAGGGCGGTAGCGATGCCGATTGCTCCAACCGAGCCATTGTAGGCATCATCCGAGAGGTGTTGAAGCAATCGGGCGTCAATCCCGACAGCGTAGTGTTGCTTCCGGCTGACCGCGAAGCTACTACCGAATTGCTTCATGCCAACGGTTATGTCGATCTCATTATCCCCAGAGGTAGCAGTAGCCTGATAAACTTTGTACGTCAGCATGCCACCATCCCCGTCATAGAAACCGGTGCCGGCATTTGCCACACCTACTTCGACCGCTATGCCGACTTACAAAAGGGGCGCGCCATCATTCACAATGCGAAGACTCGCCGTGTCAGCGTCTGCAATGCCCTCGACTGCCTGCTTATCGACCTCGACCGCCTCTCGGCCTTGCCCGTACTCTGTGCGCCGTTGGCCGAAAGTCGTGTTCTTATCTATGCCGACCTGCCCGCTTATGTAGCCTTGCAGGGCCATTATCCCGACGAATTGCTGCAACAGGCTACCGACGAAGACTTTGGCCGCGAGTTCTTGGATTATAAAATGTCTGTTAAGAGTGTCGATGGCATCCATGAAGCTTTGGCTCACATTGCCCGCTACAGCTCCAAGCACAGCGAATGCATCGTCACCGAAGACGAGGAACATCGCCGCCTCTTCTGCCGCGACGTCGATGCAGCTTGTGTCTATGTCAACACACCCACCTCGTTTACCGACGGTGCGCAGTTCGGTTTGGGAGCCGAAATAGGCATCAGCACCCAGAAACTTCATGCACGCGGCCCCATGGCTTTGCAGGAAATCACTACTTACAAATGGCTGATAGAGGGCGAAGGGCAAATACGTCAGTAACCCTTTTGGCACCTTTGGGATAATTTGTACGTTTGAAAAATTGTTAAAACAACGTTTGTAGTTTCCGAATATGTATGTATGGCGTCCGTTTTGTGCGTCGAAACAATCTGTTTCTCTCTACGAAACAAAGTGTTTCAGCGCATGAAACAGAGTGTTTCACCCTATGAAACAAACAGTTTCACCACCTTGAAACAAAGGTTTGTGTATGTTAACGATTTTAGTTGACAATCTATTGTTTCATTTTATCGCACATCAATATTTAAATAAAGATATGTTTGAAATTTATGTACGGATTTTGGCTTACATAATTAACAGCCTGCTTTTCATTCTAATTATTCTAATTTATATCTAAACAGGGCAAATTCACCGTTTTCATCCAATCCGACGGTATAAGCAGTTTTGCCATCTTTACTTAAGGACAATTCAAACAAATATCTGTCTGTTTTATACGATTTTACAAAATTTCCATCCATATCAAACTTCATAATTAAAGGGAAATACTTCGGATCTTGATTCTTTTCCGGATCAAAAGAACGAACATCATGGGCATAACCATTATACAAAGTATAGAAATAATCGCCAACAACCCTACAGCAGACAGAAGCCATAGGCCTAAAAATGCGATATACCAATGAACCATCATCTTCAATACTGATATTATCCAAATCTTTTTCGTAATCATCGGGAATGCGAATTTCCTTCAGCAGATTCAAACGATTGTCATATAACTCCATGATGGGACTACCAAAACAAGCATACATAATCTTACCATGTGTACGAGAAACAGCAATATAACCGTTTGTCACATTGAACGGATAATATTTAAAATCCGTTGGCAACCAACGTGTTGAGTTATCGCCTTTTTTAGCCACTTCCAAACGAGGAGCATCAATGTTTATACCTAATTTGTCATTTCGATACTTATATGAATTCAGCATAACCATGCAACTGTCATTCAACTCATCGAGTACATGATAGTCGGAATTGTAATTATGCCACACAGGCTTATAATGATTGCTCAACATCAACGAGTCGATATTAACAAATGAAACCCTATCTCGCATAATATCTTTTACAGTCAATATATTATCACTCAGATATAGTTGAGCCGATAGCAATTCATCCGGACCTTCTCCTTTTGCAAAGATTGATTTCAATAATTTTCCGGTATGCAGATTCCTGAATTCCACTATCTCTGTTTCCGACTTTAGGTTATTGCGAACAATCAGCAATGTGTCGTAAACAAAATAGCGATTGGCATAGATTAATTCCTCTTCAAAACGAACAAGTTCGCCTTTTACCAACTTGGCTTCTTTGCGAAAGTCTTTGTTAATGAAATGTACGGAAGAATCTTTGTTTGAGGAACAAGAAAGCAAAAGTATAGTAGCAAACAAACAAATAAATAATCTCATAATTATGCATTTAATGTTCAACAAATGTGCCGCTACAATCTACTTCTAAAGTACCAAAAAACATCGCTTTGTACTTTTCCTTACAATCAGTTTCTTCGTTACCTCTACACTCAAAAATTATTTCCCCATTTTTCTTAATCTCACACCGGCTTAAAGCTTCTACTTCACCCAAAGCTATATCTGATAACATAGGAATTTGCTTCACCTTAGCAACATTATATCCTGCAACCAGCATTATGATTGTCAGAAGAAAATAAACTTTTATCTTTTTCATAAAAACAGTTTTTAGTTTAAAAATATCAGAACATTTGCAAATGTATATATATATTCAAAAAAAACAATATTCGATAAAACTTTTTTTAAAAAAATAAAATTTAAAGCAGTATTCAGCCCTTTTGGATTACAAACAACATAATAATCATGGATAAAAGTCACATTTTATCGCACATCAATATTTAAATGAGGATATGTTTGAAATTTATGTACGGATTTTGGCTTACATAAAACATATAATTCATTAAAATCAAGTAATATCTTTTCTTCCCAACAATCCTCTTCTACAGGAATTAAAATGACATGAGATAGTAGTTCGGCTTTTCTTGCATAATACTTAAATGCATCCATATATGCAGATTGTAGAATAACATATAAAGGAATATTCTTTTGATTTCCACATACTTTTTCAACGAATTTGAATAATTCAACGATGCAATGAGAACAATCTGCATTCACTACACATAAGAATGCAATAGAATCATTAATATTTAAACTATCTTTTATTTCTTCATAAAAAGGAAGTTTTTGATAGGCTTCTATTCTTGTTGTATCAATCAAGGAAAAGATTTGGCTTACATAATCCACAGCCTGCTTTTCATTCTTTGTTGCAGGTGAATGGCAAGAAGCCAACGATAACAATAATAATATGACGGTCTGAACTTTTCCCATTTTAATTATTCTAATTTATATCTAAACAGGGCAAATTCACCGTTTTCATCCAATCCGACGGTATAAGCAGTTTTGCCATCTTTACTTAAGGACAATTCAAACAAATATCTGTCTGTTTTATACGATTTTACAAAATTTCCATCCATATCAAACTTCATAATTAAAGGGAAATACTTCGGATCTTGATTCTTTTCCGGATCAAAAGAACGAACATCATGGGCATAACCATTATACAAAGTATAGAAATAATCGCCAACAACCCTACAGCAGACAGAAGCCATAGGCCTAAAAATGCGATATACCAATGAACCATCATCTTCAATACTGATATTATCCAAATCTTTTTCGTAATCATCGGGAATGCGAATTTCCTTCAGCAGATTCAAACGATTGTCATATAACTCCATGATGGGACTACCAAAACAAGCATACATAATCTTACCATGTGTACGAGAAACAGCAATATAACCGTTTGTCACATTGAACGGATAATATTTAAAATCCGTTGGCAACCAACGTGTTGAGTTATCGCCTTTTTTAGCCACTTCCAAACGAGGAGCATCAATGTTTATACCTAATTTGTCATTTCGATACTTATATGAATTCAGCATAACCATGCAACTGTCATTCAACTCATCGAGTACATGATAGTCGGAATTGTAATTATGCCACACAGGCTTATAATGATTGCTCAACATCAACGAGTCGATATTAACAAATGAAACCCTATCTCGCATAATATCTTTTACAGTCAATATATTATCACTCAGATATAGTTGAGCCGATAGCAATTCATCCGGACCTTCTCCTTTTGCAAAGATTGATTTCAATAATTTTCCGGTATGCAGATTCCTGAATTCCACTATCTCTGTTTCCGACTTTAGGTTATTGCGAACAATCAGCAATGTGTCGTAAACAAAATAGCGATTGGCATAGATTAATTCCTCTTCAAAACGAACAAGTTCGCCTTTTACCAACTTGGCTTCTTTGCGAAAGTCTTTGTTAATGAAATGTACGGAAGAATCTTTGTTTGAGGAACAAGAAAGCAAAAGTATAGTAGCAAACAAACAAATAAATAATCTCATAATTATGCATTTAATGTTCAACAAATGTGCCGCTACAATCTACTTCTAAAGTACCAAAAAACATCGCTTTGTACTTTTCCTTACAATCAGTTTCTTCGTTACCTCTACACTCAAAAATTATTTCCCCATTTTTCTTAATCTCACACCGGCTTAAAGCTTCTACTTCACCCAAAGCTATATCTGATAACATAGGAATTTGCTTCACCTTAGCAACATTATATCCTGCAACCAGCATTATGATTGTCAGAAGAAAATAAACTTTTATCTTTTTCATAAAAACAGTTTTTAGTTTAAAAATATCAGAACATTTGCAAATGTATATATACATATTCAAAAAAACAATATTCGATAAAACTTTTTTTTAGAAATATAATTTAAAGTAGTATTCAGTCCTTTTGGGTTGCAAACAATATAATAATCATGGATAAAAGTCACATTTTATCGCACATCAATATTTAAATAATCTTTAACGTCGGATTCTTTGCTTAGAATACCGGAATGGTATAGACTAAACCCAATGAAATGCGTTGAGTATCGTCGACATGACATCCCAACGTCTTGGCACGGCCGGTCAGCGAGCGTCCTTTTTGCGATAGGTGCAGGAAGATGAGCATCCCTTCCACATCCTTGGGGAAGAACTCGGCACAAGCCTGAATGTTCCATGTGCGGCGATACAATCCTTTATCATAAACTCCGTTGCTTTTATAAACACTTCCCAATTCGTAGGCTCCTTTTACATAAAGATTCCAGCAGGGATGTACTCGATAGTCGGCATTGGCAATCACGGTGAAGTAATCCACATTCTGTGCTGTTACTCCTCCTTGTGGGTGAACGGCCGACAATTCGCTGATAAGTCCCTTGCTGTCAATACCTTCTCTGGAGTACATCACATCCAGGTAATACATGGCCGGTCCTCGTTCCCAAACGTTGCTACAAGTAAAGTAGAAGACATTCTTATTGCGAGCCAACTGACCGTAAGAGAGCGAATAGCGGAACTGCAAAGCACCATCGTAGAACTTGCCGTCGTAGTTGGCCGTACCCAAGAAGGGTAATTTAGCCTTTTCAATTCCTTCCGGCACTCCGTAGGTATAGATTTCATCCTCCTCGCCGTTGCGAATGTTGGTTAGTTGCAAGTTTATCTCCTGCGAGGGCGTCAGGTGGAAAGCCGCATTGATACCGGCCTGATAGAAAGGCAGGCTGCTGTTGAAGTCGCTGAATTCACGAATCTTGATGCCGTTCAGCCAATTCTCTTGTCCGCCGAAGTGAACAAACTGCTTGCCGATGGTCAGGTCGAATGCAGGCGTCAGTTTCCACTTTAAGAAGGCATACTCTACCGACGACGAAAGGTTGTCCAGTGAGTGCGGGTCGCTACCCTTGTTAAACGATTGTCGGAAGTGATAAGAAAGGTTATTGCCGATGTTGCCCAATATCTCCAGGCGCACCTTGTTCAGTTTGAAGGCCAAATCTTGAAATACACCTCCGTCAAACTCGGCGGCGGTCGAAGTATAGAACTGCAGGTTCATGTTGCTGCTGGCTATGGCCTTGCCATCCTTGCTGATGCGTCCCAACAACGTTTTGCTATCCTCGCTGCTGATTAACGGTTCTTGAGCTATGGCCGGAATGATGGATGCCATCAGTAAGATGGCCGTCAGTAATATCTGTTTCATATTTTTGTTCGTATTAGATTTCGGCATGCAAATATATAAGAATTTTATCAATTCGTAACCGATAACCCATACAAAATACCTATCTTTGTTGCCTAAAATGTGAAAATAGAAACATAAAGATATGAAAATAGCCATTATTGGAGCCGGAAACATGGGTGGAGCCATAGCTCGCGGACTATGTAAGGGAACGCAGGTCAAGGCCGAAGAGATAACCGTCAGCAATCCATCGCAAGGAAAGTTGGAGGCGTTGAAATCAGAATTCCCTTTGCTCAATGTCACCAACGACAATCGTCAGGCCGCAGCCGGAGCCGACACCATCTTGTTGGCCGTGAAACCTTGGTTCATCGAGCAAGTTATCAAAGAAATTCAACCTGCTTCGCAGCAGATAGTGATATCGGTGGCTGCCGGCATCAGTTTTGCCCAATTGGCCGACTATTGCGGTCGTTCCGAACAGACCCTGTTTAGGGTAGTTCCCAATACAGCCATTTCACTGATGGAGAGTCTTACCCCCATAGCTTCGTACAACGCCACCTCTGAGCAAGAACAGCAGTTATTAGCCATATTCAATGAGATGGGATTGGCCGTGCTGTTGCCCGAAGCCAAGATTCCCGCTGCTACTTCGCTAACCTCTTGCGGAATAGCCTATGTCTTGAAATATATTCAAGCAGCCATGCAAGCCGGAGTGGAACTGGGCATACCTGCCAAAGATGCCCAGACAATGGTGGCACAAACCATGAAAGGGGCGGCCGAGATTATTCTGGCTGGACAAACACATCCCTCGGTAGAGATTGACAAAGTGTGTACCCCCGGCGGCATCACGATTAAAGGCATCAATGCGTTGGAACATGGTGGATTTGCATCGGCCATTATAAAAGCCATCAAAGAAAGTACTTGTTGACAAACAATAAATAACATAGAACTATGAACGAACAGATTAAACAAATAGCAGAACGATTGCGCGGATTGCGAGACGTGCTCGACTTGACCGCCGCCGATGTAGCTGCCGATTGCGGCATCTCTGTCGAAGAGTATCAAAAGGCCGAAAGTGGTGAAAGTGACATTTCGGTCAGCATGTTGCAGACCATTGCCCGACAATACAACATGTCACTCGATGTGCTGATGTTTGGTGAAGAGCCCAAGATGAGCACCTACTTTCTGACTCGTGCAGGCAAGGGAGTTTCGGTGGAACGGAGCAAGGCATATAAGTACGAGTCGTTGGCCAGCGGTTTTCGTGACCGTAAGAGTGATCCTTTTATCGTAACCGTAGAGCCCAAGCCGAGCGATACTCCGATGCATCTGAACAGCCATCCCGGTCAAGAGTTCAACTATGTACTCGAAGGTCGTCTGTTGCTTAATATCAATGGCAAAGAACTTATTCTTAACCCTGGCGACAGCCTCTATTTCAACTCTCAATTGCCACATGGCATGAAGGCACTCGATGGAAATCCTGTGCGCTTTTTGGCTACTATCTTATAATTAAGTAAAGAATATGTTAGAAAAATTTGTACCACAAACCAAATTCACTTCGCAAGAAGACTTTATACAGAATTTCAAAGTAAATGTACCGAAAAACTTCAACTTCGGTTACGATATTGTAGATGCTTGGGCAGCCGAGCAACCCGACAAAAAAGCCATTCTGTGGACCAACGATAAAGGCGAGTCTCATCAATATACTTATGCCGAACTGAAGGCTGAGACCGATCGCACAGCCGCCTATTTTCAGTCCCTTGGCATCGGACATGGTGACATGGTGATGCTCATCCTGAAACGTCGCATCGAGTTTTGGTTCTCTATCATTGCTTTGCACAAATTGGGTGCTGTAGTTATTCCGGCCACTCACCTGCTCACTAAAAAAGACATCGTCTATCGTTGCAATGCTGCTGACATCAAGATGATAGTTTGTGCCGGCGAATCAGTGATTACCTCGCACATCATAGAGGCATTGCCTCAGTCGCCCACTTTGTCGCAACTGGTTAGCATCGGTCCTGATATACCTCAAGGATTCAAGGACTTCCATCAAGGCTTGGCTCAAGCACCGGCTTTTGTCAAACCCCAATCTCCCAATACTAATAGCGATACGTCGTTGATGTACTTCACTAGTGGTACTACCGGTGAACCAAAGATGGTGGCTCACGATTTTACCTATCCGTTAGGACACATTACTACCGCTTCCTTTTGGCACAATCTGTACGAAAATAGCCTTCATCTGACCATTGCCGATACTGGTTGGGGCAAAGCTGTGTGGGGTAAGCTTTATGGACAGATGATTGCCGGTGCCAACATCTTTGTATATGACCACGAGAAGTTTACACCGGCCGACATTCTACAGAAAATTCAAGAGTGTAAAATCACTTCGCTCTGCGCACCTCCCACCATCTTCCGCTTTCTCATTAAAGAAGATATTTCCAAGTACGACCTCTCGTCGTTGGAGTATTGTACTACTGCTGGCGAAGCATTAAACCATTCAGTTTACGAAACCTTTAAGAATATCACCGGCATTCGTTTGATGGAGGGATTCGGGCAGACCGAGACAACCTTGACATTGGCCACCTTCCCCTGGATGGAGCCAAAACCCGGTAGCATGGGTGTACCCAATCCACAATACGACATTGACTTGTTGACTCCCGACGGGCGTTCGGCCGAAGATGGTGAACAGGGACAGATTGTCATCCGAACCGACAAGGGCAAACCCTTGGGTCTCTTTAAAGAATACTATCGTGCGGCCGAGCTGACTGAAGATGCTTGGCACGACGACATTTATTATACTGGCGATGTGGCTTGGCGCGACGAAGACGGCTATTATTGGTTTGTAGGTCGTGCTGATGACGTTATCAAAAGCTCTGGTTACCGCATTGGCCCTTTCGAAGTAGAAAGTGCATTGATGACCCATCCTGCCGTAGTAGAATGCGCCATTACCGGTGTACCCGATGAGATACGCGGACAAGTGGTGAAAGCAACCATCGTTTTGAGCAAAGACTACAAAGCTCGTGCCGGCGAAGAACTTATCAAGGAGTTACAGAACCATGTGAAGAGAGTAACAGCCCCCTACAAGTACCCTCGTGTCATCGAGTTTGTCGATGAATTGCCTAAGACCATCAGCGGCAAGATTCGTCGTGTAGAAATCCGTAAAAATGATAATAAACAATAAATCCTTGGAATACCATGAAAAGAGAACGCTTTACAATCTTATTGTTCGCTCTTGCTGGGCTGAACATGGCTTTTGCTCAAACTTCCGTAGTGAAGAAAATCATTGAGTTAGGAACAACAGATAATCGCACCATGCATCACCTTGACGTGTTGACCAACCGCTTCGGTGGGCGTCTGGTAGGTTCTGATGCTTACGAGAATGCCGCTGAATGGATGCAATATGAATATAAGAAGTGGGGCATAGAGAGCCGTCAAGAAGTGGCTGGAGAAGTTTCTGTAGGTTTCAATCGTGGCCCTTGGTTCGGCCGGCTGATAGGAGGTGATCAATCCATGACTCTGCACTTTGCTACGCCTTCTTACACCGCCGGAACCAAAGGCATACAACGCGGTCATGTGCTGATAGAACCTGCTACTGAAGCCGAATTGAATCGCATGAAGCATACGCTGAAAGGTGCATGGGTGTTGGTAGGTGGAGTCAGTTCCGGTTGGCCTCTCGGACATTCTCAAAAGAACGATTCTTTGCGAGCTGCCATCAAGCAGGAAAACAAACAGATAGCACTGCGTAACGACTCCTTGCGCCGAGAAAACTACTTGAACGGTACCAATCACAAGCTACAACCCCTGCGTACCTATCCCGCCCTTTACTATGACGAGATGGTTGAGGCCGGCGTATTAGGATTTATCCAATCCTCCACCGTACCCATTCGTGCCCTTTACGACCGTGCCATGCTCAACGAGATAAAGCCCACTTTTGATGAACTGCCCGAAGTGTGCGACATCAAACTCGATGAACATCAGTTTGCCACCATCTACCAGATGGCTAAAGAACGTCGCGACTTCTGGTTAGAGTTTGATATTCGTAACCATTGGAAATTGGGCCCTATCCAATACAACAACGTGGTAGCCTCTATACCTGGCACCAAGTATCCCGATGAATATGTCATCATCAGCGGTCACCTCGATGCTTTCGACGTAGCTACCGGCGGTGTAGATTGTGGAACCGGCATTGCGCCCATGATGGAAGCCGCTCGCCTGCTGGCCTTATCGGGTGCCAAACCTAAACGTACCATTTTGTTTGTCGCTTTTGCGGCCGAAGAATTTGGCCTATTGGGTGCCCAAGCCTTTGTCAAGACTCACAAGAACAAGTTGTCAAAGATTTCTAACCTCTTCAACCGCGACGGTGGTCCTACTCCACCTGTCGGTATCAGCGTGCCGCAAGCTATGTATGACGACTTTGTGAAGATTTGCGAACCGATTAAGAACATCAATCCCGACTATCCGTTCGAAGTACGTATAGCTCAACCTCGCAAGAAGCCCACCTCTTTTGGCGGCACTGATGCGACGGTCTTTGCCGTAGAGGGTGTGCCTACCTTTGGCTTTACAGAGTCCGATTTCAAAGGTTATAACTTCAATTACGGTGAAATTTGGCATACCGAGCGCGACCTCTACACCAAGTCCGTTCCCGAATATATGGAGCACACGTCTGTTGTAACAGCTATCGTAGCGTTGGGTGTAGCCAACTTAGATCATCAACTATCTCGCAAAGGTATGTTTATAGAATAAATGATTATATATTCAGTAGAGTTTCATTGAATAGTGTATAATCGTTATTGTAGCGGAGTTAACTCCGTTGGCGAGCCGAGTTTGTTCTGTTGACGAGCCGAGTTAACTCGGTAAAAAAGGGAAATAAGGTGTGTGACAAGTTGACAAGTATGACAGCTTTTCTGATAACATTATATATAATATATATGTATTAATATATGTTAATATATAATATATATTACTCTATATATATTTTTAAATAAAGTTGTCATACTCGTCATCTTGTCACACTTTAGTCGCTATTCTTTTCCCGTTTCGTTTTTACTTCAGTTTCTTTTAGTATCTTTGCAGCAAGCTTTTTTTAAAATATTATGAAAACACTCCGATTGTTCTCTGCCTTTGTATGGCTGTTCTCTATGCTTTTGTTGTCTTGTGACTCTGTTACAAGCGTTGATGAAACCAATCATACCCTTTATTATACCGCTCCGGCTACTTTGTGGGAGGAGGCATTGCCGTTGGGAAATGGCCGTTTAGGCATGATGCCCGATGGAGGAGTAGCTCACGACCACCTTGTGTTAAACGAAATTTCTTTGTGGAGTGGTTCGGAAGCTGACTATAGGAATCCGGAGGCGGCCGATTGCTTGCCGGAGATTCGCCGGTTGTTGTTTGAGGGAAAAAACGGAGAGGCACAAGAGTTGATGTATCGTCGTTTTGTACCCAAGAAAACAGAAACAGGAGGGACATATGGTTGTTTCCAGAATTTGGGAGAAGTAGATATGCTGTTTGACGTAGATGAGAAGGCAGTCGAAAAGTATCAGCGTCGGCTTGACTTGCGTAACGGAGTGGCTTATACTGAGTTTGTGGTCGATGGTGTGAAACATTGTCGTGAGTATTTTGTATCGAGAGAGGAGGATTTGATAATAGTGCATCTGTTGACGGACAAGGTGGGAGCACTGACTTTCTCGGCTAAACCTACTCGCAAAGAACGAGGAGAAGTAACGATTGAAAACGGAATCTTGCTGATGCAGGGGACATTGGACAGTGGGAAACCCAACGTGGAGGGGATGAAGTATAGGTTAGCCATGCGCTTATTGGCCAATGACGGAGAAGTTCGCCTTTCTACAGAAAAGGGATGGCAGTTGGAAGCAGGTACGGAGGCATGGTTGCTACTTTCGGCCACAACTTCTTATCAAGCAGCCGGAACCAACTTCCCCGGTGAACGCTATGTGATGGTATGTGACAGTTTGCTGGACGCTTTTGCCGATGTTCGAACTGCTTTGGAAACTCATGCAGCACGACATAGAGAATTGTATGAACGAGTGTCGCTGACCTTACCGGCTACTACCGACGATGTTCTGCCTACAAACGAACGTATTGAACGCTTTGCTCAAACAGAGGCACCGGCATTGGCAGCTCTTTATTACAACTATGGGCGTTATTTGTTGATAAGTAGTACCAGACCGGGTTCCTTACCACCCAATCTGCAAGGACTGTGGGCCGACGATATTCATACTCCTTGGAATGGTGATTATCATACCAATATCAATATTCAGATGAATTATTGGCCGATGGAACAGGCTGGATTGACGGAATTGCACCAACCGCTGACTACTTTGATTGAACGACTGATTCCATCGGGCAGCGAGACTGCCCGTGCCTTTTATGGCCCGGAAGCTAAGGGGTGGGTACTCCATATGATGACAAATGTATGGAACTATACGGCTCCGGGTGAACATCCCTCTTGGGGGGCTACCAATACCGGTGGCGCTTGGCTGTGTGCTCACTTGTGGGAACATTATCAGTACACTAAAGACAAGGAATACTTGCAACGTATTTATCCCATACTGAAAGGGGCGTCGCAATTTTTCCTCTCTACGTTGGTCAGAGAACCTAAACACGGGTGGTTAGTGACAGCACCTACTTCTTCACCAGAGAATGCCTTCTTTGTGGCGGGTAGCGATAAACCGGTATCTGTCTGCATGGGCCCAACCATGGATGTGCAATTGCTTACCGAACTTTTCAGAAATGTAGCCGAAGCGGCAGTCCTATTGGATTGTGATGCACAGTATGCAGACTCGTTGTATGATGCTATCCGTCAGTTTCCACCCATGCAAGTTAGCGAGGAGGGGTATTTGATGGAATGGATGGAGGATTACAAAGAACAGGATATCCATCATCGTCATGTTTCTCATCTGTATGGATTACATCCGGCTAATCTAATTACACTGGAAACAACCTCTCGACTGGCCGATGCCTGTCGAAAGAGTTTGGAACGGAGAGGAGACGGAGGTACCGGATGGAGTAGGGCTTGGAAAATAAATTTCTGGGCGCGTCTGGGAGATGGAAACCGAGCTTGGAAATTATTCCAGAGCTTGTTGCAGCCTGCTGTGAATCCAGATACAGGACGGCATGGAAGTGGTACCTTCCCAAACCTATTTTGTTCGCATGCACCGTTCCAGATTGATGGAAACTTTGGAGGAACTGCCGGAGTTGGCGAGATGTTGTTGCAAAGTCATGCCGGATTCATTCACCTATTGCCGGCATTGCCCGATAGCTGGCAAACCGGAAACTTTCGAGGAATGTGTGTGCGAGGTGGGGCAACGGTTGACCTCGATTGGAAAGAGGGTAAGGCTTTGAGAGCGGTGATTACGGCTCGAAACAGCGGTAGCTTCTGTTTGCAGATGCCTAAGGGAATAGCGATTGCTGAAATTAGATCTCCTTACGAACATCGGGAGACAGATGACAACATTATGGAGATAAGACTGAAATGCGGTGAATCGTGTGAAATAATCTTTAAATAACATTCTCATGCAGTTACTTGATTGTTTTGTAAGACCGTTTGTTTGGTTATATCGCATAAGACATCGTCGGGGGTATGGAGTACATTCTCCTTTTGCCTTCTATCTAATAACACAGGTCATCTATCAGCGGGCACCCTATTATAAGTACGAAGCATTGCGAAAAGAGGAAAAACGCCAGAAAAAGATGAAGAATTCCGATTGGATGTACGAATCGTTGCGGTTGAAACGCCTATTGTTTAGGTTGGTCAATTTTGTCAAGGCCGATACAGTGTTGGATGTCGGTAGAACAGCCGCCTCTTCGCTCTATCTGAAAGCAGGCAGAGAATTGGCCGATTACAGGACAGCGACACAACTAGATGAACTTTTCCTGGATGCTGATGTGCCGATAGACTTCCTCTACTTGCATGACTATACTCGTCCGGATTTTATGGAAAAGGTGTTTGATGTGTGTGTTAACCGTACAACCTCCCGTTCATTGTTTGTGGTGGAGGGTATTGCTCGTACATCGGCCATGAAGAGAATATGGAAACAGATGCAGCAATCAGAACGGGTAGGAGTAACTTTTGACTTGTATGAGGTAGGTATTCTTTGTTTCGATTGCTCTTTGGAGAAGCAACATTACATTGTGAATTTTTAATAGAAGAATTAGGAAATGAAAAAAAGTCGTGTTTATACCCGTACAGGTGATGCAGGAACTACCTCGTTGGTGGGAGGAAAGCGTGTTGCCAAGACTCATGCCCGTTTGGAGGCTTACGGAACTATTGACGAACTCAATGCATATATTGGTTTATTAGTTACTTATGTGGTTGATGAAGGGTGTAGGAAATTTTTGCAACAGGTGCAACATACTCTGTTTGTGGCAGGAGCACAGTTGGCTACTGAAACCGTTCAAGCCGATGGGATGCATGTTACAGCACAGATGGTGGAGGCAATGGAGCTGGAAATAGATATTATAGATAGCCTACTTCCTCGTCAACAAGCATTTATCTTGCCGGGAGGAAGTAGAGGAGCAGCCTTGTGTCATGTATGTCGGACGGTTTGTCGAAGAGCTGAACGTCGTGCTTTAGCCTTGGTAGAGCAAACAAAGATAGAACAAGAATTGTTGTCCTACCTAAATCGTTTATCTGATTATTTCTTTGTCTTGGGGCGCAAAATGAACTTGGATGATAAAAAGGATGAAATATTTTGGGAAAATACTTGGAGATGAAATAATTTATTATACTTTTGCGCCCGATTTGATAGTGTGAACTAATTTTACAAATTAATAAGGTAGAAAAACATGTATTGGACATTAGAACTAGCTTCGAAATTGGAGGATGCACCTTGGCCAGCTACTAAGGATGAGTTGATTGATTATGCAATTCGTTCAGGTTCGCCGTTGGAGGTGATTGAAAATCTCCAAGAGATGGAGGATGAAGGTGAAATCTATGAAAGTATAGAGGACATTTGGCCTGATTATCCCAGCAAGGAAGATTTCTTTTTTGATGAGGATGAGTATTGATTTTTACTGTACAACGATAGTTGGTGGCGGTGCGGATGGAACGGACATGGTTCGAGCTATCCGCACCGCTTTTTTCAGACCCGTTGATAGGCCAGCCGCTCGTCACCGTTCAGCAGGTAGATGATGCCACAATAGTGAAAACCATGCTTCGTCAATATATGTTGCAGGATGTGATTGTCGCGATGGGTGTCGGCGCGTAGGTTGTCTATTTGTTGGCTGCACCAATTAATGCAGGCTTCGGCTACGCCGTGGCTATCTTCGGTACTGGCCAAGCGATGGATAGTGGCGTAGGGCTTTTCGTCATTTCGCCATGCGCCTTGATAGATGGTGGCATAAGTGGGGTCGGCTCCTTTAATAAAGGCAAAGGTGCCGATAATACGCTCCTTTTCGTCAATGCAGACATGGCAATATCCGTTTTCAATATCATTGCTTATCAAATCTTTGCCGGGATATCCATTTGTCCACTGTTTGGTATTCCCGCTTTGACGCATGATGCGTTTCCCGGCTTCGAAGAGTTCCATCAATACCGGTAAATCGTTAACAACGGCTTTTCGTATATAAATCATTTTTTTTACTTTATCTGCTGCAAACTTACATATTCTTTCTTTTTGAGACGATATGAATGGATTATTTATTTCGGGATGTGCCAAAAAACATAGTAATACAATCAAAAAAAATAGATTTGCTTTCGAGGAAATACCTTATATTTGCGAAAGTTACGTAATTTTAAATCTAAATCCGTCGGAAAACAATGAAAAGAAAATATCTGCTTTTTTTCTTTTGCCTTCTCTCTTTCCTTTCGATACGGGCAGAAGAACCTTTTATGAGTTATGCCAAACGTTTTGCCGATTCGGAAATTAAACGCTTTCCGCAAGCCTGGCAATTAGATCATGGCAAGCGTCTGTTTTTTGGTTATCCGCAAGGTGTAGGGTGCTGCGCTATGTTGAAAATGTGGAAAGCTACCGGCGAACAACGCTACTTCGACTATGTCCACCAATGGGCAGATACACTAATCAATGAACGAGGAGAGATTCATCTCTATACGGTTGAGACTTATAACTTGGATTTTATTAACCCTGGAAAGGTACTTTTTGATGTTTATCGAGAAACAAGTGATGCCAAGTATAAAAAGGCAATGGAGGTGTTGATAAAGCAGTTATCTAATCATCCTCGCACATTGGAAGGAGGCTATTGGCATAAATTGATTTATCAACATCAGATGTGGCTTGATGGTCTATACATGGCATCACCCTTTATGGCGCAGTTCGGACAAGAATTTTCGAAGCCAGAATGGATTGATGAAGCTGTAAAGCAGTTTCGTCTCTGTCATAAGCATACCTACGATGCCGAAACCGGGCTGTATCATCATGCTTGGGATGAAAGTAAAAGCCAACGATGGGCTAATCCGGAAACCGGACATTCACCCAACTTTTGGGGGCGTAGCATCGGATGGTGGTTTATGGCGATGGTAGATGTATTGGACTTTATTCCTGAAGCGCATGCCGGACGTGCCGATATCATTGGATATATTCGTGGATTGGCAGAGACTTTACCGAGATATCAACGAAACGGATTGTGGTATCAGGTAATTGATCAACCGGAACGGGCTGGGAATTATCCGGAAGCTAGTGTAACCACCCAATGTATGTATGCTTATGCCAAGGCAGTAAACAAAGGATACTTGGATAAGAAATATCGCAAAATTGCCGTAGATGCTTTCAAAGGATTGAAAAAGGAATTGCTGAAAGAAAATGAAGACGGTACGTTAACTCTAACACGCTGTTGTCAAGTAGGTGGATTAGGAGGTAAGCCTTATCGTGACGGTAGTTTTGAATATTACATCAATGAGAAGATTCGTGACAATGATGCAAAGGCTACTGGCCCTTTTATCATGGCTTGTTTGGAATTGGCTAAATGAATGGAAACTAAGAAATTATAATAGATATAGTGAAATGAAGAATTTAACAGTATGTATGCTGCTCTTGCTTGCAGCAATCTTTAGCAGTTGTGCCAAACCAGAGGTGGAATGGCCGAAACAAGATGTGGAGGCTATGCCTGCAGCACGTTGGTGGTGGTTGGGTAGTGCGGTTGATAAAGAAAATCTGACCAAAAACATGGAAGAGTATTCCAAGAAAGGACTTCGTACTCTTGAAATTACTCCCATCTATGGCGTGCAAGGAAATGATGCAAACGATATTGAGTTTCTCTCGCCCAAGTGGATGGAAATGTTGAGACATATTCAGAGTGAAGCAATCCGGTTGGGTATGCAGATTGATATGAACACCGGTACGGGATGGCCTTTTGGAGGGCCGGAAGTTCAGATTGAAGATGCAGCCTGTCGATTACTCATCGAGGAATATACACTGAAAACCGGTCAATCGTTGCAACAATCGGTACAAGTAACAGATGTGCGGCAGCAACCTTACGCAAAATTGGAGCGTTTCATGGCCTATAGTGTCGATGGTAAGCAGGTACTGGATTTGACAGATAAAGTGGTAGATGGAAAATTGCAGTGGGAAGCTCCTGAGGGCGATTGGAGATTGATTGCAGCCTTCTGTGGTAAGACTTTGCAGAAAGTAAAAAGAGCTGCTCCAGGAGGAGTGGGATATGTGATGAATCATTTCTCAGCACGTGCAGTAGAAAACTATCTTGACCGTTTTGATCGTGCTTTTGCCGATGGAACGCCTCTCCCTCATAATTTTTTCAATGACTCATATGAGGTCTATCAAGCCGACTGGAGTGAAGGATTGTTTGACGAGTTTGAAGCACGTCGTGGATACAAATTGGAAGAGTATCTTCCTCAATTCTTGACGCAAGAGAATCGTACGGATGAGGTAGGTCGCATTGTTTCTGATTATCGTGAAACATTGGGCGACTTGTTGCTGGAAAACTTTACCCGGAAATGGACAGCATGGGCCAACGGACATGGTTCCAAAACTCGTAACCAAGCACATGGCTCTCCCGGTAATCTTATCGACCTGTATGCAACGGTTGATATTCCGGAATGTGAAGGATTCGGTCTCTCGAATTTTGGTATCAAAGGATTGCGTCAAGATTCGTTGACCCGAAAGAATGACTCGGACATTTCCATGCTGAAGTATGCTTCGTCGGGGGCACACATAGCCGGTAAGAAGTTTACTTCTTCTGAGACCTTTACTTGGCTTACCGAGCATTTTCGTACATCGCTTTCGCAATGCAAGCCCGATCTTGATTTGATGTTCCTTTCGGGAGTGAATCATACCTATTTTCACGGTACGACTTATTCACCTCAAGAAGCAGCATGGCCTGGATGGAAATTCTATGCATCGGTAGATATGAGTCCCACTAACAGCATTTGGCGTGATGCTTCGGCATTCTTCCAATATATCACACGTTGTCAGAGCTTCTTGCAAATGGGACAACCCGATAATGACTTTTTACTCTATTTGCCTGTATATGATATGTGGCAAGAACAACCCGGACGATTGTTGATGTTTGATATTCATAGTATGGCCAGACGTGCGCCTCGCTTTATCAAAGCTGTAAATCGCATTATTTCTGCCGGTTACGATGTGGACTATATTTCTGATAATTTTATTCGCACCGCTTCGTGCAAAGACAATTTGCTAAAGACTGTAGGTGGAACAGAGTATAAGGCTTTATTGGTGCCGGGTGCCAAGTTGATGCCAGCTGATGTGTTGCAAAAACTTTATGAGTTAGCAAAACAAGGAGCTACGATTGTATTTTTAGATCGTTACCCTGAAGATGTTCCGGGCTATGGTGAGAAGAAAGCCGAACGTGAAATGTTTATGCAGGCTTTGGAAGGATTGAAATCATTGCCTAATGTATGTTTCGGTACTGATTATGCCGAAACATTGGCGAAAACCGAAGTAAAGCCAGAAGTTATGAAAGCTGAAATGGGGTTGAGTTGTATTCGTCGTACTAATGAAAGTGGTCATCACTACTTTATCTCAGCCTTGACAGATAAGGATACGGAAGCATGGGTGCCATTGGCAGTTGAGGCGCAGTCGGCCATGTTCTTTAATCCAATGGATGGCTCGTCGGGTAAAGCATTGGTGCGTACTCAAAACGGACAGACAGAAGTCTATTTACAACTCCGTTCGGGTGAATCCATCATTCTGAAAACCTTTGCCGAAGCCAATGTAGATGTGCCAGCTTGGAAATATCGTCAAGAGGGGAAAGAAAACATGATACTTGACAAGTGGGCATTCCGTTTTGTAGAGGCTACTCCTGCAGTGGCTAATGTTCCTGACAGCGTTACTTCAGGAACTTGGACTGCATTGGATTTCGAAGGGGCAACTACTACTATGGGTACGGCATGTTATACCACTACTATTCACCTTGATAACCCTGCCCAAGCCGATAATTATCAGCTATCATTGGGTGATGTTCGTGAAAGTGCTCGTATTCGTATCAATGGACAGGAAGTGGCGACACTTTGGGCCGTTCCATACACTTGTATGGTAGGACCGTATTTACGTCAAGGAGAAAATACCATTGAGATAGAAGTGACAAACTTACCGGCCAATCGCATTGCCGATATGGATAGAAATGGTATCGTATGGCGTATCTATAAAGAGATAAATCTTGTCGATTTGAATTATAAAAAGACCGGATACGGACACTGGGAACCTGTTTATAGTGGTTTACTTGGCCCAATAAATCTTACATCTATAATCATGAAATAATACAGATATGAAGCGAATCTATATATGGAGCTTGTTTACTTGCCTAAGTGTGAACATGCTTTTTGCTCAAGACCCTCGTGAAAGTACTTATTATTATGAGATTTTAGAACCGAATCATGAGGAGAAATCTCAAGTACAGGGTTATGCCATTGAACGTGTTACGGAGAAATTGAATCGAGGGTTGCAAGCTACACCGAGTCCAAATGAAGGGAGTGTGTATCTGAGTTGGCGTTTGTTGTCATCCGATACTCCAGATGTAGCTTTCCATCTTTATCGACAAGCCGATGGTAAAACACGTCGTCTTACCCGAAAGCCATTGACTAATACCTGCGATTTTGTGGATGCATCGCCTTTAGATGAAGCGACCTATTGGGTAGAGGCTGTTGTGAAAGGGAAGAAACCGGTGCCTTCAGAAAAACTGACACTCTCTTTGGTGGGTTTAAAAAACTACACTTCTATTAAATTAAAAGAGGGTGAGCATGCCGGTAAAGTAGCTGTTGCCGATTTGAATGGAGATGGTACATATGACTTTATTTTACGTACACCGGCATCAAGTGTTGATCCGGGTAGTCGAAGAGGAGATATGACCGGCAAGACTTATAAACTCTCGGCGTATTTAAGTGATGGTACTTATCTTTGGACCTATGATTTGGGATTGGGCATTGAACCGGGCGTGTGGTATTCTCCTTTTATTGCCTATGATTTTGATGGTGATGGAAAGGCCGAAGTGGCGTTGAAGACAACTGGTTCGGATGCAGTGAGAGATGAGAACGGACATGTGGGCTCTGGTAGCGAGTTTCTTACTGTATTGGATGGTATGACTGGTAAGGAAATAACAAAGGTCGATTGGCCGGTGCGAAATTATCGTTATGGCAATTTGAACAGACAAAATAGAAATCAGATAGGTATGGCCTATCTGGATGGAAAAACTCCTTATATATTGGCTGCACGAGGCACCTATAAACTGATGGTAGTAGATGCATGGATGCTACAGAATGGCCAATTGAAGCAGGCTTGGCATTGGGACGGAGATGAAGAGAATCCTATAGTGCGTAGCATGGGAGCACATAGTATGGTTACTGGTGATGTGGATGGAGATGGACGAGATGAAATCTTACTGGGTTCGTGCATGCTTGATGATAACGGAACGTTGTTGTGGTCATCGGGGTTAGGGCATAGCGATAAGGCCTATTTGGCAAAGTTGAAGCCTGATGCAGAAGGATTGCAAGTATATATGGTCAGTGAACCTAAAAATGAAAACGGACGTGGCGTGTCGGTAGTAGATGCACGAACCGGTAAACTAATTTGGGGTATAGGGCAGACTACTTACCACGTTGGTGATGGTATGGTGACCGATTTTGATCCAACGTATCCAGGTTTAGAGTGTTTTGCCAGCGAAGACAAGAAAGGAGGCAGTACAGATAAATATCTGCTCACGGCCGACGGAAAACGCATCAATGTGAGTCAGGATGAGATACCCGGTTGTCGTAATTGGGTTTGGTGGGATGCCGATTTGTTACGAGAAACATTTAAGGGTGATGATAATCGATGGGGTGCCGAGTCGATAGCTACAGGCGCGCAGAGTGTATGGAAATGGAAAGGCGAAACCTTGACTACAGGTATTGAAGGAAGTATTCAACTTTTGGCAGATTTGCAAGGGGATTGGCGTGAAGAAATTGTGACATCGCTTCCCGGTGAAATTAGAATTTATCGTACCCATATACCGGCCAAGGATAGACGTGTGACGTTGATGCAAGATGCATTGTATCGTAGTTATGTGGCTCATCGCAGCATGGGTTATCCGCAAGCACCCGTTACATCTTATTATTTAGGAGAATAATTGTAGAATTAAAATAGTATTTATACCCATGAAACTCAATAACCGTTTATGGTTGCTTTGTCTTCCATTTGTGTGGATTGCTTGTGGAAATCAAGAAGTATACAAATACGAGGAAATATATAAAAATCTGCCGTTTGAAATGCCACGTATCACTGCACCGATATTCCCGGAGCGATTTATTAATTTGGCGGAGTTTGGTGCTGTTGGTGATGGTGAAACGTTGAATACTGAAGCTTTTGCCCAAGCAATTGCCACTTTGAGCGAGCAAGGAGGGGGACATTTGATTGTTCCTGCCGGCATTTGGTTTACTGGACCGATTGTGTTGCAAAGTAATATTGATTTGCATTTAGAGAAAGGAGCAGTCATTCTTTTTTCACCAGATGTAGATCTTTATCCGTTAGTAGAGACGGTATTTGAAGGATTGGATACACGCCGTTGCCAATCTCCCATTTCAGGACGTAATCTGGAAAATGTAGCCATCACCGGTGAGGGAGCGATTGATGGGAACGGACAATTCTGGCGTCCGTTGAAACGAGAAAAAGTAACTGAAAACCAATGGAAAGAGATTACTTCGAGAGGGGGAGTTTATAAACGGCCTACGTATTGGTTCCCTTATCCTGAATCATTGCGTGGAGACACTATTAGCGATATGAATGTACCTCAAGGATTGCAAACGGAAGAAGAATGGCAAAGTATCCGTCATTTCCTGCGTCCGGTAATGGTAAGTCTTATTGAATGTAAGAACGTATGGCTACAGGGAGTTATCTTTCAAAATTCGCCGGCATGGAACTTACATCCGTTAATGTGTGAAAATGTGCTGATTGAGGAAGTGCAGGTGCGTAATCCCAGCTATTCACAGAATGGTGACGGACTGGATTTGGAGTCGTGTAAGAATGCATTGATTGTAAATTCTACATTCGATGTGGGGGATGATGGCATTTGTCTGAAGAGTGGAAAGGATGAAGACGGACGTCGTAGAGCCAGAGTATGCGAAAATGTAGTAGTAGATGGTTGTACAGTGTTCAAAGGACACGGAGGGTTTGTTGTTGGTAGTGAAATGAGTGGTGGCGTACGCAATGTGTCGGTAAACAACTGTAAGTTCTTAGGGACAGATGTAGGTTTGAGATTCAAGAGCAAACGGGGTAGAGGTGGTGTCGTTGAAAATATCTGGATAACCAATATCTCTATGATGGAGATTCCAACCGAGCCAATCACATTTAATCTTTATTATGGTGGTAAGTCTGCCGTAGAAATATTAGAAAGTGGAGAAAAACAACCGCAGAAGGTAAAATCGATGCCTGTAGATGAAACAACTCCCTGTTTTCGCCATATTTATGTGAAAAATTTGGTTTGTGCAGGTGCCCGTAGAGCGCTCTTCTTTAATGGAATTCCGGAAATGCCCATTGAGGGAATTACGTTGGAAAATTTGGATATAACTTCTAAATTGGGAGCTGAATTTGCTTACAGTAAAAATATAACGATGAAGAATGTGAATATACGTCAGACCGAAGGTGAAGAGATGATTATTCGTTTCTGTGAAAATGTACAGAGAGACTAATGCCAGAATAAATATCTTTTCAATCAAAAATTGTATGTTAACTAAAAATATTTTGCCTACTTTTGTAAAGCGATTATAATAAATTTAAATGATAAATACCATGAAACAATGTTTTTTTGCTGTTGATTTGGGTGCAACAAGTGGACGTACTATCTTAGGAGGATTTACGGATAAGGGATTGGAATTGGAAGAAGTGAACCGCTTCCCTAACCGGTTGATTCAGACTGGTGGACATTTCTATTGGGACATTTATGAATTATACCGTAACATCGTGGAAGGCCTCAAATTGGCTGCCGAACGTAAAGATGTGGAAATTACGTCAATAGGTATTGATACTTGGGGAGTTGACTTCGTATGTGTGGCCAGCGACGGTGCCTTCTTGCGTCAACCCTATGCTTATAGAGATCCTCATACTGAAGGAGCACCTGAGGCATTCTTTGCTCGTGTCGATCGTTCAAAAGTATATGCATGGACCGGTATTCAAGTGATGAATTTCAACTCTTTGTTTCAACTGGATACCCTCCGGCGGAACAACGATTCTGCATTGGCTGCAGCCGATAAACTGCTCTTTATACCAGATGCGTTGAGCTATATGCTGACGGGAGAGATGGTGACTGAATATACCATTGCCAGTACAGCACAATTGGTAAATGCAGCGACACGGAAATTAGAACCTGAACTGCTGAAATCATTAGGCTTAACTGAAAATCATTTTGGACGCTTTGTCTATCCGGGCGAGAAGGTAGGCGTGCTAACTGCCGAATTACAACGAATGACTGGATTGGGAGCAATACCTGTCATAGCGGTGGCCGGACATGATACTGCATCGGCCGTAGCTGCTGTTCCGGCGATGAATAAGAATTTTGCTTACCTAAGTAGTGGAACCTGGTCGTTGATGGGTGTTGAAACAGATGCACCGGTTATCAATGAAAAGACTGAAGAACTGAATTTTACCAACGAAGGTGGGGTAGATAATACAATCCGTTTGTTGAAAAACATCTGTGGTATGTGGCTATTGGAGCGTTGTCGGGCTTCATGGGGAGAAACATCTTATCCACAACTGATAGAAGAGGCAGGAAAATGTGAGCCGTTTAGAAGTTTGATTAATCCGGATGATGCTCTATTTGCTAATCCGTCAGACATGGAGGCGGCCATTAAAGATTATTGTGCAGCTCATAATCAACCGGTTCCGGAAACGCGTGGACAAATCGTGCGCTGCATTTTTGAAAGTCTGGCTTTGCGTTATCGTCAGGTGTTGGATAATTTGCGTGAACTCTCTCCGAAACCGGTAGAGGCTTTACATGTGATTGGTGGAGGTAGCCGTAATGATATGTTGAACCAATGGACTGCCAATGCAGTGGGTGTGCCTGTTGTAGCGGGACCTTCTGAGGCTACTGCTATTGGTAATATTATGATACAGGCATTGGCTGCCGGTACGGCAAAAGACATACTTTCTATGCGACAGTTGATTAATCGCAGCATTCCTTTAAATACCTTCCAACCAGAAGATGTGGAAGCGTGGGATGTAGCCTATTTGCATTTTAAACAAGTAACCCATTAACATATAAATATTAACTTAAAACGTATATATCATGAAAGAAGAATTGATTAAGAAAGCGTATGAGATTGCAAAAGAACGTTATGCAGAAATTGGCGTTGATACCGATAAGGTATTGGAACAATTGCAAGATTTTCATTTAAGTATGCACTGCTGGCAGGCAGATGACGTAAAGGGGTTTGAAGTACAAGCTGGTGCCATGTCGGGTGGTATCCAATCGACCGGTGATTTTCCCGGTGCAGCCCGTAATATTGATGAACTGCGTGCCGATATCTTGAAAGCTAAGTCGCTGATTCCAGGTAATCACCGCTTGAACCTTCATGAAATTTATGGCGATTTCAAAGGCAAAGTTGTCGATCGTGATGAAGTGACTGTAGAACATTTCCAATCTTGGATTGATTGGGCAAAGGAAAACAATACATTGCTTGACTTTAACTCTTCTTCATTCTCTCATCCCAAATCAGGTAATTTGACTTTGGCCAATCCGGATGATGCAATCCGTAACTTCTGGATTGAGCATACCAAGCGTTGTCGTGATATAGCCAATGCGATGGGTGAAGCACAAGGTGATCCTTGTATTATGAACCTTTGGGTACATGATGGTTGCAAGGATGTAAGCGTAAATCATGCTCTCTATCGTAACTTGTTGAAGCAATCGTTGGATGAAATCTTTGCCAAGGAACAGCCTATGATGAAAGATTGTATCGAAGGTAAAGTGTTTGGCATTGGTCTAGAAAGCTTTACTGTAGGTTCACACGATTTCTATACTGCTTATGCAGCCAAATATGACAAGATTCTGACAATTGACACTGGTCATTATCATCCTACTGAAATGCCAGGTGACAAGGTAAGTGCTGTGCTTCCGTTTGTTAAAGAATTGATGCTTCATGTATCTCGTCCGGTACGTTGGGATTCTGACCACGTAACTATCATGGATGACCCCACACAAGATCTCTTCTTCGAGATTGTACGTGCTGGTGCATTGGATAGAGTTCACTACGGTTTAGACTTCTTTGACGGTTCTATCAATCGTATCGGTGCATACGTTATAGGCTCTCGCTCGGCTCAAAAGTGCATGCTTCGTGCGTTGCTGGAACCGAAGGAACTTATTGCCAAGTATGAACTTGCCGGCGAAGGTTATAAGGTTCTTGCTCTTATTGAAGAACAAAAGGCTATGCCGTGGCAGGCTGTTTATGATATGTTCTGCGTGAAGAATAATGTACCCGTTGGTGACTCATTTATTGCAGAAATTGATAAGTATGTAGCCGAGGTTACATCTAAGAGATAATATGTAGTTTACAAGGGCTGCGAGTTACGAGCCATTTACTCGTTTACTTGCAGCCTAAACAGTATAAAATAGATTATGGATATAATTGTAGGCTTATTGATTATAGCTATCGGAGCATTTTGTCAATCCAGTTGTTATGTTCCTATCAATAAAATAAAGTCTTGGAGTTGGGAGTCATATTGGATTATTCAAGGTGTTTTTGCTTGGCTGATATTCCCATTGTTGGGTGCATTGCTGGCTGTGCCGGCTGGTCATAGCCTGGGTGAGTTATTTACTACAGGTAGCTCATTCAATATTTGGATGACAGTACTTTTCGGTGTATTATGGGGAGTAGGTGGTTTAACCTTTGGTCTATCTATGCGTTATCTGGGTGTGGCTTTAGGACAATCTATTGCTTTAGGTACTTGTGCCGGTTTAGGTACTATTATGGGTCCTGTTTTGCTCAATATGTTTTTCCCTGAACTGAAAGCATTGGAATCGTTAACCTTTGCTGTTATCATGGGTGTGGTTGTTACGTTAGTTGGTATTGCCATTATTGGTGTAGCAGGTTCGATGAAAGCAGCCTCGTTGACAGAAGAAGAGAAGAAAGCGGCTGTGAAAGATTTCAATTTTCCCAAAGGATTGGCCATTGCATTGCTGGCTGGTTTCATGAGTGGCTGCTTTAATGTAGGTTTGGAATTTGGTAAAGAGATAAACTTCGGAGAGTTAACTCCCGATATGTACAAAACATTGCCCGCCACCCTGTTGGTGACATTGGGTGGTTTCGTTACCAATGCTATCTACTGCTTCTATCAGAATCAAAAGAATAAAACATGGGGTGACTATAAAAACAGTAAGGTATGGGGTAATAATCTGCTCTTTTGTGCCTTGGCAGGTCTGCTTTGGTATAGCCAATTCTTCGGATTGAGCTTGGGTAAAGGCTTCTTGACAGAATCGCCTACTTTAATGACCCTCGCTTTCTGTATTCTGATGGCATTAAATGTGACCTTCTCCAACGTATGGGGTATTATCTTGAAAGAGTGGAAAGGCTGCTCTAAAAAGACCATTACCGTGTTGGTGATAGGCATTGTCATCTTGATTATTTCGACCTTTATTCCGGAATTATTAAAATAAAAAGCATTATGAGTATATTAGATAATCGTCCTGCATTGGCCAAGGCCGTAGGACAAGTTGCAGAAGTCGCCGGTTACCTGTGGCAAAAAGGATGGGCCGAGCGTAACGGCGGTAATATAACCGTTAATATTACAGAGTATGTTGACGATGAAATAAAAGCCATGCCAGCTATCAGTGAGGTGATGCCTATCGGAACCACTTTGCCACAATTGAAGGGATGTTATTTCTATTGTAAAGGTACCCAGATGAGAATGCGTGATTTAGCTCGTTGGCCCATGGATAACGGCTCTATCATACGCATTTTGGATGACTGTGCCAGCTATGTAATTATTGCAGACAATCCGGTAAAGCCCACTTCAGAACTTCCTTCGCACTTGAGTGTACATAATTATCTTTTGGCCAAAGGTTCTCCTTATCGCGCATCGTTGCATACTCATCCTATTGAATTGGTAGCATTGACACACAATAAGAAATATATGGAGAAAGATGTGGCTACCAAGATGTTGTGGAGTATGATTCCCGAAACGAAAGCATTCTGTCCTCGTGGTTTGGGTATGGTGCCTTATCTGATGCCCAGTGGCGTGGAACTCGCTGATGCAACAATTAAGACCATCGACGATGATTACGATGTAGTGATGTGGGAAAAGCATGGCGTATTTGCGGTAGATACCGACATCATGTCTGCATTCGACCAGGTAGATGTACTTAATAAATCGGCACTTATCTACATTGCTGCCAAGAATATGGGCTTTGAACCCGACGGCATGACTGACGCACAGATGAAAGAACTGAGCGATACATTTAATTTACCGAAATAATTACTACTAACTAATACCATATTGACATGTATAGAATGATTTTGAACGAAACCTCGTACTTCGGTGCAGGTTGTCGTGAAACGATTGCGGTAGAAGCTGCCCGTCGTGGTTATAAGAAAGCTTTGTTTGTAACTGACAAGGATTTGATAAAGTTTGGTATTGCTGCCAAGGTAATAGAAGTATTCGAAAAGAACGACATTCCTTTTGAGATATTCAGTGAATTCAAGGCCAATCCCACTATCAAGAATGTACAAGACGGTGTGGAAGCTTTTAAGGCTTCGGGTGCCGACTTTATCGTTGCTTTGGGTGGTGGCTCTTCTATAGATACAGCCAAAGGTATTGGCATCGTTATTAACAATCCCGAATTTGCCGATGTAAAATCTTTGGAAGGGGTGGCACCAACTCGTCAAAAGGCTGTTCCTACATTTGCATTACCCACTACAGCAGGTACTGCGGCTGAGGTTACCATTAACTATGTGATTATTGACGAAGATGCCAAGAAGAAGATGGTATGTGTTGATCCTAACGACATTCCTGCCGTGGCTATTGTTGACCCCGAACTGATGTACTCTATGCCGAAAGGATTGACGGCTGCAACCGGTATGGACGCTTTGACACATGCCATTGAAAGCTTTATTACTCCGGGTGCTTGGGTAATGAGCGACATGATGGAACTGAAGGCTATTGAAATGATTGCTGCTAATCTGAAGGCTGCTGTTGATAACGGTAACGACCCTGTGGCTCGTGAGGCTATGGCTGCGGCACAATACATTGCCGGTATGGGTTTCAGCAATGTAGGTTTGGGTATTGTTCATTCTATGGCTCATCCCTTGGGCGCTCACTATGATACTCCGCACGGGGTTGCTAATGCACTGTTGTTGCCTTACGTTATGGAGTACAATGCTGAATCTCCGGCTGCTCCGAAATATATTCAAATAGCTAAGGCAATGGGAGTTGATACTACCGGTATGACTGAAGCCGAAGGAGTGAAAGCTGCTGTAGAGGCTGTAAAACAGCTCTCTATCTCAATAGGTATTCCTCAAAAGCTTAATGAAATAGGTGTACGTAAGGAAGACCTCCATCAGCTTGCTATCGATGCTTTCAATGATGTATGTACCGGTGGCAATCCACGTCCTACTTCTATTGAAGATATCGAAGCTCTTTATAATAAAGCATATTAATTAGAATTTAAAACTTGGTAGATTGAAAATTGGGAATTGGGAATTGCGTGTCGATTTTCAATTTTCAATTTTCAATTCTTGATTTAAAATCCTCGACTTATGAGTGTGAATTACAACGAGCAAGGAACTGATATCAAGTATTTGATTGTAAATGAAATGGACCGGCGATTTGGCTTATGGGTCAATACAGTTGGATTTCAAACCATCCATCCTAATACGCTTTATCCATTAAAGAATCATCCAGTCAATTACTATTTCAATCCGGATAAAGGACGTGTTTTACATGAATATCAGTTGGTCTATATTACTAAAGGTCGTGGACTTTTTACCTCCGAAACCACCACGAAAAGACAAGTATGCAAAGGTCGCTTGATGCTTCTCTTTCCGGGACAGTGGCACACTTACTATCCTTATCAGCAGACAGGTTGGAACGAATACTATATCGGATTTGAAGGACCGGTAGTTGATGCTTTGGTGAAAAATGGATTCTTCTCTAAAGAATATCAAATATTAGAAGTTGGACTTAGTGAAGAGTTGGTATCACTTTTCAAACGAGCATTGGATGTGGCAGAGGATGATAAAAATTCTTGCCAGCAATATTTGGGTGGTATTGTACTCCATATGTTAGGCATGATACTATCTTTGGCCAAAAACAAGATGTTTGAGATAAGTGATGTGGACGAGAAAATAGAGCAGGCCAAGATTATTATGAGCGAGAATGTAATGGGTGATATTGACACGGAAGAACTTGCAATGAAGTTGAATATCAGCTATTCATGGTTTAGGAAGGTATTTAAGGAATATACAGGCTATGCTCCAGCCAAATATTTTCAGGAGCTGAAGTTGCGAAAGGCAAAACAACTTTTGGTGCATACTAGTGAATCGATAAAAGAGATTTCCTATATGTTGAATTACAAAACGACAGAACATTTCTTCTCCATTTTCAAGAAACATACAGGCTATACGCCCTCAGAATACCGCCAATTCGGACGGAATATGGATGAAACGGAAGAGCAAATAAACGATTTGAAAGAATGAAAAAAATTATTTATTCCTTGTTGGCATTGTGGATGTCCGCTTGTGGTACTATCCACCAAGAGCCTATTGATAGAGAAGCGTTGGTACTTCGTAACCATCCTCAAGTAACTGAATTTGATTCCTTGGCCTCCTTCTCGGTGGGAAATGGCGAATTTGCCTTTACCGTAGATGCCAGTGGATTGCAGACTTTTCCAGATGCCTATAAAAAAGGAGTCCCCTTGGGCACTCAAAGCCAATGGGGATGGCATAGCTTTCCGAATGTAAACAATTTCCAACCCGAAGAGGTATTGAAAGAGTTTGATTTCGGCAGAGGACATAAGGAAGTTTATTCTTGCCAATTCCGTGAACCCGGTCGTCAGATGGATGCGTGTAACTATTTGCGTGTCAATCCTCATCGATTACATCTTGGTATCGTGGGAATGGAATTGAAAGAAGGAACAACTATGGCCGATTTTACAAACCTGCAACAGACGTTGAAATTATGGGAAGGGCAGATTTATAGCAACTATTCTTTAGCCGGACAACCCATGAAGGTCATTACCGCCTGCCATCCTCAATTAGACATGATTGCCGCCACTATTGAAGCTAAAGCTCCCACAATTGATGCAGCCTATCAAGGCATCTGTCTGCGTTTTCCATATCCGACCGGTGTGCATGCCGACGACGCCTGTTTGTGGGGAGTGGATGAAAAGCATACTACAGAATTGTTGCGTCAAACAACCCATTCAGCCTTGTTGAAACGGACATTAGATGAAACAACTTATTATGTCGATTTGCGATGGGAAGGTGAAGCAACCTTGAAAGAAAAGAAACGTAATTACTGGGTATTGACGCCAACTGAAAATAAGTTAGCTTTTACTTGCCGTTTTACATCCGAAGAGCCTAAAGAGCAATCCTTGCCCTCTGTTCCCGAAACGTTATCTGCCTCAGCTACCCATTGGACTGACTTTTGGAAGAAAGGTGCGGCCGTCGATTTCTCTCGTTGTACAGATTCGCGCGCCAAAGAGTTGGAACGTCGTGTAATCTTGTCACAATATCTGTTGGCCATCCAAAGTGCCGGCAGTACGCCTCCCCAAGAAACAGGATTAACTTACAACTCTTGGTTCGGAAAGTTTCATTTAGAGATGATTTGGTGGCATCAGGCTTGGCAACCGTTATGGGGACATTCGGAATTGTTAAGTCGCACTATGGAGTGGTATGACAAGGCAGAACCTATGGCTCGCGAAATAGCCACTCGTTCCGGATTTGAGGGAGTACGTTGGATGAAGATGACCGATCCCAGTGCAGCCGAGGCACCCTCAAATGTAGGTAGCTTCCTTATTTGGCAACAGCCTCATTACATCTATCAGGCAGAGTTGCTCTATCGTGCCAATCCTACTCGTGAGGTGTTAGAGCGTTATTATCGCTTGGTTCAAGAAACTGCCAAATTCATGTATTCCTTTGCTGTATATGACGATTTCCATGGCCGATTCATATTGAAGGGAGCCATTCCGGCACAAGAAACATTGAAAGCAGCCACCACCATCAATTCTCCTTTTGAACTCTCTTATTGGCATTTTGCCATGAACTTGGCCCAAGAATGGCGTCAACGAATGGGTGAACAACGTAATCTTGAATGGGATGAACTGATAGACAAACTCTCTCCCTTGGCGTATAACGAAGAAGGATTGTATCTGGCATCGGAAGATGCGGTGGATACTTATAAAGACATTCGTTTCACCAGCGACCACATGGCTGTGCTTGGTTCAGTAGGAATCCTGCCCATGAACAAACTGATTCGTGAAGATTATATGAAGAACACCTTGAACTGGGTATGGGATAATTGGAACTGGGGTAAGACCTGGGGCTGGGATTATCCGATGACAGCCATGAATGCTACCCGTCTGGGAGAACCCGAAAAGGCTGTAGGTGCTTTGTTGATGCCGAAACGTACCAATACTTATCTGGTAAACGGACACAATTACCAAGATGCCCGGCTGCGCTGTTATTTGCCCGGTAACGGAGGCTTGCTGACTGCCGTAGCACTGATGTGTGCCGGTTGGGATGGCTGTGAAACAAAGAATCCCGGTTTCCCGAAAGATGGTACTTGGGATGTGCGCTGGGAAGGTTTAAGTCCAATGCCTTAATAATGTTAGGTTATGAAACGTCGTCTATTATCCGTCTTATTCTTTGGAGTTGCCACTATATCGGCATGGTCCCAATATGCAACTGTAAGAAATGCAGCCGGCGATTTGATAGAGTCCACCTCTTACAACGACCATAAGCGTGGCACTGCCCGCCGATTGCAGTACTTGCCCGATGGTGATGCTTTTCTCTGTGTGAACGGTGAAAATCGTTATACCAGGGCACTTTATGGAGGACCTACTGCTTGGCGTATAGAGACCAGCGACCGCCCAATTTTTGCTACATTTGTTAAAAACAATTGCCGTAATATCCGTTTCCGATTACGTTTACCCGATGGCCGTACTACTTCTTTGGAAGAGACAACCTATTGCGAGTCACGTTACATACCCGGTCGTCGTGATTACAAATTGACCGATGTTGCTTGGGGCGAAGAATGTCGTATGGAAATCAGCCTTCTTCTTTCTATGAATGAAGAAACTGCTATTTGGCAATTTTCAGGAAACTTGCCCAAAGGCAGTGTGCTTCAAGCACTATTGGCTCCTATCCGTAATCCTAAACTCTCTCGCAACGGAGATATGGGGGCAGATGCACCACGTAGTTTCGATGCTGCCGATGGCGAAGTTTTGCAAACCTTAGAAATAGCTTGGACAAACGAACCTGTTTTTATGAAGGTGGCCGATAACCAACTTCATCAGGCCGGAACCTTAGCCGAATTCAATGAATATGAAACGGCCCGAAAAGAGTTGGCTGCCCGCATACAATTTACTACCCCCGACCCCTATCTAAATACAATAGGTGCAGCATTGGCTGTAGCTGCCGATGGTGTATGGGGGACTGAAGAAGTCTGGTTACATGGGGCTGTGGGGTGGCGTATGCCTCTCAGTGGATGGCGTGCCGGCTATATAGGTGATGCCCTGGGATGGCACGACCGTGCCCGTAAGCACTTCGACAACTATGCAGCCAGCCAAGTAACCGATGTTCCCAATACCATTCCACACCCTGCACAAGATACTGCTTTGGCCTTAGCACGCAGTGTGAAACAGTGGGGTACACCTCACTACAGCAATGGATATATCTGTCGCAATCCCCGTCGTCCCAATCAGATGCACCATTATGACATGAACCTCTGTTATATAGACGAATTATTGTGGCATTTGCAGTGGACAGGCGATTTGGATTATGCTCGTACCGTTTGGCCCGTTATACGACTTCATTTGCAATGGGAGAAGCGTAATTTCGATCCTGATGATGACGGTTTATACGATGCGTATGCTTGCATTTGGGCCAGCGATGCCCTCTATTACAATAGTGGTGCCGTCACTCATAGTTCGGCCTACAATTATCGTGCCAATAGCTTGGCCGCTCTCATTGCCCGAAAGATAGGCGAAGATCCTACTCCCTATCAGGCAGAGGCCGATAAGATATTAGCTGCTCTTAACAGCCGACTTTGGATGCCTGAAGCCGGTCATTGGGCCGAATATCAAGATTTTATGGGACATCGCCGTTTGCATCGCAGTGCGGCAGCCTGGACCATTTATCATGCTATTGACAGTGAGGTGGGCGATGCTTTCCAGAATTACTTGGCTACCCGTTATGTAGATCATCACTTACCACATATCCCCATCAGTGTGTCCGATGAGGCGAACCCTGTTGCAGCTTCGGCCATTAATGCCGAGTCTCTTTCAACCATAGCTACCACTCCTTGGATGCCCTATTCGTGGAGCATCAACAACGTAGCTTTTGCCGAAGTGATGCACACGGCCTTAGCCTATTTCCTGGCCGGTCGTAGTGAAGAGGGATTCCGACTGATGAAGGCTTCTGTCTTGGATGGCATGTATTTGGGCGAAAGTCCCGGCAACTTCGGACAAGTCAGCTTCTACGATGCGGCTCGTGGTGAGTGCTATCGCGATTTTGGCGACCCCATCGGTGTGGCTTCCCGATTGTTTATTCAAGGACTTTATGGCATTCGTCCGGATGCATTGAACGGTCGTCTGTTGGTTGCCCCCGGTTTCCCAAAAGCGTGGGATAAGGCTTCGCTTCACACCCCCGATATTGATTTCGATTTTGCGAATTATGTTGATAACGCTCGTTTCAGTCGTTACACGCTGACTCATCGTCTTCCTGCGGTGGGCGAGGTAGAACTCCGAGTGCCTGCCCGATATAGCCGGATAGTGGAGGTTACCGTCAATGGTAAAAAACGTCCGTGGCGCATCTTGGAAGAGTCGGTAGATTCTCCGATATTGTCCATCCGGTTGGCAGCTGCTGATGGCCAGCAGCAGCAGGTTGTTATACAATGGGCCGGAGAGAACCTTTTAGAACAAGTTACCCAAGAGACACCTATCCGTCAGTTAAAGAAAATGGGTAACACTTACTTTGCTCAAGTAACTCAAGGAGACCTACTTTGGTGGAAAGAGGTTGCGATGCAGAATACTACTTCCTCCGAATCTCCTCTTCCTCTTAGGAAGCCTTTTGCCGAAGTCGATTCCCGTAGTCAGACACCTGTCAAGATAGATGGCCTGTTCAATGCCAACGTTACCGACCTTTTCCGTAACTCATACCTCACTCCTCGTTCACCCTATACCACCCTGCAGCTACCCCTGCAAGGCATTGGTGAATGGTGCCATCCGTTGATGACGGCCGATATAGATGACACCGGCTTGCGAGAAAAGGCAGCCAAAGACAAAGGCGTGTTGCATACCGAGTGGGGAATAACCTTCCGTACACCGGCCGAAGGAGCTAATATCGCCTACACCTCGTTGTGGGACAATTACCCCGACTCACTTGTTGTCCCCTTAAAAGGGCGTGGTCGCAGCCTTTATCTGCTGATGGCCGGCAGTACCAATCACATGCAGTGCCATATTGACAACGGCCGTATTCGTGCCTATTATACCGATGGCAGCTATAGCGAACTACCCTTGATTAACCCTTACACCTGGGCACCTATCGAGCAGTTGTATTTCGAAGACGGTTTGGCCTTCCATCGTGGTCGTCAGGTGCCGGGAAGCAGTCCGTTGCCATTAGATTACGGCTCTGCGCCCTTGTATCGGCTTTCATTGAAGAGCGCTCTTCCTGTTTCAGCCGATAGTTTGGGTACCGGTATCAACCGTATGGTCGATGGCGGTGCAGCCACCCTGCTCGAACTTCCGCTCAATCCGGATAAACGGCTCTCTCATTTGGTCCTCGAAACCCTCAGCAACGATGTGGTCATCGGATTGATGGGAGTGACCGTGCAGAAGTAAGGCTTCATCCTTCCACCAGCTTCGTGCCTCTGCAGCAGCACTGGCCGGTGGTTGGTTTGCCCTTTAGTCGCTTCTTCCTCGCTTTCGGCTCACTCCTCGTGCGCACGTTGTTCGGTCGTTCTTCGGTGCTTGTTCGGTGTTTCTTCGCTCTCTATAGGACCGAACAACGACCGAACAACGACCGAAGAACGACCGAAGAAACACCGAAGCGAGAGCGAACGAGAAGCGAATCAGGTACGGCCGAGAAGCGAAGCGGGTACCCGGCATCCCCTTGAGGAAAGCGTGGCCTTTGCTTGCCTCGTGGGGATGCGCAAATATACAAACCCATTTCCCTTTTTGGTGAAATCAAATCCCATGTTTTTTCAAAATTAACAATTGATAACAGCGTAAGAAGTTGTTTGTCAGCGAAGTAAAAAATGAAGCAAAGCGGTTTTTTGTATTTTGTCAAGATGTAAGAAATTTAATCTGATAAGTTTACAAAATAACCTATCCCTTTCTCTTTTATTTATCTCTGTTTTACTGGGAAAACGGATATCCTTTTAGTATATAAAAATTCCCTTGAAATGGGGAAATAATTTCCTTATTGGCGAGTTCGTTTTTCTGGTATTTACACTCTTTTTTAGACTGTTTAATAAGCTCGATATATGGTAAAAATATTATAATATATTTGGTTCTTGTAAATTAAATACTACTTTTGCAAAACAATATTGCGAATAGTTATAAAGCCATATTAATGTACTCGCTAATAATGATGAAATCTGTAGATGTTCTTCATCTTTGGAATAATAAAAATGACATATTATGAAAAGTTTTTTTTGAAAAATCATCTTTGCATTACTCATTATAAATCTACAAGCTTGTGGAAAAAGCGATGAAATTGCTGTCCAATCATTAAAAATCAATCTGTCTGAAGCTCGATTTAGCGAGCTGAATGAAAACTTTTCAGACATAATTGTCATCCCATAAGAATCCAATAACGACTTATTAATCGGTTCCATCAACGATCTGATTGTGCATGAAGAGTATTTATGTATTATCCGCAAAAATTAAAGTGATTGCATTAGAACATTTCACCCCTTTTTGATGTGACGATACTCTCTGGGTGACATTCCCATGATTTTGCTGAACAGTCGCGAGAAGTAATAAGCGTCTTCTATGCCTACCTTGTGGCATAGTTGATTCAGTCGTATGTCGGTACTATCCAGTATTCGGCAGGCCTCTTGTATCTTTAGCAGGTTGAAATAGGCCAGTGGCGGATGCCCCACTTCGGCTTTGAACAAGGCGCTGAAGTGGTTGGGGGTATAATTGGTAAATGCGGCTATCTCTTCTACCGTCAGGTGCTTTTCCAGATTCTCTTTCATGAAGTGGATGACCATCTCTACCATGCTTTTTTCCTTTTGTTGATGAGGCATGGCATGCCGGTAAGATTGCAGGTATCGAAGGCTTCCCAGATAGTAGTGCAGCAGGGTGGTGGTGTAGTGCAGATTGTCGAGGGTATAACCGCTGTTCAAGGTATGAAACATCTCTTCGAATAGGTTGTTTCGTCCGTGGATGCGTGAGTCGTTTTCGGGCTTCACCTCTATGGGGGTGTCGGCTCCTTCGGCATAGTGCATGGCCAAACTGCCTTTGAAGTGAATCCAATAGATTGTCCATGGATTATCTCTGTCGCTACCATAGGCATGTGGCTTTCCGGCCGGCAAGATAAAAAATTGGTTTGCCTTTACCTGTTGTTCCTTGCCCTCCAATTTATACCAGCCTGTCCCGTCAATGCAATAGATAAACACAAATTGGTCTATGCCTTCGTTGCGTACCCGATAATGGTGGGTGGCTTTGGGGTAATATCCTATATCGGTAATGTGTAGCGAGGATAGTAACGGACTTTCCTCCATTTGCCTGATTAGCAACAGGGGCAGTACCAACGCTCGTTCGCCACTGAAACCGTGTTTGAGTTTTAATGTGTTATCCATATGATATGAGGTTTTCGGCAAAGGTATATAAATATTTGTAGAAACCCCTTGTTCTTCGTAGAAAAGTCCATTTTATTAAAAGATTTGTCTATTTCAAGGTTGCTCGGATAGCTATACTTTTGCGGCAGAATTAATTTACAAATCCATATCATGAAAAATTTTAATCGTCAGTTTGTCTATTTTATCTGTGTCGTTTCGGCCATGGGCGGTTTGCTCTTTGGCTACGATTGGGTGGTGATAGGGGGCGCCAAGCCTTTCTATGAACTCTATTTCGGAATAGCTTCCAATCCATTTATGCAGGGATTGGCAATGAGTATTGCTTTGGTGGGCTGTTTGCTGGGCGCCATGCTGGCCGGTGCCATGGCCGACAAGTATGGTCGTAAACCATTGCTTATTATAGCAGCCTTCTTATTTCTTGTTTCGGCCTATGCCACCGGTGCATTCAATGATTTTACCTGTTTCTTGGTAGCCCGTTGGGTAGGTGGCGTAGGTATTGGGGTAGCTTCGGCCCTGTCGCCTATGTATATTGCCGAGGTATCACCTGCCTACATTCGTGGTCGCTTGGTTTCTATCAATCAGATGACAATTGTGTTGGGTATCTTGGGTGCCCAGATAGCCAATTGGTTGATAGCCGACGAGATACCGGCCGATGTGGCAGCCATGCAGGTCAGTGGTACTGCCGAGCTGTTGCGCCAAGCCGACGAGTTTGTGCTACAGTCGTGGAACGGTCAGATGGGTTGGCGTTGGATGTTCTGGGCCGAAGCCTTTCCGGCTGCCGCCTTTTTGTTGTTGGCATTCTTCATTCCCGAAAGTCCTCGCTGGCAAGCCCTACAAGGGCAGCACAGCAAGGCGGCATTGACTTTACAGCGCATTGGTGGAGAAGCGTATGCAGCCGACGAGTTGCAACTGATAGGAAACAGCCTATTGGCCGAAAAAGAACAGGCCGGTATGAAGGCTCTCTTTGCACCTAAATATCGTTCCATTTTGTTGTTGGGTATTGTCATTGCAGTCTTTCAACAATGGTGCGGCACCAACGTTATCTTCAACTATGCTCAGGAAATATTCCAAGGAGCGGGCTATTCGGTGGGCGATGTATTGTTTAATATCGTGATAACCGGAGTGGCCAACGTGCTGTTTACCATTGTAGCGCTCTATACCGTTGACCGTTGGGGGCGTCGCAGCTTGATGCTGTTTGGGGCTTCCGGTTTGGGCATTATTTACTTGATATTGGGTACCTGTTATTACTTCCACATTACCGGTTTCTTTATGGTTATTCTGGTGGTGGCAGCCATTGCCTGCTATGCCATGTCCTTAGGACCGGTAACTTGGGTATTGTTGGCCGAGATATTCCCCAACCGAGTGCGTGGCGTTGCTATGGCCACATGTACTTTCTTTCTATGGTTGGGCAGTACGACGCTTACCTTTACCTTCCCACCCATGAATGCGGCCTTGGGCAGCAGCGGCTCCTTTTGGATCTATTCGGCCATTTGTCTTTGTGGCTTTGCCTACTTTCTGCGCCGCTTGCCCGAAACGAAAGGAAAGTCGTTGGAGCAGTTGGAAGAGGAACTCTCATGAATTGAAAATCAAATGTTAAATGATAATTCTATTATGGTAAAAGCATGGAAAGAGCAGGTGGTAATTCCCACCTACGAAATAGGAAAGCCTGAGAAAAATCCTATTTTCTTAGAAAAGCGTGTCTATCAGGGTAGTAGTGGGGTAGTCTATCCCTATCCGGTGATAGAAAAGGTGTGTGACGAAAAGGTTGACAAAACCTACAATGCTGTTTATCTGGAAAACGAATACATCAAAGTGATGATACTGCCCGAATTGGGAGGGCGTGTGCAGATGGCTTACGACAAGATTAAGCAACGCCATTTTATCTATTACAATCGCGTCATTAAACCGGCGTTGGTGGGCTTGGCCGGACCGTGGATATCGGGAGGTATAGAATTTAATTGGCCACAACATCATCGCCCCAGTACCTATATGCCGATAGATTGCCGCATCGAAGAGAATAACGACGGCAGTGTGACGGTGTGGGTCAGCGAAATGGAACGCATGTTCCATCAGAAAGGAATGGCTGGCTTCACCCTTCGTCCCGGTTGTGCCTACTTGGAGATAAAAGGCCGATTGTACAACCGCACCGAGGTGCCGCAAACATTCCTGTGGTGGGCCAATCCGGCGGTAGCTGTCAACGACCACTACCAAAGCGTTTTTCCACCCGATATTCATGCCGTGTTCGACCATGGTAAGCGGGCTGTCAGCAGTTTCCCTATAGCCACCGGAACCTATTATAAGATGGACTATAGTGCCGGGGTAGATATTTCTAACTATAAGAACATCTATGTACCTACCAGTTACATGGCCGTGAATAGTCGCTTCGATTTTGAGGGAGGTTATGAAAACGATACAAAGGCCGGTATGTTACATGTGGCCAGCCACCACGTCAGTCCCGGAAAGAAGCAGTGGACTTGGGGAAACGGTGACTTCGGACGGGCTTGGGACCGAAACCTAACCGATGAAGATGGCCCTTACATAGAGCTGATGGCCGGTGTATATACCGAGAATCAACCAGACTTTACTTGGTTGCAACCATACGAGGAAAAGAGTTTCGTGCAGTATTTCATGCCCTATAGAGAACTGGGTGTGGTGAAGCAAGCCAGTCGTGACTTGTTGCTCAATGTAGAACCACAAGATGAATCGGGACGAGTGAATCTGAAGCTGTTTGCCACCTCGCACCAAGAGGTACAGGTGGTTTTGAGAAGCCAACAAGGCGAGGTGTATTATGATAACTTCGTGAGACTATCTCCCGAAAAACTGTTGGATGAAATGATAGATGTACAAGGAGCCGATTTTACCGAATTGAGCGTCAGTGTGATGGCCAACGGGCGGGAGTTGCTGACTTGGCAACCCGAACCCGATGAAGTAAAACCGTTGCCCGATGCAGCCGAAGCAGCTCTGCGCCCTCAAGAAATAAAGACAACCGAGCAACTTTACCTTACCGGTCTGCATTTGGAGCAATATCGCCATGCTACTTACAATCCGGTAGATTATTACGAAGAGGCACTTCGTCGCGATCCGTTGGATGTGCGGTGCAACAATGCCTTGGGCTTGTGGTGCATCCGCAAAGGGCAATTTGCAAAAGCAGAGAACTATCTGTTGACAGCCGTACAGGTGTTGCAGCGCAGAAATCCGAATCCTTACGACGGCGAACCTATATACAATCTGGGCTTAGCCTTGAAATACCAGGGACGTTTTAACGAAGCCTACAATCGTTTCCACAAAGCCTGTTGGAATGCCGCTTGGCAAGATGCCGGCTACTTCTCATGCGCTCAGATTTCTGTCCTGCAAGGTCGATGGGAGGAGGCACTTGACGAAGTAGAACGCTCGCTGGTGCGCAACTGGCATAACCACAAGGCTCGTGCGTTGAAGGTTGCCATTCTTCGTCATTTGGGACGTACAGCAGAGGCTTTAGAGTGGATTGAGGCTTCCTTGCAGATAGATACTTTCAACTTCGGTTGCCGATATGAACGCTGTTTGCTGACCGGCAAATCGGCCGACTGGGAGGAGTGGAAAGAACTGATGCGTGACGAAGCCCATAATTACGATGAGGTGGCTTTGGATTATTGTGCAGCCGGCTTGTGGCAAGAGGCTGCCGATTTATGGCAAATAGCCATCCGTCAGGGTGCGGTTACTCCCTTGACCTTCTATTACTTGGGTTGGTGCTTGACGCAAGGCCGTATGCCGGGTGCCTCGGAAGCCTTTGAACAAGGCAGGCAGGCGATTCCCGACTACTGTTTCCCCAATCGTTTGGAAGCGGTGCTGGCTTTGCAATGTGCCATCGAAGCTAACGGAGAAGATGCCCGTGCCCCTTATTACTTGGGCAATCTTTATTATGATAAACGACAATATGAGGTGGCTATGAATTTGTGGAAGAAATCAGCTTTGTTGGATGCCACATTTCCTACGGTGCAGCGTAATTTGGCTTTGGGCTATTTTAATAAAGAGAATCAGGTGGATTTGGCTGTAGAGTGTATGGAGCGAGCCTTCCGATTGGATAGTACCGATGCCCGTATCTTGATGGAGTTGGATCAGTTGTACAAACGCTTGGGTCGTCCGCACCAAGAACGACTGGACTTCTTGCAGCAATACCCCGATTTAATAGCTCAACGCGATGACCTGATATTAGAAGAAGCTACCCTTCTGAATCAGGTAGGCCGTTACAAAGAGGCCATGACACGGATAGATGCTCATCTGTTTCATCCTTGGGAGGGAGGTGAAGGAAAGGTGTCGGCTCAATATCAATATGCCCGTGTGGAGCTGGCCAAAGAAGCCTTGTCTCAAGGTAAGCCGACTGAAGCCATTCGCTTGCTTGAAGAGTGTCTGCAATATCCGCATAATTTGGGTGAAGGCAAGCTCTATGGTGCCCAAGAGAATGATTTCTACTACTTCTTGGGTGAGGCTTACACCGTTTTGGGTGATACAGATAAAGCACGCTGGGCCTGGATGAAAGGAACAGAAGGACCTACCGAACCGGCAGCCGCCCTCTATTACAACGATGCCAAGCCCGATAAGATTTTCTATGCAGCCCTCTGTTATCGTTGCTTGGGATTGAACGATAAAGCATCGGGGCTCTTCTATAAATTGATAAATTATGGTGAGAAACATATTTTCGATGAAGTACGGATGGATTACTTTGCCGTATCTTTGCCCGACCTGTTGATATGGGATGATGACCTGAATGTACGTAATAGGGTACATTGCCATTATATGTTGGCATTAGGAAACTGGGGTATAGGAGAGCAGCGTAAGGCTCTGCATCATTTGCAAGCTGCAGAAACATTGAATAATAATCATGCCGGAATTGCAACATTCCGCACATTTATAGAAAGGAAATAATAAAATGAAACAGTTATATACATTATTGATGGCCTGTTTGCTGGTTTTTACAGCATGTACATCTATGTCTGACACTTTGGATTTAAGTGGTAAATGGGAAGTAAGTCTGGACAGTATGCAGACGTATCACTCTATTATGCTGCCTGGAACTACTGATATGGCTGGTTTAGGAACCCCCAATACCCTGCAACCAGCGCTGCAGAAACCGCAGGTGTTACACTTGACGCGTAAACATAGTTTTATTGGTGCTGCTTATTATCGTCGTACCATTGATGTGCCGGCCAATATGGCTAATCGTCCATTGACGTTGACTTTAGAACGTATTATTTGGCAGAGTCGTTTGTGGATAGACGGCGTGGAGCATCCTTTCAGTGAAGAATCGTTGGCTACCCCTCATACCTATACCATTCCCGAAGGGTTGAGTGAAGGACGCCATGAGTTGCAGATTTGTATTGACAACCGCAAACGGTATGATATTTCTGTCAACGAATTGGCTCATGCTTATACGGAAGATACGCAAGTGAAGTGGAACGGTATACTGGGACGAATGGAATTGAAAGCCGAAAATCCGGTAAAGATAGCCCATATCGCTACCTATCCTGATGTGGAAAAAGGCGAAGTGCGTGTGTTGACTACTGTGGTGCGCACTTTGCCGGAGGTGGAAGCGGCCGATTTGATGTTTGAAGTTATACCTCCCGGAAAAGAGACGCATTTATCCCAACAAATGGTAAACAAACTGTTTGATCAAGATACCATCGAAGTAGAGATTGTCTATCCTTTAGGAGAAGAAGTGCAGTGTTGGAGCGAGCAATCGCCTGCCCTCTATACACTGAATGTGACGAACAAGATGGGCGAAAAGAGCGAAGTGGTAACCACTACCTTCGGCATGCGTCAATTGGGTAACGATAATGGGCACCTGACCGTGAATGGGCAGCGCATCTTCTTGCGTGGAACGTTGGAATGTTGCATCTTCCCGTTGTCAGGTACACCTCCGACCGACGATGCCGGTTGGGAGAAGGTATTTACTGCCGCCCGCCAATGGGGGTTAAACCATTTGCGCTTTCACTCTTGGTGTCCGCCTGAAGCAGCTTTCCGAGTAGCCGACCGCATGGGGTTCTATCTACAAGTAGAGCTGCCTTTGTGGTCACTTACTGTTGGAAAAGATGAGGCTATGAGTCGTTTCCTATATAAAGAGTTCGACCGTATCAGCCAGTTGTATGGCAACCATCCCTCTTTCTGTTTAATGAGCGTAGGTAATGAATTGCAACCAGATTTTGACTTCTTGAACAACTTAGTTCGATACATGAAGCAGAAAGATGATCGTCATCTTTACATGGCCACAACCTTTACCTTTGAACGAGGACATGGCCGTCATCCAGAACCGGTGGATGATTTCTTTGTTACTCAGTGGACTGATAACGGATGGGTTCGTGGACAGGGTGTTTTCGATGCCGAACCACCTTGTTTTAACAAAGACTATCGTGAGGCGGCACGTGATATTTCCGTACCACTCATCTCTCATGAGATAGGTCAGTATGCCGTCTATCCTAATTTGAAAGAGATAGAGAAATATAGCGGTACATTGACACCGCTCAATTTCCTGGCAGTGAAGGATGATTTAGAGAAAAAAGGATTGATAGAGAAGGCAGACAGCTATCTACAGGCTTCAGGCCGTTTGGCAGCTTTGCTTTATAAAGAAGAGATTGAACGTGCCATGAAGACACCGCAGTTCAGTGGATTCCAGTTGTTGGATTTGCATGATTTCCCCGGACAAGGAACTGCTTTGGTAGGTTTGCTCGATGCCTTTTGGGATTCGAAAGGGGTGGCCGAAGCCGATTGGTTCCGTCAGTTTTCGGCACCGGTAGTGCCGTTGACACGTTTTGCCAAGGCGGCCTATAAGAGCGATGAATTGTTTACGGCTTCGGTAGAAATAGCCAATTACAGTGGAGAGGCTATAAAGGACAAACAGATAGGTTGGACGTTGAAAAAGGCTGATGGTGAGGTATTGGCCGAAGGAGTCCTTCCGGCCAAAGTGATAGAAAACGGAACGGTTACTGAAGTGGGCGAATTACAGGCTACATTGAGCAACGTAAAGCAAGCCGCTAAGTTGACTTTGCAGGTCTCTATTGCCGATACTGATTGGAAAAACTCATGGAACATTTGGGTTTATCCACCTCTGCCATCAGTAACGACCGAGAATATTCTGCTTACTCAGCATTTGGAGGAGGCGTTGGAGGCTTTACAGGCTGGAGGTACGGTTCTGTTGTCGCCGGATAAGAATCAATTGAAAGGTCTGGAAGGAAAGTTCCTGCCGGTATTCTGGAGTCCTGTGCATTTTCCTCGTCAGGCAGGCACTATGGGCTTGCTGTGTGATCCGTTGCATCCGGCATTGGCTCATTTCCCAACCGATATGCATAGCGATTGGCAATGGTGGCATCTGATGAAGAACAGTAGGGTACTGGTGATTGATTCATTGCCACCCCTGCAACCCATTGTGGAACAGGTAGATAATTTTGCCAATAACCGTCGTTTGGCATCTCTCTTTGAAGCCCGTGTGGGAAAGGGACGTTTGTTGATGAGTGCCATTTCGTTGCTCGGTTCTGAAGAGTTACAACCCGAACAACTTCAGATGCGCTACAGTTTGTTGAAGTACATGACATCTGAGAAATTCGCTCCTGCTACAGAGTTGACTCCCGAACAGTTGAAGGGCTTGTTCCGTAAGTCAGTCTCCAATGAGAAAGGTTTGAGCGCTACTTCTATTTATGAATAATCAATATCATCTGTCACTATGAAAAGAATTCTTATTGTTATTGCATCATTCTTTGCTTTTTCCTCATTAGATGCCCAACATATTTACGAGTTGACAGAACCGACCTCACCTCGCCCCATTTACGAGGGGCATTTGAAGTTGGGTGGACAAAATCCGAAAGGCGAGCATATAGAGGTGAACAGTTTCTATATGTCCATGAATGGAAGTCCCACCATCCCAGTGATGGGTGAATTTCATTATAGTCGTTATCCGGCCGAGCAATGGGAAGAGGAAATACTGAAGATGAAAGCCGGTGGATTGACGGTAATACCTACCTATATTTTCTGGAATCTACACGAAGAGGTGGAAGGCCGTTTCTGTTGGACGGGTAACAGAGATGTGCGTCGTTTTATCGAGTTGTGTGCTAAGCATCAGATGCCGGTCATTGTACGTATCGGCCCTTTCTGTCACGGTGAAATACGTAACGGTGGCCTTCCCGACTGGCTTTTTACCAAGCCGTTGGAAGTGCGTTCCAACGATGTCAATTATTTGAAATATGTAGAACGACTTTACCAGGAGATAGGAAGCCAACTACAAGGACTTTATTTCAAGGATGGTGGCCCTATTATTGGTTGTCAGATAGAGAATGAGCATCAACATTCGGCTGCTCCGTGGGCCATCTGCTATCCGGGCGAACCGAAAGACCATACTTCGGCTACTTACGATGCCGGTATCACTATGGTGGGTGTAAGTGTACAAGATAAACAGATAACCACGGCTCAGTTGGGTGATCTGCATATGAAGACCTTGAAACGCATGGCCGAAGAAGCCGGTATTCTTACTCCGCTTTATACAGCAACGGGTTGGGGTAATGCCGCTGTGATAGGCAACGAGGCTATTCCTGTAACGGCAGCCTATACCTATCCATTTTGGTCTGAGCCTGCTATGTCACCCTTCTGTATGTTCAAAGACATTCAGCGAGAACCCGACTACAGTCCGGTGCGTTATGCTACCGACAGCTTTCCTTCATTCTGTGCCGAGATGGGCGTAGGTATTCAGATGATTTATACCCGTCGCCCCATTGTGCCGGCTCGTTCGTCTGAGGCATTGATGGTGCGCACTTTGGGTAGCGGTGCCAACGGTATAGGTTACTATATGTATCATGGCGGCTCTACTCCTCGGCAGATAGGTAATGTGGGTTATATGCAAGACGAACCGATGGGTATGCCTAAGATTTCTTACGACTTTCAAGCTCCTATTGGTGAGTTTGGTTTGGAAGGAAAAATGTTCCGTCACTTGCGTTTGTTGCATAGCTTTGTGAATGACTTTGGACACTTGTTGGCTCCCATGCAAGTGGTACTGCCCGATAATTATCGCAACATGACACCCGACAATCGCATCGATTTGCGTCATTCGGCTCGGATGAAAGAGGGTAGTGGTTTTTTGTTCCTTGTAAACTACCAGGATCACGATACGGCTCGTATTGACCAGAGTAATTTGGTGGTGCGCTTGAATACCAGTCGTGGCGTTGTGCAGATTCCTGCTCAGGGCACTTTTTCTTTGCCTAAGGATGAAAGTGTGATACTGCCATTTAATCTTTCGTTAGAAGGTATAGTACTGCGCTACGCCACTGCTCAACCTTTGATGAAGATTGATGACCGTGGTACGCCGCATTACATCTTCTTTGCTTCCGAAGGAATGTCGCCAGAGTTTGTGTTCGAGAAAGCAACTGTTCGTGGTCGTTCGGTTTATCGTCCGGAGGCCGGAATAGGTAGTACTTTCAGTGTAAGCGACCGTCAAGGTCGTAAAGTGAAGATTACTACTTTGACTCGCCAGGAAGCATTGAATAGTTGCAAAGTAGGTGGACGTTTGCTTATTACTGAGGCCACCGTGTTGCCCGATTCAGATGAAAGTGTTACCTTGCTCAGTATGGATAAGCCTTCGGCTGAATATATACTCTATCCCTCGGTGCGGGGCTGGAAACCTCAAACAGTAACTGTATCTTCTGTTGTACCTAACTATTCTTATAAGAAGGTAGGCGCCCGTCGGTTGACGGTTCATTTTAATGACTCCTTGCCGGCACCTGATGTGCAAGAATACTTTTTACAGATAGATTATACAGGCGATGTGGCAATGGCTTTCATGCAGAACGCTTTGGTACAAGACCACTTCTATTACGGTGAACCGTGGATGATTGGATTGAAGCGTTATCGGGAGCAATTGAAGCAAGAAGACATGAGTTTCTATTTCCGTCCTTTGCGTCGTAATGCACCCTATTTGATAGACTTGCCGGCATCGGTCATTCCCGATTTCTCCAAAGGTCCTGTTTGTCGCATCAACAGCGTCAAGGTAGTACCGCAATATCGGTTGAAAGTGCCTGTAAAGTGAAGGTGGAAAAAGATAAGGGGATATCAAAAAAAAGGCGGTGCATCATTATGCCCTCAAATCCGCTAGCCGTTTTCGGCTTCGTAGAGTTATAGCAACCACCTCTATGAGATATGATGTTTTCTTCATAAGTGATATAAACTATGATGCTTGTATCAAAATTAAAATGTATCATTATAATCAAATAAAAAGATTATAATGATACATTATTTTTTTTCAGTTTAATTTGAAAGATTATATTAAATACTTTCTTTCAAGGTTTTCCCATCTTCTGTTTTCCAAACAATCCAACCATTGGTGGATGCTCCACAAATTACTTGTGATGCAGCACTAGGGGAGTCAAAACAAAAATCTTCCAAAAGACGGTAATTCCCATCTGGTAGTTTTTCGGATTGCTTTATTGCCAGATTACGTGATGTATGAGCTTTAAATGATGAGCTGATAATAGAAGTAAATATACTGCCTTTTAATACCACCATCTTCCCATTTTTATATATTGCTTTTGCATATACTCCTTTACGGTTTTTTATTAGAAATATGTTGTCTGTATCAATTCTTTTTGGGGGGACTTGCAATTTAGGAACATAAGGTTTGTTTAAGGATATAGTATCTCCCATATGATACCCTTCTATTCTTTTATTCGGAGTTGTTTGTTTGGCGGTGATAAGTGTTGATATGTTCTCTGTGTGATAATCAATTCTAATGCTAAGTTTCTTTAGCTCCGCATCTATTATCGTGTTGTCAAATCCTTCTGCCAAAAATTTTTCTTTTAGCAATTCCAAAATATTTTGTGAAACTGTTTGAGGAGAAACATATTCTTGAATACGTTTTCTGAAATCATTTCGAGCATTTTTCATCCGTAGTTGTTCGATGCAAAAATCTTCAAGTGTTTTTACATCAAAATTATCGTAGGCAAGTAAATTGCATATTTTCCTTCCCAAAGGGTTGTTTTCTTCTAATTCTATAGTACATACAGAAATTGCATCGTTATCATCTTCGGGAGTATCGTAGTATAATTGAATGTTTTCGCCAATATATACCCCAAGCGATAATCTTAATCTTCGCATATATGATGAAAGTTGACAGGCTTGTCTTTCATTAAGGGTATTATTGGGCCTTTTAATTTCAATGGGTAAAACACGATGATTGTCTTTGTTCAAGACAATGTCAGGTATTAAAGTTTTTGAAGCTCCGTTAGGTAATGAAGGACGAGATTCTATTCCGTCAAACCAACCTAAAATCTGGAGTTGACATTCTATTGTATCTTGATATGTATCTTCGTCAACATTCTTTTGCTTACTCCTACATAAGTTCTTTACTATTGTGTTCCACCGATTTTCCATTATATCAATTTAAAGTTATTTTTTGAATGCAAAGGTACGAATATATTATTTTGATACAAATGTTAGCCTTTGTTGTAATTGCTACTTTTTTAATATGTTCAATATTTCCTCTTTACTATTAAGCTGTTAGATTTTTCCTTTTATCTTAATGTAACCTTCTACCGTATCATCATCTATTGGGTCGAACAGGCTTTTGATAGATACACCCAAAGCTGTTGCCATTTTTTCATGGTATCAAGTCGGGCATTATCATACATTGCTCTGTTTAATGAAGCAGGGTTAACTCCCATTTCAGATGCAAGGTCTTTCAGCTGTTTCTTCTACTGTTTGCATAATCTCCTTACATCTTTTGCCCACCTTTTCCGTGTTTTCATCCCTTGATGCAAATCTAATAATTCTTGCTCGTAGAATCAAATATATTATCAAATAATTAATCTTTATCCAATTACAAAATAGTCTCCTCTACTGATTTTTATTTATCTTACGTACATTGAAACCTATGCGTCTGAAAACGATTGAATGAACAGCAATAGTTTCTTTAATAAATTGTGGAAGTATTCTTAATAAATTCTTTTGCCCTTTATTAAGGGAATGAGGGAATAAACTAAAAAAACAGCAACCGAATTATATCGACTGCTGTTTCTGTCGGAAAGAGGCGACTCGAACGCCCGACCCCTACGTCCCGAACGTAGTGCGCTACCAACTGCGCTACTTTCCGATTGCTTACGCAAGTGGTGCCACCAGGAATCGAACCGGGGACACAAGGATTTTCAGTCCTTTGCTCTACCAACTGAGCTATGGCACCTTTCGGGTTTGCGGGTGCAAAGATAGATAGTTTTTTTGATACTACAAGGATTTTCAGCTAATTTTATTTTAAAAGGATGGTTTTCGCTTTGCGGTAACTCTATTTGCTGTTTTTTCAGTAAGTTTGTGCCCAAAGAAGTAAAACTATGAGTATAGAACTGGGAAAATATAATACCTTAAAGGTGGTAAAGGCCGTCGATTTTGGCCTTTATCTGGATGGTGGCGAAGAGGGAGAAATCTTATTGCCCCAACGATATGTGCCTGTTGGTTGCCAAGCGGGAGATGAGTTGAATGTATTTCTTTACCTTGACCAAGGAGAGCGGCTGATAGCTACTACGCAGACTCCTTTGGTGCAGGTGGGACAATTTGCCTTTCTCGAAGTGGCTTGGATTAATCAATATGGGGCCTTTCTTCATTGGGGATTGATGAAGGACCTTTTTGTCCCTTTCAGTGAACAGAAGCAGAAGATGCAAGTAGGCAGAAAATACATGGTGCATGCCCATCTGGATGAAGAGAGCTTCCGCATTGTGGCTTCTGCTAAGGTAGAGCGTTACCTTTCGAAAGATACTTCGGCTTATACCGTTGGGCAAGAGGTGGAAATATTGGTGTGGCAAAAGACCGACCTCGGCTTTAAAGTCATCATTGAGCATGCTTGTGCCGGATTACTTTATGATAACGAAATCTTCCAACCGTTACCTGTTGGCATGACTTTGAAAGCTTATATTAAACAGGTACGTCCCGATGGCAAGATAGACCTCTGTCTGCAACGGCCGGGCAGGGAGACGGTGGACGATTTTGCCGAGCAACTGTTGCAACACCTTCAAGCCCAGGGAGGCTTTACACCGTTGCATGACAAAAGTCCGGCTGAGGAAATCTATGCCCTTTTTGGCGTTAGTAAGAAGGTCTTTAAAAAAGCTGTGGGCGATCTTTATAAGAAACGTCTTATTGTATTGGAACCGAACGGTATCCGCTTGGCGTGAGATGTAAATAGGGAAATCCCTCTTTGAATTAGGGATTCCCCTATCAATAATTAGGAGAAAACTATTTTGTATGAATTAGTTTTCTCCTAATTTTGTATCAACGAAACAGATAATCAAATTGTATAACTCTAAAAAGCGCACTATTATGAAGAGATTAACATGGATACTGGTTGCATTGTTTACAGGTATAGTTACCTGCAATGCCGGAATGAGCAAGAGCCGTGTGCGAAAAGAAAGCCGTTTCCTTACAGACAAGATGGCCTATGAATTGAGATTGACTACTGCCCAATATGATGATGTATATGAGATAAACTACGATTTTATCTACAATGTTCGCAATCTGATGGACGAAGTTATTCGGGGATACTCTTGGGCATTAGACGAATATTACGATTACCTTGATATTCGAAACGACGATCTTCGTTGGGTACTTAGTGCACGCCAATATCATGAAATGATGGATTTGGATTATTTCTATCGTCCGATTTATGTGGAAAACAATCGTTGGACATTCCGCATCTATTTGCGATACACCAATTTTAATCATTTTTACTTCCCCAAACCTCATCATTATAAGAGCTATGTAGGTGGTCATTTCCGTCACCATTGGGGTGGACAAAGTTACTATGCCAATCGCCACAAAGAGATTCATCATCATCCGGCACCGGCACCTATCCGTAAGAATGAAGTGACCTATCGCACTAGCCGTAAAAGTGATTTTGGTACGATAACTATCCGCCCAAATAGTGACAAGCGTGAGCAGAAGCCTGCTACATCGCGTCGTTCCACCACCAGACACGACGATGTTTATACGATTCCTTCTTCCGATAAAAAAAGTACTCGTCGTGAAGCAACTGACAGTCGGCGTACCTCGACCACTACTTCCAAATCGAATTCTGCAGACAAGGCGGTAAGGGATAGTGGAAGTAAGAACAATACCACTCGTCGTACCACATCTACTTCTACTACCCGTAGCACCGATTCCACTATACGTAGCAGCAGTAATAGCAGCGGAAGCAGTCGAAGCACAACTACCTCAACGGGCAGTAGTCGCACCTCCTCTTCTTCCTCATCGCGTAGAAGCCGATAATGATGATATATACAGACTTGACTGACTATTGAAAAAGAGCGATGCTACTCACAATATGTGGGAAGCATCGCTCTTTGTTTTTCTTTGGAGTTTGTTCGGTACGTGAACCGAACAAACTCGGTACACGAACGGAGTTAACTCCGCTCAGCTGAAGAATAAACATTTCAGACGTCAACAATAAGTCGTTATCTGGTTAGGAAAAGGTAAGGAGTTTTGCCCTAAAAGATACTATCTAATAGTCGGCATGAATGTTTATTTTTACTCAATAGCTTTTCCTTTATAGAAGTCCAGTATCTTGCTGCGGAACAGGTATTCGTACTTGGCTTGCAGTTCGTCGCTTTGTGCCCGCATCAGGCTTTGCTTGGCTTCGTTGTACTCCACGGCATTAGCTTTGCCGTTTTCGTATTTTTCGCTCATCAGTCGGAACGACTCGATACCGGCTGTTGCGGCGGCATGACTGCTGCTATACTTGCTTTCGGCCGCTACGGCATTGTACCACGCTTGCTGAATCTCTTTGTAGAGTGTTTTCTTGCTTTCAGAGAGTTGCAGGGCGTAATTGTCTCGTTGAAGACGAGCCGTACGAACTCGATTGCGGGTACTGAAACGATTGAAAATGGGGATGCTGAGGCTGAGACCGACGTACTTGTTGAAATTATCGCCCATCTGTTGTCTGAAGGTGCGGTTGATAGTGGAGTAGTAATTGGTACCCAAACTTCCATTAAGATTGAGTTGTGGATAGTAAGCGCTTTGAGCTATACGGATGGTGTGCTTGCTACCTTCCAATCGGTATTGAGCGGCTTGAATGCTTGGTTTGTTTAGTAGTGCGGTTTGGTAGATGTCGTCGGGAGGTGTCAGTTTTTGTAGCTCGAACGAGGTGTCGGGGGCTTCCAATAAGAATCCTTCGGGTGACTCTAACTCAATGAGTTGGCTCAAGTCGAGCAGAGCCAAGTCGTAGCTGTTGCGGGCCTGTACGGCTGTCATGCGGTCTTGAGCCACTCTGGCTTTGGCTTCGGCTACGTCGGCCGCCGATGCCTTCCCCATTTCGGCCAAACGACTGATGCGTGCTTGTTGTTGCAGGCTCAATTCTATTTGCGCTTCGGCTACTTGTTGCAGTTCTTGATTGAACAGTACTTGCAGATAGGCGGAAGCTACATTGATGGCAATGTCTTCTTGTGCTTTGGCCAAATCGGCCATGGCGGCTTTCAAGTTTAGCTTGGCCAAGGCATATTGATTGGGCAGTTGCAGACCGGTAAATAGAGGAATGCTGGTGCTTAGGTTTAGGTTAGTGCCGTGGCTACTGGTGTTGACATAGACGGTAGAGTAGTCACCGGTATCTTCATTCTTTACGGCGGTTTGGCTGCGACCCCAATTCCAACTTTGTCCGGCCGATCCGTTCAAGTTTGGCAGACGTGCCCATTTAGCAGTGTTGGCTTCTATGGCACTTTGCTCTACGGCATTGGCCGTGCGGCGGATGTTGATGTTGTGCTCAATGGCATAGTCGATACATCTGCGCAGACTCCATTTTTCTTGAGCACTTGTTGCAATGCTCGTTATCAAGAGTAGTAAATGTAATATTGTTTGTTTCATGTTAGTAACTGATTAGTAGTTAGTGATTAGCGTTTAGTGTTTTAATCACTAACAACGTTACCGCGAATGCGATCGTTGGTAGTGATGCCACTCTTTACGGCAATCTTGATGCCGTCGCTCATACCCACTTCGATTTGTTGACGGCGGAATTGTTGAGGTTGTTCGGTTGTAAGCAGATAGACAAAGGTGCTATCGCCACTGAATTCAACACATCCTTCGGGTACGGTCAGGGTTTGTGGTAGTCGTTCCAACACAATTTCAGCATTTGCCGAGTAGCCACTGCGAATCATTACACTGTCGGGAGCACTGAGAGCCGCTTTTATCTCAAACTGGTTGGCACCGTTTTCTTCTACTCCCTTGGGCGAGATGTATTCCAGTAGGGCATCAAAACTTAGGTTCTGTAAAGCACCGATAGTTAGTTTCACCGGCATATTTTCGTGAATTCGTCCTACTTCGGTTTCGTCTATGTTGCCTCGGAAAATGAGGTCGTTCATGTTGGCCACAGTAGCAATGGTAGTACCATCGTTGAAAGTGTTGCTCATGATTACCGAGTTTCCTACTTTGATTGGGATGTCTAATATCAATCCATCAATGGTGCTGCGAATCAGCGTGCTGCTGAACGAGGCGTTACTTTGGGTAATCCCCTCTTTAATGATTTGCAGGTTATCTTTGGCAGTTTGCAGTTCTTCGCGAGCTTGTTTTACGCTGACTTCGCCTTTTTCAAATTCTTCGCGACTGATGAGCTGCTCTTCGTAGAGTTGCTTGATGCGGCTGAAGTCGGTTTCAGCTTGTCGGGCACTAATCTCGGCCAAGCGTAGGCGGCTTTCTGCACTATTCAGTTGGCCCAGTTCGGGAATTACTTTCACCTTGGCAATGACTTCACCAGCCTTTACTTGTTCGCCTGCCTCTTTATAAACCTCGGCAATGATGCCCGAAATCTGAGGTTTGATAAGAACTTCGTCTCGTGGCTCAATCTTGCCGGTGGCCACGGTAGTTTTCTCTAAATCGGTTACTTCGGGAGTCACGATTTCGTAAACTATGGTTTCGGGCAGCGATTTCTGGTATAAGAATACGAAAGTCCAGATGAAAAGGAATGCAATCAACAGCAATCCAGCAATTTTAAAAAACTTTTTTGTTTTCATTGTTTATGATTTTAGTTTATTATTTTTCTGTTAACTCTATCAGTTCTATTCATCTCGTATGGCATCTATTGGTTTGATGGCCATGGCACGGTAGGCTGGTGCCAATCCTGCTAAAATTCCTAAAGCTATCAGTAATAAGCAGGTGCCAATGGCAGTACCAAAGGATACTTGATAGTGGATGCTGATGTCTCCTGCATCGTTGGCGGCTCTTTCTATGATGTTCAGCACAAATACAGCCAACGAAATTCCCCCCATACCTGCAACAGAGGTCAGTACCATGCTCTCCGAAAGGATTTGTTGTAAGATGTCTTTAGGTTGTGCACCGATGGCTCGCCTGATGCCAATCTCGGTAGTACGCTCGCGAACGGTCACCATCATGATGTTGCTCACTCCGATGATACCGGCCAATAGAGTGCCCAGGCCAACCATCCACGTCAGAATGCTGATACCAATGAATAGGTTATCGACCATTGAGAAGAGGGCTTCCGCATCGATTAGCATGATGGCTTGTTTGTCATCGGGATGAATGTAGTGAGTTTCTTTAATGACACGCTCTACATCGGTTGTAATGTTACTTACTTTGTAACCGGGCTTCATGATGAAACAGAGTACATGGATCTTATTACCCACATTATACGCCTTTTGCATGGTAGTGAATGGTATGGATACTGATTCAGAGGAACTTCCGTTTATGCTTATATTTCCTTCGGACGAGCACATACCTATGATTTGATAATAGATATTGTTAACCCGAATGTATTTGCCACAAGGATCTTCGCCACTGGTGAAAAGACTTTCGTACACTCGTTTCCCAATGACACACACCTTGCGTGCTTCGCGAATATCTACATCATTAATGAAACGCCCATAGGTCATTTCTTGGTGCTCTATTTGTTCGTAATTGGGATATAGCCCTTTGACACTACATTCATATTTGTTTTCTCCATAGACTGCAGTCTGTCCCCAACGTGAAATGGAAGGGGTAGCCATTTCAACACCTTCTATGGTGGCCACTCGTTTTACGTCGGCTAACTCTAAATCCCACCAACGGCCTTTTCGAAATCCTTTATAGGCTTCACTGGTACGCTGTGATGCTACAAAGCCGGAGTTGGTGGCAAACCCCTCAAAGTTTGATTTCATCTCTTCGCGTAGGCCCTTGGCACCACCTATCAGTGCTACCAACATGAATATGCCCCAGAATACGCCGAAGGCTGTAAGTAGACTTCGTGTCTTATTTCGGGTAATGGTTACGAGGATTTCCTCGAATGTATCTCTGTCTATTTTCACCTTATTTAAAGTTAAGTGTTAAGTGTTGAGTGATTATTTTGTTGTTGGTGGTTTGTGGTTAGTGTTTAGTGTTTAGTGTCATTTATCACTAAACACTAAACACTAATTTAAACACTATTCATTGCCTCTACCGGTCTGATGTTGGCAGCTTTCCGTGCCGGAAAGAACCCGGCCAAGGTACCCGCTACAATTAATGTCAGAGTAGCTTGTATGGCAATGCTTATATCAACAGTGGGGTCGGTAAAGATGGTTTCGGAATGATTGCCTGCGCTGATAGACTGATTACCGAAAAGGCTGTCCATCCACTCGGTGACACCAATACCGGCTACCATGCCGATGTATCCGAACAAGGTGGTGATGGCTACACTTTCGATGATGATGAGCCATAGAATGTGGCGTGGCTTGGCTCCTAAGGCTTTGCGGATACCAAATTCACGAGTACGCTCTTTGACAGTAATCAGCATGATGTTACTGACGCCCACGATGCCGCTGAGCAGAGTAAAAATACCAATCACCCAGATTGCTGTGCGTAGCAACCCCATAGCTTCTTGTGTGCTGAGATATTGCGTCATGCGATTCCATATCCAAATGCTACCTTCGTCAGTTGGGTCGAAACGATGGTTTTGTGCAATGGCTTTGCGGTAGGTTTCCTCGAAGGCTTCGTTATCTGTAATATTGCTCAACCCCTTGGTGGTAAAGACAATATTGTTTAGCTTGTTTCCTTTGTTGTAAATGATTTGCAAAGTGGTAAAAGGGATGAAAGCATAGTTGGCATTGCTGTTTCCTGAGTCTTCATAAATGCCTATCACTTGATAGGCGATTCCATTGGCATTGACAAATGTGCCGATGGCAGACTTCTTTTTAAATAGCACTTCGGCTGACTTTTCGTGAAGTACGATGACTTTTCGCCGATCTTTTAGGTCGTTGGCGTTGAAGAAACGACCTTCGATGATTTTAATGGCTTCTATATCGGTATAGTTGGGATAAACTCCTTGTAAAGAGATGTTGACATATTGGTTGTCGTAACTGACGTTAACATTACCTTGCTGCAAGGTGGCACCCGCACTGACAATGTGTTTCGTAAACAATTCTTCAGTATCTTTCAGGTCTCGATTGTCCAATTGGATGAAACGACCTTCAGTCAAACCATCGTAGGGCAGAGTGGTGGTACCGGGATAGATACGCATGGAGTTTAAGGCACGTTCAGAACTGCTTTGCTCGAAAGCATGAATAAGTCCATTGCCAGCCCCCAACAATACAATGAGCATGAAAATACCCCACGATACAGCTAGGCCAGTTAGGGCGGTGCGCAGTTTGTTGCGTTTGATGGTAGCGTATAGTTCTTGTAGTGTATCAATCATTTCATGGCTCCTCCGTTAACACCAAAAATGGATGCGTTGTGATTTAAGTTTTCTTCGATACTACCGATGAGACCATCCTTGATGCGGATGATTTTGTCTGTTTGGTTGGCCACACCGCTTTCGTGCGTCACCACTACAATGGTCATGCCTTCGGCATGCAGTTCTTTTAGAATTTGCATTACTTCTACACTGGTTTTGCTGTCGAGAGCACCAGTAGGTTCGTCGGCTAGGATAATTTGTGGTTGAGTAATTAAGGCACGGGCAATGGCAACACGCTGTTTCTGTCCACCACTCATTTCGTTAGGCATATGATGTGCCCACTCTTTCAGTCCCAAACGGTCGAGGTATTCCATGGCCAATGTATTGCGTTTACGGCGAGTAATGCCTTGATAGAAGAGTGGCAGAGCCACGTTTTCCATAGCGTTCTTAAAGTTGATGAGGTTGAACGATTGGAAAATGAAGCCAATCATGCGGTTACGGTATTCGGCAGCCCGGCTTTCGCTCAAATTCTTAATGAGGGTACCATTCAGATAATATTCACCGGTATCGTAATTGTCGAGGATACCCAAAATATTAAGCAAAGTAGATTTTCCGGAACCGGATGAACCCATGATGGATACAAACTCGCCCTTTGCGATGTTTAGGTCAATTCCTTTTAGCACATGCAAAGGTGCTCCGTTGTAATAGGTTTTGTTGATGTCTTTTAGTTGTATCACGTTTTTTTATTCTTTTAAGTCATTTTCATTATGTTTTTCTTATTAGACGTCAAAGTATATGCAAAAGTTGCAATCGGTTGAAACTTTTTTTTGAAAAGATTTTGAAGTGTCGTTTTTCTTTGTGACTTTTGTGGCATTAAAACGATTTTATTAACCATTAAAACACACCTTATAATATGAACTCAAATGTGGAAAAATCCTACGTGGTAGGTATTGATATTGGTGGTACTAATACTGTTTATGGTATTGTAGATGCTCGTGGTACAGTGATTGCTAGTAGCTCGATAAAGACCGGTGCTTACGAACAGATTGATGATTATGTCAATGTGGTTTGTGAAAACTTGATGAGATTAATTAGTGAGACTGGCTTGGATGGTCAAGTGAAGGGTATCGGTATCGGTGCTCCTAACGGAAACTATTATAGTGGCACTATCGAGTTTGCTCCGAATTTGCCTTGGAAGGGTATTATTCCTTTAGCTGCTATGTTCGAAGAACGTACCGGAATTCCGGCAGCGTTGACCAATGATGCCAATGCGGCGGCTATTGGTGAGATGACCTATGGTGCTGCCCGTGGCATGAAAGACTTTATTATGATTACGCTGGGTACCGGTGTGGGTAGTGGCATTGTAGTAAATGGACAGATGGTATATGGACACGATGGATTTGCCGGTGAATTGGGACATGTCATTATGCGTCGTGAAAATGGTCGTCTGTGTGGATGCGGTCGAAAAGGATGTCTGGAAGCCTATTGTTCAGCTACCGGTGTAGCTCGTTCGGCACGCGAGTTCTTGACGGCAAGCACCGAACCCAGTTTGTTGCGTGCCATTTCGGCCGAAGAGATTACTTCGAAAGATGTCTATGATGCAGCTGTAAAAGGTGATAAGATAGCCCAAGACATATTTAATTTTACAGGAACCATTTTAGGAGAAGCATTGGCCGATTTTATAGCATTCTCCAGTCCGGAAGCCATTGTACTATTTGGTGGTTTGGCCAAGTCGGGAGATTATATTTTCAATCCTATACAGGAAGCGCTTGATGCGAATGTATTGCCTATTTATAAGGGAAAAACAAAGTTGCTGATGTCGGAGTTGAAAGATGCTGATGCAGCAGTGCTTGGTGCTAGTGCTTTAGGATGGGAAGCTAAAAGCATGAAGTAATTTTTGCTTTAATTATAAAAAAGGGAAGCCAATCGCTCGGCTTCTCTTTTTTATGTCGAATAGGTGAGTTAGGCTATTAACCGTTAACTCTTTTTTCTTTGATTCTAGCCTTCTTGCCGGTAAGAGCACGCAAGTAATACAACTTAGCGCGACGAACTTTACCAATCTTGTTCACCTCAATGCTGTCAATAGCCGGTGATTCCAAGGGGAAAATACGTTCTACACCTACAGTACCAGACATCTTGCGGACAGTGAAACGCTTCTTTTCACCATGACCTGCAATCTTGATAACAACACCGCGGTACAACTGAATACGTTCCTTGTTACCTTCGATGATACGATATGCTACGGTAATAGTGTCACCAGCCTTGAATGAGGGGTGTTGCTTGCCGGTAGCAAATGCTTCTTCTGCAATTTTAATTAAATCCATTGTTTGTAATATTAAAAATGTTTATCGTTACAACGCAACATACCAGGCTTCTCTCTGTGTCCTGACAGCGATTGCGCGAAAGCGGTTGCAAAGGAACGAATTATTTGTCAGATACACAAATGTTTCCTGCTCTTTTTGTTGTTTTTATCTGAATATAAACTCTTAATAGTTGTCGAATGTACAAAAGAAAAGCTATCTTTGTGGCTTAAAATTAATGATGATAAAAAACAGAAGATTATGAAAAAACTGGCTTGTGGTTTGCTTTTTGCACTTTATGGTGTGTTGATATATTCACAAACTCCTCAGATGGTACAACGATTGCAGGAGGATGTTGCATGTAAAGCTTGGGTAGATAGTGTGATGCAGACGTTGTCGCTGAAACAACAGTTGGGGCAATTGCTGGTATATAAATTAGACCCTGCACCTACGAAAGCCAATAGGCAGCTGATGCAGAAGGTGATAAAAGAGTATGGTATTGGCGGTATCTTGTTTTACAAGGGAACCTTGCACGAACAAGCTGTTATGACTAACGAGATGCAGCAACTTTCTAAAGTACCTATAATGGTAACTTTTGATGGTGAGTGGGGGATGGCCATGCGCTTGAAGGATGTGGAGGCTTTCCCGAAAAATATGGAATTGGGCTGTATTGAAGATGATGAACTGATTTATCGTTATGGTCGTGAAGTGGCTCGGCAAATGAGTGAATTGGGTGTACACGTCAATTTCGCACCGGTGGCCGATGTAAATATCAATCCCAAAAATCCGGTTATTAATGTACGCTCTTTTGGCGAAGATCCCAGTCGGGTGGCAGATAAGGTGATAGCCTATTCTAGAGGATTGGAAGACGGTGGAGTGCTGTCGGTTAGCAAGCATTTTCCGGGGCATGGAGATACGGACGTAGATTCACACAAAGCGTTGCCTACATTGCCTTTTGACAGGGCGCGACTGGATAGCATCGAGTTATTGCCTTTCCGTAGAGCTTTTGCAGCCGGATTGGGAGGAGTGATGGTAGGACATCTTGATGTACCTGCATTGGAAACGCAAAAGGGGCGTCCTTCATCGTTATCGTATAGCATTGTTACAGATTTGTTGCAGAAAGAGTTAGGATTCCAAGGATTGGTGTTTACAGATGCTTTGGAGATGAAAGGTGTGTCGAATAATGTCTCGGTATGTCTGCAAGCATTGAAGGCCGGAAACGATATGCTACTGGTTCCGAGGCGTATTAAGGAAGATGTGGATGCCATATTAGCAGCTGTGAAAAGCGGAGAGTTGCATGCTGAATATATTGCGGAAAAATGTCGGAAGGTGTTAACCTATAAATATGCTTTAGGGCTAAGTAAGAAGCAATATGTCCGTATTTCTGGGTTGGAACAACGAATAAATAGTAGCGAAACCAAAGCCTTGATTACAGAATTGAGACAAGCAGCTGTGACGGTGGTGAGCAACAAGAATCGTTTGTTACCGTTGGATGCTATGCAGGGAGAATTAGCCGTGTTGCATGTGGGGAATGCATCCGATTCCGAATCTTTGAAACAACAAATGAAAACTTATGGTAAATCTGATTGGATACAATGTCCGAGTGAAGGAGGTAACACACAAGAAATTGTTACAAAGGTAGCTCCATATAAACGGTTGATAGTAGCTGTTACGGCACAAAATTTGACTCCTTACCAATCCTTTTTCAAACAATTTAAGACAAATGTACCTACGATATATCTATTCTTTACTCCTTCAAAAGAGTTGAAAAAATGTCTATCAGCTTTGGAACGTGCTGGTGCTGTTGTGTTAGCGCATAATAATGGAAAAGAGGTACAATCTCATGTGGCACGATTAATTTATGGCCATACTTCGGCTGATGGACGACTTTCAGAAAGCATCGGCAATTTGTTTGCAGTAGCTACTGGTGAGAACTTGACGCCGCATAATAAGCCTCATTATTCTCCGGAAGAGTTAGGATTTGATGCAAACTTGTTGGCTGCTATCGATACTATAGCAGCCGAGGCAATTCGTGAAAAGGCTACACCCGGATGTCAAGTGGTGGTGCTGAAAGATGGGAAAGAACTTTTTAATAGGAACTATGGGACTCATACTTATGATAAGCAATCACCGGAAGTGAAGTCAACCGATGTCTATGACTTGGCTTCGCTGACCAAAACTACAGCTACACTACTTGCTGTGATGAAACTTTATGACAAAGGTTTGCTGAACTTGACTGATTATGCATCAACGCATTTACCACAATTAAAAGATACTGATAAAAGACACATCACTATCAGTGACTTGCTATTTCATCAATCAGGTTTGCAACCCACTCTGCATTTCTATTTAGAGGCTCTTGATAAAGAAAGTTACAAAGGCGCTTTACTGGTGGGTAGGCGCGATGCTTTGCATCCGATGCATGTGGGAAATCAAGCTTGGGGAAATCCAAATTTTCGCTACTTGGAAAATATAATTTCCAAGAAGGAAACAGTTGAACATACCTTGCAAGTGGCCGATAGTTTGTGGGTAACTCCGGCTTTTCGTACCGGTTATCTACAACAGATTGCCGATGCTAAGTTGCGTGATAAGCGTTATCGATATAGTTGTGTAGGCTTCATCCTGTTGCAGAAAGTTGTAGAGGCTGTAGCCGGTATGCCACTTGATGAATACTTAAAAAGGGAGTTTTATACTCCAATGGGCTTACATCGCATGGGTTATCAACCTTTAAAATGGAGTGAGCAACAGGACATAATACCTTCGGCAACCGATGATTTCTTGCGTAGAGGAGAGTTGCGAGGTTTTGTGCATGACGAAGCTGCTGCTTTTCAAGGAGGTGTGTCCGGGAATGCAGGCTTATTCTCGAATGCTACCGAAGTAGCACAAATTTATCAGATGCTGTTGAATGGAGGTGAGTTGAATGGGAAACGTTATCTGAGTAAAGCAACTTGCCAGTTATTTACCACCCGTGTTTCTCGTATCAGTCGCAGAGGATTAGGATTCGATAAACCAGATATGAAAAACAGCAAGAGCAGCCCGTGTTGCGAGTCTGCTCCTGCTTCTGTATATGGCCATACGGGTTTTACAGGCACTTGTGCTTGGGTTGACCCAGATAACCAATTGGTATATGTTTTTCTCAGTAACCGCATCTGTCCGGAAGCATGGAATACGAAACTGATGAAAATGGATATTCGTACCCGCATCCAACAAGCTGTTTACGATGCTATGAAGAAATAAACTAAAAGGCAATACCCAATCGTAAACCGAAGTTGCTTACGCCATCGATGCTGTATGTCAACAAGTCGCCTTTGTTAGTGCCATAACTATAATAAGCAGCGATGTGTACACCTGGCCCGTAAGCCCAAGGATAGATATTCAAGCCTACTTCGGGAGAGAAGTAGAAGCCCCAAGTTTTTTTACTTGCTCCCAATGCATTGAAATCTGTACTCATCTTAGCATATTGGGGACCAACTTTTAAGCCAACATAGGGTAGGAAGGTACCACCACGACTCCAAGTATAGCGTCCGGCAACACCGAAAGGCATTTGGAATAAGGTGTGCTGTTGGTCGGCATTGATTTGGCCGCCATCACTTACAGGAAATGTCTGGCGGGCAAAATATTCGTGATTACTATGATAAGCCATGAATGCACCCAGCGAGAAATTTTCTGTTAGGTAGTAACCACCTTCCAGGTTCATACCCCATCCGCTGCTTTCTCCGGCAAAGTGGTTGCCTAAGGGGAAGTTGTATTGCCAATCAATGTTGGCATAATAATTGTCACTCATTTGTGCCTTTGAAGGTAGCACTACAACAAGAGTCAATGCGACAATGGCGATGGCTCTTAGTGATAGATATTTAATAGTTTTCATACTTTTTCTGATTAACGGTTTTTATTTACTAAGATAAGAAGATTGAGAAAACGACTGATTGACGGCTTCGATGGCTAAACGGTCGTTTATTTCGTTAGAACTGCTTAATAGACCGGTCAGATAGCTTGTCCAGAGTACCGGCAGTTTGGCCGATGCTCCTTGTGGAGCATCCAAATTGACTAATTCGGTAAGGAATGCGCCGGTACTATAAGTGTAGGTTACAGCATAGGGGTAATACCAATCTCCCCAATCTCCCCAATAAAGTGAATCCCAATAGCCGGGATAGTTCCACCACCATTGTGGTTGTCCATAGTCAGTGAAGTAATAAGTACTTTCTATGTAGCTGACTTGCAGACCTAAATCGGCCTCTTCACGGTCATTGACACGAATATAACCCCGTTGTTGCATATTTTTAGCATAGGCATCAAGGATGGCTTCGGCATTGGAGTCTTTCCAAAAGACAGCAGTTCGGCTTTCGCCAATGACAAGGATGCTGTCGGGTAAGTAGAAAGTATTGAATGATTTAAAATCGGCCGACGTGTCGTGGTTAGTATATACCAAGTATTTGTCATCCAATTTACCCATGTCCGGTTCTTTTTCGCAGGCTGCAAAGATGCAAGCTACTGCCAATAAAGGAATAATTTTTTTCATACTCTTTTTCGTTTAGGTTATGTATTACTTTAAGCCTTTGGCGCCTTAGGCTTGTAGGTATCAGAACAAGAGAAATGAATTTTGGTTCATATACAAGATTAAAAAACAAAAAGGAAAGGGGATAAAAGAGAAATGTGTCAAAATGTTTAGACAACATTTTGACACATTTTGAAAACAATGATAAAATCTATTTATTTTAAAATATCTTCTATGGCAGTCAATTCTTCTGCAGAGAATTGGATGTTTTTTAAGGCATTGAGGTTTTTGCCAAGCTGTGAAGTGCTGCTGGCACCAACAATGACACTGGTTACTTGCTCGTCTTTCAACAACCAGGCCAATGCCATCTCTGCCAATGATTGTCCACGTTGTTGTGCTAATTCATTCAGTAGCTTGATGCGTTTTAATGTATCTTCAGTCAATGCCTCTTTTTTCAGAAAACCCTCTTTAGCCATGCGGCTATCTTCGGGAATGCCATGTAGATAGCGGTCGGTTAGTAGCCCTTGCGCTAATGGAGAGAATGCGATGAAGCCGGATTCATTGTCAGCGGCTTGAGTGATAATACCCTCCTTTTCCGGTGCCCGATTAAACATACTGTATCTACCTTGGTAAAGCAGACATTTTACATGATGTTCTTTTAGATAGTTGTAAGCAATTTGAGCGGCTTCCAAGGGATATTTAGAGATGCCTATGTAGAGTGCTTTTCCTTGTCGTACAATATCCACTAATGCTTGCATGGTTTCTTCCAGCGGAGTGGATGGATCGTAGCGATGTGAATAGAAAATATCTACATAATCCAGGTTCATTCGTTTCAGACTTTGATCGATGCTTGCCATCAGACTCTTCCGACTGCCCCAATCTCCATAAGGGCCGGGCCACATTTCGTGTCCAGCTTTGGTCGAGATAAACAATTCATCGCGATAAGGCTTAAGCGAATGTTTCATGATGAGGCCAAAATTCTTTTCTGCCGAGCCGGCCGGTGGACCGTAGTTATTGGCTAAATCGAAGTGAGTTATGCCGTGGTCGAAGGCATAGTGTATAATGTCGGACGAGCGTTGTAGCGGATCAATGTCACCAAAGTTGTGCCACATGCCTAATGAAATAGCAGGTAGCAAGATACCGCTACGGCCGCAACGTCGGTAAGGCATATCGCCATTATAGCGCTGTTCTGCGGGAGAGTAGTAGATTGAATTGCTCATGGTAGATTTATTGTTTAGGTGATACATTTTCGCAAATGTATGTATAAAATTTGAGAATTCTCTCTCTTTTAAGATAAAAATGGTCTTGATGTAAATTTCATATTGACAAAAAAAGCATTAGATATTACAATCTAATGCCTTTTTGTTTTCAGTGATTCGCTTGGATTTTGTACCTTTCGGTTATTTCCTTGCGTTATCTGTTTCTTTTCCAAGGCTCTATGCCCTGTCATAAAAGGGTTCATTATTAGGATGTAACACAAAAAGTGTAACACATTAATTAACTCGCATGTGGTTTTGATGTTGTTCTTAACCACAATGCAAAGGTACATATATTATCTGAGAATCCCGCCTTTTATCACCGTTTTCTCGCTTTACGAGTATGAAATAAGAGTATGATTTGTCGCCCAAACAAAATAAAACCTAAATTCTGACTGATTTTCGGTTGTACTTTCGTCCATTCGTGTCTTCGTCTGTAACTTCGCAACACAAAACTTTAAAAAATTAAACGAATGAAGACTTTGACTAAGAAACAAAAAGAAACGAATGGAGATAATTTCTCCCGCATTGTAGATGATGCAGCCATCCTCCTGCAACGGAAGGCAGACTACGTGATGAACATAAAACAAGTAGCAGCCTACTTGGGCATATCAGTGGATGCAGTCCGCAAACGATGTCAACGAGGACAACTCCCCTACCATCGCAATGCCAGCCGTTTGTACTTTAGTCGAATGGAAATTGATGACACCATTCTTGAACGTGATTTGTTGACGAAGTTTGCATAAAAGAGGTTCTGCTTATGACGTATATTGACTACATGAACCAATTTTGGCGATTGGCAGAATATGAATCATTTGCTGCCAGTGAAGTAGCGCTTTATGCCTTTCTTGTCAATGAGTGCAACAAGTTTCATTGGCAAATGCCTTTTTCTTGCCCTACCTTTCATGTTTGTAACCGACTTCGGATGTCAAAACAAACATTGGTGACAGCCAGAGAACGGTTGGCGAAAAGAAAACTGATAAGTTATACCAATGGCACAACTCGCTTTCAACCGTCCAAATATTCTCTCCTTGAATTGACGGAGGACTTGTCTGTACACTTGACGGAAGACTTGACTCTTAATAATAAAGAAGTAGATAAAGACAAAGAAGTTATAAATCAACGCACGCACGAAAAACAATCTATGCTTCCTATTGAAGAATTGGAAAAAGTGCTTTCTATTGATATAGAATGGCAGGGAAAAGTAAAAGAATATTTGTCAGGTAAAAATATGGCTGAATCATCAACCGATATGGCAACCTTGCTGGCGCAATTCTTTCGTTATCTTTACGCAAGTGGTGTCAATCGTAAGACGGAGGAAGACACCAAACGGCATTTTGTCAATTGGATATACAAACAAGGAAACAGCAAGTCGTCAGTATCACCTCGTAAAAACACGTCGCAACCGGGACTTATACTGACGGATGATTCATTAGATAAATACAAACCTATCGAACAATGGCAATGATGAGACTAACAAGAGAAGATTTTCAACGTGCTATTTCAGAGGCACGAAAGAATGATGAAGATTTTGCGCCAACACCCTTTCGTTTTGGAATCCCCAATGCGAAAGAAACCCTTATGACAGGACTTGAAGAAGTCATGCGGCACAAAGTGGAATGGCTTGCCGAATATGACCAAATAGTAAATTGGCTAACTGATAATCAAGGAAAAGGCCTATTGCTGATTGCTCCACCAGGAGTTGGGAAATCCGAAATCTGTATGAAAGTTATCCCCATGATATTTCGAATGGCATTCCGCAAAATCTTCTCCCGTTACCAAGCAACAGAACTTTGCAACGAAACAACATATCGTACTTCTTTGCGTCAGCGATTCATCGTCATTGACGACTTCGGCATTGAAGGGACATTCTATGATTATGGCAATCCCCATATCGTCTTTTCCGAAATCGTCGATGGTATAGAGAAACACGGGACTCTACTTGTCGCCAACACCAACTTGACTTTGGAAGAGATCAAAGTCAAATACGGCCTTCGCACCTTTGACCGTCTAAGAGCTAACATGCATGTTGTGGTTATTCGGGAGAAGTCGTTAAGGGGAAAGTACGAGAAGTGTTTTTGAATAATTTCGCATAAATTTGCCTAAAACACAAAGAATCGAATCTATTTAGTAAACTTATTTAGGTAAACTTTTCGTTTTTTGTAGATATTATTTGTACTTTTGCATAAATGAATTAAATCTAAGACAATGGCAAAAGACATTAATCGTATAAAAGTAGTACTTGCCGAGAAGAAACGTACAGGTAAATGGTTGGCTGAAACGATAGGTAAAGACCCTGCCACAGTATCTAAATGGTGTACTAATTCCGCCCAACCAGGACTTGAAACACTTCTTGAAATAGCTCACGTACTCGAAGTGGACGTGAAAGAGCTTATCAA
>SUYA01000021.1 GCA_015060695.1 Mediterranea massiliensis
GTAAAATTATCTCCTTTTTTCTCCATTGTTCACTTGCGAAAGTTGAGTGAGTTATTTCAGTGCAAAGGTATATTTATTTCTGAGAAAGCTTTATCTTTGTCAACGGTTTTCAATTCAAAATTCATAATTCATAACTCAGAACTCAGAACTCAGAACTCAAAACTCTATTCATGTTCACCGTCATCGGAATCATGTTCTTGGGAATTGGCTTGGGGTATCTGTTACGACACCGCAATCTGCCAGGCATTCAGCGAGGCATCACCTTGCTGATATGGCTGTTGTTGTTCCTATTGGGCATCGAAGTCGGACAAAACGAACAGGTGATACGCAGCCTCCCCACCCTTGGATTGGAAGCCTTGGCCATAGCCGTGGCTTGCGTATTGGGCAGTTGCCTGCTGGCTTGGCTGCTCTGGAAACAAGTGAACCGCAGAAAGGAGGAAGACCAATGAAAGGCAGCTTGATTATCGTGGGATTCTTTACCTTGGGAGTGCTTTGTGGCGTCTTCCAGTGGATACCCTCCGATTGGCTTTCGGGCGATTTGAGTTTCTATGTCCTCTGTGCCTTGATGTTCAGTGTAGGCCTCAGCATTGGCCACGACCCTCAAACGGTACAACGGTTCCGCACCCTGAATCCCCGTCTGGCGCTTCTCCCCCTCTGTACCATCTTAGGTACATTGAGCGCAGCAGCACTGGTCAGTCTTCTCTTCTCCCAACGGAGCATCACCGATTGCATGGCCGTAGGTTCGGGCTTCGGCTACTACTCGCTTTCCAGCATCTTCATCACCGAGTATAAAGGAGCCGAATTAGGGACGGTCGCCCTTCTGTCGAATATTGCCCGCGAGATAATCACCTTGCTTGGTGCCCCCTTGCTGGTTCGTTGGTTTGGTCGCCTTGCCCCTATCACATCAGGCGGTGCCACCACCATGGATACTACCCTCCCCATCATCACCCGCACCGCCGGACAAGACCTTGTCATCGTTTCCCTCTTCCACGGCTTTGTGGTGGATTTCAGCGTCCCGTTTCTGGTAACGTTTTTCTGTTCGATATGATAAAAAACAAACGTTACATTCCCATCAACCGACGGATGTAGAGAGACAAGAACCGGTCGGGGATGGTATAAAAACCATCGTCTAAAGTTATCAGATCAAGTTCGAAGAGTTTCTTCATCGCTGCCTGTACGGAACTGGCAGACAATAGCGCATGTTTCTTAATGAACGCACCGCCTGTAATCTTTTCTGCCTTGCCTTCCTTGGCAATAGCATAAAGCAGTTCTTTCTGCCGGGCAGGTATCTGTGAGAGCATCCGGCTATAAGCGTGACCGTTATCCTCGATGATGTCGGCTATCGAACGAAAAATGATATCTTGTGTACATACTTTGCCAACAGAAGTGTTGATGAACGCCTCATGAAAAGTGCGCTGCATACAATAGGTGTTCCCTTCGAACAATTGATAAACCTTCTCAGCCTCACTTTCCGCTATCTGCTTGTCGAACGCACGAAACCATTTGCACACAAACGGGATGTATTCTTCGGGGACAATCGGATAAAGTTCCAATTGTCGGGTACTGTTATAAAAAGGCTTGGCCGAAGACAAGAACATTTCGGAAATCAAATGGCGTTCACTACCGGCAAAGATGAAGTTCACATTCGACAAGTGTTGGATATGCGAACGGAGCAATGCTTCGATATTCTTCTCCGGATACCTGCATATCTGCTGAAACTCATCGAAAGCCACGATGCAAGGACGGTCGGCCTCCTCCAAACAAGTGAAAATTTCGTTCAACGTATATTCAGGACGGACAATATCTCCCAGTTCAACGCTGAAAGTCGGCATATTGCTTCTGGCATCGAAGCCGAACTTGGCATTCAGCGACTTCAGGCCTTGCACGAATGTCCGCAACATCTTCTCGCTATTAGAACGTAGCGTATCAAATACTTTTTGCCCGAAAACGTAGGTAAACTCTGTTAAACTGCTGGTATGCAGGATATCTATATAAAAAGTATAATATCCTTCGCTCAGTTCCGGTCTATCATAGCAGAATTGAATCAATTTGGATTTGCCCATCCGTCGTGGTGACATCAGACAAATGTTGTCGCCATTCGTCAAGGCACGAACCATCTTCTGTGTTTCCTCTCTACGGTCACAAAAATATTCCTCGGGAATTTTACCAGTAATAATAAAAGGATTCTTCATACGCTTGCCTCCATTGATGCGCAAATATAATTATTCGTTTTGAATTATTCAAATCAAATAATGCAAAATGAATAATTATGTTCTATACAAGCAAATCCCAATCAATTAAGTACGAAAAACATGAATCAGATGAATCAGTATGCCCTAACCTTCTGATTCACAATATCAAACCCTGATACTTTTGCCTGATTTTTTGGTTTTGAAAGAATCAGCCTTCCAACAGCAATTTATTAACTCTCCTTATTATTGGACATAGATGAATGTATACTGTCTATATACAATAAAAGAGAATACGGAACCATTCATCCCGTATCCTCTTTTAACATTTAGCACATAATTATCAACTAATTGTACATCCTGTATTAGTTACATTAAGAGTGCTAGTTTTAATTTTCTTTCCATCTACCGTTTTAAGATAAAATATCAATTTAAGAGTTCCTTCTACACCGCTTATACCCGAGGAAAATTCACTTTTCATGCTTTTCACAAACGAATCAAATATATAGATAGCAGCATCTTTATCCAAACCTTCCAATTCATAAGATAATTCAGATAGAGAAATATTCAATTCTGACTTTAAAGTATTCAATGTAGAAGAATCAAGCCCACCACCCTTTGCATCACACTCAATATAATAATCATCATAAGCAGAAACCGGATCATCATCATCCGAGCTACAACTTGAGAAGTTAACACTCATTGCCAACATGGCAATCATCATTCCAATAAATTTAATTGCTTTCATATTTTATTATAAAAAGTCAAAAAGTGAGATATCTCACTTTTTGACAAGATTAAAAAATAATATTAGAATTTGTAACCAAATGTAAGACCAAAGCCTTGAGTATATTGCTTATATCCACTTGCTGCTTTGGTAAATGCTCTATTATATTCTGCTCCAATTTCAAAACAGTCAAAAGCAACTTTCACTCCAGCCTGAGCTCCTGCTTCAAATCTTTCATATTCATCATAAATATTTGTTTTTTCACCATCATACCAGTCTATATCAGATCCAAAAAGACCGTATGCCACATAAGGACCTGCATTTATGATAAGTTTCATTTCGTCATTTAATGCAATTTTAAAAGCGGCCAAAACCGGCAATTCAACACAGTAGCGATTAATTGCACCATCAATACTTTCGGCCTTAAAACTTTTATTAGAAAGCATCAAAGCAGGTTCAATAGCGAAACTTTCTGATATTCCCAATTCATATCCAATACCTACCTTATATGAAAAGGAATTTTTAGCGCCATCGGTATCACTTCCCACCAAAGTTGAAAGACCAGCACCTACCTTTACACTCCACTTCGAATCTTCTTGAGCAGAAACATTCAATACAGCACAAACGAGTGCCATCAAAACTAAAACTTTTTTCATAATATAAACCATTTGGAACTATTAATACCAATCAGTCATGCGCCGTTCCATTTAAACGCATTACTTAGTTATTTTATAACATCAATACTCATTGCATAATTCAAATTTGCAACAGACTCAGCATCAAATGTACCAGATGTGATACCCACCACACTTCCATATTCGTTTATTAATGCTCCACCACTACTACCATGATCTATCATAACAGTAGTCTGCATCAAATTCGGGCCACGCCATTGTGACACCTCACCTGAAGAGAATGTATTGCTAAATCCTTTGGGACTTCCAATTGCATATACCTTATCTCCAACATTGGGCTTATTGTTAGAAATAGGGATGTAATTGTTATTAGAACAATTTACAACAAAAACTACATAATCGTTTTCTTTATCAGCCTTTATTACTTGAGTGATGGCATATCTTGTATCAGCACCCGGAAGGATTATTCCAGCCTTTTGCAAATTTCCGTCTTCCAATACATGATAATTCGAAACAGCCAATCCTTGATTATTAATGAAAAAGCCTGATCCTTGACTATATGCTGTACCATCCGAAGTGGGAACTTCAATCGTAAAAACAGCAGTGCCATATCTTTGGAATATATCAGCCCCACTCAATTTCTCACTAGATACCAGCATCGATTGAGGCAACAACGACGAAACCGGCGAATTCATTTGAGAGTGATGTGGGAGCATACCCGGTAAACCTCCAAGAAAGCCAATATTCACCTTAGGCTGGTTTGCAGCATAAGCCTTACCTATCTCAGCTATCGTTTGAATACGTAACTTTTCAAGTTCAACAGCATCTTCATACTTCTTCTTTATTTCATAATCCACATCCTCCTTCACTATCCTTGCTACTTGTGTTAAGAAGTCCATGGCTTCATCATAGCATTTGCACTCCGGATCTATATTTGCCAATATTCCAACCACATCAGAGCTATTAGAAGGAGTGGGATTTGAGGCCCATAGCGCTTTCGCCTTATTGAGTTGAGAAAGGAAATAAGTATCTCTATACAAGAAATACACCTTTCTTGCTTCTTCCATTGCCACGTCATATCCACTACAACATGAAGGAACAGGAGCCACCAATGCAAGAGCCTCTTCATAGTTTCTCATTGAAGCCTTAACTTTTACTTCTTTTAGTATTGTTGGTAACTGACTATTGTAATATTCAACGATTTGAGACTTGGACTCGTTCATGAATTTTCCCAATATACCATTTTGCAGATTAATACGCCTTACAGCATTCAATGACGCTTTAGTATCATTGGTACCCACTCCTTTAATTTCCAAATAAGTTGAGGAGAATACTCTTCTATTATATACATCAGCAACATACAAAGTAACTCCAAACACATTTACAATTTGTGCCGGTGCCCCACCTACTACATAACGGTCTATTTGATCTAATTTTGCCGTCAGAATAAATCTGGCATTCTTCCACCCGATATCAAGGCCGGCTTGAGTTGCCAAGCGTTGTAATTGTGTATCCAATACAGATGCTGATTCTGCTGTAACATTGGCAAAGCCTTTATCTACAATGATACTCATTGGAATCTCACATTCCACTCCATATATATTGTTTGAAGACAACAATAATAATGAAGCAAATAAATATTTGAATAATGATTTCATAATCTTATTATTTATTTTTCTCCAAATATCAATTCACACTTACCCAATCCCTTATTTATAGTTTTTATAGGAATATTATAAGGTTCTTTTCTAAAGAAGCGAGCTATATCACGTGCAAAAGAATAGGTATCCATGGCAGAACCATTGTCCCTATAAAGAGGAATACGAACTTGTTCATATAAAATCATAGTCTCCGTTGCATCTGATTTATTGAAACGATGATTGACACAATTATCACTGAGCCAATTATCAATAATCTCATTCAATTCATAATCCTCATATTCGGTTATAAAATCAATACCTGAGCCATTATCAAAAACTTTCATCACAAGGGTCACTTCACGTCCATTAGTCATCATGTCATCAAAATGATTTTGAAGACGTTGAGTAAACATATCCATATGATCCTGTACTGCCTCTTCTAGCAAAACAGGAATCTCAGCAGAAAATGAGCCTTTACCAGTACCTTCTACACCGGCAACTTGCTTATTCGAATATGCATCAAGTCCCCTAAGATTATATGTAACACTACTTTTAGGCCCAATTTTATTAACCAGCCATTCTATTTCTAAGATAATATCCGCTTTTGCCCTACGGCGTAACCTGTCTAATGGACTTTCTGCTATCTGAGAACCATTCTTACTTGTAATCAATGCGTCTTCAGCGGCATCATTATTTATACTCTTCATTGTTTGCTGTAAGTCTTTTAGAGGAAACCCTCTATCAGCCATCAAATTATTTATCTTTGATATTACAGCATTCAATTGCATATCAGAAGATACTGCTGCACTATAATCGGATATGGTTTCCAACGTTCCTTGATTATCAAAGTTCTGTACATAACCATGTTGTTTACACCAAGCATCGCTTGGAACAACCATCAATGTCGGTTTCTTTGCTTGTCCAAATACTGCAATAGTATACATCAGAAACAGAGAAACTACTATTAAATAATTAGCTTTCATAACATTATATTTTACAGATGATCTTTCCCTATTACATTATCAGCCTTAAGACGAGCTTTCAATTCAGAACGAAGGACTCGTATGGTCAATTCATAGGAATAGCCGACTTTATCTTTTTTCCTATCCGCAGAACGTTTTTTGGTATCACGAAGTGAAACATATTTACTATACTCACCGCCATCAGCGAAAAATATATTAAAATAATCTTCATAACGTTCCTTTGCATTCACTTCGGTTACCAACGGACGCATATTACAACCTTGGACTCCGTCTCTAATACCATCAAAGATAACAGCCCAAACAGCATTTTTCATAGCCTGTTCTTTTGCATCCGCCCGATTACGGCCATAACCAAGCACTCTCAACGTTTGAGATCCATCCAATTCTACACCAATACATTTGATGGATGAACGGTCATAAATTGCTTGAGCTGACAAATCAAAATGAGAAGCAACAATTACGACCAACAGAATAACAAGTTTCTTCATAAGACTATCTATTTAACCATTATAATTCATAACCTATTTTTAATCCTAAGCTACTATAGGTTTGTCTTGTTTTAGTACAATCTTTGAAATTGGATAAAGTGTAACTTAGTCCGATATAGAAATTGTTACGTATTCCACCGAAGCTATATCCTATTGTAGGATTCAAATATAATCCCTCCTTGGTTACTCCACCGATATTAACAGACCAAAACGGAACTCCGTCGCGATCGTATGCAGAAACAAAATTTCCTCTTGCATTAACATAAATAGGTATACCAAACTTACTCTGAGTGTCACGAATATCCGCATTGTTTACATACATCCGACCTCCAAATCCTACACCTAAACGCAAATACTCACTAATTCTATAACCACCAGTCACTGTCAAGCCTACAAACTGCATATTAGGCTTTAATTCCATAATGCTGCTTCCTCCTTCCGCTTCAAACGCACACCAAAAGCCTTTATTTTCCGCAGTCAAATCCTTATAGGCAGGCAAATTTGCTTTCTCCGGCAAATTGACTTGGCGATACTGTGCATAGCCTGAAATAAACGCAGGAAATGCTAAAAGTAGCATAATTACAATTTTCTTTTTCATATTATAAAAATTAGAAACCAGAAGATAGGGATCGTACAATTCCCGCTTTCTCTAAATCCTTACGTAATGCTGTCTTATTCACTTGAACGATAGCTCCATATTTATACCCTTTACCAGTCTTAATTCGTTCATAAGAACCGGGAATTATGGAAGCATAATTCTGGCATTCACCATTGGGCGCAAAAAAAGCTTCACAAAAGGGCGCGTTATCTGCTTCTACTGTAGGAGAAGCCATAGCCGGTTGGTTTGCCCCACTGTTATTTCCTGTGAATCCACGAAATACAACGCCATGAACAGCCGCTCTTTTTAGGTCTTCGTCTGCAACTGATTTCTTAGCATATACAAATACTTTTACGAGCAACATGCCTTCATTGCCCGATCCGGCTCCCAATATATCATATTGAGGCATTTTATCACCGCCCTTTGCCATTGCACTAACGGTCATAATAAAAATAAAAATCAGTGTATTAATAACTCTTTTCATAATATTTTATTTATTAGTCATTTCACGTATAAGCATACCTTTACTAAAGCCTTTACCGCTGACTGTACGGAAGGTCGTATAACCAAGATTTGCTCCTACTGCCCCTTCTTCCGAAGCCATAAATCTATTATCCCAAATTAAATTATCAATAGGTTCTATTACACCGACCTTATTATATTTACGACTTCCATCTTCCATTTCAACAACTTCCAATACTTCAAACTTGGATTGAGAACTCACACCTTCTTTCATCCCAATATATGCTGTCAAAGGCTCAACAGATACCAAAGGAGTTTTTGTACGAAACTCTTCATAATTACGTTGTAAATCAACAATATTTTCATCAATAGCCCTTTGACATGCTTTACGAACCATAACTATTGGTTCGTCTTCCTTAATACCAAGGAATGAAGTAGTACCACCTTTACTCTCTACCTTTCCCACATATTTCAGCTTATAATTTTCACGAGCATTTTCAAAATTACTCTTCTTTGTTTTGTCTATTCCATCCCCGTATTGTTCTTGATAAAATAAATTTGCTTGTTCCTCAGTCCATTCCAATTTGTACAAGAAAGTATTAATACTAACAGTAAAACCCTTAATAGTTTCTACCATATCGCCTATATCATCAGTAAGATCATCAAAGTTTGTTCCCGTATAAGCTGCTACAGCAGAACCTAAAATTTTAATGATAGAACTTGCTGTCTTAGCACCTTTATTTTTATCAACATAGCGGATATCATTCACTAATACAAAAGTATTCCCTATCAGTTCCTCACCTGCATCTTGAAGCATAGCCAGTCCTCGAGCAGAATGTAAAGCTAATTGCTTATCAAACTCAGAAGCATTATAAAGCCCACGTTCCTTCACCAGTTCCATATCACATGCCCCTGTATATATATCTCGATTAAACCATCTACCAACAAGACGGCTCGCTACTTTATTCTTATTTAAAAATTCCGTTATTTCCGGATTTTCTTTCTCACTTTTAGCACCACTAAGCTTTTCATTGAGATTCAGCACTCTAACACTTAGATTATGATCATTAAACTTATCCGGTACTGGAATCTGAATAAATGCTTGTTTAATTTCTGATGCAAATTGTTGCTCTGTATGATTAATCAAAACCGAATAGATTGAACTACGTCGATAATCAGCACCCTTTTCCTGAGCATAAGTCCCAGCAAATACTGCAACAAATAAAGATAGTATTATAATTTTCTTCATATTCATAATTTTAATAGTTCCATTCTTCTTCACTTAACACCGATTTGAGGTCATAACTACGATTTTCTTTCGTAATATCAAGCAATAACTTTTTCTTATCTGCATCCGTCAGTGGCCTTTCACCATAAGTTTTTATACGTTCAATGACGGCATCTTTATATAATGTAGAAACAGGCATGTCCAAAAGCCAAGTTCCATCATTATTAAGCAGATAACCGAATGAATCTTTATATTCATCTAGATTAATTACATCAGATGTCGTTTGTGAAGCATTCGGGGAACTTGTCTGGGCTCTATTTATAGCTGTATTATGTAATGTCATATTTACAGGCTTAACATGAGCTATCCCTCTAATAAAATTAGACACAGCTTTATAACCGACAGGATTTAGCGTATCCTTTTTTGTATCATAATGATAATATAAGGAATCTGATTTCACTACCCAGAAATCACTGGTATTACGTTCAGAAGGTATTAATATAGATATAAAATTAGCAGGAACTATTGTTTTATTAGACGGGCTGACCATCCCCCATTTACCATACTTTTTAACAGGTATTACATCATAAGTATTGGACAAAGCATATTCATATTCGAAAGGAACCAGCACCTTACCATTTCGATCGACACAACCATATAAAGACTCTTTACTTACCGTAAATATTTCTTTATCACCTTTCTGAGTTGGAAAATCAAAGCTTTCAAACCCTGAAAGGTTGTCAATATTCATATTATTTTCATCAAAAACATCCCATTGCCCCGAAGTATTCTTTGCCGCCCATAGTCCTGTATTTTCACTATGTTTCAAGGATTGATAATTTGTCCTTAACACATTACCTTCCTTGTCTACAAACTTCCAAGAATCACCATTTACAGGCGCAATATTTCCAATAAAATCACCATGAGTCCAAAATTTAATATCTTCCATTGGTTGTTTAAACGTAGCTACTGTAATAGCTTTATTCAACCTCAAATCGTGATAGCCACATATTGTTTCTTTTCTTTTGCTAATATAAAAACGGACCATATCACTACTGGGCATCATCACATAATTATAAAGACCTGATTTAAGCAATTCTTTTCCATTGCTATCCATAATACCACACCCATATATATTAAATCCATTTTTGCTAAAACCTAAAAAAGAACAATCTGTCTGCAAAGTGTCTGTAATATAATGATAGCTGTAAAGTAGTCTTTTTCCTTCATAATAAGGGTATTCCCCCTTAGGGTCATATACAAATTCATACAACCCTTTATATTTTGGTTCAATTAAAACATTACCCTTATTGTCTATTATTCCATATTTTGCATTTTGCAGATGTGTCTTCTTTTCATTAGTCGTAGATTTTCCACCAACAGCTATGAGTGATTTCCCAAAACTATTAGATTTAGATATCATTGAATATTTTACTGCTAGCACTATCTCTCCGGAATGTTTAGCAAGCCCCATAACCTTTCCGGATTTAATGAGATACAAATCATCATTCCATGAAGATATCTGTGAATATTTTATGGGTAATACTACTTCCCCCGATTGATTGATTATTCCATATTTCCCGGATTTGGAAACTATTGCATATCCATCCTCAAACGGAAAAGCACTTTCATATACACACTTTATGATTTCCGTGCCATCTTGATTGACGAACCCAACTTTTCCTTTTTTGTTGACATGAATTTTCAAGTCTTGAGCCTGTCCGTATGTGGCTGCACTCAATATAACTATAGAAAGAAATATCTTTTTTAAGAAAGATGATACTTTTCTACCTCTTAACTCTTTCATACAGATTTAACATTAACAATTAGACATAAACACGCCCCAATAACACATTGGAGATTGCCAAATCTAATGAAATTAAGTCTCATCTATCAAGCATTCGAGTTCTGTATACGTGAAAGCCCCAATTAATTTCGTGAATTTTCGAACTTATCTATTAAATCTCGTAAAACAGGTTTTGCGATATGTAATGAATGAGAGGTTCCATTCATATCAGTTAGAAGAACAATTTGCTTAACCGTATTGATGTGAAAAAGAAAAGACAAATTAACAATATACTTACGGCCAAGACGAAGGAAGCATGATTGAAGCGGATTTTGATCGATTATGAAAGATTCAATTTGAGACAATCCATATGAAACCATAAAATTAGTACCCGTTGCATAAAAGACATGTGAATAGTGATCATCTGCTTGAAAATACATTACCATATCCAAATTTATCAGATACATTTCATCGTGTCCGCCAAGGTATAAATTCATAACCATTCCTTTTTAATCATTCCTCTTTACCTCGGTATAATACAAAATAGGCGTGAGGACTGCTTATATCTTCATTGTTATAGAGGTATCGCCAAACACCCACCACACAAATAAACAACAGTCTCACGCCTTTTTGCATATATATTCCCTTAAGGTTATAAGGGGTATAAACAAAAAAGGCATGAGCGTTCTGCTGTATTATTACTTGTGTGGTTTTGAAAATTGGCGATTTTCTATAACAAGAATAATATTTTAAACGCTCTTAGTTAATAAGTCTTTCTGCAAGACAAAACGTCATTTGCAAAAACTTCACAAAGCTAATAGATTTATTTGAATGTACAAACTTTTGCAGGTCTTTAAATTTTAAATAACCAATAAATATACAACCATAAAAAACAAAAATAAACATCTGTTCTGTTGGATTAGAAACGAATATTTGCCCATTTGCCTTAATAATACTCTAAAGCATGAGATGCATTCATTCATGGAAATAGTTTATGCATTTAGATTTAACTTGCTACAACAAGTACACAAAATGTCTAGTCCTGAAATAGGTTTACTCCAAGAGTAAACCTATTTCAGGACTAGACAATGCGCTGACTTTTCTGAAAGACAAGAATCAGTTGAAAAAGTCAGGAATTGATACTGATAGTCAGACGTTTATGACTGCCTGACATTTTTGAAGGATGTTATTGAAAGTTTGGGAGGAGCGTTAAATTTCCATAGTTCACAAGTTTGTGGTCCACAAACTTGTGAACTATGGAGAAAATTATCAAAACATGCGGCTCACCCGCTCGATGCCGGCAGCCAGGATGTCGATTTCTTCTTTGGTATTATAGAGGCCGAACGATGCACGGACGGTGCCTTCGATGCCCAAACGTTGCATCAAAGGTTGGGCACAATGATGACCAGTGCGCACGGCTATGCCGAGGCGGTCGAGCAAAGTACCCATATCGAGGTGATGGATGTTTCCCACCAAGAACGAGATGACACTGCTCTTGTGCCGGGCTTCGCCAAAGATGCGCATGCCTTCAATCTGTTTCAGACGTTGCATGGCATATTGGGTGAGTTCGTGTTCGTGGGCTTCTATCTGCTCCATGCCGATGGCTGATACATAATCGAGCGCCTTAGCTAAGGCAGTAGTGCCGATATAATCGGGGGTGCCGGCTTCGAACTTGAAGGGGAGTTCATTGAAGGTGGTCTTTTCGAACGAAACGGTTTGAATCATCTCTCCACCTCCTTGATAAGGGGGAAGCTTGTCGAGCCAGGCTTCTTTTCCATAAAGCACACCCACCCCTGTAGGACCATACACCTTATGTCCGCTAAATGCAAAGAAGTCGGCATCGAGGTCCTGCACATCGACCTTCATGTGGGGGACACTCTGTGCACCATCCACCAAAACAGGCACATTGTGGGCATGAGCCTCGGCAATCACTTCCTTTACCGGATTGACGGTACCCAGGACATTGCTCACATGCATGACGCACACCAGCTTGGTACGCTCAGAGAAGAGTTTCTTGTATTCATCCAAAAGCAACTCGCCCTTGTCGTTCATGGGGATTACCTGAATGGAAATGCCCTTCTTGGCGGCTTGCAATTGCCAGGGAACGATGTTGCTATGGTGCTCCATGGTGGAGATGATGACCTCATCGCCCGGTTGCATCTGACTTTCGGCAAACGAAGAGGCCAAAAGGTTGATGCTTTCGGTCGTACCACGGGTAAAGATGATTTCGTTCGTGCTACGGGCGTTGATGAAACGGCACACCGTCTCGCGCGAAGCCTCGTGAAGTTCCGTGGCCTGTTGGGAAAGAAAATGCACCCCGCGATGTACATTGGCGTTCACGGAGTAGTATTCGTTGGTGATGGATTCCACCACACATCGGGGTTTCTGTGTGGTAGCTCCATTGTCCAGATAGATCAATGGCTTGCCGTACACTTCCCGACTGAGGATGGGGAAATCTTCTCTGATTTTATTGATATCGTACATAGAGATATGGTTTATTTATTCACCACAGATTACACAGATGAACACAGATTTTTTTATTTAATTATTTATCTGTGGAAATCTGTGTAATCTGTGGTAAAACAAAAACATCATTTACAAATGGCACATCCCTGGCACTTGTTCAATTCGCCACGGAAACGTTTTTCTACCAACAGATGCAAACGGTCTTTCAACGCATCCAAACGGATGGTATCAATCACTTCGTTTACAAAAGCAAACATCAACAACAAGCGGGCTTCCTTCAAACTGATGCCACGCTGGCGCATATAGAACAACGCCTTTTCGTCCAACTGACCAACGGTAGCTCCGTGCGAGCACTTCACATCGTCGGCATAGATTTCCAATTGGGGCTGGGTGTACATGCGGGCTTCGCGAGTAGCACACAAGTTGCGGTTAGTCTGCTGGGAAGAAGTGCGTTGGGCACCTTCGCGTACCAACACCTTACCGGCAAAAGCACCTACCGACTGGTCGTCGAGCACATACTTGAACAATTCGTTGCTGGTGCAATCGCTTACCTTATGGTCGATGAAGGTATGATTGTCTACATGTTCGTTCTTGTCGGCAATAGCCATGCCACAAAGGCTGATTTCGGCTCCACGACCGTTCAATGTCACTTCGGTGGTATTGCGGGTGGTTCCGTTATGCAAGGTCATGCCATTGAGCAATACATTGCTGTTCGCTTCCTGGTTGACATACAGATTACTGATGCGTACCGTACTGGTATGTGTCTCTTCCAATTCGTACAAATCAAACACCGAGTTCTCGGCGGCAAAGACTTCCACCACCTGGGTAGAAAGGAAATTCACATCGTCCATGGCATGATCACATACCAACAAACGGGCTTGCGCACCTTCTTCAAGCACTACCAACAAACGGCGGTTCACCATGAAGTTTACATCGGCACGAAGGATATTCACCAACTGAATGGGCTTTTCAATCACCACCCCTTTCGGCACATAAAGCATGAAACCATCTTGTGCAAAGGCGGTATTGAAAGCGGTAATCCCATCTTTGGAGGTATCGGCCAGTTTGCCATAATACTGCTGTACCAATTCGGGATGTTGTTGGGAGAGGTCCTTCAAACTACCCAACAAGACACCTTCGGGCAGTTGTGCCTTGGGCAATGCCTTGTTATAAAAAGCATCGTTCACCACGAAATAGAGCAATGTGCTCATGTTAGGAACATCGCACTTGAACACTTCGTACGGATTTACCGGGATGTCCAGCCGGTTCAGGTTCAACCCATAGTCAGGGGCGAACAGCTTGGCCATATCGGTATATTTGTACTTCTCCTGCTTGGTCGTAGGGAAGCCCAAACGTTCAAAGTTGGCAAAAGCGTTGGCGCGAGGCGCATTCATCACCTCGGAGCTATGCCGGCATATCAGGGCTTCGCACTGACTGAACAGGTCAATATATTGTTGTTCTGCTTTCATATTCTTTTTGCGATTTTCTCACCACGGATTACACAGATTCTCACAGATAAAAGATTTAGAATTTAATTTGTGTCCATCTGTGTAATCTGTGGTGAAATTCAATATCATTCGCCTATTTCTTTCTTTATCCAGTCGAAACCGCGGTTTTCGATTTCCAATGCCAATTCGGGACCGGCAGTCTTTACGATACGACCTTTGTAAAGCACATGCACCACATCGGGCTTGATGTAATCCAACAAACGCTGGTAGTGGGTGATGACAATGCAACTGGTTTCGGGAGTCTTGAGCTTGTTTACGCCTTCGGCCACGATACGCAAAGCATCGATATCCAAACCGGAGTCGGTTTCATCAAGGATACTGAGCTTCGGTTCGAGCATCGCCATCTGGAAGATTTCGTTGCGTTTCTTTTCTCCTCCACTGAAACCTTCGTTCACCGAGCGGTTGGCCAACTTGTTGTCCAATTCTACCACCGCACGCTTTTCACGCATCAACTTCAAGAACTCGCTGGCGGTCAAGGCCGGCTTACCTTCGTACTTACGCTTTTCATTGACCGCTGCACGCATGAAGTTCACCATACTTACCCCCGGAATTTCTACCGGATACTGGAAAGAAAGGAACAAACCGGCATGACTACGGTCTTCCGGGCTCAAAGCCAATAAATCCTGTCCATCGAAAGAAACGCTGCCTTTGGTTACTTCGAAAGCCGGATGACCCACCAATACAGATGACAACGTACTCTTACCCGAACCGTTAGGTCCCATAATGGCATGTACTTCACCTTTCTTGATACTCAGGTTGATGCCTTTCAATATTTCTTTGCCATTGACACTGGCATGTAAGTCTTTTACTTCTAACATAATTATTTCAGTTATGAGTTATGAGTTATGAGTTATAGTTTCAAGTTCTCAACCGGATGGGACTCAGAACTTATAACTCAAAACTCATAACTTTATTATTATCCAACGCTTCCTTCCAATGAGATTGCCAACAACTTCTGAGCCTCTACCGCAAATTCCATCGGAAGCTTGTTGATTACTTCTTTTGCATAGCCATTTACAATCAATCCCACCGCATCTTCGGTATTGATGCCTCGCTGATTGCAATAGAACAATTGGTCTTCGCTAATCTTGCTGGTGGTGGCTTCATGCTCTACAATGGCGGTTTCGTTGTGAATATCCATATAAGGGAAGGTGTGTGCTCCACATTCACTACCCAATAACAACGAGTCGCACTGGCTATAGTTACGGGCATTGTCGGCTTTCTCAGACACACGTACCAAGCCACGATACGAATTCTGGCTCTTGCCGGCACTGATACCCTTGCTCACAATGGTACTGCGTGTATTCTTACCGATGTGAATCATCTTGGTACCTGTATCGGCTTGTTGGTAGTTGTTGGTTACCGCTACCGAATAGAACTCGGCAATGGAATTATCGCCCGTCAGGATACAGCTGGGATATTTCCACGTAATGGCAGAACCGGTTTCTACCTGTGTCCAACTCAACTTACTGTCCACTCCCTTACAATGTCCGCGCTTGGTCACGAAGTTGTAGATACCTCCCTTTCCTTCGGCATCGCCCGGATACCAGTTCTGTACGGTAGAGTATTTCACTTCGGCACGATCGTGCACCACAATCTCGACGATAGCGGCATGAAGCTGGTTCTCGTCACGCTGAGGAGCGGTACAACCTTCCAAGTAAGATACATAGCTGTCATCGTCGGCCACAATCAACGTACGTTCGAACTGACCGGTATTGGCCGCATTGATACGGAAATACGTGGAAAGCTCCATCGGACAACGCACACCCTTCGGTATATAGACAAACGAGCCGTCACTGAATACGGCAGAGTTCAAAGCCGCAAAGAAATTGTCGCGATAACCTACTACGGAGCCCAAATATTTCTGTATCAAGTCAGGATGCTCGCGAACGGCTTCGCTGAACGAACAAAAGATGATTCCTTTCTCCATCAATGTCTCGCGGAAGGTAGTCTTTACCGATACCGAGTCCATCACGGCATCCACCGCCATGCCACTGAGTGCCATCTGTTCTTCCAACGGTATGCCTAACTTATTGAAAGTCTTTATCAATTCAGGATCCACTTCATCCATGCTTTTCGGCCCTTCCTTCTTTTTGGTCGGGTCGGCATAATAAGAAATGTCCTGATAATCGATTTCAGGAATGTCGAGGTGCGCCCAAGTAGGCATCTCCAACGTAAGCCAATGGCGATATGCCTTCAGACGGAATTCCAAAAGCCACTCCGGCTCATTCTTCTTGGAAGAAATCAACCGGATGACATCCTCATTCAATCCCTTTTCGATTATATCGGTGTGAACATCCGTAGTGAAGCCAT
>SUYA01000001.1:0-46675 GCA_015060695.1 Mediterranea massiliensis
CTAACAATTAAAACCGAACAACGATATGAATACCAATAGTAACAGTTATACTATTATATATGCTTCGGTAATGGTTGTTATCGTTGCATTCTTGTTGGCATTCGTCAACTCATCTTTGCGCGACATGCAAAAAGCAAATGTAGAATTGGATACAAAAAAACAAATTCTCTCTGCTTTGAATGTTAAAGATGTGGCCGATGCCGATGCTGAATTCAAGAAATTGGATGTAAAAGATATGTTGATGAACGAAGACGGTACGCTGACCGAGAATACCGATGCGTTTGCAACAGCTTATGAAAAAGAAGCTAAAGGCGGTCGTTTGCATGTGTTTGTAGCCAATGTAGATGGTCAAACTAAATATGTATTCCCAGTTTATGGTGCCGGTCTTTGGGGAGCCATCTGGGGATATGTAGCATTGGATGCTGATAAGGATACCGTATATGGCGTTTATTTCTCACATGCCAGTGAAACTCCTGGTTTAGGTGCAGAGATTGCTGCCGATTGGTTCCAAGCACAGTTTGCCGGTAAGAAGGCTTTGAAAGATGGTAAGGTTGCTTTGACTGTTGTGAAGAATGGTAAGGTGGCCGATGCTTCTGTCGAAGTAGATGGTGTATCAGGTGGTACCATTACCTCTGACGGTGTAGCCGCTATGCTGAAGGCCTGCTTGAACAATTATACTAAGTTTTTAACTAAAGAATAAGGAGGAATAAGAATATGGGACAATTGTTTTCAAAGAAGAATAAAGAAGTATTCTCTACTCCGCTTGGTTTGAACAACCCCGTTACCGTACAGGTATTGGGTATCTGTTCAGCATTGGCCGTTACTGCCAAATTGGAGCCGGCCATTGTGATGGGCCTTTCGGTAACTGTAATTTTGGCTTTTGCCAACGTGGTTATCTCTTTGTTGCGCAAGACAGTACCTAACCGCATTCGTATCATCGTTCAGTTGGTGGTAGTGGCTGCGTTGGTAACTATCGTTAGTGAAGTGTTAAAGGCTTTTGCTTACGATGTCAGCGTACAACTTTCTGTATATGTAGGTTTGATTATTACCAACTGTATTTTGATGGGACGTCTCGAAGCCTTTTCTATGATGAATGGTCCTTGGGAATCATTCCTCGATGGTGTGGGCAACGGTTTGGGCTATGCCAAGATTTTGCTTATCGTAGCCTTCTTCCGCGAGTTGTTAGGATCGGGTACATTGCTTGGATTCAACATCTTGAACTACGATTGGTTGAAAGATTTGGGATATACTAACAATGGTTTGATGTTGATGCCTCCTATGGCACTTATTATCTGTGCTTGTATCATTTGGTATCAACGTGCACGTAACAAAGAATTGCAAGAAAAATAAATTAGAATTGTATGGAACACTTTATTAGTTTATTCGTCCGCTCTATTTTTGTGGACAACATGATATTCGCATTCTTCCTTGGTATGTGCTCTTACCTTGCCGTATCAAAGAATGTGAAGACTGCAGTTGGTTTGGGTATCGCCGTAACATTTGTGTTAGTGGTGACACTTCCGGTCAACTATCTGTTGCAGACCAAGGTGCTGGGTCCCGATGCACTCGTTCCGGGTGTTGACCTTAGCTTCTTGAGTTTTATTCTCTTCATTGCCGTAATTGCCGGTATCGTTCAATTGGTAGAAATGGTTGTTGAGCGTTTCAGCCCATCACTTTACGCATCACTCGGTATCTTCTTGCCGTTGATTGCCGTGAACTGTGCTATTATGGGTGCTTCACTCTTTATGCAACAACGCATTACCTTGGGCGAAAGTGATCCGAAATTCATCGGTGGTATTGCCGATGCATTCTCTTATGCTCTTGGTTCAGGTATCGGTTGGTTGCTAGCCATTGTAGGTTTGGCTGCCATTCGCGAAAAGATGGCTTACTCTGACGTTCCTGCTCCATTGAAGGGATTGGGTATTACATTCATTGTAGTAGGCTTGATGGCTATGGCATTTATGTGTTTTTCTGGTTTGAACATTTAATAAAGAAAGGAATATACAATGGATATGAATTTGATTTTAGCGAGCATTGGAGTATTCCTCGTGGTTATTCTCTTGCTGGTAATTATCCTGTTGGTTGCCAAGAAATTCTTGGTACCATCTGGTAATGTGAATATTACTATCAATGGCAAAGATACCGTATCAGTTGCTCAAGGTGGTAGCTTGCTGACCACTTTGTCAGAACAAGGCATCTATCTTTCATCGGCTTGTGGCGGTAAGGGTTCTTGCGGCCAATGTAAAGCACAAGTTGTAGAAGGTGGTGGTGAAATCCTTGATTCAGAAAAGGGTCACTTTACCCGTAAGCAAATCAAAGATAACTGGCGTTTGGCTTGCCAATGTAAGGTAAAAGGTGATTTAGGTATCAAGATTGACGAATCGGTAATGGGTGTTAAGGAGTACGAATGTACCGTTATTGGCAACAGCAACGTGGCTACTTTTATCAAGGAATTCAAGGTACAGTTGCCCGAAGGCGCTCACATGGACTTTATCCCCGGTTCGTATGCACAAATTAAGATTCCTGCATTCAATATCGATTACGACAAGGATTTCGATAAGAGTTTGATTGGCGACGAATACTTGCCGGCATGGGAGAAGTTTGGTCTCTTCCCGTTGAAGTGTGTGAATCCGGAACCTACTATCCGTGCTTACTCTATGGCTAACTATCCGGCCGAAGGTAACGTATTTATGCTTACTGTTCGTATCGCCACTCCTCCGTTCAAGCCAAAAGAACAAGGACCGGGCTTCATGGATGTAAATCCGGGTATCGCATCATCTTACATCTTCTCGCTCAAGCCGGGTGACAAGGTAATCATGAGTGGTCCTTACGGTGACTTCCATCCGCACTTCGATTCTAAGAAGGAGATGATTTGGGTAGGTGGTGGTGCCGGTATGGCTCCGTTGCGTGCTCAGATTATGCATATGACCAAGACATTGAAGACTACTGATCGTGAAATGCACTACTTCTATGGTGCCCGTGCATTGAACGAAGTATTCTACTTGGAAGACTTCTTGGGTATTGAAAAAGAATTCCCCAACTTCCATTTCCATTTAGCTCTTGACCGTCCTGACCCTGCAGCCGATGCAGCAGGTGTTAAGTACACTGCCGGATTTGTTCACCAAGTAATGTTGAACACTTACCTGAAGGATCACGAAGCACCGGAAGACATCGAATATTACATGTGTGGTCCAGGCCCGATGTCAAAGGCCGTAGTTGCCATGCTTACCGACCTTGGTGTAGAAGAATCTTCTATCATGTACGATAACTTCGGTGGATAATCCATCCGCTTTTGTATAAATTAAACGAAGCCCTTGCAAGCAACTTGCAAGGGCTTTTTTAATATACTTGCAATAGTTATTATTCATGATAACACGAAGTGGATAAAAGTAAACTGTAATAAAAATGGGTGTGATTATTTTGTACTCCATTTATCTATTTCTATATTTGCCGTGTTTTCGTACAGAATTTCAAGAGTGAGTAAGTATGTGCGAAAATATAGATTTAATTTTAAGAAAGACGTTTACTTAACGTCTTGTCTTTGGCACTTCAAAATCTCGCAAGTTTTGAAAACTCTGTCAAAGAACAAGGCAACGGTAGATGTCCTTATGGGATATGTATAGGTTTATGTAATAAGCCTCTTAATACATATTCAGCGTAGGGCTTCTGCGTTGCTCGTTCTTACAGAGTGGGCAATGCGAGAGCCTTGAAGTGTATGGACGAGTAACAAGTATGACTCCTGCGCCTTTTTTATATATAGTTGTATTTTCGGAGATTGGGAGCCTTTCCGATGCTAAAATTAAAAATGTATGGAAACAGAAAAGTATGTGGCTCCTCTAGTGGAGATTATTGAAGTCCAAGTAGAGAAAGGATTTCAAGCGAGTGGTGAGAACTTAAATCAAGAACCTATGTAAATCTATTACTTATGAAGAAATTTAATTATTCGTTAGCAATCTTGCTACTTATTTTAGTAAGTTGTAGCCAAGATGAACTGATGAATGTCGGCATCCAAAAAGGAAAATGTGTGATTACAGCCTCTTTTGAAAGTAAAAATAATACTCGTATTATTATAGGTGAGAATGGAGAACTACTTTGGAGTGCAAACGATGCTTTTGTGTTGTTTGGTGATGAGAATAAAACATATACTTTAAATAGTGAGGCTGGTACTACAACCGGCGAATTTATAGGTGATGAAGTTGCTAATGTTACTGGTGCTGCATATCCCTCATCAAGTAATCCGACTTTAAGTAATAATACTTTGGAAATGACACTCTCCCAAACCATCAGTTTGGATAATTGTAATTTACCGATGTGGGCATCAACAAGTAGCAATAGTAGCATTTCATTCAAGCATTTGGTTGGTATGTTGAAGTTTGCCTTGAATGATATTCCTACAGGATATTCCACGTTGACTGTAACGGCAAGTAATCCGCTTAATGGATCTTTCACTGCCAATACTTCTGATTCTACTCCCGTATTAACTTGGAAAAATGGGGAAACTGCTACTGATGATAATAAGAAAGTAACAGCAACATTCACTGCCGTAACTGGAGAAAATGATAACGATAAAGTTTTCTATATTCCTTTGCCTGTTGGAGTTTATACAAGTATTGCTATCAGCATAAGTAATGGAAATGAAGAAAAGAAGATAATAGAGTGGAAAAATAAAGAAATAGAACGTGCTGTAATGTACACTGCTACACATGTTGTTACTACAAATGTAACTTCTCCGCAAGTGCTTTCGACTATTATAGCAGCTACAACAACAGCATCCGAGTATAACATTGAAAATACGATTGATGCAACAGGTGGAGATGCTATAACAATCCCTACATTAGTTGGTCCCGATGGTACAGATGTTACTCTTAATTTTAAATACGTGCCGACTACTACAGAAGATGCACCGTTGAAAATAGTGCAAACTGAAGGAGAGACAGTTGGGGAATCTAAAAACAAATTAGCTATCCATCTTCCAACAACTTCTGCCTCCTATTTGGAAATCAATACACCTTTGACTACTGTAGAATTGCAAAGCGGTTCTTTTGCAAAAATCACGGCTACCACCGCCACTAACACTTTAATAATTGGTAAGGATGTAACCATTGATGAATTAATTATTAATGGTGGTAATGTAAAGTTGATGGATGACATTACGTTGAAAAAAACGTTAACTATTGTTGGGAATGGTAATACAACGTTTGATTTGAATGAAAAGACAATAACAATCTCTCCTACAACTTCTGCTACAACAGCTGTTGATTTAAAATATGCAGGTACAGGAAAAATGATTATTACTAATGGTAAAATTATTGCTGACAATAATATTTATAGTCGTAGATGTATCTATAATTATGGTAACATGGAAATAGATGATGTAGAATTTGTGCAGACATACGAAACGAAAGGTGCAGCCATCAATAATGCAGGAACCATGCTTATTAAAGATGCAACCGTTAATTCAAAATATTGGTGCATTTGGAATGAAACATCGAATGGAAAACTTACCATAGAGAATGGAACTTTCAATTGCAATTCATATATAGAAACGGATGAATCAGAAAGCGGGCCAACTTATTCCTATGCTATAAAAAATACTACCGGATCAACTTTGATTGTAAGAGGTGGTACGTTTAACTGTACGCATGGATTTTTAACATTGGATGGCGGTTCTATTGCAAAGTTAAGAGGTGGATCTGTAAAACACGTAGGGAATCAGATTATTTCTTCTCATGTATTTTGGATAAGCGGATCTAATACAAAACTTGCTGTAAATGACTGCACTGTTGAATGGAATACTCAATATACGCAAGGAGGGGGTAGTAAGTTAGTTTGGATAGTTGAAGGTGCTGAAAATTCAAATGTTTCGTTTAATGGTGGTAAGTTCGATGTTATAGATTGCCACGGTATCTCTATAGATTTTACTGTAGAGACAGATGGCTTTTATACGCCAACACTTCCTAAAGTTAACGGTAAACAACTAAAAGAAGTGACTATCACTAATGGGCATGATAAATTAGAAAAATATGAATTTACTTACAATGATGATTTTACTTTAAGTACAATTAACCATCATTCTTATTATTCAGGCGAATCTGAAGAAAATATTATTTCATTGACATATTCCAATAATGGTAAAACGATTCATACAAGTACAATTTATGATGAAGAAAGCTATGCTTTTGAGTTTACACTTAACAATGATGGCTATATAACAAAAGCCATACAAACAATTAATGACTCTGAGACAAGACTTTGGGAGTATGTATATGATGAAGACGGAAAGCTTGTCAGCATGAATCGTTCTGAAGGTTCTGAAATATGGACATTGCATTATAATAATAGTGGTGATGCTTACAAATCTGTTGGCTCCGGTGAAGATTTTGACGATGGTAATGTTTATAAAGATATAAAACATGGAGATTGGATAAACAGAAGCAATATCTTTTTCCCGGAATTAATATATGGCATTGATATTGATGAAATGGAGGTGTATGCCATAGCAGGTATGTTAGGAAAACCCAGTACAAACTTCCCGATTAAAAGAACTGAAGAGTTTGATGGCGAAACCTATACTACTATTTTCGATACTGTTGTTTCTGAGGACGGTTATCCTATGTCAATGGATGTAGAAGAAGAGGAAGAAGAAGCACTTGAAGTAACGTTTACTTGGGAATAAACGACTCGTTTTATAATATTGTAAGAATCCCTTGCAAATCATTGCAGGGGATTTTTCTATCTGCCAAAAGTAATGCTTGTTAAAATGAGTAACTTTGTGACTATTTCTACCCATCTTTCAAAACCTCCAAACTGAGTTCTTCAACTACCTATAGATAGATGAGCAACTACCTATAAGTAGTTAGTCAACTACCTATAGGTAAACGACTGACTACCTATAAGTAGTTGAGTAACCTACTTTTTTGCTTCAAGAACGGTTACCGAAGTAGGATATTCGGATACTTTGTATTACATTTGCATCGATAATATATATGAATTCTGAATATGGTAACAACCGTATATCGGGTGTTTCGAAACTAAAGACGATTAATAATGAATAAGGTGTATCTGGATAATTTTGAGAATAAATTGCAAGATGAGCTGTTGCGTATTTGTACCTCAGCCGAATTGCTGGACAGGCAGTTGCTGGAGTCTGAAGATATCAATGCTGTATGGCATAAACTGGCTCCCGAATACATGGCCGATGCAGTACCTCAGGTGCGTGACTATCCTACTGTGTCGGTAGCATGGGCATCCTATTTGGGCTTGGCTGTAGCCTATGGGTGGGATTCTGATTGGAGTTATTACAAGGATGCGCCCTATACTTCGTATTATGGTGGCCAGGGATTTGACGATATGGACGAGCATATTGTCCGCGACTTGTTGGGCCTGTTACTCGATGGCTACGAGGCTCGAAAGATAGAAGAGGTTATACGCCGTTGCGGAGAAATGGCTGTAGCCTTGATACGGCACGAACAGATTGAGCCACAAAGCCCTATGGCATTCCACGTATTTGCCCGCGCTTGTAAGGTGATGTTTCGCATCGGTGCAGCCATCGAATTGAAACGGTTGGGCTATCGGTTTGATAAAGTAGATTTACCAAATTGATATGAAACGGGCAATAATCATTGGAGCTACGTCGGGCATTGGGCGCGAAGTGGCACGTCTGTTGGTGGCAGACGGATGGCAAGTTGGAGTGGCCGGAAGGAGGGAAGAGGCACTGAAGGCTTTCGAGCAACAAGCCCCTGACCAGATAGCTATACAATACATGGATGTGACTTCTGACGCATCGGTCGAGCAGTTGCGCCTATTAATAGATAAGGTGGGAGGCATGGATTTGTTTTTCCTTAGTTCGGGCATAGGTTTTCAGAATGCGGCACTCGACGTGGATATTGAGTTGCGCACCATGCAGACTAATGGCGACGGGTTTATGCGGATGGTAACAGCTGCCTATCATTATTTCAAGGAGAGCAAGCGTGCGGGGCACATTGCGGTAATCAGTTCCATTGCCGGAACACGTGGCATAGGGGTAGCACCAGCCTATTCGGCTACTAAATGTTTTCAAAACTGCTATATACAAGCCTTGACGCAGTTGGCACGCTTGGAACATCTGCCCATTCATTTTACCGATATCCGTCCGGGATTTGTAACAACTGCATTGATAGCCAACGGTAACTATCCGATGCAGATGACGGTTGAGAAAACGGCCCGACTTATTATGAAAGCCTTGAAACGTAAGAAACGCGTGGCCATCATTGATTGGAAATACCGCTTGTTGGTCTTTATGTGGCGATTGATACCTCGTTTTGTCTGGGAAAGACTTCCTGTTAAATCATAGCATCGGCATCGAATGACAAGGGTAACAACGAGGTAACTCCCAGAATCTCATATACTCCTTCGGTGCCGTATAGCAAGATGCGCATTGGATGTTTGAAACGATGCTCGCTCTCCAGCATTACTTGCCTACAGGCACCACAAGGAGAGATAGGTCTCTTTACTAATTCTCCCTTTTCATTGCGGGCTGCAATGGCCAGTACATCAATGGCTTCTGTGGGGTGCTGAGAGTGAGCATAGAATAGGGTAGTACGTTCGGCACAAATGCCCGATGGGTAGGCTGCGTTTTCCTGATTGCTGCCACAAACAATGGTGCCGTCAGCCAGACGTGCGGCTGCTCCTACTGAAAAATGAGAGTAGGGAGCATAGCTACGCCGAGTGGCTTCGATGGCTTTTTCAATCAAGGAAACATCTTCCTTGTGCATCTCTTCCGGTGAGAAAATCCGAATTTGAATATCGATATGTTGCTCTTTCATCGGCAATAATCATTAAAAACGGTAACAAAGATAGCCAAGAGGTTGGAAAATTCAAATCTTTTACTGATTTTTGTAACTTAAAACATTGATTCCATGAAAATACAAAGATATATTCTATTCATACTCTTCTTGTTCGGTCTGATAACCTTGCAGGCACAACGCAAAAATTCACGTTACCAAGCCTATATAAAGGAATATGCATCGCTGGCTGTTGAGCAGATGAATGAACACAAGATTCCCGCCAGTATCACCTTGGCGCAAGGGTTGTTAGAGAGTGGTGCAGGAATGAGTACATTGGCCAAGAAGAGCAACAACCATTTCGGCATAAAGTGCCATCGCGATTGGCGTGGAAAGAAAACCTATCATGACGATGATGCACGCGGAGAGTGCTTCCGCGTTTATAGCAATGTGAAAGATTCATACGAAGATCACTCTTTGTTCTTGAAAAACGGCTCACGTTATGCCTTCTTGTTCAAACTGAAAATAACCGACTATAAAGGGTGGGCAAAGGGCTTGAAGAAGGCCGGATATGCTACCGACCCTTCGTATGCCAATAGACTGATTACCATTATAGAAGATTACGAGTTGTACAAGTATGACAATCAAGGAATGAGTAAGCGTGAGGCTCGTCGTTGGGAAAAAGAACTGAAGAAGAAACCTTGGTTGGCCAATCCGCATCAAGTCTATATAGCCAATGGTTTGGCATATGTGGTAGCACGCGATGGCGATACATTCCAATTGTTGGGTAAGGAGTTTGGCATTAATTGGAAGAAATTGGTGAGATACAATGATCTGCACGAAGATTATACATTGGAAGAGGGCGATATTATTTATCTGAAACAGAAGATGAAGAAGGCCGATAAGAAATACAAGGAATACGTAGTCAGAGACGGCGATTCCATGCACAGCATTTCACAGAAGTTCGGTATCCGCCTGAAGAATCTTTATCGGATGAATAAGAAGTCGGGCGACTACATACCCGAAGTAGGCGACAAATTGCGCTTGCGCTGATTTATAAGCAAGTGTGGTGTTGCCGTCATTTTGATGTAAGATTCAGTCGAAAGATTTTCTATAATCCTAAATAATGTGTACATTTGCCGCTTAAATGACAATTTTTGAGCAATAAATATCACAAATAGTAAATAACAAAATGCCTACAATATCTATCCGTGGCACCGAGATGCCCGAATCTCCTATCCGAAAGTTAGCTCCATTGGCCGAAGCTGCTAAACAACGTGGAGTGCATGTATTCCATCTGAACATCGGACAACCCGATTTGCCTACCCCCCAGGTAGCCATCGATGCTATTCGTAATATAGACCGTGAAGTGTTGGAGTATAGTCCCAGTGCAGGCTATCGCAGCTATCGCGAAAAGCTGGTGGGCTATTACGATAAGTTCAACATCAAACTTACGGCCGACGACATCATCATCACTTCAGGAGGTTCAGAAGCGGTACTCTTTTCGTTCTTGGCTTGCTTGAATCCGGGCGATGAAATCATTGTGCCCGAACCGGCCTATGCCAACTACATGGCATTTGCCATTTCGGCCGGTGCCAAGATTCGCACCATAGCCACAACCATCGAAGAGGGCTTCTCGTTGCCAAAGGTAGAGAAGTTTGAAGAACTGATTAATGAACGCACACGTGCCATCTTGATATGCAATCCCAACAACCCTACGGGATACCTCTATACCCGTCGTGAGATGAATCAAATTCGCGATTTGGTGAAGAAGTACGACCTGTTCCTCTTCTCGGACGAAGTGTATCGCGAATTTATCTATACCGGCTCGCCCTATATCTCGGCTTGCCATTTAGAAGGCATCGAGCAGAATGTGGTGCTGATTGACTCTGTATCCAAGCGTTATTCAGAATGTGGCATCCGCATCGGTGCGTTGATTACCAAGAACAAGGAAATCCGCCAAGCTGTGATGAAGTTCTGTCAGGCACGTCTCAGTCCACCGCTTATCGGACAAATAGCTGCCGAGGCCTCACTGGATGCCGATCCGGACTATTTGAGAGATACCTACGATGAGTATGTAGAGCGACGCAAATGCCTGATTGACGGATTAAACCGCATCCCCGGAGTATATTCACCCATACCGATGGGCGCTTTCTATACGGTAGCCAAACTACCGGTGGACGATTCTGATAAGTTCTGCGCATGGTGCTTGAGCGAGTTCGAATACGAAGGCCAGACGGTATTCATGGCACCGGCATCCGGTTTCTATACTACGCCAGGCTCCGGACGAAACGAGGTGCGCATTGCATATGTACTGAAGAAGGACGATTTGACACGCGCATTGTTTGTTTTGCAAAAAGCGCTCGAAGCCTATCCGGGCCGCACTATCTGAGTTTTTCTGTCAGGCTTAAATCATAAAATAATTTAAGTATAAATTCTTTTGTGATTTAGGCCTAAATTATTTTTAATTTATGCATTCATGAATCTGCCATTATTCTTAGCGCAACGCATGTATAAAGGTGGTGAGAGTAACGAAAAAGCCTCTCGCCCTGCTGTGCTTATAGCAATGATTGGTATTGCTGTGGGGTTGGCAGTGATGATAATCTCAGTAGCCATAATTGTTGGATTCAAGAAGGAAGTTCGTGAAAAGATAGTAGGCTTTGGAGGTGAAGTGCAAGTTAGTAATCTGTATGCAGGCCAAGCATACGAGACATTGCCTATTGTAACAGACGAAAAATTGCTTGTTACATTGCAATCCTCACCCTATGTGCAGAAAGCACAACGCTATTCCACCAAACCCGGCATGTTGAAGACGGCAGATACTTTTCAAGGCATGTTGCTCAAAGGAGTAGGGCAAGAGTATGATTTTTCTTTCTTGGAAAAGCATCTGTTGCAAGGCGAAATTCCATTGTTTACCGATTCCACTCCCACCAACAAAACTCTGATTTCGAAAACATTGGCCGATAAGATGAAGCTCAGTTTGGGCGATAAGATTGACACCTATTTTATACAAGAAGACATCCGTGCTCGCCGGTTGACGATAGTCGGCATATACCAAACCAATTTTGCAGAGTTTGACAACCTGTTCATGATAACCGATTTGTGTACGGTCAATCGCTTGAATCATTGGGATTCCAATCAGGCAACCGGTGTTGAGGTGTTGTTGCATCCAAATGTATCGCTGGAAGAATATACCTATGCCTTGGCCGATTCGTTGAGTGGGATAACCGATGCAAACGGTCAACGCTATTGCGTGCAGAACATCGAACAGCTTAATCCTCAAATCATTGCTTGGCTTGACATATTGGACGTGAATGTTTGGGTAATACTGGTGCTGATGATAGGAATTTCTGGCTTTACCATGGTTGCCGGCCTGTTGATTATCATTATTGAACGCACCGCAATGATAGGTACCCTTAAATCCTTGGGATGCAACAATCTGACTATGCGTAAAACATTCTTATGGTTTGCCGTTTTCTTAACCGGCAAAGGCATGCTTTGGGGAAATGTGATAGGACTTTCTTTCTATTTTATCCAACGCTATTTGAATCTATTCCGTTTAGATCCCGAAATTTATTATATGGATACCGTTCCCGTAGGGTTGGATTTATGGATGCTGTTATTGCTGAATGCTGGTACTTTACTCGCATCTGTGTTGATGCTACTGGCTCCATCTTATTTGATAAGCCGCATTCATCCGGCAGTTTCCATGCGCTACGAATAATCAATACCTTGTCTTTTTCTTCTTGTCGAGTAGATTACTCATTTTCCATCTGAGTGATTGCAGGGGTTGTAAAATGTCGAATACCGGAAGGGTGATGTAGTATCGACGTGGCTCATTCAGTGCTTTTGATGTCAGATTGATGACGGCTACCTGCATTCCCCAGCGGATTAACCATGCAGTTATTGCTATGCCGGCAACCAACCAGTGGGAATGGAGTATGCCCAATGTGCAGGTGGCTATCCATCCGGCATAGAAAAATAGGCGAGAAGTTGTCTCTAATCCTAATAACCATCGCTGATATCCTTTCAATAAGCGGGCAGTATAGGCATAACCTATCTTTTCGTTGCGCCACTCTTTCACATTCTCAATGGCATCTAACTGTATGCAGGCATTAGGGTCGGTTTCTACACGAGTATTCTCTTTGTTAGCCACAGTGTTGATAAATAGATCGTCATCACCTCGTTCCAAATTCAGATGTGCAGAAAATCCTTTTTGAGCATAAAATACTTCCTTTCGGTATGCCATGTTTCTTCCCAATCCCATGTATGGGGCACCGGCTATGGCAAAACCCAGATACCGCAGGGAGGTGAATAGATTATCGAAGCATACTTTTTTGTGTAACCACCCTTTGCCCCGTTCATAGCTGCTATGTCCCAATACGATTTGGGTATGGGAGGTAAAATTACGTGCCATCAGTCTTAGCCATTGGTTGCTTTGAGGACGACAATTCGCATCGGTCAATACTATCCAGTCGTATTTGGCAGCCTTGATACCCAACGTGATGGATAGTTTTTTTCGACTTAAATAACGCGATTTTTCAGGTACGAAACTGTGGTAGAGGTTGTTGTATTGCTTGCTCATCAATTTTAAGTAATCGTCACTTTCATCGGTATTTCCATCGTTGATAACAATTACTTCAAATTGAGGATAGTCTTGCTCTAATACAGCAGTTAGATTTTTGCGCAGGTTTTCACTCTCTTCACGGGCACTGATAACGACGGATAAGGGAGGGAGTTCTTGACTAAAATGTATATTGCCTTCCTTGACAGCTTGTCGATGTTGGTAAATGCGGTTGTACAAACATAGGTAGTAGAGTGCTTGTACTAAGAGCAATACTCCTATTGTTATTAATAAAATGGTCTCTATAGGGCCGATTGATAATGCTTCCATATATGTGATTCTATTTTTACGGCTGCAAAGATAGTGCAAATCAAAAAATCTTCTTACCTTTGCAAGTCAAAATTTGAAATAATAAAAAAATATCATAAAACTATGAATATCTCTTATAATTGGCTGAAAGAGTATGTCGATTTCGACTTGACTCCAGAGGAAGTTGCTGCTGCGCTTACCTCTATCGGACTTGAAACCGGTGGCGTGGAAGAGGTGCAAAGCATTAAAGGCGGATTGGAGGGCCTGGTGATTGGCGAGGTGCTGACATGTGAAGCGCATCCTAACTCTGACCACATGCATGTTACTACCGTTAACCTTGGACAGGGCGAGCCTGTGCAGATTGTGTGTGGCGCACCAAATGTTGCTGCCGGACAAAAAGTAGTGGTGGCAACACTGGGCACCAAATTGTATGACGGTGATGAATGTTTCACCATCAAGAAATCGAAACTGCGTGGTGTGGAATCGAATGGTATGATTTGCGCCGAAGATGAAATAGGTCTCGGTACCGACCATGCTGGCATCATCGTATTGCCCGAATCGGCTGTACCCGGTACATTGGCCAAGGATTACTATAACATCAAGAGCGATTATGTGCTCGAAGTTGATATTACGCCCAACCGTGCAGATGCTTGTTCACACTATGGTGTAGCTCGTGACCTCTATGCCTACCTGGTGCAAAACGGTCAGCCTACCTCGTTGAAGAAGCCTTCGGTTGATGCATTTGCCGTAGAAAACAATGACCTTGACATCAAGGTGACCGTTGAAAATGCGGAAGCATGTCCCCGCTATGCGGGTGTCACCGTAAAGGGTGTCACCGTGAAGGAGAGTCCCGAATGGTTGCAAAACAAACTCCGTCTGATAGGTGTACGTCCTATAAATAATGTGGTAGATATCACAAACTACATCGTTCATGCCTTTGGCCAACCGCTGCACTGCTTCGATGCCGCTAAGATTAAGGGTGGGGAAGTAGTGGTGAAGACCATGCCCGAAGGTACACCGTTTGTAACACTTGACGAAGTGGAACGCAAACTCAGCGAACGCGACTTGATGATTTGCAACAAGGAAGAGGCCATGTGTATTGCCGGTGTATTCGGTGGCTTGGATTCAGGTTCAACCGAAGCAACTACCGATGTATTCCTGGAAAGTGCATACTTCCATCCCACATGGGTGCGCAAGACTGCTCGTCGCCATGCATTGAATACCGATGCATCTTTCCGCTTTGAACGTGGCATCGACCCTAACAACACGCTTTATTGCTTGAAGTTGGCCGCCTTGATGGTAAAAGAGCTGGCAGGCGGTACCATCTCGTCAGAAGTAAAGGATATTTGTGCTGCCCCGGTAGCCGATTTCCGTGTATTCCTCGCATACGATAAGGTAAATGCACTGATTGGTAAGGAGATTCCTGCCGATACCATTCGGAGCATCGTTACCAGCCTTGAGATGAAAATCGTAGAAGAGAGTGCCGAAGGGCTTACGCTCGACGTGCCTCCCTATCGTGTGGATGTGCAACGCGATTGCGACGTCATCGAAGACATCCTGCGCATCTATGGATATAATAATGTAGAAATTCCTACTACATTGAAGTCGAGCCTCACCGTAAAGGGCGAACAAGACAAATCGAACAAGTTGCAGAACCTTGTTGCCGAACAGTTGGTAGGATGTGGTTTCAACGAAATACTGAATAACTCGTTGACACGTGCCGCCTACTACGACGGACTCGAAACCTTTGCACCCCAACACCTGGTGATGCTGATGAACCCCTTGAGCAACGACCTCAACGCCATGCGCCAGTCATTGCTCTTCGGCGGATTGGAAAGCATCAACCGCAATGCCAATCGTAAGAATGCCGACCTGAAGTTCTTCGAATTTGGTAATTGTTATTACTACAATGCCGAGAAGAAAGATGCCGAAAAACCACTTTCGGCTTATACCGAAGAGTATCACCTCGCCCTTTGGCTGACAGGTAAACGCATATGCAACTCATGGGCACATGCCGATGAAGATTGCAGCATCTGTGAACTCAAAGCCTACTTGGAAAATATATTTATCCGCTTAGGAATAAATATGCGCAATGTCGTAGTCGGCAATTTGTGCAACGATGTGTATGCTACAGCCCTCTCTTATCACACTCGCGGAGGCAAGTTGCTTGCCACCATGGGCGTTGTGACTAAGAAGATTCAAAAGGCATTCGATATTGACAATACTATTTACTACGCTGATATCAACTGGAATGAATTGATGAAAGCCATCAAGAATAGCAAGGTAAACTTTACAGAACTTTCTAAATATCCGGCCGTGAAGCGTGACCTCGCCCTCTTGCTCGACAAGAAGGTGCAATTTGCCGAAATCGAAAAGATTGCCTACGAAACCGAAAAGAAATTGCTGAAAGAAGTAACCCTCTTCGACGTTTACGAAGGCAAGAATCTCGAAGCAGGCAAGAAATCGTATGCCGTTAGCTTCACTTTGCAAGACGAAAATGCAACCTTGAACGATAAACAAATCGACAAGATTATGCAAAAGTTGATTACCAACTTGCAAAACAAACTCGATGCGAAACTTCGTTAAAAAAGAAAATAAATCATAATTCATAAATTATAAATCATACATCAAACATGGGAAGAGCGTTTGAATATAGAAAAGCAGCAAAATTGAAAAGATGGGGTCATATGGCTAAGACCTTCACCCGTCTGGGTAAACAAATTGCTATCGCCGTAAAGGCCGGTGGTCCGGAACCTGATACCAATCCTACACTTCGTTCAATCATTGCAACCTGTAAGCGTGAAAACATGCCGAAGGACAACATTGAACGTGCCATCAAGAACGCAATGGGTAAAGACCAAAGCGAATACAAGAGCATGACCTATGAAGGATACGGTCCTCACGGTATTGCTATCTTCGTAGATACATTGACTGATAACACTACACGTACCGTAGCCGATGTACGCTCGGTATTCAACAAATTTGGTGGCAACCTCGGCACAACCGGTTCGTTGGCATTCTTGTTCGATCACAAATGCGTCTTTACTTTCAAGAAAAAAGACGGCATGGATATGGAAGAGTTCATCCTCGAAATGATTGATTACGACGTAGAAGAAGACTACGAAGAAGATGATGAAGAAGGCACAATCACTATTTATGGTGCTCCTACAAGCTATTCGGCCATCCAAAAACATTTGGAAGAATGTGGATTTGAAGATGTAGGTGGTGAATTCACTTATATCCCCAACGATACAAAAGATGTAACAGCCGAACAACGTGAAACCATCAACAAAATGGTGGAACGCCTCGAAGAGTTCGACGACGTGCAGACTGTGTTTACAAACATGAAGCCAGAGGAGGTAGAAGAGTAATATGTATAATTACCGCACCAAAGGCACATGTAGCAGTAACATCGAGATTGAGGTAGAAGATGGTATCATTAAGGAAATCGCTTTCTGGGGAGGCTGCAATGGCAATCTGCAAGGCATTAGTCGCTTGGTAAAGGGCATGCCTGTAGATGAAGTTATCAAGAAACTCGAAGGAGTGCGTTGCGGTATGCGTTCTACATCATGTCCCGATCAGTTATGTAAAGCACTACACGAGATGGGATATTAAGGTTACATGCTTATGAAATAGGGCTGCAAGGTGTTGCTTTTCAAAAAACTTGCAGCCTTTTATTGTTTTATTATATATACAACTATTTATGAAGAATTTATTGAAAGACTTGAAGCGCACCGACCATAAGCGACATCTGGGAGGATTAGACTTTTTCCGCTACATTGGTCCCGGATTGCTGGTTACCGTAGGATTTATCGATCCGGGTAACTGGGCTTCCAATTTTGCGGCCGGTTCCGAATTTGGTTATGCTTTACTTTGGGTGGTGACGCTATCTACCATTATGCTGATTATATTACAACATAATGTGGCCCACTTGGGCATTGTAACCGGTTTATGTCTTTCAGAAGCTGCTACCCAATACACGCCTAAATGGATTTCGCGTCCGGTGTTAGCTACAGCGGTTTTGGCTTCTATCTCTACTTCGCTGGCCGAGATACTTGGAGGCGCCATTGCTTTGCAGATGCTATTCGATATCCCCATCATAGCCGGTTCTATCCTGACAACGCTTTTTGTGCTTATCTTATTGTTTACCAATTCCTATAAACGCATTGAACGAGCCATTATAGGCTTTGTATCGGTCATAGGACTTTCGTTTATTTACGAACTATTCTTGATTGATATTGACTGGCCTGTGGCTTTGCGAAGTTGGGTAGTGCCCTCATTGCCCGAAGGGAGTATGCTGGTAGTAATGAGCGTGTTGGGCGCAGTTGTAATGCCTCACAACTTGTTCTTGCACTCAGAGGTAATTCAGAGTCATGAATACAATAAAAAAGATGATACATCCATTCGCAAAGTGTTGAAATATGAACTGTTCGATACGCTGTTCTCTATGATTGTAGGGTGGGCCATCAATAGCGCTATGATTTTATTGGCAGCAGCTACTTTTTTCAAAAGCGGAGTGATGGTAGAAGAATTGCAACAAGCCAAGTCATTGCTCGAACCTTTACTGGGTAATAATGCAGGCATGGTATTTGCTTTGGCGCTGCTTATGGCCGGTATTTCTTCAACCATTACCAGTGGCATGGCGGCAGGTTCCATTTTCTCCGGGATATTTGGCGAATCGTATAACATCAAAGATAGTCACTCGCAAGTAGGTGTCGTACTTTCATTGGGCATTGCTTTATTATTGATTTTCAGTATTGGCAATCCTTTCAAAGGTCTACTCATTTCGCAGATGGTACTCAGCATCCAGTTGCCTTTTACCGTATTCTTGCAGGTTGGCTTGACCTCTTCCAAACGAGTTATGGGAAAATACGTAAATAGTCGTTGGAGCTCGTTTGTGCTCTATACCATTGCTGCCATTGTAACCATTCTGAATATTATGTTATTAGTGTCGGAAGTTCTATGAAACTACGGTTGAATCGTCTCCCAAATGATACGCATGGAGCAATTCTAATGTACTATTTTCATGAAACCCGTTGGGGGCGTGTAGTCATAGCCGATTATCTGAATACCTTGTGCTATTTAGGCTTTGTGACCGATACTGACGAAACTGCTTTGCAAGAGATGATGAAGCGTTTGCCTTATGCATCTGTAGCAACCATGAAATTTACCCCTCTTCATTCGTTGGTTATGCAAGCCTTGAATGGAGCAGATGTGACATTCGGAATGACTATATGGGCTACCGATTTCCAATGGAAGATTTGGAATGTGTTGATACAAATACCTTGTGGTGAAACACGCACCTATGCACAAGTTGCTGAATGGGCCGGACATAACCGGGCATTCAGGGCCGTAGGAAGGGCTGTTGGTGAGAATCCGATAGCCTGTTTCATCCCCTGTCATCGGGTAGTTCGTTCCGATGGTTTGTTGGGAGGCTATCATTGGGGAATAGAGATAAAGAAATTATTGTTGAAATCAGAAAAAATAGAATATGGAAGAACGAATAGAAAAAGCTGTGAATTTGTTTAAGCAGGGGTATAACTGCTCACAATCGGTGGTAGCTGCCTTTGCCGATATGTATGGATTTACCGAAGAACAGGCATTGAAGATGTCGGCATCGTTTGGGGGTGGAATTGGTCGTATGCGCCTTACTTGTGGGGCTGCTTGTGGCTTGTTTATGTTAGCCGGCCTTAAAACCGGTGCTACCGATGGTAACGACCGCGAAGGAAAGTCGGCCAATTATAAACTTGTTCAGCAGTTGGCTGATGAATTCAAACGAAGAAATGGCTCGCTTACATGTGCCGAGTTGTTGGGCTTGAAGAAACCTGAAGGTACTCACGAGGCCGAAGCTCGTACAGAACAATACTATGCGAAGCGTCCTTGTGCAAAAATGGTGGAGGAGGCAGCTCGTATTTGGGCAGAACATTGTGCCGAACAATAAAGGACTATTTCCACTTCTTTAGGTGCGAAATAAATATAAAAAAAGCGTTGAGTGGAGTTTCCCCCTTTCTCAACGCTTCTTTCTATCAATGATTCTCTCTTAAAATCCTAAATTGTAAGAAATTAGATCAATTTAACGAAGATTTCACCTTCTACTTCAGAAGTCTCGATTTTATCTTCGCGAAGCAACCATCCCAAGCCAAGGAACAAATCCTTATCAACCAACTTGGTAGCTTTCTTGATTTGCTTTGCTGTTAAACCTTCAGTTTCGTTCAATGCGTTCCAAATTTTACCTGCAGTTACACCTGCTTTTTCCTTCAACATTTTCTTTTTTCTTTAATATTAAACTTCTTGTTTACTAATTTCGCCTGCAAAGATACTGATAATATGTTATATAACATAATTATTTAGCAAAAAAGTTTCAAAATAGTGATTTTTTTTTCTCAAAAGAGTGATAAAATCTTTTTGGGTGGCTGTTTTTGCATACTATCTATTAAATTTCCACCTATGTTTGGATAGTTTCTGAAGTTATTCATTTATAATTGTGACCTCTATTGTTCTTGCAAGCTAATTTTGGTGTAAAAGAGAACACTTTTGTGTTCTCTTTAAGGTTGCATGTTCTATAAATCTTCTCTAATTTTGCACCAACTAAATAAAGACTTGGATAATGGAAAATAAAAGCAACATGGATACAAATATTCTCCGTTTGGAAATGGATGAAGTTGTTCAGCGGGTAGATTATAATTATACCGATGGCGATGTGGTATTGATAGATAATCCTAACCATGACGAACCAACTCAATCGGTTCAAATCGGTGCTTTAGCCATATTGTTATGTACAAATGGCGTTGTAGAGACGGAGGTAGATTCTGAAACCATCAAGTTGGAACAAGGCGACTTGCTTCTTTGTCCTCCTAATAGTGTTGTGCGTCGGTTGAAAGTAGAAAATGGCTATTCTTATAAAGGCATGTTACTATCTACGCGACTTTTCGAGGGGGGGATGAGCTACAACCGTAGTATATGGGATAAGGCATTTTACCTTCGTCACAACCCCTTGATACATCTCAATGACAAACAGATGGCTCAGTTCTTGGAGTACTATAGATTGGTTGCCTTGAAATTGGCTAATCCATCTACCTCTTATCACAAGGATATTATGAGAATGTTGCTGGGTGCCATGTTTTATGAATTATTGTCTTATTTAGATGGCGTGGTCAATGTGCAAAGAGATAATTGTATTCGACAAAGTGACATCCTGTTCCGACGTTTCATGGACATGCTGGTTGCAACAGAAGTGAAATCACGATTTGTCTATGAATATGCCGACCGTTTGCACGTCAGCACCAAATATTTGTCGGCCGTTTGTAAAAATGTCAGTGGACGTACGGCCGGTGACATCATCGATGAATTCGTCATGAAAGATGTTATCCGCATGTTAAAATATTCCAATAAAAGTATTAAAGAAATAGCATTGGATTTAGACTTTCCTAATATATCTTTTTTCGGAAAATATGTAAAGGCTCATTTAGGCATGTCTCCCAAGGCTTATCGGAAGCAGTTAGAATGCTAACAATACTTTTCCTAAGTTTTAAAAAGAAACTCTCGTTCCCTGTTGTTAAGGCATCGGGAGTTTTTTTATTTTTTATATGAATAGGTGTGAATTTACCCTTTTTTTACTAAATTTGCACCCATTATAGCATTGTAAAATCAAGAAGAGAAATATAAACAGATGAAACATATAAGAAACTTTTGCATCATAGCTCACATTGATCATGGCAAATCAACTTTGGCAGACCGTTTACTCGAATTTACCAAAACCATTCAAGTAACACAAGGTCAGATGCTTGACAATATGGAATTAGAGCAAGAACGTGGAATTACCATTAAGAGCCATGCCATCCAAATGGAATATGAGTATAAGGGAGAAAAATATGTATTGAATCTTATTGATACTCCGGGACACGTCGATTTCTCTTACGAAGTAAGCCGTTCTATCGCTGCATGCGAGGGAGCGTTGCTTATTGTAGATGCCAGTCAAGGAGTTCAGGCACAAACCATCAGTAACCTTTATATGGCACTGGAGCAGGATCTGGAGATTATTCCTGTTATCAATAAATGTGACATGGATAGTGCCATGCCCGATGAAGTAGAAGATGAAATAGTAGAACTGTTGGGTTGCAAACGCGAAGAAATTATTCGTGCCAGCGGTAAGACGGGTATGGGAGTGGAAGAGATTCTGGCGGCCGTTATCGAACGAGTGCCACATCCTACGGGTGATGAAGAAGCACCTCTGCAAGCCTTGATTTTCGACTCTGTATTCAATTCATTCCGTGGAATCATTGCCTATTTCAAAATTGTGAACGGCGTTATCCGCAAAGGAGATAAGGTGAAGTTCTTCAATACCGGAAAAGAGTATGATGCCGACGAGATTGGCGTGCTGAAAATGGATATGCACCCTCGCCAAGAGTTGCGAACCGGTGATGTGGGATATATTATTAGTGGTATCAAGACATCGAAAGAGGTAAAAGTAGGCGATACCATTACCCATATTGCCCGACCGTGCGAAAAGGCTATCGAGGGCTTTGAAGAGGTAAAACCCATGGTCTTTGCCGGTGTATATCCTATCGAGGCCGAAGATTTTGAGGACCTTCGTGCTTCCCTTGAAAAACTTCAACTGAACGATGCTTCACTTACCTTCCAACCCGAATCATCCGTAGCCTTGGGCTTTGGCTTCCGTTGCGGATTCCTCGGCTTGTTGCACATGGAAATTGTGCAAGAACGATTGGATAGAGAATTTGACATGAATGTGATTACCACCGTACCCAATGTTTCCTATAAGGTATTTGACAAACACGGTGAAGAGAAAGAAGTTCATAATCCGTCGGGTATGCCCGAAATAACACTGATTGACCACATCGAAGAACCCTATATCCGTGCTTCTATCATTACTACTACCAATTATATCGGCCCAATCATGACGCTTTGTCTGGGTAAGCGTGGGGAACTGATTAAGCAGGAGTATATCAGCGGTAACCGGGTGGAAATATACTACGACATGCCGTTGGGCGAAATCGTTATCGACTTCTACGACAAACTGAAGAGCATCTCCAAGGGATATGCTTCGTTCGACTATCACATGAACGGATTCCGCCCATCGAAACTCATCAAGCTCGATATTCTTCTCAACGGCGAACCGGTTGACGCACTCAGCACCCTGACACATGTCGATAATGCCGAAACCTTCGGACGTCGGATGTGTGAGAAGCTGAAAGAGCTCATACCTCGCCAGCAGTTCGACATAGCCATCCAAGCCGCTATCGGTGCCAAGATTATAGCCCGCGAAACGGTCAAACAGTTGCGTAAAGATGTAACCGCCAAGTGTTATGGTGGCGACGTCAGCCGTAAGCGAAAACTGTTGGAAAAGCAGAAGAAAGGTAAAAAGCGTATGAAACAAATAGGTAATGTAGAAGTACCGCAAAAAGCATTCTTGGCTGTACTTAAATTAGATTAATTTAAACTGATATAATTATGGAAATTCCGTTTTGGATCTTGATGCCCTTTGTGGCAATGCTTCTCTGTATAGCCATCGCTCCGCTGGTGGCCGAAGAGAAATGGGAAAAGAATCGTAACAAGTTCTGTGTGTCAATGCTTTTAGGCTCTGTTGTAGCCATTTGGATGGTGGTCAATAATAATGCCGAAAACGAGTTTACACACAAACTGATACATCAGATGGTGTACGACTATGTTCCCTTTATTCTGTTACTTACAGCCTTGTTTGTAGTAACAGGCGGTATTCATGTAAAAGGAGATATACAGGCCACTCCCAAGGTGAATACCATTATCTTAGCCATTGGTTTCGTACTCGCCTCGTTGATGGGAACCACCGGTGCAGCCATGTTGCTTATTCGTCCGTTGCTGTCAACCAATTCGCAACGGAAATATACCACACACACCGTCTTGTTCTTCATTGCCTTGGTGGCCAATACCGGTGGGTTGCTTACTCCGTTGGGCGATCCCCCCTTGTTCTTACTTTACTTGCGTGGAGCAGAGTTTACCTGGTTCCTTTCACTGATTCCGGTTTGGGCATTTGTAGGTATATCATTGTTGCTCATCTATTACCTGCTCGACACCTATTATTATACCAAGCGCGAAGCCGTTGAGCACCTCATGCATGACGCCAGAGAGCAAACACCTATTCGCATTACCGGTAACATCAATTTCTTGTGGTTGCTTTGTGTGGTAGCCAGTGTAATGTTCATCAACGGCAGTTATATTCCGGCCATGGCCGATGAGCATGCACCTTTTTATATTAAGTTGTTGCGCGAAATAGTGCTGATAGCCATTATTTTCTTGTCTCTGTTTACCACTAAGAAAGAGATACGCCAAGACAACCACTATTCATGGTCTCCTATTATCGAAGTAGCCGTGCTGTTTGTGGGTATCTTTGCCACCATGACTCCGGCATTGATTTACCTCAACGCCAATGCCGGCAATTTAGGTCTGACGGAACCCTGGCAATTCTATTATTGCACCGGTTTGCTCAGCTCCTTCCTCGACAATGCTCCTACAGCCGTTGCCTTCCACTCGGTGGCCTCAGGCTTGCCTGTTGTCGAAGGGGTTTCAATGGTAGCCGGCATACAAGAAATCCTCTTGAAATCCATTGCTACAGCTTCGGTATTCTTTGGTGCCATGACCTACATTGGAAACGGTCCCAACTTTATGGTGAAAGCCATAGCCGAACAGAGCGGTCTGAAAATGCCCTCGTTCTTCGGTTATATTTTCGGCTTTTCGCTCATCGTTCTTTTGCCCCTATACGTGATAGCCCAAATAATTTTTTTCTAACCAATTAACTCTAATTTAAATCATGAAAAAGACGAGTTTATTTTTTCTGGTGTGCATGGCAGTGACCATGTTAATTCCTTCTTTGCAAGGGTGTAAGCAACAACAGGCGGAAGCTCCTAAGGGTATTCCTTTGGATTCAATCATCTTGAGTGACCCCTGCATTTTGGCTGACGAAGCTACTCAAACCTATTACATGACCGGAACCGGTGGTCGTATGTGGAAGAGTAAAGACCTGAAACGTTGGGAAGGTCCCACTCGTGTAGCCATGACCGATTCGACTTCATGGATGGGACGTCGTCCACAAATCTGGGCAGCCGAACTTCATCAACACAATGGCAAGTACTACTATTTTGCCACCTTTACCAACAACCGCATCCGCATCGACTCGGTGGCAGGCAATGTTATTCCGCGTCGTGCCAGCCATGTATTGGTGAGCGATAAGGCCGAAGGCCCTTACTATCCGATGGCCGACTCTATCTATCTGCCTCCTACTAAGCCTACATTGGACGGTACGTTCTGGGTAGATACCGATGGTAAACCTTACATGATTTATTGCCATGAATGGTTGCAAGCCGGTAACGGTATGGACGGTACTATGGAGATGATTGAATTGAAGCCCGACCTCAGCGGTTCTATCGGCGAAGGCAAACTGATGTTCCGTGCCAGCGATTCTCCGTGGAGCAAAGAAAAGGTTGATGGCAAGGAAGTGCCCAATCGCGTTACCGATGGTCCGTATCTGTTCCGTACCGGTACAGGACGTTTAGGTATGATTTGGACAAGCTGGATTTATGGTGACTATACTCAAGGTGTAGTATATTCAGAAAGTGGTACATTGGCAGGTCCTTGGGTACACGAACCAGAACCTATCACACCTCCTAACTTCGGTCATGGTATGTTGTTCAAGGATTTCAGTGGTCGTTGGTTGATGTCTGTACATAGCCACCGCGTAGGCGAAGGCGGTCGTTACATCCGTATCCCCAACCTATTCGAAGTCGATTTGTCTGGCGACAAGTTGAAGTTAGGTAAGAATATCTCTAAAGAATTCTAAAGTTTAGATTGCATAAACGTGCAAGTTGATTTCACTTCATTCAAAGCGGGATTGAATACAATCTATTTATCCCGCTTTGATTATTATATAGAAACTATGAAAAAAATTATATTCATCTCATTGATTGCTACTTTGGCTTCATGTCAAGAGGTAAAAGAAACCAATTCTTCAGTAAAGGATATACTGTTGGACATAAATATTAATCAAGAACTTCGTTTATCGGAAATTGCCGATTCGGTTGAAGTCATACCTTTGGAACAGACCGATGAAAGCAATATTGCAATGGTTGAACGTATCATTTCTTATAAAAACAAATATTATGTGATGAGTTCAATCACCTTTTCCAACGGGCAGGTTCTCATATTCGATGAGCAGGGTAATTTCATACAAAAGCTCGACAAACGAGGAGGTGGACCGGGTGAGTATGCTGACTTGCAGGATATTGCCATTGATTCTCGAAATGATGAGTTGATATTTATGACACAACCCCAAGGTATCTTCAAATATGATTTGGAAGGTAATTTTTTATCGAAAGTAAAGGGTGGCTATGGGATGAATGTGGCGGTTGATTCAGAAGGAAATTATTATAAAACTAACAGCTGCTATCCAGAGTCTCCCGATAGGTTGTTGATGGTAAATGAGGACGATAGCATTCCTTTTGGCAGGATAGAAGCTGACTATTTCGTTATGGTCAACCACTATAGCTTTGCCAATGAATTTGATTCTCACAATGGCCGAGTTTACTATTCCTATCCTCAATGTGATACTATATATGATGTGACCGGTGGCAAGTTCCTTCCTGTTTGGTACATAAATTACAATGGAAAGAATTTGCCGATAGATAAAATATTTGCCAAGAATAGAGCTATGGAAGAGTCTGAAGAAATAAAAGCCGGCTATCCTGACTATTTCCGTACAGATGCATTTCGGGTGACAGATGATTTTCTATATGTGGGGAGTGTTGATGGAGCAAAACATGGAGTGATTTCTCTTTATTCTTTTAAAACCGGAAAGGTGTTGTCTGGTCATCGCTTGATAGATGATCTGTTCTTTCCGGAGAACAAATATACATTCAAGCCATTTAGAATGCCCAAAGCCGTAGAAGGAAATAGCTTGCTTTGGCTTGTTGAACCGAAATGGCTGCTGAATGGATATGAATATTATAAGAAAAATTTAAGTCCGGAAAAATGGGCTGAGTATTGTAAACGTCATCCACAAATGACCGAGGCTTGTAGCAAATTGGATGAAGAATCCAATCCTGTTCTTCTCAAAATCAAGATAAAAGATTTTTAGTACAACTATTTAATAACCGGTTCTTTTTGAACGCAGCTCAGGCAGATAGATACTCGTTTCTCCCGGCTGCGTTCTTTTTTATTGCTTTCTTTCGGAATATACTCCTCTTACTTTCACTCCTCCGATTCCTCTTCACTATGTTCACTCATCAACTTGGCCGCAATACGTTTTTTTGGCGAAAGGCTGAGGCTACGTAGCTGTTCGGCTTGGCGTACAATGTTGCCCGACCCTTCCGAGAATTGCCTGATGGCCTTCTCATAGTCGCGTTGCAAGGCTCCTACACGGTCTCCTAAGCCAACAAGTGTATCGGTAAAGCCGGCAATCTTTTCGTAGAGTGAAGTGCCTCTGTCGATGATTTTTTGTACATTCTTCACTTGATTCTCTCGTTTCCACAAGTCGAGGCTCAAACGCAATGCACTGATTAGGTTGGTCGGGCTCATCAGCACCACTTTCTTGTTGTAGGCATATTCCCATAGGTTGGCGTCGGCTTGTACGGCTTGCAAGTAAGCACCTTCGGTAGGGATGAACATCATCACAAAGTCGGGAGCTTTGATGTCGTAGCGCGAGTAGTCCTTTCTGCTCAATTCGTCGATGTGGCTGCGTACCGATTGCAGATGCGCCTTCAAGTAACGCTCCTGTTCCTCTTTCTCTTGCGAAGCGGTGAAAGCCGTATAGGCGGTGAGCGATACTTTCGAGTCTATAATCATCTCTCGTTCATCGGGATAACGGATAATGACATCGGGCTGCATTCGTTGTCCGCTCTCTTCGTTGGCCAGCGGCTGACCGTTGTCGTCACAGAGGAACTCCTGCCGGAAGTAATGTTCGCCTTCAATCAGTCCCGAAGCCTGTAACAGTCGTTCCAAAATCATCTCTCCCCAGTTGCCTTGCATCTTGTTGTCGCCTTTCAGGGCACGTGTCAGGTTATTGGCATCTTCGCTGAGGCGGTTGTTCAGTTCCACCAGTTCCTTGATTCGTTCTCCCAAGGAGAAGCGTTCCTTGGCTTCGGTAGTATATACCTGTTCCACCTTTTCACGGAAGTCCTTCAGGTTTTCGCCTAACGGGCGCAACAAGTTTCCTATATGTTCGCCGTTCACTTTGGTAAACTGTTCGGCCTTTTCCTGAAAGATGCGATTGGATAGATTTTCAAACTCTACATTCATGCGTCGATGCAGGGCTTCTGCCTCTTGCTTCTGTTGCTGCAACCGTTCTTCCCATTGACGTTGCTGTTCAGTCAACCGTTCGCCGAAGGCTTTCTCTTGTGCAGCCAAGCGTTCCTTGAAACTGCGTTCCTGTTCGGCCAACCGTTCGGCCTGCATGCGTTCTTTCTCTTGCAACAGGGCTTCGTGGGCAGCCTGCTCACGAGCCGATGTTTCGGCAAACGACTGTTTCAGCAACTCTTCACGCCCTTGGGCAGCCACCATCTGTGCATTGAGTTCACCGCTTTTACGGTGAGCAATCAGGTAGCCCAATGCAAAGGCCACTGCACTTGCCACACCACTGATAATCAATAACTCTGTATTCATCTTCTATATTTATTCCGTCAAAATTTCATGGCCCTCTTCGGTAATCAGCACCATGCTTTCCCATTGGGCGCTGGGCAAACCATCTTCGGTGCAAACCGTCCATCCGTCGGCTTCGTCAATAAACACTTCGTAACTGCCCATGTTTATCATCGGCTCGATGGTGAATGTCATGCCCGGCACAATCAGCATGCCCGTTCCCGGCTTTCCGAAGTGCTCTACATCCGGCTCTTCGTGAAACTTTACACCCACACCGTGTCCGCATAGGTCGCGCACCACGCTGTACCCGTTTCGTTCGGCATGTGCCTGTATGGCAGCACCCAAATCACCCAGTCGTGTCCAGGGCTTGGCCATCTCTACGCCAATGTCTCTACACTCTTTGGCCACCTGTACCAGTCGTTTCATTTCGGGCGATACCTCTCCAATCAAGAACATGCGCGATGCATCGCTGAAGTACCCCTTGTAGATAGTCGATACATCTACATTCACAATGTCTCCGCTACGCAATACTTCATGGGGCGAGGGGATGCCGTGACACACCACATCGTTGATGCTGGTGCATACACTTTTCGGGAAGCCTTCGTAGAGAAACGGAGCAGGAATGGCATCGTGGTCGGTGGTAAAAGCATATACCATGTGGTCTATTTCGGCGGTGGTCATTCCTTCGCGTATGTTTTCCGATAGATAGTCGAGTAGGGCGGTATTGATTTTGGCGCTCTCACGTATTCCGGCCAGTTGTTCGGCGGTGCGCAGCAAGTGTCTTTGTGGCAGTTTGAATCCCTGTTTCTTATAGGTTTGAATCTTTTCTTCCACTTCGTCCGAATATCCTTTCGGCGTAAATCTCATTCCTTTTATTATTTTCTTCATTATGCTATTCTATTTTTCTGCAAAAATAGGGATATTACAGAATATTATGTCGTAAAATGAAAAGAAAATAGTACCTTCGCCAAAGAAAAAAAGAGTTGAAACATGAAACAGACAGTTATACTTTTAGTGGCAGCCTTGTTGCTTTCAGGTTGTTATACTACCCGGACATCGGGCAATGCCGGTGCGGTAATGACCGGTGCTTCCATCGGTGGTAGTGTGGGCCATGCGGTGGGTGGACTGATAGGCGAGGGCAGCAGCGGTTGGCGTGGTGCTCATCGAGGTTCTGCCATCGGTACCATTTTAGGCACTGTAGCCGGAGCCGTGATAGCCAACGAAGCTACCAAGCCGCGTGAAGAGGAAATCCCATCCTACGAAGTAACCCCCGTTCCCCGACAGGCACAAGTAGAACGCATTCGTTCAGCTTCCGACAATCGGCTGAAGATACGCAACATCCGTTTCATTGATGCCGGACGCAATCAGACCATCAACTCCGAAGAAGATTGTAAAATTATCTTCGAAATCATGAACGAGGGTGATAAACCGGCCTACAATGTAGTGCCTGTGGTCAACGAGGTGTCGGGCATGAAGCGCATAACCATTTCACCCTCGGTATTGGTCGAAGCCATTGCGCCCCGTGAAGGAGTGAAATACACGGCTACGCTCTCGGCCGGCAAACGCATTAAGAGCGGTCGGGCACTGATTCGTGTCGGTGTGACCGATGAGTATGGTCGTGAATACGATTGGCAGGAATTTGAAATACCCACTGAAAAATAGCAACTATGAAGACACTTAGCAACGAACACCTGACCATCCAAGTGGCTGCTCATGGTGCCGAACTGTGCAGCATCCGCTGTAACGATACAGAGTACTTGTGGCAAGCCGACCCCACTTATTGGAACCGCCACTCGCCCGTCTTGTTCCCCATTGTGGGGCGGGTTTGGGAGAACCGTTATCGGGTAGAAGACCAGGAGTACAACCTGTCGCAACACGGATTTGCCCGCGACACAAAGTTTGCCCTGATAGCAGAGAGCGACACTGAGTTGCGCTACCGCCTGACCGATACCGAAGCCACCCGTACCAACTATCCCTATGCCTTCGTTTTGGAGATAGGTTACCGCCTCAATGGCCGCCAAATTGAGGTTATTTGGCAAGTCAGCAACCCTTCGCCCGACCAAGAGTTGTGCTTTCAGATTGGTGCCCATCCGGCATTCTATTATCCCGATTACAACCCCGACACTAAGGAGCGTGGCTACTTCAGCTTCGATACCAACAGCCCCTTGATTACTTCTCGACTGGCCGAAAAGGGGTGCTTGTCGCCAACGGAAAAGATGACCATTGCTTTGGATGAGGGATACTTGCCCATTACCACCGACACTTTCGGCATCGATACCATCATCTTGGAAAATCATCAGGTACACCAAGTTACCCTGCATGACTTGAACAAGCAACCCCGTCTGAGGCTGACCTTTCCCATGCCCGTCGTGGCACTTTGGTCGCCTCCCGGTAAGAATGCCCCGTTTGTTTGCATCGAGCCTTGGTATGGTCGCTGCGACCGTGCCCACTACGACGGTCCCTTCTGCGAAAAAGAGTGGATGAATCGCTTGGCTCCCGGCCAACAGTTCCACGGTGGCTATACCATCGAGATTCTCTGATGTGCAATAGTTTGTAATTGATGTAAGTTTTTTGATTACTAACCATTTGTGTTTTGTTTTAACGAGTCGTGGCAGGGCAATAGGTCCTGCCTTTTTGTGGCTTCATTGCTCCACCTGCTTCGTGCCTTTGCAGCAGCATTGGCCGGTGGTTGGTTCGCTACTCGGTCGCTTCTTGGCCGCTCCTCGCACGCTATGTGTACGCACGCTGTTCGGTCGTTGTTCGGTCGTTGTTCGGTGTTTGTTCGCTCTCTATAGGACCGAAGAACGACCGAAGAAACACCGAAGAAACACCGAAGTGGGACCGAACCAGAAGCGAGCCAAGTACGGCCGAGAAGCGAAGCGGGTTCTCGGTGGCCCCTTGAGGATAGCGTGGCCTTTGCTCTCCTCGCGAGACGTGCAAATATATAACACCCCCCTTCGGTTTTAACTACTCAAAAACCGAAGTTTTTTCAAAATTAACAATTGATAACACTGTAAAACCTTGTATATTAATAGAATAAAAAACAGAACTAAATAGATGCGTTTGTTTTGTAAAATTATAAGAAATATTTCATTTTTATTTTACAAATACATATTATCAAAAACTTTTATTTTGTAAAGTAATATCTAATATTTTGTTGCTAAATAATACTTTTGTATAATTATTTGAAAATAAATAGCCAAAACTGCATTTTTTATTGGTAATTGTTTGAAGTTTCCATTTTTTTTATTTTTCTTTGCCATGCTAAAACAATGCAAAAACAGGTTTACCTAAGATTTATAATGAGAAGGATATTGTATATCAGTATATTTGTTATCTTTATACTTGGTTGTTTCCTACCGGCTATGGCCGATGGTATTGCTCCTTCGTCTTTCAGTGTTTCGCGTACCATACCTTTCACATCTTATCCCATCAATCAAATAACCATTCGTGAAGAGTATATGGACAATGCCGACCATTTGCGTCGCATCAAGGAGTATTTGGCCGAGTCGCCTCGCATAGATAGCATAATTATACGTTCATATGCTTCGCCTGAAGGACCGTATTGGTTGAATAAGCGTTATGCCGAACAACGCGGAGAGGCCGTTTACGACTACCTGCAAAACTACATGCTTCAAACGCGTGGACAACAATTGCCCGATTCATTGATACACATGAAACATACGGCTGAAAACTGGGAGGGATTGATAGAGATGGTGCAGAGCAATTATCACCGTCCTGACCGTGAACAACTCATTCGCTTGTTGCATACCCGCCGCATAGATGATATGCACCGTAAACTTGAGATTCAAAAGTTGGATGATGGTCGCACCTGGAACCACTTGTTGCAACACTACATGCCCCAATTGCGTTATGCCACCTGGATTATTGTTTGCTGCTCGGAAAAAGCTGAGGTTCAGCAGGAAGAGGATGTCGTTGAACCCGAAGTGGTTGTGACAGATAGCCTCGTGACGCCCGTGGAAGTGGATACCATTGCCGTACTCCAACCGGTTCAGTTGCCCGTTGCTACAGATACAGCTGATTTATTGCCCGAATACGAAGAGACAAACTGGGCCATCAAGACTAATTTGCTTTATGATGCAGCATTGATGCCTTCGGTTGAAGTGGAATATCGCTGCAATCCTCACTGGTCGCTATCTTTGGAAGGAGGCATTGCCTGGTGGCGAAACAAAGGGAAACATAAGTATTATCAGCTGGCTCATGTGGCTCCTGAAGTACGCTATTGGTTCCGCCCCGACAACCGTTGGAAAGGTCATTATGTAGGAGCATTCTTGATGGGAGGCCTCTATGATTTGCAAAACCACGAGGGCTATCAAGGCGAGTTTGCTGCTGCCGGCATCAGCTACGGTTATATGTTCCCCATCAGTCGCCAATTGTCGTTAGAATTGGGACTTGGCATCGGTTACCTCTATACCAAGTATGAAGAATACCTGCCCGAAGATGGACATTCTGTATATCAACAAACCAGTCATACCGGCTATGTGGGTCCCGTGAAGGGCAAGGTGTCGTTGGTGTGGCGCATTGGTCAGAAGAAGTTGGACAACGTGCTGCACCGATTGAAAGGAGGTAAACGATGAAGCACCTCACTCTCTGGTTGTGGCTCGTGGCCATATTGGTTTTGGGTGCGAGTTGTCGCAAGGAAATTTGCTATGACCACGAAGAGCATGCACCTCGTGTACGCCTCGATGTACAAGCCGAATGGGAAACGGTGTGGGAACGCGATTATGGATGCAACTGGTCAGCCAACTGGAATCCCGAATGGGGATGGGCATACACCGATTTCATCCCTCAGCCGGCCACCGGCATTCGCTCTTTGATTTACAAGCAGGATGGTACGGTTCACGACGAACGCAATTTGCCGGCCGATGGTGGACGCCTTTACCTGAAGGAAGAGAGCTATTCGCTACTGTTTTATAACAACGATACCGAGTACATCGTTTATAGCGGTTTGGGCGAGAAGGCCAATGCTACGGCTACTACTCGTACTATTACTCGTAACACCTTCACGGCTTTGCACGGAGGCGAACGTACCATCAACCCGCCCGACATGCTCTATGGTCACTATGTGGAGCACTTCGAGGGAGAGTTGAGTACAGAAGCCATGAAGATGCCCATTACGCTGAAGCCATTGGCTTACACCTACCTGATTCGCTACGAATTCAGTGCCGGATTGGAGTATGTGGGCCTGGCGCGAGGTGCATTGGCAGGCATGGCCGAATCGGTTTATCTGCACGATGGACATACCGGAGACGAAAGTGCCACATTGCTTTATGATTGCACCATCGAACCATATGGTGCCGAAGCCCGGATCATGTCTTTTGGGGTGCCCAATCATCCCGGTGATCATTACAGCCGTGATGCTGCTGATGAGGAACCACACTATGCCATGAACCTGGAAGTGCGGATGACAAACGGCTTGTTCAAAACATTCGAATTCGACATTACCGAGCAGATGAAAACACAACCGCGTGGCGGGGTGATTGTGGTAAGCGGATTGGAAATTACGGATGAAGAAGGAAAAGAACCCGACCCGGATAGCGGTGGATTTGATATAGGTGTAGAAGGATGGGGCGATGCCATTGATGTGCCATTGCCCTTGTAGAAGATGAAACGTGAATAAATAAAAATATAAACAAGTTAAACTAAATTTTATGAGATTATGAAAAAGAATTTATGGATGCTTGGAGTGGCTGTAGCAGCCTTGACAAGTTGTACACAAAGTGAAGTGCTGGACATTGCTGAGAGCAAAACCATCAACTTTGATTCATTCGTGGGCAAACAGACAAAGGCAGTAGATGACGTAGGACAGACAGAAAATTTTGATGTCTTCTATGTTTATGGAGCAAAAGGAACAACTGCCAATGGTAGTTTTACTGCGGATGGTGATGGAGCTACTTTCTTTAATGGTGAGAAAGTATATAGAAATAAGAAAGTTTCACCAGAAACAGGATGGTATAACTGGACTTATGAAAACCCGAAACCTTGGACTGTAGATAAGACCTATCGTTTTGCTGCATATGCAAATGGTCATAACGCTAATGCAAATAATGCTAAATTGAATAATGGAGTTTCATTTAATAGCAAAATGTTGAATGTACAAGCATTAAATGGTCAAACTTTAGATGAAACATGGGGCTTTGATTTAACAAATTACGCAGCTTCTACAACAGACCTGATTTTTTCTGTTCCTGCAGAAGAAAAACGTACGACCACTGCAGAACTTGTAAATACCATGAATATGACATTTGAACATGCGTTAGCAAAAGTTATATTCCGATTTGTACTTGATCAGTCTGCAAATCAAAATTTGAGAGTAGAGATTGAACCTTTTAGTTTGGAAGCAATTAAAACATCTGATGCTAAGGTGTATCATCATAATGATAGTACCGAAATCAATTGGGCAGCTCAAGGTATTAAAGCAACAGATGTAGATAATGCTAATAGTGCTACTAATAATAATATTACTAAAGGTGATTACGAAGTTGTTTCTTCTGGAAATCTTACATTGAAAAAAGATGATACAAACACACCGGTTATTGAAAATGACCAAAGCATAGCTTTTTATGTTATCCCTCAAAGCAATGATATAACAGTTACGTTTAGTGGAAGTTCTTATGATGATGGTGATAATGAAGTGGGTACTACTACATTTAGCAATGTTTCATTAAAAATCGCTAATCATGAACAATGGAAACCTGGATATGTTTATCGTTATACAGCCAGCTTGAACCCACAAATTAATTACATCCATTTTGCAGCAAATGTAGAAACTTGGAAAGATGATTCTAATAGAGATCAGGGTATTGTTGGCTCAGCATCATCATCTGCATCTAATGGTGGAGAATAAAAATCATTATCTCATTTATCATACCGTCAGTGAATGAATTTATACATCGACTGTTCGTGTGATGAATGATTGTTATCAGGCCGTAAAGGGTTGGATCTCCCTTTACGGTCACTAAAAAAGAATGAAAATCTGCGAGAATGAAAGGACTTAAGAATCTATCTGTTTATATTGGGAACCGGGCAATGCTGTTGTTTGCCTTGTTATCATGTGCTTCGTGTGTGGACGATGACTTTGAAAGCCGTTTGCAAACAACCGGACAAAATATTGGTTTCCATGCATCATATCCTAAAAATGCACCAAATTTAGGAAAGACTCGTTCTGTGCAGATTCAGAAAGAATCTCTTCTTTCTTTAACCTCTTCGGATAGTACATTTAGTCTTGATGTCTATGTAGAGGAGGGTATTCGTTCGCATAAATCACCCCAAAAAGCCCAGACGCGCGGTACTCAAATATCAACTACCGGTGATTGGCGATACAAAGTAGGTGCTTATTACAAAAAGTCGGATGATGCATCGAATAGCTATTATTTCGTCAATCATTCAGAAGGTATGGAATTTAATAGCAATGATACAGAATCCATCACTCCCTATTATTGGCCGGTCAATGGCACAATGACTTTCTTTGCCGTTGCACCGTGTGATGATAATAACAATTTGTCAATTCCTAACTCGATAGACGCTCCTGCAATAACTTATACCATCCCTGAAGATATAGCTTCTCAAACAGATATTATGGTGGCACAATCAACGGTAGATTGCTCCACCAATGATGCGACCAATCCGGTTCCCTTGCAATTCCAACACCTCTTGGCTGCTGTTCAGTTCAAAGTGGGTGATATGCAGTTGATTCAGATAAACTCACTCTCTGTTTCTGGAATTAAGGGAGGAACAGTCACCATGACTTATGAAAATGGTGCCTGGTCATATACTTCGTCTGCCGATAATGTTACATATACGCCTGTATTTACCATAGATGGCAAACCTAACGTTGATACGTCTGGCCTGCCTGCCGGAACAGACATAGCCGGAAATTCAAACGGCTTGACGATGCTTGTTATGCCTCAAGAAATAGGTGCTGATGCAAAAGTAACCCTTAACTACAAAGAATTGATTACGGGTGAAGAGAAAATAAATCAAGTAATTAATCTTGGAGCAACAGCACACAACTGGGTAGCTGGACAAACAACGGTATACAAATTAAATATTGATACGGATATTTCGATAGAGATTCCTACGCCACCGGATGCGGATGCTCACTATACAAGAGTTGACATGAGATATGATCTTACGGATTTGAATGGTATAGTTACTGATATCAGGGCTTATGCAGCTTGGGAAGAGGATGGTACGAATACTGCTTCTGATGACAAGAGTGATATTGCATTGAAAACGGAATTAACAACAACCCAGCAACAAGGTTATTTTACGGATGAATTGTGGACAATGGAATATACGGTAAACAGTGACGGTACAACAGATCCGGAGAATCCACAACCCGTCTTTGAAACTACTATTATTGGTTCTCAAGATTTAGACCTGGCAGATGGTTCTTCCGGTACTATTTATTTGTTCCTCGATGAAAACGATGGCCAGACAGATAGAAATGGAGTGCTGCATTTAGTGGGAACTGTAAAAGAAACAAATGAAAGAATTACTATCGGAGTGGGACGATTCAAACAACTATGTCCAAGTTGGAATAGTTATGGCATTGGAGCAGAACGCTTTGAAGATACAGAAACACATCCTTTTGGATTTAGTTATAGTAGAAAAATTACATATACTGATGAAGAAGCGTTGAAGTATTTAGACTCCAGCCGCCTTTCGCAAATTTTACAATCTATTATCTTAGCTTTTTTTAAATGGTTAGGATGGACGACCGATACTGTACTCCCAGAAATTGATGATGAGATAGCAGATGGTTTTGTCGTAATAAATAAAGAGACAGATAAATTGGGAAATGAAATTACTACATCTATTATTATTGATTATACTGCTCTTAATAAAGTAGATTCAATTGCCGGTTTTGAAGATGGAAAGATTAATACTCAAAATTTATACGATTATACCGGAAATACAGACATTACAGATTTGGAAGAGGAACTTGATAAAACTTTGACAGATTGGAAAAAGGACTCTTTAGTAACCACTGCTAATCCTGAATATTATGCCGCCTATATTGCTTTGACGCGTAACAGAATGCGTGAATTGAAGACGTCTATAAAATCTGGAAATAATTCATCTACTACATATAAAGCTATATTGCATAAAGTAGGTGAGGGAGGTGTAGATAATAAAGGGGATGAAAGCGGTAAGGATATAATAGAATGGTATCTTCCATCAATAGAAGAAGCAAAATATTTAGTTGAACCAGGTAATGCTACCGGAACAACACCTACTTCTCCTTTTGATGGAACTTATTGGTCATCGAATGCCGGTAATGATGCTGGTGGATATGCATATTCCTATACATTCTCTAATAATCAATACATAACAATCAATTCAACTGCTGATAGAGCAGCGAAACTAAAAGTGCGTGCAGTACGTAAGAATACTCAATAAAGATTGGTACAAAAACAATTCAGGCTATCACCTCAAGCATTTGTGTGTAGGTGATAGCATTAACGCTTCTGTACCAAACGTTTGAAGTCGCTGGGGTAGGGTGTTTCGAACTCCATCTTCTCTCCTGTAACGGGGTGATAGAAACAGAGTTTGAAAGCATGAAGCGCCAAACGGCCCAGCGGGTTGAGTTCTTCGAAACCGTAGCGGCCATCGCCCACAACGGGATGACCGAGGTCTTGCATGTGGACACGAATCTGGTTCTTGCGGCCGGTCTCTAATTTTACTTCTACTAAAGAGAAACCGTTGGCACGCTTGATGGTGCGATAGTGGGTGATGGCTTCTTTGCCTCCATCGTCGGTGGGATTGGAATATACATAAAGGGTGCGGTCGGTGAGCCAGGAACGGACACTGCCGGCATCTTTTTCCATCTCTCCGGCTACTACGGCTACGTAGCGACGGTCATAGACAATTTCTTTCCAATGGTCGCGCAGGGTATATTGTGTTTTTTCGTCTTTGGCAAACATGAGGATGCCCGAAGTATCGCGGTCGAGGCGATGGACAATATATACACGATTGTTGCGTCCCGAACGTTTTACATAATCGTTGAGGAGGCTGACGGCTGTGCGCTCTTTCTGTCGCTCGGTATTGACCGAGAGTAGTCCGGGTTGTTTTTCCACCACAATCAGGTAGGCATCTTCATACACTATTTTCAGTAGCTTATGGTTGAATTCACGTTTTCCTCCTTTGTCACGACTGATTTGTACTTTCATGCCGGGTTTCAGGGGAAAGTTGTATTGGGTGGTGATGACATTATCTACCAGCACCACACGCTTGCTGAGCAGGGTTTTAAGTTTGGTGCGACTGGCATCGGGCATGCGGGCTGCCAGAAATTCCATCAACTCAATATGTTCGCGAACGATATAATCTGTGTATTGCGCTTTGGCGCGTGCTATAGTTTTTGCCATCCGTTATGGTTTACTTTCAATTTTTAACTTTTAATTTTTAATTTCCAAAAGTACCACATTCTCTACATGGTGGGTATGTGGGAACATATCAACCGGTTGCACGGCCTTGACACGATATTTTACATCGAGTAGCTGGAGGTCGCGTGCCTGAGTGGCCGGGTTGCAACTGACATATACAATGCGTTGAGGTTCGGCAAAAAGTATGACATCAATGACGTCTTGGTGCATACCGGCACGGGGTGGGTCGGTAATGATGACATCGGGGCGTCCGTATTGGTTGATGAAGTCTTGTGTGAGCATATCTTTCATGTCGCCGGCAAAGAAGAGGGTGTTTTCGATGCCGTTGATGGCAGAGTTGACCTTGGCGTCTTCGATGGCTTCGGGTACATATTCGATGCCAATGACCTGACGAGCCTGACGTGATACGAAGTTGGCAATAGTACCGGTACCTGTGTAGAGGTCATATACCAGTTCGTTGCCGGTGAGGCCAGCAAAGTTGCGGGCAACCTTATAGAGTTCGTAGGCTTGTTCGGAGTTGGTTTGGTAGAACGACTTGGGGCCAATCTTGAAGCGAAGGCCTTCCATTTCTTCAAAGATATGGTCGTTGCCTTTGAAGAGATGGACATCGAGGTCGGTAATGGTGTCGTTTACTTTATTATTAATAATGTATAACAGCGAAGTGATTTCGGGGAAACTATCTGCCAAGTGTTGCAACATAGCTTTGAAGAGATTCATCTCCTCATCGCGCTCAATGTGACATACCACGATTACCATCAGTTCACCGGTGGTAGAGGTGCGGATGATGATGTTGCGCAACATGCCCTCGTGTGTCCGTAGATTTTGGAAACTATAGTTGTGGGCATAGGCGTAGTCGCGTGCAGCATTGCGGATGCGGTTGCTGATGTCGTCTTGCAACCAGCATTTCTCGATGGGTAATACCTTGTCGAATGCATTGGGAATATGGAAGCCCACGGCATTCATCTGGTCGTACTTTACATCTTCGGCCACCTCTTGCTGGGTGAGCCAGCGCTTGTTGCTGAAGGTGAACTCTAACTTATTGCGGTAGAACTCAGTTTTTTTGGAGCCGAGGATGGGTGAAATCTCCGGCAATTCAATTTTGCCGATGCGTGTCAGATTATCGGTAACTTGTTTTTGTTTGTACTTGATTTGCTCGCTATAGGGTAATACTTGCCATTTGCATCCGCCACATACACCGTAGTGCTGACAGAAGGGAACGGCACGTTTGGACGAGTATTCGTGAAAATGCACCGCTTCGGCTTCGGCATAGCTGTGCTTCTTTCGTTTGATTTGCAAATCAACCACATCACCCGGTACCACGTAGGGTACAAACACTACCATATCGTTTACTTTGGCTATGGCCTTTCCTTCGGCCGCCACATCGGTAATTGTAATTTTCTCCAGTAGGGGAAATTCTTTTTTCTTTCTTGCCACTTTTATACCAAATCTAATAAAAATCGGGCAAAATTAGCTATTTTAAATGAAATAATCGCTATTTGAGTGCCAGATAAAATGACTTTATGCCAAAAATGAACATTTGGATGAAGTTTTCTTCCCAAAAAGTTTTCTAATCGGTGAATTATCATTAGCTTTGCGTTTTCAAAACCAAAAAACACATTCAATAATTTAATTCATATTATGGACAAAAAAAGAGTTTATACCTTTGGTAACGGTCAGGCAGAAGGAAAGGCTGACATGAGAAACCTCTTGGGTGGTAAGGGTGCAAACCTTGCTGAAATGAACCTGATTGGTGTACCGGTTCCTCCGGGCTTTACAATTACAACCGATGTTTGTAATGAGTACTTTGCAGAAGGCAAGGATAAAGTAGTTGCCTTGTTGAAGGAAGATGTAGAGAAGGCTGTTGCCAACATTGAAACTTTGATGAACTCGAAGTTTGGTGATGTAGAAAACCCGTTGTTGGTTTCTGTACGTTCAGGTGCTCGTGCTTCTATGCCAGGTATGATGGATACCATCTTGAACCTTGGTTTGAACGACGAAGTAGTTGAAGGTATGATTCGCAAGACTGGTAATGCACGCTTTGCATGGGACTCATATCGTCGTTTCGTGCAAATGTATGGTGACGTGGTTTTGGGTATGAAGCCGGTGAACAAGGAAGATATCGATCCGTTTGAAGCTATCATCGAAGAGGTGAAGGAAGCTAAGGGCGTGAAGTTGGATAACGAATTGGAAGTGGAAGACTTGAAAGAACTTGTTGCTAAGTTCAAGGCTGCTGTTAAGGCTCAAACAGGTAAGGACTTCCCCAACGATTCATACGAACAATTGTGGGGTGCCATCTGCGCTGTATTCGATAGCTGGATGAACGACCGTGCAATCCTTTATCGTAAGATGGAAGGTATTCCAGCAGAATGGGGTACTGCCGTTAACGTTCAAGCAATGGTATTCGGTAACATGGGTGATACATCTGCAACAGGTGTTTGCTTCTCTCGCGACGCTGGTAACGGTGAAGACCTCTTCAACGGTGAATACCTCATCAACGCTCAAGGTGAAGACGTGGTAGCTGGTATCCGTACTCCGCAACAAATCACTAAGATTGGTTCTCAACGTTGGGCAGAACGTGCTGGTATCAGCGAAGAAGAACGTGTAGCCAAGTATCCTTCTATGGAAGAAGCTATGCCTGAAATCTATGCTGAACTCGATGCACTCCAAACTAAGTTGGAAAATCACTACAAGGATATGCAGGATATGGAGTTCACAGTACAAGAAGGTAAACTCTGGTTCCTCCAAACTCGTAACGGTAAGCGTACAGGTGCTGCCATGGTGAAGATTGCTATGGACCTCCTCCGTCAAGGCATGATTGACGAAAAGACTGCTTTGAAGCGTTGCGAACCCAATAAGTTGGATGAATTGCTTCACCCCGTATTCGATAAGAAGGCTCTTTCAAGCGCTAAGGTATTGACTCGTGGTCTTCCTGCTTCTCCGGGTGCTGCTTGTGGTCAAATCGTATTCTTTGCTGACGATGCTGCTAAGTGGGCTGAAGATGGCAAGAAGGTAATTATGGTTCGTATCGAAACTTCTCCGGAAGACCTTGCAGGTATGGCTGTTGCAGAAGGTATCCTCACCGCTCGTGGTGGTATGACTTCTCACGCTGCCGTAGTTGCTCGTGGTATGGGTAAGTGCTGTGTATCAGGTGCCGGTGCATTGAACATCGACTACAAGGCACGCACAGTAGAAGTAGATGGTGTTGTGTTGAAAGAAGGCGACTTCATCTCATTGAACGGTACAACCGGTGAAATCTATGCCGGTCAAGTAGAGACTAAGGCTGCTGAAGTATCAGGCGACTTCGCTGACTTGATGGCTCTTTGCGAAAAATATACTAAGTTGGTAGTTCGTACTAACGCAGATACTCCACACGATGCACAAGTTGCTCGCAACTTCGGTGCAGTGGGTATCGGTCTTTGCCGTACAGAACACATGTTCTTCGAAGCAGAAAAGATCGTTGCTATGCGCGAAATGATTCTTGCACAAGATGCAGAAGGTCGCAAGAAGGCATTGGCCAAGTTGTTGCCTTACCAACAAAAAGACTTCTACGGCATCTTCAAGGCTATGGATGGTTGTCCGGTGAACGTTCGTTTGCTCGATCCTCCTTTGCATGAATTCGTACCACACGATTTGAAGGGACAAGAAGAAATGGCTAAGGCTATGGGCGTAACTGTAGAATACATCCGTCAACGCGTTGACAGCCTTTGCGAAGCTAACCCAATGTTGGGTCACCGTGGTTGTCGCTTGGGTAACACTTATCCTGAAATCACTGAAATGCAAACACGCGCCATCCTCGGTGCTGCCATTCAGTTGAAGAAGGAAGGTGGCGATCCACATCCTGAAATCATGGTTCCATTGACCGGTATCTTGTACGAATTTGAAGCACAAGAAAAGGTTATCCGCGAAACTGCTGCTGCTCTCTTCGCAGAAGAAGGTGTAGAAGTAGAATTCAAGGTAGGTACAATGATCGAAATCCCACGTGCTGCATTGACAGCTAACCGCATCGCAAGCCGTGCCGAATACTTCTCATTCGGTACAAACGACTTGACTCAGATGACATTCGGTTACTCACGTGACGATATCGCCAGCTTCTTGCCGGTTTACCTTGAAAAGAAGATTTTGAAGGTAGACCCATTCCAAGTACTCGACCAAAACGGTGTAGGCCAATTGGTAGAAATGGCAGTAGAAAAGGGTCGTTCAGTACGTCCTGAATTGAAGTGCGGTATCTGTGGTGAACATGGTGGTGAACCTTCTTCAGTGAAGTTCTGTCACAAGGTAGGTTTGAACTATGTATCTTGTTCTCCGTTCCGTGTACCCATTGCACGTTTGGCTGCTGCTCAGGCTGCTGTTGAAGAATAATCATTATTCTGAGATATATAATAAAAGGACTCACCTTTGGGTGAGTCCTTTTATATTTTATTTATTTAATATGATTGAAACTTTATTGTTTCTTTGAAATAGAAGTATTAGTCGATGAGTTTCTTTATTCTGCGGAATTGGGCAATTAAATCTTGGTAATTGTTGTCACTGCATGCATTGAATTTGTTCCAAAGGTCGCTCATAATAACTACACCGCCAAAGCCAAATTCTTTCAGTTGCTCTATGTTTTCGATGGTAACTCCTCCAGATGCAAAGACTTTGCTGTCTATCAGTTTCTCTTTGCGTGCCTTGCGTAACACTTCGGGCGGAAAACGTACACTAAAGTCCTGTATGATGCAGTCGTATATGGGGTCAAGCAATACATAATCGTAGAAATGCTTCTTTTGTTTCAGTTCGTCAATGGTAGAGCAGGTGATGCTGACTGAGCCACTATATTCTTCAGGTTCTTTGGTGTTACGAGGATTTATGTGAATGCCCATCAAGTTGAATTCTTCTTTGAGGTAGAAGTGCTCGTGGGTAACGATTTGTCGATGATATTTTTCAGGAATCAGCGTAAGCAGACGTTCAGAATACATGGCCGGAGTTTCCGGCTTCTTTAAGTGTAATATATCTAATCCTTCCTCGAAAAGAGTCGTAATTATCTGATCTTCTTCTACAAAGAATCTAGGGGTTGTTACTACAATCAGCTTCATCTTTTTCAGCGTATATATTAATTTGAAACAAAGGTAATGATTCGTAGTAATATATTCGAAATATAATGTTTAAAATATGTTATTGAAACCGGAAAAGATATGATAGATATAAAATAGTATTTTTTTTACTTCGTTTATCTTATTCTTTTACGCTATCTTTGCATCATGGACTATATAAATGAATTGAATGAAAGCCAGCGTGCAGCGGTGATGTATAGTGAAGGCCCCTCGTTGGTGATTGCCGGAGCCGGTTCCGGTAAGACACGGGTGTTGACCTATAAGATTGCTTATTTGTTGGAAAACGGATACCAACCTTGGAATATTCTGGCATTGACCTTTACCAATAAGGCTGCTCGTGAGATGAAAGAACGCATAGCCCGCCAAGTAGGGGAAGCACGTGCCCGATACCTGTGGATGGGTACATTTCATTCAATTTTCTTGCGTATTCTTCATGCCGAAGCGACACATCTTGGTTTTTCCTCCAATTTTACTATATATGATACAGCAGATTCGAAGAGTCTTATCCGTTCTATCGTGAAGGAAATGGGACTGGATGAAAAGGTGTACAAATCTTCATCTATTCAATCTCGTATATCCAATGCCAAAAATCATTTGGTTACTCCGGCTGCATATGCTAATAATAAGGAGGCGTATGAAGGCGATTGTGCGATGAAAATGCCTGCCATTCGCGATATTTATCGTCATTATTGGGAACGTTGTAGGCAGGCCGATGCCATGGATTTTGACGACTTGCTTCTTTATACTTTTTTGCTCTTCCGTAACCATCCCGATGTGTTGGCACGCTATCGGGCACAATTCGGATATATTCTTGTAGATGAGTACCAAGACACTAACTATGCACAGCATAGCATTGTTTATCAATTAGGAGGAGAGCATCGCCGTGTTTGTGTGGTGGGTGATGATGCACAAAGCATTTATTCTTTTCGTGGTGCAGATATAGATAACATCCTTTATTTTACAAAGATCTATCCGGGAACAAGGCTGTTTAAGTTAGAACAGAATTATCGTTCCACTCAAACTATAGTGAGTGCAGCCAATAGTCTGATTGCTAAAAATCAGCGACAGATACACAAAGAGGTCTTTTCGCAGAAGGAAAAAGGAGAAACTATACCGGTCTATCAGGCATATAGTGATATGGAAGAGGCTGATATTGTGATTAATAAGATACGAGAATTGCAAAGACAAGAAGGTTTAGGGTATGCTGATTTTGCTATTCTGTACCGTACTAATGCGCAAAGTCGTGTCTTTGAGGAAGCCATGCGTAAACGTTCTGTTCCATACCGCATTTATGGTGGACTCTCTTTTTATCAGCGGAAAGAGATAAAGGATGTAATTGCTTATTTTCGGTTAGTGGTAAATCCACATGACGAAGAGGCGTTGAAACGAATTATAAATTATCCGGCACGAGGTATAGGTGATACAACAGTCGGAAAAATTGTGGCTGCTGCATCTGCACATAACACCAGCTTGTGGAGTGTATTGTGCCAACCATTAGAGTATGGTGTAAACTTCAATAAAGGTACAGTAGGTAAACTACAAACATTCCGTAATCTTATACTTGGATTCATGGAGCTGGCTTCAGTACATACGGCCGATGAAGTGGGACCAGAGATTATCAGACAATCGGGTATTATGGCTGATATATGTCAGGACAATTTGCCGGAGAACCTTAGCCGTAAGGAGAATGTGGAGGAGTTGGTAAACGGTATGAGTGATTTCTGTGCCCAACGTCGGGAGGAAGGAAATGATAAATTATCGCTTGGTGATTTCTTGTCGGAAGTCTCCTTGCTGACCGATCAAGATTCTGATGAAACAGAAGAGGGAGAAAGAGTGACTTTGATGACCGTACATTCAGCCAAGGGATTGGAGTTTCCTACAGTGTTTGTGGTGGGGCTGGAGGAGAATCTCTTTCCAAGTGGTATGGCCGGAGATTCGCTTAGGGCTTTAGAGGAAGAGCGTCGTTTGTTCTATGTGGCCATTACACGAGCCGAGCAACATTGTTTTCTTACTTTTGCCAAATCGAGGATGCGTTATGGAAAAATGGAGTTTGGTGCTCCCAGTCGCTTCTTGAAAGATATTGATGCCCGTTTCTTGCGTATGTCGGGTGAGTTGTTTAATTCTCATCAAACCTCGTTTGCTATTTCACGTCCTATTGAACAAGAACGACCGTTGGTAGAACATACAAAAACTAAATCTTTCACTTCGTCGATACCTCGAAATTTAAAACGAGTAGCAACTACTACAGCTACTACTTCTTCGTCCTCTGTCAAGGTTCTACAGGTAGGACAACATATCGAACACGAACGTTTTGGTTTGGGTGAAGTGTTGCGTGTAGAAGGTGAAGGAGACAATGCAAAAGCTACCATCCGCTTTAAGAATGCCGGTGAAAAACAGTTGTTACTTCGTTTTGCTCGATTTAAGGTGGTATGATATTCAGTATGTTATCGAAAATCTTATAAAAAAATATTCATATTGTTTGCAGGTTTGCAGAAAATGCCTACCTTTGCAACCGCAAAAGCAAAATAGCTCAGTTGGTTGAGCAAACCATGCGGAAATAGCTCAGTTGGTAGAGCACAACCTTGCCAAGGTTGGGGTCGCGAGTTCGAGCCTCGTTTTCCGCTCTAATTTGACACGGTTGCAGTGATGCAATCAGTTCTATGACATTTTGGTAATATGTGTTTGGAGAGGTGGCGGAATTGGTAGACGCGCTACTTTGAGGGGGTAGTGACAATTATGTCGTGGGAGTTCGAGTCTCCTTCTCTTCACAAACCATGCGGAAATAGCTCAGTTGGTAGAGCACAACCTTACCCCAAAGAATGGGAAATAAAACCAAGCTTGGCAAGGTAGTGATGTAAAATCAATGAATGTTATTTAGCAAACCATGCGGAAATAGCTCAGTTGGTAGAGCACAACCTT
>SUYA01000001.1:46685-450306 GCA_015060695.1 Mediterranea massiliensis
TGGTAGAGCACAACCTTACCCCAAAGAATGGGAAATAAAACCAAGCTTGGCAAGGTAGTGATGTAAAATCAATGAATGTTATTTAGCAAACCATGCGGAAATAGCTCAGTTGGTAGAGCACAACCTTACCCCAAAGAATGGGAAATAAAACCAAGCTTGGCAAGGTAGTGATGTAAAATCAATGAATGTTATTTAGCAAACCATGCGGAAATAGCTCAGTTGGTAGAGCACAACCTTGCCAAGGTTGGGGTCGCGAGTTCGAGCCTCGTTTTCCGCTCTAAACACATAATGGTGTTGCCCAGGTGGCGGAATGGTAGACGCGCGCGTTTCAGGTGCGCGTGCCGCGAGGCGTGCAGGTTCGAGTCCTGTTCTGGGCACTTCCTTCTTTGTTAATAGAAGGAATATCTGCGGAAATAGCTCAGTTGGTAGAGCACAACCTTGCCAAGGTTGGGGTCGCGAGTTCGAGCCTCGTTTTCCGCTCTGACATTTTTTTTTGTAGCTCTGCAAGCATACTTCATGTGCTTGTGGAGCTTTTTTTAATGTTTTAACTCTAAAAGAGATGATGATAACTGTGGTGTGGGTACTATTACTCACTATCATTGCTGCTTTTATTCAACGTGTTACGGGTTTTGGTTTTGGCATTTTTGTCATGATGTTCTTTCCGTATATCTTAACCTCTTATGGAGCAAGTACTGCACTTTCAGGTTTATTGGCAGGTAGTACAGCATTGTTGATAGCCATTCGTCAGTGGCGTTACATTCGTTGGCGACTGATGTTTGTTGTGTTGTCATCTAATATTATAGTTTCTTTTCTTGCCATCCACTACATGGCTTCATTAAGTAATGTTGTATTGAAGCGTAGCTTTGGTGCAATGTTTGCTTTGATAGCCCTTTATTTTTTGTTTGGTAGTGGGAAAATTCGTTTTCGCTTTCGTTCTTCTTTCTCTCAAGGAGTGATAGGTGCTTTAAGTGGTGTAATGGGTGGGATGTTTGCAATGCCTGGCCCTCCGTTGGTACTTTATTGTATAGGTCGCATTGATGACAAGCAGGCATATATAGCTACATTGCAAGCCTTTTCAGTGTTGCTTAATGTGTTTTATACGTTATTTCGTGCAAAGGTAGGTTTTTTTACCTCTGATACATGCTTGTTGTGGGTGGTTGGCTTGGTAGGTGTTGTTATAGGTACCCATGTAGGGACTTGTTTGTTTGAGCGTATCAGTGCCTCTGCATTACGCAAAATTGTATATCTGTTCTTGTTGGTAAGCGGTCTGATTGCAATGTGTTGATGTAACAGATTAATTGAATACCAAGCGGAATGTAGTGGGATTGCCGGATAGTAGAGAGATGCTACCTTGAGATAATCGCATGATTTGTCGGGATATGCTTAGGCCGATGCCGTTACCCGTTTGTTTAGTAGTGAAAAAGGGAACAAAGATATGTTCTTGAATATCAGTAGGAATTTCTTTTCCATTGTTGCTCACTTCTATAATTACTGCTTCCTCGTCATCGCAATAAGCTCTCAGCGTGATAATTCCTTCCTTTAAATCTTCACATTCCTCGATGGCTTGTCGGGCATTTTTCAGTAGATTGAGCATTACTTGTGTTATCAGTTGCTCGTCGGCATATAGAATCAGTTCGTCGGGGTTTATATGTAGATTGAAGTGGATGTATTTGGCGCATTCTTCTGCTTGTATCAGTGAAATGGTGCGTTCGATGAATGGTTTTAGGTAGAACAATGTGGGTTTGGGAGTAGGGATGTATGTGAATTTCCGATAAGAGTTGACGAAAGACAATAATCCGTTTCCGGTGGCATGGATGGTTTGTAGTCCCTTGCGCACCTCTTCCGGGGCGTTTTCTTTGGTAATTATGCTTAGTAGTGTGTCGCTTAGCGAGGTGATGGGGGTTACCGAATTCATTATTTCGTGTGTCAATACTCTGGTCAGTCGCATCCATGAATCTATTTCTTTTTCGTCCAATGCGGTATGTATATCATTCAGTGCAATGATACGCAAGGGTTCATTGTGTACTTTTACAAGGCTGACATTGATTGATAACTGAACGTTTTTTCGCTCGTTGTAGTATGAGTATTGTAATTTGTCTCCTGCACGACAATTTTGCAGAAGTTTCATTAGGTCGGCATCAATATTTTCCAATTGGTTGATGTGAGTGAATATATCCAACCCCAAGAGTCTTAATGCTTCTTTGTTTTTTTGTGTAATCACTCCTTTTTCATTCAGTACCAATACGCCGGTATTGACGAAATCGAGGATTAGTTCGTAGTATTTCTCTTGTTCGATGGTTTCCAAACGGGCTTGTAGCAACACGTTAGACACTCTGTTCAGTGCTTTATGTACCATTCGTCTCTCTTCGTTTTCCTCGGTTTCGTTGAAGCGCATGGAGTGGTCGTTGTTTTCAAGTGCATCGAGTAGGAAGAGTACCATGCGGGTGTGGTGCTGATAGACGTGGTGTTGCCACCAGAGTGCTGCCGGTAAGAGCAGGCTGAAGCAGATGGCCCAAAACAAGGGTGTGCCCATGTTCTTAGGAAATGATACGTTTAGCACTACCATTGTCCACATGAGTGTAGTGATTATTGCTATGAGCATGGTAGTGATTATGCAAACGATGTATCGGTGTTTCATAGGGCTAATAAGTGGTTGCTAAATCCCGTATTTCTTCATTTTGTTATAAAGTGTCTGGCGTGTAATGTCCAGTTGAGCAGCTACGGCCGATAGGTTTCCATCGTTATTTTTGATGGTGCGCACTATCAGTTCTCGCTCCATTTCTTCCAAAGTGGAGACGCTATTTAATACTTGCGTTTTCAGTGAAGGTTGTTTTTTGGTTGTCTTCTCGTTTTCGGCACTCTTTCTCTCTTCCTCTTGTTTGTGTAGCAAGGCTTTCTGCAGGGTGTCTATCAACTTTTGGTTATCCCAAGGCTTTACCACAAAGTCGGCGGCACCCTCTTTGATGCCACGCACCGCCAAGTCAATGTCGGCATAGGCCGTAAAAAGCACAACCGGCAGGTTGGGGAAGTTTCGTTTTACTTCGTGCAGATAGTGCAATCCCTCTTCGCCGCCATTCATACCTGCCTTAAAATTCATGTCGAGTAGCAAAATATCCCATTGCGACTGGCGTAGAATGTTCAGCAGATTCAGAGGCGAAAGCAACGTGCCCACCTTGTCAAAGCTGGGGGCCAACAACAGTTGCAAGGAATGAAGCACCGCCTTATTGTCATCCACTATCAATAGATTGCCTTTTTGTTTCATTATTTTACCACTTAGCTCATGACTTTAAAATTTGCCTACCCCCTTCAGAGGTATCTGAGACGCATCTTCCTCGGTTTTTCTTCGTTTCTTAGTGACCGAACCAGGTACGAGGAAGGTACGAGGAAGGTACGAGCGAGGTGCGTCGGAGGTCTATTTTTGTCAAATTCGTTGTACGTTTATTTTGTACGTATTTGCTAAGGGAAACCAAGTTTTTTTGTCCCTTTCCTCCGAAGCGCATCAAAGATATAATTTTTCTTTCAGAAACCCATTTTGAGCTGAAAAATATTTTCCCTTCTTGGAAAAATTATTTTCCCTATAGTCTAATTTTTAGACACCGGTTGTCTAAAAGTTAGACAGCACTGTTTTTCTCATTTTTCATCGCTCCGGTTTTTTTCTTAAAAAACGATTTGTGGGTTTGGGGTGGTTCGTATCTTTGCGTTGTGAATTTGAGTGTAGAACCAAACTGAATTATTATATGATGAGATTTTATTACGTTATTCAGACACTGCTTCATGGGCGGAATGCCAACGTCATCAAAATTGTCTCTTTGGGATTGGGATTGATGATGAGTATTCTGCTTTTTTCGCGTGTAGCATATGAACAAAGTTTTGATACCTGCTTCAAGGAGTATCAGTACCTATATCAGGTGTGGTCAGAAGTTAGCATTGGCAACAAGACCTATCCTCCCAGCTCTACCAATGTTGGCAAAATGGCAGCGGGCATTCTCGAAGCCATGCCCGATGTGGTAGAAAGTGCTACCAGTACGGGGGCATGGATGGTAAGTTCTCCTTTGTATAATGGGAATGTTTGTTTTAAAGAAGAAAAAGTGGCGGCCGATTCGCTCTTCTTTCAAACCATGGGCATCGAGGTGCTGAGTGGAAACCCCGTCAAGGACCTTCAACAGATGGATGTCATCTTCTTGAGCGAACGATTGGCCAAACGAATGTTTGATGACGAAAATCCGATAGGAAAAGTCATCAGTTTCAATAAGGAAATAAATCTGACCGTACGAGGTACCTACGCCACGATTCCTTACAATAGCACCATGAATCCCGAAGCTGTAATTTCCATGCCCAGCATCTGGAAACGTAACATTGGTAATTATTCGTGGGAAGGTGGCGATAGCTGGGGTATCTATCTTCGTCTCAAACCGGATACTGACGTAGAAGCAATGAACAAGCGTATCCGCCAAATGGTTAAACAACACTTACCCGAAGGAGGCCTCTATTCATTGGAAAGCTATGCCAAACCCATTCGCGATACCTATCGCGGCCTCGATGATGTAAAACGCATGACCCTTATCATGGCTATCCTTGGTGCCAGCATCCTTTTCATCACCGCTTTGAACTATGCCTTGCTTTCCATTTCATCCCTCAGCCGTAGAGCCAAGGCCGTAGGAGTACACAAGTGTAGCGGTGCAGAAAAGGGAACAATCTTCGGCATGTTCTTATGCGAAACAGCCATCATAATTCTCCTTGCCTTGTTATTGATGGGCTTCCTCATCTTCAATTTCCGTGATTTTGTAGAAGACACCGCCTCGGCCAAACTGGCTTCACTCTTTGCACTCGACCGTATCTGGGTGCCGTTAGCTGTTACTTTGATTCTCTTTCTGATAGGTGGTGTATTGCCGGGACAACTCTTTTCGCGCATTCCGGTAACCCAAGTATTCAAGCGATATACCGATGGGAAAAAAGGATGGAAACGCTCACTCTTGTTCATTCAATTTTCCGGAGTAGCCTTTGTGGGAGGATTGATGGCGATTATCTTTTTGCAATATCAGTTTGTCATCAATAAAGACACCGGCTACAATCCCGAACGGATTGCCATCGGACATAACGACGCAAGAGATTACGAAGGTACCATGGCGGCCAAGCACTTCTACGAAAGTTTGCCCTACGTAGAAGCGGTCACTTCTTCTGTATACAATCCTACCGACGAATATAGCGGCCAGTTTGTATATGATGAAACAGGAAAGAGCCTGTTCAGTACCAAATGGGATTATGTCTCTGAAAACTATACCTCCTTCATGGGAATGGCTATCAAGCAAGGACGTACCCCACGCCAAAGCAGGGAATTGGCCGTCAACGAAACTTGGTTGAAAATGCGTCGTTGGAGTGCAGACGAAGCCATCGGTCAAACCATCCAAACCGAAGAAGGAAGGGTGAAGATAGTGGGTGTCATCAAGGATTTTCATATCGGTAGTTTCTTCGAAGAACAACTTCCTTTCGTAATGCACCATTATCCCACTTTTGGCAACACTGTCTATGTAAAACTGAAAGAGCCATTTACCGAAAACCTTCAGAAACTGAACAAAGAAGCCTCCGAAGTTTTCCACAAGGACATAGAGTTTAGAAGCATGGAAACCATGATGGCAGAGAATTACAATTCCGTTCGAGTTTTCCGTAACGCCACGATCGTAGCCACCTTTGTCATTCTCTTCATTACGCTGATGGGATTGATTGGTTACACCAACGATGAAACACAACGTCGCTCAAAAGAAATAGCCATCCGCAAAGTGAACGGAGCCGAAGCTTCGAATATCTTAGAACTTCTGACGAAAGATGTGCTTTGTACAGCCCTTCCGGCCGTACTGCTTGGCACAATGGCTTCGTGGTATGTAGGTGAGATATGGATCAGCCAATTCTCTACCACCTTGGGAAGTACCATACCTTACTACCTAACAACCGCTTTGGCAACCTTGCTGATGATTGTTGCGATAGTAGTACTGAAGACTTGGCATATAGCCAACGAGAATCTGGTAGTGAGCATCAAGAGTGAATAAACTGAATGAAGAATTGAAAGATTAATATTGAAAATTAAACAATAGATAGTATGATTGAAATTAAGAACCTTAGTAAGGTATTCCGCATGACAGAAGTGGAAACCGTAGCATTGAACAATGTGAATCTGCAAGTGAAAGAGGGCGAATTTGTAGCCATTATGGGGCCTTCGGGTTGTGGAAAGTCAACCTTGCTGAACATTTTAGGCTTGCTTGATAATCCTACGGAAGGTAGCTATAGTCTGTTTGGCGAAGAGGTGGCAGACTTGAAAGAGAAAGAACGCACCCGGCTGCGCAAAGGGAAATTAGGATTTGTATTCCAAAGTTTCAATCTTATTGATGAACTGAATGTGTTTGAGAACGTGGAACTTCCATTGACTTACTTGGGCATCAAGCGAAGCGAACGCAAACAGATGGTAATGGATATACTGAAACGCATGAACATCAGCCATCGAGCCAAGCACATGCCTCAGCAACTCTCCGGCGGACAACAACAGCGTGTGGCCATTGCCCGTGCCGTAGTGACCAATCCTAAATTGATTTTGGCCGACGAGCCTACCGGTAACCTCGACTCGAAGAATGGCATGGAGGTGATGAATCTGCTGACCGAACTGAATAGAGAAGGCACTACCGTCATCATGGTTACCCACAGCAAGCACGATGCTTCGTTTGCCCATCGCATAGTGAATCTGTTTGACGGAAGCATTGTGGGTAATCTGCCGACAAATATGTAGAATAAAAAAAAAGATAACGATGAAGCAATTATACTATGCAGTGCAAAATGTAATCCGTGGGGCAGATTCTGTTTTGATAAAAATTGTATCACTTACGTTCGGATTGCTTATAGCTATTTTATTGTTTACGAAAGTAGCATTTGAGTTGAGTTACGATAATTTTTATGAGAATCCCGATTGTCTTTATCAGGTGCGTACAGCGTGGATTGATGAAAAAGAAGGGAAAAGAGATTGGTCTGCTTACAACATTTATCCCACAGCCGAAATGATTGCCCAACATTTTCCGGAAGAGGTGGAATGTGCCACAACAGTCAATACTTTCTTTAATGCGAGGTTTACTTTAGGCGACAAATTTTATAAGCCGGAAAATGTAATGGCCGACTCACTCTATATTCAGACCATGGGGATAAAACTGTTGCAAGGTAATGCGCATGATTTGGGTACTCCATACGTAGTATTTCTCTCCGAGTCGTTTGCTCGCGAACTGTTTGGTAGTACTGATGCAGCCATCGGGAAATCTCTTTCGTTGAACGGAATAGGTCAGAGTGTAATCATACGGGGCATCTTTGCCGACATTCCTGAGAATACGGCTTTAAAAAGACCCCAACTGTTGCTTTCATCAGCCAGTAGGCCACAATATGCAGCGGCCGGATGGCGAAGTGGCGGAAATTTTGAGGCATACGTTCGTTTCCGTCATCCGGAAGAGGCCGATAAGATAGTTAAACGGGTAAATGCGTTGTTGCCCAATTATTTCCCGACGGAGCATTATTCAAAGATGAATATGACGAGTATCGAGATAGATTTTATTCCGATACAAGAGGTTTATTTAGATAATAAAGAAGTGCAACGCCGATTGTGGATTCTCTCTTTGTTGGGGTTGGCTCTGCTTTTCACCGCCACGCTGAACTATGCGCTTGTATCTATCTCTTCTTTGTCTTATCGGGCAAAGGCGGTAGGCATACACAAGTGTAGTGGGGCAGGCATGGGGAGCATTATGGCCATCTTTTTATGGGAAACGTTACTTGTAGTGGGTGTTTCATTGGCTTTGGTTGTCATACTGATTTTATATTTCCGCGAGAAAGTAGAAGAGTTGACAGAAGTGTCGTTAGGTTCTCTGTTTGCTTTCCATAACTTGTATGCTCCTTTGTTAGCGGTTGCTTTCTTGTTGGTAGTGGGTGGCTTGTTGCCGGGAAAACTCTTTTCGTCTATTCCGGTGACGCAAGTGTTTAGGCAATATACCGAAAATAAGAAACGTTGGAAGTATCCGTTGCTCTTCTTTCAATTTAGTGGAGCAGCCTTTTTGTTTGGGTTACTTTGTGTAGTTATGGCGCAATATCATTACTCTACAAACAAAGACTTGGGGTATAATGATGAACGTGTGGCCTTTACTTACAACACTTTCAGTAATTCGGAGAATGCAGTAAGCATTTTGCGCAATCTTCCTTTTGTGGAATCGGTATCTTCTTCCAATGCCATCATGACAGAAGCTTATCAACCTATGCCTGTAAAAGATGAGAATGGTAAGACACTCTTCTATCCACGTATGAATTGGGGTACACCCGACTTTTTCTCCTTTATCGGTCTTCGATTGAAGGAGGGACGTTTTCCGACCAACAAGAATGAATTTATAGTGAATGAGGCATACGTCAGGAAGATGGGATGGAGCGGAAGTGGCATTGGCGAGGTAGTACAGGAGCATGGTACCGTTACCGGTATCATGGAGAATTACCGCTTTGCTGATATAAAGGAAATGGAAGCTATGGAATTTCGTGTATGGGATGCGCCGGTAGCCGATTGTATGCATGTCCGCTTAAAGGAACCGTTAGAAGAAAACTTGCAACGATTGAATGACGAGATGAAAAGAATTTATCCGCGCGACAATATATCGTTTATTAGTTACGATGAGAATAAGCAGAACATATTCCGAAAGGAGCGTTTATTCCGAGATGTTACGATGCTGGCTACCGTTGCCATTATTGCCATTACGTTGTTAGGACTGATAGGATATACTAATGACGAAGTGCGTCGCCGCAGTAAGGAGATAGCTATTCGTAAGATAAACGGAGCTGAAGTTTCTACTATCTTACAGTTGTTGGTGCGTGATGTGTTGTATCTCTCACTTCCGGCAGTACTGATTGGAATTGTGGCATCAATCTATGCTGGCCATTTGTGGCAGGCACAATTTAAAGATCAGTTAAATATTTCACCCCTGTTCTATATTGTTTGTGGTATGCTGGTCATGCTGTTTGTTGTGGGCACAGTGATTGTGAAGGCTTGGCGAATTGCAAATGAGAATCCGGTGAATAGCATTAAAACCGAGTAGTTACGATAAAAGGTGGTTGCCCTCATTCGGGGGTACACCACCTTTGTCCTTTGGTAAAGTTTCTGTTGCTGAAGTTTGTTTATTGACTGACTGTAATGACCTCTTGTTTGGTCATGGAGAATCCCATCATCATGCCATCGTAGTTTTCGGAAAGTGAACTAATGGCTTTCAATGTGCTGTTGTTGCTTTTGCTTGAAATGTAGTTGAGTAATTTCAACAATCTGTCTGCTTTGAACAACAAATCCATTTGATTGGATGTCATATTTACTTGTGCATTGATGTTCAGTAGTTTAGAAAATTTTAAGTTGACCTGTTTGCTTTCGGCATTGTAAGAATAGGTTCCTTTTAGATCTTTCTTTCCTACTTTACTTTGGAAAGTGCTATCGGCATGGAAAGTGAAACTCATCTTTCCTTCACTAATTCCTACTTTCTTGAGTTGCTCGTTCAACTTACTTTCGGCGATGCCGCTTGCTGCCGTACCTCCTAATTTAGATAAGGCATTGTCTGATTGTAGCTGAATGGCCGAACCTGTATATGACCATGTACCGGTCATGTCTGTAATTGTGTTTTTTCCGGTAACGGCATTTACGGCCTTTTCTATGTTTTCTTGGTTAAGCAAATCTTTCAATGATTGTGCCTGAAGGGGCAATGTGCATAACAATATTGTTAGGATGGTGATGACTTTTTTCATGATACATGGTTTATTTCTTTATTAATTTCTGCGATATATTGTAGTAGTTCTTTTCGTCCCAATCGTTTTTCAGAGGAGGTGATGAAGTAGGGGGGTAGTTCATCCCATTGCTCCGATAATTTTTTCAAGTATTGTTGTATGTTTGTTTTTAGTTGTCCTCCCTTTAACTTATCTCCTTTGGTAAAAACAATGGAGAATGGAATGCCGTTTTCGCCCAACCATTCAATGAATTCCATGTCGATGGTTTGCGGCTCTAACCTACTATCTACCAACACAAAAAGATTGGTCATCTGTTCGCGCTTGAGGATGTAGCTTTCTATGATTCTTTTAATCTGTTCTTGTCCTTTTTGTCCTCGTTTGGCATAGCCATAGCCAGGCAAATCTACTATATACCAATTCTTGTTAATTAAAAAATGGTTGATTAGCATAGTTTTACCGGGAGTAGCTGAAGTCATGGCCAATCCATTACGCCCTGTCAGCATATTGATGAGGCTGGATTTTCCTACATTAGAACGTCCGATAAAAGCATATTCAGGTAGATTTCCTGCCGGACATTTATTGACATCGGTATTGCTAATAATGAATTCTGCACTTGTTATTTCCATATTGTTTGGTTTCTTCGGTTTTTCATGGCAAAGATACAACAAAGGAACGAAAGTGAGTGCGAAACAGGGAAAGAATGTTGTCTGTTAGCGATTTAACAGTGTTGCCAAGATGTTTCAGTGCCATCAAATGTCAATGAAAAGCCAAGAAATGACAAAGTTTCGTTACTATCCCGTTACTTTGATTCTTGATTTCAATGGGTTATATTGATTGCTGTAACAGATTGAATAGCAATATTTGTTAAGCGATTGCAGTTGCAAATACAAGAAAATTTCTCATATCTTCGTTCCGGTTTCGCTTTGGCTGATTCTTTTGCACCGATACGCTATGTTTTACTTACCGTCACTCAACTCTGACATAAATAATTTTGTAATCAAAAAGTAGAGTTATGAGCAGAAGCACTTTCAGAGTATTATTCTATCTCAAACGCAATGCCCCGAAGAAGAACGGGCTTGTACCTGTGATGTGCCGTATAACCGTAAACGGCAAGATTTCTCAATTCAGTTGCAAGTTGGATGTAGAGGAAAAGTTATGGAATGTCAGTCTCGGCAGAATATCGGGAAGAAGCATTGTTGCACAAGAAGCCAACCGAATGTTGGATAAAATCCGTGTAGGAATCAACAAGGCTTATCAGGAAATTATTGATAGGGATGGTTATGTATCAGCCGAAAAAGTCAGAAACGCATTCTTGGGTATGGGACAGAACCATAAGACCCTGCTTGCATTATTCCGACAACACAATGAGGATTATGCCAAACAAGTCGGTAAGATGAAAAGCCAACGCAGTTATTGGAAATACTGTACCGTATATAACCATTTGGAAGGGTTCATCAAGCATCGCTACAAGGTAAGCGATATTGCTTTGCGTGAATTATCCCCGGCATTCATCACCGATTTCGAGTTGTTCCTCCGTACAGAGAAGAATCATTGTACCAACACCGTATGGTCGTATATGATGCCGTTCCGCAGTATCATATATACAGCCATCAACAACGGCTGGTTACAACGCGACCCGTTTTATGCTTATCGTATTACAAAGGAAGAAACCAAAAGAGGATTTCTGACCAAAGAAGAAATCACGATGCTTATCAACGGAACATTCAAGAAGAAAAGTTACGAACTGATTAGAGACCTTTTCATTTTCTGTTGTTTCAGCGGATTGAGTTGGAGGGATATGTATAATCTCACAACCGACAATTTACAAACATCATTCGATGGGCACTTATGGATTAAGACCAATAGACAAAAGACGGGAACTGAAACAAATATCCGATTGCTCGATACCGCCAAACATATCATCGAGAAGTATCAAGGAATGGCAGAGGATAATAAATTGTTGCCCGTACCCTGCTATGCCAATTGCCGACATGGGATTAAAGCTGTAGCCAAATTATGCGGAATCAACAAGAACGTCTGCTGGCATCAAAGCAGACACAGCTATGCAACAACCATTTGCTTATCCAACGGGGTTCCCATTGAAACGCTGTCCAAGTTAATGGGACATACAAGCATACGCAGCACTCAAATCTACGCAAAGATTACAGCCGAGAAGGTAAGCAATGACATTGAGAATCTATCCAAGCAAATAGAATCGATGGAGAGTTTCATTTGCAATGCCATTTAACAACCATTCAACAATTATTCAAAACATAACTACAATGAAAACAGAAAGAAATATCATAACAATAGATGAATACGGAAGAATCCATTTCCCGAGCACAACGAACAATGATATTTGACAAACCGCCATATTGCTTGCCTATGCTATGGTAGCCCCCAATTACAAACCACGAATAAGAACTTTGGACTTGTGTTCTTCTGAACACAGCAAGGTATGTTTTCAGCCGCTCGAAATGAATGGAGCAGCTTCAAACTTGATGTTCGCAGGAACATGGCAAGGTATGTTTTGAGTAACTCAAAACTTTTCGGGTTACTTCCGTAAACCTTACCGCATTCCGCGAACTTCTCCCTCCGAAGTCGGGATAATTTGTAAGTTGAAATTTTTTCTTGGATAAATATACTTTTGTTCTCAATAAAATAAATATCTTTGCGTTAAATTCAATAGATTGATTATAATGGAGGATATAAATCGTCTTAAAATAGTACTTGTAGAAAAGAAACGTACAGGCAAATGGTTGGCTGAACAATTAGGTAAGAATCCGTCAACCGTATCTAAATGGTGTTCTAATGTAGCTCAACCTGATTTGGCAACACTTGTGAAGATTGCAACCTTATTGGAGGTTAATGTTCAGTATTTGATAAATAAGACAAAATAATTATTAGTTATGAATGAAAATTGGTTTGAGATTGTACAGATGTTAAAGCCTCATTTTTATAATAATTCAACTGAGGATATATATCAAAAAGAAGTAGAATCTTGTATGCAAATACTTGGTTGGAAACGATATAATAATTCCTTACAGACACAATGTTCTATCCCAATAGGTAATAATAATCATATTCGACTTGATATCTTATTGAGTAAAAACAATATTAAGGTGTTACCTATTGAGATTAAACGTCCGTCCAATCTGTGTAATGAACGTCAAGAACAACAATTAATGTCATACATGAGAATACTCAGATTGAATGTGGGATTGTATATAGGAGAAGAAATAAGATTGTACTATGACAATCCCAACGATTCGCTAGATGCTATTTGCGTATTTTCTTCTAAAATTAATACAGAAAGTAAAAATGGAGCAAAATTGTGTGAATTACTATCATACTCCCATTTTGAAAGCGAAAAACTCGAATTATTCTGTAAAGAGCAATATAATAACATACAAGCACAAAAAAACTTCCAAAAATATTTTGCTGATTTTTTTTCTTTAGATAATGCTGAAAAAAATATGATTTCATTAATTAAAGAGAAATTCATTAATGAGGGTTATGAAGAATCTATAATTGATAATGAACTTAAATATATTCAGCTGTCTGTAAGTTATACACCCAAAGGTAACATCACACCTGTGATACGCCCCGTAAATAACGATACGATTATAATTAATACTACAACAACAGGAACAAACCGTATTATTGAAAACAGTAGAGAAAGGAAAAAATATACTCGTACTGCGTCGAAGAGTGAGTTGATTGTAAAATTTGACGATGGCACAATTATTCATAATAGCAGTGCGATTGAAGTGGAAAGACAATTTATTATTAAAGTAGGCATTGAGCGAGTTCGTTCTTTAGGAATAACACAATGTCATGAAGATCTAATAGGTAAACCTAAAACATGTCGTAATCCTGAAAAATATATTAATAGATGGACACCATTAATGAATGGCTTATATTTGTTTAATTGCTCTAATAATGGAGATAAGAAGAAACATATCGAAAGGATTATATATAGTTTTAGTATTAAGGCAAAAGTAGAAATTATAACAAATTCGTAATTTTATTTACGACATAAAGATACTATAAGCCATCTATGAAACGCATAAAAATATTCATAAGCAGTGTTCAAAGTGAATTTGCCGAAGAAAGAGCTATGCTTTGTCATTATATCCGGACAGATGTTCTGTTGGGCAAGTTCTTTGAACCATTCATATTTGAGGAGGTTCCTGCGAATGAATACCCTACAAACCATGTCTATCTAAAAGAAGTGGAGGCTTGTGATATTTATTTGGGACTGTATGGCAATCTTTATGGATATGAAGATGAAGAGGGCGTTTCTCCAACAGAACGCGAGTATGATTTGGCAGCAAAGCTTCATAAAAGCCGTTTAATATACATCAAGAGCATTGGAGAAGAGAAAAGACATCCGAAAGAGACTGCTTTAATCCGAAAGGTCGAACGAGATATTGTACGTAAAACCTTTGTGGATATTGATGGGTTGCGAACGTCTGTATATGCTTCGTTAATCCGCTATTTGGAGGAAAAGGAATATATCCGTTGGCGACCATTCGATGCGTCTAATGACAATGGGGCAACATTGGAAGACTTGGATGAGGATAAGATGAAGAATTTTATACATATGGCACGTTCAAAGCGCAATTTTCCTCTTCCTGTTGAAACATCGCCAGTATCATTGCTTACACATCTTGATTTAATCGATGACAAAGGAAGATTAGCAAATGCAGCAGTTCTGCTGTTTGGAAAGAAACCACAAAAATTTTTCATTACATCTGAAGTTAAATGTGTGCAGTTCTATGGAAATGTTGTGGAAAAACCGATGCCTGCATATCAGATATACAGAGGCGATGTGTTTGAACTTGTTGACCAAGCCACGAGTTTTGTGATGAGCCGTATTGATAATTGGGTTGGAACACGTGCTGAAGGAGAAAAAGCGGATATACCGACACGTCCCGAATTACCGATTGATGCAGTCAAAGAAGCCATCGTAAATGCTATATGCCATAGGGATTATACAAGTAATGCTAGTGTTCAGGTAATGTTGTTTCGTGACAGATTGGAGGTTTGGAATCCCGGCACATTGCCGTATGGATTGACAGTACAGAAGTTGCATGGTCCTCATAAATCTTTACCTGCTAATCCGCTACTTGCCGACCCTATGTATTGGAATGGTTATATTGAAAAGGTGGGTACAGGAACAGAAGACATCATTAACAAGTGCCGCGAATATGGCCTAAAAACTCCAGAGTTTTATCAAGAAGAGGATTTTAGAGTTGTCATTTGGCGAGCAGACAACGAAGGAAGCGTTCCAAAGCGTTCCAACGATGATCCAAAGGCGTTCCAAAGCGTTCCAACGGAAGAGGAAAAACTATTGGAGGCAATAAAAGAAACTCCGTCAATTTCAAGAGCTGAACTTTCTAAACGATTAAAAATCAGTGAACGTCAAGTTAGAAAGATAACAGACCAATTGCGAGAAAAAGGCGTATTGATTCGTGAAGGCGGAAACTCTGGAAAATGGATTATTAATAGGACATAGTTTAAAAAGTAGCCAAACTCTTTGCTCAACCAAGAAGTTTGGCTACTTTTGTATCAGAGTTGTTTGACAAAGCATAATGCAGAAGATTGGTGTAATCTCAAAGTTGCCAAATCGTTACCAACAACTTTCTATCATAGCATTCGCTATTTGTGTATCAGTCAGATACGGAATAATTGATTATCTATGGCAAAGATAATACTTATTTCAAAGAAATTCTCGTTGAAAAAGGGGATTTCTGTTAACTTTGCACGCTGATACAGAGATTTAAGGTATGAACGGACAATATCCATCTATATTATTGGAAAAGGCAGTAAGCGAATTTGCTAAGTTGCCTGGGGTAGGTCGTAAGACGGCCATGAGGTTGGTGTTGCACCTACTTAGGCAGGAAACGGCAGCGGTAGAGGCGTTTGGAAATGCCATTGTGACCCTGAAGCGAGAAGTGAAGTATTGCAAGGTGTGTCATAATATTTCTGATACGGAAACCTGCCGTATCTGTGCGAATCCTCAACGTGATGCATCGACAATTTGTGTGGTTGAAACCATTCGTGACGTGATGGCTGTAGAGGCCACGCAGCAATTTCGTGGATTGTATCATGTTTTAGGTGGTGTTATATCGCCTATGGATGGTATAGGCCCCGGCGATTTGCAGATAGAGAGTTTGGTAGAGCGTGTTCAACAGGGTGACGTTAAAGAGGTAATTATGGCCTTGAGTACGACTATGGAAGGCGATACAACCAATTTTTATATTTACAGAAAGTTGGAGAAATTGGGTGTGAAGCTCTCTGTCATTGCAAGAGGCATCTCGGTGGGCGATGAGTTAGAGTATGCCGATGAGGTGACTTTAGGACGTAGTATAGTAAACAGAACTCCGTTTAACGGAACAATATAAAGATTGATAAACTATGGAACAAGAAATAAAAAATGTGGTGTTAAAGCTTAAAGGCGTATATGTTTTTTTCTGGTTGATAGCCATCTTGATGGTTGTTTGGGGTGAGATGGATGCATTTTGGGTAGGTAGCTGTGCCGATGATGTGCAACTGATTTATCTGTTGGAAACATTGCTGATACTGATGACTGCCGTTTGTGTGCCGGTATCGCTGAAATTGTTTTCGTGGATATTGGTTAGAAAGATTGATATGATGAGTATATCTGATGCATTGCAGGCATACCTTAAAGCCAATCATTTGCGATTGTTACTATTGGCTATTCCGGTGTATGCAGGAATAGTAATCTATTATTTGATGATGAGTAGCAGTGCTATACTTTGTGCATTGATAGCCTTGACGGCATCGTTATTCTGTGTACCGAGTGAGAAACGTTTGCGCAACGAATTGCATCTTCAAAGAACCAAGGAGGAAGAAGGAGGCATCTATGAGTGATAATTATTTGCAAGGAGAGAAAATTTATTTGCGAGTTTTGGAACCTGAAGATTTGGAGGTGCTGTATATGATGGAGAACGATCCGCAAACGTGGGATATATCTAATTTTTCGGTTCCGTACTCTCGTTATCTGCTAAAACAGTATATTGCCGATTCGCAAAGCGATATGTTTGCCGATAGGCAATTGCGACTGATGATTGTGGAGAAGGAGTCGGACGAAGTGGCCGGTACGTTGGATATAACAGATTTTGCTCCGATGCATATGAGGGGAGAGGTAGGGATTGCCGTGCGTAAAAACTTTCAAGCCAAAGGCTATGCTTCGGAAGCATTGCATCTCTTGGCAGAGTATGTGTTTCGTTTCTTGAATTTTAGGCAACTGACAGCTCATGTTTTGGCTAATAATGAAACAGCTTTGTCTCTTTTTCAAAGAGCAGGATATGAAGAATGTGGACGACTGAAAGCGTGGTGGCGTGTAGGAAACAACTATGAAGAGGTAGTTTTGTTGCAAAAGCTACATTCGTAAACGCTTCATTATCAGTTCTACTTAAAAAAAGTAATAAAAAATATCGGGTGAAGTATTGCAGATTTGAAAATAATGCGTACCTTTGCAACCGCAATCGAAAAGATAGCAACCCTAAAAGAAATGGTGTGGTAGTTCAGCTGGTTAGAATACCTGCCTGTCACGCAGGGGGTCGCGGGTTCGAGTCCCGTCCATACCGCAGAAAGCCTCGGAAAATATTTCCGAGGCTTTTTTGTTTACTTTCTTTTCTTTTATCTTCTACATAAAGTCCTAAAGTCGCAATACTCGCATTGCTTTACCTCTTCGGTTTGGCTGAAAGGTGTGGAACCGTTGAAGATTTCATTCAATAATTGGTGTAACATTTTTCGGAATTTATCTTCGTAGAAAGCAAAGTTATTGACTTCCATTTTTTGTTTGGCAGGGCCTATTTCTATGACGGGCGAATAGGTTTCTGAAGCAGCTCTGTGGATATACAATAATGAAGGGGCTACCTTCAATGACTGTTTACGGCTGACAATGGCTGCATACAGGAAGGTTTGGAATATATATCCTGGGCGTTCTGCTGCCGGTGTAAATAGTTGTTCGATGCTTTCGGGCGATTTAGGAATGCCACCGGTTTTATAATCTACAATTCGTAGTGTATCTTCTTTGCTATCCATGCGGTCTATAACACCTCCTATCTTGATAGGAATCTTTCCCTCCGGAGTATCAATTTCAAGGTTTTCGCTGATGCGTTGTTCCATACCAACCATGTTGAAGGGGGCGTATTGGCAATCGTTGCGCAACAGTTGTTTCAAGTAGTAAGTGATAACTTTGGAGTGGATAAGTTGTGTGCCGTTGTATTCAGCCTTCTCATCTTTCTCGATTTTAAAGAAATGTTCTTTGAAGGCTTGGTCAACGTATGCCTGCAATTTTATTTCGTTTTTCAATAGCTGTTCTATATCTTCTTTTCGAATTTTTTTGCCGTGCTTTGTCAATTCTTCGTAAGCTAATTCGGCCGAACGATGGAAAATAGTGCCGAACAGGGCTGAGTTGATGTTGGCATCTACTTCTTCGGGTGCGCTGATTCTTGCAACATGTTGGTAGTAGAATTTCAAGCGACAATCCAAATAAGTGTTGAGAGCAGATGGAGATAAGAGGCGTTGGGGATGCAGACGAGTATCGAAGGTTTCCCGTAATTTCTTTTTGGTCTCTTCGTTGTTGGGAATGGATATTTCTCGTTGGCGTAGTGGGGTTACTTCGGCTTCTAAAAAATGAGAGGATATGCTGTGAGGACTTTCGGCTTGCAATTGTAGCATGAAGCGAGACATTTCACCTCGATTTAATCCGTCACAGCTTGTATTATATAGCAAAGTGATGTTTTGGGCACGTTGTATTAGTCGATAGAAATAGTAGGCATATACTGAATTTTTATGTTCGACGGTGGTCATACCGAATGCTTTTCGCAGGTTGTAGGGCACAAATGATGAATCGCCCTCGTTTTTGGGCAGTTGTCCTTCGTTCAGCGAAAGCATCAGCAGGTTGTCGAAGTCGAGGTTTCGGGTTTCCAACACTCCCATAACCTGCATACCAATAGCCGGTTCGCCATGGAAAGGTATGTTAGATGAGTTTAGCAGCCGGTTTAGTAACCGTTTGAAAGTTTCGGTGCGTATATCTTTCAGTATGCCGGTTTCTATCAGGCTTTGCAAACGTGTTACTACGGTATAGGTTTTGAATAGCGATTCTCGGTAGAGTTGACTGAACATTTCTTCCCGTTCACTTTTGTTTTCGTTACGGTATAAGGCAGAGACGTCGCGTAGCAAGTTGCCTAAACGAAGACAGATTTCGCGAATATTCTCTTGGGGGGTGAATATTTGTTCCAAAAAATCGTCTCGTTTCAGCTCGGAAGGCAATGGGTAGAAGCGGTTTTTGCTGATCAGCTCTTGTTCTAACGGCTCGGCAAAGGGTGAAAGTTGTCGGGTGTAGGGATGTTTCAGTATGGTTAATACGATTTTATGATCGAAGCGTCCTTCGCGGGGGTTGTAACCACTGGTGTACAACTCTGCCAATGCATTTACAAAGTTATATACCGGTGTTTGTGCTAAAGGGAATCCCATGGTGATGTTGGTGTTTTTCACTTCTGAGGGGATGGAGTGCAACACCGGTAACAATAGTGCTTCGTTGCAAAGCACTACGGCTGTTTCTTTTCCTATTTCTTCCTTGTTCAGTTCTTTTATCCATTGGGTCAGGTAGCGTGCTTGTCCGTTTTCTGTGGGTGAAGAGATGAATCGAATCTGTTTGGGCTGGCGCATGGCATCGAAAGCCGTTGCTGGCAATTCGTTGGGAAATTTCTTCAAGTTGCGCAGTAAAAATTCTCCGGCTTCATGGCTGTAGGGCCTGGCCGATTCTATTGGCCGAGTGGTGTAGTAGTGGTCGTAATCCCAATAAAACAGGGCTTTTTCGGCGGCTTGTAGCTTTTCGAACAAGCTGGTTTCTACTTTGTTCAGTACGTTGAAGCCAACAAAAACGTAGCGTTCGTAGGGTAACCGGTCAACATCGAGCTGTTCCATGACGTGGCGATACATCATGCCTTCGTAGGCTATGCCTTGCGATGCCAGATTACGGCGATAGTGGCGGTAGATGTCGCCCAGTTTGTCCCACAATGAGATAAACTTTTCTTTCAGCTTAGTGCGTTTCTCGATGGAGAAATTTTTGAAGAATTGTTGCAGTGCCTCTTCCTGTTCTTTTTCAATGAACCGATAGTCGTTGCCAATATTCTTCAATTCTTGCAGGTTGCTGAACAGACGGTCGGCTTCTACCATATTCTTGTCCACATCGTCGAAGTCGCTGATGAGTAGTTCGCCCCAGAAGTAGAAGTCATCCAATGTTTCGGTGCTGCCGGTTTCTTGGCAAAATACTTGGTGGAGTTCGCACACCAGACGGATGGGATCACCTGCTTTCCAAGGTGATAGTTTCCGAAACAATTCGCTGATGCTGACGTATGCCGGTGACCACAAGGGACGTTCACTTTGTGCGGCCAAGTGTTCGTTGAAAAATAATGCTGCACGCTTGTTGGGGAACACGACGGCAGTGTGTGACAGGTTATTGCCTATCTTGTTATATAAATCTTCTGCTACTGATTCTAAGAAAGTTTTCATACTTGTTCAATGTTTCCTGATTCTACATACCATAAATATCCGTTTATGTCGGATGTTTCATAACCCATCTGTTTCAACAAGTCGATGTATAGTTGCACTTGTCGGTTATATCGCTTGTCGGGTTTTCCGAATTTAAAATCGACTATTACAATGCGATTTCCTTTCATCATCACGCGGTCGGGGCGACGCTTGCATAGTTTTCCGTTTTCGTTCCAAATGATGTCACATTCGTTGTACAATTGCCATGTGCCGCTGTACCAGTCTTTCACTTGTGGGTTCTGTAAGGCGTTGTGGGTCAGTTGAGTTATTTCTTCTTGTTGATTGGTGTCAATGATGCCTTCGAATAGCAGACGGTTGATGGCATTGTCTATATCGGCTTCGGTTTCAATCTGTGAGAAGAGTGTGTGCAGCAGGTTTCCCCGGTTGATGAAGCGTCTCCAAGACTCTTCTTCGGTAGTGCCGGCTATGAAATCGGCCGAACGATTGGATTGTCTGAATTCGACGGTTGGGCGATGGGTTGCCATGTGCAAAGGTATCTTTTCTGCTTTTTGAGTCAGTCGGTTCAGAGGAATTTCTTCTTCTTTTGTATCGGGTGTGGTTACCGATGGGCAGATGGTGCCATATTGGAAAGTATCTCCTTCCCAATCGACGTCTAATGAGTGGGCTACCTTTGGCAATGTTTCCGTCAGCAGTTCGCCGATGGTGCCTCGTTGTCCAGGGTTGCTCCAGATGAGCAGGTTCTTTTCCGGACGTGTTAGCGCCACATAGAGTATATTTAGGTTGTCCACCCATAGTTGCAAACGTTCTTCCTGATAGGCTTGCTGGTAGATTGATTCGTTCATGGTGGACGAATAGTTGACGGGAATCAGATCGAGGTGGTTATATGGTTCTACGGGAGCTTTGCACCACAATAGATGGTTGTTTGTTTCGTTTTCCATCTTCCAATCGCAGAAGGGTAGCAGTACGGTGTGGAATTGTAGTCCTTTTGATTTGTGAATGGAGTAGGCGCGGATACCTTCTGTTTCGCCTCCGGCAATGGTTTTGGCGCAAAGTGTTTCATTCCAATGCTTCAAGAAGTTACCTATGTCCGAGGGGTTGTTCTGCAGGTATTCCGTTACTTCATCGAAGAAGGTGAACAGGTAGGATTCTTGTTTTTCTATTCGGTTCAATTGGAAGATGCTGACCAGTTCTTCCATCAGTTCATACAGAGGTAGTAACCGTAACTCATTGCGTTTTTGGATGAACTCTTCGGGTAGTTGTCCATAGTCCATGCTTAATGTTTCCAGGGCAATTTCTTCTTTTTCATTGTCCAGGTATTGCAGGGCATTTATCAGTAGGTTGACGGATAGGGATGCGTCGAGGCGGAAGGCTTCGTCGCTTATTACGGGTATCTTCAATTCCTTGTTTAGGTAGTTGGCTATCAGTGCTATTTGTTTTTTCTTGCGCACCAATATGGTAATGTCTTTCAGTGCTACTCCATGTTTTTGCAGAGATTTTACTTCTTCGCCCAATTCTTGCAGGGTTCTTTCTTCGTAGCTATACTTTTCTTCTTTCTCTACAAAGGCCAGCTTGATGTACCCTTTCGCTTGTTTTTGGGGTGATTCTTGAACGACGTCGGCGTAGGCATTTTTCAGTTCAAAGCATTCTTCTTTCATCTCTTTCAGGTGGCGTTGGTTCAGTGTTTCTACCAGGTAGGTGAAGAGCTTGTTGTTGAAGTGTATGATGTTGGCTTCGCTACGTCGGTTGGTAGTCAAGGTTTCTGTACGGATGGGGAAGGGGAAGGGGGTGTGGGTGCCTCCCAAGTTGTTCAATATGCCCCAGTCGCCGTTGCGCCATCGGTAGATGGATTGTTTTACGTCGCCTACGATGAGGCTGTCGGCTCCTTGTGAAAGTCCTTCGAGTAGTAGTAGGCGGAAGTTGTCCCATTGCATCCGGCTGGTGTCTTGAAACTCGTCTATCATGATGTTTTGTAGATTGGCTCCCATCTTTTCAAAGACAAACGAGGCGTCGCTTTCGCCTATCAGTTTGTGCAACAATGCATTGGTGTCGGACAGTAGGAATCGGTTTTGTTCGCTGTTTAGTGTACGTACTTCTTCGTCGATGTGGTTTAGCAGTTGTAATTTGTAGAGGTGCTTGGTTGACAAACGGCAACTGTTTAGTGTACGTGCTTTTTGGGGGCGTAGTTTTTCGGCCGCTTCTAACAATGGGTGGAGGCTGGTGCTTACCAAGTGAAGAACGGTTTCGCGGCAGGGATGTGACTTGCTGACCCAGCAGGAAGTTCCTTCAAGGTGTTTTAGCAGGGTGGCATTTACTGTTTCTTTGTCGCTTAAGATTCCGTTGCTCAGTTTGCGAAAGTAGCTACTGATGCCTCTACTTTTGTTGCTGAGGTCTTCTTCCGAGAAACCGTGTGTCTCCAGTTCTTCCTCGAATTGTTGGCTGAATCCTTTCATCTGCTCCAAGACATCGGTTTCCATTTCGTGCAATGTCTCTTTGTAGAGTTTGATGACTTCGGGTTGTTGCAACGTGCGGCGCAGTCGTTCGCCTCGTTCTATGTAGTTTTCGTTGAAAATGTTTTGGGCAAATCCTTTTACTTCTCCCGTTACGTTCCAACGTTTGTCGTCGCGGATGCGCTCTTCAATGTACTCCAACAGCCATACCAATACGGGTGAGTTGGGCGTCAGTTTTTCTATCAAGCTATCTACTGCTTTGTTGAGGACTTCTTGATTGTTCAACTCAATGTTCAGGTTTGGGGCCAATTCCAATTCACGAGCCAGGTTACGCATCACCGATTGGAAGCAAGAGTCTATCGTCTCTACCCGGAAGCGGGTATAGTCGTGCAAGATGTAATGTAGGGCTATATCGGCACGTTGTCGTATCAGTTCTTCGCTCCACTGTTCACCGTCGGGGCGTCGTTGCAGGTCGCTTTGGATGCGTTTCAGATAGATATCCGAGTTTGTATCGCCTAAGCGAATTCCGTTTAGTTGCTGTAAGATGCGCTCTTTCATCTCGCCCGTGGCCTTGTTGGTAAAGGTTACCGCCAATATCTGTCGGTAGGCACGTGGATTCAGAATCAAGTGTTTGATGTACTCCACCGCCAACGTAAATGTCTTTCCTGAGCCGGCAGAAGCCTTGTATATCAGTAGTTCCATAATGCTACATAGTTGTTTGGGGGTAAAGATACTGTTTTTTTTGCAGATGCAGCGGGCGAAAAATAAAATAAATAGAGGTAAGTGTCAAATTGCTTACCTCCCTACAGGGTAAGTTGATAATCTGTTACTGATTTTAGCAATAACGGGGGTAGCAAAAAAAAAGGAGTACCGCCGTACTCCAACCTTTTGTTAAACCTTAAATCTAATACTATGAAAAACACAATGCAAATGTACGAATAAATAACAAACTAACAAGCGTTTGGATGGATAAAAACCAAATTATAACTTTTGTTTGCTATACAGATTCCAATTTACAGGGATTTTAACTAAACGATTCATTTCTTTGCCAATAACTCTTCTAATCGAAGCACCTCGTCACGGTATTGGGCTGCTTCTATGAACTCCAGTTTCTTGGCCGCCTCTTGCATTAATTTTTTGGTGCGTGCAATGCTCTTTTCCAGTTGCTCACGACTCATCATCTGTACGATAGGATCGGCCGCAATGAATCCTCTGTTTTCCTGTTCGGCATAAGGTCGGGGCTGAGCACTGCCTTTGCTTTCCATGCCTTCGGTGCCGAAAGCTTCGGTACCGGCAAATACTTGCAGATTCTTAGCCTTTTTGATTTGTTGTGGGGTAATCCCGTTCTCTTCATTATAGCGCAGTTGTTTCTCGCGGCGGCGATTGGTTTCGTCAATGGTCAGTTGCATGCTTTCGGTTATCTTATCGGCATACATGATAACCATGCCGTTTACGTTACGGGCGGCACGTCCGGCCGTTTGTGTCAACGAACGATGAGAGCGTAAGAATCCCTCCTTGTCGGCATCGAGTATGGCAACCAAAGAGACTTCGGGCAAATCTAAACCTTCGCGCAGCAAATTAACACCTATCAATACGTCGTATAGACCTTCGCGGAGGTCGCTCATAATCTTTACCCGTTCTAATGTATCGACATCGCTATGAATGTAGTTGCAACGAATGTCGTGATTCAGTAGAAACTCCGTCAACTCTTCGGCCATCCTCTTGGTCAAGGTTGTAACTAAAGTACGTTCGTCTCGTTCGATGCGCTGCTGTATCTCTTCCATCAAGTCGTCTATCTGGTTATGACTGGGGCGCACATCGATAATAGGGTCGAGCAATCCGGTAGGGCGTATTACTTGATCGACAACAATACCTTCCGACTTTACCAATTCGTAGTCGGCGGGTGTGGCACTGACGTAGATTACCTGCTTGGCCATGGCTTCAAACTCTTCGAACTTCAACGGGCGATTATCCATAGCTGCCGGTAGGCGGAATCCATACTCTACCAGATTCACCTTGCGGGCACGGTCGCCGCCATACATAGCTCTGATTTGAGGCACGCTGACGTGGCTTTCGTCAATCACAATCAGAAAATCATCGGGGAAAAAATCAAGTAAGCAATAGGGGCGTGTACCTGCCGCACGTCCATCAAAGTAGCGCGAATAGTTTTCTATGCCCGAACAGTGACCTAATTCGCGTATCATTTCCATGTCATAAGTCACCCGTTCATAAAGCCGTTTGGCTTCCAACGGCCGCCCTTCAGCCTCAAACCAAGCTACCTGTTTGTGCAAATCGTCTTCAATCTGATGAATAGCCCGTAAAGTGCTTTCTTTGGTAGTCATGAAGAGATTGGCTGGATAGATTTTATAGGCATCGAATGTTCCTAACCTTACCCCACTGAGCGGATCAACCTCTTCGATGCTGTCAAGCTCGTCGTCCCAAAATACCAAACGCAACAAGTTGTCGCTATAAGCCAAATAGATGTCTATCGTATCACCTTTGACACGGAAGTTTCCACGATTCAAATCTAAGTCGTTGCGAACGTAAAGACTATCAATCAAATTCCGTAACAGCACGTTTCGACTATAACTTTTTCCCCGTTGCACTTCTATCACATTGTCATAGAAATCAGACGGATTGCCCATACCGTAGATACAACTGACCGATGATACTACAATGATATCCTTACGTCCGGAAAGTAAAGATGAAGTGGCAGCTAAACGCAACTTGTCAATCTCATCATTGATGGCCAAATCTTTTTCTATGTAAGTATCAGTGCTGGGTAAATAAGCCTCCGGTTGATAGTAGTCGTAATAAGAAACGTAATATTCTACGGCATTGTTAGGGAAAAAACCTTTGAACTCACTATATAATTGAGCCGCCAATGTCTTGTTATGGCTCAGTATCAACGTAGGTTTGTTGATGTTGGCTATGACATTGGCAATGGTAAACGTTTTTCCCGAACCTGTAACCCCCAGTAATGTCTGTGCCGGTACGCCTTGGCGCACACCTTCTGTCAGTTGGGCGATGGCTTCAGGCTGATCTCCTGTAGGCTTGAAAGCCGATGTCAGTTCAAATTTATTCATCTTTTTCTCATTAGAAACGGCAATATTCGGCAAAATCTTTTAAATATACAACAGAAAAGGCCATTTTGCTGCCTGCTAATACCTCCTTTTTGAAAAATTAAGCATCTTATCGTTGCTTAATTCACCGCTAACCTCTATCTTTGCGCATTATTTTAAAAATAGGTAATGAAAAAGACTATCTTTACAACATTATTGGCCGCTTTAATTCTTTCTTCTTGTGGAGAATATAACAAGGTGCTGAAAAGTACAGACACCGATTACCAGTACGAAGCAGCCAAGAACTATTTTGCCGATGGTAAATATACTAAGGCAGCAGTCCTGCTGAACGGACTTATCAATATTATGAAAGGTACTGAGAATGCCGAAGAATCGCTCTATATGTTGGGAATGTGCTACTATAACCTGAGCGATTATCAGATGGCTTCACAGACTTTCGACCAATACATTAATCATTATCCTCGCGGAATTTATGCAGAATTAGCTCGTTTCCATTCGGGAAAGGCTCTTTATATGGATACTCCGGAGCCACGCCTCGACCAGTCGGGAACTTATGGAGCCATTCAGAAGCTACAGCTTTTTATGGAATATTTCCCGCAAAGTTCTCGTGCGAGCGAAGCACAAGAAATGATTTTTGCCCTGCAGGACAAGCTGGTAATGAAAGAGTATCTGGCGGCAAAACTCTATTATAACTTAGGAAACTATTTGGGAAACAACTACGAATCGTGTATCATCACTGCACAGAATGCTCTGAAAGATTATCCCTATACCGAATTGCGCGAAGATATTTCTATCTTGATACTCAGAGCCAAGTACGATATGGCCTATAATAGTATAGATGAAAAACAGGCCGAACGTTATCGTGATACGGTCGATGAATATTATGCATTTAAGAACGAGTTCCCCGATAGCAAATATTTGAAGGAAGCCGATAAGATGTTTGACAATGCACAGAAAGCATTGGGAGGTAAAATAGAAGAAGAATAAACATATAAAATAGATACAATTTATGGATTACAAAAAAACAAATGCTCCTACCACAACGGTAACTCGTGATATGATGGAGTTGTGTGAAGACACCGGTAATGTGTATGAAACTGTGGCAATCATAGCTAAACGTGCCAACCAAATCGGTGCAGAGATTAAAAGTGATCTTTCTAAAAAACTTGCCGAATTTGCTTCTTACAATGACAATTTGGAAGAGGTATTTGAAAACCGCGAACAGATTGAGATTTCACGCTATTATGAAAAATTGCCCAAAGCAACATTGATAGCTACTCAAGAGTATAAAGAAGGTCAGGTTTACTATCGTAACCCGGCTAAGGAAAAAGATAAATTGCAATAATGATACAGCGCATTCAATCTGTTTACTTGCTCATAGTAACGGCCCTGCTGGTTACGGCACTATGTATGCCGATAGGACAATTTATTGCAGCCGATGGAGTAACAATTCATGTATTCAAGCCCCTTGGTGTAGCATTGGCAACAGGAGATATTCAGTCAACATGGGGGTTGTTTGCAATCTTATTGTTAGGTGCAATCATTGATTTCTGCACCATATTCCTTTTCCGCAATCGTATGTTACAAGTGCGTATGACTATCTTCAGCAGCGTATTACTGATTGGTTACTACATTGCATTTGCTGCGTTCTTGTTTGTATTGAAAGGAGACTTGGAGGCCGAGTTCCAAATTGGTTGGGCTTTATGTCTTCCTTTAGTATCAATTATTCTGAATTACTTGGCTTTTCGCGCCATCTATCGAGATGAAGTGATGGTGAGAGCTGCCGATAGATTAAGATAATAAACTAACTTATATTACTACCTCAAAAAAGGCATGGAGTTTCAATCCCTGCCTTTTTTTGTTAGTAATCTCCCTGCACAAATCCGTCATAACCTGCCTTGGCAAGCCGTAGCCCCCAGTGCCCCCACAATGGCCGAAGCCATCGCAATGATTACCTTTAAGATAACCTCCCACATCCTATTCTTCTCTTTCTCGTTTGTCATAGCTTAAAATTTGCCCCTCCATTTTGTGTTAGTTTAAGTAAAACCAAAATCATAAATCATAATTAACTCCCCTTGGTCGTTCAAAACCTCTTTAGATTTTTACACTAAGGAATAGTCATAAATCATAAATCATAATTAACTCCCTTTGGTCGTTCAAAACCTCTTTAGATTTTTACACTAAGGAATAGTCATAAATCAAAAACTTATCCCAACGGATCCTCCAATTGCGTATCGTCACCGCCCGAAGTACCGCCACCAGAGGTATTCTCATCCTCCACATCCGGATTAGCCTGCGTCTGCTTGAGGATGTTGCCATCCTTGTCATAGCAAGTAATGTTGATGCTGGTGTTCTTCAGTTCGTTCTTGATGTCCACGCTCGGAGTGAAAATCACACGTCTGCTGGTGATGAGTCCCGTATCCACCTCGTTCACATCCGCCACGCTGGTAGCTCGCACGCCAAATCGCATCGTACCCAGTCCGGGGATAGCCACGCTGTGCCCCTCGGTGGCCCATGCCTTAATCACCTCGCCAATGGCCGCCCAGGCTGCGGTGATGGTGCCCTGCGGAATGCCGCTACGCATCGAAGCCTCGCGCATCACCTTTCCCTCGTTCAGTCGGCTGTAAATCTCCGGCGACATCACAAATCGGTAAGTACCCTTCGTGTCGTCACCCACATACATCAGCTGTTGCTTTGCTTTCAAATTGATTGCCATAGTTTTAATAAATTGAGAATTAAAAATTAAAAATTAAAAGTTTGTTGTAGTGACGCAATACATTGCGTCCGTTTTGTTAGTGAGTTAGTTTTAAGTTCTGAATGCTGAGTTAACCCTCCGGATGGCCAATTCATAATTCATAATTCAAAATTAACTACATTGCAAAGATACAACCACCCCCAACTATTGATACCGCAAAATTTCACCAAAACCCACAACTCTCAATCAATCAACCATTTACACCGAAAAATAATCTTCCAAAAACGTCATATTAACTCAAATTAACACTTACGATTCCCCCATTTCCTTCGTTCGAGAAGAGAGGTAGCCCGTAGGGCAGGGGGTAGGTATCAGCACCCTGTATGTATTTTTCAAGTCCCCATTTCCATTTCCCACGTACTAAGCCGCTACCGCTTATCGCTACCCACCACCCACTCATATTTTTCTGTTTTAGGGAAAATTATTTTTCGTTTAGGGGTAATTCAACCTTGACAACCTTGACAGTTGACAGTTAAAATTTGGGCATTATGCATGTTTAGAATAAAAATAAATCGTGTAATAATAATTTACTATATATATAAATATATATATATTTATATATATAGTATTTTCATTTTAAGTTTATGAGTAGATGTGTCCAAAAAACAACTGTCAACTGTCAAGGTTGTCAAGGTCGGCATTTCGAATTGTTTTCGCCCTCTACACTTGCATTTCCCCGAAAAGAATACTTTACTTTGTATTCAGTCCCTAAATCATTTTTTTAGGACAATGGCATTTTAAATCAATATTCAAAATAATAGACAACACCCTGCATCACGACGAAGGTTGCATTACTACGCCTTGTTGACGAGAGCAAACAGTGTGTGCTTTAGCTATTCTAAGAAATTATCTTACATTAATGCCGAAAAACGTGGGAATGTTGGAAACATCAAAAACTACAAAAATAGCACTGAAAAAAGAGAAGAAAGCACTCTTTATTGATACGTTTTTAGCGTTAAGATAAAGATAATGGCCACATTTCTGACTTATTAATTGTAAAAAAAATGAGTAGTAACCGGTTGTAAATACGACCTATATATAGATTATTTTACCATTTGTCATTTCTTCAAATCGAATAGATAGGTTAGTTTTATGGTTATACCGTTGTGAGCCGAACGGGCAAAGTAATCTTTTTTGGTACTTTTATAGAAGTCGGAGAGGGCATAGTAATAGCGGCCTTCCAATAAGAAGTTGCCGGCTTTGGTGCGTAATTCAAGTCCGCCGCCTCCAGCAATGCCGTAGTCGAACTTGTTTTCTACATCTTTGGTGTGTTGTTCGGTAACTCCACCGGTTGTTGTTTCCCAACTTTCACTGATGGTAAAACTATCGCCGATAAAGAATCCAATCTGCGGACCTGCATGGATAAAGAATTGTAAACCACGTGGCTCTTTCCCGAAACCTATATGAGCCAAGAAAGGAATCTCGACATAGTTCATGGTTCTGGTGTATGTTAAATCGGGAAAGTCTTCATAGAATTCATCCCAACCGCGTTGTGAAAAGTTCAATTCAAGCTGTGCACCACAAATCATGCTGAAATACTTCTCTGAGATGTAACGGGCTGTAATACCGCCGGTTATTCCCATTAAGTTTTTTTGCTTAACGGTAGGAGAGAAACTGACTTTATTCATGTTTACTCCACCATTGATTCCAATAGCTATATTGTTGCGCAAGTCGCCTATTTGAGCCCGGACGGTTAGTGTACTTAAGGCTATGAATAGTAGTGTAATTATACTAAATCTGATTTTCATAATCTTTCTGCTGTTATGCGATTAGTCGAAATCAAGCTTAATCAATTCGTATTGTTTGGTAAAGCGTACAAAGAATACTTTCTTATTGATAAAGCCACCCCAGTTGTTGACACGTTGAAATTTAAATCCGGTTTGGATAGGGCGTATATTTATTTCAGATACTTTCTCTTCTAAATTGTTTCCATAACGAGCCAATCCTCCTATGAAGAAGAAAGCAGTATCGAATCCTAACATACCGAATTTAGGGTAGCGTTCAGCCATTTCTTTGCCATACCAACGACGATAGCTATTGGTAAAGCTGATGGCGGTAGGAAGCAGGTTGTTGGTGTAGAAGGATGAATAAAAGTATGTGTCGAGCTCAAAGAAACTATCTAAATGGTCTTTTGTATAGGTTTGCCATTCCGGGTAACCAAACAGGTTGATTTGTGCTTCGGGGTTTTCGCGCACCAATAGTTTTAAGTGTGGTAGAATCTTAATCAATGTGATGTTGCTTCCCGATGTGGGGATAATGACATTGATGCGTTCTTTACTTAATTTATGTTTTAATGTGTAGGTTGTTGCGGTATCTGAAACTGTGGTCATTGGGATAGAACGAGTGTTTAATTCGTCTTTCAATCCCTTGATAAACTCTTCTTTATCTTTGGTTCCTTCATCGGAGGCATTGATGAAAATGACGTGGGCATTAGGAAATTGACGTACGAAATGATCGTAAACTTCCGAATATAGGTAGGATTGCGAAGTGTTGATTTGGTAAATGGAGGGATTCTGAAAGACGGTTTCATCTTTTTTGAAGGGTACCACCAAACGGATGCGGTTCTTTTGGGCAAATTCTGCCAATGGCTTTAAGTGTGATTGGTAAAGTGGGCCGAAAATAATATCCATCTCTTTCAGTTCATTCTTTGCCAATATTCCATTGATAGAAGCAGACTCCGGTCCGGAATTATAAGTATATAAATCAATAGAAGTGCCATTTTGTTTCAGACTATCTACTGCTATCAAGAAACCTTCGTAATATTCCACCATGCGTTGGACATCGCTTGTAGGTACACCGTCGAGGAAAGGTAGTATAATGGCGGCTTTGATACTACTACCTATTTTGCGCTCATTCTTGTCTGCTTCTTGCAGTAGTTCTGTATCAGTAGGCGTATTGGCTATTATAATCTCTTCTTTTTTCTCTTGGGTGTATGGGATGCAAAGAAATGTGCCTCTTTTAATTTTATTCTTTCCTTCCAGTTCAGGGTTGGCGGCTATCAGTTCTTCTTGAGTAATGCCATATTCACGACTGATGCTGTAAACGGTTTCTTTACGTTTTACTTTGTGCATTTCGCGGCATTTGGGAACTACAGGGGCTTGTATTTCTGTTGAGATGGCATCTGTTTCGGGGGTAGTAGCAGTAGCGGCAGAGGGCATTTCTTCTACCTTGGGGATACGAACTACTTGTCCGATACGAAAATTGTTGGCACTAAGACCGGGATTGGCCTTTATCAACTCTTGGGCGGTAATGTTATATTTTACACCAAGCCCATAGAGGGTTTCACCTGCTTGAATGGTGTGATAGGTTTCTTCTTGAGTGTTGGCTTCGTTTCGGGGAATGCGTAGAGTGCGGCCAATATAAATCTTTTCGTTACTACCGGGGTTTAACTTTACAATTTCTTCTTGAGTTACTCCATACATGCTTGAAATAGAATAAAGGCTTTGTCCTTTCTCTACAGTATGAAGAATGTAGGATTGATTTTCTTGTGCTGTTATGTGAGCAAAACCCACTGCCGTCAATAATAACGTACTGAATATTCTTTTAAATAGTTTCATTTCGTTCATATTTTACCAAATTGCTGCAAAGGTACGAAATCTTCTTATTTTTTAATAACCTATAAGGTTAAAACTGAAAAATAGTTGTTGTTAGATGGTTATTCGGCAAGAAACTCTTATTTTTGCAAGAATCTTTTTTCCTGAACAGAAATTTATGCAAGAAGAAACAGAATATATAAATATTTATGGTGCTCGTGTTCACAATTTGAAGAATATAGATGTTAGAATACCACGTAATAGTCTGACGGTAATTACCGGCTTGAGTGGTAGTGGCAAATCTTCATTGGCTTTTGATACCATTTTTGCTGAAGGTCAACGACGCTATATTGAGACATTCTCGGCATATGCTCGTAATTTTCTTGGTAATTTGGAAAGACCGGATGTGGACAAAATTACAGGATTAAGTCCTGTAATATCTATCGAGCAGAAAACAACCAATAAAAATCCTCGTTCTACAGTGGGTACTACAACAGAGGTATATGACTATTTGCGTTTGCTTTTTGCTCGTGCCGGTGAGGCCTATTCATATCATACCGGTGAAAAGATGGTAAAATACACCGAAGAGCAGATACTTGATTTGATTCTGGAAGAATATCAGGGGAAAAAGATTTATATATTAGCTCCGATAGTACGTAGTCGTAAGGGACATTATAAAGAGCTGTTCGAACAGATTCGTAAAAAAGGCTATCTCTATGTTAGGGTGGACGGAGAAGTGCGTGAGGCATTGCCGGGCATGCGCCTCGACCGATATAAAAATCACGATGTGGAGGTGGTGATAGATAAATTGATGCCCTCCGATAAAGACGATGTACGCCTGAAGAACAGTGTAGCTACCGCTATGCGTCAAGGAGAAGGATTGTTGATGATACTCGATGTGGAAACCGATAGCATACGTCATTATAGCAAACTGCTAATGTGTCCTACTACCGGACTTTCTTATAAGGAACCTGCCCCTCATAATTTTTCGTTTAACTCACCACAAGGTGCTTGTCCCAAATGTAAGGGATTGGGAATGGTTAATCAGATAGATATTGACAAGATGATTCCAGACAGAGAGCTGTCTATACAGGAAGGTGGAATTATTCCTTTAGGAAAAGCTAAGAACACTATGATTTTCTGGCAAATATCAGCTTTGTTGGAGAAGTATGAGGCTACGCTGAAAACACCTATAAAAGAACTTCCCGAAGAGGCTATTGATGATATTCTTTATGGTTCGGGCGAGCGTTTGAAGATTAAAAGCAGTTTGGTGGGTACATCTTCAGATTATTTTACCACATATGAAGGGGTGGTAAAGTACATTCAATTACTACAAGAACACGATGCTTCGGCAACAGCACAGAAATGGGCTGATCAATTTGCCAAGACTGCTATTTGCCCTGAGTGCCATGGAGCCAGACTTAATAAAGAAGCTCTTTCTTTTCGTATTCATGACAAGAATATCTATGAATTAGCTTGTATGGATATCAAAGAACTTTATACTTGGTTGATGGGAATAGAACCATTTCTTAGTTATAAACAACAACAGATAGCTTCCGAAATTTTGAAAGAAATACGTACTCGTCTGAAGTTTCTGTTAGACGTTGGTTTGGATTATCTTTCCTTGAACCGAACATCGGTTAGTTTATCGGGAGGAGAAAGCCAACGCATTCGATTGGCTACACAGATAGGCTCTCAGCTGGTAAATGTACTTTATATTCTTGATGAACCGAGCATCGGACTTCATCAACGTGACAATCAACGACTCATTAATTCGTTAAAAGAGCTTCGCAATTTGGGTAATTCGGTAATAGTGGTTGAGCATGATAAAGATATGATGTTGGCGGCCGACCGTGTGGTGGATATGGGGCCTAAAGCCGGACGCTTGGGCGGTGAAGTGGTTTTTGTTGGAACGCCGGCTCAAATGCTTCAGACGCATACACTGACTTCGCAATACTTAAATGGTGAACGTTCTATAGAGATACCTCAAGAGCGGCGTAAAGGGAATGGACATAGCCTTTGGTTGCGCGGTGCTCGTGGCAATAACTTAAAAAATGTAGATGTAGAGTTTCCGTTAGGGAAATTGATTTGCGTAACAGGTGTATCGGGTAGTGGGAAATCTACACTTATCAACGAAACGTTGCAACCCATTCTTTCGCAACGATTCTATCGTTCGTTGCAAGACCCGTTACCTTACGACAGTATTGAGGGAATGGAATATATTGATAAGGTGGTGAATGTTGACCAATCGCCATTGGGGCGTACACCGCGCTCCAATCCGGCTACCTATACCGGCGTCTTCTCTGATATCCGTAACCTCTTTGTCGGTTTGCCTGAAGCAAAGATACGTGGCTATAAGCCTGGCCGTTTTTCATTCAATGTTTCAGGTGGCCGTTGTGAGGCTTGTCAAGGTAACGGTTATAAAACTATAGAAATGAATTTTCTGCCCGATGTCTATGTGCCTTGCGAAGTTTGTCATGGAAAACGATACAACCGTGAAACATTGGAAGTACGTTTCAAGGGGAAATCAATAGCCGATGTATTGGATATGACCATAAACCGGGCGGTAGAGTTTTTTGAAAACGTTCCGCAGATACTTCATAAAATAAAAACCATTCAAGATGTGGGGTTGGGATACATTAAGTTGGGGCAATCATCAACCACGCTATCGGGAGGAGAGAGTCAGCGTGTTAAATTGGCTACAGAGCTATCTAAACGTGATACAGGAAAGACGGTATATATCCTTGATGAGCCAACTACCGGTTTGCACTTTGAAGACATACGAGTGTTGATGGGAGTATTGAATAAATTAGTTGATAAAGGGAATACGGTAATCATTATCGAGCATAATATGGATGTTATTAAGATGGCTGATTACATTATAGATATGGGGCCTGAAGGCGGAAAAGGAGGGGGAGTACTCCTATCGTGTGGTACCCCTGAAGAGGTTGCGCAGAGTGAAAAGGGCTATACGCCGCAATTTTTGAGAGCCGAATTAAAGGCCTAATAAGCAGTTATACTAAAATCAAATTTAATTTATATATAAATTAAATCGGCATTTATATATAAAAAAAAAATAATTCATATAGAACCGATGACAAAGATAAACAAGACCAATGCGGCACGCTTGCTTGATAAGGGAAAAATTATTTATGAACTCATTCCTTATGAAGTAGATGAAAATGATTTGAGTGCCATACATGTGGCGGCCAGTTTAGGCGAAGATATAGATTGTGTATTTAAAACATTGGTACTTCACGGTGATAAGAACGGCTATTTCGTTTGCGTTATTCCCGGTGATAAAGAGGTAGATTTAAAGATGGCAGCCCGGGCATCGGGAAACAAAAAATGCGATCTGATTCCCATGAAAGAGTTGCTTCCACTTACCGGATACATCCGTGGTGGATGTACACCCATTGGCATGAAAAAACAGTTTCCAACCTATATTCATGAAACATGTTTAGCGTTCAAATTCATCTATATCAGTGCCGGACAACGCGGTTTGCAACTGAAACTCGACCCACGAGACTTGATAAATGAGGTAAAAGCAGAAGTTTGTGCACTTTTTTAAGGATTATTTCTATGAAAACCTTATATTTGCAGACAAATTAAAATCAATAATCACTAAAAATAATTTATTCTATGTTCGAAGGACAACCTAAAGGGCTATACGCATTGGCGTTAGCCAACACTGGTGAGCGTTTTGGTTATTATACCATGCTTGCCATCTTTACTTTGTTTCTGCAAGCCAAGTTTGGTTATACCGAGGCAGAAACATCTACAATCTTTTCTACGTTTTTGGCAGGTGTATATTTCTTGCCTTTGTTGGGTGGTGTATTAGCTGATAAGTTTGGTTATGGCAAGATGGTTACGGCTGGTTTTGCCGTAATGTTCTTTGGCTATTTGCTTTTAGCTGTGCCTTCTGATGCCGAAAACGGAAAATGGATGATGTTTGGTTCATTAGCTTTGATTGCATTGGGTACCGGTTTGTTTAAAGGAAACTTGCAGGTAATGGTTGGTAATTTGTATGACGATGTACGTTATAGTGCTAAGCGTGATACGGCATTTTCCTTGTTCTACATGGCTATTAATATCGGTGCCATGTTTGCTCCTACCGCGGCCAAATACATGACAAACTGGATGTTGGCTAAATATGATTTGACCTATAATTCGCAAATTCCGGCATTGGCCCATCAATTCTTGAACGGTGAGATTACACCGGCTAACGAAGCTGTTTTGGCTAAATTGCAAGAAGGACAAGGCTTTGTAGGCAGTATGGGTGAGTTCTGTACAGCTTATATTGAACACCTTTCTGAAGCATACAACTACGGATTTGGTGTGGCTTGTATCTCTTTGATTGTATCGGTTCTTATTTATTTTGGTTTCCGTAAGTCATTCAAACACGTTGAAAGTAGTGCTAAGAAAGTACAAAATGCACAAGTTGCAGCTCAAGAAGAATTGACACCAGAACAAACCAAACAACGTGTTGTAGCTTTGGTATTGGTATTTGCAGTAGTACTTTTCTTCTGGATGGCCTTCCATCAAAATGGTTTGACCATGACATTCTTTGCCCGTGACTATACCGATTTGGATGTTACCGGATTGACTCGTATCGGATTTAATGTTTGGAATTTAGCTTTGTTGGCAATCTTTGTATATGCAGCATTTGCCGTTGTACAATCTAAAAATAAAGTTGTTCCAGCATTTGTTGCGGTAGCTGCTTTAGTAGGTGTTGTCTTTTCATACGGTAGTGCCGATGAAGTGTTGGTAGCTCTTCCTTCCGACTTCCAACAGTTCAATCCGTTCTTTGTAGTTGCATTAACTCCGTTCTCATTAGCTATCTTTGGTGCATTGGCCAAGAAGGGTAAAGAGCCTTCAGCACCTCGTAAGATTGCTCTGGGTATGTTGGTAGCCGCATGTGGATTCTTAGTACTCTCTGTAGGATCACTTGGGTTGCCTACGCCGGATGCATTGAAAGCCGATGCAAGTTTGCAAACATTGGTTTCTCCTAATTGGTTGATTTCTACATATCTGGTACTTACTTTTGCCGAATTGTTGCTTTCTCCAATGGGTATCAGCTTTGTTTCTAAAGTAGCTCCTCCTAAGTTGAAGGGATTGATGATGGGTGGCTGGTTTGCCGCTACTGCTATTGGTAACTATATGGTAGCCATTATCGGTTATCTTTGGGGTGGATTACCTTTGTGGATGCTATGGGGAATTTTGATTGTATTGTGTTTGCTTTCTGCATTGTTCATGTTCTCTATGATGAAACGTTTGGAGAAAGTTGCCAAGTAATTTCGAATACTTTTTCATTTTAGTATTGATACAGCCTCGTCAATCCCTGGTGATTGGCGGGGCTTTTTTTAGTAATATAGAATATAGTCGGATAGTGTAAAATATCCCTTCGTTTAATTAGATAAATAAGGGAACTGTTGAAGAATAATATTTTCCCTATTAGGAAAATATTATTTCCAAATAGGGGAGATATTATTGTTTGTAGTAAACTCTTTAGATAAAGAATGAATTTTTAGTTTAGCACAATGAATTGTATTTATAAAAAGAAAGCATCCAATCCTATTAAACAAGGATTGGATGCTTTCTTTTATAATATAAATGTAAATAAATGTTTTGGTGTTATTTCTTTAATGCTTCAGCTACTTTTTCTTCGATGGAAGCACCGTGCAATCCGCGTGCAATGATTGTACCTTCACCATCGATAAGTACTGTGTGAGGAATGCTACTTACGGCATATAGTTTGGCACCTTCACAATCCCAGAATTTTACGTCAGACATTTGTGGCCATGTAATTTTCAAATCTTCAATGCCTTTTTTCCAATCGGCTTCGTTACGGTCGAGTGAAACGCCAACAATTTCAAAGCCTTTGTTTTTATACTTCTTGTAAACTTCTACCAAATTTGGCATTTCGCGACGGCAAGGACCACACCAACTTGCCCAAAAGTCTATAAGTACCACTTTGCCTTTACCTACATAGTCAGACAATTTAATATCTTTGCCTTCGGGAGTTTTCATGGCAAAATCAGTAAACTTTTGTCCAACAGCCGTAGCTTTCATTTTTTCTACATTCGACTTGATGAGCGCAATACGTTCGTCATTGTCATATTGGGCAGGGATTTGAGGCATCAGCGGAGCTAATTCATCAACACTCATGTAGTAGAAGTTTTGTTTCAGTAGATAGATGCCTACAGGGTTGGTAATGTTTTGTGCAACTCCTTCTTTCATAGCTTGCATCATCTTTTCCTGCAATGCTTCTACTTCTTTAATCTTTTCAGTACGTACTTCTTCTGAAGTTTCGGCATTAGATATTGTTTCGTAGATGGTGCTGATTTGTTTATTAATCTCGTTTACTTGGTTGCGTACAGTTTGATATGCATCATTGTTGGGCGTACCAGTAACAGACTCTTCGGTTATGTTGGCATTAATCTGGCCGTTTTCTAAGAAGAAGTCAATCATCATAGGTTCTTGTCCGGCTGCTTGATAAGTAATTATTCTGTTTACAGCAGAATCTTGTACTCCTTTAAAGGTGAAAGCACCGTTTTTGATAACGGCAGAAGCTAACTTAATGAGTTGACGACCTTCGGGTGCTTGTAAGAATACAGTGTCACCATCGGCAGCATTTTCTATGATACCGGTTACTGTGTAACTCGGTTTTGAACTACAAGCTGTCAATAAAGCAGCGGTAGCAAGGATAAATGTGATTTTTTTCATTTCGTTTCTTTTTATTATGTAATTAATTTGATTGCAAATGTATGAAATATTGATGATTGCACAAAATAAAAGAGGACATCCTTGTAAAAATGTCCTCTCATAGTTTTAATCCCTTAAAAATTGTGCCAATATTATTCGGCAGCAGGTGCTTCCTCTGCGGGAGCAACTTCCTCAGCAGGAGCTTCAGCAGCAGCCTTGGCAGCTTCTTCAGCGGCCTTCTTTTCTGCTACAGCTTTAGCTTTAGCTTCATTGATTTTCTTTTCAGCTTCTAAACGTGCTTTAGCTTCAGCTTTCTTTGCTTCAGCTTCTTTAGCCTGGATAGCTTTCAAGCCATTTTGCTTGTCGTTTTTCCATGCTTCAAACTTCTTTTCTGCATCGGCTTCGCTGAATGCACCCTTAGCAACACCGCCCAACAAGTGTTTTTTCATATAAACACCTTCACGAGAGAGGATGTTCTTAGCTGTGTCTGTAGGTTGTGCACCAGTTAAAACCCAATGAAGTGCACGTTCAAAGTTCAAATCCACTGTGGCAGGATTGGTGTTCGGGTTATAGGTACCAATTTTCTCGATGAATCGACCATCACGTGGTGCTTTTGAGTGAGCAACTACGATAGCGTAAAAAGCGTAACCTTTACGACCGTGACGTTGCAATCTGATTTTTGTTGCCATTTAATTGAATATTAATTAGTTAATGATTTGAATTGTGCCATTATCTCGTAATGGCGCTGCAAAATTAGTGATTTTTTATGAATTCAAAGCATAAACTATGAATATTTTTTCGGAAAACGGAATATTATTGCTAAAATTGCACATATTCCTAATCCGAATGGATAATATAGAAATCCTATGATTTCCAATGGTGATATATTAGATAGACTTGAAGCAATAAGTAACTGGGCGCCATAAGGAATGATGCCTTGGGTGAAGCAAGAAAAGGTGTCGAGCAGGCTGGCAACCTTACGCTTGTCTAACTGATATTTCATTGATATGCCTCGTGCTATTGGTCCTGCCGTAATGATGGCAATCGTATTGTTTGCTGTACAAAGATTGGAGATGCTTACTAATGCGGCAATGCTTAACTCAGCCCCTCGTTTGCCATTGACACGTTTAGTGAGTAGACGAATAATAAAATCAATGCCTCCATTATAGCGAATCATTTCTAATAATCCGCCGGCCAATAAGGTTACAATGATAAGCTCTCCCATGCCGATAATTCCTGTTCCCATGGCATTGAACCAATCGAATAGTGAATGACCGGTGAAAAAGCCTATAATTCCCGTAGAAATAATGCCTAATAAAAGTACTAACATAACATGAATTCCGGCAATGGCTGTTGCTAATACAATTAAATAAGGTATGACTTTTATCCATTCAATAGATTGATTTAATGTCACTTCGTTGATAGATAAACCTTGTAATGAATATATAAATAATACTACTACGGCCGCCGGCAATACAATCCAGCTATTTACTCGAAACTTGTCTTTCATTAAGCAGTTTTGTGTTTTGGTGGCTGCTATTGTTGTGTCAGAAATAAATGAGAGGTTGTCGCCAAAAAGAGAACCACCTACTATAATAGCAGTCATAAAAGCCATTTCTATGCCACTTTTTTCTGCTAATCCCACTGCAACGGGAGTTAAAGCAACAATTGTACCTACACTGGTACCAATAGATAAAGAAATGAAACAAGCAGCAATAAAAAGGCCTGCCAACAATAAATTCTCCGGCAGAAAATGCAATGTCAAATTAACTGTAGCATCAATAGCACCCATGGCTTTGGCACTTTGTGCAAAAGCACCAGCCATAATAAATATCCACACCATGAGAAGGATGTTGCTGTTAGCTGCACCTTTAGTAAATTGAGTGATGCGTTCTTCTAAATTCAAATTACGAGTTATGGCAATGGCATAACAAGAGGATACTAAAAAAGCGACGGTGATAGGGACTTTATAAAAATCGTTTAGTATGAGCGAAGTAACTAAATATAGGCAAAGAAAAACCCCTAATGGACTAAGTGCCAGCCAACCATTTTTATGTGAAGTGATATATGCCATTATATTTAATGAAATTATAGGCGCAAAGATAGTGTAAATAATGACTATCAAACAATCTTTTTAAATATAAATATGATTGTTTAAGGCGTAAATAAAGAAAAAGTAAAAATATTATTTGTACGTTTTGACTATATGCTGTATATTTACACCCATTGAATTGTTAAAATATTATGGATTTATGAAAAAAAGATTTGCTTCGTTGTTGTGGATAATGATGTTTCCTGTGTTGTTATGGGCACAAGTATCATTGCCGAAAGTGATAGGTGACAATATGGTGTTGCAACAGGGGAAAAAAGTTGCCATTTGGGGAAAAGCAGCAGTTGGAGAAAAAGTAACTGTGAAATTCCAAAAACAGACAAAAAAAACGGTGGCCAATGAAAAAGGGGAGTGGATTGTGCAATTTGATGAGTTGATAGCTACTCATCAACCGCAACAAATGATTGTAAAAGGTAGGAAAAATACGATTCGTTTAAAAAATATTCTGATTGGTGAAGTTTGGTTAGCTTCAGGGCAATCGAACATGGAGTATTCAATGAATAATCATCCCAATTATGCTAAGGCTAAAAAAGGAGATCCTGATAAATTAAAAAAAGAGTTTGAACAAGCTGATAATCCTCTTATTCGTTTGATGTATGTAAAAAAGGATTTGAAAAGTGATACTCTTCCTTCGGATGGATGGAAAACCATTTCATCCGAATCGTTGGCTCCCATATCAGCGGCTGGCTATTTTTTTGCAAAAAAATTGGTTGAAGAACTGAATGTACCTGTAGGTGTCATTTCTACTTCCTGGGGAGGGACGCGTATAGAAACCTGGACATCAGAAGAGGCTTATGCTGATTCTAAAGTATTCAAAAGCAAATTGATTGACCATAAAATTGATGCTCATAAAGTGGGTGAACGCTATGAAAAAATGGTAGAACCGATGATTCCTTTTACTTTAAGAGGTTTTTTGTGGTATCAAGGAGAATCGAATTTAATAGAATTAGGGCCTGAAGATAATTATTTTGACAAACAAAAGACATTGGTAGAGAGTTGGCGACATGCTTGGGGAGATGAAAAACTTCCATTCTATTATGTTCAGATTTCACCCTATACTTATTCACATCGTCGTGGTGACTTAGTAGCTAATGCTTGGGACGCTTTGCCCAAATTTTGGGAGTCGCAAACAGCTTGTTTGGCAATACCACATACGGGAATGGTTGTTACTACAGACTTGGTGGATAATGTAAAGGACATCCATCCTTCGTACAAATGGATAGTAGGTGAACGTTTGGCACGATGGGCATTGGCAAATGTGTATGGGAAGAATGACATTGTATATCGGGGCCCGGTTTATAAAAATGTCAGAGTAGAGGATAATAAGCTCATCGTAGAGTTTGATTATGCTCATGGTGGATTGAAGACCAATGACGGTCAAGCTCCTGATTGGTTTCAACTTAAAACTTTAAACGGGCGTTATGTTAAACCTCAACGTGCATGGATTGAAGATAACAAAGTAATATTAGTACATGATAAGTTGCATCCTGACGGGGCAGTTCGTTTTGCTTGGGACGAAGTGGCGATGCCAAATTTAGTGAATGGAGAAGGATTGCCTGCACAACCATTTAGGGCGACAATCAAATAGGATAGAAAAATAAGAAAGCGAGGATGTGTATTTTTCCTCGCTTTCTTTTTGTTTTTATAGTGTAACTCCTGTTTTGAAAATGGCTATTTCTTTATAGCCTTTCTTCTCGTTGTTGACAAACTCACCACTTGCTACACGGATAATATAATCAATAAACCGTTCACAAGTTTTTTCCATTGGTTCATTTTCAACTATGACACCGGCATTAAAGTCTATCCAAGTAGGCTTGTTCTTGGCTAATGTAGAATTGGTGGAGATTTTCATTGTAGGTACAAAGGTGCCGAAAGGTGTGCCACGTCCTGTTGTAAAGAGTACCATGTGGCAACCGCAAGATGCTAAAGCTGTAGAGGCAACTAAATCATTACCAGGAGCCGATAGTAAGTTCAATCCTTTCACCTTAAGTCGATCGCCATAAGCCATTACTCCTTCTACATAGCTTTTACCGCATTTTTGAGTACATCCTAACGCCTTATCTTCCAATGTAGAAATACCGCCGGCTTTATTGCCGGGAGAAGGATTTTCTCCGACGGGTTCACCGTGTGAAAGGAAGTATTCTTTAAAATCATTGATTAGACTGACGGTTTGTTCAAACAATTCACGATTTCTACATCTGTTCATTAGAATGGTTTCTGCACCAAACATTTCGGGGACTTCAGTTAATACGCTTGTTCCTCCCTGTGCAACCAAAAAATCACTGAACATACCCAATAAAGGATTGGCCGTTATACCAGAAAAACCGTCAGAACCTCCACACTTAAGGCCAACTTTTAATTCGCTTAAGGGTACCTCTTCGCGCACATCTTGACTTGCTATATCATAAAGTTCCCGTAAGATTTTCATTCCTTCTATATATTCATCGCCAGTAACTTGTTGGGTAACCATAAATCTGATGCGTTCTTTGTCATAGTCGCCTAAAAAATCTCGAAAGACATCCGGCTGGTTATTTTCACATCCTAACCCCACAACCAATACGGCACCTGCATTAGGATGAAGTATAAGGTCTTTTAAAATTTTCTTGGTGTTTTCATGATCATCGCCCAATTGTGAGCAGCCATAATTGTGAGGATAGGCCATAATTGCATCTACTCCTTTACCACCGGTTTCTCGTTTTAACCCTTCGGCTAATTGGTTTACCACTCCATTTACACAACCCACCGTAGGAACAATCCACACTTCGTTGCGAATACCTACTTCTCCGTTTTTACGGCGATATCCTTTGAAAGTAAGGTTTTTCTTTTCGATGTCCAAATCGGCATTGACAGGATTGTATGTATATTCTAATAATCCGGCAAGATTCGTTTGAATGTTGTTTTCATTCATCCAATCTCCTTTCTTTTTGGCTTCGCAAGCATGTCCGATAGGGTAACCATATTTGATGACATTTTCTCCTTTGGCTAAATCTTTTAATGCAAATTTATGTCCGGCAGGAATTTCTTCATTCAATATGATTTCTTGATTGTCGATATTTAATGTTGCGCCAGCTTTCAAGGTTGTTATTGCGACGGCTACATTATCGGCAGGATTGATTTTAAGGTATTCTGTTTTCATATATAAATTTAATTGAGTAAAGTATAAAATCTTTCTTTTTTATTATTTCGTGTGCGAACACAATAATAAATTATAAAATCAGAATACAAATATACGATAATTTTTTGTATTCCAAAAAAAGTGTTACCTTTGTGGCCGTACACGGTTGTTACAAATAACTTTTGTTTATCGTTACTTAACCTTCATGAAATCAGTTAGTTGATATTTATTTTGGATGGTAAGTAACAAATTGAAAGTGATTATATATAATATTTTTAAATATAAAAGATTAAAATTATGGGAAAGAAAGTCGTTACATTAGGTGAAATCATGTTGAGATTATCTACTCCGGGAAATACTCGTTTTGTACAATCAGATTCATTTGATGTTGTGTATGGAGGTGGTGAAGCTAACGTAGCAGTTAGTTGTGCCAACTATGGACATGATGCTTACTTTGTAACTAAGTTGCCTAAGCATGAAATTGGTCAATCGGCGGTTAATTCATTGCGTAAATATGGTGTGAAGACCGATTTTATTGCTCGTGGTGGCAATCGTGTAGGTATTTATTATTTGGAAACTGGTGCTTCTATGCGTCCCAGTAAGGTAATCTACGACCGTGCCAATTCAGCTATTGCCGAGGCCGATGCATGTGATTTCGATTTTGATGCAATCATGCAAGGTGCCGATTGGTTCCATTGGTCAGGCATTACCCCTGCTATTTCAGATAAAGCGGCCGAATTGACAAAATTGGCTTGTGAGGCAGCAAAACGTCACGGTGTAACTGTATCTGTTGACTTGAACTTCCGTAAGAAATTGTGGACAAAGGAAAAGGCACAATCCATTATGAAGCCTTTGATGCAGTATGTTGATGTATGTATAGGCAATGAAGAAGATGCAGAATTGTGTCTTGGATTTAAGCCCGATGCTGATGTGGAAGGTGGAAAAACCGATGCCGAAGGGTATAAAGGCATTTTTAAGGCTATGGCAAAGGAATTTGGTTTCAAATATGTTATTTCTACTTTGCGCGAATCATTCTCTGCTACTCACAATGGATGGAAGGCAATGATTTACAATGGCGAAGAATTTTATGAATCCAAGCGTTATGACATCAATCCTATTATTGACCGCGTAGGTGGTGGCGACTCATTCTCTGGTGGTATCATTCATGGCTTGTTGACTAAGCCTACTCAAGGTGAAGCACTTGAATTTGCTGTGGCTGCTTCGGCATTGAAACATACTATCAACGGTGACTTCAATCTTGTATCGATTGAAGAAGTTGAAGCCTTGGCGGGTGGCGATGCAAGTGGTCGTGTTCAAAGATAATGTAACTCATTAATATTTTTAGATAGATTTATCATGGCAAAATTTGATAAGATAGCTGTATTGAACAAGATGGGTTCAACCGGCATGGTTCCTGTATTCTACCATAAAGATGCCGAAGTGGCCAAGAAAGTAGTTAAGGCTTGTTATGACGGTGGTGTGCGTGCATTCGAGTTTACTAACCGTGGCGATTTTGCCCACGAGGTTTTTGCCGAAGTGGTGAAGTATGCAGCTAAAGAATGTCCAGAGATGGCAATGGGTGTAGGTTCGGTAGTCGATCCGGCTACGGCTGCTCTTTATTTACAATTAGGTGCATGTTTTGTTGTAGGTCCCTTGTTTAATCCAGAAATAGCTAAGATTTGCAACCGTCGTCTGGTGGCCTATACTCCCGGATGTGGTAGTGTATCCGAGGTTGGTGCTGCTCAAGAAGTTGGTTGCGATCTATGTAAGATATTCCCTGGTGATGTACTTGGTCCGAAATTGGTAAAAGGCTTAATGGCACCTATGCCTTGGTCAAAGTTGATGGTTACCGGTGGCGTTGAACCTACTCAAGAGAATCTTACATCTTGGATTAATGCCGGTGTATTTTGTGTAGGTATGGGATCTAAACTCTTTCCTGCTGACAAGGTAAAGGCTGAAGATTGGGCTTATGTAACCGAAAAATGTAAAGAAGCTTTGGCATATATAGCCGAAGCCAGAAAATAATCAATGGTTTAAAAGTGTTTTAAGAAAAGGGCATTTCAGTATTGAGATGCCTTTTTTTTGTCTTTTTATAGAGGTATAATATCAGTAATTGTCTAATACTATTTTTGTTTCTTTACGAGCTTTTTTCCATTTGAATCGCCAAAAGTCGCGTGTAAAAGGTTTCATTAAGTCAGTACTGATGCCTTGTTTAGGAAATTCTTCTTTTAATGATTTTGAAATAAATCTACTGATTGAAATATCTGCGTTGTTGTTTTTCCATGTATTCTTATCTACTTTTATTTTACGCTTGCGGATGGGATCCCAATTATAAGGAGTGTTGGCGGTATATGGTTTTAGGGATAAACGTTTTTTTTGTTTAGTAGTAGGAGTTGTTTGTTCCATGATATTAGGTAACTTTTCATTGAATTGCATCCATTCTTTCTGATTGTTTAAGATGAAGTTATCCTCTTCGAAACTTTCTCTAAATTCTTCTAAGGCTTTTTTATTTATTCCTATAAGTAATTCGTTTCCTATTGATAATGAATCTTTGTTTGTTTGATTTTGGGCATAAGTATGGCTACTTACTATTCCTATACATATAATAAACCAAAATCGTAACATAGTTTTATTCTTACCACCACATGTATTTGCTATCGTACAATGGATCTTCGTAGTGAGGGGATATATGCCATACGGTGCGTAATTTTTTACCTTCTTGCCACCATAACCGATAAAGTTTAGCAACTTCTTTCAGTTCGTCGTCACTCAAGAAGTAGATTCCTTCATAATTATCGGCATTGGCGTAAACCAATTTACATCCCATAGATGCATATCTTCCCAAGCGAATACTTTCAATTGTCCATAAGATGCATTCTCCTAAGCGTAGTTTTCCTCCTGCCGAGTAAGACACGGGTGCCAACGGAAAGGTAGGTATGATGCTTAAATCGTCGGCATAAGGTAATAATTTTTCTATGTCTTCGTAGTTGAAGTGGGGTAGGTTACTATCTCCATTTTGCTCAGGTTGCACATAGTTACCTTCTTTCAATTGGTTGACAAAAAGTTTGATGTCCGGATTTTCAAAATCCAGTGTTTCTTTGTTGCAAGCACTCCATAGCATACATAGCAGTATGTAGATTAGTTTTTTCATCGTTATCACTTGTTATAGTATTATAACTTGTGTAACGTGTTTTTTGTTCATTATTCTATCTACTCTTCTATGTTATATTCCTCTGTTACAAAACAAGCGGTTTAATGAGTTTTCCCTAATCAGTTACCTCATTAACCCGCTTGTATATAGTTTGTTTAACATGCCTTGAAACTCATGTCAAGTCCCATGACTGAGTGTGTCAATGCTCCTACCGAGATGAAATCTACTCCACATTCGGCATAGTCGCGTAGGGTTTCGAAAGTGATACCTCCCGATGATTCAGTTTCATATCGTCCTCCTACCATTTCTACTGCTTTTCGTGTCATTTCTGGGGTGAAGTTGTCAAACATAATTCTGTCTACTCCACCTAATTCGAGCACTTGTTGCAATTCGTCAAAGTTGCGTACTTCAATTTCAATTTTTAACTCTTTGCCTTTTTCTTTGCAATATTCCTTGGCACGGTTGATGGCTTTGTCAATGCCTCCGGCAAAATCCACATGGTTATCTTTTAGCAAAATCATGTCGAACAATCCGATGCGGTGATTCACTCCGCCACCTATTTTTACGGCCATTTTTTCCAAAATGCGCATGCCCGGTGTTGTTTTTCTTGTATCCAAGACGCGAGTATTCGTACCTTTTAGTCGGTCGGCATATTTGCGTGTCATGGTTGCTATGCCACTCATTCGTTGCATAATGTTCAGCATCAGTCGTTCGGTTTGTAGCAACGATTGTACTTTTCCACTTACAATCATGGCCACATCTCCGGGTTTTACTTCGGCTCCGTCTTCCATCAACACTTCAACTTTCATTTCGGGGTCGAATCGATGAAACACCTCTTTGGCAATTTCGATACCGGCCAAAATGCCAGCTTCTTTGATGAGCAATTTAGATTTTCCCATGGCCGTTGCTGGAATGCTCGATAGGGTGGTGTGGTCGCCATCACCAATGTCTTCGGCAAACGACAAATCTATCAATCTGTCAATCAATTCTTGTTCTGTACTCATATACTTAGTATAATTATGAATTTCCAAGTTACAAAGATAATGTATTTATTTGTCATAACCGAAAAAAAACGTGTACTTTTGCAAATCCTAAAAACAGATATACTTGGTATGAAGACAACCCTTTTGGTCGTGGGGCGTACAGTTGAGCCTCATTTTGTGACAGCTATCAATGACTATGTTCAACGCACTCGTCGTTACTTGTCGTTTGACGTAGAGGTAATACCTGAGTTGAAGAATACGAAAAGCCTTTCCGAAGAGGTTCAAAAAGAGAAAGAGGGCGAGTTGATATTAAAGTCGCTTCAGCCGGGTGATGTAGTTGTGTTGCTTGACGAGGGTGGTCGTGAGATGCGTTCAGTAGAGTTTGCTACTTATATGGAGCGTAAAATGAATACGGTAAACAAACGTTTGGTGTTTGTCATTGGCGGTCCTTATGGTTTTTCTTCTAAGGTATATTCTGCCGCACACGAGAAGATCTCTTTATCGCGCATGACCTTTTCTCATCAGATGGTTCGTCTTATTTTTGTCGAGCAACTTTATCGTGCCATGAGCATTTTGCACGGCACTCCCTATCACCACGAGTAAATAATAGTATGGTGGATGAAAAAAAAGAGCAATCTTTTCATCGATTGCTCTTTTCTGGTACATCCTCAGGGATTCGAACCCTGGACCCACTGATTAAGAGTCAGTTGCTCTACCAACTGAGCTAAGGATGCATTGCTTTAGTTTTGCGGGTGCAAAGGTAGTGCTTTATTTTATAAATGCAAACAAAAATTGTTTTTTTTTTCTTTTTCACACCTTCTTTTATTCGAAGATGTACAATTCCGAGGGAGTAGTACGCTTTAGTGCGGTGAGTTGCACATCTTTCCCCACCAATATGCCGGCCAATCTTAGTTTCCATTCCACGGTTTTGTAGGCCAATTCGGGGTGGTTGTTGTCTTTGCTTAGGTGGCATAACCAGATGTGTTTCAACTCTTCGGTAATATTTTCTGCCAAGAAGTTAGCGGTATCGTTGTTGCTCATGTGTCCGATGGGACTGGCAATTCTTTCTTTCAGATAGGCGGGATAAGTTCCCATGCGGAGCATCTCTTCGTCGTAGTTGGCTTCCAGAATCAAGTAGTTAGCTTTGCGTATATAGTGTGCAGCTGTATCGGTTATCTCTCCCAAGTCGGTAAGGAAAGAGAATGTTTTTCCGTCAATTTCTATGCAATAGCCCACGTTGTCGGTGCCGTCGTGTGGTACTTCGAAAGCTTCAATAGTGAAGTCTTCCAATTTGATGGGTTTTGATTTTTCGATGAATCGTGCCGACGAAGTTAGTTTTTCCGTCATGCAATAGCTTTTCTCCATGCCTTTGTGTACCTCTGCGGTGGCGTAGATGGGTATGTGTAGTTTTTCGCCTAAAGCGCCTACTGCTTTTATATGGTCGGCATGGTCGTGTGTAATGAATACGGCTCGTATGGTTTCCATGCCTATACCAAATTCTTTCAGTGTTTTCTTTATGGTTCGTGAGGGTATGCCGGCATCAATCAAGATGCCATAATTGTCTGTACCTATATAGTAGCAGTTTCCGCTGCTTCCGCTTGCTAAACTTAAGAATCGTATGTTCATTTTATGTTGTTTGCCGATATAAAAAAGGTCGCTCCTTCATTTTTTTTGAAAAAGCGACCGCAAAGGTAGTAAAAATATACCGTAATTATCCTTTATGCTTGTTTCTTTTTGTCGATAGTTTTGGTTATTTTGGCAAAAACCAGCAAGGCAATAGCGGCTATCAATCCGATGGCGGCAAAATAATACCATATGTAATGTGCATTGACACTGGCGGCTTGCCATGCTTCGTGAGTATCAAATAGGGCAGGGTCGGGGCAATATTCTGTTAGTAGCACACCGGCAATTCCAAATCCGAAGATGGAGGATAAGAACGAGTGTAGATGGCTGAATCCCAAGTACATGCCTTCTTCTCCTTTGGGCGCTTGTAGTGAGAAGTACTCCAAGTATCTTGGCGAAATGAAGCATTCGGCCAATGCTTGTACCACGATGCCCAATATCATCATCAGCGTAATGTTGCTTACGCCGTTTATCAAGTCACTATCCAGCAGATTTCCGCAAGCCATCAGCAAGGCCGATACCGGTATGAGGAACATGCCAATGTTAATCGAGGTCAGTGCGGTACGTTTAGCCATTATTTTGGTTACGAAGCTCACCAAGCAGAATACGACAAAGGGGTTTACGTTGGCTATCCATCCCGGTTTAGCCGATTCTCCGGCCATACGGATGACATACTTGGGCATGGTGGCGTAGAGTTGTTGTTGCACCATCCAGAATCCGGTTACTATAAGAATCAGCACCAGCAATCGTCCGTTGCAACAGATGCGCACCAATCCGTTCATAATCTCCTTCATGCTCTTGCCTTGTCCGGCGGTATGTGCCGATTTGTACAAGAAGAATACGGCCACCAGCGCCATGCATGTCATCAGTGCCGAAAAGTAGTTGATGTAGATGTATGCATGTGTTCCTATGGCTTCGCGCAGGGGGTCTATAACGGTTTTTCCGGTAAATGCACCCAGGTTTACAATCATGTAGAAGATGGAGTATCCTCGTGCTCGGTTTTCTTCGGTTGTTTCTTTGGCGATAGATGCGGTAATGACCGATTTGATGAACGAGCCTCCCACCATAATCAGTGTCAATATGGGTACAATGAGCCATCTGTTGGCACTGGTTGGTAAACCTGTAAATTGGGTGGTTTCTCCATAGCTAACCAATCCGGCGGCTTCAAGCAGGGTGGGCAATACGCCCAATCCCATGTATCCGATGGTCAGTAGCGAGAAGGCCAGTAGCATCGACTTGCGAAAGCCTATCTTGTCGGCATAAGCCCCCGAAAAGATGGGCAATAGATAAAGTCCTCCGGAGAATAAACCAGAAATCATTCCGGCTTCAAAGTCGCTAAATCCTAATATGTTAGACAGATAGATGGTTAGTACGATGAACACGCCGTAATAGGCCATCCGTTCAAACATTTCTACTACGTTCGACACCCAAAAGGCACGGCTGAATTTTTGAGTTTGAGTTTTCTTTTCGCTCATTTCTTTTACTTTTTGTTATAAATTTTCGGTAAGAATTTTGCAAATATATGTTTTTATTTGTTGTTAGCAAAAAAAACCGCTACAATTTAGGGGCTATTGTAGCGGCTTCGTCAACTTCAAGGTGTGCGCCTTTAGTGTGGCGTTTCCTTAAAGTTTTTGGTTTAGAAGTTGAAGAACTTCTTGGCGTTATTGTAACTGATGTCTTCGATCATCTGGTTGACGCGTTCGATTTCTGCGTATGGGATTTCTCCATTTTCCACATCACGACCCACGAGGTTACAGAGTGTGCGGCGGAAGTATTCATGACGCGGGTAGGAGAGGAACGAGCGCGAGTCGGTGAGCATACCTACGAAGCGGCTGAGCAAACCGAGTACCGAGAGGGCGTTCATCTGCTTTTCCATACCATCTTTTTGGTCGAGGAACCACCAACCAGAGCCAAACTGAATCTTGCCGGGCACGGTGCCGTCCTGGAAGTTGCCAAGCATGGTTGCAATCACTTCGTTGGCACAAGGGTTCAGGTTGTAGAGGATGGTCTTGGTAAGTTTGCCGCTGGTATTGAGGCGGTCGAGGAACTTGGCCATAGACTTAGCTGTGGTAAATTCGCCGATGGAGTCGAATCCGGTGTCGGGGCCCAAAAGCTTGAACATCTTGGTGTTGTTGTTGCGGATGGCGCCGTAGTGGAATTGTTGTGTCCATCCCTTTTCCCAATCCATTTCGCCAAAGATGACGAGCATAGCCGACTTGAATTTCAAGATTTCTTCCTTGGTAAGGGTTGCTCCGCCATATACTTTATTAAAGATGGCCTTGATTTCGAGGTCGGTATAGTCCTCGGCATAGAATTCTTCGATGCCGTGGTCAGAGAGCTTACATCCCTGTTCGGCAAAGAAGTCGTGACGCTTGCGCAGCGCCTCGATCATGTCGTCAAAGTTGTTGATGGCCACTCCGCTTACTTCGGCCAGTTTCTCCACGTATGCGCGGAAGTCGGCAGGCACCTCAACGGCCATGGCCTTGTCCGGACGCCAAGTGGGAAGCATCTTGATTTCAAAACCGCTTTCGCGTGTCTTGATGTGGTATTCCAGCGAGTCAACGGGGTCGTCGGTTGTACAAACCACCTCTACGTTGTATCTGCGCATCATGCCTCTTGCCGAATATTCGGGTGTAGCCAGTTTCTCGTTACACTCGTCGTAGATTTCGCGAGCAGTCTTTGGATTCAAAATCTTGTCTATGCCGAAAGCTGTTTTCAACTCCAGGTGTGTCCAGTGATAAAGGGGGTTGCGGAAGGTATAAGGCACGGTTTCGGCCCACTTTTCAAATTTTTCCCAATCGGTTGTATCCTTGCCTGTGCAGAAGCGTTCGTCCACGCCGTTGGTGCGCATGGCACGCCACTTGTAGTGGTCGCCACCCAACCAGATTTCTGTCAATGATTTGAACTGATAATCTTCGGCTACCATTTGCGGAATGAGGTGACAATGATAGTCGATGATAGGCATTTTGGCCGCATGTTCGTGATATAACTTCTGTGCGGTTTCGGTTTGCAACAAGAAGTTTTCATCCATAAATTGTTTCATGATGCTTCTATTTTATTTTTGATTTAAGTTGAATGTTCTTACTGGTTTTATGCGATGTCGGCATTTTTAGTTTATTTAACCGTTATCGAACACAAAAATAGGTAAAATCATTTTCAGGACAAAATATGTTTGTATATTTGTGGTGAATTTTATAATATTTAAGTATTCGTCTGCATGAAAAGCAAAAATTATACCATAAAAGACATAGCTCGTATGGCCGGTGTGTCGGCGGGTACGGTCGATAGGGTATTACACAATAGGGGCGATGTATCTCAAGTCAGCCGCGAGAAGGTGCAGAAGATACTCGATGAGATAGACTATCGTCCCAATATGTTTGCCATAGGCTTAGCCGCCAAGAAGAACTACCACATTGTGTGTGTTATACCTTATTTTATAGAGAACGGCTATTGGCATTCGGTAGCCCAAGGCATCGATCGTGCGGCCTCCGAGTATAGCTCGTTCAACATCGACGTCAGCTATTGTCAGTACCATTATGGCGATGTTGCTTCTTATGAAGAGGTAATCCGTCAGCTTCAGCAACTGACTTTCAACGCCGTGCTTATAGCCCCCAACTTTCAGGAGCAGACCTTGACGCTGACCACTTACCTCGACCAGCAGCAATGCCCCTATGCATTTATCGACTTCAACGTAGAGCAATCGCATCCCATCAGTTACATCGGCCAAGACTCGCGCGATAGTGGCTATATGGCCGCCAAGATATTGATGCGCAGCTACCAGCCCGGCGACGAGGTGGTCATCTTCTTGAATCATTCCAAAAACAACCCTGCCCAGATACAGGCTCGTCGTCGTTTCGAGGGCTTCATGAAGTACATCGACAACCAATTTGGCCGTGTGCCCATCCACGAGTTGGTGCTTTCGCGCCTCGACGACGAGCTAAACAAGCAGTTGCTCAATAACTTCTTCGATAGCCATCCGTCGGTAACCCTGGGGGCAGTGTTCAATTCGCGTGGTTACCAAGTGGCGCAACACCTTCGACAACGCAGCTGTAAGCTGAAGGCCCTGTTGGGCTACGACCTCCTGTTGCGCAACATCGAGTATCTGAAGTCCGGTGAGATAAACTACCTCATCGGTCAACGTCCCGGCTTGCAGGGCTATTGCGGAGTTAAGACGTTGGTAAATAGCATCGTCTTCAAGCAACCCGTACCCCCCATCAAATACATGCCGATAGATATATTGATGAAAGAGAACATCGACTACTATTTTGAATTTGAATAATACCAATAACCATTTTTAATAAACACATAACAATGAAAGCATTAAACAAATTGACTGCTCCTAAGGCAGTAGCACCCGAACGCATCATCCAGTTCGGTGAAGGTAACTTTCTTCGTGCGTTTGTTGATTGGATTATCCACAACATGAACCAAAAAACCGACTTCAACAGTAGCGTGGTGGTAGTGCAACCCATCGAGCGCGGCATGGTAGAATGGCTCAACGGACAAGACTGTATGTATCACGTCAATCTGCAAGGCCGTCTGAATGGCGAAGTGGTAAACAGCCTTACCCGCATCGATTGCATCAGCCGTGCGCTCAATCCATATTCGCAAAATGCAGCTTTCATGGCATTGGCCGACCAACCCGAAATCCGCTTCGTCATCTCTAATACCACCGAAGCCGGTATCGCTTTCGACCCCTCGTGCAAGCTCTCTGACGCACCGGCATCTTCCTATCCGGGCAAGCTCACCCAGCTGTTGTATCGTCGTTTCCAGACATTCAAGGGCGACAAGAGCAAGGGCCTTATCATCATGCCTTGCGAACTTATCTTCTTGAACGGACACCACCTGAAGGAATGCATCTATCAATACATCGAATTGTGGAAAGAAGACTTTGGCAAAGACTATGCCAAGTTCAAGGAATGGTTCACCAAGTATTGCTACGTATGTGCTACGCTGGTCGACCGCATCGTGCCGGGCTTCCCACGCAAGGAGATTGCCGACATCCAGAAGAAAATCTGCTATGCTGACAACCTCGTGGTTCAAGCCGAAATCTTCCACCTCTGGGTCATCGAAAAACCCGAAAACATGTCCATCGCCGCATTGCGCAAGGAGTTCCCCGCCGAAAAGGCCGGTTTGAACGTACTCATTGCACCATCTGAAGCACCCTACCACGAACGCAAGGTGACCTTGCTCAATGGTCCTCACACCGTATTGTCGCCTGTGGCCTACCTGAGCGGCATCAACATCGTGCGCGATGCCTGCAACCACCCCGTAGTGGGCAAGTATGTACGCAAGGTGCAATACGACGAATTGATGCAAACATTGAACCTGCCTATGGACGAGCTGAAGCAATTTGCTGCCGACGTATTGGAACGCTTCGACAACCCCTACGTAGAGCACCAAGTAACCAGCATCATGCTCAACTCATTCCCCAAATACCAGACGCGCGACCTTCCGGGCGTGAAGACCTATCTCGAACGCAAGGGCGAACTGCCTAAGGGATTGGTACTTGGTTTGGCCGCCATCATCACCTACTACAAGGGTGGCAAGCGTGCCGATGGTGCCGACATCATCCCGAACGACGCACCCGAAATCATGCAACTGCTTGCCGACCTCTGGGCAACCGGCGACACTCGCAAGGTGGCCGAAGGAGTATTGGCAGCTAAAGACCTCATTTGGGGCGAACATGGCGACCTCAACGCCATACCGGGCCTTACCGACATGGTTACCGGCTTCTTGAACGACATCCAAGAAAAAGGCATGTTGGCCACTGTGAAGAGCATCCTCTAAGTCTTTTCCTTTATAAAAATATCATTGGGGCATCCCTTTTCGGGGTTGCCCCAACTATTTTCATAAACTATCCTTGCACAAGTCCGTCATAACCAGCCTTGGCTTTCCTATAACATCTTGCACGCCGTAGCCCCCAGTGCCCCTGCAATGGCCGATGCCACCGCAATGATAATCTTCAGAATCAGCTGAAAAGTAGCGTTTTTCTTCGTCTCGTTATTCATATCCTTCATCCCCTCCCATTTAGTGTTTTGTTTAAGTAAACCCCAAAAATCATAATTAATTCCCTTTGGTCGTTCAAAACCTCTTTAGATTTTTACACTAAGGAATAGTCATAAATCAAAACCCCAAAATCATAAATCATAAATCAAAAACTTATCCCAACGGATCCTCCATTTGCGAACCATCACCGCCCGACACATTCTCATCCTCCACATCCGGATTAGCCTGCGTCTGCTTGAGGATGTTACCATCCTTGTCATAGCAAGTAATGTTGATGCTGGTGTTCTTCAGTTCGTTCTTGATGTCCACGCTCGGAGTGAAAATCACACGTCTGCTGGTGATGAGTCCCGTATCCACCTCGTTCACATCCGCCACGCTGGTAGCTCGCACGCCAAATCGCATCGTACCCAGTCCGGGGATAGCCACGCTGTGCCCCTCGGTGGCCCATGCCTTAATCACCTCGCCAATGGCCGCCCAGGCTGCGGTGATGGTGCCCTGCGGAATGCCGCTACGCATCGAAGCCTCGCGCATCACCTTTCCCTCGTTCAGTCGGCTGTAAATCTCCGGCGACATCACAAATCGGTAAGTACCCTTCGTGTCGTCACCCACATACATCAGCTGTTGCTTTGCTTTCAAATTGATTGCCATAGTTTTAATAAATTGAGAATTAAAAATTAAAAATTAAAAGTTTGTTGTAGTGACGCAATACATTGCGTCCGTTTTGTTAGTGAGTTAGTTTTAAGTTCTGAATGCTGAGTTAACCCTCCGGATGGCCAATTCATAATTCATAATTCAAAATTAACTACATTGCAAAGATACAACCACCCCCAACTATTGATACCGCAAAATTTCACCAAAACCCACAACTCTCAATCAATCAACCATTTACACCGAAAAATAATCTTCCAAAAACGTCATATTAACTCAAATTAACACTTACGATTCCCCCATTTCCTTCGTTCGAGAAGAGAGGTAGCCCGTAGGGCAGGGGGTAGGTATCAGCACCCTGTATGTATTTTTCAAGTCCCCATTTCCATTTCCCACGTACTAAGCCGCTACCGCTTATCGCTACCCACCACCCACTCATATTTTTCTGTTTTAGGGGAAATTATTTTTCGTTTAGGGGTAATTCAACCTTGACAACCTTGACAGTTGACAGTTAAAATTTGGGCATTATGCATGTTTAGAATAAAAATAAATCGTGTAATAATAATTTACTATATATATAGTATTTTTCATTTTAAGTCGAGGAGAACACTATGCTCAAAATTTAACTGTCAACTGTCAAGGTTGTCAAGGTCGGTAATTCGGCCAGTTAAATTTCGCGCCCCTATAGTCAACCTGTGCAAAAATTGCACAAGTTCAAATTGAAGGAAAAAGAACCGTTTCTCGACAAATACCGTATTTCAACCTCGATATGATAATCTCCGTAGGTTATCGTGTAAATGCAAAACGCGGTGTACAATTCCGTCGTTGGGCAAACAAGGTTCTGAAAGAGTATCTTGTGAAAGGCTATGCCGTGAACGACCGCCTCCGTCGCGACCAATTGGGCGAACTCCGACAATTGGTACAAGTAGTAGGCCGCACACTTCAATGTCAAGATGTAACCGCCACAACCGACGGGCAAGCCCTGTTCGATGTGGTGGTGGATTATACCTATGCCCTCGACACCCTCGTGGCCCTCACGCTGATGATTGCCGAAAGCCGCACCGAGGAGAAAGACGTAATGGTGAAGGTAGTTGTAAATTTAATAAACCAACGTAACGAATAATGAGAGAGAACCGAAGTCTGAAAGAAGGTTGAAAAATGGTGAAATTTCGGGTGAGGTTTGTGAGAAATTTGGTGAATACGGAATGTCTGTTTTCATCAAAGCAATATGACGGCACGCTCACCACGCTACTATCAGGATAACGCCATAAACCACATACTCGACGCCATAGCAGGCTAAAAATCGCTTGCGAAACTTAAGTATATATTAAAAAAAACTGATAACATATATCAGTCATAACAGATAACAGTAAAAATCGCGCCCCTATACTTGCATTTCCCGAAAAGAATACTTTTCTTTGTAGGCATGTAAATTTAATCACAATATCATGAGCAAAACAAATGTGTTAACAAATATTAAAATGGGGGGGGGTAAAATTTAATAATTTATCCCACCAAACCGTCTATAAATCAAAGCGAACCACGATGCAGCTTCTCGCATTGTCGTTCGCTATTTTTGTACCCTCACTTCTCTTTTCTTGTACAAATTCGCTACCCGGCGAGTCAGCCGAAAATTTCGACACCCGCGTACCGCAAGACACCACTGTTCAAGACACCACCTCCGGCTTTACCGGTACAGTTGGTGGGTGGAATGATACCATTCAGATAGGAGCGAAAGGGAAATAGATTCTATGATAGTAACTGATTAATACGAAAGGTAGGGATTACAATGAGCAATAAGATTTTATCGAGCATGAAAAAAGAAATGCTTGCCGATATAGATAAACGATTAGAAGATAAAGTTCTTGAACCAACCAATGCAGATTTATTGAAAAAGCTAATTATTAATGCAGATAATGATAATGAAGCGGTAGCTATAGCTGCATTGGGAACTACTTATAAACGTACAGGATTACATTTTGATAAGCGCTTGGAAAAAATGGATGATTCCATAAAGTATTTCAAGAAAAACGAAGCGTTAAGTTTCCGAACAGATGAAAGCAAACCTACGCACAAACTTATTATTGGTGATAATTACGAAGCTTTGCAAAACTTATTAATCCAATATAAGGGTGGTATAGATGTTATTTATATAGATCCTCCTTATGGTAAGGATAGTATGGGTGAATTTGCTAAAACAAACTATGAAAATGCTGTTACACGTGATAATCTACTTTCTATGCTTTATCCTCGCCTTGTTTTAGCAAAACAATTACTTTCAGATAGTGGTGTGATATTTTGTAGTATTGATGATAGAAATCAAGCGTATGTGAAATGTTTGTTTGATGAGGTATTTGGCGAAAATAAATTTTTGTTTAATATCCCACGAATAACCAAAAAAGGAGGTAAAACAACTGAAACAATTCAAAAAAATAATGACTATATTTTAGCTTATACATTAAATAAAGATATTCTCTTTAGTCAAGAAGATAAAACAGATTTGTCAAAGTATAAGTATGAAGATAAATATGTTAATGAACGAGGAAAATATGCATTGACCCAAACACTTGACTACAATTCATTGGACTATAGTAAAAAAATGGATTTTGTGATAGAATTTGATGGGGTTAAATATATACCGGGAGGGAATGAGAAACTGCGGCAAAAAAGATTAAATGGTGAACATGGGGTCAAGGATTGGACTTGGAGATGGGGTGAAGATGCCGTTGATTGGGGTAAAGAAAATGATTTTTTTGTAATAAAAAATGGTAGAATTTACACCAAATCCTATATGTATTGTAGAAAAAAGAATGGTAAATGTGAACTTGAAATCATTGATACGACTAAAGCATACACGACACTTTCGTATCTTGATAATAAGTACAATAATGATAATGCTAATAAAGAACTAAATAGAATATTTCAAAATGGTAATGTTTTATTTAGGAATCCTAAACCTTCATTATTAGTTAGTACTCTTATTAAAATGGTTTGTGAGAAAGAAGATGCAGTAATTCTTGATTTCTTCGCAGGCTCAGGAACAACAGGACATGCCGTATTGGATAGAAATAGTAATGATGGAGGTAATCGCACCTTTATCCTTTGCCAATTAAATGAAAAGACAGATACCACACCCAATGGTATCGCTTACGATGTAACAAGTAAACGTTTGAAGAGAATTATGACGGGTGAATGTTATGATGGCACAAAGAATTTCAAATGGGCAGAAGAAAATAAACCATACGGCGAAAATTTGGACGTTTATGAAATAGGTAGTGTTGCCAATTTTGAGGCAACGGAAGGTAAAACACCTTTCGATGTGATAGATGAAACGCTTTATGGTAAAGAGAGATTCAGTACATTGAAAGAAAAGATTGAATGGGTATGTACTAACTTTGCCAATGCCCAGAAAGTGTTAGAGAGTGAGGAAGAATGGTTGAAAAAACAATAAGGTGTTGAATTATGTTACAAGAAGCAATAGATTTGCAACAACGAGCGGTATCGGAACTATATGCATTGTCTGAATCGACTAACAAACCGCTAACATTCAAAGCACCTACGGGTAGTGGTAAAACTCGTATGATGGCAGATTTTATGAATAAAGTACTGTCATTACACGATGATGTAGTGTTTTTGGTATCTTCATTATCGAAGGGAGATTTGGCCGAACAGAATTTTGAATCGTTTGAAAAATGTAGCGAAGATGGCTCTTTTCCTTTTATCAAGCCTTATTTGATCAATACAGAAGTTAGTGGTGAAGAAAACTTGTTTATTCCAACTGAATACAATGTATATGTTCTACCGCGTGATTTATTCAAAAAAGGTGGAAAGTTAATGCAAGGCGTAATGCTTAACTTTCTTAATACCATGACAGCATTCTATTTTGGAGAAGGATTGAATAAACGAATCTATCTGATAAAAGATGAGTGTCACATTGCAACGAACAATTTGGATGATATTTCGGATAAGTATTTTGCAAAAACATTTAATTACTCGGCTACACCAAAATTACGTAGAGGCCAGATTCCTGATGTAGAAATAACAGATGCAGAAGCTGTACAAACCAAATTGATAAAACGTGTAGAGTATGGAGATGATACGGATTCGTTGGAAGATGCTATCTGTAAATTTGAGGAGATTAAGAGAAAATATATATCATTAGGCGTAAATCCTTGCCTTATCATTCAAATATCGAACAAAGATAAAGCGGAGGAAGAATGGAATAGTCGCATAAAACCTATTCTTGATAAAGCAAAACACCAAAGCTTAAAATGGATGGTTATTGTTGATAAGAAAACAGAATTGTGTGATACCAACGATGCCATAAAGAAAAAATTATCAGTAAGCCAATGGAAAAAATATGCCAAAGGAAATGCTTCTACCATTGATATAATCATTTTTAAAATGGTAATTTCAGAAGGTTGGGATATTCCGCGCGCATGCATGTTGTATCAAGTTCGAGATACGCAAAGTAAACAACTTGATGAGCAAGTGATGGGGCGTGTACGAAGAAATCCGCGTCTGAAAGATTATGAAACGTTGAATGATGAAGATAAGGAACTTGCTACAACGGCATGGATTTGGGGAATAAAACCAGAAAGTGCCAACAAGCAACATGAAGTGCGGCTATTTGATGATGGAAAATATATTTCAGAAAACATAAAACTTAAAACTATTAAATTGCAAAATCTTAGAGAAAAAAAAGATTTTGATTTGGATAACTTTATCGGCAATAAAAAAGATGAAATAACACACGAAAGTATTTTTAATCTTTATCAGAAATTAGTGCGAAATGATAATGAACTTCAATCTATGTGTTATCAATATGCTGGTAACGATGTGAATAAATGGTTGAGGTTTATGGAGTCTTTTGATGATATAAAAAAACATTATAATAGCTATGTTTGCGATTACGAAAATAGTATGGTTATAGATAAAGAGGTGTCTTTCCCTATAAGTTCGTTCTATGTAGATAATGGCAATAATAATGAGATAGATAATTGGGTATGGTGTAGAAAGGATAATCAATCTTCTTATTCGTTCGATAGTGAGGCTGAACTACGTTGGGCGTCATTATTGCAAAATTTAAATGGAAGATATGGTACAGAAATAGAAATGGATGATGAGATAGATGATGAAAAATTTCTTTGGGGAAAGAATTTTCCATATAATTCGGAAATTAAATTTGAATACTATAATGAAGGAGTTCATGCGTCTTATCCTGATTTTGTAATGAAGGACAAAAGTGGCATCATACATGTATTTGAAGTGAAAAGTGTGAATGTTTCAAGTTCACGTCAATTTGATACAAATGAATATAAAAACAAAGTACACCTTTTAGAGGAATGCTATCAGGCATGTTCTAATAAATTGTCCGATGTATATTTTTATCTTCCAATCCTAAAAGGTGATAATTGGCAAATAATAAGATTTAGAAAAGGAGAAAAAGATATAATTAACAAACGAGAATTTAAAGAAAGTTTAAAAGGATAACTAAATAGAGGTATGCCGATATTTGCGATATATGAATATAAATTGAGTAAAGGAGAATTTGTTAATCATTTCTTTTCTAACGATAAAGAAACAGATGACAAACTACCTAAACACAGAGAGCGTGAAGATTATTTCGGTAGTTTCTTTAAGCAAAAGAAAATGATTGTATATGCACCAGAGGCAACATCTAAAAAAAGTAATTATTCGCCTAATTATACTATTGATGTGATAGCAAATTATGATAACATTACTTTGCTTACCATTGAAAATAATAAGGTAAAACATACAACAGAAAACAAACAAGATGTAGAGCATGAACATCACCCATTTTGTCATATAGCAATAGATAATAGAGAGGGGCATTGTTTAATAGCCATAGAAAAATCATCTGCTTTCGATGGAAAGCCGGAAAGAGTATGTAAAATCTTTGTGGAGGGTATGAATAATGAAATGGCAAAGGACAAAATCAATAATCCGAAAGTTCCTACCACCAACATTACATATAAGGAAAAACTAAAAAAGAAAGAAGTTTTTTGGGATACAGTTCATGAAATAAAGCAGCTGTTTAACGATTCTGTCAAACAAATCAAATTGGATTTTGACCGTAGTAAAGTTAAAAACAATAATGTAAATCCTAATAGCTTAATGGCCTTGATAACCTCTATGGCAACAAAATCAAATACCGATGCTTCTGTTTCGTTTAATAGTGATACTAACGATGAGGTAAGGTTGGATGAAATTCGTGAGGATTTAGTCCAAATGGCTAAAGTATGTCTTGAACAGAAGGAATATGACCTAATGGTAAAATTCAGAACTTTCGGTATATATAAATTCGGTGCAGATGTAAAAGCGCAATTCGGTATAGATGATAGTGCATTGGAAAAATTTAGTGTAGGGGAAAAAGAATTGGATGAGGATAATCCTGATAATGGAAATTTTGCATTTGTAAAATGGTTAGATCGTATTTCTATTTTATTGAAAGACTATGAGGACAAAAAACCTATTCTCAAAAGAAGAGCGAGAAGCCGTAGAAGGTAAATATAGAGATAACCTATTATTTAGGGCATTTGCTACACCTTCTTTGAAGATTTCCAACCAATCTAATAGTTTTGCTTTATCAACGGCAGATTTGTTTTACCAATGCTTTTATATTATTGATAATCTAAAAGCATTTAATAAAGAAGAAAGAGAAGCGTATTGCCAATATACATTGCGAGATGAATTAGAAAATCATCTAAAAGATAAGATTGATGATGATAGTAGTAATGATATAGATAATGCGGTATCGTTGATTATACAAGCTGTAGCCGAATTCTTTTTGCGTAGTGGTGATAATAGATATTTGGCTACCATTGTTATTCTGAAGGAAAGAATAAAGCCAGATAAATCAATTATAATGGATACGCTTTTTCGTTATGGTTTCAAGTGTGTAGACAACGAAGAAGTGCAAAACTATATTATCAAATATTTGCAAGGTGATGAATGTTTTTCTGACGATATAAATGATATTATTGATGTGGTAGAAGAAAAAGAAGATGATTTAGTGAATGTAGTACAATCATCAATCAGAATAGCTCCTAATAAAAAATCATCTGTTGTTCTTCTTCTTGATGCAATGCAAAAATCAGGTTGGTTTGTTGGTGTGGATAATAAGAAAGTAAATAGAGATAATGCTGTAAATGAAATTTTAAAATTTGCTTTTGGAGAAAAGAAAGATACGGCAATCGCTCAACTATTAAAACCTTCGGGTAATATAGATAATGAATCAAGAATTCGTAGAATTATAGAAGAAATAATTGATGAATTGAAAAAATATGTTAAATAAATATTTTAGTAAAATATGCTCGGCATTTTACTAAAATAAGCACCCACTTATTACTCCATACTTTTGCTTCCGTAATCAGTCGCATACTGGTTACGGATTTTTTTATCAATTAAATCGGGCTAAAAGGAGGCCTTAGTATTAAATGTATGAAAAAGATTTTTAAGGTTGTATCTCAGTACGAGGTGCAAGAGGTACAGAAGAAGGATGGTAGCACCATTAAAAAGTGCACGTTGGTGTTGAAGGACATCGGCGGTGAGTATGAAGACACGTTTGCCGTGACGTTGCTGGGCAACTTGGCCGGCTGCAAGTTTTACAAAGACGAGCTGGTGTATGCGGTACTTTATTTCACCGTGCATGAGTACAATGGCAACACCTATCAGGAAATTTCGGCACGCGATGTTCTGAAAATCAATAAGTAGGGACGCAATACATTGCGTCCGTGAATGCACAAAACTATTTTTTAAACCCGAGTAAAGGTTTTGGGTTGAGTTCCATGGATGAAAAGTGCGCACAATCTTCGCAACTCCAATGCTCAAAAACTTTACAGAAATGACAAAAAATTATATCAACATTAACGGCGAAGTCCGTATGGATAGTGTGAGCATCATCAACGAGAGTGTAATCAAAGTAAAGCCCTGCACATGGGAGGAAGAGAAAGCAACGGAGGCAATGCCCGAAGGACGCAAACGGCTGAAAGGCTGCATGGAGATAGCCGAAGGCCTGCAACTGACATTCAGTCCGTACAAAATTGGTAGCCAAGGCAGTAGGTACAAGACGCTGATGCAGACAGAGCACTGCGAGGTGAGGCTGACGCAAGGCAAAACGGTGATTGAACGATGGGTGTTCAAACCCACGATGAGTGCCGCCGACATCTGCCAGGCACGCCAACGTGAAGGGGCAAAGATTGATGCCTATTATCAGAGTTTAGGTTTTAAGTTTTAATGCAGCAAGATGGAAAATTGTTTTACATGTATTGGCAAGGGGCATAGCGCACCTGTCACACCTGCCACACGCAAGGAGTGGGAGGAGTTGAGAAAGCAACCGTGGTTGGCGGATATGTGCCGCCGCATTGAGCAGGGCGATGAGAAGCTGAAAGGTCGTTTGCCCATCTGGACACCAAGGTGTGCCGAGTTTAGAGAGAACCACCGCGCCATAAAGGATGCCGTAAAGCCGCTGCCCAGGGCGGTGATGGATGTGGACGAGAAGGGGCACTCGCAAGAGATTCTCTTGCGCCTGCAGCCGCTGATGGACGAAGGTCGTTGGGAGGTGTTGCTGGTGGAAGAGAGTGTGAGACGCGGCACACACATCATCCTGACCATCCCACAGGGCATGAGCATGGAAGAGATGCAACAGCGTTTTTCGGATGATATTGGCTACCAAGTGGATAGCAGCACGAAGGATGTTAGCCGCTGCTTGTATATGGTGCCGGATGATCATACGTTGTACGTCAGTGATAGGCTGTTCGAGGAATTGAAAATTGAAACTATACCTCAATCGTTGAAAATAAAAGATGACTTGAACGAGCGTGAGGGAGTTAATGGAGAATTAAGAAATATTTCTGAATTCTCAACTCTCAACTCTCAATTTCCGAAGGAGTACAACGGTGTGTCATACGATGTGCTGGTAGAGGCACTGACCGAACAGTTGGGTGGTGTGCCGGTGCATGGCAGCCGCAACAACTTCATCTTTTCGATGGCGTGCCACTTGCGCTATGTGTGCAACGACGACCCTGTTTGGATAGAGCAGGTGCTGCCTACCTACGGGGAAGAGTTATCGAAAGTAAAAGCTACCATTCGTAGTGCATGCAACAGGGCACAAGCCAGAAACATGCCGCTGCTGATGCAACGAGCCATGCAAGTGGCCAAGGCAAGGTCAATCGTCAATATGCACGGCATGCTATTAGCCAAACTACCTCCTGTTATGCCCAAGGGTGTGCCGGCACTTATCGGGTTGCTTGTGTCGAAAGTGCCCGATGATGCAAAGCCTGCCGTGTCGCATGCCGTATTTCCATCGTTGGCATCCCATTTGCACGACGTGCGCTTCCGCTACATAGACAACACCCTGCACGAGCCTGCCTTTATGTGTGTGCTGATGGCCAAGATGAGTAGCGGGAAATCGGCAGTGAACAAGCCCATCGAGTATATCCTGGCGGATATAAAGCAACGCGACGAGGTGAGCCGACAACGCGAACAGGCGTGGAAAGACTCGCTGAACACCAAGGGGGCTAACAAGGAGAAACCGAAACGGCCGGACGACTTGTGCATACAGGTGTTGGTGCCCGACATGACGAACGCAGCATTCGTTCAGCGATTGGCGGATGCCAAGGGGAAATTTCTCTACACCTCGATGGACGAATTGGAGTTGCTGAACAACCTGAAGACATCGGCCAAAAGCAATCAGGTGAGCCAAATCATCCGGTTGGCGTTCGACTGTGCCGAATACGGACAGGAGCGCGTAGGCAGCCAATCGGTGACGGCCAAAGTGCCCATCCGTTGGAATTGGAATGCCAGTGCCACCATCGAACGGGGAAAGTCTTTCTTCAGAAACGGCCTGACCGATGGCACACTGAGCCGACTGAACTTCTGCACCATCGTGCAAACAAAGGGTAGTGACATACCTGTGTATGGCAACTACGACGAGGCTTTTGCGGACGAACTGAAACCCTACATCGACGCACTGAATGTTGCCTTCGGAGAAATAAGTTGCCCCGAAGCCGAGAAACTGGCTCGCCAAATGCTGGAAGAAAGCCGCGACATTGCTATGCTGGCCGACAACGAGGCTTACGAAGTGCTTTCGTACCGTGCAAACCTTATTGCTTATCACAAGGCTATGGTGCTGTATGTGGCCAACGGGTGTCACTGGGATGACCGAATAGCCGACTTTGTAAGGTGGAGCAAACAGTATGACATGTGGTGCAAGATGCACTTCTACGGACAGCAGTTGCAAGGCGAGATTGACAAGGAGAACTTAGTGCAGACGCAAGGCCCTCGCAACATGTTGGAGATGCTGCCCAACCGCTTCTCGCGCGAAGAGTTGGCTTCTGTTCGATTGGCACAAGGTAAATCGGCTGACCCGACAGCGCAATTAGGCCAGTGGAAAAAACGGGGATTCATTGTGCAAGACGAAGCTACCTTGGAGTATATAAAAACGGAGTTTTACTTGTCAAGGTACAATGTACAAGAGACCTTGACAACCTTGACAGTTGACAATTAAATTTTGGACACATCATTATGCGCGGATTACGAAACAACAATCCCCTGAACATACGCAACGGAGTGAGCCGTTGGAAGGGGATGGAAGAACGAGCAGAGGAGAAGGAATTTGTATGTTTCCTTACCTTGAGTATGGGCTACCGGGCGGCGTGGATATTGCTACGCAACTACCGCCAACGGTTGCTGAACGAGGGCAAGAGCTACACCTTGGGCAACATCATCGAGCGATGGGCACCACCGGAGGATGGCAACGACAGCAAGGCTTATGTGCGTAGCGTGTTGCGGCTATGTGCCGGCAAGGTGGCGGGCAGACAACCCCTGCCCATGCCCGACACCATAGAAGGCAAGCCGCTATTCACCGAAATCATAGCGGCCATGACCTGTGTGGAGAATGGCATCGGCATGGACGCGGTGGACAGGGGCAGCATCGAAAAGGGGTGGGAGTTAGCGTTCGGTTAAAATAATATTTGTGTGTATAACCAATCATGTTTATCCCTCGTCTTGCTTGTGAAAGTAGGACGAGGGCATTTTTTTCCTCCTCATCAAAATTGGATAATCTGTGCGAAATGCTTATTTTTGTTCCATTAATGTTAAATCTATTTTAATCTATCACTTTATGATTGAAAAACTATTTGGTTTCAACCCTAAGGAAACCACCGTGCGAACGGAAATTATGGCAGGTGTAACTACCTTCTTGACAATGGCTTACATCTTGGCCGTAAATCCAAACATCTTGAGCGAAACGGGAATGGACAAAGGGGCATTGTTTACCACTACGGTGCTGATGTCGGCTCTGCCTACGATTTTTATGGCGCTGTATGCGAAGTTGCCGCTGGCGCTGGCTCCGGGCATGGGGCTGAATGCATTTTTTGCCTATACGGTGTGTCTTGTTATGGGCTACTCGTGGCAATTTGCGCTGACGGCGGTGTTCTTAGAGGGGTTGGTATTTTTGTTGCTGACGGTAACAAACCTGCGCGAAAAGATTGTAGATGTGATTCCCGATGCGCTGAAGAATGCTATCAGTGCGGGCATTGGTCTTTATATTGCTTTCATCGGATTGAAGAGTGCGGATATTATTGTGAACAATGAATCGACATTGGTATCGTTGGGCGACTTGACTACGGGCTCGGCACTTCTGGGGGTTATCGGTATTGTGTTGACATCGGTGCTGCTGGTAAAGAATGTGAAGGGGGCACTGCTGTTTGGCATCTTGGCTACTACGATTATCGGTATTCCGCTGAACGTGACGAACATAAGCGGGGTGTTCAGTGTACCACCCTCCATAGAGCCTATCTTCTTGCAATTTGAGTGGGATAATATCTGGACTAAGGATATGGTGGTGATTGTATTCACCTTCTTGTTTGTGGATTTGTTCGATTGCATCGGCACGGTGATTGGTGTGACCAACCGCGCGGGGATGGTGAAGGCCGACGGGAAGATTCCGCACCTAAAGGAGATTTTCATGGTGGACTCTATCTCGACTGCTGCCGGTGCGGCGATGGGTACCAGTACGGTGGCGGTATATGTGGAGAGTGCTGCCGGTGTGAACGAAGGTGGACGAAGCGGACTGACGGCGTTTGTTACGGGTATCTGCTTCTTGTTGGCGCTGTTCTTCGCTCCGTTGTTTCTGGCTATTCCGGCGGCGGCTACTACACCGGTGTTAGTGTTGGTGGGATTGATGATGATGAGTTCGGTGCTGAAGATTGACTTCGATAACTATGCCGAAGCTATTCCGGCCTTTATCTGTGTGTTACTGATGCCACTCACCTACAGCATTTCAGAGGGTATAGTGTTGGGGCACTTGAGCTACATCCTTATCAATTTGTTGAGCGGAAATTATAAGAAGATGACTATTGGCATGTATCTGTTGGCACTCTTCTTCCTGATAAAATTCTTGGTATAACTCTTTTCTTTTTACACGCTATGAAAAAATATTTCTTTATGGCTGTGATGGCCTTCTGTTCGGTACAACTTTCGGCACAACTAAACGTGCAGATGCACTATGATTTGGGCGATGCGCTTTATGGCGACGAACTTTCTAACCGCCAGCACCTAACGGCTACGGTGGAGAATTTTAAAGCTGATAAATGGGGAAGCACGTACTTCTTTGTTGACGGAAATTTTGCTAATAACACCATGGAGAGTGTCTATGCCGTACCTACCTTGGCGGTGAAGTGGACGTTTTGATAGTTAGTCTTTTTATGAGTGCTTTTTACTCTTGCGCAGCGTGCAGGATGAAGGTGGTGGCACCGATGGTGACGATGGCTCCGTCTTCGATGCGGATGCGGTCTTTGTCGCCCAGGATTTCGTTGTTGAGGAAAGTGCCGGTGAGACTGGGGGCATCGCGCAGGGTGTAGATGACCTGGCCTTGCTTGTTGCGACGCACGTTGATGATGCAATGGCGGCGATCCATGCTCATATCCGAGCTCTCGATGGGCACCTGAATGGGGGCACCGGGCTGGCGACGGCCGATGATGTTATCGCCCTCGCACAGGGGCAGTACCTGCTTGAAGCCAAATACGTTTTCGATGACCGTGATGCTTCCCCATGAATCTTTGTATGCCTCTTCGTCTAATTGTTCTTCTTTACGGGGAGCTTTCATCTTGGTTTTGCCTAACCGGATGCTGAACTGCTTCTTGCAATGATCGCACACGAATACCAACGATTGGCCTTCGCTATACTTGGTTTCGTCGAATGTAAGATAGTTTTCGCACTTGGGGCAACGGATTCGTTTCATCGGACAGAGAGGCGTTTTAGGGGGTTATTTCTTTAATACCCAAGCACCGGGGTGGGTGTTGGATTCTCGCATTTGCTTGGCTTTTTCGCCGGCTTCGGTTTGGGTGGCACAAGAGGCTATGCTGACGCGCATCTTGCCGTTACCAATAATAGCTTGGGCTTCGGAGTGACCTTCGGCGCGTAGCTTCTCGGCTTGTCTATGGGCTTCGGCTTCGCTAGCTACGCTGGCCACGATAATGTGGTAGCGTTTGCGAGGCGTGGCCGTGGGTATGGGCTTCGGAGTAGCTTTAATGTCGGTAGTTGCTTCGGCACGAGGCACTTTTACTTCGCGAACGGCAACGGGAGAGGTAACGGCTTGTTGGGGAGCGTTGATGGCCGTGAAGGCCAACGAACGGCTTTGCCACTCTTTTATCAAGTTGTCGGGCGTCAAGCAGGCATGGTGATGGCCGATGCTGACCTCGGTGTTGCTCAAAGGTGCCGAGAAGAGGAATGATAGCAGAACGAGAACTATCATGGTTACCGAAAGGCTGGCTTGACGAAGGCGCAACGCCCAATTGTGACGATGGGTGTGGCGTACAACGGGTGAGGCTTGCGGTATGGAGGCTACACTCGGTGCTTGGGGGGCTGGAGAAGCCGAAGGCACAGGCGTGGCCGTAGGAGCCGCAGGGCGAAGCTGAGCCAAAGGGCGAATGACGAAACTATCAAGCCCATATAAATAAGGTGTAGATAGCTTGTTGTCGTAGGGCTGAAAGTGGTAATGGTTGTGAATGTCGTAGCGTAGTTCGCCAATGTTGGGCAAACGGAGGAATCCTGATGAGTGGAGCTCGGAGAGGATTTCGTCAACCTTACTATCTATCATCTTGCTGGCGGCAGAGAAACTATTGCCATAGACGGACATATAGGACTGTACCAACAAACCGTCGTTCATCTTGAGCTGGGGGTTGAAACCAATGACGCGCGACGGGGGGAGAAAGAGATTTTCATCGGGTTGATAGCTGGCCGGTACATGATGGGCAACAAATCCTCCCAAGCGGGGGACTATTACGCAATCGTTGGTCAGCAACAGAATTTCTATGTGTCTTGATATCTCAATCATGCCACAAAAATAGGGGAAATATTGCAATTATGCATCCTTTTCTGGGATATTTTATGGAAAAAAATTACTTTTGTACCGCCAAACGAATGATGGCCGATTGTTATTTTTTAATTAAAGAACAGATTATTATGAATATAGCTATTGTTGGTACAGGATATGTGGGATTGGTAACGGGTACTTGTTTTGCTGAGATTGGTGTGAACGTGACTTGTGTGGACACCAATCCGGAGAAAATTGAGATGTTGAAGAACGGACAGATTCCTATTTATGAACCGGGATTGGAGGAGATGGTGAACAGAAATGTGAAGGCGGGAAGATTGACCTTTACAACCTCGTTGGAAGAGTGTCTGGAAGAGGTGAAGGTTATATTTAGTGCCGTAGGAACACCTCCCGACGAAGATGGTAGTGCCGACTTGCGATATGTATTGGAGGTGGCACGAACTATAGGAAAATACATGAACGGCTATAAATTGGTGGTGACAAAGAGTACCGTACCCGTAGGAACGGCACGAAAGGTGCGCAATGCCATTCAAGAGGAATTGGATAAACGAGGTGTGAACATAGAGTTTGACGTGGCCAGCAATCCGGAATTCTTGAAGGAGGGTACGGCTATCAAGGACTTTATGAGTCCGGATAGGGTAGTGGTAGGCATCGAGTCTGATCGGGCAAAAGAGTTGATGAATAAACTCTATAAACCCTTCTTGTTGAATAATTTCCGCGTGATTTACATGGATATTCCTTCGGCAGAAATGACGAAGTATGCCGCCAACTCGATGCTGGCTACTCGCATCAGCTTCATGAACGACATTGCTAACTTGTGTGAACTGGTGGGGGCTGACGTAAACATGGTGCGTAGCGGTATAGGTAGCGATACACGCATCGGACGTAAATTTCTCTATCCCGGTACCGGATATGGAGGTTCGTGCTTCCCAAAAGATGTAAAGGCTTTGATAAAGACGGCCGAGCAGAATGGGTATAAAATGAAGGTGTTGCAAGCCGTTGAGGATGTGAACGAAGCACAAAAGGGTATCTTGTTCGAAAAATTGAAAAGACACTTCGGAGAAAGCCTGAAGGGACGTACAGTGGCTTTGTGGGGATTGGCTTTCAAACCCGAAACCGACGATATGCGTGAGGCACCCTCACTTGTCTTGATTGACCGCTTGCTGAAGGAGGGATGCCAGGTGAGGGTATATGACCCCATTGCCATGAATGAGTGTCGCCGACGGATGGGAGAAGAGCCTATTTATTATGCTACCGATATGTATGACGCATTGGTCGATGCTGATGCCATGTTGCTGGTGACAGAGTGGAAAGAGTTCCGATTGCCTTCGTGGGCGGTTATTAAAAAGACCATGAAAGAGCCGATCATCTTAGACGGACGAAATATATATGATGCCGGTGAAATGCAGGAAATGGGATTCACTTACCATTGTATCGGCAAGTAAATCAATTCATCTTCAGAATACGCCAAAATTTTCCGCAAGTAGAAATACTTGCGGAAAAGCTATATATCCATAATACTGCTACTCTTGAAGTTATCAGTGCTTCTTGCGTGAGGTGTAGAAGTGTTTTTTACCTTTCTGTTGTTTACCTTTCGGCTTGCTTCCATTAGTGGAAGTGGGCTTGTAGGAGGGTGCTTCGCCCAATTCTTGCGGAAGGGGTATTTTGTAGATGGTTTTTTCGAGGAACGACTCGATGTTGCGAAAGTGGCCTTGCTCTTTTTCGCTGACGAAGGTGATGGCCACGCCGTCGTTGTTGGCTCGTGCTGTTCGCCCTATGCGGTGAACATAGTCTTCGCAATCGCGCGGTACGTCGTAGTTGATTACCAGACGGATGTCGTCGATGTCGATGCCACGAGATACGATGTCGGTGGCTACCAAGATATTGATGCGGCCTGCTTTGAAATCGAGCATTACTTGTTCGCGTTGCGATTGCTCAAGGTCGGAGTGCATTTCGCCCACGTTCAGCTTCATCTGACGGAATGATTTGGTAACCTCTTTTACCTTCAGCTTGGACGAGGCAAAGATAATGACACGTTCGGGAGCCTCGTCGGCAAAGAGGCTTCGGATGATGCCTAACTTTTGATTTTCGTAGCAGATGTAAGCGGCTTGAAGTATCTTGTCGGCAGGTTTGGATACGGCCAACTTCACTTCGGCCGGATTGTTTAAAATGTGGTTGGCCAATTGCTGAATCTTGTCGGGCATGGTGGCCGAAAACATAATGGTTTGACGTTCTTTGGGCAAGAATTTCACTATCTGCATGATGTCGTCGTAGAAACCCATGTCAAGCATACGGTCGGCTTCGTCGAGAATGAAGTAGGATACACGGGAAAGGTCAACATAACCCAAGCTGAGATGGGCTATCAGACGACCGGGGGTAGCTATTACAACATCGGCACCCAATGTAAGGCCACGCTTCTGTTGTTCGAACAAAATTCCATCGTTACCGCCATATACCGCTACGCTGCAGACGGGCATGAAGTAAGAGAATCCTTCCATTTGCTGATCTATCTGTTGAGCTAACTCGCGAGTGGGAGCCATGATAATGCAGTTGATGGCATCTTCGGGATGCTTGCCTTCGGAGAGTTCGTTCAATACAGGAAGCAGGTAAGCGGCCGTCTTTCCGGTACCTGTTTGGGCTACGGCTATCAGGTCGCGACCTTCTATTATTAAAGGTATGGATTTTTCTTGAATGGGGGTACACTCATCAAAGTGCATGGCGTCAATGGCGTCCAACACCTGGTCATTTAAGGGTAATTCGTCAAACTTCATTCTTCTTGCTTAAAAATCAATCGCAAAGATAATGAAATGTAATCGGAATTTCTTTATACATGCATATATTTTGATTCTATATTGCTGAAAATGCTACATGGGAAAAGGTGTTTTTACTTGATTTAAATCAATAACATGTTTTATAACATAACTTTTTGGTATTTTTCTTGCCTGTTTCCATGAAATTCTCTAAATTTGCACCCGAATTAAGAGATAACCACTTTTAATTCATTAGAGATAAGGTCGCCATGGGGTACTTGAAAAAGAATCGGAAAGGCGGCAAGTATTAACTAAAACCCTATTGCATGAAACATGTAAAATGGATTTTTGTTGTATTATTGATTGGTTCCTTGACTTCTTTTGTTGAAAAAGACAAACCAACCGGAGGTTTGAGCGTGGGTGACATAGCCCCCGATTTTACCATCGAAACTATGTCGGGTGAGCAGACTACTGACCTCTCTTCTATGAAAGGTAACTATGTGTTGCTCAGTTTTTGGGCTACTTATGATGCGGCATCCCGGATGCAAAACGTGAGTTTAAGCAATGCACTTCGCAATATGCCTGAAAAAAATGTGGAAATGGTTTCTGTTTCGTTTGATGAATACAAATCCATCTTCAGCGAAACCATTCGTAAGGACCAAATAGCGGCATCGGCCTGCTTTGTTCAAACGGCAGGAGAGGATTCGGAAATCTATCAGAAGTATAGATTGAATCGTGGATATGCCAACTATTTATTGGATGATAATGGTGTGATAATTGCCAAAAACATCTCTGCTTCAGAGCTTTCATCTTACTTGAATTAAGTTTCTTTTTTTTTAAACTTAAAGAACCTGTGAGAAGGGAGTGAAAATTAGAGGAAATGAATACAACAAAAAAGCCCCTCTTGCTAATGTGTTGATGCACAAAGGCAGGAGGGGTTTCTTTATTTTTGAATGGGGGGATTTATTCTTCAGCGAAAGAACTTATTTGGGTGCCCGGCGGTAAAGGAAGAAAGCAATAAAAGCATACAAAATATTGGGTATCCATACTGCTACTATGGGGGGCATATTGCCGTTGACGGCAAAGGTTGAGGCTACCGTTTGAAAAAGAATATAGGAGAAACTTAGTCCTAAACCGATGCCTAAATGTAACCCCATACCGCCCTTTACTTTACGGGCAGATAGCGATACACCTATTAACGTCAAAATGAATGAGGCAAACGACATGGCTATGCGCTTGTGATACTCAATTTCAAACTCCTTAGTGTTGGCAAATCCACGCCGCTTTTGTCGGTCGATATGAACGCTCAAGGCTGGGCTGGACATCATTTCTTGTTGGTGCTTCATTACCAGAAAGTCTTCAGGCTCCATAATCAAGGTAGTGTCTAAGCTATTGCCTCTGATAATGGTTTCGCGATTGCCTTTCAATTCGCGAATCATATAGTCCTTGATTGTCCAGCGATAGGTAGAGGTAGTGTCGTAAACAATGCTACGAGCCGTCAGGTGTGACACCAATTGCTTGCCTTCGAATTTATCGAGTGAGAAGCGGTAGCCGGTTTTGCTGAAGTTCTCGTAACGATCCATATAGGCAATAACTCCGGAGTCAATTTCCAACTGAATGTTGCGAGCCGTGTTGGCTTTGCGTTGTTTGTAGTATTTATCTTCAAAGTTAATGCGGGTTACGCTACCATGCGGAATGATGTAGGCGCCCAAAAAGTAGGTACTAACGGCTATGATAGCGGCCGATACCATGTAAGGACGCAATAAGCGCTTGAAACTCAACCCGGTAGAGAACATAGCTATGATTTCAGAGTTTTCGGCTAACTTGGATGTAAAGAAGATTACCGCAATGAACACAAACAACGGACTGAATAAATTGGCAAAGTAGGGGATGAAGTTCAAGTAATAATCAAATACGATGGCCGAAAAAGGAGCTTCGTGTTGTGCAAATTTATCCATCTTCTCGTTGTAGTCGAATACTACCGCAATAGAGATGATAAGCGCAATGGCAAAAAGATAGGTTCCCAGAAACTTCTTGATGATGTAGTAATCAATTCGTTTCAAAAAGCGGTCTTTGCCAACAAATGGCCGCTTTATCATTTTCCATATATCATTCACGTTGCTCATAGTCTTGTTGATACTCGTTTCACCATCATGGGTTTCCAGGTAGCAAAATCGCCCGCAAGGATGTGCTTGCGTGCCTCTTTCACCAACCAAAGATAAAAGGCCAGGTTATGAATGGAGGCTATCTGCATGGCCAGCAACTCTTGTGCATGGAAGAGGTGGCGCAGATAGGCCTTGCTATAAAGCGTGTCCACATACGATGCACCATCGGCCTCGATAGGAGAGAAGTCGGTTTCCCACTTCTTGTTGCGCATGTTTATGATGCCATCTTTTGTAAACAACATACCGTTGCGACCGTTGCGGGTGGGCATCACACAATCGAACATATCGACACCGCGCTCAATACCTTCTAATAGATTGACCGGAGTGCCTACGCCCATTAAGTAGCGGGGCTTGTCGGTTGGAAGAATTTCGTTCACCACCTCAATCATCTCATACATCTTTTCGGTAGGTTCGCCTACGGCCAATCCGCCAATGGCATTGCCTTCGGCACCTTTGGAAGCAATGAATTCGGCCGAACGACGGCGTAAATCGGGATAAACACACCCTTGTACAATGGGGAAGAGTGCTTGCTTATAACCATATTTAGGCTCGGTTTCGTTGAAGCGTGTCAGGCATCTATCCAACCATCGGTGTGTCATCTCCATTGATTTCTTGGCATACTGATAATCGGCATCACCCGGCGTACATTCGTCGAATGCCATCATGATGTCGGCACCAATGGTGCGCTCGATGTCCATTACCCGTTCGGGGGTAAAGAGGTGCTTGCTTCCATCTATGTGCGAACGAAATTCTACACCCTCTTCACGCATCTTGCGAATGCCTGAAAGAGAGAATACCTGAAAGCCACCACTATCGGTCAACATAGGACGGTTAAAACCATTGAATTTATGCAACCCACCGGCTTTTTCAATCACATCCAAACCAGGGCGAAGGTAAAGGTGGTAGGTATTACCTAAAATAATTTGTGCCTGAATATCTTCTTTTAATTCAGTTAGATGTACCCCCTTTACTGTTCCCAAAGTACCTACGGGCATAAAGATAGGTGTTTCTATCTGGCCGTGGTCGGTAGTTATCAAGCCGGCGCGGGCATTGGTTTTATTGTCTGTATGTAATAATTCGAATCTCATTTCTCGTTTGTCGCTTTCTCTTCTTTTGTTACGTTGAAGTCGATGGCATCAGACACTTTTTCATCGGTCAGTGCCAAAGCAAAAACCTCTTTTATGTCTTTTACATAATGGAATGTCAATCCCTTCAAATAGATGTCTTGTATCTCATCAATGTTCTTACGGTTTTCTTCGCAAAGAATAATTTCCTTGATGCCGGCACGTTTAGCAGCCAGAATCTTTTCTTTAATGCCTCCTACGGGTAACACCTTTCCACGAAGGGTAATTTCGCCCGTCATAGCAAGGTTGGCTTTAACTTTGCGTTGGGTTAATGCCGATGCTAACGAAGTGGCCATGGTAATACCTGCAGACGGACCATCTTTAGGAATGGCTCCTTCGGGTACATGGATATGTATGTTCCAATGCTCAAAAATGCGGTTGTCCAAATCGAGCAGAGATGTGTGTGCCTTGATGTATTCTAATGCCAGCATAGCCGATTCTTTCATTACATCGCCTAAATTTCCTGTCAATGTTAGTCGTTCGCCTTTGCCTCGGCTTAGGCTTGTTTCTACGAAAAGAATCTCACCACCTACGGCTGTCCATGCCAATCCGGTTACAACACCGGCGTATTCGTTACCTTGGTATTTGTCCCGGCTAAATTCAGGGGCTCCCAACAATTCGTTCAAATCTTCGGGTTTAACCTCCTTTTTGTCGAGTGTACCCTCTTTGGCCAATTTTAAAGCCAGCTTGCGCATTAACTTTCCTATCTTTTTTTCCAATTCCCGTACACCGCTTTCACGGGTATATGATTCGATAATGGCTTCTAAAGTGTTTTTTGAAATTTTAAGTGCCTTTTTTTCTACACCGTTGGCTTCCATTTCTTTAGGCACTAAATGGCGATGACCTATTTCTATCTTTTCTTCCGTAATATATCCGCTTACTTCAATCAGTTCCATACGGTCGAGTAGAGGACCGGGAATGGAGTTCAAGTTGTTTGCCGTAGCAATGAACATTACTTTTGAAAGGTCGAAATCTACATCCAAGAAATTGTCGTGGAAAGCATTGTTTTGTTCGGGATCGAGTACTTCGAGCAATGCCGAAGCGGGATCACCGTGGTTACTGATGCTTAATTTATCTATTTCATCAAGTATGAATACAGGATTTGCCGAACCGGCTTTCATCAATCCCTTGATAATGCGTCCGGGCATGGCACCGATGTAGGTGCGTCGATGTCCTCGAATTTCGGCTTCATCATGTACACCACCCAGCGACATACGTATGTACTTGCGTTTCAATGCCGAAGCAATGGAACGTCCTAAAGATGTTTTTCCTACACCCGGAGGACCGTACAAACAGATGATGGGTGATTTCATGTCTCCTTTTAACTTTAATACAGCCAGGTGTTCGAGAATGCGTTCTTTGACCTTTTCTAAGCCATAGTGATCTTTGTTCAATGTCTTCTCGGCATTTTTCAGATTTAAATTGTCAGTAGTGTAAAGTCCCCATGGCATAGCCATCATGGTTTGGAGATAGTTGAGTTGTACATTGTAATCGGGCGATTGGATATGGGTGCGTTCCAATTTCCCTACTTCTTTTAAAAAGATTTCTTTTATCTCTTTACTCCATTTAATCTTTTCGGCTTTTTGCCGCATTTCTTCAATCTCTTGCTGTTGCCCGCTTCCACCCAATTCGTCTTGAATGGTCTTGATTTGTTGTTGCAGAAAGTATTCGCGTTGTTGTTGATCTATATCTTCGCGAGCCCTCATTTGGATAGATTCCTTGATTTCGGCTAATTGCACTTCGGCACTGAGCTTTTTTAGTAATTGATAGCTTCGTTCACGCAATGAGTTGATTCTCAGCAACTCAATCTTATCCTTAATCTTTAAAGGAAGATTGGAGCAGATGTAGTTGGTGATGGATTGGGTGATGGGTTGATTCTTAAAAATAAAACTTGATTCCCTGGGCATAGTGTCGGAAATCTGAACGTAGCGAACAGTCATATCTCTGACCGTTTCTTGTAATACAGCGAATTCAGTATCTTTTGCGTCTGGAATTTCTTCTTCCAATAGGGTAATGCGTCCTTTTAAATAGGGCTTGGTGTCAACAATCTCCTCCAAACGAATGCGTTTGATGCCATTTAAAATGGCAGTAGTCGTTTTGTCAGGCATTTCAATCAATTGTTCGACCCTGGCCAAGATACCAATTTCATACAAATCTTCCAATAATGGATTTTCTGTTTGAGGCAATTGCTGGCATACTACACCTAAGTATGTTTTTTTTGCTTCACATTCGCGTACCAATTTCAATGAAGAGTTACGTCCGATAGTAACTGGCATATATACATTGGGAAACAACACCATGTTGCGCAAAGGGAGGATGGGAATAACTTCATCAACATGAGGCTGTTGTGAAAAATCAAAATTTGCATTGATTTCACTAATTACAGAAATTGTGCCTTCATTTCTATCGTTCGTATCACTAAAAAAATATATATCTTTTTCTTTCATCTCTAAAATTTTAAATATCCGAATAGGGTATCAACAACCTCATAACTTTTAATAAATGTGTGCAAAGGTACATTATTTCTTTCAGAAATCACTACTTTTGTACAATTGTTAACAAGAAAGTTATGTCAAATAGCTATTTCCAATTCAAAAAATTTATTGTACATCATGCCAATTGTGCTATGAAGGTGGGTACTGATGGGGTACTTTTAGGGGCTTGGGTGCCTCTTGATAGATATAAAGATATACTTGATGTAGGAACAGGTACAGGATTGATAGCCTTACAGTTAGCGCAAAGAAAAGAAGATGCGCACATAGTAGCTATAGAAGTAGATGAAGAGGCTTCTAAACAAGCACAAGAGAATGTCGATTTGTCGCCATGGTCAAATCGTATAGAGGTGGTATGCCAAGACTTCTGTACCTTTGAAACAAACAGAAAATTCGATTTGATAGTTTCTAATCCTCCCTATTTTGTGAATGCTTTACATAGTCCAGATGAGCAAAGAAATATGGCACGCCATGTCGGAAAATTGAACTACGAACAATTGTTTTCACGAGCCACTTTATTACTTCATCAGCAAGGAGCGTTGGCCTTGATTATACCTGCTCAAGTTGAGAAATTGGTAATGGATACGGCATGGAAATATGGGTTTTCTCCTCAAAGAATTCTGCGAGTCTATTCTAAACCAGGAAAAACTTGTAACCGGTTGTTGATAATCTTTTCTGTTACAGAATCTTTATGTGTTAATGAAGAATTATGTATTCGTCAGAAAGATGATTCGTATACCTCAGAATACAAGGAAATGACGGCTGATTTTTATCTGCATTTTTAAATAAAATGCAATTATTTACATAAAAACGTACTATATTACATAATTTTAAGCTGAAAAAGATACTATATTTGTAGCAATACATATTATAAAAAGTAGTTACCATGAAAAAAAGATTTATTGGATGTGCCCTTGCTTTGGTTATAAGCTTGGGAATGGTTGTAGAAGCTCAACCAAAATACAATTTCAATGAGATGAAACGTGAAAAGTTAGGCCGTGGCGTAATAGCCGTTAGGCAAGATGCAAACAAAGTGGCGATATCATGGAGATATCTCTCTTCAGATCCTATGCAGACGGAATTTAATCTTTATCGTGATGGAGAAAAAATAGCGATGATAGATTCAGGCAAGGCTACTTTCTACACAGATCATTATTCGGGAAATGCATCAGCTGAATATACCGTAAAACCAGTCGTGAATGGTAAAGAGATGGAAAATGGGGCTGGAAGTTATTTATTGCCAGGAAACGCTCCTCATGGTTTTTTGAATATTCCTTTAGATAAGCCGGCTGATGGAGTAACCCCTGCTGGAGATACATACTCTTATACTCCAAATGATGCTTCAATAGGAGATGTAGATGGGGATGGAAATTATGAAATAATTTTAAAATGGGATCCTACTAATGCTCACGATAATGCCCATGATGGCTATACTGGTAATGTGTATTTTGATTGCTATCGGTTGAATGGAGAAAAATTATGGCGCATTGACATGGGGCATAATGTACGTGCTGGAGCACACTATACACAATTTATGGTATTCGATTTAGATGGAGATGGAAGTGCTGAAGTAGTGATGAAAACTTCAGACGGTACCGTTGATGGAATGGGAAACGTAATAGGTGATGCAACAGCAGATTACCGAGAAAAAGGGAAGGAGTTTACACCCGAACAAATAGAAGCTATGAAAAATGATCCTCGCCGAAAAGGAAGACCACTTCCCGCCAATTATAAACCGACTCCTTCTAATCAAGGACGTATATTGATAGGGAATGAATATCTGACTATTTTTAATGGACGTACAGGAAAGGCTATGCAAACCATAGATTATATACCACAACGTGGTAATTTAATGGACTGGGGAGATAATCGGGCCAATCGAAGTGACAGATATTTGGCGGCTATTGCTTATTTGGACGGAATTCATCCAAGTGTAATAATGTGTAGAGGATATTATACCCGTGCTGTGTTGGCAGCTTTCGATTGGGATGGAAAGAAATTGACTAATCGTTGGACTTTTGATAGCGCACAACCCGGTTGGGAAGATTGGTCAGGACAAGGTAATCATAATCTTCGTGTAGGTGATGTAGATGGAGATGGTTGTGATGAAATCATATATGGTTCGTGTGCCATTGATAACAATGGAAAGGGACTTTATTCTACCCGTATGGGACATGGTGATGCTATGCATCTTACTCAATTTGATCCTGCCGACCCCAAACTTCAAGTATGGTGTTGTCATGAAAATCGCAAAGATGGTTCTTCTTTCCGAGAAGCTGCTACCGGAAAGGTGATATATCAAATACCCGATAAGAGTGATGTGGGTCGATGCATGGCTGCTGACATAGATCCGACAAATTATGGAGTAGAGATGTGGTCGTTGGCTTCGGGAGGCTTACGGAATTTAAAAGGAGAAGTCATAGCTTCTGATGTATCCGGATTATCTTATAATATGGCCGTTTGGTGGGATGGAGACCTTTCACGCGAATTGCTTGATAAGAATTTCATCAGTAAATATAATCCGCAAAGTAAGGCTTGTGAAAACATTATGATATTTGAGGGATGTGTATCGAATAATAGTAGTAAAAGTACACCGGCCGTGCAAGGAGATTTAGTGGGAGATTGGCGCGAAGAGGTGCTTCTTAGAACGAAAGACAATTCGTCGCTTCGCTTGTATATCACTACAATACCTACGGATTATCGTTTCCATACTTTCTTGGAAGATCCGGTATATCGCATCAGTATTGCTACTCAGAATGTGGCATACAATCAACCAACACAACCGGGATTTTATATTGGAAGTGACATAAAAGGTGAATTCCGTGGAATGATAATTAAATAAATGTATCAGATAAAAATTCTTTTTTGTATGAAGAAAATTGTTTTAACTCTTTTGTTTGCCATAATAGTAATTTCAGGTCAGGGACAAACTCATTCGTGGTTTTCAGATAAGCATCTAACCTTGACAGGTGTTTATTATTATCCGGAACATTGGGATGAAAGTCAATGGGAGCGTGATTTTAAAAAAATGCACGAATTGGGCTTTGAGTTTACTCATTTTGCTGAATTTGCTTGGGCACAATTGGAACCTGAAGAAGGTCGATATGATTTCGCTTGGTTGGATAGAGCTGTTGCATTGGCCGCTAAGTACGATTTAAAAGTAGTGATGTGTACTTCAACGGCTACACCTCCTGTTTGGTTAACACGAAAGTATCCAGAAATACTTATCAAACAGGAAGATGGTACGATACTTGATCACGGTGCCCGTCAACATGCATCTTTCGCATCTCCTCTGTATCGTAAATTATCTTATCGAATGATAGAAAAATTAGCACAACATTATGGAAATGACAAACGTATTGTAGGTTGGCAACTTGATAACGAACCAGCCGTACAATGGGATTATAATCCTGCGGCTGAATTAGCATTTCGAGATTTCCTTCGTGACAAATATGCCAACGATATAGAATCATTGAATAAAGCATGGGGTACTGCTTTTTGGAGTGAAGTTTATTCGTCGTTTGATGAAATTACATTACCTAAACATGCACAGATGTTTATGAATCATCATCAAATTCTGGATTATCGTAGGTTTGCGGCATCACAGACCAATGATTTCTTGAATGAACAAGCTCTTCTAATTAAAAAATATGCAATTAATCAATGGGTGACTACTAATTATATACCCAATTACGATGAAGGACACATAGGTGGTACACCAGCACTTGATTTTCAAAGCTATACACGCTATATGGTGTATGGTGACAATGAGGGTATTGGTCGACGTGGCTATCGAGTAGGAAATCCGTTGCGTATTGCTATGGCTAACGACTTCTTTCGCCCTATACAAGGAACATATGGTGTCATGGAATTACAACCTGGCCAAGTAAATTGGGGAGGCATCAATCCACAACCTCTTCCGGGTGCTGTTCGTTTGTGGTTGTGGAGTGTTTATGCCGGAGGTAGTGATTTTATTTGTACTTATCGCTATAGGCAACCTCTTTATGGTACAGAACAATATCATTATGGTATAGTAGGAACTGATGGTGTTACAGTTACACCCGGTGGATATGAATATGCTACTTTTATCAAGGAGATAGCACAGATACGTCGTCATTATGAACCACGCGAAACCAAACCGGCAGATTATTTGAAACGTCGTACGGCCATCCTACATAATCATGAAAATCATTGGAGCATCAGCCGACAGAAACAAAACCGTACTTGGGATACTTTTGCTCATTTGGACAAATATTATCGTACATTAAAATCCTATGGAGCACCGGTAGATTTTATTAATGAAACCAAAGATTTCAATGAATATCCGATACTTATAGCTCCGGCTTATCAATTGGCTGATGAAGATTTGGTTGCTCGTTGGAAAGAATATGTAGAACAAGGCGGAAATTTGGTGCTTACTTGTCGTACAGCACAAAAAGACCGTTACGGCCGATTACCTGAAATGCCGTTTGGAAATATGCTACAACCTCTTACAGGCAACAAACTCGATTTTTATGACTTACTATTACCGGATGAAGAACCGGGTAAAGTATTGATGGATGGTGAAACACATACTTGGCATACATGGGGTGAAATGCTGACACCGGCAGAAGATGCCGAAGTTTGGGGACATTATACGGATGAATACTATGAAGGTGCACCGGCTGTAACTTTCCGTAAAATAGGTAAAGGTAGTGTCACATATATTGGAGTTGATAGCCACAAAGGTACATTGGAGCGCAAGGTGCTCGATAAACTTTATGCTCGTTTGGGCATTGAAGTTATGAATCTACCTTATGGAGTAACAATGGAATATCGCAACGGTATGGGTATTGTACTAAATTATAGTGACAGGCCATATACATTCGAATTACCCAAGGGAAGTAAGGTTCTTATTGGTACCCCTGAAATACCTACGGCTGGTGTATTAGTATTTAAATATTAAAAAATAAAGGAAATCATTTGCTGATTAAAAAAAATACGCTAACTTTGCACCCGCTTTCAATAAAGAAAGTATTCGGGGTGTAGCGCAGTCCGGTTAGCGCACCTGCTTTGGGAGCAGGGGGTCGTGGGTTCGAATCCCGCTACCCCGACATAAAAAGAATCAGATAGTAATGAGAGTTACTATCTGATTTTTTTATATAAATAGTTTAGTTGTGTTTGTATTGTTTAAAGTATCTGTTTGTCGATAAAAACTTCTTATTTGTCTATAAGGCTTCATTCTTGTTTTATTATAAGAAATAAATAAGTAATTTTGTAGCGCATTAAAATTAATACATAGTTAGAAACAACACAAACAGAATAATTAATATAGTTTTTTATGGCTTAATAGAAATGAGGAGCAGATTTTTCTGCTCCTCATGATTTTATATAGGGTTCATAAAAATAAAGCCCTGCCCGAAAAAAGGCAAGGCTGATAGGGGAAGTTCTTGTTGTGTTATAGATTTTAATATTATTGAGCCTTTACACGGAGTACGCGAATACCTGTCCAGTTTTCGCTTGAGGCCATCATTTGTGATAATGATACTTTTGAAATCATAACTTTCTTGTCTTTATATGAGGCATGGAGCAACGAAAGCTTACCATCGGCGTAGAAAGCAATGCCCAAATGAGAAACATCTAAACCGGGAATGTTAGTAGTTAAGCAGATGATGTCGCCACTCTTTATCCATGAACGACCGGTATGAGGGAGCTCTTCTTTAGGGATGTAATGAAACTCTGTATCGGACAATTCTTTTTCAATAGCTTTCATCTTTGCTACATTTTCAGGAGAGTTAGCCAAATGTTTATAAAGATGGGGATGTGTAGTCATATAGTTAAGGTTTACTTTCATGGTAAAGGATGAGTGGATGGCAGTTATATCTTCCAAAAAACCCATCTTGATACTATTTTTTACCCATTCGGTAATGTAATGTAGTCGTGAGGTATAACCGTCTATTTTACCGTTTCGGTATCGGATGCACATCAACTTATCAGCAAAGTCGGTTTCTGAAATGTCATTATCTATAATAGGAGTCAAGGACATAGCCATGACATATTCAACGAGTGTGGTACAATCTACTTCATCACAATTAATAACTAATTGTTCAGTATCATTTACTTCCAAAGTATGTGCCACATAGGGTACATCCAAAAAGTCGATGGCATGATTGACCATACGCATCTCGTTGGTTTGTGCCCAAAGAGCTGATGTATAATATAAGAGAAGTGTAATACAGAATAATTTTTTCATTGTTTTATTCATATTCTATTGTTTTGTATGTTTATATGTGTTTTATTTGTTGATTTCCCGTAACCATTTTTCCAATTCTCCTGTCCATTGGCGTTTGTATGCGAAGTTATCTCGAAAACCCCAACCATGTCCTCCAATAGGATAAATGTGCATGGTGGCAGAAACACCTTTTTCTCTCAAAGCCAAGAAGTAGTTAATACTATTCAATGGAATTACTGCATTGTCGTCGGCTGAAAGCATTATGAAAGCTTGTGGTGTACGTTCGGTTACTTGTTTTTCCAAACAATACTTTTGTTCAAGTTCTGTAGTCGCTTCTTTTGTAATCAGATTGGTACGACTACCCATGTGGGTAATACCTTCTTGCATAGAGATTACCGGATAGAATAGTATTTGGAAATCGGGATGTGTCTCTACACTACTATGCAATGTAGCTAACGAGGCAGCTAAGTGGCCACCTGCTGATGACCCCATGATACCCACTTTTTGTGGATTCACTTTCCACTCGGTGGCATGTTTACGAACTAAGCGGATAGCTTGTTCTGCATCCGAAAGAGGCACTTCGCAATGTCCGTTAGGCATACGGTATTTCAATACAATATAAGTAATGCCTTGTGCATTGAACCAATCGGCCATATCGTGGCCCTCGTGATTCATGGCAAGTCGTGCATAGCCTCCTCCTGGACATGCAATTACTGCCATACCGTTGGGGTTTTTAGCTTGATAAACGGTAATGGATGGGTTGACTACATTGGCTACACGACCGCCTTCCAAATCTTCTTCTGGAGCAGTAAGCCCATTGCTATTAGGAGTGCCGTTAGGCCATAGTAACATTTCTATGGGTTTTTGGGCATGTAAAATGGTTGCTAATAGCAGCGATATGACGAATGTAATTTTTCTCATAGTAGTTTTCAATTATATAATGTTATTTATATCTTATTTTTTCAATGATGCTTTTACGAAGTATAGGATGAGTAGGGCATAAGCTATCAAAGCCATCAGTTCGGAAAGCGAATTGTTGAGCCAAGCTTCATTTACTAAATTAATGCCTCCAAATCGCATGGCAGCGCTAACAACTCCCATCAATGCACCACCTGCAATGAAGCCCGATGCTAATAACGTACCTTTTTCACCACGAGCTGCATTGAGTTTAGGATCTTTCGAGCGGGTAGTGACATACCAATTAATGGCTCCACCTACTACCAACGGTACATTTAATTCTAACGGGATAAACATACCTAACGCAAAGGCCAAGGCTGGTATTTTGCATAAGGTAAGTATAATAGCAAGCACAGCACCGATTCCATAGAGCAGCCACGGGGCACCCACACCGCTCATTAGCGGTTCAATAACAGCAGCCATAGCATTAGCTTGTGGTGCGGCCAATTCACCACTGGTAAATCCGTATGTTTCATTTAATACAATCATTACTCCACCTACGGTTGCGGCAGAAACAATAGTACCGAGAAATTTCCAAATTTCTTGTTTGGCAGGTGTGGTTCCCAACCAATAACCAATCTTTAAGTCAGTGATGAAACCACCGGCCATGGAAAGAGCAGTACATACAACGCCACCCATAACAAGGGCTGCTACCATACCTCCAGGACCTTTTAAACCTACGGCTACCATCACTACAGAGGCTAAAATTAGAGTCATCAGTGTCATACCTGAAACTGGGTTGGTGCCGACAATGGCAATGGCATTGGCTGCTACTGTAGTAAAGAGGAAAGCAATTCCTGCTACTAACAAGATACCTACTACAGTATGTATAAAGTTGCCTTGCATTACGTCGAAGTAGAAGAATAGAGTGACCATTGCCAATGTGACAAGTGACCCAATAGCTATAATCTTCATGGAGATGTCTCGTTGAGTGCGTTTTACTTCAACTGTAGCTTTGTTTTTACCACCCATCTCTTTGGCTGCTAAACCAACGGCTCCTTTGATAATGCCCCATGATTTGATAATGCCAATCACTCCTGCCATTGCGATACCACCAATACCGATGCTTTTGGCATAATATTTGAAGATTTCTTCGGGTGACATTTGTCCGACGGCAGTTGTTACTTCCGGATTCCATTGATTGAGTACGCTGTCACCCCATATCAGTGATATACCGGGGATGATTATCCACCATACGGCTAACGAGCCAGCGCAAATGATGGAGGCGTATTTTAATCCAACAATATATCCTAAACCAAGTACTGCGGCGCCGGTATTTACCTTGAATACTAATTTTGCCTTGTCGGCCAATGCTTCGCCCCAGGCACAAACTCTGGTAGTGAAGTTTTCGTTCCACCAACCGAATGTGGCAACTATAAAGTCGTATAGTCCACCTACCAAACCGGCTATCAACAACGGCTTGGCTTGACTACCGCCTTTTTCGCCCGATACTAATACTTGGGTAGTCGCTGTAGCTTCGGGAAAGGGGTACTTGCCGTGCATGTCGCTAACAAAGTATTTGCGGAAAGGAATTAAGAAAAGAATGCCTAATATGCCGCCCAACAATGAACTGACAAATACCTGGGTGAAGGTCACGGTTAGTTCGTCATACTTTTCTTGCAAAATGTAGAGGGCGGGAAGAGTGAAAATTGCTCCGGCTACGATGACGCCCGAACTTGCTCCGATGGACTGTATGATGACATTTTCACCCAAAGCATTCTTGCGTTTGGCTGCTCCTGATACGCCAACGGCTATGATGGCAATGGGAATAGCGGCTTCGAATACTTGTCCAACTTTTAGACCCAAATAGGCTGCTGCAGCCGAAAACAAAATGGCCATACCTATCCCCCAAAGTACTGACCATACGTTAACTTCTGGATATTTTTTGTCTGGACTCATCAGGGGGGTGTATTGCTCCCCTGGTTTCAATTCGCGGAAAGCGTTTTCCGGCAAACTGACCTTTTTTTCTTCTTCTTTCATGGTTATCTGTGTTTTATTATTTTTTCTATTTTTAATTTGTTTTTTATCTGAAGGATAAAATCCTTGCTTTAAGGGGTCAAAGAAAGCAAAAAAAAAGGAGAATTTAAAGATTCTCCTTAAATAATGTGTGTTTTTTAACCAAAAAGTTACTTTTTTGCCTCTTTTTTAGCTTCCATGTCGCCCTCAATGAATAGACGAATCATTTCTGTTTTGGCATTGGTTCGTAAAGTGATAGATTTTTTGAAGTGTCCCGGATAACGGCCAGCACCGTTGTAGGTCACTTCGATGACACCTGTCTTGCCGGGTAATACGGGCTCTTTGGTGTATTCGGGTACAGTGCAACCACAAGATGCTACAGCTTGATGGATGACTAACGGGGCATCGCCAATGTTGGTAAAAGTGAACTTGCAGGTTACTACAGGCTCTAATTCTGAGAACTTACCGAAATCGTGTTTGGTTTTGTCAAACTTGATTTCAGCTTTTTGTTGAGCCGATGCATAGCCTAATCCGGCTATCAGCAATAACATATACAAAGCAAATCTTTTCATTTTCTTCTTTTTTTTAAGTTTAATACGCCACAAAGGTACTCTTTTTCCGGAAAAACAGCTACCTTTGTCCGAACGTTTAAACTTTTTTCAGTATAAATGGCAATTTTTCCGACTATTCATATCGAAAATCTCTCTATCGGCTACATTGGAAAGAAGAAGGTAAAGGTGGTAGCAACTGATATTTCTGCCGATATTTACGGAGGTGAATTGACTTGTTTATTGGGTGCTAACGGAGTGGGGAAGTCCACTTTATTGCGCACTCTTTCGGCTTTTCAGCCTAAATTGGGTGGGAAGATTTTTATTAATGAAAAAGATATTGACACTTATACTGATAAGGAATTGGCGCGAGTGGTCAGTGTGGTACTTACTGAACGAAGCGACTTACAAAACATTACGGCCGAAGAATTAGTTGGGTTGGGGCGTACTCCTTATACCGGTTTTTTTGGTAATCTGACGGAAGAGGATAAGTCTATTGTTCATCGTTCAATGGAGTTGGTTGGTGTAGCACACTTGGCTGACAGAATGATGCATAAGTTAAGCGATGGGCAACGACAGAAAGTAATGATTGCTAAGGCATTAGCTCAGGATACTTCAATTATATGTTTAGATGAGCCAACAGCTTTCCTTGACTATCCTAGCAAGGTGGATATGTTGCTCTTATTGCATCGTTTGAGTCGCGAAACGGGCAAAACCATTTTCCTTTCTACCCACGACTTGGAGTTGGCTATGCAGGTAGCCGATAAGTTGTGGTTGATGGACAGGGAGAAGGGGGTATTGATTGGTACACCCGAAGCTTTGTCGGTCGATGGTAGTATTGGTAATACATTTAAACATGAGAGTTTGAGATATGATTCTGTTCAACGACTATTCAGAGTAATCCGGCCATGAAACATCATACAGTTGAAGATAATTATACGATGTTGACTCAGGCACCTGTGCCTCGATTAATAGTCAAGATGGCCATACCAACTATCATTAGCATGTTGGTAACTGCACTTTATAATTTGGCAGATACTTTTTTTGTCAGTCAAATCAATACACAGGCTACGGCTGCTGTAGGTATCTCTTTTTCTGCTATGGCTGTTATCCAATCTTTAGGATTCTTCTTCGGACATGGTTCGGGTAATTACATGGCTCGCGAATTGGGTGCTCAGCGGCGCAAGGAGGCTACTAAAATGGCTGCTACGGGTTTCTATTTGGCTTTCTTGTTGGGGGTACTGTTAGCGTTGTTGGGCTATTTTTTTATAACTCCGCTTTCTACGCTCTTGGGTTCTACTCCTACCATATTACCCTATACTGAGCAATATTTGGGCATTGTTTTGCTGAATGCTCCTTTCTTTTCGGCTTCGTTAGCATTGAATAATCAGATTCGACTACAAGGAAATGCCGTTTATTCTATGGTGGGCATAGTGTCTGGGGCTGTCATTAACGTGCTGCTCGATCCTGTTTTTATCTTTTTGTTTGATTGGGGGATAACAGGTGCGGCCATTGCTACGGTGGTGGGTCAGTTGTGTAGTTTCTTCTTGTTGTTGTATATGACATTCCGTGGCGATACGCTGCCTGTTCATCCTAAGGATTTTTCTCCTACTTGGAAAAACATAAAAGAGATTATTCATGGCGGTGCACCCTCGTTGACGCGTCAGAGTTTGGCTAGTTTAGCTACCATCTTAATGAATGTGGCGGCCGGTGCTTATGGCGATGCGGCCATAGCTGGTATGACTATTGTTTCGCGCATCGGATTCTTTTTGCAATCGGTTATCATTGGTTTCGGTCAAGGGTTTCAGCCGGTTTGTGGTTTCAATTATGGCGCGCAACAGTTCGACCGTGTACTTCAGGGTTTTTGGTTCTGTTGCAAGGTGGCTTTTGCTTACTTGTTGTTTTGTGCCATTACCGGCATTACGCTGGCCGAAGAGGTGGTGGGGCTTTTTCGCGATGATGCCGAAGTGATTGCCGTTGGTGCGGCTGCGCTTCGCTGGCAGTTGGTGGCTTTTCCCTTGTCGGCTTGGACAACCATCAGTAACATGATGCTTCAAACTATTCGTAAGTCGGTGCGTGCCACGGTGTTATCGTCGGCTCGTCAAGGTCTTTTCTTTATTCCTCTTATTTTTATTTTGCCTCGTTTCTTGGGGTTGCAGGGGGTAGAGATGTGTCAAGCTACATCGGACATCCTTACTTTCTTTTTGGCTATTCCGTTGACATACGGGGTATTGAAGGAGATGAAGGCCCATGTGCAGTAGTGGTGTTGACGTTTTACACATAGGCCTTTTCGGTTTACTCTATCACAATTCTTTCTATGGGTTGCTCTTTGGTGGCATCTAGTGGTTTGGCTATAAAGGCTACGCGATTGAAGTCTATCTCTTTCAACTGTATGCTACGTATGTTGCAGTTGTACATGGTACGATAGTATATGATGCCTGCTGTGATATCGGTGGCTACTGTCCATTGCGTGGCGCTGGGAAAATTACCCGGCTCTTGTCCGATGGGAGTATCACAAGCTACCGGCACGTCGAAGGTGTTTAGCAGGTGAAATAGTTGTAGCACGGCGTGAAGCCCGTCTGCTTGTTGGCGGGTGGTGTTAAGTAGGAAAGCTGCGCGTACAAAGCGGGAGGGGGGAGTGAAGTCGCCGGGAAGTCCTAAGAAACCGCTTCCGCTACCAATGGAGTTTAATGGCTGATTGCCCAACATCTTTGGGCTGTAGGTGCCGCCGGTTACATTGATGTAGTTGTTTAAATTGGTCAGTTGCCATTCGAAGCCGGGAGAATTGGTGATGACGCCTACCTTGTTTTCGTAGAAATGGGGTTTTCCGCCTACATATTCCAGTACTACCTGCCGACCGCTTTTATCGGCAATGCGCCAATGTGCTGTCGATGCACCGGGATAGATGGATATAACGTCTATTTTCCGGATACCTTCTATGGCTTCATCCACTGTGGCATAGCTACTTAGCAGGTAAGAAACCAATTGTAAGTCGGCCACGGTGTGTGCCTTCCGACGGGTGTCGTAAACCGGATATTGCCCATAGTCGGGGAAATAGAATAGTCCAGACGAGAGTCCTGCCTCGTTTAGTCCCTCTACAACAAACGCTTCTTCGCCCATAGCCAGCCCTACGTATCCATAACGCCCTCCGAAGGGGGCACCATATTGATTATTTTCGGGTAAAAAAGAGCGTTGGACATAACCGCGAGGCACTACGGTATAAAAGTTTTCTACTTCGTTTCCGCCCCAATCAATGGTGCGTGCCACTACCTCCGAACCATCTTTGGCCTTCATCGACATACCGGTGCAGGCCATTGCGGGAGTTGACGTAAAGCCCACCATGGCCGTGGCTGCTAGCGAGCATAACAGATTCTTTTTCATAAGTTAGGGTTTAGTTAAAGTATAGTTGTTTTATTTGTAGAAACAATTTTCTGCACTCTTTGTTCGGAGAGTTTGCTGAAAACAAAAATCTTTTATTTATGCATTGTTGCTGATATATTGCACGTTTTTGGGTAAATCTGCTAACCGGCACTTTTGTAAAAAGGCTCGAAAAAAACGAAATTCCGAGCCCTGCCGTCCGAAATGTGCGCTCCTACCGAGCAAACTGCGCACCTTTACCGAACAAACTCCGCACACCAACCGAGTTTGTTGCGCACATTTCCGGCAGAAACAGTGCACCTTTTCGGCGAAATCATACTATCTTTTGTCCCAAAAGGTCCTATCTTCAGAGGTTAAAGGTGGTATCTTCCCCAAATAAGGGCAGAAATCAACGAATATTTGCATGGTTTTGCGTGTTAAAGAAGTGTTAAATTTTTAATTATTTGCCTGATAACAAACAAGATAACTCATTTTTCGCTTTAAAATTTTCCACCAACACCTACCTTGCTCCGAAATAAACGATTCTCAGACGGTTCGTTTATCATTTTGTCAGAAAGTAACATTTTGTCAACTTCTTAAAGCTGCTTCGGCTAAGGCCAATGTTTCGGGCTTTCCGATGTCAAACCATTGGACGTTTTGTTGAGGATAGCCTTTTATTTTGGCATTATGACAGACGGATAGGTAGAAAGGAATGATAGAGAACTTGCCTTCCCAAGCCTCGTTTTCCATCATACGGAAGAGGGAAGGAGAGATGACATGCACACCTCCGAAGGCCATTTCCCGGTATTGTCCTACTTCGTAAGAGAATCCTTGAGGTTTTACTTCGCCTGTTGATTTATTGATCCAACCTTTCAAAATGTCATCTTTATCAAACAGTAAGTATCGCGAAGTGTTTCTTTGGCTTGTTAGTACGGTTGCTTCGCATCTATTTTCTATGTGAAATTGATAGAATTTCTTTAAATCCAAGTTGGTTAATATATCTGCGTTGTGTACCAAGAAAGGTTCATTCCCGTCCAACAAGAGGCGTGCTTTCTTGATACCACCTCCGGTGTCCAACAATTCACCACGCTCGTCGCTGATGTGAATCTTTACACCAAAATTGTTGTTGGCTTGTAAAAAGTCAATAATTTGTTGGCCAAAGTGGTGTATATTGACAACGATTTCCGTAAAACCATACTTCTTTAAATGAAGAATGACATGTTCTAACATCGGGCGTCCGGACACCGGAACCAAGGCTTTGGGCATATGGTCAGTCAGCGGGCGAAGGCGTGTACCAAGGCCCGCTGCAAATATCATGGCTTTCATCTGTTAGTGCTTAGCTTTGAAGGTTTGTTCTATGTTTTGCTCGCGATGCATCAAATTGACTTGCACACCAAACTTTTTATTCAAGTGCTCAGCCAAGTGCTGTGCCGAATATACCGAACGGTGTTGTCCGCCTGTACATCCGAAGCAGACGGAAAGGTGAGTAAAGCCGCGCTCCATGTAACGTTTCACAGTGGCATCTACCAAGGCATAAGCATGTTCAAGGAAAGTAGTTATCTCACCGTCTTCTTCCAAAAACTTGATGACAGGCTCATCTAATCCAGTGAAAGGCTTGTAGCGTTCATATTTTCCGGGATTGTTTACTGCACGACAATCGAATACATATCCGCCTCCGTTGCCTGATGTATCTTCGGGGATACCCTTTTTGTAGGCAAAACTCATGACTTTAACCACTAATTGTCGTTTCTGTAATTCGTCACTGAATTGCTTCATCTCCGTCAGATTCTTTAAAACTTGGCAGAGGTAGGGGTATTCGGGATATGGCTCTTCCAATAACTGTCGTAGGTTGGCAATGGCAAAGGGTACGCTTTGAATAAAGTGAGGCTTCTTTTCGAAATAACCACGAAAACCGTAAGCTCCCAATACTTGCATGGTGCGGAAGAGGACAAAGTGGCGCAGCTGGGCATAGAAGTATGCTTCGTCAACCGGTTGATACTTGCGCAGGGCGGCGATATACTCTTTAAGTAGCTCTTGGCGCAGGCTGTCGGGATAGTTGGCCTTGGCTTGCCATAGGAAGGATGCCACGTCATAATATACCGGCCCTTTGCGACCACCCTGAAAGTCAATCAGCCAAGGTTCGCCCTCTTTTATCATTACGTTGCGACTTTGGAAGTCTCGATAGAGGAAAGTGGCCGACGAACTGCGCAACAATACGTCGCTCATTTTCTGGAAATCGTCTTCCAAACGATCTTCTTGAAAATCAAGTCCGGTAGCTTTAAGAAAGCAGTATTTAAAGTAGTTCAAGTCCCATAAGATACTGCGGCTATTGAATTCTGATTGCGGATAACAGTAAGAGAAATCCATACCGTCGGCTCCGGCAAACTGTACGGCTGGAAGCAGGCGCATGGTTTTGCGTAGCAATTCTTTCTCTTCTTCGCCGAATACACTGGTCTTACGTCCTTTCTCTATGGCGTTAAAGAGCAGTGTGTCTCCCAAGTCTTCTTGTAGATAGTACATACCGTTTTCCGATTGGATAAACACTTCGGGTACCGGCAATCCTTTTTCTTTGAAGTGTCGAGCCATATAGAGGAAAGCCCTGTTTTCTTCTTGCGATTCACCACTTACACCAATCAAGGTGGGCTCTCCTTGTAAGCGGAAGTAGCGACGGTTTGATCCCGACGAGGGCATCTCTTCTATTTGTTCGGGCTCGTGACCCGTATGAGCTATGTACAGCTTCTTTAATTCTTCTAATATCATGTTGTGAATGTTTTTTCAAAATTGGTTGCTAATATAACGCTTTTGTGGGAAATAAATACTTTCCCTACTTGAAAAAAATATTTTTCAAGTAGGGAAAAATAAAATAGGCATGGATTATGAGATGAATCCATGCCTATTATTATATAATAAGGTGTATGTCGTTTATTTAATAACGCCTAATTGTTTGAAGCATTCCGTCAGTTTTTCTACAGCGTAGTCAACTTGGTCTTTAGTGTGGGTAGCCATCAATGCAACGCGTACCAAAGTATCTTGCGGGGCACAAGCTGGTGGAATAACAGGATTGATAAAGATGCCTGCATCGAAAGCAAGCTTGGTTGCCATGAAGGTTTTCTCGGTGTCGCGAACGTAGAGGGGGATGATGGGTGATTCTGTTTCGCCAATTTCGAAGCCTGCATTGCGGAATTTCTCTAATGCATATTTGGTAATGTCCCACAAGGCTTGTAAACGTTCAGGTTCACTTTTCATTATCTGCAAAGCCACGCGAGTAGCTGCTGTAGCAGCAGGAGTAGCACTGGCCTGGAATATGTATGAGCGTGAAGTGTGGCGTAACCAATTGATTACTTCCTTGTCGCCCGCAATAAAACCGCCCAATGAAGCAAATGATTTACTAAAAGTTCCCATGATGAGGTCGATATCGGCAGTAACACCAAAGTGGTCGCATACACCACGACCTTCTTTGCCGAATACACCCAATCCGTGGGCTTCATCAACGTAGATGGCAACATTGGGGTATTTTTTCTTTAAAGCTACAATGGCGGGTAAGTCAGCCAAGTCGCCTTCCATAGAGAATACACCGTCAACAACAATCAACTTAACTGCATTTTCTTCGCATTTTTGGAGCTTCTTTTCCAAATCGGCCATGTCGTTGTGTTTGTACTTCAACTGGGTAGCAGTAGAAAGTCGACGTCCGTCAACAATAGATGCATGGTCGCGATCATCACAGAAGATGTAGTCGCCACGGCCTACTAATTGAGGAATAACACCTTCGTTCACGGTAAAGCCGGTAGAAAAGCATAGTGAATCATCTTTGCCTACAAACTCAGCCAATTCTTTTTCTAAGGCAACGTGTATGTCAAGTGTACCGTTCAAAAAACGAGAACCGGCGCATCCGGTACCGTATTTTTCGGTAGCGGCAATAGCTGCGTCAATAATTCGTTTATCGTAAGTCAAACCGAGGTAGGCATTAGAGCCGAACATCAACACTTTCTTGCCATCCATCATCACCTCGGTATCTTGATGACTGTCTATTTCGCGAAAGTAGGGATATACACCCATTGACATATATTGTTGGGGTAAATCGTACTTTGCGCATCTTTCTTTCAATAAACTCATAAAATATCTTTTGTTATATTAACTTCTGGATATAAATATTAAAAATATCGCGCAAAGATAACAATTTTACTCCAAACTATCTTTATATATGCCAAAAAATCTAACACTGATTCATATTAAAGTTTATGGATTACTATATATTCAAAGATTTATATTACTTTTGTCAGTTCAAAAAACGTATATACTTCAACAATGAAGACCGAGAAGAAAAAAATAGTATTCATTATCAACCCTATATCTGGCACACAAGGCAAGGAGCAGATTCTGAAATGCTTGAAAGAGAAGCTGGATAAAGAGAAGTATATACCCGAAATAATCTATACCGAAAGGGCTGGACATGCCATAGAGATAGCTGCACGCAAGGCCGAAGAGAAAGTATTTGCTGTAGTGGCCATCGGAGGTGATGGAACTATCAATGAGATAGCACGTTCGTTGGTACATACCGATACGGCATTGGGTATCATACCTTGTGGGTCGGGAAACGGATTGGCAAGACATTTAGAGATACCGATGGATGTGAAAAGAGCCATTGAAATCATCAATCAGGGAGTAACAGACATTATAGACTATGGCATGATAAATGAAAATCCGTTCTTCTGTACTTGTGGAGTGGGGTTTGATGCCTTTGTTAGCATGAAATTTGCCGAAGCCGGAAAACGAGGCCCTTTGACTTATGTAGAAAAAACATTGAAAGAAGGTGTGAAATATCAACCTGAAACTTATGAAATAGAGATTGATGGCTCCAAAGTTCGTTATGATGCTTTCTTGATAGCTTGTGGAAATGCATCGCAATATGGAAACAATGCATACATCACCCCACAAGCAACGCTGACAGACGGATTGCTGGATGTTACCATTATGCAACCTTTCCCTATTATCGAAGCACCTTCTATCTGGTTTTCACTATTCAATAAAACACTTGATCAGAATAGTCATATCAAAAGTTTCAGATGTAGCTCCTTGCGTATTAATCGCTCAAAACCAGGAGTGGCTCATTATGACGGAGACCCCATCATGATGGGAGAAACCATCGACGTGAAAATCGTAAAACAAGGACTTACGGTTATTGTACCACACGAAAAACAAATTTCAGTTTTGCTAAAAGCACAATATTACCTGAACGAGATAGATTCACTGATGGATGATTTGGTGATGAGAAACAAAATCATCATTAAAAAAGGGCAAAGAAAAGTAAAGAAGATATTATCAAATTAATAATAAAAATATGTATAGAACCCACACCTGCGGAGAATTAAGAATCTCCGACGTTAATAAGCAAGTCACGCTGGCCGGATGGGTACAGCGCAGTCGTAAGATGGGAGGTATGACATTCGTTGACCTTCGCGACCGTTATGGTATTACACAATTAGTATTCAATGAAGAAAATAATGCCGAACTTTGTGAAAAAGCCAATCACTTGGGACGTGAATTTGTAATCCAAGTAACCGGTTGTGTCAACGAAAGATTTAGTAAGAATACAAATATTCCTACCGGAGATATTGAGATAATTGTCAGCGAGTTAAATATTTTAAATGCAGCTCTTACCCCTCCGTTCACTATAGAGGAAAATACCGACGGTGGCGATGATATCCGTATGAAATACCGCTATCTCGACCTTCGTCGTAGCAACGTGCGTAGTAACCTTGAATTGCGTCATAAGATGACTATTGCCGTGCGCAAATACTTGGACGAACAAGGATTTATCGAAGTAGAAACCCCTATCTTGGTAGGCTCTACCCCTGAAGGTGCCCGCGACTTCGTGGTTCCTTCACGAATGAATCCCGGACAGTTCTATGCATTGCCTCAATCACCGCAAACCTTGAAGCAATTGCTGATGGTATCAGGATTCGACCGCTATTTCCAAATAGCAAAATGCTTCCGCGATGAAGACTTGCGTGCCGACCGTCAACCAGAGTTTACACAAATTGATTGCGAAATGTCATTTGTAGAACAAGACGATGTTATCAACCTTTTTGAAGGTATGGCAAAATACTTGTTCAAGGAGTTGCGTGGCGTAGAACTGAGTGAACCGTTTATTCGTATGCCTTGGGCTGATGCTATGAAATACTATGGTAGCGACAAGCCTGATATTCGCTTCGGTATGAAATTTGTCGAGTTGATGGACATTATGAAAGGATACGGCTTTGGCATGTTCGACAATGCCGAGTATATTGGAGGTATCTGTGCTAAGGGGGCTGCAGTCTATACACGCAAGCAACTCGATGCTTTGACCGACTTCGTTAAGCGTCCACAAATTGGTGCCAAAGGTATGGTTTATGCTCGTGTAGAGGCCGATGGCAATGTGAAGTCGAGCGTAGATAAATTCTATTCACAAGAGGTATTGCAACAGATGAAAGAAGCCTTCGATGCAAAACCGGGCGACTTGATTCTTATTCTTAGTGGCGATGATGCTATGAAAACACGTAAGCAACTTTGCGAATTACGTCTTGAAATGGGTAATCAATTAGGATTGCGCGACAAGAATAAGTTTGCCTGTTTGTGGGTTGTCGATTTCCCCATGTTCGAATGGAGCGAAGAAGAGGGACGTTTAATGGCAATGCACCATCCGTTCACTCATCCGAAAGACGAAGATATTCCTTTGTTGGATAGCAATCCGGCAGCCGTGCGTGCCGATGCATACGATATGGTGTGCAATGGTGTTGAATTGGGTGGTGGCTCTATCCGTATTCACGATGCTCAATTGCAAGCCAAAATGTTCGAAATACTTGGATTTACTCCAGAGAAAGCTCAAGAACAGTTCGGCTTCTTGATGAATGCCTTCAAGTATGGTGCTCCTCCTCACGGTGGTTTAGCTTATGGCCTCGATCGTTGGGTAAGCATATTTGCCGGTCTTGATAGTATCCGTGATTGTATTGCTTTCCCCAAGAATAATAGTGGTCGAGATGTAATGCTTGATGCACCGGGCTTCCTTGATCAAAAACAGCTTGATGAACTTTCTCTTAAATTAGATATTAAAGAAGGTAATTAAAACGATTTCTTTACAACAAAAGGTCTCTTGATTTTTTCAAAGAGACCTTTTGTTATAAAAAGGAAAGTGATAAAATAGATTCATATATTTTGTAATTATCACTATTCAATAATCAAACGTCTATCTTTAGGATACCTTACTTTATACACAAGTTCAAGTTCATGTTTTTGACCGGCACTTAGGGAAAGATTCCAAGTGATAATTCCGTTTTCTTTATTTAGTTGTCCACCACTTAAGTTTTCGGTTGTAACGGTGATACTACTATTTTGAGATACAGGGATTTGGTCTTGAATTTGCAGATTGATAGCTTCGTTACGATTATTCTGTATTGTAATTTTCCATCCGATAGTTTGCACTTGGTTTGAACCTATAAATTTGCGCGAATTATATTCTAACATCTTGGTGCGTTGGATGTGGATGTTGTTGTCGCGACCCATAGAGAAGTGTAATGTGTCACCTGATTGATTGGGTGATAATACGCTTTTACCAACAAAAGAGTTCTCAAAATATACATTGGCTTCGCCTTCTAATAGATTTAGTTTTTTCCATTCGGTAGTTTCGGCCATTACGAAGGCGTTTTTGTCGGCTCTTGGAGTACTTTGACAACTGTACAAGGCCGGTAGTTCGTGTCTGGCTATTTCGGTCGTCACAGCTTTTCCATTGGAGGGGATATGTAAGTGTTGTTTTATTTCAAATTCGTATCCAAATATTCCTTCAGTTTGTTCAACTTCCATTACCTGACTTTCGGGTAGGCCAATTTCTTCTTCAAATACCATATCAGAGGCAGTTGCTGTCAGTGTATTTTTTCGATTGGCTGAATAGCCTTTTACAATCACTGCTTCTTCTAACATTTGTTTGTCTTCTAATAAAACAACATTCAGTTGGTTACTGGTTGCGTTCAATACTTTGGTTACATATCCTATGTAACTGAATTGGATGTCACGTTTTCCTTCGGGCAGGGTAAGGGAGTATCGACCGTTCATGTCTGAGATGACACCGACAGTAGTACCTGGTACCATGATGGTGGCTCCTATAATTGGTTCATGTTTGTTGTCTGTTACAATTCCTGAAACGGTATTGCCAATCAGTGTCGATTCATATTGGGGAGGTGTAAGTCCGTAATTTAACCAATATGTACGTAATGGAGTAGGCATGGTTCTCATAGAGGGATTTGAAGAGGAGAGTGTTAGACTGACATCTTTCCAATCTTCTTGGGTGTTTTGAAAAATGTTTGCCTTGTAGGATAATTGTAATGGTTTGTTTAATCCTTCTGAACGTATGTCGTAAGATGGGAACCATCCGGCATTTTTTACATAGTAGCTGATAGTGAACGAGGCTTGTCCGGTGGTCTTGGCAGCTACTTTCATTTCTATTTCGCTGATAGCATTTTTTTCGTTGCGATTGCCCAATTGGGTTAATTCGGCTCTTGTGGCTTGTTCTTCTTTAGTTAATTGTTCTTTCTGTATGGATAGTTCAATGATTTTAGAGGTAATGGCCTTCATTTCGGTGGCATAGTAGTTATTCAATTCCTTAATGGTTGCCAATGTGGTAGTTGTTTGCCGATTTCCTACAGAACAGTTTGTTTTGAGTAATTCACTTCTACTTTTCAGTATATTTATAGCTGCTTCAAGTTCTGCCTTTTTTTTCTCTTGAAGTGAAATTTTATTTTCCAAATGCTTTTGTTGTTGACTGCGTTCTAAACTATCGGTGTAATTCATCCGATGATTAACTCCTATTACCGTAAGGTTGCCTTTGGCACTGACTTGCATACTTTTGGCATCCATAAAGGACGATAAGCCAGTGAATATTAGTGTGTTTTCACCGGCCTTAAGGTTCATTGTTTTTGTTCGGGTGATTTGTGCACCGTCAATGAACACGGTTATTTTGTTAATGTCAGTGTTTATCTTTTCTTGTCCGTTACTTTGTGTAGGTATAGTTACAAAGAGGACGAGAAGAGAGATTAGCTTAGTAGTCAGTTTGTTACGTTTCATGGTTAATATATTTAATATTGTTTCTTATGATACTGGTTGCTGTTTGGGCTTGCGGTCGAAAAAAGGATTCTTCGATGATGCACTGATGGGTATAGCAAATATTGAATGGCATTCGGGTAACCATCCGAGTTGTTGAGCGGCTATTCCGGCAGAGAACATAACCCGTGTGTCAACGCGGAAATCGGCAGCAGTGGCACATGCCGACCCGATAGCTATGCCCACATCAATGTTATTGATGGCACAGGGTACACCGGCAGGGCGGTCGGTACAGAGTTGGTAACCGCAATGAGCGCAATTAAGTCCTTGAGGACCTTCACGGGTACCTATTATTATAATACATTCGGCTTGAAGAATGTTTTCGGCATCGCGCAGAAAGAATTTCATCTGTTTTTCTTCGGCAATGTTTAACATCTTCTTTGAGAGTACTTGAATGTCCTCATCAGTAATTAGTGCCATTTCTATGACATCAATTCCTTTGCCTTTTGGGGCGGTACGAGCAGCTGTCATCATTTGTTTAGCCACTTGAAGTACATGCTCGTGGCGGGTGTTTCGTTCGTTCAATATCATACGTTAGATTATTAAATGTTATCAATATACTCTGTCGGTCATATAACGTAAAATCACATAATGTATGCCTGGTTTCATATGGTTATTTAGCATGTTTTGTGAAACACGGAAAGATTGTAGATGATTATAGAGATATGACTGTACTTTTTTATCTTGTGGTTTTACATATTCCAAAATCTCCACCATGCCATTTGGGGTAATATTAACTTTTACTTTGACGTTGCTTATTCGTAATCCCGATCTTTGTTCATCACTTAACTTCTTTACATGCTTGTCTATCCATAAAATAGCTTTTGCCTTAGGTAGTGTGTCGGGTTGACTTGTTTCTTTAGTAATCGGGGGTATTATGCTGCTTTCCTTTCGGGTACAAGAGGCCGAAAAAATCAGAATCAGAAATAGATAAATTATTGTTTTCATTGTTAGTTTTGATTTGTTTAGCGAACAAATATACAAAAAAAACAAAAACATGCCGTTATTTCCTCGTTTTTCTTTATCTTTGCATCCAAATTATCAAAAGATAATGAAAATAAAGGAAATTGTATGCGCCCTTGAACGGTTCGCGCCTCTGCCATTGCAAGACGGATTTGATAATGCCGGCCTGCAAATTGGGTTGACAGATGCGGAAGTTACAGGGGCTTTATTGTGTCTTGACGTAACAGAAGCGGTAATAGATGAAGCCATTATGTTGGGTTATAATTTGATTATCTCTCATCATCCGCTCATCTTCCGTGGTTACAAGTCGATAACCGGACGTGACTATGTAGAGCGATGCATGATGAAAGCTATTAAAAATGACATCGTCATCTACTCGGCACATACCAATTTGGATAATGCACCGCAGGGTGTTAATTTCAAGATTGCTGAAAAAATAGGTTTGAAGAATGTGAAAGTGCTTGAAGTGAAGCAACAAAACATTTGTACCGAAGCAGTAGGAGCAGGTGTAATAGGTGAGTTAGAACCTTCTGAAGGTGAAACAGATTTTTTTAAACGCATCAAGAAAATATTCGAAGTGGGGTGCTTGCGTCATAATAAACTGACAGGTAGAGAAATACGAACCGTTGCTTTGTGTGGAGGAGCAGGTGCTTTCTTAATAAACGAAGCCATCCGTCAACGGGCCGATGTGTTTATTACCGGTGAAATAAAGTATCATGATTATTTTGGTCACGAAGACGATATCTTGTTGGCCGAGATAGGGCATTATGAAAGCGAACAATATACAAAAGAAATATTTCAAACAATAATCAGGGAGATGTTCCCAGGGCTGAAAGTAGAAGGTACCAAGGTGAATACCAATCCCATAAAATATTTGTAAAACATGGCTAGAGAAAAAGCAAAAGACCCCCAAGAGTTTACTGTAGAGCAAAAGTTGAAAGCATTGTATCAATTGCAATCGATGCTTTCAAAGATTGACGAAATCAAAACATTGAGAGGTGAACTTCCGTTGGAAGTACAAGATTTAGAAGACGATATTGCCGGTTTGACTACCCGCATCGAACGTTTCAAAGCAGAAGCAACTGATTTGAAATCTGCTATTGCTACCAAGCGTGTGGAAATAGAAACTGCTAAGGCTGCTATTGCCAAATATAAAGAGCAACAAGAAAATGTTCGTAACAACCGTGAATATGACTTTTTGACTAAGGAAATAGAATTCCAAACACTCGAAATCGAACTCTGTGAAAAGCGTATTCGTGAATTTACTGCTCAAGAGCAAGAATCTTCTAAGAGTGTGGAACAAAATACGGCTTTGTTAATAGAACGCCAAAAAGATCTTGATATGAAGAAGGCCGAATTGGAAGAGATTATTTCAGAAACCAGACAAGAAGAAGAAATCTTGCGAGAAAAAGCCAAAGAATTGGAAACCAAAATAGAACCTCGCCTGCTTCTTTCTTTCAAGCGTATCCGTAAGAACTCTCGCAATGGTTTGGGCATTGTTTATGTACAACGTGATGCTTGCGGTGGTTGCTTTAATAAAATTCCGCCTCAGCGTCAACTTGACATTCGCCTTCGTAAGAAAGTCATTGTTTGTGAATATTGCGGACGTATCATGATTGACCCTGAATTGGCTGGTGTACAATTGGAAGTGAAAACTGAGCCAGTAAAGGAGAGAAGAACTCGCAGAAAAGCTGCTAGTGCAGAATAAGAAAGTATAGGCTATAAAAAGATTTTGAAGCACGGATTGCCGACTATTACTAACGGTAATCCGTGCTTTTATTTGTATTTGTGTTATCCGATAATGTATTTTCCAATCTTCGGTATCTGTTGTAGCAAGACTGAGAGGATGGCGGTAACAACAAAGGCAGAAATCGTGGAGAGTATAATTTCTATTGGTGTAGTCCAAAATCCTAAAACGCCTTCTGTTCCGATACCCATCCACTCTCGTATAACTCCACAAATAGGTACAAGTATAAGTAGATGGGCAAGATAAATGCCATAACTTGCTTTTGAAATAGGTAATAAAATACGTTGATAGAAGCTTCCATCAAATTTAATTTTGCGAAATAATAGTATCCATCCGATAGTCATCAACACAATGCCTAAAGTATCGTAATTCCAGGTTGTTTCCCACCAAATGGCTTTTTCTATACTGCCTTCTACAGGATATATGCCGTTGGCACTATCTAATACTCGTTGATAGAAGCCTCCAAAGGTTATGGCAAATCCCGTCAGATAGCAGGGAAGAGCTATAAGAAGTGTTTTTTTCCAAGATAAACTTCCAACAAACTTGCGAAAGTATAATCCAAGGAGTAGATAGCCGATGAATCCGCTGATGTAATAAAAGACTCCGTAGGTGTTCCAACTACATTCACCCCAAAGTGGGTACAAGGCTTGTCGAGGAATGTCAGAAGAGCCATAGATAAGTGGTAGAGAGGCATTGGAAGCCCAATCACGGATTATTGGTATTAATGTGGTAAATAACCATATGAGTAGATAAATTTGTAGTTCTTGTTTACTAACTTTTTCTGCCCATGGTGAGAGTAGGGGAATCAAGAGGTAAACCCCTACTAACATGTAGACAAACCAAAGATGGCCGGAGGCGTAATTGAAGTTGAGTAGTAAATCCTTGAAGTTTTGAATCGGTTCGCCCCAAACTAAGGCATAGATAATGCTCCAAAGTAAGAAGGGAATAAGAATCCTTATAGTTCTTCGGCGCAGAAATTTACCGGAAGAGTAATTTGATGGGAATTGTAAATAACTGGAAACTACAATGAAAAGTGGTACACAAGCTCTTACTAAAGAGTCGAAGAAAGCCGACCAAAAGGCATCTGCCTCAGTTAGTATGAGTGATCCTTTACCACCTAAATAGAAAGGTTCAGTGCTATGTACAATCATTACCATTATGCAAGCTGTTACACGTAACCAATCCATCCATATCAAACGTTCGAGTGTTTTCATATGTATTATTTTTTTTTTACGATATATACTGTGTTATTAATAGAACACAAATATACGGAATAATTTAAGTTTGGCAATCTGCATTGTTTACTCTTTTGAAAAAAAATCAAAGGTCATAATAAAACGCTTGTCTCTTTTGACGGGCATGCGTTACATTTAGTTGACATGCAAATGGTTTTGCTGTATTTATTTATTTTGTTAAGATTTTGTTGTTTTATAATACGCTGATAATTAGGTGTTTTAAATCGCTTATGCCCGGTTATTCAACTACCTATAGGTAGTTAGTTGATTACCTATAGGTAGTTGGTTCACTACTTATAGGTAGTTGCCCTTCTACCTATAGGTAAATCAGATAGATGGAAAAATCCTTCGATTTCTAATCTATTTGGCTCATTGCTTTCAAGATTGAGTACTATTATTTATTTGTACGGAGTTAACTCGGTACGCGTACCGAACAAACTCCGTACACGAACCGAGTTTGTTCGGTATAATTGGGGAAACTATTATATACATGCAAAAAGTTTCATCACAACTCCTCATAATGAGGAATATCTTGCAAAAAGCTGTAGCTATTCTTGGCATAATCCATGCGGCAACAATAGTGGTGAAGACCGTTGCTAACAATCAGATAGTCGGCATGTAGCACCATGTTATAACGAGTAATTTGGTCAAACACAGCTTGGGTTATTTCAATTTCAGGTTTTTTGTATTCTACAATCAGACGAGGAGAGAGGTCGCGTCGATAAAGTACCGTATCACATCGTTTTTTAGTGGTGTTCAATTTCACCTGCACTTCGTTGGCCATTAATGAGGCAGGGTAGTGTTTGTGATTGATGAGGTAGTGTACAAAATGTTGGCGCACCCATTCTTCTGGTGTTAGAGAGACATATCGACGGCGTAATACGTCAAAAATAATGTTTTTTCCGTTTACGGATGAAATTTTAGCCTCAAAAGTTGGTAGGTTTAACGATAACATTTCTTATTTTTGTATGTTTTACGTAACAAAGATAATAATTCCCTATGAAAACAAAGAAAGATATTGTGGAGAATTGGTTGCCACGCTATACAAAACGCTCATTAAGTGAATTTGAGCCCTATATTCTGTTGACTAACTTCAATAAATATGTGGAGATATTTGCCGAAAAATTCAATGTACCAATTTTGGGACGTGATGCCAACATGATATCGGCAACTGCATATGGTATGACTATTATAAACTTCGGAATGGGAAGTCCTAATGCTGCTATAATCATGGATTTGCTGAGTGCCATAAAGCCTAAAGCATGTTTATTCTTAGGAAAATGCGGAAGCATTAATGAAAAAGCAAAGTTAGGAGATTTTATCTTACCTTTGGCTGCTTTGCGAGGTGAGGGAACATCAAATGATTATCTGCCTCCAATAGTACCCTCTTTACCGGCCTTTATGTTACAACGCGCCATCTCTTCAACCATACGTGATAACGGGATGGATTATTGGACAGGAACCATCTATACTACCAATCGTCGTATTTGGGAACATGACAAGGATTTTAAGGAACATCTACGTTCTACCAAAGCCATGGCCGTTGATATGGAAACTGCTACACTCTTTGTATGCGGCTTTGCTAATAAGATTCCAACCGGTGCCTTATTGTTGGTGTCTGATCAACCGATGACTCCAGAAGGAGTAAAAACAGAAAAAAGCGATAATTTAGTGACTAAAAACTATGTAGACAAACATGTGGAGATAGGAATTGAATCCTTGCGTATGATTATCGACGAAAAGAAAACCGTAAAACACTTGAAATACGATTGGTAACCCATTAAGTTAGAATAATACTATGGCAAAATCAGAAATTACATGCGATGACATATTGAGAGAATTGCAGGCTAAACAATATCGTCCCATATATTACTTGATGGGAGAGGAGACCTATTATATCGATCTTATTGCAGATTATATTCAAAACAATGTATTGACTGAAAGCGAGAAGGAGTTTAACCAAACCGTTGTGTATGGAGCAGATGTAGATGTGGCAACCATAATTAATGCGGCTAAACGATACCCGATGATGTCTGAATACCAAGTAGTGATAGTGAAAGAAGCTCAAACACTTCGTAATATTGAAGAACTCTCATTTTATCTACAAAAGCCATTAAAATCTACCATACTTGTTCTGTGTCATAAACATGGAACACTTGATCGTCGGAAAAAGTTAGCTGCTGAAATTGAGAAAGCAGGCTTGCTTTTTGAATCGAAAAGACTAAAGGATGCACAACTTCCAACTTTTATTACTGCATATTTGAAAAAGAAGGGTATAGATATTGATGCAAAAGCTACCGCTATGATGGCAGAATTTGTAGGTACTGACCTTAGTCGATTAACCGGAGAATTAGACAAACTAATTCTAACTATTCAAAATAATGCAACAATAATAACTCCTGAACATATAGAAAAGAACATAGGAATCAGTAAAGATTATAATAATTTTGAACTTCGAACAGCCTTAGTAGAAAAAGATGTGTTGAAGGCAAACAAGATAGTAAAATATTTTGAGGAAAATCCGAAAACAAATCCAATTCAAATGACTTTATCTTTACTTTTTGGATTCTTCTCTAACCTAATGTTGGCATATTATGCACCTGAAAAGTCAGAACAGGGAGTAGCTACATTCCTGGGATTGAAGTCACCATGGCAAGCGCGAGAGTATTTGTCAGCCATGCGTAGATATAGTGGAGTAAAAACAATGCAGATTATCGGTGAAATTCGAAATACAGATGCCCAATCAAAAGGGGTAGGTAATTCTTCACTTTCAGATGCTGATCTGTTACGAGAGCTGATATTTAAAATCCTACATTAAACATATAATCTCATTAGATTATGCGTAATCATAAGATATAAGATATTGGCTTCAAATTCTTTAAGATTCCCATATAATCTCAATCTTGCAAATTGAAATTATATGGGATTTTTAGTATCAAAATGATAGATTTTTCTAATTAATCTGTATTTTTTCTTCCATAGCGATAAATTAAAACATAAAAACAATGCTTAATTGTTTAATACATAGTGATTTATGCCAAATTTAATCCTCTGAGAATCGTTTATTTTAGTTTTCTTGGCCGATTGGTCAGAAAAAACGCAATAATTTTGCTTTTCTCTGTTTATGGATAAACATCTTATGATAGTGTAAAGAATAATTTTATAATAAACCAAGCAAATTGGGTGGTTAAGTAGTCTGGACAGTTGCATTTCCAACTTTAATAATTTAAACGATGTAAAATTCACAATTACATAAGTATTAATGTTAGCCTTGTTTATATTACAAATGAATCAAATTATTTGATTACACATTTGTTTTATGCTGATTGTTCAAAAATAATGTGCATATTTCAAATGTAATCATATATGGCTTAACGTGGTATATTGATATGGGTATAACTCATTCAATCAGTTAGATATATTCTTATATTTATTTTGCAGTTTAACCAAAAGCGATTATTGGTAAAATATTTGTTATAATTGAAATAAATATAAAGTTGCTGTTGTTATATGTACTTATATATTAATCGTTTATGGAATATTATTAAACCTTTAAATAATGAGATATTATTGTACTGAAATAACATTTGCAATATCTCTCGATTCATAAATAAAACGTATTCTCAATTGTAAAATATAACATTTTTGGTAATAAGTTTGCATAAGTAATATGTATATATTATTTTTGTAATCTGTTTATGAAAACATCGTTTATGTAATATACGCATTAATATAATTAGTATGGAAGAGAAAGAGGCTGTTCAATACAGAATAAGGCAAATCATGGAGCATCAAAAATTGAATGCTGGTGCCTTTGCTGAAAGCATTGGCGTAGCCCAGGCTACGATTTCACAGATTCTACGTGGTAGAAATATGCCAAGTACGGATGTGTTGTTACGTTTACACCAACGTTACCCTAACATTAGTTTGGATTGGTTATTGACAGGTAAAGGTAGTTTAGAAGAAAATTATGAGATGAATAATGACTCAAGTAGTGATTTTGACTATCCTTTATTCGCTGAGAATCCTTTAAATGTGTCCAAAGAGTCGAGTGATTCAGAAAATCGCAAGGATTTTGCGTTAGAAAAGGGTAATATTGGTATTAAAGAGATTGTAAAACAAGAAGTTATATATAAAGAAAGGCCTCCTCGAAAAATCACAGAAATAAGAATATTTTTCGATGACAACACATACGAAACTTTTCGTCCAGAGAAATAATGAATTAAATCACCCGATTTAGCCAATAACTTTGTATCTTTGTCCACAAAGACAATAATCTCTTTTATAAGTATGAAAAAGTATATATTAGATCTAACGGTAACGGAAAGCACACGGCCTCATGCTAATTATGTGTTGCTAAAACTGACTTCATCAATGCCTTTGCCAGAGATGTTGCCAGGGCAATTTGCAGAGATTCGTGTGGATGGTTCTCCTACAACGTTTTTACGCCGTCCTATTTCTATTAATTTTGTGGATAGAGAACGTAATGAAGTATGGTTTCTGATTCAATTAGTAGGCGATGGAACAAAGCGCTTAGGAGAAGCTAAACAAGGCGATATTATTAATGTAGTTCTACCCTTGGGAAATGGTTTCACAATGCCTGAAAAAGCCTCAGATAAGCTACTTTTAGTGGGTGGTGGCGTAGGTACTGCTCCTATGTTGTATTTGGGTGAACAATTGGCCAAGCAAGGTTACAAACCTACCTTTTTATTAGGTGCACGAAGTAGTAAAGATTTGCTTGAATTGGAAGAATTTGCCAAGTATGGTGAGGTTTATACTACTACAGAAGATGGAAGTCATGGTGAAAAAGGGTATGTGACACAACATTCTCTTTTGACGAAAGTAAAATTCAATCAGATTTATACTTGTGGTCCTAAGCCGATGATGATGGCAGTAGCTAAATATGCAAAATCACAAGGAGTCAATTGTGAAGTGTCTCTGGAAAATAAGATGGCTTGTGGTGTAGGTGCATGTCTATGTTGCGTTGAAAACACACAAGAAGGTCATCTGTGTGTATGTAAAGAAGGTCCTGTATTTAATATTGATAAGTTATTATGGCAAATCTAAATGTAAACATTGGTGAATTACAAATGAAAAATCCCGTGATGACTGCATCGGGAACGTTTGGATATGGTGAAGAATTCGCCGATTTCATCGATATTGCGCGAATAGGTGGTATAATTGTTAAGGGAACTACCCTTCACAAGCGTGAAGGAAATCCATATCCACGTATGGCAGAGACTCCATCGGGTATGTTAAACGCTGTAGGACTGCAAAATAAGGGTGTTCATTACTTCGTAGATACCATCTATCCACGTATAAAAGATGTGAATACTAACATGATTGTGAATGTTTCGGGATCGGCTATCGAAGATTATGTCGAAACTGCTTCAATTATCAATGAACTTGTAAATATTCCTGCCATAGAATTGAACATCTCTTGCCCCAATGTAAAGCAAGGTGGAATGGCTTTTGGAGTAACAGCCAAAGGAGCAGAAGAAGTCGTTAAAGCGGTGCGCTCAGTTTACAAAAAGACACTTATAGTGAAATTGTCTCCTAATGTTACAGATATTACTGAAATAGCAAAAGCGGCCGAAAATGCAGGTGCAGATAGTGTTTCTTTAATAAATACCTTATTAGGTATGGCAATTGATGCAGAAAAACGTCGTCCATTACTCTCAACAGTCACAGGTGGTATGTCTGGTGCTGCAGTTAAGCCTATTGCATTGCGTATGGTATGGCAAGTATCTAAAGCAGTAAACATTCCTGTCATAGGTTTAGGTGGTATTATGAATTGGCGCGATGCAGTAGAATTCATGCTCGCTGGTGCTTCAGCTATACAAATAGGTACCGCAAATTTCATTGATCCGGCTGTTACTATTAAGGTTATAGATGGTATTAATGATTATCTCGATCGTCACGGATTCTCGTCTGTAAAGGATATAATTGGTGCGCTTGAGGTATGATGGCTAACAGTTGTAGGCCATTCGCAAATAATATTCATAAAAAAGGACATTCTCAAGGAATGTCCTTTTGTTTTTTATTTACAATACTTTTTTATTTATCTAATAAATCTGGGCGCAGTCTTTTGGTTCGTTCCAATGATTGTTGAAGTTCCCATTCTTTAATCTTTGCTTCATGTCCGGAAAGTAAAATATCTGGAACTTTCCAACCTTTATAATCGGCAGGACGTGTATAAACAGGAGCTGCTAATAGGTTGTCTTGGAAGGAATCGGATAGTGCCGATTGCTCATCAGAAATTACTCCGGGTATAATGCGCACAATGGCATCTGCCATAACAGCAGCTGCAAGTTCACCTCCTGTGAGTACATAATCACCTATGCTAATCTCCTTAGTTATCAAATGTTCGCGAATACGATAATCTATTCCTTTGAAATGACCACAAAGTATGATGAGATTTTCTGCCAATGATAAAGAATTAGCCATGGGCTGACAGAATTGTTCGCCATCAGGTGTGGTGAAAATAACCTCATCGTAGTGGCGTTCGGCCTTCAATGCATTGATGCAACGTTCAATTGGTTCTATTTTCATCACCATGCCAGCAAATCCACCAAATGGATAGTCGTCAACACGACGATATTTATCCTCAGTATAATCACGAAGATTGTGTATATGAATCTCTGCAAGTCCTTTATCTTGAGCACGTTTCATAATAGAGCAATTAAAGAATCCCTCTATCATTTCGGGTAGAACTGTAATAATATCTATGCGCATATTCGTTTATTTTGGCTGCAAAAATACAAATATTCAAGGGAAAACTTGTATTTTTGCCATCAAAGATGCGTTAGAATAGTATGAATATAGAAGAAATAAGAGAATATTGTCTTTCCAAGAAGGCTTCGACTGAAGGTTTTCCTTTCGATGAAGATACTTTGGTCATAAAAGTAATGGGAAAGATGTTTGCTGTTATTGATTTAGAAACTGCTAACAAACTTGTTCTGAAATGTAATGCAGACTATGCATTGGAATTAAGAGAGCAGTATGCTGCTATAGAACCAGCCTGGCATTTCAATAAAAAGCATTGGAATCAAATATTTCTGAATGGGGATGTTGTTGATTCTATGATAAAGCATCTAATAGATCATTCATACGATGAGGTGGTTATGAAATTTACGCGTAAAGAACGTATGGAACTTGAAAATTTATAAAAACAGATATGAATCCTAAGGAAAGAATAGATTGGCTTCGTGCAGAATTGCATCGTCACAATCATAATTATTATGTGTTGAATGCTCCTGAGATATCAGATAAGGAATTTGATGATTTGATGCATGAGTTGCAGGATTTAGAAATATTTTATCCTCAATATCAAGATAAAAACTCGCCAACCATGCGTGTGGGGAGTGATTTAAACAAGAATTTCTCTCAAGTTGAACATAAATATCCCATGCTTTCGTTGGGTAATACCTATTCAGAAAGTGAAGTGGCAGAGTTTTACGAGCGCACGCGCAAATCGTTGAATGAAGCATTCGAAATCTGTTGCGAGTTGAAGTACGACGGTACTTCCATATCGCTTACTTATGAAGATGGCAAGTTGGTTCGTGCCGTAACGCGTGGTGATGGGGAAAAAGGCGATGATGTGACTGATAATGTAAAGACCATTCGTTCAATTCCGTTGCAATTACATGGTAATTATCCTAAATCATTTGAAATCAGAGGTGAAATATTAATGCCTTGGGAGAGTTTTGAGCGTTTGAACCAAGAACGTGAAGCGCGTGAAGAACCATTGTTCGCTAATCCGCGTAATGCAGCTGCTGGAACTTTGAAGTCTCAGAATTCATCGGTGGTTGCTTCTCGTAAACTGGATGCATACCTCTATTATTTATTAGGAGAAGAAATACCTTGCGATGGACATTATGAGAATCTACAAGCTGCTGCTTCATGGGGATTCAAGATATCGGAGCACACGAGAAAAGCCTTATCTTTGCAAGATGTGTACGATTTTATCAATTATTGGGATGCAGAACGAAAGAATCTTCCTGTAGCAACAGATGGTATTGTATTAAAGGTAAACAGTCTGAAACAACAGAAAAACCTCGGATTCACCGCTAAATCGCCTCGATGGGCCATTGCTTATAAATTTCAAGCTGAGAAAGCATTAACTCGTTTGAATAAGGTTTCATATCAAGTGGGACGTACGGGTGCTATTACTCCTGTGGCCAATCTTGAACCTGTACAATTGTCGGGAACGGTGGTTAAAAGAGCATCATTGCACAATGCTGACATTATTGAAGGATTAGACTTGCATATAGGGGACATGGTGTATGTAGAAAAAGGTGGTGAGATTATCCCCAAAATAACCGGTGTTGATGTAGATGCAAGAGGGATATTGATGGGTGAAAAAGTGGTATTTATAGATAGATGTCCGGAATGTGGCAGTAAATTGATAAGATATGAAGGCGAAGCAGCACATTATTGTCCTAACGAAGTAGCTTGCCCACCGCAAATCAAAGGGAAAATTGAACATTTCATTAGTAGAAAAGCGATGAATATCGATGGATTGGGTCCTGAAACGATAGATCTCTTTTTTAGAATAGGTTTGATAAAGAATACAGCTGATTTATATACTTTAAAGGCTTCTGATATTCGAGGATTGGAGCGTATGGGCGAAAAATCAGCATTGAACATTGTACATAGCATATCGGCAAGTAAAGAAGTGCCTTTCGAAAGAGTGCTTTTTGCATTAGGTATTCGTTTTGTGGGTGAAACTGTGGCTAAGAAATTGGCTAAATCATTTAAGAATATCGATGAAATGGCTAATGCTGATTTAGAAACATTAATAAATATCGATGAAATCGGTGAAAAGATAGCACAAAGCATTTTGAAGTATTTTGAAAATCCATCTAATAAAGAGCTGATTGACAGATTGAAAGAGGCCGGATTGCAATTTGCTCGTAGTGAAGAGGATTTGAATAGTTATACCAATAAATTGGATGGTATGTCTATTGTGATTAGTGGAGTCTTTTCACACCATTCCCGTGATGAATATAAAGAAATGATAGAAAAGAATGGTGGAAAAAATGTCGGAAGCATTTCTAAAAAGACCAGTTTTGTTTTAGCAGGTGAGAATATGGGACCTACTAAATTAGAGAAGGCTATGAAGTTGGGTGTTCGAATTGTGAACGAAGAGGAGTTTTTATCCTTATTGAAATAATATTTTTCAGTAATGGTAGTTTTTTATAGTTATATATAGCCGAAATAGAAAAATATTGTATTTTTGCAAAATATTTTTATTGAAACCATAGAATAGACAAATGATACAAACAAAGTTGAGGGGAATGGGAGTTGCATTGATTACCCCTTTCCAAAAAGATGGAAGTGTTGATTATAAGGCATTATTGCGTTTGGTTGACTATCAGTTAGCTAACAATACAGATTTTTTATGCGTATTAGGGACTACTGCAGAAACTCCGACTCTTACTGCAGAAGAGAAAGAAAGGATAAAAAGTTTGGTGGTTGAGCGTGTTAATGGTAGAATACCGATATTGCTGGGTGTAGGTGGAAATAACACACAGGCAGTGGTAGATTCATTAAAAAATGATGATTTTACCGGTATAGATGCTATACTTTCTGTTGTGCCATACTATAATAAACCTTCTCAAGAAGGTATTTATCAACATTACAAGGCTATAGCTGAAGCTACCAAGCTTCCAATTGTGTTATATAATGTACCTGGTCGTACGGGAGTAAATATGAAGGCAGAGACAACGCTTCGCATTGCTCGTGATTTTAAGAATGTCATAGCTATTAAGGAGGCCTCTGGTGATATTACTCAAATGGATGATATCATTAAGAATAAACCTGCTGATTTTGATGTAATTTCAGGTGATGATGGTATTACATTCCCTTTGATTACTTTAGGAGCTGTAGGTATTATTTCAGTGATTGGTAATGCTTTTCCGCGAGAATTCAGCAGAATGGTTCGCATGGCTCTTCAAGGTGATTATGCCAACGCATTAACAATTCACCATAAGTTTGCTGAATTGTTTAAATTGTTATTTGTTGATGGAAATCCTGCCGGTGTAAAGGCTATGCTTAATATGATGGGTATGATAGAAAATAAGCTTCGTTTGCCTTTGGTTCCTACTCGAATTACAACATTTGAGGCCATGCGTAAGATTTTAGATGAACTGAAAATAAAATGCTAACTTTAAATGCTAAGAATTAGATAAAACAAAAAACTCCGTAAGATAAACTTGCGGAGTTTTTTGCTGTGATCGCGACAGGATTCAAACCTGTAACCGGCTGATCCGTAGTCAGCTACTCTATTCAGTTGAGCTACGCGACCTTATTACATTATGAAAACTTTATGTGACTCCGACAGGATTCAAACCTGTAACCTTCTGATCCGTAGTCAGATGCTCTATTCAGTTGAGCTACGGAGCCTCTTTGTTTAACGGGTGCAAAGATACGCACTTTTTCTGAAACAGCAAATATTTCAATGACTTTTTTCGAATATTTTTTATTCTACAAATCGGTGATTAAATAGCTGCCAACCGATGCTGAGTCCTACATTCCATTCGTTTTTAGGTGAACTATAATGGTTTACATATGCAGATATGGCTCCAAAAGGCAGATTGCATACTACTGAAACTTCAGCGATGTATTCAAAGCGAGAGAAGGATTTTCCATAGTATGGCTTGTTATTATCATCGCATTCGATGGGGAAAATAGGTAAGAAACCGTAGAGTTCAGTTCGTAGTTGGAACATGTCGTTAAGAAGAAATATAGGTTTTATTCCTGTTGCAACAAATTGATTAGCTCTGAAAGCTTCGTTGTACATCAATTTGCTATGTGGTGTTGGGGCAAATTCGCCTGCTTGCATCATGGTTGCAACGTAATTCTGTGAAAAATTTCTCGATGAGTAGAGTGCTTCTGCATACCATCCAAGAGTGAAATGATTGTTTAACCGATGATATGAATCTTTAAAATAAGATATTTGTAACCATGAATGCTTTTCTTCTTTAAGTTCTGTAATCTCTTGATTGCCAGGTTTGTATTTTTCTTTTCCAGTAAATACTTGAGCTACCATTTTTTCACTGTATCCTTGTGTAGGATATTGTTTGGAGTTTTGTGTGCTTCCTTTAAATCCGATAGAACCTCCTATTAGATTGTATATGCTATTATCCAATCGGTCGTTATCAAAATCTATCACGTTGCTTTGAAAGTAGTTATCTTTCATTCGGGCGATACCTACGCTTAGTTCAGCACTTTTGTTAGTAAGGAAAGGCAGTGCAAATTTAAGTTTGACAAAACGCTCGTCTTTTGAATTGAATGAGGGATTGTCGTGCCGGGAAAACAATTTGTCTTTTTTGTAATAGTCAAATGTACTGATAGAGGCTATCAAACGGCATGAAAGTGGAATTTTTGTAGGTATTTCGATGCGCCCCATCAGTTGCAGGTTGTTGTAGATTTTACCGATTTGACCATCTAAAAGAATTTCTTTCGAATAATAATCCAAACTCTGGTAACCTAATCCTATATAAATTTGGTTCGAACTGGTTGTAGATACATTTCCTCCTAATGCAATGGAGAAGTTGTGTTCTATTTCGACTTTCAGGTGTAAATCATAAAGACCGGTAGTTTTATTGAATACGGCATGCGGAATGATTTCTGATATCATATCATCAGCCAATAAACGGAAATAGGCTCCTTTTAAATCCTCATAATCAAATATTTCATTTTCCTCTGAGTGAAATTCACGTTTAATGTATGCTTGTTGCTCAGCATTGGCTCCTGTTATGTAGATATCTCTGAAGCGCAATGGAGGCAATGAATCTCTATATTTTATTCGGCGTGCATTGACTTCTGTTGGGGATATGCGTCGTTTGATTCGGCTTTTAATCGAATCCATCAATTCCAATGTGCGATGATAGCCTATATCATGCAACTCCTGAAATCTGTCAAAATCTAATAGATTTACATCGTCGTATTTAAAGGTCATCAAGATTCCATCTGCTTCAGGGATTGTATAATCGGTTTTTTGCATAATCATATTTTCCATTTGTCCCATCAAATCTCCATCAGTTGGTTTGGGTGGGTTGGCCGAAACTACACTTCCAATAATAATGTCAGGTTTAAATTCTTCCCGCATAATATCGGTTGGAAAATTATTGTATATACCTCCGTCATAAGCCAGTGTGCCGTCTATCTCAATGGGTTTAAAGACAAATGGGAAACTCATGGAGGCACGAACAGCATCTCCTAAATCTCCTTTTTTCATGATAAGGGGCTTTTTGTTGTAAACATCGGAAGCGACGCAGCGAAACGGAACAAAGAGGTCATTGAAATTGCCATGACAACCAGCTGTAGCCTGTGCAAAAAGATCAACGAAAACCAGATTCATTTGTATTGGATTGATAACATTAGTTGGAATGATTTTTTGTTTGGATAACAATGAATCTGACAAAGAAAAATGTATGTTGAAGAAGGATGGAGTGGTATGGTTCTTTTTAAAGAAATATTGGTGTTCACTCTCTATTTCTCCTGAATACCATCGTTTAAAGTTGGGTGAAGTCAATATGGCTTCCATGTCATCGGGAGTATATCCCATGGCATACATGGAACCTACTATGGCTCCCATAGAGGTACCAGCGATGTAGTCGATAGGAATACTATCTTCTTCTAAGGCTCGTATGATGCCGATATGTGTCATTCCTTTAGCACCGCCACCGCTTAATACAAGTCCTACCTTTTGTGCCGATAATTGTGTCACTAAAAGAATGCTGTAAATACATATAAACCAAAATCTCTTCATAGCTTGTTATAAGTCCCGATACTAATATTTTTGTATCAACGGCCAAATATAGCCATTTGTTTCAAAAATATGCCTATATATCGGAAAAAAACACTATTATTTAAGAAAAATAAGCGACCAAAAGAGATACAAAACGCAGGTTATGCAGTACCTTTATTATCTGCATAACCTGCGTAATATAATAGTGGTTATCCTGAATTTTATTGAATTAAATCAATACTGCGTTTAACAAAGTTATTCAAAGCTTCGCCTTTCAGCATGCCGTTTTGCAGTAATGCTAAGTCGATGAGTTGGCGTATCAGTTTTTCGCTTCCTGATTCGTTGGCCATTACATTTTTTATTAACTGATGATCGCTGTTCAGTACCAGATTGTACATATCCGGCATTTCACCATAAAAACTCATACCTGCCTGGATGTTTGCCATTTCCTTCATGCGGCGCATGTATTCGCTTTGAGTAATCATGATGGGGGTGGCTGTTTCACCCAAAGCCTGGGTGGTAACGGTAAATTCGGTCTTTTCTATGGTTGGTAGCTGAGTTTTAAAAAGATTGGACAACGATTCTTGTTTTTCTTTGTCCAGTTCATTCTCTTTCTTTTCTTCTTTGACAATCAAGTTATCTACCACGTCACTATCAACGCGGGTAAACCGTACCTTTTCGAATTTCTGTTCTAACATGCTGACCATTGCTACGTCCAATTGGCCATCCATTAGTAATACATTGTAACCTTTGTTGATAGCGGTTTCAATATAGCTGTACTGTTCGTCTTTTTGGCTGGCATATAGGTAAATCAGATTTCCGTCCTTATCGGTTTGTTCATCCTTTATCAAGGTTTTATACTCTTCGTAAGTATAATGTTTACCGTCAGTATCGGTGAAAAGGGCAAAATCTTTGGCTCTATCATAGAAATCTTCTTGTGTAAGCATGCCGTAGTTAATGAAAATCTTCAAATCATTCCATTTTTCTTCGAATTGTTTGCGGTCGTTCTTGAAGATAGATTGCAAACGGTCAGATACTTTCTTGGTGATGTATGTAGAGATTTTCTTTACGTTCGAGTCGCTTTGCAGATAGGAGCGTGATACGTTCAGCGGAATGTCTGGTGAATCGAGCACACCATGAAGCAAAGTCAAGAAGTCGGGTACGATACCTTCCACTGAATCAGTTACATACACCTGGTTGCAATAGAGTTGAATTTTGTTCTTGTTCAAATCAATGTTGCTCTTAATTTTAGGGAAGTAGAGCACACCGGTGAGGTTGAACGGATAATCCACGTTCAGGTGAATCCAAAATAGGGGTTCGTCAGACATGGGATAGAGTTTCTTATAAAACTCCTTGTAGTCTTCCTCTTTAAGTTCGCTTGGTTTGCGTGTCCACAACGGATTTACCTCGTTTATGATGTTGTCTTCGTCCAGTTCTACTTGCTTGCCATCTTTCCATTCCTTTTTCTTGCCAAATGCAACGGGTACAGGCAAGAAACTGCAATACTTCTTCAGCAAAGCCGAGATGCGATGTTCTTCCAGGAATTCCTTGCAATCGTCGTCTATGTACAGGATGATGTCAGTACCACGTTCAGCCTTTTCGGTTTCTTCGATGGTGAACTCAGGGCTACCATCGCATGTCCACTTCACAGCTTGCGCACCTTCCTTGCACGATTTAGTTACGATTTCTACCTTCTTGGCTACCATGAAAGCCGAGTAGAAGCCAAGTCCGAAGTGACCTATAATGGCATTGGCATCGTTCTTATATTTCTCCAGAAAGTCGTTAGCGCCCGAAAAAGCAATTTGATTGATATACTTATCAATCTCTTCGGTAGTCATACCGATACCATGGTCAGAAACGGTAATTGTTTCTTTATCAAGCGATACGTGTACAGTCAAATCACCCAATTCGCCTTTATATTCACCGATGGAAGCGAGTGTTTTGAGTTTTTGTGTAGCATCTACAGCGTTAGAAACCAGTTCACGAAGAAATATTTCATGATCGCTGTACAAGAACTTTTTGATAACGGGGAATATGTTCTCTGTAGTAACCCCAATGTTTCCTTTTTGCATATTCATTATCTCTTTATTGTTTTCAAATCAAAATACATTTTTCTATCAACAAATAGAGTGCCAAAACGTTCATTGCTGACATTTTGGCAGAATTGTATCCTTATAAACAGTTTTTAACGTTGTAACATTGTAACATGTTACAAACTGTCTTCTTATTATAGCAGGGTTCTGTTTATAAAGTATTATAATACAATACTTTAATATAATATATAATTAATTATATATTATATTACCCTTATTTTTAAGGATATTCTTTTTTCGGAATAAGGCGGGTAGAAGGGGGATATACACAGTTTGTAACATGTTACAATGTTACAACGTTAAAAACTGTTTAATATGAAAGGTGGTTTCGAAGATAACCGTCGGAAATGTACACTCTAAGCGTTGTCAGTGCGTACACTTTCATTAGTTAGTGTGTGCATCTGCCGCGGTTGGTGTGTGCATTTCCGACGCTGAGAGTGTACATTTCCGATGGTAAATACGAGACAGGGATAAATGCCTCTTTGTAATGTCTTGATAATCAGTTTTAAAATCACGTCGTAGGGGTAAACCGACCTGCGCCGTCATGACAGATGTTGCGAGTTTGAAAAATGCGCTTTACCTTTGCATGCACACAACGGAAAAGTATAATTAAAACATGAAAAAACTATGGCAACACCTGTATTACAACCTGTATCAAGACTTTCGGATGTACAAAGCATCTTTAGCCTCATTTTCGGATACCAGTATGGTATCGCCCGGTTGCAACTCGCCCGAAACAATCAATTCGGACAAGCCGTCTTCCAAGTAGTTCTGTATGGCACGCTTCAAGGGGCGAGCGCCATATTGTACATCGTAGCCTTTGTTTGCAATCAATTGTTTGGCACTTTCGTCTATCTTCAGTTGGTAACCGATGTTTTCTATACGGTTATACAATCCTTTAAGTTCTATATCGACAATGCGCAGAATGGCATCGAACGAGAGTTGTTCAAACGTAATGATTTCATCAATACGATTCAAAAATTCGGGCGAGAAAGATTTATGCAAAGCCTTTTGAATCAAGCTGTTTGCATGTCCTTTGTCGTCTGTGTCCTTTGTCGCTGTAAAACCTACACCCCGCCCAAATTCTTTCAGTTGGCGAGTTCCTACATTCGACGTCATCACAATGATGGTGTTCTTGAAATCTACTGTAAGACCATAACTATCGGTCAATCGGCCTTCGTCCATCACCTGCAACAAGAGGTTGAAGACATCTGTATGTGCCTTTTCAAGTTCATCCAACAATACAATGGAGTAAGGTTTACGTCGTACCTTTTCTGTCAATTGTCCCCCTTCGTCATATCCCACATATCCCGGAGGAGCTCCTACCAATCTACTCACAGCAAATTTCTCCATGAATTCACTCATATCAACCCGAATCAATGCATCGGTCGAACCAAACATATATTTAGCCAATTGTTTAACCAGATGTGTTTTGCCTACTCCGGTAGGTCCTAAGAAAAGGAATGTTCCGATGGGACGATTAGGGTCTTTCAGTCCTACACGGCTACGCAGTATGGCTTTGGTAAGCTTTTCTATAGCGGCATCTTGAGCAATGACTTGTGCTTGCAATTCTTGTTTCATGCCGGCCAATCTAATATTTTCTGTTTGCGCCATACGTTGTACGGGTACCCCCGACATCATAGATACCACAAGAGCAATCTCTTCTTCCGAAACCACTTGTCGTTCTTCCTGTTGCTGTTTTTCCCATGCTTGCTTCATCTCTTCAAGTTGAAGTGAAAGTTCTTTTTCCTTGTCACGGAAGCTGGCTGCAAGTTCGTAATTCTGCGATTTCACCGCTTCGGTTTTCTGCTTGTTGGCTGTTTCTATCAATTTTTCCTGTTCTTCAATTTCTTTGGGTACATTTATATTAATAAGGTGTACTCGCGAGCCGGCTTCGTCTAATGCATCAATTGCTTTGTCAGGAAAATGTCGATCACTGATGTACCGTTCAGTCAGTTTTACACAGGCTATCAACGCTTCTTCTGTATAGGTGACATTGTGATGTTCTTCGTAGCGTTCCTTGATGTTTTCCAATATCTGCAAAGTTTCTTCAGCAGTAGTAGGTTCTACTATAACCTTCTGAAAACGACGCTCTAAAGCACCGTCCTTTTCAATGCTTTTTCGATATTCGTCTAAGGTGGTTGCACCGATGCATTGTATTTCTCCTCGTGCCAATGCCGGTTTCAGCATATTGGCAGCATCCATTGTTCCGGCAGCCGAACCGGCTCCTACAATGGTATGAATTTCGTCGATGAATAGGATGATATTGGGATTTTTCTGTAATTCACTAATAATGGATCGTATGCGTTCTTCAAATTGTCCTCGAAACTTGGTTCCGGCTACAACCGATGCCATGTCTAACATGATAACTCGCTTTCCAAACAAAATGCGCGACACTTTTTTCTGTACGATGCGCAGAGCCAATCCTTCTACAATGGCCGATTTTCCTACTCCTGGTTCACCAATCAATACCGGATTGTTCTTTTTTCGTCGACTTAATATTTGTGCTACACGCTCTATTTCACGTTCACGTCCCACTACAGGATCTAATTTACCCTCTTCTGCAGCACGCGTCATATCTATGCCGAAATTATCCAATACAGGTGTATCGTTAGTTGCTTTTTTGGTAGCTGTATGTTGTTTATAGGGCGATGCAATATTTCCTTTTGTTTGGCCAGAAGAGTGTTGTTCTTCTTCCTCTTCTTCATCATCTTCTGTAAATCCAAGACCTGCATTTGGATTCATTTTCATGGTAATCATTTCATATACAGACTGGTAATTTACATCGTTTTCATCTAATATATGGGCGGCCAAATTATCTCCATCTTTTAATATAGCCAATAGAAGATGTTCGCTATCTACCGTTTGGCTTTTCACCAACCGGGCTTCCAGCATACACATTTTTAATATACGAGCAGCTAAAGGTGACAAAGAGGCTTCTACATCTGACATACTGTCAGTCGTTTCTTCTTTGTTATCTTTAAGACAATTCTCTATTTGGCTTTTCACCTGTTTCAAATCAATGTCTAATCTATGCAAAATCTCCATAGCTTTTCCACCCCCATCGCGTAACATGCCCAATAGCAAATGCTCAGGTCCTATATTTTTGTTTCTCAATCGGTTAGCTTCTTCCTTGCTATAACTTAATATATCCGAAACTCTTTGTGAAAACTGATTGTTCATACCTTATTATTCCTTATTATACGCATTGCATTCATTCGGCAAAGATACACATTTATTTATTACATGTATCCCTTCCAGTAATATACTAACAAATCTTATGCCACAATAGTAAACTTTATAAAAGAAAACTTTTGTATGTCATAAAAAAACCGTACCTTAGCGTGGTTTTTATTGAACCACACAATGTATAATTAATAAAGTTTATAAATGCTTGAACAAGACAGAATTATAAAAATCAACATCGAGGAGGAAATGAAATCGTCCTATATTGACTATTCTATGTCAGTTATTGTAGCGCGTGCCCTTCCTGATGTAAGAGATGGTTTTAAACCTGTTCATCGTAGAATTCTATTCGGAATGATGGGTTTAGGAAATACTTCAGATAAACCTTATAAAAAATCAGCCAGAGTAGTAGGAGAGGTGTTGGGTAAATATCACCCTCATGGAGACTCATCAGTATATGGTGCTTTGGTTCGTATGGCTCAGCCATGGGCCATGCGTTATATGTTGGTTGACGGTCAGGGTAATTATGGTTCAGTAGATGGTGACGGTGCTGCAGCCATGCGTTATACTGAATGTCGTCTCCAGAAGATTGGTGAGGAAATGATGCAGGATATTGACAAGGAGACGGTGGATATGACTACCAACTTTGACGACTCTTTGTTGGAACCTACCGTAATGCCTACACGAATACCCAACTTGTTGGTTAATGGTTCGTCTGGTATTGCCGTTGGTATGGCAACTAATATGCCAACCCATAATCTTTCTGAAGTCATCGATGCATGTGTGGCTTATATTGATAACAACGACATTGAAATAGAAGAGTTAATGAATTTTGTGAAAGCACCCGACTTTCCAACAGGTGGATATATATATGGTATGAGCGGAGTTCGCGACGCTTATATGACAGGTCGTGGTCGCGTCATTATGCGTGCCCGAGCCGAAGTGGAAGCCGGAGCCAATCACGATAAAATCATTGTAAGCGAAATACCATACGGTGTCAATAAAGCTGAGTTAATAAAGAGTATTGCTGACTTGGTGAATGAAAAGAAAATAGATGGTATATCGTATGCCAACGATGAGTCTGACCGTGAAGGTATGCGTATCGTTATCGACATTAAACGTGATGCCAATGCCAGTGTGGTGCTGAACAAACTCTATAAAATGACTCAATTGCAAACCTCTTTCAGTGTAAACAACGTAGCCTTGGTACACGGACGTCCTCGCACTTTGAATCTGAAAGAGTTGATTCAATATTTTGTAGAACATCGTCATGATGTGGTAATTCGCCGTACAAAGTATGATTTAAGAAAAGCCAAAGAACGTGCTCATATTCTTGAAGGATTGATTATTGCTTCAGATAATATAGATGAAGTAATACACATTATTCGTGCGGCCAAAACCCCGAACGATGCTATTGCCAATTTAATGAGCCGTTTTGAATTGTCTGAATTACAAGCACGTGCCATCGTAGAAATGCGCTTGCGTCAGCTTACAGGATTGATGCAAGACCAACTTCATGCAGAGTATGCAGATATTCAGAAACAGATTGCTTATTTAGAAGAAATTCTTGTAAACGATGAGCTTTGTCGCAAAGTTATCAAAGACGAACTGCTTGAAATCAAGGCTAAATATGGTGACGAACGTCGTTCGGAAATTGTATATTCTTCAGAAGAATTCAATCCAGAAGATTTCTATGCCGACGACGAAATGATTATTACCATTTCACACATGGGATATATCAAACGTACACCACTTACAGAATTCCGAGCTCAAAATCGTGGTGGAGTAGGGTCGAAAGGTAGTGATACTCGCGATGAAGACTTCGTAGAACATATCTATCCGGCCACTATGCACAACACCATGATGTTCTTCACTCAAAAAGGAAAGTGCTACTGGCTCAAGGTATATGAAATTCCTGAAGGCTCGAAAAACTCGAAAGGACGTGCCATTCAGAACTTATTGAATATAGATTCAGACGATGCGGTAAATGCTTATTTGCGTGTTAAGAATCTAAACGACCAAGACTATATAAATAGTCATTATGTAGTGTTCTGTACAAAGAATGGTATCATAAAGAAAACATTGCTTGAACAATATTCACGTCCACGTCAGAACGGTGTGAATGCAATTATAATTCGTGAAGACGATCGCGTAATTGAAGTACGAATGACTGATGGTGATAACGAAATTATAATAGCTAACCGCAACGGTCGAGCCATTCGCTTCCATGAAAATACCGTGCGTGCCATGGGACGTACCTCAACTGGTGTTCGTGCCATTACCCTCGATGACGATGGACAAGACGAGGTAATTGGTATGGTCTGTGTAAAAGATGTTGATAATGAAACAATTATGGTTGTTTCAGAACAAGGATATGGTAAACGTTCAGAAATAGACGATTATCGTATTACCAATCGTGGTGGTAAGGGAGTAAAAACTATGAATATCACAGAAAAAACCGGTAAATTGGTGGCAATCAAGACTGTAACTGACGATAACGATTTGATGATTATCAATAAATCCGGCATTACCATCCGAATGCATGTAGCCGATTGTCGTATTATGGGACGTGCTACACAAGGTGTTCGATTGATAAATCTTGAAAAACGTAATGATGAAATCGGTTCAGTATGTAAGGTAACTGCCGAAATAGAGGAAGAACAATCGGATATTCAAGAAATAAATGATTCTGAAAATACAATTGAAAACAACAATCAAGAATAAGAAATAAAACTATTATTAATTTAAAATTTCAACAATCATGAAAAGAGTATTATTTTCAGTGGTTTTACTGCTTGCCGCAAGTTTCACATTTGCTCAACAGAAAAATGTGAAAGAAGCCAAGAGTATTGCAAATGGATCAAATCCAGACTTCGCAAAAGCAGAACAATTAATTGAAGCTGCATTGACAAACGCTGAAACCAAGGATGTAGCAGATACTTGGGATGTAGCAGGTTTTGTTCAAAAAAGAAGAAGTGAAAAGGAGATGGAGAAGGCATATCTCCGTAAGCCTTATGACACATTGCAGGTATTTACCAGCGCATTAAAAATGTGTAAATACTACTTGAAGTGTGATGAATTGGCTCAGATTCCCAATGAAAAGGGAAAGATTAAAAATAAATTCAGAAAAGCCAATGCTGCTGCTGTTAAGGCAGAACTTGGTAACTTGATTAACGGTGGTATCCAATATTATAACATGATGCTCGATCAAGAAAGATCTGGTAATAGCGGTGAAGCGCAAGGAAAGAAGGCGTTAGACTGCTTTGCTATGTATATTGATGCCTCTGCAAGCCCTATGTTTGAAGAAGAAAATCTACTTCAAACAGATACAGTTTTGCCACAAATTGCATATTTCGCTGCATTGGCTGCTACCAAAGTAAAAGATTATGATGCCGTTATCAAGTACGCTCCTTATGGATACAGCGACAAGGAAAACGGTAAGTATGCTATGGAATTTGTTGTTTCTGCTTTGAAGGAAAAAGGCGATACAGACAAGTGGTTGGCTGCTTTGAAAGAAGGCTTGCAAAAATTCCCTGATCATGCATTCTTCTTCGGAAACTTGATTGATTATTATACAAATAACAACAAGTTCGACGAAGCTACCGCTTTTGCTGATGAAATGTTGGCTAAGGATCCTAGTAATACATTCTATCTCTATGTAAAGGGTTATTTGTATCATAATCAATACAATAATCTGAAAATGGATGGTAAGAACGAAGAAGCTGATGCAGCTCTGGACAAAGGTCTTGAATTCTACAAGAAAACTATCGAAGCAGATGCTAACTATGCAGAAGCTCATTCTAACATTGGTTTGATTTACTGCTTGAAGGCACAAGATTTTTCTGAAAAGGCAGTGACTGATGTAAACGATCCGAAGTATGCTGAAGATCAAGTTAAATTAAAATCATTCTACGAACAAGCTAAGCCGTATTACGAAAAAGCAAGAGCTTTGAAACCGGAAAATAAAGATTTGTGGTTGCAAGGTTTGTACCGTGTTTATTATAACTTGAACATGGGTCCTGAGTTCGAAGAAATTGGAAAATTGATGTAATTTATCATTAATATAATAATGAATTGTAAATGTCCGGGTTTGTATTTCAAATCCGGACATTTTATTCTTTTAAGAATACATTAATTTGTGAACTGTTGCTCAAATTTAGTAAAACGGCCTAAAGATTTTAAATCTATAATTGCAATTATGTTTAATGATATTCGCATAATTAATTGTTTCATAATAGATTGGCCTATTATGTATAGCTTATTTGCAGTTTACGTTCATGTAAACAGAAAGTGAACAAATTATTATTTGTATGTTTACAAGGAAGTTTATTGATTACTGATTTCGTTGAGTAATTCTATTGCGCGTTCAAGTACAGTTGTATCATCCAATGTAACCAAACCTCCGTCTGGTCCAGGTTCTATATGAAAACCAACACTTTGTCCTTCTTTGAAATTGTGTCCACCAAAAAAGTTTCTTACAGTTTCTACGTCTAAATCCAGTTCGTCGGCTATTTGATGCATGCTTCCATCAGGTAGTGCATCTTTAATTCTTCGAAGTTCGTTGAAAGTTATTGTTTTCATAAGTTGTTGTTTCTATGTTAATTAGTAAAAAACATCCTTTTTATATAATTTTACATCATTATTATGGCATAAAATTATATAAAAAAGATGTTTCTACCAAATGTTTTACTTATTCACTTTTCACCACTTCAGCCGGATTTTGTCGTGCAGCTTTCCATACACGGCCAATGATGCTGATAGTAATCACCCCTGCAATTGCCACAAATACAATTAAATAGGTCAATATACCAATTTCTACTTGTCTATTATAGCTCTCTATCCATTGCTTCATTATCCAATAAGTGAATGGAAAAGCCACTACCGATGCAATAATCATCATTTGCAGATATTCCACAAAAAATATGCGTAAGATGTCCCCTATTCTTGCTCCATTCACCTTTCTTATAGCAATCTCCTTGCGTCGTTGTTCGCAGGTAAGTGTTACCAGTGAGTAAATGCCGAATAATGAAATCAAGATACATATTAACGATGCAAAGCCAATGAGTTGTCCCAACGCTTGTTCCGATTTCAAATAATCCTCAAACATTTCTTCTTCGCTGAATAGGAACAATTTTTTTGTCGGTGCTTCTTCTTTAGCCATCTGTTCCAGTCTGTTACGACATTCGTTCCATGTTCCCGGACGAAATTTAAATAACACAAAAGCTCGTTCCCAGAAGTAACCTTTATATTGATGCGTATTAACAAACAAAGTATAAGGCATTTCTTTTGCCGACGACTCATAGGCACAATCCTTCACTACACCTACTACTGTTATAGGTTTGTTTCCCGGATGGTGGTAGTAAATATGCTTACCCACTGCCTCTTCGGGTGTCCATCCCAATCGTTTAGCCGTACTTTCTGTAATATTTGCATCGCGTGCTTGCGAATCCTTGTTTATCCATTGTCCACTTACTAATTCTATGCCATAGAATTTGAAGAACTCTTCACCGGCTATAATTTCATCAAAGAATATCGGCTTTTCCAATGCATGTTCCTGTCCGTCCCAACTACTCATGTTGGCTCCGGTCATGGCTCCAGTACCCACTAACGGATAATATTGAGGTACCACTACTTCTTCTATCATGGGTAATGCTTTCAATTTTTCATACCACACGTTCATATCCTCATTTAACCATAGGCTGAAAGCTCCCCGATTGCTGTATTCAAATCCCACCTCCGTATGACGCAAATGGTATAATTGCTGTTGCATGATAACCGTACCGCTGATGAAAGCCAGGCTGACCACCAATTGCACGATGATACTTCCTTTGCGGAAGAAATGATTGAATCCTTTACCCTGAAGCGATTGTTGTAACGAACCACGCCGTAGTACGATTACAGAAACTATTGTAATACAGAATGTTATAAGGGCCATGATTCCCATAAACAAAATGCTCTCTTTATAAATGTAGCTTCGTTCTTCTGTTATTTGCGAATAGTGCAGGAAGGGCGACAACAACCATTCTACAAAGATCATTCCCAACAAGGAAGCAATCAATACGGTAATCAGTTGTTCGGTAGCCATCAGCTTCACCAACGATACTTCCGATGCACCGCACACCTTCCGTAAAGCCATCTCGCGGCGGCGTGTACGGAATCTATCCACGTAGATGGCCAAGTAGTTGGCCAATGCACAGCAGATTATCAACACTCCCGTCCACCTAAAGTAATTAATGTATCGACTTTTCACTACCTTTTCCTTTCCGCTTACAAAGTCTTCTTGATAGCGCAATTTTGTTATCGGAATCAAGTAGAACCGGGTCAATCCTGTCTTACTAAACATTGTTTCGGTCATCTCTTTCGGAAAGTGTCGATTCATCTTCTCCAGCAATGCCTCCGCATCCACACCTTTCTTCAACTTAATGAGTATTCTATAACTATAGAGATCCCACGGATATTTATTTACAGTAGGTGCTTGCATAAAGTCAGAGGAAAAGTTACTATGTCCCTTCCACCCCTTTATCACAGCACCAATTGTTACCTCTGTTTGAGTGTTTGCCAGGGTTATCTTCTCTCCCACTACATCCTTTTTGCCAAATAGTTTCATGGCCATATCTTCGTGGATAGCAATTTTATCACTTGGCTTTTCGGTTGGTGTAAAAAACGATTCATCACCTTCTAAAAACTCCACTCCCATCATACGAATGAAGTTGCTTTCCGGCATCAGGCAGGTAAACTGTTTCATCTCTTTTCCCTGCTGAATATGGATGTTCGATGGTTTTACTGCACACCAATCCGCTATCTCTGTGTAATTATTTTTCAAGTAGTCACCCAGTGAAATAGGAGTGATATACGAACGTTGGTTACCGAAAGCAGCATCATCGGTAGCTACCACATATATACGTTCGGCATCGCTATGAAAATGGTCGAATGTCTCTTCATACCGTCCCCATAGGCTCGACAACGTGAAGCACGCCAATCCTACTGCCAATCCCACTAAACATATTATGTTCTGTGTTTTGTACTTCAGTAGGTTTCTTACTGCAATTTTAAGGTTGTGTAGTGTCATAGTGCTTTTTTTTTAAAAAAATATTTATTCTATTTTCATCGATTCTATTACCTTCTCTTTCACTGTATGGTAACTGTTCAACCCAATCATAACAAACGTAATGAATGTCACAATGAGTAAAGCAGACACGAAGTGCATCACGTTAGGAGAAATATGCTCATGGAATCCTTCTAACCATTTCATTATTAAGTAGTAAGTAATAGGTGTAGATATAATGAAAGCTATGCCTATATAACCCATAAATGGTCTGTTCAGCATCCACAAAATCTGTCGTTTATGTGCTCCATGCACTTTTCTTATAGCTATTTCACGACGACGTTGCTCAATGGCATAGCGGGTTATTCCGAAAAGTCCGAACAAAGTCAGTGCCAGGCTGATGCCTGAATATACCGTAATAATGTCGGCCATGTTATATGTACGTATGTTCATCGACAAGAAAAACTCATGCATATCCTTTGTTTGCAACATCTTTCCCGGATATTTCTCTTCCCATAACCGTTGGATACGTCGAATTGCTTGTTCATTGTTTTTACCATCCAGTCTGACTGCCAGCGTATATTGGCTAACGGTGGGTTGAGTGCTTACAGTCATTATCAATGGTAGCACAGGATAATTCATTGCCCCCTTGTTGAAGTCTTTCAGTATTCCTGCCACCTTCCATTGTTCATTAACGGTGCTTTTTATCGACGACCCATCATTCAGGTATTTGTAAATCGGTTGTCCCACCGGATCTTCTCCTTCGGGTACAATCAGTTTCTTATATGTTTCGTTAATAAGGATGCCCACCTCTTCGGTCTTTATCAGTTGCATAGCCCTATCCATGTCTGCTATTTCCAGCTGATATACTTTCGGGAACTCCATACACTCTATATGCCACTCTATCCAAGTCAGCATATCCGGTTGATTTTCATCCAGTGCATCTCCTATCGAAGAACAACTCAGTCCCGACATCGATGGAGCTGCAGCCACTACTCCGGGTATCTGTTTCACCTCTTCCCACCAACTGCTCAAGGGTGGTTGCAACTCTCTTTCACCCGAAAATTCATACACATTTTTTGTATAATCTCCTATTTCCCGAATCATTCCAAGTTGCCCTTGTAGTACAAAATATGTACTGACCAATGCCATAGATATAATGAATTGCAAGGTCACCAATCCTCCCACAATCAGTTGCCTGCGACGTCCTGTATAAAAGCTGCGATAACTGCTTTCGGTCAGTCCCTGTACCTTATAGCTGACGTAGGTGGCCGGAATGACGGAGAGTATTCCCACTATCAGTAGCAATAGCGGAAGTACTTGTGCCGAAAACAGATAGCCTATCGACAGATTGCTGTGTATCAGATGATTGAAAATCTTCAATAGGTCGTTACACATTAGCAGTGATAACAAGAATGCTATCATAAGTAATAGGAATGTATCCAGAAAAAGTTGCTGGCGGAGCTGTTGTGGTTTTGCCCCCATAATTCCTTCTATACGCAACATTTTTACTTGTTGCAACATTCTTGAGAAGTTGAGGTTTACATAGTTGAAACAACCGATAAACAACACCAACAGTGCCGCAACGGCAGCTACTGTCAGCAGCGTCATGTCACGTCTTTCCAACAGACCGTTGTTTACATGCTTGTCAAAATAGGCTTCTTGCAGTGTATATAGTTCGTAGTGTCCCTTTCCTAACAACGTAGGTAGTTCGGTGGCCTCATATTTCTTTCTGAAGGCTTCTTTGTCCGTCCCTTCCTTCAGCATGATAAATGCCCCTACACTGCCCTTCAGCTCACCGTTCGACAGTAAGTCAATCTTCATGCAACTCTGTTTCTTCAGGTTGAATACGGCCACTACATTCAGTGTTTCGTTATTCTCCATTTGTAGCACCTTTCCTACACAGTTGGTCGTTCCAAAGCATTTTTTAGCAAACTCTTCACTTACAGCTACGCAGTCCGGACGCTTCAGTGCATCTTCCAGTTGTCCGCTCACCACCTCTACGGGGAAGAAGTGCATAAACAGCGAGTCACTCTTCACCATTTCTGCCTCTATAAATTCATCGGTAGATGCCTTAGCAAAGTGTAGTTTTTTAGACATATGCAACATCTGTTCTATTTCCGGAAAATCCTGTAAGCCTTGTACGCTATACACAAATGAGGTCTGCATATCCTTTCCGGTATTTCCGGGCAACCGTTGTGTAAGCTGGAAGATGCGTTCTCTGTTTTCATTCTCTCCTTCCACGTTGTATTCGTGCAACACAAAGGCTGTCAGCAAGTTTGTACAAGCCAACCCCACTGTCAGGCTGATAATGGAGACCATCATAAACAGTTTGTTTCTACACCAACTTCTAAGAATCAATTTTAGTATCATATCTTTTTCATTTTATGTCCCATCTAAAGATGATAAGTGGTTAAATATATATATATTGTTTCTTTTTAGTGCGTTGATATATAGGCGTTTAACGCCTCTATATTAAGTTATCCAACTACCTATAGGTAGTTATTCGATTACCTATAGGTAGTTGGCCCACTACTTATAGGTAGTTGCTCTTCTACCTATAGGTAAATCTTATGGTTGAAAAAAACTTTTTGATTGCTAAGTTATTAGGCTCATTGCTTTTAGTGTTAATATATTATTCACTACTCTTTTCTGATTATCTCTGCCGGATTTACTTGCGTTATCCGATAGATACGGAATCCCACCGTCAGTGCTATGACAACCGCTATTCCCAAGAAAATAGAGGCATAGAATCCAATGCCGGTATTGACAAAGACTGCATACGATGAACTGAATTTTTTGATAATAAATTCAACAACGGGGAAAGCCAATAGAGCTGTCACCATCAGTAGCCAGATGTACAGACGGGCAAAAATCAATGCAATATCCTTTCCTCCTGCTCCGTTCACTTTTCTGATGGCCATCTCCTTGCGGCGATATTCCGTATCGAGGGTAATGGCTGCATACACACCCAGTAGGATAATCAGTAAGGAAACAATGGAGAAGAATCCGGCTATTTCACGTAGTTCAAATTCCATGGCTTGCGCTTTTCGTATATCATCCATTAATGTATTCAGCTTAATATCAATATTCTCCGGTAAGTGTTGGCGTAATACTTTTGTCAATCCTTCTCCTACCCGTTTCTTTTGTCCCGGTTCGCATTTTACATAACAATGATATGTGCGTTCTTTTTCTAAAGCCTGAAACATACAGATGTCCTGTTTGTACCGATCCGGCATCTTTTGTATAGATTGTATTATCGGTTGGCAAATAGCAGTCACTGTGTTACCCTTCATTTCCCAGTCGTACAGCATCTGTCCCAACATATCCTTTCCCATCATCTCTTCAAATCCTTTAGAAACCACCATCTCATGCTCGTTCTTAGGAATTACTCCCGACAATATAGGGATATTCATAAATTCGTAGAAAGTAGAATCAATATATATCACTGTTGTTTGTTTTAGGTATTCTTCCTTTCTTTCAGGTTGGGTAAAGATCATGGTGCTTGTTACCCCAGATATATAACCTGTCTCTGAAGGAAGCACTGCCTTCACTCCCACTACTTTGCCCATTTCGCTAATCAAATTCATGCGTTCTTCTTGTGTCAAGAAGGTGTATTCCCTCATCGGGATGCTAAAGATTTCTTCCTTCTCTTTTTGCGAAAGTGTGCTTAGTATGGTATTGGCCGACTTCTGTGATTGCAGATAGAGCATTGCAGTGAGCGATACAAATATCCAACAGATAAAGAATTGAATCCCCAGCAATACGTTTCTAATGCGATGTTTCCCATATACACCCCCACCACCAAACAAACCTTTCAGTATGGTGATGCGTTTCACTCGCCACACGACAATCCAGGCAGCTAACATACAACATCCCCAAAGTCCTAACAGATAAGTACCGGCTTGTTTCATCAGTTCCGGACGCTCAATATAGAGCACAAATTTTCCTAAATCAATGAATAGGAAAGGCGTCAATAGTTCCATCAACACCATTGTGAATAAGCCCGAACAAAGAATGGACAGAGTAGATTGTGTCAACAGCATTGTCCACAGTTGGTATCCTTTGGCACCGTGTACTTGGCGAAGGCTGTATTCACGAATACGGGTAATGTACGAACCTATCAGGAAATGGAAGAAGTTCAGCATACCCACCAGCAAGATTAGGATGCCTGCCACCAGCGTAGTTATGGCATAATAAAAGGCCGGAGATTCTTTCCAGAACAATTCTTCAAACGGACGCACAAACAAATATTGTTCTCTTCCAAAGAAATTGTATTCCTGTTTCCGAGCATTGGTATTTCTGATAAATTCTTCAGTCGATACACCCTTTTTCAGCAGAGCAAGGGTTTGTCCGGACATCATGCTTCGTTTCAACCAACTGTTTAAAATACCTTCACTATCATTCAGTACCCAAGCATCCGTAGGTCTCAAAAAGTTTAAACTGTTGTTTTTCGGCAAGTCTTCCATCACAGCTTGTATGGTGTAGGCAATGCCTCCGCTACTCGGTGTGCTTTTAGGCGATGTTTGCAACCGGCTGGTTAAGAACATCTGCTTACCAATGGCTCTCTCTGCTTGACCAAAGATGCGTTTAGCCGTGCTTTCCGAAAGGATAACAGAATTGGGCGTATGCGCTGCTTGTTCCCAAGAACCAAACAATACGTTGGGACCGAAAGCCTCGTAGTAGCTCGGCATTGTTTCCATGAACTGCAAGGTATAGGGCAATTGCTTGTTTGCCGAAACCTCTATATTATAAGGGCGAGCATCTACATAGTTGATATAGATGTACGCTTCCACTTCGGGCAAAGCAAGTTTCTCTAATTCTTCACTAAAGTCACAGAACGTATGCGACGAACCGTATCCGTCATCTTTGTTGACAGTAGTCATTTGCACCAGCCTATCTCTATTATCGAAACAATGATTGGTGTTATAGATATATCTGCTGCAATACAGACAGATACTGAAGCATAACAATGCAACAGACAATCCGAGAATTGAAATAAGATTTTGTGTCTTGTACTTCAAGCTGCAACGCCAAGCTGTAAGGATGTAATGTAATATCATAATAATCGTTTTTATTCTCTTTTATTATTCTCTTTTATTATTCTCTTTTATTCACTCTTCACCACCTCGGCAGGGTTTTGTCGGGCAGCTTTCCATACGCGCCACCCAATGCAGAGTGCTATGACCAGAGCAAGCAGCAGGAAGATTGAGGCATATATCCACCAACTGATGGAAGTCTGCATCACGTAGTTTTGTAACCAACTTTTCATCAGGAAGTAGCTGATGGGGAAGCCAATAACCGATGCTATAACCAGCATACGCAGGTATTCGTTGCCAAACATTCGCAAAATGTCTTCTACCCTTGCCCCGTTTACCTTTCTGATGGCAATCTCCTTGCGGCGTTGTTCGCAGCTCAAGGTTATCAGCGAGAAGATACCGAAGGCCGAAATCAGCATACATACCACAGCCACAAATCCCAGTAATTTGAGTAGCAGCTGTTCCGATTCCAAGTACTTGTTGTATTCATCTTCCACATTTACCATTCGGTAGTTGACGTGTGGATAGTCGCGGGTAAACATCTCCTCTACCTGTTGCTTCAGTTCCGGCCATTTGCCTTCGTGATATTTCACCAAAGTATGTCCGCCTCCGAACCCAAATCCCATAAATCCATCTTTGCCTATCATCAATGTGGGGGGTGCAGCTACTGTGGGCGATGTGATGTGGAAGTCTTTAATATATCCCACAATGCGCAATTTTCCTTTGTTCAAATACAACTCTTTCCCCACCGGATCGTGCAGCCCCAATGCCTTGGCACCGGCTTCGTTTATCAATACTTCGCTCTCCTCTCCATTCTTGTTTATTTCTGTCACTCCGTCTATCAGTTTCAGCTGATAAAACTCCACCACCTCTTTACCAATGGGCAGTACCTTAATGTCGAAGTTGGCCGTACTGTCCGGACCACCTTCCCATCCTTTCAAGGGGAGACTCATCTGCGCCCCTGTAGGCAATAACCCCCACTGTTCGGACAGCACCTCGCGAGTACAAGACATGGCTTTCAGCTTATCTGCTATTTCATCCAGCTCCTTGTTCGGATAGATAAATGGGAAAGAGGCAATGTTCTTCCGTTCCCATCCTAAATCTACATTCTTCAGGTGGTACAACTGCTTCATGATGACGCTCATGCAGAAGATAAACAAGATACCTACCACTAATTGGAATACGATGTTGAACTTACGGAAGGCAATGTCGTTTCCTTGCTGACGGGCCGGAGTGCGGCGCAGCACAAAGGGCACCATCAGCAACAAGGATACACACATAATAACCACATAGTAGTACAGCGATTCCAAATAGAATCCACCCGTTACCCCCGAAATTTCGGCAAATGGCCGGTATGCCAATTCCACGAAACACATCCCCATCAAGCCGGCACCCAGTAACATCAGGAAGTATTCTGTAGAGAAAAGCCCCAATAACCCCCATACCGACGAGCCGCACACCTTTCGCAAGGCAATCTCCTTGCGTCGGATGTTCATGCGGGTAATAAATAGTGACAGGTAGTTTATTAACGAGCAGAGTATCACTAATCCACCGGCTGCCGAGAACATAATCAGGTATTCGAACTTTACACTCTTTTGTGGGTTGATGTCCGAATAGTGATAATCGCTCAGTGGCATCAGTTGCGTACTGGCAAACACCGGTCTGTTCATGTTTTCTCCGGTAATGGTAGAGGCATTCAGCTTCTTTTCAAAAGCCTCTGCATCCACCCCTTTGCGCAGTTTGATGACAATATGGTTGCCACCGGCCGTCCAGTTATCCCAAAACGTCTTTCTGTAGTAACCCGATTCGTTCCAGATACCAAACGAAAAGTTGCTGTGTTCCAAATCCTTCAGTACGGCACAAACGGTTCGTTCCTTGTCGTCTTCTATAATCTTCTTTCCCACTACATCGGTAGTACCAAACAGTCGTTTGGCCGTCTGTTCGGTCAGTGCCACCTGCTCGTCCACTTCCAGAAACTCCATGCTTCCATCCAGCAGCTCTATCTCGAACATCGAGAAGAAGCACGAGTCGGCAATCAGCTGTGGAACTTTTATACCCTCCCCTTCAGGTGCCTTAATTTCCTCATTCTGCCAATACAGACAGGCAAAGGCCTCTTCTACCTCAGGAAATTCGTTGCGCAACAAGTTTACGAATGGATAGGCATTGTGGCTGGTGGTATAGCCCGATTCTTCGAATACGGTCTTTGTGTATAAAATGTATAGCCGTTCGCTACCATCGTAGCGAGTGTCGTAGCTCATTTCATAGCGTATCCACATGGTTGATAGTGCAAAGCAGGCGAATCCGATGGCCAGTTCCACAATGCTTACTACTGTTTGTGTTTTGTATTTCATCAAGTTGCGTACGGCAACCTTCAGGTAATGGGTAATCATAATGTTAATGTTAATGTTAATGTTTTGCTTTACAAAACAACCTTTTCTACCACCTGTCCGTCAAACAGGTTGATAACGCGTTGAGCATAGCCGGCATCGTGTTGCGAGTGGGTTACCATTACGATGGTAGTACCCTCCTTATGCAGTTCGCTGAGTAGTGTCATCACCTCTTTACCGTTCTTAGAGTCGAGGTTACCGGTAGGTTCGTCGGCCAGAATCATTTGTGGATTGGCTACTACGGCACGGGCAATGGCCACACGTTGTTGCTGACCACCCGACAACTGTTGGGGGAAGTGTTTTGAACGATGCATAATGCCCATTCGTTCCATAGCTGCTTCTACACGTTTTTTACGTTCACCGGCCGGAACCCCCATGTATAGCAACGGCAGTTCAATGTTTTCATACACATTCAGTTCGTCAATCAGGTTGAAGCTTTGGAACACGAAACCAATAACTCCCTTTCGCAGGTCGGTGCGTTGCGATTCGGTGTATTTCGACACCTCCTTACCTGCCAGGTAGTATGTGCCTTCGGTAGGATTGTCCAGCAACCCCAAGATGTTGAGCAATGTAGATTTGCCACAACCCGAAGGTCCCATGATGGCTACAAATTCGCCTTTCTTCACTTCGATGTTCACACCGTTCAATGCCAATGTTTGTACTTCTTCTGTACTAAATACCTTGTGTAAATTTTCTGTCTTAATCATAATTTTCTTTTTTTTGTTGATGGTTAATATTATTGTTTGTTTTATTTCAAAATCAGTTCTTCGGCATCGCCAAACGAATCATATCCGGTGGTAATTACCAGGTCGCCCGGTTGCAATCCCTCTGTCACTTCATACTGTTGCGGATTCTGTCGTCCGATGCTCAAAGGCATTCGCACGGCCTTGGTACGGTCGGCATTTACCTTGTATATCCATTGTCCGCCGGTGGCTTGATAGAAGTTTCCGCGCGGAATGACCAATGCCTGTTCGGGCTGTCCCAACTCAATCTGTACCCGATAGCTCTTACCTACCCTCACGTTCTCAGGCATTTCGGCTGTAAATACCAAATCCACGTCGAAGGTGCGTTCTTTCACTTCGGGCACTACGCGGGTAATCTTCAGGGGGAACTTACGTCCTTGGTAGTTGATGGTAGCCGGCAGTCCGGTGGTGATTCGGTCAATGTAGTATTCGCTCAGCGCAGTGTGTACTTTGTACTGGTCCAGCACCTTAATTTCGGCAATGGTCTGTCCGCTGTTTACCTGTTCGCCGGGAGTTACACTGATGTAGCTCAACTGTCCGCTGACCGGAGCCTTCACCACCATATTATCCAGTCGGTCGTAGGCTCGGTTGTACTTCTTGTTTTCACGTTCACGGTCGCTCTTCAGCAAGTCTCGACGCACCACGCTGGCCGCAGAGTCTCGGCGCAGGCTTTCGCGTTGCAGGCGTGCCTTCTGCACGTTGTAGTTGTATTCATCTTCCGATACCTGCAACTGTGCCCTACTTTTGATGCCCATCTTGTACTCCTCCTTATCCAAATCGAAACTCTTACGCAGACGTTCAAGTTCGTATTCGGTCTGCAGTGCTTGTTGTTGCAGGTCGAGGCTCTGACGTTCCATTTCAATCTCCTTTTCACGATAGCTGATGAGCTGCTTCTGCCACTCGTCTCGTTGGTCTTCTATGGTGCGTATCAGATCCGGATTCTCCAAGACCAAGATGGTATCTCCTTTCTTCAGCAAACTACCCTCTTCGCCCGTAATGCGCTCTACACTACCCGTTTCGCGGGCATTTATTTTGATGGTCAGGATGGGCTGCACCAATCCCTCTACATCGACATACTCCATGAAATTACCGTTGCGCACTTCGGCAATCTGGATGTTGTCGCGCTCTATGCGCAACTTCTTGGGCCCCAATGACAGGGTGAATACATAAATCAGGAATACCAAGAAGGCACTACCCGCCAACAGGTAATAACGGTAACGGATGTACCAAGGCTTTTTTTCAATCTTAATGTCCATTATTCTATCTCTTAATTATATATTTCAAACTCATTTCTTTACAATCTTCTCTACATCGTTGGCCAATAAGCTGTTGTTTTCAAAGTCGTATAGTGTCAGGCTTCGCAGGGTGTAGTATTGGCTCCAGTAGTTATAAAGGGTCGATATGTAGTTGCGGCGAGCCGTATCTTTCTCGGTAATCGAGGCATTCAGGTCGAGGATGCTCGACTTCCCCAGCAGATATAGCCTTCTTGCCACGTCGGCACGTCGTTGTGCTGTTTCGTCGGTGCGTGCTGCAATGCGCACCCGTTGTGCTTGCAGGTTAAACTGCTTCACCAACTTGCGCACATTCTGTTCAAAGTCGGTCTTGTCCTGTTCCACTTGCGTATTCACCAAGTCACGGTTAGAGCGTGCCACTCGCACTCGTCCCTTTCCTCGTCCCCAGTCTAAGATGGGCAGTGAAATGCCTACGCTTACATACTGTTGGTCGAGGGGGCTTCGGTAGGCATCGCGCAGCTTGCTTCCGGTTTGTGTCAAGCCAAACCGCAGGTATATGTCTGCCTTCAGTCCGGCATTGGCACGTGCATTGGCCACTGCACTTTCGCTCTCCAACTTCCGTCGTTGCATATTCAGTATTTCAGGGCTGTTTTCATGAGCCAGCATCAATGCTTCGGTCAGGTCAACATGCAGGTCAGGTACTTCTCCACTGACGTTGACGCGCACTTCAATGTCTTGCTGGATACCCAAATAAGATCGCAATTCTTGCATGGCATTCTCCACCTCAATGCGTGCATTCATGCAGTTGGTCTCTTCTGTCAGTTTGTTCAGTTCCAGTTGCAACATCTCGTTCTCGCTGATGGTACCTATATTATATCGTCCTTGCGCATATTTATATAAGGTGTCGGCATTGGCCAGGTTGGTGGTGGCAATTTCATAGTTACTTTGTGCCGTGGCCAGGTCGAAAAACTTCTTGGTAGCTTCGGCTGCCACTAATTCCAATGTCTCCACGTAACTCTTTTTAGCCTCCTTGTATCGGATGGGCTCTATGCGCTTGTCCCACTTCAAGCTGTTGTACCCAAAGATGGACTGCCTGTATCCGATGTTTACGGGCGAGGTCTGCCACGAATGGGTGTCGTCACTGAAGAGGTCGAGTCGTTGTGCCGAACTTTCCACAAACAAGGTACCGCCCGTCAAAGGGATGTTCTGGGTAAGGCTCAGCGTCAGGTCGGTGCTCAGCAGGTTCTGTTCCACAAACTTCACGCTACCATCGCCCATCGTAATCTTGTTGATGGCTCTATCTAAGTACGGATTGGAACTCAGCGTCAGGTTGGGCAGGTAATTGGCCTTGTAATATTTGTAGTTCCAATAGGCCGAATGGAAAGAGTGGCGGGCACTTTCGGCATCGGGCGATTGGTGTTGAGCACGTTCAATGGTAGCTGGCAGTGTAAGCTCCATAATCTGCTCTGTTTGGGCGGTTACGTTCAGGCAACCTCCGTAAATCAGCAATAAAGTAATCCAAAATAATCTATTCATAGCAATGTCATTTATCTATAATCAATACAGCAAATTCTATGCCAAAACGTAACAGGGTGATTATTAAGCATATAATTTTTTGAGTTGTGTAAAACCGTGTGCGAAATCGCACGAAAATAGTGCGGAATCGCACGTACTACTTTCATTTATTTTATTTATATTTGTCGCCGTATAGAAGTTTTGTTAGTGATGAGTGGTAATCAACTCTCCTCCACTATACTATAATGAAAAAAGTATAAGAGGTTTTGAGCGTTAGCTAATAAACAGGAGAGGAATGTATAATGGAAAGAACTCTCCTCCTATTTATAGAGGGAGTACCCCGAAGGGGGGAGGGAGTTTAAGATTACAATTAGTTTGTGTATTCTAAACTCCTCCACCGCAAGCGGTCCCCCTCCCCACTATACTTTAATGAAAAAAGTATAAGAGGTTTTGAGCGAAGCTAATTTATAGGAGAGGAATGTATAATGGAAAGAACTCTCCTCCTATTTATAGGGGGAGTACCCCGAAGGGGGGAGGGAGTTTAAGAATACAATTAGTTTGTGTATTCTAAACTCCTCCACCGCAAGCGGTCCCCCTCCCCTATAAATAGGAGAGGAATAAAAAAAAGAAAGAACTCTCATTCACTATAAGTATAAGAGGTTTTGAGTAAAGCTAATTTATAAGGTGGAGGAGGGAGTAAATATTACCCGGTAAAAAAATAGAAGTATGAAAGAGTTAGGAAAAATATTAATTGTTGACGACAATCAAGACGTACTGTTCGCCTTGAATCTGTTGTTGGAACCTTTAGCCGAAAAGATAAAAGTAGCCCTGTCGCCCGAAAAAGTACCTCATTTCATGAATACTTTCGAGCCGGACATCGTCTTGCTCGACATGAACTTCAGCCGCGATGCCATCAGTGGCGAAGAAGGGTTCGACTGCTTGGAACAGATACTCTCCATCGACCCCAATGCCGTAGTCATCTTCATGACTGCCTATGCCGATACCGACAAAGCCGTGCGTGCCATCAAAGCCGGTGCCACCGACTTTATCTCCAAGCCTTGGTCTAACGATAAGATTGTAGCTACCCTCTCGTCGGGTATGAAGATACGACGTTCGCAACGCGAACTGACCCAATTGAAAGAGCAGGTGGAAGCATTGAGCGAAGGACTGACCAACGGTATCGGACAAGTAATTATTGGCACATCACCCAAGATGCAGAAGGTGTTTGCCACCGTCGAGCAATTGCAAGATACCGATGCCAATATCCTGATTCTGGGTGAGAACGGCACCGGCAAAGACCTGATAGCCCAAATGCTCTACCAATACTCATCTCGCCGGAAGAAACCCTTTATCAACATCGACTTGGGTACAATTCCCGAACAACTGTTCGAAAGCGAACTGTTCGGTTATGAAAAAGGAGCCTTTACCGATGCCCGCAAGCCCAAAGCCGGACGCATGGAGGTGGCTACCGGTGGCACATTATTCCTCAATGAAATAGGCAACCTATCAATGCCCATGCAAGCCAAGTTGTTGACCGCCATCGAGAAGCAGCAGATTACCCGATTGGGCAGCACACACCCCATCAACATCGACGTACGCCTGATTTGTGCCACCAATGCCGATGTCTATAATATGGTAGCCGAAGGAACTTTTCGTCAAGACCTGCTCTACCGCATCAACACCATCGAGATACACATCCCTCCCCTGCGCGAACGGGGCAACGACATCCTATTGCTGGCCGAACACTTCCTGAAGATCTATGCCAAGAAATACCACAAGGAAGAGCGAGGCCTGACGCGCGAAGCACAGAATAAACTGATGAAATACTCATGGCCGGGCAATGTACGCGAGCTGCAACACGTCATGGAACGAGCCGTTATCATGAGCAGTGGCTTGGGCATGATGCGTGCCGACTGTTTCCCATTGACTCCGGTACCTACACAGGTGGTAAAAGAAGTAGAAGATATTCCCACCGAACTGGAAAAGGTAGAACGGTTTGCCATCGAGCGTGCCATCCGTCTGAGCGAAGGCAATATGACCCGTGCTGCCGAAATGTTAGGCATTACCCGTTTCGCCCTCTATCGTCGCATTGAAAAAATGAATATATAGTCACTTCCACATTTTAAAAACCACTCACCATGAAGCGATACTCGTTTGTCATAGCCCTGCACATCCTGCTCATCACCCTGCTTACTGCCGGTATCTTCTGGTTGGCTATATACAACTTATGGTTTAGCAGCCTGATGCTCTTCTTCTTGTGGTTGTTGGTTGCCTTCAATCTCTACCGGTTACAGATGATGCACATTCGCATATTAAACCGTCTGACCGAGAGCATCCGTTATGACGATATGATGATAGGCTTTCGTATGCCCTATAGCAATCATGCTTTGCAGCAGATGCGCGACGAGTTGGCCGATGCCATGCAGCAGTTCCGCATTCGTTCGATGGAGCGCAACGAAATGGATTCGTGGCAAAAGCTCATTCGGGTACTGACACACGAAATCATGAACTCCATTACCCCCATCATATCCCTTTCCGAAACCCTGAGCGAACGGAGGGTGAGCGAGGATAACTACCCCTTGGTACAGCAAGGGTTGCAAACCATCCATCGTCGTAGCAAGGGCTTGTTAGAGTTTGTTGAAAACTATCGTAGCCTGACCCGTATGCCCGAACCCAACCGCAACTACGTGTCGTTATGCGACTTGTTGCAGGGAGTACGTGGCCTCTTTCCCGATGAGTTCATCGACGTTCGTTTACCGGCTTCCGACCGCTTGCTCTACATCGACCGTACTCAGATAGAGCAAGTACTGATAAACCTGCTTAAGAATGCTCGTGAAGCCACCTCTCACTCTTCCCATCCCCACATCGAGGTATGGAGCGAACGTACCTCTTCCAGAGAGTGTCGCATTCTGGTGAAAGACAACGGCGAAGGCATCTTGCCCGAAGTGAAAGACCGCATTTTCGTACCCTTCTTCACCACCAAGCCTAAAGGTTCGGGCATCGGACTAAGCCTGTGCAAACAGATTATGAACCGTCATAATGGCAACATCACCGTGCAGTCCACTCCCGGTCAAGGCAGTTGCTTTACCCTTATTTTTCAGGTAAGTACATAAGTCAAGTGGAATTATCCGTATCTACAATTTTCTGCTTATTCGCTCTAAAAAATGTTTCCATTCCGAATTATTCGCTTGAAAAAGTGTTAGCCACTCTTGTTTATTCGCTTGAAAAAGTGTATTTTTGCATTCGAACAAATCTGTAATACGATGCTGAAAAGAAAAATTGAGTCTGTTTTGGTTGAGTGGAAAACCTCCGGAGCCAAGAAACCACTTGTGATAAAAGGTATTCGCCAATGTGGAAAAACATACATTGTCCAAAAATTTGCAAAGGAGAATTACGAGAGTGTGGTGTATATGAACTTCATTCTCGAACCCGATAAAAAGTCTGCCTTTGCCGGCAATATAGATGTTGATACCATTATCCTTAACTTGTCAGCCTTGATACCGGGCAGTCGTTTTATTACAGGAAAGACTTGCATCATCCTTGATGAAATTCAGGAGTGCAGAGAGGCGCGAACAGCGTTAAAGTCGTTTCAGATAGACGGGCGTTTTGATGTTATTGCTACCGGTTCCCTCTTGGGTGTAAGGGGATATGGTAAAAGCGACCAAACAATGGAGGACGGTCAGGACTCTATCCCTGTTGGGTATGAGACGATGGTAGAGATGTTCCCATTGGATTTTGAGGAGTTCTTGTGGGCAAATGGCATCAACGACAAGGTTATTGATGCAGTGAAAGAGTGCTTTGAGAATGAGACGGTAGTTCCCGATGGTATTCACAAGGTGATGATGGAATTGTTGTACAGATATGTCATCGTTGGAGGGTTGCCTGAGGTTGTAAACACCTTCCTTGAAACCAAAAATATCGAACTCACATACAAAGTACAGCGCAACCTTATATCCGAATATGAGGAGGATATGGTTAAGTATGCAGATGATGCGGATAAGCCTCGTATTCATGAGTGTTTCGAGTCAATCCCCAAGCAATTAGCCAAAGACAACAAGAAATTCCAGTATTCAGTAGTACGCAAAGGGGGACGTTCTTCGCAGTATGTAGGTAGCATCCAGTGGCTTGAAGATGCCGGTATAGCAAAGAGGTGTTACAATACACAGATTACAGAACTGCCACTTGAGGGCAATTCTATTAAGGATTGCTTTAAGTTATACACCACAGATATCGGACTTCTCGTTGCTATGCTTGATTATGGCACTCAAGCAGACATCCTTAAAGGCAATCTTCTGGGGTACAAAGGTGCTATATTCGAGAATCTCATGGCAGATTTTCTTTGTAAGTCAGAACAAAAGTTGTACTACTTCCAGAAGGATAGTGGTCTTGAATTGGACTTCCTTGTACGCTACAAGGGCGAATGTGTAGTGCTGGAAGTCAAGGCAAAATCAGGCAAAACAAAAAGTCTGAAAACAGTTCTGAAGAACAAAAATGTTTATCATGTTAACAATGCTATCAAACTTGGGAAATATAATGTAGGGCGCGAAGAGGAAATTCTTACAATACCTCTTTACATGGGATTCCTTGTTAAAGATAAACTTTCGGAGATTATCGTCCCTGACATTGATTTCAAAATTTGTGATGATGAATTATTTCAAATCAGCGATTAGCAATATCGGATTGGCATCCTCTACCAGATTTTTGAATTGGGCTTTGAATGCTTCGTTGTCACTCTCATGAATAACGTGTGGCGAAAAGGTGATAATCAACTTACCATCTCCTCTTGCGTTGAAGAACAAGCCGTTATAGTTACCAGTAACAAAAGCAGTTGAAAGTATTTTTTTATAATATCAATATTGTTACAATATTATCTGATTTTTCCATAAAGCAATAAATTATTACCGTTTTTATCGAATGAATTTTTCAGTTGCTTCAATCGTGTCTTGTCTTCGTTAGTACAATCCGGCTCATCCAATCTATTGTTTATCATTTCCAATAATTGTATCGGTTCCAACACTTCGTAATACCAACCACTCTGTGGCAAAGCAAATTGAGAAGTCACCGCAATGCCGCCTAAATAATCATTTCGAATATCGGCAAAACAGGCTGTTTCCCTCTTTTTGTCGGCAATAATTACCTCGCTTGTCGGTATCCATTTTGTCGGTATATTTGTAATTCCTGAAATGAAGCGAATAAAGAAAGCCGATGGCGTTTCGGTAATTGTTATGTATCTGCTACGAAGGTTATTTAACGTAAGTCGGGTATATGATTTGCGCGATTGTGGATTAAAACAGAACAGGCTATCAGAAAATGAGGGGTAAATGTGATAAATAAAATCCTTCGTATTGTTTCTTAGATATATTTCATTGTTGTAACCTATAAAATCTCCACTTGGAGTGCGTGTAACAACCACCTTACTCATATCTGATGTAAAAGTCTTGAGTCCGAGTGTATCTATTTGAAAATATTGCATACTCTTACCAAAATTCAGGTGAGTCATAAGCAGAGAACCGTCCGACATACTTCGTATGACACCTTTGGTCAACAAAGGCATATTCATATCTTCTATTGAATTACCTTGAAAATTATATATCCACACTTTATTATGCCCGAACGGAGCCAAATAAATACGATTTCTCTTTTCGTCTAATGCGGCCGAATAAAGTACGGTATATTCTCCCGGTCCTTGCCCCACTCTACCTATGTCACACAAGAATTGCCCGGCATGATTGAACAATTTGAAGCGTTGATTGTCTAACATGCCTATGTAGTTATCTGTGATATAGACCTCTTGTCCGATGATTGTAGCTGTATCCGCACTATCCAACTGAATCCATCTGAATTCGTCCACCCAGTCGCTTAGATTAATACGTACCTTTTCATGCTCAATACGATTCAAGTCACACACAAATAGCGTATCACTCCCTTTCACTTGAAAAGAAAGTGCCTTTCTTTCATCTCTTTCATTGCATGAAAGAAGAAATAACACGGAGAGGTAAAAAATAAAATATCTGTACATAGAAATACTATTTTTTCAGTCGGACAAGCATTAATACAGAGTGTTTGTCGTCATTAAAATCCTGATAGAATTTATTTAAAAGGTTTCGCTTCTCGGCATCCTTCCATACATCGCTTCTGTATAAATATTGTTCCATTTCACCCGTTTGCCGGTTTTGAATAATAATTCCCTCTTGATAGAGCCTTTTAGGTTTCATTCGACTTTCGCCATTTTGGTCGCTGGCATTGACCATAATCAGCCACTCGCCCGACTGAGTGGAAGGCGCAAAAGCCAATCCGCCATCGTAATTATTGAATATGCCAAAATGGAAAAGGAATCCCTCAGAGGGAAATTTATTTATTATCTGATACCATTTCTTGTTGCGCTTATCATAGCATATATAGTCAGACCAGTCTCTTTGGTGCTGCCCCACCTTATATTCTCCAATAATAAACCTTGAAGTTTCAAAATAACGAACACCATTTTTCTTTTCCGGTTCTTTATTCACTGTTTCTATGATATAGGTATCGTTGTCCATTCCGTTATACTCCATGCGGTGTTCGATAGCCATTTTTCCAATCATGGTCTCAATCAGCGTTGGCTTTAGTTCCCGATTTGCAGTTATTGTCCACAATGTATCAGAGAAGCAACGCAAGTAGCGGCATCCTTCTGTAGTGCGGAAAAGTGTATGTCTCCAATAGCTGTCGTAAAGTCTTGCTCCCTCTTTGGGTACAAACGGTTCTACATTCTCCTTATGCCATACGGCATTTCCATTACTATCCACCAAAAACAGCTCATATTTATTGGTTCCGATATTGGGGTGGCTGAAAGCAAAAAGCGAGTCACTAAGTGCCAAAAAGTTATACCCATAAAATGTTTTGGGAACTTCGGTAAGATGAATGGTATTCAACTGTTTTCCTTGGAAATCATATTGATTGATGCTATTCTCTTTCAGTTCATAAAGATAGAAACTTTTTGCATTAGGCAACATATCCAGTGACCCCGGAGAAACTATTTCATATATCCGTTCTCCGGTAGGTTTGAATGCCTGTAAACTTGTTCCATCGTGAACTAAAATCAAACTATCCAAATAGTTGATTTGTGCCCCTTCCCTAATTTTAGCATCCAAACGTAGATAGACTACGGTATCTGCTATTTCCTCCAGCGTAAGTGTATCATGCTCAATAGGAGTATTTGCATCCAGATAAATCACCTGTCCCCCTTTATTTCCTGTCTCCTGTGTAGGCTCTTTCTTCTTGCTATTTTCAACACAAGAGGTCAATGTCAAACAAAGCAACAGCCCCCATAAAATTTTCATATACTATTAGTTTTTCACGATTTCAGTTTCATTTTTACAATAATCGGGTTACTATCTTCCGTCAGGTTGGGGAAAGGCGGTGTGCAGCCCTCCTCTAAAAAACGCCAAGCATCCACCAAGAAGTAAAGATACCCTGCTCGCTGATAAAGCATATTAAAAGGAATTTCTACATTCTTCAAATGATTATCCAAGTCGTTGACGAACGGCTTTTCTGATACAGTTAATGCTTTGGAATCGGCCTTGCAAAATCCGGTGCCGGTTTTTTCTATTCCTAAAGAACAATATTTATATAATACACCGGTGGGCAACGGATAAAGTTGACTAATCATTTTTATGGTACGCGCTTTTGATGACGACATCGGATTGGTCATCAATTCAATTTTTGTCTTGTATTCAGACTCTTTATCTCCTGTATGCAAGACATACCACGGTTGCCAATATATGGCATTGCAGGTGCGAAACAGCGTGTCTTGATGAATGTGTCGCATCCAGAAGACGGAATCAATCTCTCCTCTGCTTACAGGATAATTACTAAGCATGGCCATCGCCCTTCCCTTCTCTACAGTGATATGATAAAACGGATTCTTCTTTTGGAAAACAATCTCTCCATTTCGGGTATCCTTGACATACCACAATATCGGTCCATCTACATTGAACGGGTCTCCCCGTTTGTAATAGTGGCTTCGATTTTTATGATAAAATATTTCTTTCCCGTCAATGTAGGCCACCGGATGCCTTATGTACTCCATACTATCCATCACATCCTCGTTGTATAGCCAAACACCATCCAACGAAAACACCTTTCTTCCATTAGAATAACCATAATCCTGAATCTTGGCTACCCGCTTATCCCAGTCGAAAGCCGTTTCACGAAGTTTCTGAGCCACCTCTCCCGGTCCTTGTCCATGTTTAAAGAGTTGTTTCACAAACTTCCCTTCTGCAGTATATTTGTTGATATTTCTTTGATCTACATAAATATATCCGCTGTCATCCATAGCAATTTGTTCTATTGTCAACAAATCCGGCAATAGTGGTTCGTCACTCAAACGAATGTACGACAGGCTGTCGGCAAACTCGGACAACCGTTGTGGCTCATCCGAAAAATCCAACTCGCTCAGGTCGATGATATGAGTAGATTCCTTTTCAACAACAGTCGTCGACTGTTGTTTACTTCCATCATTGCATGAAAACAATGTTAACAATGATAAGGCGTAAATGCAACAATAAGTGTAGGTTTCATGTCTATTATTTATCAATTTTGAAATTGAATATTTGTAGTGTTTTTATTAATAATGTGGTTTCTATCGAATAATTTATCTCTTCGGTAGTAAACCAATGATTGTAGATACGCATCAAATGGGAAAGTTCTTTGTCCGGGATGGAATCATTCTGCAAACAAATATGCTGTTGTAAATATTGCAAAAATTCTTTAGTAAAAGGTTTTTTCTCTTTTCGATTGTTATTTCCATTTATACGAGCCAATACATAATGAAGAATTCCAACCAATTCGGTTTGAAAATTTAGATTTTGTTTTAAATAAACTAATTGTATTATTCGTTGGTCAAGTTCTTCAAAAATATCATTACTACTAAATTCTACGAATCTATGATAAAACAAGAATTCCAACCCCCAACCAATTCCACACAAACCGTTAGAAAAATTGATAGGAAGTTGAGTGGTTAATCCTTGTATTACAGTATCCAATAGACGTTCTCCAAACTCTTCATAAATAGGTTTATTCTTTTCTCTTCCCCACAGATAGAAAACTATGGTGTATCCCATTCTGCCATTCAATAGTCCGGGTGATTTTAAAGAAAATGAATCTATCATCATCCGATTAATGACAGATTCATTTTCCAAACCTAAATTTTTAAGACTATAGGTTGGTACTTGCATTTTAATTATTTCTTATACGATATTGTCATTATCACAGGATTGTCGTCTTCTTTCAATTGAGAGGCTATTTCATTCAAACGACCAGTGAAAACTCCTTTTTCACGATATTCTATCAAAAACGTGGCATCGTATAGTTTGGCACCAATATCTTCTGAATAGTTATCTCCAAGTGCCAATACACCTACATAAAACTCGTCAGAAAGGTCTCTGTTATAATAAATAGCTCTATACCATTTCTTTTCTTGCTTGTCGTACACAAAGTCTTCATAGTCGGTACTGGGCTTTCCATTCACCTCAGATACGGTTAAAACTCTTGCGAAAAATGCATTATCTATGTCGGCTAACGGCATAAAGATTTTTGGAGGGTTTGTTTCGTGTACAGATGGTGTCGAGACAGCCATTGGTTCTAATTCTCCATTGGGTCGATAGATGTAGATTGTGTCATCTGAAAAACGCTTTAACAATCGACCATGTGGAGTATAGGCATTGAGGGTTGCTCGAGGAACAATAGTTCCCCAAGTTGGTATAACAAATGCAGGTGGACGGAACTTGACAAGAGGCAACGGTAGTTTATGTATGACTTTTCCGTCAATTGGTGAAACTACATAATAGGTGGAAGTATCAATTTCTGCTTCTCGATATGGATAGGCATCAAGCCAAATCAAATTTCCGTCTTCTGTATGTGCTGTTACTTGTTCAAGATACCCTTTATTGTGAAATTTACGTAAAAACTCACCTTTAAAATCATATACGAACACTTCGTTTTTTGCACCGTCAAAGATTAAAATCTCTTTCCTATCATCGTCAATAAGATTAGTATGGGCATGTACATAATCTTCGTTACCGGGACCTTTTTTATTGAAATGCAAGATGCCTTTACCAGTTTTTCTATCAAAAATATGTACATCACCGTTGGCTGCAAAAGATAATATATGTTCCTTGCTGATATTGAAATTGGTGTTTACCAAGAATGTCTCGTTAGTTTCTAAAGGCACATAATTTATATCGAAATAATCCTGTAATACTATTTTACGAAGGGGGTAGTCGCCATTCATGTCAAAGTGAAGCAGATCCTCCTTTGGTTGATTACCATTGCCACACGATGTTAAAATGAGCATGGATATAAACATAAGAGTGTTGAAAATTCTCATAGTATTCATTGTTTTAAAATATATATAAAATCTTCTTTTACTTCAAGAAATGGAAAGAGAGTAATTCTCTTTCCATTATTCCAGAATCAAGTTTTTACCAAGCGTAGCCACCTTCACATTTCATAGTTGCTCCTGGATCGCTGCAACTTGCATCGTTATAAATTGGGCCGCATGAATTTTTGTTTTCTACATGACAATTTACGTAGGAATTACAATTGTCGGTTCCCATTAATTGAAACAAATCTGTTTCTTTTAAAATCTCTTGTCTCGGTTCGCTGATAATGCGCAATTTTTCTAACTTTTTCATTTAATCTAAATTTATAAGGTTAATAAATTATTGTTATTTGCAACATGAGTGATAATGAATCATAAGAAAATCTATCATGTTGTGTTTTATTAAATAGCATACATCGGTATGTTTCTCTCCGTATTCTTTTTCAATACGAGAATACGGACATCCTCCACCACATACTGGTAGTAGTAAACATGATTTACACTCTTCGTCATCAAAAGGATCGGCTCCTATCATATAGCGCATCAATAAACGTTCATTTTGGATATCACCATTCAGATAACCTATAATGCGTTCTTTATTGCCTACATCATTCCAACATTTGTACAGTTCACCAGAAGGGCCTATTACCATATTATTGTGATTCCGAACAGGGCATTCATAGCGATGATATGATGGATAAAAATGATTGAGATTCATGCCATGTGTTTTCTTCATTTCCATAAGGAAGGCTGCTTTCTTTTTTGCATTAAATATACAATCATTGGTATTACAACCAGATAAATCTTCCACAAATGCAGGTGCTACTGTTAAATTGGGATATTTTTTTCTTGCAAAATAATTGAATACATCTAAATACTCATCTTTATTGCTTTCATCTATATTCACTCGGATAATAACCTTAATTTCTGGAGCAATTTGTTGTAATAAATCTATATTTTCTACAATACGTTGGAAAGTTCCTTTTCCGGATTTTAGGCAACGACGACTATCGTGTAACGGTTCTGTTCCATCTATGGTTATTTGAATAGATTGAATATCCAAAGAGGAAAGTTGAGAAGCAATTTCTTTAGTTAATAAATAACCGTTAGTTATCATGCCTGCACGGTATTTTAAGCCTAATGCTTGCATACGTTTTGTCAGGCTTACAATTCGATTAAAAGCCAATAACGGTTCCCCTCCAAACCAAGTTACATGTATAGATTTTGCTTCCTCATGTTTCTTTATATAATTAATGAGTTCATCTTCAACTTCATCTGTCATATAAATATTGGGATGATCATTTTCAAAACAATATGGGCAAGCAAAATTACAATGTAGTGTCGGATTGATTGTTAATCCAATATGTTGATTTTGAAAACGCCTTTTTTGTGTTATATATTTAATCTTGTTTATTTCATCTCTGTCGTCTTCCACCAATGCTTTCATAGAAATTAATTGTTCTTTCAATTCTTCATGAGGAATATCAACATTGTTTGTGTCCTTCATGAATGTAAGTTCATGATAAGTATCTGTGTCTAATTCTGCAAAACTATTGGATAGCGAATTATACAAAAAATATTTGCCTTCTGCATTGAAAAAGAAATTATAACGAGACCAATTCATATGATAAACAATGATTTTACGGTTTATGAATAAAATTATATACTCCACCTTCCGCTTGTTCTGGAAGTTCGCAAGGAGCATTATTGTATATCACATTACAATAGTTCTTGTTCATTTCGCCACAAACAACATATGACCCACAATTGATAGCTCCCATCAGATGAAAAAGAGTTTCGTCTGCTAAAATGTCTTTTTTAGGAAAATTGATTATTTTAAGTTTTTGCAATGTTTTCATACTGTTTACTTTTTTAAATTAAATGTTATTTATTAAACGAATATATTCATTTCTCATATTTGACAATTGGTAATTTGATAAATAGCTATCTCTTGAACTCTGTTTGTAGAATTTACGCTGTTCTATAGTCATATTAATAAACTCTCTCATTGCATTTACCAAATTTTTTCGGTATTTTTCATTCTTTTTCCCAATAGGAACTGTTACAGAATTGTGTGAATTAAACATATTGCGTACACCAAAGGCATCGGAAGCTATAACAGGTAATCCAAACATTTTCATTTCGATACCTACATAACTGCATTGTTCGTAATATGAGGGAATAATCCCTATATCGCATGTTTTGTAGTATTCATAAAGTAAATGTTTTGGTATATTTCCTTTAAATGAAATGCGTTTTTCGTTTTTAAACATGATTTTTACTTCTTGTTCCACTTCGCCTACAATGATAAGTTTTAAGTTAGAATATTCCAATAAAATGTTCTTAAAACTATAAAGTAAATCAATAATTCCTTTTTGTATTGTAACCCGTCCTACTGCTAAAAAGCAAATATCCTTATTCCTATTTATCGATAAATCAAAATCTTTATTTACATCTTCCAAACCATTTGGTATCAGTATTATTTTTTGAGTTGATACTCCAAAATAATCAATTAATAATTCATAACTATCTTTAGAAAGTACCACAATCCTATCTGCCAACATGAATGTATTTACATTGTCTTCGTAAGCTTTTTGAATAATTAAAGAAGAAGAATCTAAAGGTTCTTTATTGATTTTTTGTTTGAAAAAATCAATATTTCCCATAGAATAGCTTGCCCAAATAAAATCATGAATAATATAAATGAATTTACTTTGTGGAAAACGCTTTTTAAAAGCTTTCATAATAGGAAAAGCCGGTGAAGAGTTTTGAATGAAAATAGTATTCGGAGAATCTTTTATATACTGATAAAGTAAAGCTCCAAGTACAAAAAAACGATGTTCTATAGAGTTAATTGTAGGTACAGAAATGCAACGTACATTTTCTTTCATGCTTATTTCCAAATCATGTTGGGGTGAATTTATGACAACATGATTAAGACGAATGTGTGAGTGTTCTTTAAGAGCTTTCTGAAACTCATTGCGAAAAGTTCTAACTCCATTCGTTTTTTCCTCGTAGACATCTAAGAAATATAAATCTTTCATATATTGTTTTTGTACTTAGAATCTGTTATTTGAAATGCATGAAATATAGAATTGAATTTATCAACATTCATCTACTTTAATATCTATATGCAAAAATAAATAGTAACCAAATAGTTTCCAAATGTTTTTGATTGTTTTTATTGAAACACTTGCGACAAAATTAACATTTGTTAGTTGGCTGTAAAACAGATAAATAAACTGTTATTCTGCTTCTTTTAAGTGTTTTATTTGCGACAAAATATACGAAGTTTAACATATACATCTCTTTTTAAATCCATTTGTCAGAATTAAATAAACAACCGGTGTATCTATATTGCATAAAAATGTTAATCATTCTCAACAAACATTTCGTTATTCCCTGCATGCAGGGAATGGGTTTATTTCTTTTCGTTTTTCTTTGCTCTGTAATCAAAAATAAAAGAACAAAATGAACAGATTTTCATTATTCAACGGACTGACCGGAAAGAAGCCGCAAACAGTCGGACCCGACGAACTGATGCGGCTGATGAGAGAAGACAGTACGGTCAGAGAACTGACCGAAAAGTATCGACACTACTTGCAGCAGGGCGAACCGGAAATGGCACGTCGCTACAAGAACCTGATGCCCTGTTTTGGCGTGGCAGCCCTGTTCGAAGGTGGCAAACAACAGCAACACATCCGGCAGTTTACGGGGTGTTCATTAGTAGATGTGGACGGTATCGGTACCGACGAGGTGGAACGGTTGCGACGTGTAGCCGAAGAAGATGCACATACCCTCTTCGCCCATCCCACCGTCTCCGGAAAAGGGCTGCGTATCCTCTTTCGCTATGCCTTGCCAGAGGGCTACAATCTTGACACGCTGCTGACCACCACCCCTCGACAAGCCTTACTGCTTTACAAACAGGCGTTTATACAAGGAAACGAGTATTATAAACAACGGTTGGGATTGAGTGCTACCGACGGACAGTGTAAGAACGTTACCCGCCTTTCTTGTCTGGCCCATTGTCCTGACATCCGTTATCACCCCGACGCACAACCACTGCCGATAACCCTGCCGGAAGAGAGAGGGAACAAACGGCATAAGATGGGTGAGAAACAGTTTGAACGGGTAGTACAATCGGTACTGAAAACCTTGGCACAACGAGGGCTGACCTACGGGAAGGGACGTCGTAATGAATACCTCTCGCAAGCCTTCTACCTGATGAATCGCTACGGCATGGAACAGCAACGGGTGGAGAGATGGGCCGTAGAGCGCTTTGCCGATTACCATTGCGAACAAGACGTGACAGCTATAGTGGCCTCTTGCTACCGAAATGAGGCGGAACACGGCACGCTATCCTTACCACAAAGCGAAGACAAGCAATGGAGTAAAGTAAAAGAGATTGAGGGATTTATGGCAGAGATAGCCGATATCCGACATAATGTAGTGACCCGTCTGAACGAAATTTGCTGGAGAGGTAGCGACACGTGGCAACCCTTAACCGATCGCGATGAAGGAACCCTGTGGAGCCGTATGAACAAGCAGTTTGGCAATACCCGCATCGGGGATGTAAGGTTGGTTTTATCGTCCGATTTTGTTCCGTTGTTCAACCCCTTTGCCGACTACTTCTATCACCTCCCCCCTTGGCATCCCGGCGACACCGATTACATGGCTCTACTGGCCGACACCGTACAGTTAAGCGACAACACGCCCGAAAATAGACGCCTGTTTGAAAACTGCCTCTCTAAGTGGTTGGTGGCTATGGTGGTCGGTTTCCTTTCTGACAGGGTAAACCACGAAATACTGGTCTTTATCGGCAAGCAAGGCATCTATAAAACGACTTGGTTTCATTACCTGTTGCCGCCTCAGTTGCGTCCCTATTTCGTTCCCAAAAGCAACAGTCGGCGCATGAGTAAGGATGACCGCCTGCTGATGGCCGAATGTGGCCTGATCTGTTTGGAAGAGATTGTGTCGATGACCGATGAAGAGGTCGATCAGATAAAGGCTGCCGTATCGTTGCCACATGTGGTAGAACGAGCTGCCTATGCCCGCAACAAAGAGGTACGTCCCCACATCGCCTCGTTTTGTGGTACGGGCAATCACCTCAACTTCTTGACCGATTTGACGGGTAATCGTCGCTGGTTGCCCTTCGAGGTGAGCAACATCCGTTCGCCCTACGAACATACCCTGCCCTACGATGGCATTTACAGTCAGGCGATGTATCGTTGGCAATCGGGATTTACTTACTGGTTCGATGCCGACGAGATAGCCCTGCTTGCCGAACACATCGTTCGTTTCGAAGCTCCCAACTTAGAAGAAGAATTGATACTGACCTACTACCGTAAGCCCTACCCCGGCGAAGAGGGCATCTTTGTCACTACCGCCCATATCTTGGGTTGCATCAATTCGGGCATGAAGCAGACCCTCAGCCCTATACGGATTGGGTTGATAATGAGAAAATTGGGTTTTGAATCTATACGAAAAGCTAATGTTAGGGGATATAGGGTTGTTGAACTGAAAGGAGAAGAAATCTACCAAAACAGGAAACGAATTGCCAACGAAAGTATGACAAGATGACGAGTATGACAAGTTTATTTAAAAATATATATAAGAATATATATATTAAATATTAACATATATTAATACAGTATAGTATATATAATGTTATCAAAAAGCTGTCATACTTGTCAACTTGTCACACCCTACCCCCCCATTTATACCGAGTTAACTCGGCTCGGCAACGGAACAAACTCGGCTCGTCTGCGGAGTTAACTCCGCTGAAACAAACAGATAAACCAAAACATACATGGAACTGAAATCATACACCAAAAGCGAATTGGGGTTGCTTTATGCACCCCACTTGGATCAGCCCGGTGCCGTATCTCGGCTGATGCGCTGGATAAAGCGTTGTGCTCCCCTCTACGAAGCTTTGCAAGATAGCGGCTACGAACCCCAACAGAAGCGGTTTACCCTGAAACAGGTGGAACTTATCTTCACCTACTTAGGTGAACCGTAAATATTTCAGAAAAATCCTAACGGAACCTAACAGAACCTAACAGAACCCGAATTTCGCCCAACCGCTTGTTGTATCTTTGCAGAGTGATAATTAACCAATTATTTATTAACCTTTTAAAAATTAATTAGTATGGCAATTCCTTACAAAGTGCGCCAAGCAACCATCGCCAACAAGGAGGGTAAGAAGCTCTATCACCCTCAAGTAGTAATCATCGGTACAGCCGATTTAAACAAGCTTTCGGAAGAGGTAGCCGAACTGAGTTCGCTCTCGCCGGGTGACGTAAAAAACACCATCGACAACCTCATCACCGTGATGACTCGCCACCTGCAAAGTGGCGAAAGCGTCAGTCTGGACGGATTAGGCAACTTCACTCCCAGCCTGAAAAGTCGTGGCAAAGGTTCGGAAACCGCCGAAGAGGTGTCGGCTTCCAATGCCCGTCTGAAGATAAACTTCCGTCCTTCGGCCACTCGCAACACTGACCGTACCGTGGCCACTCGTGCCTTGATGACCGGTGCTTCGTTTGTCAAATGGGGTGAACAGGCTACATCGGGTAGCACTTCCGGAGGCACTTCTTCGGGTAACGAAGGGGGCGGTGACGACACGCAATTAGAAGATCCGTTGGGATAAGTTTTTGATTTATGAATTATGATTTATGATTTATGACTATTCCTTAGTGTAAAAATCTAAAGAGGTTTTGACTGACTAAAAGGAAGTAATTATGAATTCTATAATCTCCTACTCTATTTCTCAACTTTTAATTTTTAATTTTCAATTTAATAAATGAGCAAACAACAACAAGAACAGAAAGAGGTCACCGGTTGGGGCTTAGTACTTAAAATCATTATCACCGTAGCTACTGCATTGGCCGGTATCTTCGGCGTAGCAGCCTGCGGGGCCTAAAGGATTTATGATTTATGATTTATGACTATTCCTTAGTGTTAAAAATCCAAAGAGGTTTTTGACTGACTGAAAGGAAGTAATTATGAATTCAATTATGGAGTAAAGCCATACCTTACTACTCCAATAACTTATATTTTTTAATTTTTAATTTTCAACTTTTAATTTAGTAAGTGTATTACCAGAATTTTCGTGAAATAGACCTCTTGGTCATTCATTGCTCCGGCACTCGTCGGTATCAGGACTACCCTGTGGAGCAGTTGCGGATGGATCACCGCAAGCGTGGGTTTACCGACATCGGTTATCATTTCTATGTGCGTCGCGACGGGGAGGTCATTCCCTGTCGCCCCCTGCACCGCATCGGTGCCCATGCCCGTGGCAGCAACGACCGAAGCATCGGCATCTGTTACGAAGGTGGATTGGAGGAGAACGGCTCGCCCTGCGACACCCGCACCTACGAGCAGAAGATTGCTTTAATCGGGTTGCTGCGTCAACTGAAAGCGGCCTATCCCGGTGCCAAGATACGGGGGCACAACGAACTGTCGCCTTACATCAAGAAGGCATGTCCCTGCTTTCTTGCCAGTCGGGAGTATGAGGATTTATAGTCGGTCAACAATAATTGCAAGTATTGTTCTTTAAAGTAGATCCACTCCTCGTCGGACAAGTACCCTTCGAATGCGGTTAACAGCCGGAGGTGGCACGATGTTTTCACATCTTTCCGCAAAGAATGTGGTAGTAAGTATCTTTGTTGATACCAGCTACCCTGCAAAACTCCGCCACCCCGGCTCCGCATTTCCTACGTTCGTGGACAATGAACTGTCCCAGCAATGTTATCTTTTCTTTCATGAATTAAGTTTTTATCAATATTTATTGCAAATAGCATAAATTATTTTTTCCTATTACTTGCTCGTAGTTGGAATTTGGTGGGCACAAGTCTTTGTTAATACATTGGTTATTTTAGTGTAGCAATCATCAGATGCGGATTGGCGTCTTCATCTTCCGGTTCTACCACGTCCACCCAATATTTGCCTGAAGAGGTATAATCAATAGTAAACTTATTACCTCCTTGTAGGTCATTTTCTAACATAAAATCAACCTTTATACGGCGATGTGGCGAGCTGAACCAAGGCAAACGACGTTCTTCTATTTGAGTAGTTTCTTTGGTCAAACGAACACTGCCGTTATTCTTGTTATAACAATAATTATAGATTTCATCGCCCTTGTATCCCACTAAATAAATATAATCCTTGGTAGGATAATAGCGTCCTATGGTGAAATAATTGAAAGCCTCTCTCTCTTTTATCCATTGGTGAGTAGCTCCATAATCCCCCTTAGGCTCGTTGGTATGAATCGCATATTGTGGTAGGAACAATTCTTGTGTTTTATCAAACCGATAAATGGTATCAGTATCACAATATTTCAATGTAGTTTCATTTCCATAGGCAGTAATAGTGGAACTTGGTTGTTGCCAATAGTTAACTATTTCGAAATTACTTCCTTTATTTTTTATAATTTCGCTTTCATGACCTGTCATACCCGGATTTTTAAATCGCTTTGCTATTTTAAAATCTTTGTCAAACAAGCCTATCGTCCATAAAGAATCTGTCGGAATATCGTACATTACCGCTCCGGATTGTTCCAAAAAACAGTAACCGTTCAGAAATAGGAATTTCTCAGAATTCATATTCAAGATGTCTTCTAATGTTCGCCATGCCGAAATTTTATGTTTAAATCTTCCATCATATTCATACACCAGTAAACCGCCTCCATTGCTTGGTATGATATATATATCGGCATTATCTTCATCAATGAAGTAGTTAGAGAAGTTATTGTATTCTCCCGGTCCTTGTCCTTTTCTGCCAACTGAATTCAAGAATTTTCCTTCTCGTGAGAAGCGTAGAATATTTTCGAAAGTAGTAATCCAAATATCATGAGCTGTTATTTCTACCTTTTGAATCTTTCCTATCAATGACTTATCTGTAACTTCTAATATCACTTTTTCCACTCCGGATGCAGCATCACTAAGAGGTAATCCCTCTACCTTACTTATGTTTTCTGAAAGATTGATGACAGGAAGTGAAGTTTCGGTTGCCTCGTTTGTCTGTTTACTTTTACTGTTGCATGAAAGTAAACAGACAAACAATAAGGCGTAAATGCAATGTGGAAGTTTCATGTTTGCATTTTAATTATTTCTTATACGATATTGTCATTATCACAGGATTGTCGTCTTCTTTCAATTGAGAGGCTATTTCATTCAAACGACCGGTGAAAACTCCTTTTTCACGATATTCTATCAAAAACGTGGCATCGTATAGTTTGGCACCAATATCTTCTGAATAGTTATCTCCAAGTGCCAATACACCTACATAAAACTCCGCCACCCCGGCTCCGCATTTCCTACGTTCGTGGACAATGAACTGTCCCAGCAATGTTATCTTTTCTTTCATGAATTAAGTTTTTATCAATATTTATTGCAAATAGCATAAATTATTTTTTCCTATTACTTGCTCGTAGTTGGAAATTGGTGGGCACAAGTCTTTGTTAATACATTGGCTGCAAGGAGACAAATTGGCACGTACTTTCAACCATGTATCATTTTCTGTAAGTTCTTTATATACAAGTTCCTTAAAGGAGCACTCTAATATATTTCCAATTGGTGGTGTATTAATGCTGGCATGTACATATCCCGATGGCATAACAATCAGTTTACCAAAAAAATTATCATTCAGTATTTTATGTCGATAAATTGTTTTTCTGTTGATTGGTTGCTCTATTATATCCTCCAAATTCATGTATACATTCTTTTGAAAGAACTCTATATTAGTTCCATTATAGAAAGGAATGATTTTTATTTTAAAGTTATTAGTCGTTATAAGTGCTTCTATTTGTTCAATATTTTTCTCTTCAGCTACTATTAAATGCCATGTAACTTTCTCTTTATAATGAAGAGTTTTTATATTTTTAGAAATCTGAATTAAATCTTCGGGTTGAACAGTAATAAAAACTTCTGTATTGTATTTTAATATTGCGTTTATATCAAATTTATTCCGTTGTTTCCAATCAAGATATACACATTTTTTATAAGTGGAATTTTTAAATTCTTTCACCAGACTATATAGATAATTTTCTTTACCTGAAATTCCTCCTATCAGATTCACTTTCCTTACACCGGCAATTTGGAGTTGTAATAGTAAAGTGCGATAATTTTCCAACGTTAAAGCAATCACTTCATCTTTACATCGACAATGATTCATCTGCCTATAATAAGAATCACATGCAATACACCCTATTTCGCATTTTGATGGCAGATAAAATGTTACTTCATGTAAATTTAGTAAGATTCGCTCACCTAATATTTTTCTACTGTTTTCTTCTTTTATTCGTAATTCAGTATTCAAGAAGAGTGTAGGTTTGAATATGTATGGCTTTTGTTTTCCTTTTTTCCAAGGGATACAGTCTCCCGAAAATGATTCTCTTACAGTAGTTATAAAACATTTAACAACCTGAATGTTGAAAGTATCTTCGTTCAATATTGTGCAATAACCATTCTCTGCTTTATCCCATGTTTGAATAATTGTTTGTATTTCGGCAGATTCCGGACAAGGTATATAAGCGGAATTAATAGTGTTGTATAGAACAGTCTTTTTCTCATTCTGTAGTATAAATGTATAAGGTTCTAAGTAAAACAAATATTCCATGATAATCAATCAATAATTATAGAGGACAACAAACGTTCATAATCACCGGGATGTTCTTCTGCATATGTCAAGAAATCAGAAAATTCCTTTTTCAATTTTGCTTCGGTCATAATACCTTGACAAATCAAATTACCATCTTTTTCTTTTAATAAAAACATACATTGACTACACGTTCTTTTGGAAAAACAATATTTACAATTCTTCACAACTTTTCTGTATAATGCGCTGTAAAATTTTGCGATATTTGCACAATTTAATTCTAATTCTTTAGGGTTTAATGTGGCTATTGCATAATTTTGCCCTATACGTTCACAAGGAAGTATTTTATTATTTACAGTTAGGAACAATTTACGTTCAAATGGCCTACATGTACCAGTTGGTATATATATATTCGTATTTTCTGAATCAAATAAATCTAAATAAGTTGCATAACGATTTCCTAAATAATTCATTGACATAGAATGAAATCTTATGGAGTCTGTATCGTTTTGTTGAAATGCATTTTTTATCTCATTGTTTTTTATAGCTGACCTAAAACTTTCTACACGACTATTAAACATTTTATAAAAATCTTCTATTCGTTCTGGATTAATCCCATTTGTATTTAATTCAGAAATGCGAGGAACTTTCCCAAACGTTTGGAATATAAAGTTATAACTATCTTCAATGCTATTCCTATCATGTAAAACGACATTAAAGGAGACATTTTTTTCAAAATATTCAGGATAAGTCTCTTTAATTTTTTGTAGATTCGATATTACATGTTTAAAAGAAGATTTTCCTGATTTGTTTATTCTATAGCTATTTTGATTTTCATCTCCATCCAAGCTAATTAATAAATTGAAATTATGTTTTACAATATAATTCATATAGCGGTTCAGCAACATTGCATTGGTTGTCATATTATATACAAAGTTCAACCATTTAATTTGCAAATTTTCAATATAATCAATTATTTCACAAATTAATTTCATGTTTAATAATGGTTCTCCACCATAAAAGCCTATGACAACTGTATTATTGTGGGAAACATTATATTCTGATTTCCATAATTTTACTAAGTAGTCAATCAATGTTTTTATATTTTCAAAACGCTGATTTTCAGATTTTCTATTATCATAATTTGAATAAAACTCACCATAAGCACAATATTTGCATTGTAAATTACATCCATCTGTTACTTCTATTAAAAGTTGTCGTAATGAAGCTAAATTTTTTTTAATTTGTTCTTCTGTGATTTCAGTTTGAAAAATAGTATCGGTTTTTTCTAATATATTTGAATTTTTTAAAAATATTAGCTTGCGCATATAATACTCGTTTTCAATAGAATCAGAATATGCAGTTTTATTGGTTAAAAAATTCTTGAAATCATCTGGAATATATATGAAATATTGTTCCTTTTCTGAATAAATATAATGTTGTCTATTTTGGGATTCAAATATAGTGATATTATTCATGAGATTTGAATTATTATTTTAATGTTGCAACCATTATTAATTATAAGATTTGTATTTGTGATATTATAATGCTTTTCATTACAATTTTACATTATTTTAGTGTAGCAATCATAAGATGCGGATTGGCGTCTTCATCTTCCGGTTCTACCACGTCCACCCAATATTTGCCTGAAGAGGTATAATCTAGATTGAATGTAGTGTCATAAAAATCGTTTTTGAAGGCAAAGGGTAGTTCACCTTCATATCTGATCAATATTTGCGAAATAAACCGATGTTTCTGCTCTATCAACTTACACTCTTGTTCAACAATGCGTACTGCTCCAGTGCTTTTTTCGTAGGCATAAGTTAAAATTGATTCTCCTTTGGTTGCTCTGAGATAGATGTAATCTTTGCTGGGCCAATAGTTTATTATATTAAAGTAGCTCAATCCGGCATGCGTTTTGAATCTTGCATGGGTATCGCCATAATCACCTTTAGCTTCTTGAGTATAAATGGCATATTGAGGTAAAAATCTCTCGGTAGTTGAATCATACCGGTAAATAGTATCGGTATCAGGGAATTTCAAAGTGAACTCTTCATTATACACATCGGTAACGGTTGGTTTCTCTGCCCAATAGTTTTTCCAACCGGTCAATTCTGCACGATTTTCAATAATCTCTGTTTCACGTCCCACATGAGATGGGTTCTTGTATATCTTCTTTTTTTTGAAAGCCGTATCCACCAACGCTATAGACCACAGCGAATCCGATGAAATGGGGCGTGTTACACACAGATTTTGCAACAAGAAGAAGCGTTGTTGTGCATAACGGAATTTCATTTCATTGGCTGTAAACATCTGATCCATACTTTCTTTAGTTACTTTTCGTTTGAAAATTCCATCAAAATCATAAACGTAAATACCTAATGAAGTAGTAAGTATATAGATTTCTTTAGTGTCATTTTTTACCACAAAACTCCATGCATAGTTATACTCACCGGGACCTTGACCAATTTGCCCGATTTTATTCAGCATTTTACCGGTTCTATCAAATCTGAAAACTATATTTTCCTGAATGGCTAATATGAAGATGTCGGAGTCGGTTATTTCCAATTGTCCTATTTCACTAAACAAAGCTTTGTCGGAAGAATCTAATTTAATCAGTTCCACTCCGGATGCAGCATCACTAAGAGGTAATCCCTCTACCTTACTTATGTTTTCTGAAAGATTGATGACAGGAAGTGAAGTTTCGGTTGCCTCGTTTGTCTGTTTACTTTTATTGTTGCATGAAAGTAAACAGACAAACGATAAGGCGTAAATGCAATGTGTAGGTTTCATCGTGAATTTTTTATTTAATTTAAAATAAGCCTGTATCTATTTATAAATAAAAATAGGACAGGCTTATAAATTCTTATTAATATTATGCTACATATCCATGTTGTACACCACCTGATGGACTATATAAATTATCGTTGTAATTTGCGATGTTATTATCTACACTACTAGAAGGACCGGTACATCCACAAGTACAACATTTTTCACCACCTACTAATAGGTTCATTTCTTTTTCACTAACTTCAGACGCATTTAAATTTGTTAGTTTAAATTTGGGTAACTTTTTCATAAATTCTAATTTTAAATTAAACATTATATTGTTTGAAATAGAGTGTTATATTTTTCTTTCATTGAATTATAAGAATATTTTTCTTTTAAAATACGATAACCATTTAACTTAAGTTTTATTTGTAATGTAGGGTTGTTTAATACTAATAATATTGATTTGAGTAGATTCTTTTTTAATAAATTCGTTTTTTTTGTATTTTTAATAGGAGATATACATGCATTTATTCCATTTTTAAACATACATCTGATTCCTATTGCATCTGTTGCAACAATAGGCAAACCGCAATTCATCATTTCTAAACCTACATAAGAGCACTGTTCTGTATAAGAAGAAAGAATGCCTACATCAGCCATTTTATACAATTGCATTAATGTTTTTTTATTAATATATCCAGTAAAAATCATTTTAGTGACTAAATTCCCTGCTTTTATTAACAAATCTTCCATGTTTTTCAAATCGCCTACTATCACCCATCGAAATTTTAATTCTGTTAATTGTAGTTCTTTAAGTGCTTCTAATAGAACAAATGTACCTTTTGCTTCGCTGATACGACCAACTGAAAGTATAATTTTTTCACTTTTGTCTATTCCATATAGTAATCTTAATTTATCTTTTTGTAATAAGTTATTTTTCAATCTATTTTGTTTTATGCCATGTGGTATTAATATAATCTTTTCTATTGAAATTCCATAAAATACTTTCAATATCATATAGGCATCTTCTGATAAACAAATTATCTTATCAGAATTAAAATATTGTTCTTTTTCCGATAGATATATTTGTTTTATTGTTTTATATATATTATCTTCTTTCTTATACTTAATAATATATTTATTAAATAGAGAAATATTTCCTTTAAAATAAGTAGTCCAATTAAAATCATGAACAACAGAAATCCTTTTTGACAATGGGAATTCACTTGCTAATTTACATAATAAATAATTACAGGGGGTATAATTAAAAAGAAATATATTATCAATGGTATCATTAATATGTTTTTGTAATAAAGCAATAATTGAAATAGTATCTCTAAATGAATTTTCAGTTTCACTCTTAGGAAATAAAATATATTCCATATTATTACAAATATACACACTACTTTCTTTGACATTTGAACGTAACATTATCATAACCATCCTTACATCTTCCATATCATCAATCAACCGAGTAAGTTCTTTAATATAAGTCCCTACTCCATTGTTTAAGGATAATTGATAGTCATCAAATACATACAATGTTTTCATTGTGATATAATTTTATTTCTTTTGACAAAAATAGATGGTAATAAATACACTTCCAAATATTTTAAATTGTTTTTATTGAAACGCTTGCGACAAAATTAACAGATTTTAATTTCTTGATTTACAGTTAGATAAATATATTATTTCATGTTTTAACTTGCTGTTTTTGCGACAAAAAATACAAACTTTAACGTTTGATATTCAGAATTCTAATATATATTTACGAAATGAAGATTGACTACTCTCAATGCATAGTTTTTTACAGATACGGTTTATATTTCGTTCCACAGAACGTTTCTTCATATGTAGGGCATCGGCCATTTGTTGCAAATTACACCCCAAACGCTGCAAATAGCAAATATTTTGTTCGGTAGGAGTCAAATTGGTATAATCTCTTTGCAGACGGGAAGCAAAATCATTGGAAGTGAGTTCTAACCATTGAGCCAATAGAGTTTTATCATAACGAGGTTGATATGAAGCAATATCGTTCTGTAGGCGATGGTATAACTGAATCGCATCTTTATATTCTATTTTTATTTCTTTATTCATCGGACTACTGTTTTTGGAAGAACATGATTGTTTGCTTAAACCACCATAACGAGGCTGAATGACGTAGGTAACGGCTGATAGAGGGGATATGGAGAAATCCCAAACGGTGCATCTGATTACATATGTACTCATTGCTGTGACAGTTGACATGACCGTCTCCAAGCTGATTTTCTACTGCCCAACTTAACAGAATGTAGCGACCTGCATTGCGAGTGAGGTTGTGCAAGTAGGTCTCTTCCCAACAGGGGGCAATGTGTTCGCCCACTTCCAGACTGATGACAAGGTCGAAAGGTTCGTCACTTTCCAATTCGTCTGTCAGGTCGGCTTCCAGACAATGGAATCCATCGTTGAAAAACAACGAAGAGGTGAATTCTACCGTAGGATTACCATCATATCCTTGTACATCGTAACCATGACGGCGAAGCAAGGCTACATACCATCCGGGACCACAACCGAAGTCGGCAATAGAGGTTGGTTTTACATAAGACAACAGGTGTAACAGTGCTTGCCCTAAACCGTTGTCATAGGCATGACCCGAAAAGGTATGGCTTTCCCAACGTCCGGTATTTCCAATGGATATCTTTTCTCTTTGAAGAAGGTAGCGATGAATGTACTCTTGTAAGCGATGAGAAATTTGCTCGTCCAATTTACGAGCAAATAGGCGATTGCTGGTAGCCACTTCCCACCAATGGTGGTGGGTCAAAGTTATGGGCGAACCGGAATGGCCGTCCCAGCAGATAAGACGGCGATTGTCGTTCACTACCCGTGATGCAAACGGTGAATTGAGTATAACGGTATGAAAATAGACTTCGTCAGGAGCAAAAGTAAAACGTAATCGACGGAAAAAAGCACGATGTTTGTGACGATGTTCCATCACATAACGGGCACAGGCTGTGGTGAGCGACATCCAATTGGAACCACCATAGAGACGGGGAAACTGGCAGGGAACCGGACGACGGATGCCCCATTGCAACTGCCAACGGTTGAACAGTTCGATGCACCTACACCCATGTGGGGTGTGATAATCCATGAAGTCGTTCAGACGATAGAGATCAAAGCGCAAATAGGTGCCATGCTCCCATCGTTTGTCTGGTAGAGGCATGTATTCGATAAATTCATAGCCTCTGTAATCCCTGAAGTAGTTTTTGATTTCTTCAGTGTGTTTGATGGGATAATCTTGTCCGCTCATGAAGTGGATGTAATCGCATTGTTCGTGTTTGAGAATCTCTTCTAACAGGTAGAGTTCTGCTTTTAGAATAGCTATACTTCCCCAATAGACTTTGTAACGGCTGTAAAGGTGGACATGAGGATGGGCTTTACGAATAGATTCCAATTCGGAAAATGATAATTCTGTTTTACGGTCGATGTGAATATAAAAAACAAAATCGTCATCAAAGCAACTCATCATCCGTATTAACTGCTGCGGATTTTTATGGAATAGTAATAATATAGCGTGTTTCATGATATTTTGTGGCTTATTTGATCCATTCCCATTGTGCTACTTCACGTCTTAACTCGTCGGGTTGCATGCCGCATATACGGCAATACTCTTTCTTGGTGGACAATGCCAAATGGTGATTGTAGTCACCACTGTTGATACCACGCGGATGATACAGGTGGTAGAGTGATCCGGATATCCGCAATGGTTTGTGACCCAATAGTTCCATACGCCGATAGCGTTCGGCATCTTCAGGTCCCCATCCGGCAAAATGCTCGTTCTCCCATCCGCAATGCCGATACTTGTTGATATCTACCAAAAAAGCACCCCCCACCGAGTAGTAGCCACACATCAGAGAGAGCGGTTGCGGATAGTTGGTCAGGTACAAAAGTTCGTCTTTGTATGCTTCACAGAAGCGACGACTGAAGAAATCGTTTACTGCCCAGAAACGACCATCATAGGGATAGGCCATTGTAGTTTCGCCTCGTAGTATAGCTCGGTAGGCATCAATCACCTGCATGGGTGGTGCAATGGCATCGGTGTCCCATACGGCAGCCACTTTGGTATTTGCTTGTCTCAACATCTGATTAATGTAGCGGGTGCGGTGGAAGATGGGATTATCGTCTTTTACGAAACAGTATTCCAGATAGGGCTTCAGCATTTTGTTACAAAAACGACTTTCATCAATGTGCGGCTTGCTGTCAGCTTCCAGAATAAGATATTTGGCTTTTCGCAGGTTGTGACTATAGAAATTGAGCATACCCATCAGGTTGCGTTGACGATGTTCCGAATCAATGCGTACCGGAATACAGAATGTCAGTTCTTTGGTTAATCTAATCATAACAATCCTCCTCCCCATCCTAATAATAATTCTTTGTTGCAACACTCTTTTATCATGTAGTTCATGGCACGTTGAAATCCCCAAAACTCTTCAAAATGCCGATAAGCATCGGCAAATAGTTCAGGAGATTGGTAAAGCAGGCTGTAGAATCCTACCTCGCCCAAAAAACGGAACAATTCTTCGTACTGCTTCGACTTCAGTTGGGGGTACAGGGTCTCCACATGAGGTAATTGTGCCGTTATCAGATAGACGTCAAGGGGGGGAAATCTCTTCAGGTGAGGAAGGCAAAATGCTTCGACTTGTTGCAGTAGGTGTGCCGATTTGTAAGGATAAATACCCCTTTGTTGCATCTGTTGTAGGAAGTGAATCATGGAATGAAGCAAAGAGGGGTGGTCGAGCAGCATACGGGGAGTATAGATACCGGGGATTTCAATGGTCAGCAGGCGTTCACATTCGTCCACTAAGGTTATCAACCGCTCTTCGATGCTGTAACGTTCCAATGTCTCTTCCTCTTTCCACAATTTGGCTATGCAAATGCCTTCGGAAAACAGGTAGTCTTCTTCAACTAATCTTACCGGAACAGCTACGTAGGCAGAAAGACAATTGAACTTGATGGATTCCATTACCCGATGCAGGGGTTCGTCTTTTTCCAATATACTGCAATCTATCATTTTCTGCAAGGCCCATAACACTCCCCAACTACCGTGTAGCAAACAGCCTTTCATTTGTGAAAGGTCGGAGATTACTTCGTTCAGCAATCTTTCTGTTTGACGATAGCTGCGAATTGAATGACATTGGTTGGTATAACGTGCCATGAATAGCATGAGACCGACCTGACCGTCTTTCAACCCTAATTTGTCTTTTTCCATTTTCGACAACTGCTTGTATATTTTTCTCAACAGTTTTTCTTTCATGTCATCTGTTAATTCTAATAGTTCTTAAAATGCCAACAATCGTTTTAACAAACTCTTTTCACTGATTATAATATCGGCTGTACCGGATAAAACCTTTACAGGCGGTAACTTATCCGAATGTTTGTCATCTATCTTTTGTGGAAGTTCTACTTCCAGTATGTAGTTGCCCTCTTTGTCGGGAACGGGCGATATGGCTTTCACCTTTCCTTTCAAGAATCCGAATTCTGTGGTAGTAAAACCATCCAAACGAATGTTGACAACCTGTCCTATCTTTACCTTAGCTGCTTCTTTCATGGGTACAAGAGCCATTCCCACCGGTGTCATGGGATTGTTGGGTACCACAACAAAGAGAGTTTCTCCGGCCGATACATATTGCAGGCGGTCGAGTGGCTGCATATAGGCTATAGTACCTGCTATGGGACTTGTCAGCAAATGATCGGCTTCCCATTGGGCCACTTCGTTGCTTAATGTGGTGACGGTGGCTATTAATTCTGTTTCATAGTTGCGCCCCTCTTGCGTATGTGACAAGAATTCATTCCAAGCATGGAGCAGTGCCGAATAGGTGGAATGCACACTGCCTAAACGAGGGATGCGTTGGAAAAGTATCTCTCCGACAGATTCTGTTTTTCCACTGTGCAGTTGCCACATTCGCAACTTTTCGCGCAAGTAGAAGATGTCTTCACTGTCGGCAAGACCACTCATCACTCCAATGACATCGCCTTCGCTAACTTGTTGTTGCGATGAAATCAGCAATTTCCCGATACGCCCTTCCTTAGGGGCTACCACATAGGCCGGTGCCGGTTGCATGGTTAATGTGAATGTTGCCTGTACAGTATCGGGATAACGAAAAAAGGCACTGCCTGACAGCAGTAACAGCAGCACAGTGGCTATCACCGCCATACCATAGCGCAGAATGGCCGGTGGTATTCTATTCATTACCTCCTGCACCTCTTCGCTTCGTAATTCAATCTCTTTATATCTTTTTTCTTCTTCCATGATTTTGCTTAAGTTCAGTCTGCCAATTCCAATTGATTCTTCACCAAACGATAGTATAATCCTTGTCGAGCTACCAATTCTCGATGGGTTCCTTCTTCGGCTATATGTCCCTTATCTAATACCACAATCTTGTCAGCGTTGCGCACTGTGCTTAGGCGATGCGCCACAATGACCACAGTCTTTCCTTGATAGAAGGTGTCCAGATTCTTCATAATCTCTCGTTCGTTGTTGGCATCCAAGGCGTTGGTGGCTTCGTCAAAAAACAGGTATTCAGGATTCTTATAAACCGCACGTGCTATCAGTATCCGTTGTTTCTGTCCTTGACTGATTCCGTTTCCTTCCATGCCTATCTGTGTATTATATCCCAAAGGCAAAGAGTCGATGAAATCACGGATATTTGCTACCTCTACCGCATGTTGCAAACGTTCAAGATCTATCTGTTCAGCTCCTACTGCAATGTTATTGGCTATAGTATCCGAAAAGATGAAACCGTCCTGCATGACGGCTCCACTTTTTGCACGCCACAAGTGTGGATTAATTTGTGTTATGGATGTATCGCCCACTTTTATACATCCTTTGTTGGGTGCGTAAAAGCCCAGCAACAGTTTTAGCAGTGTGGTTTTTCCACTGCCACTGGCACCGACAATGGCTGTTACCTGTTGTTGAGGGATGGTCAGCGATATATCGTCTAATACATAGTTACGGTCGGCACCGTCGTAACTGAAACTGAGCTGACTGACAGTCAACTCCTTCTTATCGGGTAATACCTGTAGCTTGTCGTATATTAGTTGTTCCTCATCTTCTCGTCCGTGAATTTCATTCAAGCGCTCAAGGCTGATTTTTGCATCTTGCAATTGTCGTATAAAGCCGATAAAAGAGCCGATGGGTGCATTGAGTTGCCCAATGATATAGGTTAGTGACATCATCATACCCAATGTCATTTCACCTTCTATAACCGAACGGGCAGCAATGAATGACACCACAATGTTGGTAGTCTGGCTGAAGAAGAGTGAGCCTATCTGTTGCAATTGTCCCAAAGCCAATCCTTTCACACTGATTTTGAACAACCTTACCTGAATGCGTTCCCACTGCCACCGCTTCTGTCGTTCACAGTTGTTTAGTTTTATCTCCTGCATAGCTGTTACCATCTGAATTAGGTTGCTTTGTTCGCCCGATGCTTGTGCAAAACGACGAATGTCCAGTTCACGTCGATACCTCATGAAGCACATTACCCAGATGATGTAGAGTGAATTCCCTATCAAATAGATAAGTAATATCAGCGGATTGTAGTAGAGCAACACTACTCCGAATATCACAAAATTGATAAATGAGAAGAGAGTACCTACGGACGAGCCGGTAAGAAACTCTTCGATGCGGTTGTGGTCGCCAATGCGTTGTAGAATGTCTCCAATCATCTTGCTGTCGAAGAAACGTAGAGGCAGTTTCATCAGTTTGATAAGGAAATCAGATATCAACGAAATGTTGATGCGAGTATTCATGTGCAGCAAAATCCAACTTCGTATAAATTCTACCGAGAGTTGCGAAAGCGACACAATCAGTTGTGCTACCAAGATCAATGTGATAAATGTTAGGTTTCCATCGCGTATGCCCACATCTACCATCGACTGTGTCAAGAATGGGAAGATGAGTTGTAGCAGACTGGCAGTCAGCATACCCAGCAGCAGGTGCAGCAGTTGTTTGCGGTAAGGGCGTAAATAGTTGAAAAATGCCATCAGTCCCCCGTTTGTTTTTTCCATACCGCTTTCGTCCTCCATGTCGTAGAAATCCGGAGTAGGTTCCAATGCCAAAGCAGCCCCTTTTTCCTCTCCATCTACTTTAGTAACCAGCCATCCACGTTGCATTTCCTCGTCGGTATAAGTCACCAATTCGGTAGCCGGATCAGCTATATAATAGTGGTAATTGCCGTTCCGTTTCTTGATGTCATAGCATACCACAAAATGGCGCTGCTTCCAATGTAGGATGCAGGGCAACGGCATATCCTCTCGCAGCCGTTCCAATGTGAGGCGTACTCCCAGTGTTCGGAATCCGATAGATTCTGCCGCATCGCTGATGCCCAACATTGACACCCCGTCGCGGGTAATGAACGATCGTTTCCGCAACGTTTGTAGTGAGTATTGACGGCCATAATGGCGAGCTATCATTCGCAGGCAAGTAGGACCACAATCGCGGAAGTCAAGTTGACGATAATGAGGAAAGCGAGTTAGCATGTTTCTATTTTTTCAGATAAGCCAATACAATTATCGGATTGTCTTCCGAATGGTAGTTTTTCATCAGTTGTTGTATTTGGGGACTGACAGTTTTTCCCTTTTCTTGACATTCGTCCATATATGCTTTTATTTCGTATGGCCAGATGGTAGTCATGATGATGCCGTCGTTGATACCCATGATAGATTCTGAAGGGTTGAAATTGATTGCACCGTCCATGTCGTTGATAAGGTTGTCCACCGAAATGGTTTGTTGGGTTTTCTTGTCATAGAATATCCAATGACGGGGATTGTTTTCTCTATATCCTTTAAAAGCCACTAATTTGTTCCAACTAAGGACAACATAACGATTGCTTTCGTAAGCCTCGCCTACCCATTTCTTACCGTCAATAAGTTGAGCTAACTCGGAATTTCCCAAAGTTTGGCTTATGGCTTGTGGATTTCTGTTTCCCGAAGCACGCAAACTCCTTATGGTTTTAACCAAGGTCTGTTCAAACAGTTCTGCTTTGTCTTTTAAGAAGCAACGATTTTCGGCTCGTTCCTTTCCCACCACAATCTTCCAACGTGGTTTGATGCCATCTTCGGTAACGGTACATAATTCATCGGTAAAACAGTTGTACATATAGGTTGTGTCACGGAAAGTGGAGAAAGTATAATCCATTAAAATACTATAGGTAAAAGGTTCCGGTAGCCATTCTGTGGGTATTAAACGTTCTTTCTTTACTATATTCAAATTCTTGTCCATCCAATAAGCAGAGTCGGGATAGTTATATACTACATTATATTTGCCCGAACGCACGAATGTATAGGGGTTGCTCAATCCTTGTGGCAAGGCACTGCCGGTTCTGTCACGGTAGGCAATACGCAGGTCTTTGCCTGTGAACTTACGATTTTTGTCAAATTGGATAATTTTGTCGCCTTTTGTATAAAATAGATCATTCACTTCGTCATAGAGCACACTATATCCCCATCCGTTACTTTCTTCTCCAGCCCCTTGTCCCATAGAACCAACATTGCCAACATACTTGCCTTGTGCATCGAAAACCGGACCGGAAAAATAAGTAAAATAGGGTTTACTATATTCGATAAGAGATCTTCTTGGAAGTAATGGTTGTGAGGGTAGAGGTAAGAATACCACACTGTCAACAAACTCCGACAGATTCCTATCTGTAGTGTTGGCGAATGCTTCTTCCAATTCTATTACATAATCTTCTGGAGGTAAAATGGGTTGATTATTATGTTGTTTATTACCGCCCGAACAAGCACAACACAATATAAAAATACATATATAAATAAGTGTTTTCATAGCGTTATATTTATTTTTATGATTTTATTTTTAAGCCCAATAGTTTGATACGTATTTCAAAATATTGGGCTTGATTTTTAGGGGACAATTGTTCCTGAAGATTTTGTATCTATAGCATCAAAATCTAAACTGTCGTAATAATCTCCCCAATCTCCACCGCAAAAACAAGAGCATTTGCCAGAATAATTATTAGCTTTTTGATTTTCTGTACCATTTGCACAGAAATTTCCACCCATTAAGAAATCCATTTCTCTTTTCTTTAAATTCTCCTTGCTCATATTACAGAGCTTCAAAATTTTTAAATTTTTTGTAAGGCAAAAATAATTTTAAATAATTAGTTTATAACTCATAAAATAAATTCTCCAAATAAAACGGTATCATCTGGTAGCTGAATGGTGATACGATAATTACCGGTTGGGCATCCTGCTACACTTAGTACTGCTGATTGACCGGCAAATAAGGATGTGATACAACTATCTACCAAATTACCCATTTCATCGGTTATAGTAAGGGTAATAACCGAGATGCCGTTCAATGCAATGACTGAAACATTATCACCCATCAGCCAAGCTTCTACTGGAATTGTTAAAGGACGAGGCAAAATGTCATCATTGTCCCCAATAATAATAATTGGCTTTCTATCTTCTGCAGGCATAGTATTGTCTGCTGTTGCCATAAAAGTAAATAGATTACAAACTACAAATAGTAGCGTTAAACGAATAGAAATAGCTTTTTGCATATGTATTAGTTTTTAAAATTCGCAACAAACGTAATAAATAAAAACATATATTGCAATAACGACGATGAGTGGGAAAGATGGCATTGATAACAGTAGAAATAAGCGTATGAACAGTATAGAAGGGGGATTTTCAGCTAAATCATCTTCTATCTGATAACAAATATTTAACTGTTTTTAATGCAATCAAAAAGAATTTATATGGGCAGTAAAGGAGGCACGAGAGCTTTCGATGTTCATCTTAACACAAATGCGGCTGATGATTACATTGAGCGAATGGGGATTGGTGTAATGATGGGCTTGGGCAACTTGCGAAACACTACAGCCTAAACGGAACAGGCAGGCGATGCTCAGTTCTTTGGGGCTGAGCATGGGATAGTGTTGGTGCAAGCGAGTGGCGAAATGAGAAGAACAGATGTTAGTCCAACGAAGCAAACAATCGTAATCGGGACCGGTGGAATGATAGTTGCCGAAATCTTGGCTGATACGCAACCAGAAGTTGAGAGCTTGCACGTCTTGAACCGTGGCAAGGGAGGTGGCGTATTTTTGCATGGTACGCAGTTCTTGTTTCAATAGCGATGCTTCTGTCTCTAACTGATCTATTTGTGCTTTCAGTTCGTTACGGTAAGAGAGGTTCTTACATTGTTCGGCATCTAATGTTTGCTGAAGGGCATGTTTCTCGGCTTCGATGGTAAGGATGCGTTGCGTCTTCTGCCAAATTTCACGTTGATGGTGCCGGCTTTTCCAACGGAGATAGAAATAGAAAGCAATTATCAACAACAGGATGAGGAGTATGGAGAAAAGTAAGTTGCGTTCAGCTTCTGCTTTACTGCGAGAAACGATTTCTTTGTCGTAGAGGGATTGTATGGATTGTATCTTATCGCTTTCATTGTGATAATAGAAAGAATCGACTGCGGTAATGTATTGCTGCATGTAATAGGCGGCTTCTTCAAATTGATTTCGTGACAAAGCACGCTTATAACAATGGTCGAAAATGCGAGAACGTGTGGCCCAAACGGGTGTGCGAAGTGCTATATCAAATAGGCTATCTGTTTGTTGGTGTAGTCCCAATGCATCATAAATTTTACCAAGATGCATGTAAGAGCGATAGGCTTTGTCGGGAGAAGCGGCTATGGATTGGTGGAAATGATGGATTGCTTCATCTAATTGTCCCTGATCGACACGATAACGACCGATATTGTTGTGGATAGCAGACTGTAAAGAGGGACTGACTTTTTGGATTTCGGCAAGCATTTCGTGAATATATGTTTCTATGGTGTCAATGACTTCGGGAATGGGAAGTGGAAGTATATTCATTAAAGTGTTTAATCTCCATTCTACATTATCGAGTTTGTTGCTGAGAGCTAATGCTTTGTGATAATAATTATAGGCTAACTTATAGTTCCCACTTATTTTGTTCATATAGGCTAAGCGAGAAAAAACGAGATAATGTAAACGTTCATCTTGTACTACAGGTATCAATTCTTCTGCTTGTTTTAATGGGAGCATGGCATCTTGGGTACGCCCCAATTCTATATAGATGTCGCTAAGATATAAAAAGCATGAAAATCGCCGGGGTAGGTCTTCGTGTTGTGTATAATAATCTACAGCTAAACGAATGAGCGAATCGGAGGTGGCCGGCTGGTAGCAGCGGTAGCGGGCTTGGGTGAGCAACAGAGCATAGCGGGCTTGGGCCTCGCCAGTCAGCTGATGGGCATTGGGGAGGCTCTCCAGCAGTTGCAGCGAGGAGTCGGGATGGGTCCACATCCATTCTTCGGCCTGCTGCAAGCGGGCGGTAACAGGGGGGCGGCAGCCGGATAGCACCAACAGCCACACGACCCAAAGGAGTAAAGAGAGTTTAGTAGGGTTTAACACGCTGCATGAATAAGGGGTTATATGACTTCTAATGAGGTGGCGGGTATCCAACCTACTTTGCCATCGGGCAGGAGGATTTCTTTCCATTCGCGCATGGTGTTGTCTTTGACTTCGACTTTATGGCCTTCGTGGAGAATGAAAAGGGCAGTGCCGCTTTCGCTGGGGGTGCTGCGCACGGTGACGCTGGGCGAAAGGATGATGGCGGATGAACGTTCTACCAAATCGTGCTTCTGCTGGGCTGCAAATAGATTGCAGAGAATGGTGAACACCAACGTGATGCAACCGGCAATGAAGCCTATCTTTTTCTGAGAAACTTGTTTGGCAAAAAAATAGGCAGAGAAGGTGATTAGCGTGAGGAGGAAGAAGGCGATGCCCCACTTACCCCATGAATCGGCACTAAGGGTGTTGGTGAGGGACTTGATCCACGATACAAAGAAGATGTCGGGGATGGTGACTACTTTGTCGATGGTCTTGGCACGGGCTATCTCTAAATTGGAACGGATATCGCCGTTGCCGGGCTGAAGCAACAGGGCACGCTCGTAATTGAGGATGGCACGGGCTATGTCGCCGCTCTTGTAGTAGCTGTTGCCTAAGTTGTAGTAGAGTTCGGCTGCTTCGCCTTGTTGCAACAATGATTCGTAGATTTGGATGGCAGAGGCGTAGTCGTTTTGCAGGTAGGCACTGTCGCCTTCGGATTTAGTGGCGTTGTCTGCCAGACGGCTGGAAGAGAATTCACGGTGGGCAGCTGTGGTTGAGGTGCTGTCGGGGTGTTGGGCTGTGACCGACAGGGTTGCGGTCAGCAGAAGTAATGTAAGGGTCAGTATTTTTTTCATTCTGTTTTCCTCCTTGGTTTTAACGTTTGATGGAATTTTCCATTTTACTGATGACTTCAATGGATGATGAATAGACTTTGTCCATGGCTTGGGCTGCATCGCCCGGAGCATAGCGAGCAAATTCACATTCGTTCAGGGCATTCAGGAACTCTTTTATCAGTTCGGATGATGCACCGTAGTTGAGTAGTGCTTCTTCGACATTGTCTTTTGACAGGCGGGATACGGGGATGCTGAGCTTGTCGCTGACATAGCCCCAAAGGGCTTTCAGTACTTCGTCGTAGAAGGATTCTTTTTGATTGGCTGCCAGTAGCTTGCCAGCCTGCTTCATGCGTTTGACAGCCACTTTATTGGCTTTCTTGGTGCGGGTACGGGCTACATTGGCATTGGCGGCTATCTGCTTGCGGTAGAGAATGAATACGACGAGGAACAGCAGTGCCGGAACAAGGTAGCAGAGCCAATAGCTGAATGAACCGAAGAAGAAACTGCCTTTCTGCTTTAGAGAGACTTCGCCTTGCTTGATGAAACGGATGTCTTCGTTCAATATCTGAAGCTCTTCTTTATTGGTGAAGTTGGCTATGGTCTGGCCGGCATTGCCTTCGCCCTTGGCTACGTGGAGCACGTATTCTTCGGTAGTCAGTGTACGGTAGCTTTGCGACTTGATGTCGAAGTAGCTGAAGGTTACCGGGGGTATCTTGTAGGTGCCGGCATTGCGAGGAATGGCCAAATACTCGATGACTTGACTGCCCGAAAGGCCTCCACTGGTCAGGCGGAAGTTGTTCTCGGTCTTGGGGTCGTAGATTTCAAAGTCTTCGGGGAACTTTACTTCGGGGGCCGAAACAAGTTTCAGGTTGCCGGTGCCGGAGATGACTATCTTGACGGTGACGGCGTCGTTGGTCTTGACGTCGGTGCTGTTGATGCTCGACGAGATGTTGAACTCGCCCACTCCACCGGAAAAGCCTTCGGGCTTGCCGGAGGGCAGCTCTTTGACGTTGATGGTGAGTTGAGGAGTGGTGAGGGTTTTCTTTACTTCGACTACACCACCACCATTAAAGAAGGCTTCAAGGGGATCGCTGATGCGGGCAGCTTGGGCTATGGAGGCATCGAATCGGGCCGGTTCGATGGTAAGTTTGCCGGATTGTTGGGGGAAGAGTACAAACTGACGATAGACGGTGGTCTGGTAGTTGCGGCCTTTGTAATGTTCCAATCCCCAGCGACGGTCGTTGGGGAGTTCTACTTCCTGTGAGTGGAAGCCCTTGAAATCGGGCAGTTTTACGTTTTCGAAACCACGCAAATCGACAGCGGTGTAGATCTTATAGGTCAGAAGCAGGGCTTCTTGTTCATAGACGTTGACCTTGTTGGCGGTGGTGGTGATGAAAAGGTCGCTGTTGGAGATGCTGCCCGACTGTGAGCTTCGGCTCTCGCCGCTTGATGCGGTATTGTCGGCCGGCAAGACTTTTATTTTTATGGAGTTGGAGATCATTTCGTTGCCATCGGCCACGATGGTGGCACCGGGAATGGTGTATTCACCCTCGGTGGTGGCCATCAGGATGTAGGTGAAGGTGATGCTGGAGGTTTTGGTGACGTTGCCGGATATGTCGGTGTGCATGCTGCTCTGCGTAGAACGGCTGGGTCCCATCAGTACATCGAAGCCTTTGATGGCCGGTACACGGAAATCTTTTACTTTTTGTGTGTTGACTGTATAGGAGAGTCTGAACTGGTCGCCTACTGCCACTGCATCGGGGGCAGAAGCGGTAAACTTAACCTTTTCATCGGCTATCAGCCGGAAGCTGATGGCTGTCAGTGCTATCCATAAAATTAGGATTCTTTTCATATATCTATATCTCTTTATTTGTTTACCAATCTTTTTCCAGACGTCCGCCTTGGATGACTTGCTGCTTCTTCAGTTTGTCTTGTACGTCTTTCTCGTCTTGCATGACCGAACGGAGCAACTGCTCGGCATTTTCTTTCGACATCTCTTCCTTGTCTTGCTGCTGCTGTTGGGGAGGTTGCTGTTGTTGCTGCTGGTCTTGCTGGTCGTTGTTTTGTTGTTGTTCTTCTTGTTGTTGCTGTTGTTGTTCTTGGTTTTGCTGGTTCTGCTCTTGCTGCTGTTGCTGTTGGTCTTGCAACTGCTTTTGAGCCAAAGCCAGGTTATAGCGGGTTTCGTCGTCTTTGGGGTTGTTGCGCAACGACTCTTTGTAGGCTTCAACGGCCTTGCCAAACTCTTTCTGTGAATGGAAGATGACACCCATATTGTGGTAGATTTGTGCCAAATTGGCTTTGTCTTTCTCTATCTTGGCTACGGTGGTATATTGATCCATTGCTTCTTGCAGTTTGTTTTGTGCAGCGAGGGTATTGGCCAAGTTGTACATAGATACGGTAGATTGGGGATTGACGTCAAGAGCCTTGCGGTAGTTTACTTCGGCTTCGACAAAGATGCTGTCTTTGAATTGACGGTTGCCCTTGCGGATATAGTCGCGCTCGGCTTTTTGTGCCGATGCGACCAACGGGAGCAGAAGCAACAGTAGTATGCCAACTCCTTTTTTGCCGGGGGTAAATAGGTGGATGTTTCGGAACAAGGGATTCTTGCGCTCTAATATCAACATTTCGGCCAACAGTAGCAGCAGGATAATCCATGCTACGGATTGGAACTGTTCGTTGAATTCGGTATAGACTTGGGTTTCTACATCGGCTTTGGCTAATTTGTTGACCTCTTGGGTGATGGCTTTCTGGGCGGCGTTGGTGTTATCAACACGCACATAGATGCCGTTGCCGGCTTGGGCTATCTCTTGACACATCTGTTCGTTCAGACGGGTTACTACGACGTTGCCTTCGCGGTCGCGACGGTAGTCGTTTGTGCCGCTTACGGGGATGGGGGCACCGTCGGGGCTACCTACGCCTAATACGTTGATTTGAATGCCTTTTTCGGTAGCGGCACGGGCTGCTTCGACCACTCCGCCTTCGTGGTTCTCACCGTCGGTTATAAGGATGATGGTGCGCCCTACTCCTTCTTGGGGCGTGAAGCTGCGGGTGCCCAGATTGAGGGCTGCGGCTATGGCGGTGCCTTGCTTGGAGATGAGCGAGGGGTCGATGGTTTCTAAGAACATCTTGGCAGAGATGTAGTCGCTGGTGATGGGGAGCTGGGTAAAGGCATCGCCGGCAAAGACAATCATGCCTACCTTGTCGTTTTCCATCTTATCGACCAATTGTGCCACCAATCGTTTGGCTTTTTGTAAACGGCTGGGTTGGACGTCTTCGGCCAGCATGGAGTTGGAAATGTCGAGGGCTATCATCACTTCGATGCCTTGGCGTTTCACGGTTTCGAGCTTGGAGCCAAACTGGGGACGTGCCAGCAATAGGGCAAACAGACCGAGAGAAGCAAAAAGCATCCAGAATTTTACATCGGGACGATACTTGGATACGTCGGGCATGAGACGGGCCATCAGTTCGGGGTCGCCAAACTTACGGATGGCCTTGCGGCGACGGTAGTTGGAGTACAGGTAGAATGTTACTAACAGGGGTAACAAAAGCAACAGGTACAGGTATGTGGGTTCTTCAAATCGAAACATCTGTTCTTTATTTATGAATTAGGCGATTAGGGTATCTTTTTCAATATGGAGTTGCGCAACAATACTTCGAGCAGCAGACAGAGGAATGCCCACAAGGCAAAAAGACGGTATTCTTCTTGGCGCTTGCTGAACTCTTTGACATTGAGCTTGGTCTTCTCTAACTTGTCAATTTCGGCATAGACTTCTTTCAACTTGTCGTTGCTGGTGGCACGGAAATAGTCGGCATCGGTGGTGCCGGCAATTTCGGTCAAGGTCTTTTCATCAATCTCGACGGGGAGGTTGACGTATTGCACCGTGTTGCCTACCGGATAGGGATAGGGTGCTGTGCCATTGGTTCCTACACCGATGGTATAGACGCGGATTCCGAAACTTTTGGCTATCTCGGCTGCGGTCAGCGGTGATATGTCGCCTCGGTTGTTGGTACCGTCGGTCAGCAGAATGATGACTTTCGACTTGGCCTTGCTATCTTTCAGACGGGTAACGGCATTGGCTATACCCATGCCTACGGCTGTTCCGTCTTCTATCAGTCCGCACTTGGCGTCTTTAATCAGGTTGAGCAGCACGGCATGGTCGATTGTCAACGGGCATTGGGTGAAGCTTTCACCGGCAAACAGGGTGATGCCGATGTTGTCGTTGGGACGACCGTTGATAAATTCGGAAGCTACCTCTTTGGCGGCTTCCAATCGGTTGGGCTTCAGGTCTTCGGCCAGCATACTGGTAGAGACGTCGATGGCCAGCATGATGTCGATGCCTTCGATTTCGCTGTTCTGCCAGCTATCGGTGGTTTGAGGACGAGCCAATACCAAGATGACCAATGTTAAGGCTATGATGCGCAAAACAAAAGGAAGATGGAGCAGATAATTCTTATAGCTTTTTGGGGTATGGGCATATACCCTGGCGTCTGAAATCTGCAAGGTGGCTTCGCTACGCTTCTGCTTCAAAATATACCATACTATGTAGGGTATGAGTAGTAGCAATAAAAACAAGTATTCTATATTGGCAAAAACCATGTGTATATCTTTTCAATAAATTAATGATTAAGCAAAATAGTTGTACAACTCACTGCAAATGTATATCAACGAGCCTATCAGTAGAGTGGCCAATGCGATGATGCCGGCACCCAACATCAGCTTGGTGCGCAACGAACGTTTTTCGATGATGGTTATTTCGGTAGGTTGCGGTTTGGCATTTTCATCTTCTTCTTCCTTTGTGTCGTTGATAAAGTCGATGGCGTTTATCAGGTTGGCATCGTTTTCGTTCATCAGCGGGTTGTGTTTGGCAAACTTTACCAAATCGGCTGTCTGGAACAGGCTGCGCAGGTCGGCAATGGCCTCTTTATCTTTTACTTCTAGCAGTTTTTCAATGATTTCACCGGAAGTCATCTCCATAGCATTGAAGTTAAAGCGTTCCTTGATGTACGAACGGATGGCATCGGTAAGTTCGGTGTAATACTCTTTGGAGTGACCTTTCTGCCAAATCTTTTCACTCTTGATGCGTTCCATTTCTTGCATGGCCAATTGGTGGGCTGGCAGTTTGGGCGCAACTTTTACTTTGCGGATAATGGGCTTGTTATCACTGATGCGCTTCACTAAATAGATGAGTAACAGCAAGAAGGGGGCAAACAACAGCAAACTGGCTATTACCAGATACCAATCTTCCCATTCGAAAGGGGCTTTCATGACGGTCTTGGAACCGTAAAAGTCGTCGGGACGTTCTTCGTTGATGGGTACTGGTACCGAATAGACTTTTAAAGCCAATGCTTTGGAACGGTAGGGCTGGTTATCGACCCACACTTCCATAGGTGGCAAGTAATAGAGGGCTGAATCGAACGAAGTGATGGTATATTCTTGAGTAATCAAGGTACGCTTGCCGTCGTTCAGCAGTTGCGTGTCGGGGCGGGCTGTCTCTAATATTTCCACGCCTCTGACCAACGTATCGGTGAATACGGGGAAAATGGCACGTTTGTCACTGTCGAGTGATACTTCGAGCTTTATCTTGGCCTGGTCGCCGATAAATATCTGAAGTGAGTCGATGGTGGCATCGACCGTTACCGACTGGGCAAGCGTCTTTTGAATGCCTATCAGCATCAATAGGGTTATCAAGTAGATTGTTCTTCTCATTGTTACGATTAATTTCGTTTCGCAAACAGATTCATCAATGCTTTAACGTAGTCTTGATCGGTGCGCACCGATACATTATCTACATTGCTTTTGGTAAACGTGTCACGAAGTTCGTTTTGCTTGTTTATCCACCATTCGTGATGGGCGCGGCGCACAGCCTTCGACGAGGTGTCTATCCATTGTTCGTGGCCGGTTTCGGCATCTTTTATCTTCATCATGCCAATGGCAGGAAGTTCTTCGACGCGACGGTCGTAAACTTGTATGGCTACCAAGTCGTGCTTGCGGTTGGCTATGGTCATGGCATTTTTGAAGCTCTGCTGATCGATGAAGTCGGATAGTAAAAAGGCTGTACAACGACGCTTCATGGCGTTGGTCAGATATTCCAATCCCAAGCGAATGTCGGTTCGACGACTCTCGGCTTTAAAGTCCAACAATTCACGAATGATGTATAGAATGTGTTTGCGGCCTTTCTTGGGAGGGATGAACTTCTCTATCTTGTCTGAGAAAAATATAACGCCGATTTTATCGTTGTTTTGGATGGCCGAAAATGCCAAAGTAGCGGCAATTTCGGTTACCATATCTTTCTTCATCTGTTTGACCGTACCAAACTCCAAACTGCCGGAAACATCGATCAACAACATAACTGTCAGTTCGCGCTCTTCTTCAAAAACCTTTACGTATGGCTTGTTAAATCGGGCAGTTACATTCCAGTCGATGTCGCGTATGTCATCGCCAAACTGATACTCACGGACTTCGGAAAAGGCCATACCCCTACCCTTGAAGGCCGAATGGTACTGGCCTGCAAAGATGTTGTTGGACAAACCTTTGGTTTTGATTTCAATCTGACGAACTTTTTTTAATAGCTCTGTGGTTTCCATTCAGTCAATTTATAAAAATCAAGGCACTTCAACCTTATTGAGGATTCGGCTTATAATTTCATCGGCTGTTACGTTGCCGGCTTCGGCTTCGTAGGTCAATCCGATGCGGTGACGCAACACATCGTGGGCTACGGCACGTACATCTTCGGGGATGACATAGCCGCGACGTTTGATAAAGGCATAGCTACGAGCAGCCAATGCCAAATTGATGGAGGCACGTGGAGAGCCACCAAAGCCTATCATCTCTTTCAGTTCCTTCAAATCGTATTTCTCAGGGTAACGAGTTGCAAATACAATGTCAACAATGTATTTCTCGATTTTCTCATCCAAATATACTTGACGTACCACCTTGCGGGCTTCCAAAATCTCTTCGGCTTTCATAATGGGTCTTACTTCCAACTTTTCACCGTTGATGTTTTGACGGATAATGAGCTTTTCTTCTTCCAACTTGGGATAGTCGATAACCACCTTTAACATGAAACGGTCAACTTGAGCTTCGGGCAACGGATAGGTTCCTTCTTGTTCGATGGGGTTTTGGGTGGCCAATACCAAGAAGGGTTCGGGCAACCGGAAGGTTTCCTTACCAATGGTTACCTGACGTTCTTGCATGGCTTCGAGCAATGCACTCTGTACTTTGGCCGGTGCACGGTTGATTTCATCGGCCAATACGAAGTTGGCAAAAACAGGACCTTTCTTTACTTGGAATGATTCATCTTTTTGACTATAAACCATGGTTCCTATTACGTCGGCCGGCAATAAGTCGGGAGTAAATTGGATACGGCTGTACTTGGCATCAATCAACGATGCCAACGTTTTGATGGCTAACGTCTTTGCTAAACCTGGTACACCTTCTAACAATACGTGGCCGTCTGAAAGTAAGCCGATGAGCAATGATTCTACCAAATGTTTTTGTCCCACAATTACTTGATCCATACCTGTTGTCAGGTTGGTAACGAAAGCACTTTGTCTTTCAATCCGCTCGTTTAATTCGCGGATATCAATTGTTTCTGCCATAATAGTTCTATTTTTTATATGTTTAATCTCGTTATTTTGAATTTAGCCCCAAAAGTACACATAATATATTAACCACACGAACTAATTTTTATTAAAACACTGTAAAAGCCTTTTAAATAAAAAAAAAGAAGCAGTGATTACTGCTTCTTTTCTAATTTGGGTACCTTAATGGTGGTACCGTATGGCACATGATTGGGATTTTTGATGATTGTAGGGTTATGTTTTACCAAGTAGGGCCACAGGTTTTTTGTGCCATAATATTTCAAAGCTACTCTGGTTAATGTCTCCCCTTCCACAATGGTGTGGGTACCTTGAGTTCCTACGATGATGTAGCTGACCGAGTCGGGAATTACCGGTTCTTTGGATGTTTTAATTGAGGTAGCTACGGGTATTTCTTTTTTCGGTTCTGATTTGGGCTTTGCCTCGGTTACAGTAGGAGATGTGTGAATTGTATCGGTTGTTTGGATTGATTTGACTGGCGGTTCAGCCTCGTGGTTTTGTTCGGTTTTTGTCACAACCGATGCACCCTCTGTAAGGGGGGCTTGAGGTGTGTTACTATCAGTCATATCAGGGAAGTATAAATAGGCAATGATGCCAATGCACAGCAAGAGGATTGCAACGATGGAAACGGTGAAATATTTCATTCCTTGGGGAGCCTTATTTGTTTCCTTGAGGGGTGGAACGATTGCCTCATTTACCGGAAGCTGATTCTCTTTTTCGGCACTGGCCGGTTCAACGTAAGCGGAATCTTCAATAGGTTTTTCTTTCTCTGTTTCCTCTTCTTGTACGATTGTTTCAGGAATAATTTCTGTTTCTTTTTCTTCACTGACAGATGTTTCTTGTTCCTGAAGAGGTGTCTCTTCTTGCTTAACAGAAACTTCTTCTTCCACAATAGGAGTCTCTTCCTCTATCAAAATAATCTCTTCTGAAATAGTTTCCTCTGTAACAGTTGTTTCTGTAGCAGGTGTTGCCGAGTTTATTTCTTCGGGTTGTGTGCTATCTTCCGATTGTTCCTCTTCTTCATTGAACATATCGTCAAATGTCACTCCTTCATTCAGTACTACACTCTCAAAGTGAGAAAATGGCTTGTTTACCAGATCTTTCAGAGGATTTTCGGGAGTAAACGATATTTTTGTATGTCCTTGTAGTTCAAAGCGTTCGCCTGTATTGATGTTTACACTCTCGCGGCTGTCAACCTCTATTAATTTGAATGTGCCGAGACCTTTTATTTTCAGGTATCTTTCTTTCTCTAATGCTTCGATAATCAGCGAAAAGAATTCTTTTACAAAAGCATTGGCTTGGTTTCGTTCCATGCCTTGCTTTTGTATGAAAGCATCTACCAAATGTTGGGTGTTTATTTTTTCGTTCATGGTACTTTGATGAAGGCTATGGATATTACCTGAATTTCTCTTTCATTGAAGGGCTGGGCTTGAAGGTCAAGACCAATTTGGGAGGAACTAACATGCGTTGTTTGGTTGTGGGGCTGACAGAGATGCGTTCACTCTTTTTTTTCACTTCAAACGTGCCGAATCCCTGTATGGATACAGCATTGCCTTCTTGCCATTGTTGAGTCATTTCTTTAAGTAAAGATGCGGTCAAATCGGCCGTTTCTTTCTGTGTGTATCCCAATCGGCGAGCCAGTTCCGATGTAAATTCCTTGTTGTTCACGGATGTTATGTTTTAAAACTACGCCGCTATATTAGCAAAACTTCTTGATATAAACAAGTGGTTGGGGAAAAATTATTGAACTAATAGTCCAAAAAGGTCGAAATCATCGGAGTTTATCACTTCTATCTGATAAAAATTACCGATAATTAGCTCGTTTTCATCGGACTTTATCAACACTTCGGGATCTACTTCCGGAGAGTCAAATTCTGTGCGACCGATATAGTATTCACCCTCTTTTCTATCAATAATTACTTTGAACCGTTGTCCGATTTTTTCTCTTCCTAATTCAGCGGAGATTTCTTCTTGGATGGCCATTAATTCTCCTAATCGAGCTTGTTTAATTTCTTCCGGTATGCTATCTTCATAGTGGGTAGCCGCATAGGTCCCTTCCTCTTCTGAATAGGCAAAAGCCCCCATTCTATCGAATCGGACACAACGAACAAACTCTTTTAGCTCTTCAAAATCGGCATCAGTTTCTCCCGGATGTCCTACCATCAGTGTAGTGCGTAAATGGATGCCGGGTACTTCTTTGCGGAAGGTTTCGATTAGTTTATATGTATCTTTTTTGGTAACATGGCGTCGCATTTTTTCAAGCATACGATCACTGATGTGTTGAAGCGCTATATCCATGTATTTGCACACATTAGGACGTTCGCGCATTACCCGCATTAAATCCATAGGAAAGTGAGCCGGATAGGCATAGTGCAAACGAATCCACTCTACGCCGGGAATGTAGGAGATACGTTCTATCAATTCGGCTATGGCTTGTTTCTTATATAAGTCAATGCCGTAATAGGTGAGTTCTTGGGCTATAATCTGGAATTCTTTGACGCCATTGGCCACTAAGTATTTTACTTCGTCGATAATCTCTTCGATAGGACGAGACGTGTGGCGACCTGTAATTATGGGAATGGCGCAATAAGAGCAAGTTCGGTCACACCCCTCAGATATCTTTAGGTAAGCATAATGATGGGGGGTAGTTAGTGTGCGCTCTATGTGAAGATTATTGTTGTATGCCTTACCCAAATCGGTCAGTAGTTCGTTCCAATTGAATTTACCATAGAATTTATCGACTTGGGGTATTTCGACAGAAAGTTCTTGCAAATATCGTTCTGATAGGCATCCCATGACATATAGTTTCTCCAAATATCCTTCCTCCTTGGCTTGTGCAAATTCAAGAATCATATTAATGGACTCTTCTTTGGCATCGCCAATGAAACCGCATGTGTTGATGACAGCTATTTCGCCTTGGGGCTGTTCTGCATCGTGAGTTACTTGGTAACCGGCTTCTTCCAATTGTCGTATCAGACGTTCGGAATCGACCAAGTTTTTAGAACAACCCAGTGTTACTATATCAATGGTTTTACGTTTCATTCTTTGTCTCCAAACAACGACTCAACAAATTCTTTGCGGCGGAATACTTGTAAATCTTCCATGCCTTCGCCTAATCCGATGTATTTTACCGGAATCTTGAATTGGTCGGATATGCCAATTACTACACCTCCTTTGGCAGTACCATCAAGTTTGGTTACGGCCATGGCGGTTACTTCGGTAGCCAATGTGAACTGTTTAGCTTGTTCGAATGCATTTTGTCCGGTAGATCCGTCGAGTACCAACAAAACTTCATTGGGAGCATCGGGTACTACTTTTTTCATTACATTCTTTATTTTAGTCAACTCGTTCATCAAGCCTATTTTGTTGTGTAGTCGTCCGGCAGTGTCAATAATTACTACATCGGCATTGTTTGCAACAGCCGAGTTGAGTGTGTCGAAAGCTACAGATGCGGGATCGGAACCCATTTTTTGTTTTACTACCGGCACTCCTACTCGTTCGCCCCAAATTACCAATTGCTCTACGGCTGCAGCACGAAATGTATCGGCAGCACCTAAATAGACTGTTTTTCCGGTTTTCTTAAACTGATAGGCTAATTTGCCAATGGTAGTTGTTTTTCCTACTCCATTTACACCCACTACCATGATGACATATGGCTTTTTAGTAATAGGCGCTTCAAAGTCATCTACATCTTCGGAGTTATTTTCTGTTAATAATGCTGCTATTTCATCGCGCAGGATGTTGTTCAGTTCTGTAGCATTCATGTATTTATCGGCAGCAGCACGCTTCTCTATGCGCTCAATAATTTTTAAGGTAGTTTCAACCCCTACATCAGAGGTAATCAATACCTCTTCCAAATTATCCAGCACTTCATCATCTACCTTCGATTTGCCTGCAATGACACGAGCAATCTTTCCAAATACGCTTTCCTTAGTTTTGGCAAGTCCTTTATCCAGCGTTTCTTTCTTTTCCTTAGAGAAAAAACTAAAAAATCCCATAACCCTGATATTAATTCCTATTTATTGATGCAAAGATATAATAAAACTGATGAAAAATGAAATCTTTATTCGCTTTTCATTCAAAAAAGAATCCCTCATCGGCAGATTTGCCAATGAGGGAAAATTTTATAAGTTCAGCACCTCACGGTGTCTGTCATTGCTTCTTATTTCTTGAAGAAGTCTTGTACTTCCTCGTTACGAACCATTTGTTCATCAAAAATGTAAGCACCAGTTTTCGGAGACTTTACCATCTTGATAACTTTAGTATAAGAACGTCCTTCTTTTGTACCTTCGTGCAAGGTTGCAACTGCTTTCTTTGCCATGAGTTATACCTTATTTATTATTTGATTTCCTTATGTACTGTTACTCTCTTCAAAATCGGGTTGTATTTCTTCAACTCCAATCTTTCGGTTGTGTTCTTTCTGTTCTTCGTCGTAATATAACGAGAAGTGCCCGGCATACCGCTATCCTTGTGTTCTGTACATTCCAGAATCACCTGTACTCTGTTACCTTTTGCTTTCTTTGCCATAGTTCAGTATCTCCTCTACTTTTTAACCAATTACTTTAATTGATTTCCAATCACAATAACCCTTGGCAACTGCATCACACAATGCAGCATCCAAGCCTTTCTTATTAATAACGCGAAGACCAGCAGCTGACAAACTTAAGCTGATCCAGCAATCTTGTTCTACATAATAGAACTTCTTCTTAAACAAGTTCACATCAAATGTTCTTTTGGTTCTTCTTTTTGAGTGTGAAACGTTGTTGCCAATCATGGCTTTCTTTCCGGTAATTTGACAAATCTTTGACATTTCTATCTTAGTTTTTATAGTTTCAAACCATACTTCTTTCAAACAGAGCGCAAAGTAAGCACTTTTCTCGTAACTATGCAAGTTTTTCTTAAAATAATTCTCTGTATGATAGCATTTTTTAGTTATCTGAGCTGTTCTTTCAAAAGTAACAGGGCTTTTTCAACACTTTTTTTTATATTCTCTGTTCGGCCGCAATCGCCTGTTGATTTTAGTGTATGAATTTCATTTTTATAGGCAATGGCTATCCAAATAGTACCTACAGGTTTCTCGCTACTTCCACCTCCGGGACCGGCTATACCCGATGTTGCGATTGCACAATCTGTTTTCAGTGTATTCATCGCTCCTATTGCCATTTCTTTCACTGTTTCTTCGCTCACTGCTCCATGTCTTTTCAGTGTTTCGGGTGAGACGTGTAGCAATGTCATCTTTACATCGTTGGAATAAGCTACGATGCTACCCTTGAAATAAGCTGAACTTCCGGCTATGGATGTAATAGCGGCTGCAATACTACCTCCTGTACAACTTTCTGCGGTGGAAAGGGTGATTTTCTTTGTTTTCAGTAGTTCACCCAGCTCTTCTACTAATGTCATACACCTTATTATTAATGATATTAATGGGATAATGCTCTGTCTTTTTCTACCTATTTATTTTTTTTATAGTGTTACTCTTGAATAGGCCGCTGCTTCCATGGGGCAAAATTCGTTGTCTTGGTATTTGAAGTAGCCGGTCATGGCAATCATGGCAGCATTGTCAGTGGTATATCCGAATTTGGGGATATACACCTTCCAACCCAAACGTCGGGCATGATCATGGAACGCATTGCGCAATCCTGTATTGGCCGATACACCTCCGGCCAGTGCAATTTCTTTAATTTTATATTGTTTGGCTGCTTTACGCAATTTGTCCATTAAGATTTCTACGATAGTTGCTTCTAATGAAGCGGCCAAGTCTTCTTTATGATTTTCAATAAAATTGGGTTCTTCCTTCGTCCAATCGCGCAATGAGTATAGAAATGAAGTCTTCAGTCCGCTGAAACTATAGTCTAATCCCGGAATATGAGGTTTACTGAATGTATAGGCTTTCGGATTGCCTTGTCGGGCAAGCCGGTCTATGATAGGACCTCCGGGATAGCCGAACCCCATTACTTTTGAGCATTTGTCGATAGCCTCACCGGCAGCATCGTCAATGGTTTGTCCCAATATTTCCATATCATTGTAAGCTTTAACCAATATGATTTGAGAATTTCCACCAGATACCAACAAGCATAAGAATGGGAATTGGGGGTGTTCTGATGCTTCACCTTCAACTTTAATGAAGTTTGCTAAGACGTGTCCTGTCAGATGGTTAACATCTATCATAGGAATCCCCAATGAACGTGCAAAACCTTTTGCAAACGATACTCCAACAAGTAAAGAACCCATTAAACCGGGTCCTCTGGTAAAGGCAACGGCACTGAGTTCTTCCTTTGTTACACCGGCACGTTTTAGTGCCTCGTGTACAACCGGAACAATATTTTGTTGATGTGCCCGCGATGCTAATTCCGGTACTACTCCACCGTAAGATTCGTGTACAGCTTGTCCGGCCACGACGTTGGATACCAAATATCCGTCTTTAACGATTGCCGCCGATGTGTCATCACATGAAGATTCAATTCCTAAAATTATCGTACTCATTAGTTATTATTTACTATTTTGTTTGCAAAAGTAGTGATAAAAGTAGATTCGTAAGGTATTATTTTATATTTTTGTTGGCTAAAATAGAAATTTACTGCGTTATCGAGAAGTTTAAAAAGATATTCCGTTGGGTAATAGGTGTTTGTCTGACGCTTTATTTAGGCCTACAGTTGCTGCTGAATGTTTCATTTGTTCAGAGACAACTTTCTGCTATGGTATCCCATCAGCTTTCTAAAGTCGTTGGTAGCAAGGTGGCTATTGGTCGTATAGAAATAGGTATATTAAATAGGATTATCATTGAAGACATCCGTTTGGATGACCCGTCAAAGAAGGAAATGCTTCGTGTGGCTCGCTTAGCAGCCCGCTTTGAACTTCTTCCTCTTTTCAGTGGAAAGATTGCTATCAATAATATACAATTCTATGGCTTTCAAGCCAATTTGGAGAGAGAAACCCCTACTTCACCCCCAAACTTTCAATTCTTGCTCGATGCATTTGCTTCAAAAGATACGATAAAAGAAAAGTCTGAACTGGATTTGCGCATCAATTCGGCTCTGATTCGAAGGGGACGTATTGCATACCATGTATTGTCGGAAGAAGAAACACCGGGTAAATTCAATCCTAACCATATTCAATTGAAGAACATTGCAGCCAATGTGTCGTTGAAGGCATTGAATAATGACTCAATTAATGCAGCTATCAAACGTTTCAGCATTGAAGAAGAGTTGTCCGATTTCAAACTGAGCAAATTAGATTTTAAGATATTGGCCAATGCCACCAAGACTACCATTGAAGATTTCTCCATCCACTTTCCACAAACCTCCTTGCTGATGGATACCATACGAATCGAATATGATAGTCTGTCATCGTTGAAGCAATTAGATAAAGATACACGTATCTATTTTCATTTGAAACCTTCAGATATAGCACCGCAAGATATAGCTGCTTTTGTTCCGGCATTTCGTTCGTTTAAAGAACCCTTAAAGATTGAACTGAAGGCTAATGGAAGATTAGATAATTTGCACTTTCCCAGACTTTCCCTACTGGCCGGGAATCATTTTCAAGTACGAGGAGATATTGCTTTAAGAAATCTGACTACACCAGAAAAACGAAACATCAACGGACATCTCTCCCGACTTTATGCCGACTCTATTGGTATAGAGTTTTTAGTTAAGAACTTTACCAAAGAATTTCAAGGTGTGCCGACGGTACTTAAAAATTTGGGCAAAGTATCGTTTCAAGGCGAACTATCCGGAAACTTGAAAGACTTGCAGGCCAATGGATTGACACAAACCGAACGTGGCGATATGAACGGTACTATGCGATTGACATCATCCTCAGATGGAAAGATGACTTATTCGGGTATATTGGAAACGAACGATTTTGAACTGGGAAAGACTTTAGGAGATGCCAAATGGGGGAATGTTACTTTCAATCTTGATGTAAAAGCAGAAGAAACCCCTAAACAACTGCCTTATGTATTGCTGAAAGGTGTGGTTGCATCGTTGGATTACAACGATTACAATTATCAGAACATCACATTAGACGGAGAATACAAAAATGGAGGGTTCAGTGGGAAAGTAGCTTTGGATGATGAGAACGGATTGGTAGAACTAAATGGATATATCAATACTTACAGTCATACACCTGTATTCAACTTCCATGCTCAAGTAGATAATTTCCGTCCAAACGACCTGCGGCTTACATCCAATTACGAGAACGCCTCTTTTTCGGGAAAGCTACGAGCCGATTTTACCGGAAGTTCTATAGATAAGGTTAAAGGTGAATTGAACATAGATAGTTTGCTTTATCAAGAACCGGAAAACAATTATTTGGTAGAAAACTTTAAAATAGAAGCCACTCGACTGAATGATTCAATTAAAAGTCTTCTTTTGACTTCAGATTTTATGAATGCTCGCATCGAAGGTGTTTACTCATATACCAACTTGCCGAGTACCTTTATGAATATACTTCATCAGTATCTTCCGTCAGTCATTGAAAATAAGCAGTTACGGACAAATGACAAAAATGATTTTCGGTTTGAATTGAACATAAATAGGAACGATTTCTTTGAAACCGTACTCAAGATACCCCTTACCATCTATGCACGTACATCGTTGAAGGGATATATCAATCAGCATCGGATGCGTGTAGAAGGGTATTTCCCCCGATTGCGATATGAAAACAAATTCATAGAATCAGGAGCATTATTAGTAGAGAATCCTAACGACCGAATGTTGGCACGAGTACGCCTTAATAATATCAAAGAAAGTGATGCTGTTATCCTTTCGGCAGAAGCCATTGCACAAAACGACAGTGTTGTTACAACGCTTAATTGGGGCAATAGTGCCCAGACTACTTACAACGGAAAGGTATCTGCTGTAGCTCGATTTATTCGCCCAATGATGGAAACCGAAGAGGATGGGAAACAGCAGGAAACCAAAGAAAATATACAAACACTTATTGACATTAAACCTACATGGATTACATTGAACGACACGTTGTGGCAAATCCGTGAGTCGCAAATCGTAGTAGAATCTAAACGAATACATATCAATGATTTCTATATCGGACATCCTCAACGACATCTGCGTGTCAACGGAGTAGTGTCCGAATCTCTTGCCGATACAGTCCGTCTCGATTTGAAAGACATAGATGTTGCATATGTATTTGACATTGCAGACTTGGGTGTAGATTTCAGTGGTAAAGCCACCGGACCGGCTTTTGCTTGTGGAGTATTAAAGGAGCCGGTTATGAAGACAGATCTCTTCTTCCGCAATTTAGGATTAAACAATGGCTTGTTGGGTAATGCTCAGATACATGGCGAATGGCATCATCCGGTGAAAGGTATCTATCTGGATGCTGATATTCAAGAGGAGGATATTGCCCATACCCATGTAACCGGATATATCTATCCATTGAAGCCCACCAGTGCGTTAGATCTTCAAATAGATGCCGGTGGTACTAATCTGAAATTTATTCATCACTACTTAAAGGACATCACTTCCAACTTCAGTGGTCGAGCTTCGGGCGATGTACATCTGTATGGTAAGTTCAAGGCACTGACATTACAAGGCAAGGTAGATGTAGATGCATCTATGTTTATAGACCCCATAAACACTACTTATTTTCTGAAAGACAGCATATTGGTAGAACCAACCGGACTTACTTTTGTAAATAACCGTATTTCAGATACGAAAGGTCACCAAGGAACGGCCAATGGATATTTACGCTATCGTCATTTTAAGGATATAGAGTATCGTTTAGCGATGGATGTAAACAATATGTTGGTGATGGACACCAAGGAATCGTTGGATTTCCCATTCTATGGTACGGTGTATGGTACCGGTAATGTAACTGTCTATGGAACTCCTATGACCGGGCTGAATGTAGATGCAACCATTTCCACCAACCGTAACTCTACTTTCACTTATCTTTATGAAAGCGTATCTTCGGCCACCAGCAATCAGTTTATTACCTTTGTCGATAAAACACCACGTCGCACAGTTCATACTACTCAATTGAGTGATTTTGAACAGGCTCGACAAGAAAAACAAGCAGAGGAAGAGGTAGAAGGAGATATCCGAATGAATATTCAAGTGGAAGCCACTCCCGATATGACGGTACGTATTGTAATGGATCCGGTGGCAGGTGATGACATTACTTGCAAAGGAACGGGTAACATCCGTGCCGACTTTTACAACAAAGGCGATGTTAGGATGTTTGGTAACTATAACATCAATCAGGGTGCCTATCGCTTCAGTATTCAGGAAGTAATCCGAAAAGATTTTACCATAACTGATGGTAGCTATATCAGTTTCACCGGGCCGCCAGAGCAAACCAATCTGGACCTTCGGGCTAAATATACTGTTATATCTGCTTCGCTGAATGACTTGATACCCAATGCCAGCAGTTATGTGGAGAAAACAAATATCAAGGTAGATTGCATCATGAATATGACAGGACAGCTCACCTCACCTGCTTTGAAGTTGGGATTAGAGATACCCGACGAGCGTGATGAAGTGGAGGCACTGGTTCGCAACTACATTCCCACCGAAGAACAGATGAACATGCAAATACTATACTTGTTGGGTATCGGTAAATTTTATGCCAGCGAGAGTGTAGAAGGTGCACAAAATTCAAACATGATGTCAAATGTACTCTCTTCTACCCTTTCGGGACAACTAAACAATGTGTTGACCAATATCATAAACAGCAATGATTGGAGTTTTGGTACCAATCTGAGCACCGGTGAAAGAGGTTGGTCGGAAATGGAGTTTGAGACCATGTTGTCCGGACAGTTGCTGAATAATCGATTACGCATCAATGGTAACTTTGGTTATCGTGAGAATCCGTTGGCTAATACAAACTTTGTGGGCGACTTTGAAGCAGAATGGTTGGTTACCCGTAACGGAGACATTCGCTTGAGAGCCTATAACGAAACTAACGACCGATATTATACCCGTACCAACCTTACCACACAAGGTATTGGTATTGTGTTGAACAAAGACTTTGAGCACTGGCGCGAATTGCTCTTTTGGAACAAATGGAAACTAAAGTGGTTGCAACGAAGTGTTTCGAAAAAAAACAAAGAATAGATTAAAAAAAAGAGCGGCCTTGCAATGTGTAAATGTTGCAAGGCCGCTCACTGTTTTTATTGTTTTATTTGTCTTAATAAGCTCGTGCAAACAAAACTCTACAACTTGAAGGCTTACCGGTCACGATACACTTGCCCGGTTCCTTATCACCTTCAGTGAAGGTTTCGAACGGAATGCATCGGATGGTTGCTTTGGTTTCTTCCTTGATGCGTTCTTCGGTTTCGGGGGTACCATCCCAGTGAGCCAGGATAAAACCACCCTCTTCTATTTTCTCTTTGAACTCTTCGTATGTGTCAACCACAGTAATATGTTGGTTGCGATAGTCCAATGCTTTCTGATAGATGTTTTGCTGGATTTCGTCGAGCAGGTTCTTTACATACTCTTCAATGCCGTCGCACGAGCGTGTTTCTTTGGTCAGTGTGTCACGACGCATCACCTCCATGGTGTTGTTTTCCAAGTCGCGACCACCCATTACCAAACGTACAGGTACGCCTTTCACTTCATAGTCGGCAAACTTGAAGCCCGGACGTTTATTATCAGCGTTGTCATATTTCACGCTGATGCCCATTGCTTTCAGCTTGGCTACGATGCCAGCAACCTTTTCGTCTATCTTAGCCAGCATTTCTGCATTCTTGTAGATGGGTACAATAACTACCTGAATAGGTGCCAACTTAGGCGGAAGTACCAATCCGTTGTCGTCGCTGTGAGTCATAATCAAGGCACCCATCAAGCGGGTAGATACGCCCCATGAGGTAGCCCAAACATACTCCATTTTGTTTTCTTTGTTTACAAACTGTACATCGAATGCCTTGGCGAAGTTCTGTCCCAAGAAGTGTGATGTACCACTTTGCAAAGCCTTTCCGTCTTGCATCATAGCTTCAATGGTGTAGGTGTCGAGAGCACCGGCAAAGCGTTCGTTAGCACTCTTCACGCCCTTGACTACCGGCACGGCCATGTATTTTTCGGCAAATTCGCCATAAACATTCAGCATCTTGATTGCCTCTTCTTCGGCCTCTTCGCGAGTGGCATGGGCAGTATGTCCCTCTTGCCAGAGGAATTCGGCTGTGCGTAAGAAGAGTCTTGTACGCATTTCCCAGCGCATCACGTTGGCCCATTGATTGCACAAGATGGGCAGATCACGGTAAGAATTAATCCAGTTTTTATAAGTATTCCAAATGATGGTTTCCGAAGTAGGACGAATAATCAGTTCTTCTTCCAAGCGGGCAGCCGGATCTACTACTACACCTTTTCCGTCGGGAGAGTTCTTCAAGCGGTGGTGAGTAACTACGGCACACTCTTTGGCAAAGCCTTCTACGTGTTCGGCCTCACGGCTGAGGAACGACTTGGGAATCAGCAAGGGGAAGTATGCATTGACGTGTCCTGTTTCTTTGAACATGTCGTCCAACTGACGTTGCATCTTTTCCCAGATAGCATATCCATAAGGTTTAATCACCATACATCCACGCACTGCCGACTGTTCGGCCAAGTCGGCTTTTACCACCAGTTCGTTGTACCATTGCGAGTAGTTCTCGCTACGTTTGGTCAGGTCTTTCAGTTCTACTGCCATTTTTATCTTATTTTTTTAATGTTTCAAACACGTTTGTTTATAATCAGTTGGCAAAAGTACAAAAAACTATGGAAAGATGGGCTATAAACAGTTGTTTTTCATCATTTCTTGAAATGAAGTTTTAGCAAACAGGGGTTATCGTCTTCTGTCAATGCGTCCAGTTTCTTACGTTCAGGTTCAGAAAGGAATGGCTTTACATTTTCATAGTTGTTTGGATTTAGCGTAATTATCATGTGATTGTCTGTAAATACATGGGCATTAGTGGGCATATGCCAAGCATTATCACCAAACATAAAATACTTACCGTCACTTTTTCGGTAAATAAGGTTTTTGTCATACTTGTATTGATGGCGCAGGCAGGCGTAATAATAATGGTTGTTTTGTGATTGACTGACAATTATATAAGGAATGGTTCCCTCTTTTAAGTATTTCAAATGCAATTCATTCTCCATTCGATACTTGTCATCGTCGTATGACAATCCTACATTGTCCATTTTAAGGTTATCTTTACCAAAATCCCACCGGTACGCCAACGATAAAGAGTCTTTGCTTACTCTGTACACCCTATTTTCTTGATGTTTAGAGAAAAACAAATCATCATTATATGAATAAAATCTTCCCTCTTGTAACAGTTGAGGACCTTTATCATAGGTGTTGACTATCTCCATCGTATTGGCATCTAATACGATGATGCAATCGGTTTGGCTATTGTTAGGGTGAGACCATGAAATGAAATAATCTCCTAAACGATGCAAGCATTGATAATCGTTGCCGTCAGGATATCTTTTTGTTTCTATAAACTCGCCCTCCAACGTAAAGTTGTGTAGCTTTCCTACAGGTTCTACAAGGTGTAATACGTCATTTTTCTTATCTACTGAAACAGATGCTAACCAACTGTATTCTCCCGGTCCTTGTCCTTCTCTGCTTACCTGACGTACAAACTTGCCCTTTTCATCGAAGATAAATGCTTTAACGGTATGGATGTCGTAAATATATAGTTGCCCTTTGTGTTCTACTATTTCCATTGGATAGACAATGAATGAGTTTTCAGTAGTTTCTAAAGGAATGACTTCGGCGTGACTGAATACGTCTTCGTATTGTAAGGTTGATTGGTGCAAATCTACTGTTAGGGTCAGACATTCTACATCCGTTTGCGGTGTGTTACAATTAGTCAAAACAGATAAAGCAAATAAAAGTAGTACTATAGTTTTCATATAAAAGTAATTACCTGATATACAATTAATAAACTAATAAAGGCTGTGGAATATCTTGATAAAGGCTACTCCTTATATCCTACGAATTCTCATAAAACCAAAAGGATTTATTATGATTATAATTCCAATTTAAAATTAGGTTTGCGCTTCTTGCAATAACGTGTCCAGAACTTTTTTCGATGAGCCATAATCAAATCTATACATTTTTGTTCATCAAAGCCTCGCATACGGGCATATTCTTTGGCCAACAACAAAAAGAAGTCTTTGTTACCCCATAATTTCTTGAAGTTTGCACATCCTTGTTTCATAGAAACCTTGCCGAATTTAATTCTATTTAAATCTACCAATGAAAATCGGTAGCTGCCGTCTATATAGTCAAACAAGATGTTTCCCGGAGAATAATCAAGGTGTAAAAAGCCTGCCTCATGCAAACGAGCTGTATAGTGTGCAAAAGCCTTTACAACATCATGACATTCTTCTATGGCGCAATCTCCAAATTCATAAAAGGTTCTCGGATAATCAGAATGAATACTGACAAAATACGAATAAAGTAGCAAACCATTGTTTTTTCGCTCCTCTACGTAAGCAATGGGCTGAGGTGTTTCAAATCCTTTTTTCAATAGAATCTTTGCGTAGGCATAAGCTTGCCAACACTTGGTTTTACGAAAATAGGAACGAGCTATCCTGTCGAATTTAGTTGGGATAAGAAAACGCTTTACGTTCAACTTATAACCCTGTATATCCATTACTTTCACCACATTGCGTCCTACATAAAATATTTCTCCTTCTTTTTCGAAGCATTGAGGTAATGATTCTACAAATGGTTGTAGCTTCTCGTACCCCGCCATGATTTCATATCGTATTTTCATTGCCTACAGTTATTGTTTCAAATTCCTAAATTTTGTAATCATAAAATGTTATCTTATCGGTAATCCACCACTCAAGATGATTGGAAAAACAGATGAAGCATTACCGATATGGCGACAAAGGTAGCAATAAAATTCAGAATCTTACGCCTATCAAAGCTGGTATTTATTATATGGAAAAACGATTCTTCCATATTAATTGCTAATCCTATACTCCATGACTTTACTATGATATTTTAGTAAAAGCTGAAGTTAACTCGGCTCGTAAATTCAACTCTCCAAACATGGTTGTCCAACTACCTATAGGTAGAAGCGCAACTACCTATAGGTAATCAGTCAACTACCTATAGGTAAACGAGTAACTACCTATAGGTAGTTGAATAACATATTATGTAGAAATGATTTATAAAGAAAAAAATAAAGATAATAGTAAAAATCCTTTTGTTGAAAAAAAATAGCGGTAGTCAATATTTTTTTGTAAAATGATGTTGATATTTAATAATTGTTTATTACTTTTGTACTGTAATTAATAAAAACAAATAAACATAAAGAAATTTATTATCATTTCGCTGGTGGCTTTTGCAGCTTTTACAGCCTATCAGGTAAATGCACTAAACCAAAGTGTATTGGAGGTAGTTAGTTTGGATTCTATTGAATCAGTAGCATCAAATGAAAGTAGTACAATGAATTGTAAATGGTTTCCACAGAAATGTGATAGTGGAGTACAAAGAGAAATTTGCATCGTAGATGGTAATGGTGGTGCTTGTGTTTGTGGTAGTGTAACTCGTCCTTGTTAACAAAACTATGAAAATAGAGAGGAAATGTCCCTCTCTATTTTCATAGTAGAATCATAAAATTATGAGAAAAGATTATTGTTTTTTATTTGTCTTGGTTTTACTGGGCATTTATTCATGCACAGATATTTCTACTTCTAATAAATTTGTGTATAATTCTTCCATTCCTATTTATAAAGAAAAAACACATCTGTCTTCTGTTATAGAAATTAAACAAATAATTCCATTGGAAACGAATGAAAATTCTATTATAGGTAATATTGATAAAATTATTAAATCAAAGAATCGTATATATACACTATTCAACCGAAATACATTGCTTGTGCATGCAGACGATGGGAAATTTATTGGAAAAATAGGATCAGTTGGTCAAGGAATAGGAGAATATCAATTGATTGGTGATTTTGACGTGACTGAGAATGCTATTTATTTGAGAGATTTTCAAAAAATTCATCAATATAACTTAGATAGAGAATATGTACGTTCTATTCCTTTTGATGTGAATCTGTTTGGAATAAATGTTGTAGATGACAAAATTTTGGGATTTGTAACAAACGATGAGTCAGTAATGCATATTTTTACATTGAATGGTGATTGTATCAATCGTTTTCATCCAAATAGTCCTGCTGCTACAATAGGTACTTCCAATTATTATTGGATATATGAAAAAGACAAATATATTTTCCCTTTTATTGATTCGAATGATGCTTTGATTTATGATATAACTGCTAACGATTATGAGTACGTAAAATTGGTTGATTTGGAAGACATTCTCTCTTTAAATAAAATTAATCAATTAATGAAAGAAGCGGGAGCCTCATTTATCAGAGGAGACTATGGACGAATAGTGTGGCCTTTTAATTCAAATCAAAATCAAACTTTTTTAATTACCTCTAAAGGAGAAGAGAAAGGGATTTTATGGATAAAAGACAAATTATTGAAAAAAGAAAAAGCATTTGATTGTAATCATATAATAAATGACATTTCTTTTATGAATGTTCGACGTTTCTTTTCATGTTTTACACGTTCCGATAATTCGTTTTTAGCCTACGTCATGCCATATGCTTTAAAAGAAGCAATGTTGAATGTTGATAAGGAAATGAAAGAGACACCATATTATAGTAAAATGAAAGAATTAGCAGACTCTTTGTCTGATGAAGATAATCCTATTATTATAGAATATGAATTTAAATAGTTTAAAAAATCTATTATTGGGAATATTACTTTTTATAACTATGGTTTTGCTGTGCATGTATATAAAACATACGCAAACGAAGATGAAGAATGTTTTGTTTACAATGCAGAAAGAAAACAACAATTGTCAATTTGAACTATTTGACAAGAAAGAAGCGAATTATTATTCATTAGTATCTGAGATGCATCCTGTACCTGAGATGTTGAATTTTTTATCGGACAAAAATGTTTGTGTATTACGAATTCATGATGGCACGTGTTTAGGATGTTATGCAGAAAACCTCCTTCGTTTTTCTAAATTAATGAACGAAAAAAATATAGATTTCTTTGTTTTGGGTTCATATTCGACAAATAGACAATTTTATTCTGAATTATTTAACATACTAAAAGTAGATTCATTAAATAGTATCAATAGTCGAGGGCTTGTCTGTTTGCCAGCAGACAGTTTGAATCGGCCTTATTTGTTTGTCAAAGATAAAGGAGTAGCACACCATGTATATGTTTTTGAAAAGGGGGAATACAACAATATAAATCAATATGTTAATATGTTAGAACGATTATACACTATTCAAAAGTACTAAATATTTATATAAACCTATATAATAATGGCTTCTTAAAAGTATTTCGAGTGTATTCAATAGTTTTAAGAAGCCATTTATATTTTTATATAATATCATTTTAACAGCATCATTATCAAAACGGTAGTGGTCCCTCCATACCAACTCCTCCAAAAGGATTGTCTGTTTGGGGAGGTGGCGGTGGTGGGGTGTTCATGCTGGAGCTGAAAGTACTTCCACTATCGTTGATAATATTGGAAAGCATATTGTCTTCGGGGTTCTCAAAACGGGTGTATTGTCCTAAGAAGCGCAGACGTACATCGCCTACTGCACCGTTACGGTGCTTGGCTATGATGATTTCGGCTTTGCCTCGCAGGTCTTCTCCATCACTGGATGTGTATATCTTGTAGTATTCGGGACGGTGGATGAAGCATACCATGTCGGCATCTTGTTCGATGGCACCCGATTCACGAAGATCACTGAGCTGTGGACGTTTGCCTTCTTCGCCTTCGCGACTTTCTACACCACGATTCAGCTGACTCAAGGCAATGATGGGAATGTTCAACTCTTTGGCTAAGCCTTTCAGTGAACGGGAAATGGTACTTACCTCTTCCTGACGGCTGCCGAACGACATTCCTGAAGCATTCATCAACTGAAGATAGTCGATGATGATGACTTTTACACCGTGTTCGCGCACTAACCGACGGGCTTTGGTACGTAATTCGAATACCGAGAGCGAAGGTGTGTCGTCAACATAAAGCGGTGCATCGAGCAGGTCGCGCAGTTTATAGTCTAATTGTTGCCATTCATAATCGGCCAACTGACCGCTTTTAATTTTCTCACTGGGAATTTCGCAAACATTGGAGATAAGACGGTTTACCAACTGTACGTTACTCATTTCGAGCGAAAAGAGTGCTACCGGATTGCGGAAATTGACGGCAATGTTCTTGGCCATAGAGAGTACAAAGGCTGTTTTTCCCATGGCAGGACGTGCGGCAATGATTATCAAGTCGGAGTTCTGCCAACCGGAAGTCATCTTATCCAGCTTGGTGAAACCGCTTTCCAACCCGCTGAGACCATCGGTACGGGCGGCTGCTTTCTGAATCAGTTTATAGGCTTCTTCAATAACCGGATTAATCTGCGTGTAATCCTTCTTCATGTTCTGTTGCGAAATCTCGAACAATTTGCCTTCGGCCTCTTGCATCAGGTCGTCCACGTCGAGTGTTTCGTCAAACGCCTTGGTCTGTATATTGCTGGTGTAGGTAATCAGTTCACGAGCCAAATGTTTCTGGGCAATGATGCGGGCATGGTATTCGATGTGGGCCGATGATGCCACCTTACTACTGAGCTGTGTAATATAGAACGGTCCTCCTACCTCTTCCAAATCGCCGCGTTTGGCCAACTGTTCTTTTACAGTAAGAATATCTACCGGCTTCTGATTGATGGCCAGGTCGGTAATGGCGGCATAAATTAACTGATGCCGATGTTCGTAAAACGACTCAGGCCTTAATATTTCGCTGACTAACGAATATGCGTCTCTTTCAATCATCAACGCACCCAATACAGCCTCTTCTAACTCGGTGGCTTGTGGCTGAATGCGGCCATAATCGTTGACAGGAGTAGGCGTTTTGGGCCTTGTGGTACGTGTAGTTCTTCTTTCTGTTGCCATTTTGATGCACTGTTTCTATTTAGGAATGGCAAAGGTAGGATTTTTCTGATGAATAACTTCTGAAATATTAGATAATTTTTCCATGCTATATTAACAGAAAGTTGTTAACTTTGCATGCATATCTGTAACTAACTAATTCGTACATCAAGATGATTGCATTTCCAAATGCCAAGATAAACCTTGGGTTGAACATAACCGAGAAGCGTACCGATGGATACCATAATCTGGAAACCATCTTCTACCCCATTCCGGTGGAAGATGCGCTGGAAGTAACACTGCTGAAAGAAGCCGGAAAGCCTTATCAGTTACATCAAGCCGGACTGGAAATAGCCGGTGATGCAGAGAGTAATTTAGTGATTAAGGCCTACAAGATGCTGAACGAACACCATCCATTGCCACCGGTAGATATTCATCTGCTGAAGCACATCCCCTCAGGAGCCGGATTGGGAGGAGGTTCGGCCGATGCTGCGTGTATGCTGAAATTGTTGAACGAATTGTTTGCATTGCAATTAGCCGACGAACAACTGGAAGACTATGCGGCTCGATTGGGAGCCGACTGTGCCTTCTTCATAAAAAATCGCCCAACCTATGCCGAGGGAATAGGAAACATCTTTTCGCCTATTGAACTTTCATTGAAGGGATATCAGATTTATCTGGTTAAGCCGAATGTTTTTGTGTCTACTCGTGATGCTTTTGCACAAATAAAACCGAAGTATCCGGAAGTTTCGCTGAAAGAGGTCATAAAACTACCAATTGAGGAGTGGCGCCACTTGATGGTGAATGATTTTGAAGCCAGTGTATTCCCACAGTTTCCGGTCATTGGCGAGATAAAGAACACGCTGTATAGTGCCGGTGCTATCTATGCTTCGATGAGTGGTAGTGGTTCATCTGTATTCGGCTTGTTTGCTCCGGAGGTGTTACTCCCGGATATAGACTTCGGAAAGGATGCTTTTGTTTATAAAGGAGTATTGGGTTAAAGCAAACATTCTTGTCGCTCGGACGTTTTATCGGGGAATTATTAAATTACCTCGATATGAAAAACTTTAGAATGATAGTTTGCTTAGGATGGTGCTTGTTTGTGGTAACTAAACTATGGGCTTATCATCCTCCTCAGCAGGTACAGACTGCGTTTAGCCAATTATATCCTTCGGTAACAGAAGTTGCATGGGATAAAAAAGGAGAATGGTACATAGCTGCATTTATTTTTAATAATAAAGAAAAGGCAGTATGGTTTGATAGAAAAGCCCAATGGGTAATGAAGGAAACGGATGTGGATGCGTTGGCAGACATACCTCAAGTTGTAGCCGAAGCATATAGAGCAAATAGGATGGCATCTATGTGGATAAAGGATATTCGCATCATTGATTTTCCGAAAAAGCCTTCGGTAGTTGCCATTACGGTACGTGAATCAAATTCAGAAGTGGAATTTATACAATTCTATTCGTTGGGTGGCAAGTTGCTGCAAAGCCTCAATGCCACCCAACTGGGTGTGGAAATCTATCCGGGTTTGTTTTGAGTTATTTATCGGTAACAATCCAACCTTTCTTGTCGAATGACAGAGGACGGATAAAGAGTTTGGCTCTACCATCTTCGGCTTTTTCGTAAGCATGAGAGATGAAATATACCTGACCGTCGAAATCATACACCGAACAATGGCCTACACCAAAATAGGTATCATTGGGACCATAAAGGTAAGTTCCCCCACCCTTTGTCATAGGTTTGCCTTCTTTATCGATATAAGGACCTTCTATGTTCTTTGAACGGCCATATACGGTTTTGTAAGTAGATTTTTCACCTCGACAACAATAGTCAAAACTAACAAACAGGTAGTAGTAGTCACCGTGTTTGAAGATGAAAGGTGCTTCGATGGCATTGTCGCCAGCTTCAATGGTATTTTTACCCTCAACGGTGTGGGTTATTTCAGAGAGTACGACCTCTTTGTCAATGCGTCTGGCAATGGTTACCGGTGTAGTTGTCGGTGTTTGAAAATTCTCTTTTGACAGTTTTATCAATTGGATACCGTCCCAGAAAGAACCATATGTCAGGTATGGATTACCTTTCTCATCGACAATTAGGTTAGGATCTATGGCGTTCCAATTATCCTTGTTGCGGTGGGAAGCGATAACCATTCCTTTATCTACCCAACCGAAATCGGGTGATTTAGGATCAAGGGTTTTGTTGACAGCTAAACCGATGGCACTACCATTCTTTCCGAATGTGGAGCAGGAATAGTATAAATACCAAGTACCATTATGATGATAAATATCGGGAGCCCAAGTGTGTCCACGATAACCGGGAACGGTGTCTTGCGCCCACTGTGGTGTTTCTTTTAAAACTGAAGGTTCAAATTTCCACTCTTTCATGTCGGCACTCGACATAACTCCTACTCTCATGCCGGTAGCAAAGATGTAATATCTGCCATCTTCCCCTTTGGCCATTACGGGGTCGTGTACGTCGGGGTGTATCACAGAGGAAGGTCTCTCTCTTTGTGCAAAAACATTGAAAGCTGTTGTTGTTAACAACAAAAAGATAAATATTTTTTTCATGGTGTATATAATATATAAAGTTGTTTTTTGCAAATATAAAGGATATTATATTAAATACAAATTATAATTACAAAAAAAGGTTGAAATCTGTTTTTAAGCAGATTCCAACCTTTCTTATAAAACAATTTCTTATCAATATACTTCTACACGATCGGCAATGGATTTACACTTGTCACGTAATGCATCGAGGTCACTACCATTGGGGGCATAGCATAGCACAACGCCCATACGGCGATTCAAACGGGTTGTAGGCTTGCCGAAAATGCGAAGGTAAGTATCCTCTTCTTTGGTTACCTCTTCCATGCCGCGATAGTTAGGACGTTCTTGACTGGCGATGGGCGACAAGATTACCGCACTTGCTCCACAACGTTCTTGTTTAATACCGGGGATTGGAAGACCAAGCACAGCACGACAATGAAGTTCAAACTCGTTGAGATTCTGAGTACCTGCTAATGTTACCATACCGGTGTCGTGCGGACGTGGAGATAATTCAGAGAAATATACACCGTTTTCATTGCTGAGGAAGAACTCTACTCCCCAAATACCAGCACCAGTCAAGGCACGTGTAACCTTTTCTGCCATATCTTGTGCTTCTTTCAGATGGTCGGGGCGAATAGGTGCCGGTTGGAAGCTTTCACGGTAATCACCACTTTTCTGAACGTGTCCAATGGGAGGACAGAAAAGTGTAGGACCGTTTTGTTGGGTAACGGTAAGCAAGGTTATTTCACTATCGAAGTGGATAAATTCTTCGATAATAAGTTCCTTGATATCGCCTCTACTTCCACTACATCCATATTCCCATGCATGTTCCAAGTCGTCGGCTGTCTTCACAAGTGATTGTCCTTTGCCTGACGATGACATCAATGGTTTAACTACACATGGGAAGCCAACTTTTTCAGCGGCCTCTTTTAGTTCTTCCAATGACTTGGCATAGAAATATTTGGCAGTTTTCAGTCCTAACTCTTTAGCAGCAAGGTCACGAATGGCCTTGCGATTCATAGTAAAGTTGACGGCACGTGCACTGGGTACTACCTGTATGCCTTGTTTTTCAAAATCGTATAGACGCTCGGTACGGATGGCTTCTATTTCGGGGACAATGATGTCGGGTTGATGTTTGCGTACAACTTCTTCGAGTGCATCGCCGTCAAGCATGCTGAATACTTCATAATCATCTGCTACTTGCATAGCGGGGGCACCAGCATAAGAATCGCAAGCTATCACATATTGTCCTTTACGTTGTGCAGAGATGACAAACTCCTTACCTAATTCACCGGAACCTAATAATAATATCTTTTTCATATTTCACTCTGTTTTATGGCTCTTATTGTTATTATTGATGTTGCTCTCTTAATAAATCATTAACGGTTTTTACCGGATTGAAAGTACTTAAAGGAACCTCTACGAATATGGTGTTCCAATTACTCATGGCACCATTCCACAATCCTGGTAGTTCAAGTGCTTTCAGTTCTTTTCCGTTCTTTGACTTATAAGAAATGAAACCGGTTGCTTTATCTACGTAATCTACCAAGTTGAATTTGTTACCTTTAAAGTCGCGCACTGCACAAACCAAATCAACCGGATTGAAGTGTGTGCCCTTTTCGAACATTTCTTTCTTGACTGGGTCGTTCATATCTATTTGTGAACTTTCCAAAATTTGCAATGAAATAGTTCCGTCGTTGTTGTATGCTAAAAATGGTCCGCCACCAGGTTCGCCTACATTCTTTACCATACCACAAACTCGCATCGGGCGATTGAGTTTTTTCTTTAAATAGATAACTAATTCAGAATCTTCCAGGTTTTTGGTTTCGGGATTTTTACAATAGAGTTCTTTTTGCACGAATTGTAAGATGTCTAAAACTTGTTCGTGGCTATATTTACCCGATTCTAATAATTGAAGATATCCAAATGCTTTTTGTTGTAATGACACTAAAACACCGGCCAACAGTTTTTTATATAATACGGTGTCTCCTTTCAGTTTGTCGGGTACAACATTGTCAATGTTTTTAATGAATATGATATCGGCTTCCAGATCGTTTAAGTTTTCAATCAATGCACCATGACCGCCAGGACGGAATAATAGCTTGCCATTGTCGCGGAAAGGTTTATTTTCCATGTCGGCAGCAACCGTGTCTGTACTAGGTTTCTGTTCAGAAAAACTGATGACATATTCTACTCCAAATTTCTTGGCATAGGCTGTGGCTTTTTCTTCAACCAATGCTTGGAATAAGGGGCGATGTTCGGGTGAAACTGTAAAGTGAACGTTTACCTTTCCGCTCTTATTGGAAGCATAGAGTGCACCCTCTACTAAATGTTCTTCCAATGGGGTGCGACTACCGCTTTCATAGCTATGGAATTTGAGTAAGCCTTTAGGTAATGCTCCATAGTTTAACCCGGCATTTTCTAATAACGTAGCTACTATAACTTTATAGCATTTATTCTCTAACAGCTCATTAATATCTTGACCAGTAGTTTGTTTGCAGGATTTATTTAAGTCTTCGTAAAATGCAAAATTTTCTATTTTCTCAAAAAAATATTTCTCAAAACTTGTTTGTGGAGTATCGTAATCGGCGCCTAAGAATTCGAATAAGTTTTTGAACATACGACTGGCAGCACCTGATGCTGGTACAAACTTCAATATGGTTTTATCGGTTTGAGTATATGCTTCCCATGCATTCAGGTATTTTTTTTGTTTCTCTGCATCGGGAGCCAAAATGCCATCTTCTATGGAAGCTGCTGCCGAAAGTCTTAAAAAAGGAAAACCTTTTTCAAAATCGGCTAATTGAGCCTTTACTTGTTCTTCCGAAATGCCTTTTTTTTCCAGCAAATCTTTGTCTTGAGGTGTTAACATATGATTATAATTTAAAAATTCAATGCCCAAAAATACAAAAAAAGCAGAAGCTGCGTCAAGAAACCAAAGAAAAAAAGTATTTTTGAGGCAGAAATAATGAATTATATATGGAATTGGAAGATTTTTTTGTACCAAAAGAGAAACAGCTCCTCTATACTTTATATAGAAAACTTTTACAATTGTCGGGTGATACCTTGCTGAAGGACGATTGCAAGAAGTTAAAGAATCACTTGATAAACTCCATACAGAACGACCGTATTCAACGTGATGTTTTTGGTTTGAATCCGGTTATTAAAGATATGCAGACAGCCATTATTGTGGCCGAAGAGATAGGTATGAAGCGTGCCTCTATATTAGCACTGATGTTACATGACTCGGTAAGTTGCGGCACATGTACCTTGGCTGAAGTGGAGAGGGAATATGGAGGAGATGTGGCGAGTATTGTACAAGGTATTATACGTATACATAATCTCTACACAAAAAATCCGACTATAGAATCGGAGAATTTTCGTAACTTATTGTTGACTTTTGCTGAAGACATGCGAGTCATTCTCATTATGATAGCAGACCGTGTAAACGTGATGCGACAGATAAAGGATGCTGAGGATGACGAAGCACGTCGTCAGGTCTCAAATGAGGCGGCCTATCTATATGCACCATTGGCTCATAAGTTGGGCTTATATAAATTGAAGTCCGAACTAGAAGACTTGTCGCTGAAATATACAGAAAAGGAGATGTATTATCACATCAAAGAGAAATTGAATGAAACCAAAGCTTCGCGTGATCGATACATAGCTTCGTTTATTACACCGGTAAAGGAAAAGTTAGTAGCTTCCGGACTGAGATTTTATATTAAAGGGCGCACCAAGTCAATACACTCCATCTATCAAAAGATGAAGAAACAACAATGTTCTTTCGAAGGAGTGTACGACTTGTTTGCCATTCGCATCATTATTGATTCGGAGTTGGAGAAGGAGAAGCAAGAGTGCTGGCAAGCTTATTCTATTGTCACCGATATGTATCAACCCAATCCAAAACGTTTGCGTGACTGGCTTTCAGTGCCAAAAAGCAATGGCTATGAATCGTTACACATTACTGTGATGGGGCCCGAAGGAAAATGGGTTGAGGTACAGATTCGTACCGAACGAATGGATGAGATTGCTGAACGAGGACTTGCTGCCCATTGGCGATACAAAGGGGTGAAAGGTGAATCGGGATTGGATGAGTGGCTGACGTCGGTACGCGAAGCGTTGGAAAACAGCGACAATAACGGCTTAGAGACTATGGATCAATTTAAACTGGATTTATATGAGGATGAGGTGTTTGTATTCACCCCCAAAGGAGACTTGTTTAAATTGGCCAAAGGTTCTACGGTACTTGATTTTGCATTTCATATACACAGCAAGTTGGGTTGCAAGTGTATTGGCGCTAAGGTTAACGGAAAGAATGTTCAATTAAGACATCGACTAAGCAGTGGAGATCAGGTGGAGATTATGACATCGAATTCTCAATCACCAAAGCATGACTGGCTGAAAATTGTAGCGACCTCGAAAGCACGTACCAAAATACGTCAGGCATTGAAGGAGATTGATGCTCGTCAGCACCAATATGCCAAAGAGACATTGGAACGAAAATTCAAGAACCGGAAAATTGAATATGATGATGGAGTAATGATGCGACTTATCAAACGCATGGGTTACAAGATTGTGACCGATTTCTATCAAGCTATTGCTGACGAGACGCTGGATGTAAATCTAATTATAGATAACTATGTAGAGCAGCAGAAACGTGAAAACGAGCAGCATGACGAGGTAATTTATCGCAGTGCAGAGGGTTATAATTTGCAACAGACACCCTTGCCTGACGAGCGCGGAGCCAAAGAAGATGTATTGGTTATTGACCAAAATTTGAAAGGATTGGAATTTAAGTTGGCACGTTGTTGTAACCCGATTTATGGTGATGATGTGTTTGGTTTTGTCAGTGTAACGGGTGGAATAAAGATTCACCGTACCGATTGTCCGAATGCTACCGAATTGCGTCAACGTTTCGGCTACCGCATTGTAAAAGCCCGTTGGGCAGGTAAGGCCGTAGGGGCAGAATATCCCATAACTTTACGTGTAGTAGGACACGATGATATAGGCATTGTAAACAATATCACCTCTATTATATCTAAAGAAATGGGAATTACCTTGCGAAGTATCAGTATTGATTCGTATGACGGGTTATTCTCTGGTAATTTAACCATTATGATCGGTGATACGGGACGTTTGGAGGCACTTATTAAAAAATTGCGTACGGTAAAGGGTGTGAAACAAGTAACAAGAAACTAAGTTATGAAATACGATTTCAAGAAGCAGATGCGCAGCTTCGGCTATGCTTGGAAAGGCATCGGTAGCTGTGTGGGGCATGAGCAGAACCTAAGTTTTCATCTTATTACAGCTGTGGTGGTGGTGATTATGGGGTTCTGTTTTGACATTAGCCGCATAGAGTGGATTATAGTGACGGGATGTATAGGGGTGGTGATTGCCGCCGAACTATTCAATAGTGCAGTGGAGAATTTGGTCGATTTGGTGTCGCCCGAATATCATCCGTTGGCTGGGCGTGTAAAAGATATAGCCGCAGGAGCTGTATTGGTGAGTGCCGTATCTGCAGCTATCGTAGGATTGCTGGTGTTTATTCCCTACCTACGTTGCATTTGCTTGTAATATGGGAATGTGCCTAACAAGAAAAGCAGTAATGATATCAATGCTGATACCAATGATATTATGAGTAATGTAGCAGTTTCCCACTCTATTTCTCTGCTATAGTGGTAGATGGCTACACCGGCTATCAATCCGCTTTCTATGGCCAACAGACTGGTGTAGTTAGCAGAACCGCGTTGACAATGGTCGGAGAGGCTTACAAACATTCGAGTAGATGAGAGGGTTGTTTGTAAAGAAATGAATGTCAACACTATAAACGGTATGCCGTAGTAGCAACCACCTACAGTAATGGGAAGTAAGGCTCCTACTCCAAACATTTTCAAGGCATTATTGATAGCGGGTAGCCAGGCGCGTGGTAATAGGAAACGGTCAAGGGTAATTAAACTGAAACCGATGGGTGCTCGGAATGTGACGTGTATGATGCTGATTGCAAACATGCCTAATAGTATGGTTACAATCGATATGACAAGTAACGTGAGAAAATCGTAATATTTTGTTATCAAAAAGCCGATGAGCAATCCTAAGAATGCACCGATGCGAGTAAACAATGAGTAGGCTACGTTAGCACGGGTACGTAGTCGGGAGTTGGTGATGTCGATAGAAAGTGTGATGCCTGCCGAGGTGGCAATGCCCCAACAGATGCCTTGCAAGGCGATGATAGCAGTCAGTTGTCCAAAGGTTTGTACTATGAGAAAGCAACCAATAGATATTGCCAGTAGTAACATGGATATGAGCATGACGTGCTTACGCTTATAGGTGTCTTCCAAATATGCATGGAATGGTCCTGACAGTAGCATGCCACCAACAAAGGCTGCATAGAGTGGCCATGTGTGTATACCGGTAGCTGGGGCTATGGAGAAAGTTCCTTTCCACAACATGGGCAGCAGAGGCAAAAACATATAAACGGATGCGAAGAGCAGGCTTCCTGTCAAGCACATCCGTTTAAAGTCGGTCGTGAAAAGTTTATCAGTATTGTTCTTTTTCATTGGGGAAGTCTAAATTCTTCACATCGGAAACATATCGGCTGATAGCGTCTGTCATCACCGTATGTAAGTCAGCATAGCGGCGTAGGAAACGGGGACGGAATCCGTTATTCATACCCAGCATATCTTGTACCACTAATACTTGTCCATCTACACCGCCACCGGCACCGATGCCAATGATGGGTATGGTTAGTTCTGAGGCTACACGAGCAGCCAAACTAGCAGGTATTTTTTCTAATACAATGGCAAAGCATCCTGCTTCTTCTAACAGATGGGCGTCTTTTATCAGTTTGTTGGCCTCTTCGTCATCTTTAGCACGCACCGTGTAGGTACCGTATTTGTTGATTGACTGTGGCATCAGTCCTAAGTGTCCCATGACGGGTATTCCGGCACTTATGATACGTTTTACGGTGCCTATTATTTCCTCGCCGCCTTCCAATTTCAGTGCGTCAGCATGGCTCTCTTTCATAATACGTATAGCCGAAGCCAATCCTTCGAATTCGTTGCCTTGGTAAGAGCCGAAGGGCATATCTACCACTACCATGGCGCGTTTTACGCCACGCACCACTGATTTGCCGTGGTAAATCATTTGATCGAGTGTGATAGGGAGCGTTGTAACGTTACCAGCCATTACATTAGATGCCGAGTCACCGACCAGTATCACATCTATTCCGGCACCATCTACTATTTGTGCCATGGTGTAGTCATATGACGTCAACATGGATATTTTTTCTCCTCTTTGTTTCATTTCCACCAATCGGTGGGTGGTCACCTTGCGGGTGTCGTCTGATATATATCCTGCCATCTTAGTTCGGTTTTATAGGTTTGTTTTTTCGGGCGCAAAGTTAATGCTTTTTTCGTTTATTTGTTCACTTCCCTCATTTTATCGTAGGTAAAGTGACGAAAATCTTGAATGACGGTATGGCATAGAGGAGCTATGGTATTGGCCGGAAGTGTGGTAGCCAACCCTATGACATTCGCTCCCGATGCGTTGGCTGCTTTCAATCCATTCAGTGAATCCTCAAATATATAGGTGTTAAGAGGTTCAGCTCCCAATTGTTGCATACCCAGCAAGAAACAGTCAGGGGCAGGTTTTGAGGCGGTAAACATTTCAGCAGTCAGAATGGTACCAAAAAGGTTTTTTACTTCCGGGTGTTGCTGATAGACAGCGGCCATTTTTTGAGCGTTTGAGCTTGTTACGATGGCTGTTTTCACACCATGACGGTGCAATTCCTCCACAAAGGCACACACACCGGCTATATATTCGTATTCCATTTGCTGCTCAAACTGTTCTAAAGCTGCGGTTATTTCGGTTTGTGCCGCAGGGAGGTGTGCAAAGTGGGTGTTGAATATGGTAGTCAGTGTCTGTCCCTTAATGCGTCCCGACAAGTCGGACAAGCCCAAGTATTGCTGTCCTGCTTGTTGCCAAAAACGGCTGTACTGTGTTTCGGTGTCCATAACCACACCGTCAAAGTCGAAGAGAGCAGCTATTGTCATGTTGATTCGATATTTATGTTTCGTAAACTCATTTTTAAAAAAAAGACAAGGTATTTCCCTATATGGACTACAAAGATAATGTTTTTTTTCAATATAAAAAAAAGCACCGATGGGATAATAGAATAGATGAAAAAGAATTATGGCCTTTTTTAGTAAAATACACATTACCGACCTTGACAACCTTGACAGTTGACAGTTAAATTTTGAGCATAGTGTTCTCTTCGACTTAAAATGAAAAATACTATATATATATATATATATATATATATTTATATATATAGTAAATTATTATTACATGATTTATTTTTATTCTAAAACATGCATAATGCTCAAAATTTAACTGTCAACTGTCAAGGTTGTCAAGGTTGAATTACCCCTAAACGGAAAATTAATTTCCCTAAAACAGAAAAATATGAGTGGGTGGTGGATAGCGATAAGCGGTAGTGGCTTAGAATTGGGGAAATTGAAATTAAGTCTTGAAAAATAGATACAGGGGTGCGTTCTGGGGGACGGAGGCATAAGACCTATCATGCCGGCATAAAGACACCTCTCCCCTATCCCCGAATGAAGAAAAGGGGGTATTGTAAGTGTTAATTTGAGTTAATACAAGGTTTTTGGAAGATTATTTTTCGGTGTAAATGGCTGATTGATTGATGATTGGGTGGCTTGCTGATTTTTTGTGGTATCAAAAGTTGGGGGTGGCTGTAACTTTGCAATCGTAGTTAGTGATGAAGGGTTAGCGATTAGTGATTAACGAAAGGCATCCGGAGGCCCCACTTAACACCAACAAACCAACACACTAACACACAATTAATTAATTTTTAATTCTTAATTCTCAATTTTATTAAACTATGGCAATCAATTTGAAAGCAAAGCAACAGCTGATGTATGTGGGTAACGACGATACACAATTGAGAGGATTCGCTGGGTTAAGCTATGAGAAACGAGAAAGAGAAGAACAGAACGACGTTGGAGGTTATCTTGAAGGTAATCATTGCGGTGGCATCGGCCATTGTGGGCGCACTGGGTACGGCGGCTTTTCAAGGTAGGTTATGACGGATTGTGCAAGGAGGATTATTTCTATAGTAGAAATGGATTATTTTAAATAAAAGCCCTATTTTTGTATTCGTTTTAAATAATTCCAAGGAGGTTTTATGGTTTTTACAGCAGGAAATATACTACTTATTGGTTCTATACTATTGTTTATCAGCATCGTTGTTGGAAAAACGGGGTATCGTTTTGGTGTACCTGCATTGCTTCTTTTTTTGGTAGTAGGTATGCTTTTCGGTAGCGACGGATTGGGTATTCAGTTTCATAGTGTAGAAGAGGCTCAGTTCATCGGTATGGTGGCATTAAGTGTTATATTGTTTTCGGGCGGCATGGATACGAAGTATAGCGACATCCGTCCGGTAATGGTTCCGGGTGTGTTATTGTCTACGGTTGGGGTGTTTCTGACGGCTTTGCTGACAGGAATGTTCATATGGTGGTTAAGTGATATGGAGTGGACCAATATTAGTTTCCCGTTAGTTACTTCGTTGTTATTGGCGGCCACGATGTCATCCACCGACTCGGCATCGGTTTTTGCCATTTTGCGATCACAGAAGATTAATCTGAAACACAACTTGCGTCCCATGTTGGAATTAGAAAGTGGTAGTAACGACCCTATGGCATATATGTTGACCATAGTGTTGATACAAATGACCGCTATGGGTGGTATTGGTTGGAAGGAGATTATCTTGTCGTTTATCGTACAGTTTGCAGTGGGTACTTTGGCTGGCTATCTTTTTGGGAAATTGGCCATTTTGATGTTGCGCAGACTCGATATAGACAATCAAGCTCTTTACCCCATCCTATTATTATCGTTTGTCTTTTTCACCTTTTCGTTGACCGACTTACTGAAAGGTAATGGATATTTAGCTGTCTATATAGCGGGAATGATGGTTGGCAACAACCGCATTGTACATCGTCGCGAGATAAACACTTTTTTCGATGGTCTTTCTTGGCTGTTTCAAATAATCATGTTCCTCTGTCTCGGCTTGTTAGTCAATCCACATGAGATGCTCGAAATAGCCCCAGTGGCATTGCTCATAGGATTGTTTATGATAGTTGTGGGTCGTCCACTCAGTGTTTGGATGACACTGCTTCCCTTAGGTAGCTGTATTAACGCTAAATCGAGCTGCTTCATATCGTGGGTAGGGCTTCGAGGTGCTGTCCCCATCATCTTTGCCACCTATCCAGTAGTAAACAAAGTACCTGGTGCTGATGTCATCTTCAATATCGTGTTTTTTATTACTATTCTCTCATTAGTGGTACAAGGTACTACCGTGGCAAGTATGGCGCGATGGTTAGGATTGTCTTTGCCCATGCCGAAAAGCGGGAATGATTTTGGAGTGGAACTACCTGAAGAGATAGACAGCGACTTAAGCGACTTAAGTGTGACTGAAGAACTTCTATCTGCAGGTGATACGCTGAAGCAGATGAAGTTACCTCCCGGCACGTTGGTGATGATTGTGAAAAGGGGGAACAAGTACTTGGTTCCCAACGGTACTTTAAAACTGCAAGTGGGCGACAAGTTGCTGCTTATTACTCAAAACGATAGTGCGGAATTGACATAATAATTGCATGTACATTGTTGCGAATAAGAAGTAAAAAAGGAAGTACAAAGAATATAATTGTACTTCCCTTTTCTTTTATTTACAGAAACATATCCACTTATGGCTTAGCTGCAAAATGCTGCTCCAAACGGTCTGCCTCTTCGGTAGTAATCTGAACTACTGCACCGTGTTTAGGACTGGTAAAGTTGGTGGTCTTCATCACACCCTCGTTGAAGTGACCTAAATTCTTATAGGTCTTAAAGTCCGTAGTTTCTTGAAAACCAAAGTTATGAGGACGTACCGTAAACACATCTACCATCAACACCCAACGCTCTTCACCAATACGCTTCCACACAGTAGGAGCTTCGCAAGCACCCGGCTCGGCATCAATCATCTCTGGCTCATATACATAGCCACCGTTAGCACGGTCGGAAACAGCATGTTTAATACCACCCGGCTGTTCGTGAGCTGTATAAAACAAATGATACTTACCACCAGCATAGATAATATCGCTATCAATTATATTCTTTTCACGATCAGGGTATTGGAATAATTCCTTAGGTTCCCCTTCTAATGCAGTAAAATCATCGTTCACATAGGCATAGTATAGACGATTGGGACCACCGTCAAAGCGAGTGGTATAGTGTAACATCAACTTACCAGCCTCGTGGTCATATGTCAGTTCGGGTGCCCACGAACAACCCATATTTTCAAATCCGGGATATAAATCTTCGAAAATGATATTCGTGCGCGACCAGTTTATCAAATCGTCCGATTTCATCAACACCAATCCACGATTGTTACCCCAACCGTATTTCTCGTCACGTTCCCATTGGGTTTCACGATAACCTAACCTTTTGGCGAACAGATGTAAGTCGGTCATACAAAGATAAAACGAGCCGTTAGGACCACGAAAAATGTGTGGATCACGAATACCACGTTGCATGGCAATAGTATCGCCTGCAATCACCGGACGACCCTCATTTACAGCCGTAAACGTATATCCATCACGGCTCACTGCCATGTGTACACTGTGGGTAGGATCCGTGTGATACACCATCAGATATGCACCCATATCAGCCTCGGTAGGTGCCCCTCTCTTCTCACTACATGCTGTCAGTCCCAGCAAGAGTGCAGTTAGAAAAAAATAATTTCTCATAACGATTACTTTGTTAAAAATATACACTTATTTTGCAAATATAGATAATGTAATGTGAAAATACAAAAAAACAGAACATTTTTACTTATATTCGCAACCAAATTAAAAAAAATATAAACAACATTATGGAACAACAACCCTCATTGAACACACACAACAAAGCGGAATATCCGCCAATGCATACATGCGAACACATTGTTAATCAAACAATGATACGACTATTCGGTTGTGGAAGGGCAATAGAAGCACATATTGAACGAAAGAAAAGTAAGTTGGATTACCACTTGCAGCAAGCTCCCACCGACCTACAAGTTAATGAATTAGAAAATACCGTAAACGAGGTGATTAAAAGAAATTTACCCGTTACTACAGAATTTATTACACAAGACGAAGCCTGCGGAAGATTTGACATGAAACGCCTACCCAATGATGCTTCACCAATGGTACGCATAGTACATGTAGGAGATTATGACGAATGTCTTTGCATAGGGGCACATGTGGAGAATACATCACAGATAGGCTGTTTTAAAATAATCAGTCACAGCTACAACGAAGAACACCAACAATGGCGAATGCGCTTTAAATTGGTGTGAACTTTTCAAGAAAGCCGGTGTTATACATTCTGAGAACGAAAGTTCGTAAAGCAAAATCTAAATGTTTAACTAAAAAGGAGAGCATAAATTATGATGCCTACAAGAAGAAATCAACACTGGCTGCCAAGTATCTTTAATGATATTTTTGACAGTAGTTGGTTGGAGAAAGCCAACCAAACAACCCCTGCTATCAACGTATTTGAGTGTGATGCCTGTTACAAAATTGCTATTGCTGCACCAGGTATGTGCAAAGACGACTTCGATGTGCATGTAGATGAATTCAACAATCTGGTAATCCGTATGGAAAAGAAATCGGAATGTTGCTGTAATGATGAAGGAAAATGTGAAAACCCGGAACATGATCATAAGGAGCATAAGAAGGAGGGACGATTCTTAAGAAGAGAATTTGCATATAGTAAGTTTGAACAAACCATGATTCTGCCTGACAATGTAGACAAAGCACACATTGAGGCTAAAATGAAAAATGGTGTGCTAAAAATAAAATTACCGAAAATACAACCCGAAGAGAAAGAAAACACCAAACAGGTAATTGAAATTAAATAAAATAGAATTTAATGAAAAGATAATTGGTTGCAATTCCGTCCTATTAGGGAACGGATTTGCAACCTTTTTGCATATCTGATGTTATTTTTTTAATTTTGTTGCCATAAACAATAACTAATTATTAAAAAACATCATGAAACGTACTTTTTTACTGAATTGTTTGATGGCATGCCTGCCACTTATCTTGTTAACTCAAATTGCTTTCATTAATATTTCTTGCAATGAGCAATCAACCACGCAAATCATTGCCCATCGTGGCTTTTGGAAAACCGACGGCTCGGCACAAAACTCATTAGCATCGTTGTGTAAAGCCGACTCAATAGCATGCTATGGTTCGGAATTTGATGTTTGGATGACTGCCGACAAGCAGTTGGTGGTGAATCATGATAAGAGTTTTAAAGGGGTGGTTATGGAAAAAGATTCGTTAAACAAATGTACATCGGTGATTTTGGATAATGGGGAAAACATGCCCACCTTAAAGCAATATCTTGAGAAAGCTAAGAGCATGAAAACTAAACTTATTTTTGAATTAAAATCACTCTCTACACCTGAAGACGAAACTTTGGCTGTAGAAAAAGCGGTGCAAATGATTAAAGAAATGGGATTGGAAAGCCGAACCGAATACATTGCTTTCTCGGCACATGCCACCCGTGAATTCATTCGCTTGGCTTCAAAAAGTACACCGGTGTATTATCTGAATGGAGATGTTGCTCCTAAAGAACTGAAAGAATGGGGATGTACGGGTATGGATTACAATAAATCGGTAATTAAAGAGCATCCCGAATGGATTGATGAGTGTCATCGCTTGGGCATGAAAGTAAACGTATGGACGGTAAACGATGAAGAAGATATGAAATGGATGATAGAGCATAAGGTAGATTTCATTACCACCGACAACCCCTTATTGTTGCATAAACTTTTGAATAAGTAAAAAACATTGTATATTTGCGCCTGTTTTTATAAAATAGTTACATTATTTATTTACTTAATTCAAAAAGAAACAGAAAGAAAATGAAAAAGACGAGACTTTTCGTACTGGCGGTTTTGCTGCTGGCGTTGGTAACGCCTTTTACGGTTCAAGCCCAAGAAAAAGTAGAGGCATCGGTAGGTGCAGATGTAGTTAGTAGTTACGTTTGGCGTGGAATGCATATTTCCGGTGCCAGCATACAACCCTCCTTATCGTTGGATTACAAAGGATTTTCATTAAGCGGATGGGGCTCGGTAGCTATTACGGGTGAAGACTATAAAGAATTCGACCTAACATTTAGTTATACTACGGGCGGATTGACTATTGGATTGACTGATTATTGGACTGACTATGGTACAGGATACTTTCAATATGCAGCCCATAATACAGATCATGTATTGAATGCATCCATTGGCTACGATTTTGGTCCGTTGTCATTGACATGGGACACAAACCTTACGGGTGCCGATGCCGTAGATGAAGAGGGGAAACGTGTATATTCATCCTATATACAATTAGCCGTTCCTTTTTCATTAGGTGGTTTGGATTGGACTGCTGAAGTGGGTGCTACACCTTGGGGTACAGATTACTATATGACCAGCGGTTTTTCTGTATGCGACATTAGTTTAGGGGCTTATAAAGAGTTGAAGGTAACTGACCATTTCTCTCTACCCATTTTTGCCAAGGCCACTTGGAATCCATGCCTTGAAGATGCTTTTTTTGTTTTTGGAATCAGTTTCTAAATATAATATCGTATGAAGACAAATCTATTACACCGTTTGGGGCTATGGATGTTGCTTTGTGTGACATCGGTTGCCGTCACTGCACAGCAGAAGTTGCAGGACAAGCTAAGCAATATCAGTGAAATTGCAGATTACAAAGTATTGGAATCAACTGAATTTACTGAAAAGTATGTCACTTATTTCGTTCAACCCATTGACCATGCTACCCCAAGTTTGGGAGATTTCCGACAACGTGTCATTGTCTGTCATGTGGGTTTCGATCGTCCTACGGTATTGGTGACCGAGGGTTATGGAGCGACCTATGCGTTTAATCCTCGTTACCGTGAAGAGTTATCCAAACTATTGGATGCAAACATGATTTTCGTAGAACATCGCTATTTTTTGGAATCTACGCCTGAACCTCGTGATTGGAAATACTTGACAACTCAGAACTCGGCTGACGATTTGCATGCCGTCCGTAATGCTTTCAAAAAGATTTATCCGGGTAAATGGATTGCTACCGGTATCAGCAAAGGTGGACAGACAACTATGCTCTATCGCACCTATTATCCGGATGATGTAGATATTTCTGTGCCTTATGTAGCACCGCTTTGTTACGGTGAAGAGGATGGTCGGCACGAACCTTTCCTTAGAAACGTATCGACCAAGGCTAATCGCAAAGTGATAGAAGATTTTCAGTTGGAAGTGCTAAAGCGAAAGGCTACTCTTTTACCTCGTTTTGAGGCTTTTTGCAAGGAGAAAGGTTATCAGTTTCGTACTTCTTTTGAAGAAATCTACGACTTTTGTGTGTTAGAATATTCGTTTGCCTTCTGGCAATGGGGTGACCCTGTAGAGGGTGTTCCTTCGACGAATGCTTCTGATGATGAACTTTTCAATCACTTTATAACTAAGAGCGACCCCTCTTATTTTGTTGGTACCAACAATCCTTATGAATCCTTCTTTGTACAAGCAGCTCGTGAATTGGGATATTATGGTTACGATGTGCGTCCTTTCAAAAAACACCTCTCTATCAAGAGCAGTAAGGGGTATTTGCGTCGTCTGATGATGCCTATTGATGCTCAACATTTGCCTTGGGATAAGACTTTGGGCAAGAAAATAACGAAGTTCTTGAAGAAAAACGATCCCAAAATGATTTTTATCTACGGCGAAAACGACCCTTGGACAGCTGCCGGGGTTACTTGGCTTGATAAGAACAAGCAGAATATGCACATGTTTATGCAAGAAGGAGGCAGTCATAGGGCACGCATCAGTACGTTGTCGGCCGAGCAACAAGCCCAAATTATGCAAATTTTAAAGGATTGGCTGGAGGAATAAAAGCTTTTGATACATAGTTTTACTGAGAGATTTGCGGTTTGTAAATTGTATCTCACTATGTATCTGCTCGTTACAGATAATATATATTTGTTGAAATACACCCCATGTAACATTCAGCATGGGGTGTATTTTTCTAAATAAGTTTTTCCATCTGCATGGGTCACTATTTTACTATAAAATCATAGGCCATAAAGAAAAAACGCCAGTCTTTTTAACGGACATGCGTTACATTTTGTTGACATGCAAACAGTTTTGATATTGTTGCTTGTGTGCGTAAATTGCATGATTATGCAACATCTTGATAATTAGGTGTTTAAAATACCCATATTAAGTTATTCAACTACCTATAGATAGTTAGTTAGTTACCTATAGGTAGTTGGCTAATTACCTATAAGTAGTTACTATTCTACCTATAGGTAAATCAAATAGATGGAAAAAAAACATCGATTACTAATCTACTTTGCTCATTGTTTTTAGGATTGAGCACTATTAAAGAGATTCATTTTTTGTGATTTACGTAGCACTCCTCCTCTGTGGCAACATCACTCGGTTACTCTTCTATAACTTCGGCATCAACCACCTCTGTGGATGGTGGTAGTGGGCGATGACGCGCAAACTTAAACCAATTAAACAACTCATTGAGCGCATAGCAGATGCTTGTGACACCTATTATGATAAATGCCGTAGAACGTATACCCGTAGGGTTGAACAAAGCCAACAAACCGGCTAATAATATCAATATAGGAAATATGTAATACCCTGCTGCTACGCTTGTCCAACGACGTGCAAGCATCAGCGAAGCAACCTGATGTACACCTCCCATAATCAGAATAAAGGCCAACACATAGGTCAGTAAATCGGCAAAGAACCCCGGTGCTATGACTAACCACAACCCGAACAATAAACTACCCAGCGCTTCTATAGGAAAACGATGTAGCTGCCTTTCTTCAGCATTGTTCGAATAATAACCTATAAGGCTGATGAGCGAAGGTACCAAGAAAACTACTCCGATGGTGATGACGAAATAATCGCTGGCTTCTTCAGGAAAAAGAACCAGAACCAAGCCGATGACAAACGCTGCAATTGAACGTAGAAACGAATAGCTAATATTTTTCATATCACTTGTATTTATGTGTTGCGAAAATACCTCTTAATTTATAATTAAACAAATATATGGTTAGAAAAGTTTTGCACCCCCCTCTCTCTCACTATTAGAACGGATAACCCACGGCAAAATGAAATGCGAAGTCACGGTCGAAATTAGGATGAGTGATAGGATAACGGTTACGTCCTCTCTCGTACATAGGATTGATGGCCTTCATACCACCATCCAAGCGCAATATAAAGAAATCAAGATCCAAGCGCAGTCCTAATCCATAGGCCACAGCAATCTGCTTGTAAAACTTATCAAACTTAAATTGCCCTCCCGGTTGGTCATCATAATTGCGCAATGTCCAAATGTTACCAGCGTCAATAAACAACGCACCCTGAAATTTCCAAAAAAGACGTGTACGATACTCTATGTTCGCATCAAACTTTATATCACCCGTCTGATTCAAAAAGTTTCCATCGCCCGAAAAGCTGCCTGGTCCCAATTCGCGTACTGACCAACCACGCACACTATTTGCACCCCCTGAGAAGTAACGCTTTTCAAAAGGTATTATCTTTGCATTACCATACGGTACCGCTATGCCGGCCCCAATATGAAATGCAAGCGAGTTACGCGAATCAATAACAAAATTTCCCGCCACATCAATGTCACCCTTCACATATTGCGCAAAGGGTATGTTAAGCAAAGTATATTCATTGTTACTATTCATCTTCATAGCCCCCATTTTTCCTAAAGCATACAATAGATTGCCGGCCGATTCAATATTAAAACGTAAGGTGTATGAATTTCCTATTGGTGTATTATTCACTAAAGCCTGACCGGCACTATTATAAGTGAAACTATAAGCTGTGCGCATGATAAGGCGGTCCTCATAATTATATTTCAATATGTAGTTTTTATCATGGTCATTCAAGTATTTGTCACGAAAATCTGACGAAATCCATGGCATATAAAGATAACTTACATCTATCAAATCAATGCGGTGCTGAACTCCCCTTTTCAGTGTGCTACCCCATCGGTATCCCCAACCACCCGAAGCCACAATACGAGTGAACTCTGGGCGAAACTGGTAATTATATTGCAAATTAAATTCGGTAGTTGCCCTAATGCGACGTTTATAGTCGGCCGACAAGAACGGAAACATAAAACGAGGAAAGTTGATAGATGCTTCGGCACCCACTTCTTGGTAGTTTTCATTACGATATCCTCCTTGAAGCCCTGATACAGCCTCGAACGCACCACGTACTTTAAACATGAAAAGTTCAGAGCCTTTAAACAGATTGCGATGCTGATAAGTGACCGATGCTGCCGCACCCAAGTCACCTGCCGAATTAGTACCTTCCAATTGAAAAGAGAGCGACATCGGCTTGTTGCGTGTCAGCATAATATAAGTATTTAATTGAGTTGTATCACCAACCTGCGACTCAAAGAAACGAATATTAGTATATTTCAGCATTTGTAAACGCGAGAAACTACTGTATGTACGTTGCAGTAATTGATCGTCATACAATTCTCCGGGCTTAATGAAAGTATTGTTCAGTAACACTTTAGGACGTATATAAAGTTTGTCCTTATAGTATATGGGATGGTTCTTGAAATGAATAGAGTCGTTCACCTCTACACTGCTCAAATCGGACGAACGAAGTACATCATAATCGGTAATAAAACTAACGTTGCCTATTCTATATTGTTTATGCTTTTCGGGCGCAGACTCAGTATGTTGCCGATAGGGAGATAGACGCATTGTCAAATCCACCAAATATGTATTTCGCATCGTATCGGCCACATATGTAAAATACTCTTTGTTAAACTTGTAATATCCATGCTGAATCAAGTTATTACTGATGCGTTGCCGTTCATTATCCAATATATTTACATTAAATGGCATACCTTCGTATAGATAAGAAGCTGCCGAGTCGGCTTGCATATAGTGCCAAATGGTACTATCGGGTATTTCATAACGAATAGAACGCACCTTATATGGTTTTCCAGAATTGATTTTATAGGTCAGCTTTAACTTTTTCTTCTTAATTATTGTATCAGTTACAACACTGGCACCCATATACCCCATATTTTGTACACTTTTTGTCAACTCTTCAGTGGTACGATCTGTTTCCTCTTCGTTATATATCACAGGAGCATCTCCCACCCTTCGCAAAGCCCTATTAATCCATTTAGTGGAGTCTCTACCCGACATATTATAAATATACAATTGGGTACGAAGTAAGTTAAACCATTTCGTGTTAGGAGTCTGCCTAAGGTAATAAGACAAATCAGATGTTTTCACTTCCTTATTGTCACTTTCAATATTTACTTCATCAAGCAAATAAGAGCCATCGGGTACATATTTTGTCGAAGTGCACGAAGCGACTATAAGCAATAATGATATAATTAATATATATTGATATAATTTGTTCATTACAGTCCTCTTAATTGCTACAAATATAGTTCTATTTTTTTTATTATAGAAATAATCATGTATTTTTGCCTCATATTTATGATAACATAACTAAAAGGAAAAATGACACTTAGCAAAAACCGCATAAAATATATCCGTTCGTTAGAACTAAAGAAAAATAGAAAAATAGAAAAAGCTTTTTTGGCTGAAGGTCCTAAGTTAGTGGGCGACTTATTAGGGCATTTCACGTGTAATTTCCTTATCGCTACCTCCAAGTGGCTATCTGCAAATCCTCAATTACCGGTAACTGAAATTGTAGAAGTCAGTGAAGAAGAATTGTCCAAAGCTAGCCTACTGAAAACCCCTCAACAGGTATTAGCAGTATTTGATATACCCCAATATAAGTTTGATGATTCAGTTATAAATCATTCACTTTGTCTTGCTCTCGACGATGTGCAAGATCCAGGTAATTTAGGTACCATTATTCGAATAGCCGATTGGTTTGGTATTGAGCATATATTCTGTTCGTTCGGTACTGCCGATGTGTATAATCCCAAGACTATTCAAGCAACAATGGGAGCTATAGCACGCGTAAAAATATATTACACAGACCTGCAAGAACTAATTAGCTCACAATCAGAAGCGCCGATATATGGAACTTTTTTAGATGGAGAGAATATATATAACCAATCACTTACTACTAATGGTCTAATTGTGATGGGTAATGAAGGAAACGGTATAAGTAAAGAAATAAAAAGAATGATTAACAGAAAATTATATATCCCAAATTATCCATATGGACGAGAAACTTCCGAATCGCTCAACGTTGCTGTAGCTACAGCAATCGCATGTGCCGAGTTTCGGCGACAGGCTTCATTTTAATAAAATCAAATGGATAAAATAAATAAGGAATCAGCTGTTGTTTTATCTCAGGAAGGTAGGTCTGAGGAACTTCTTTCAATATTTCTCCTTCTTGTAAACAAATGTATTTTTCATTGATTCCCTCAGGAAACAATCCAATAACACCAGGTAGCCATTCCGTATTTTCTATTTCCTGCGTTAACGGAAACAATTCAACCACCTTGCCTATTTCTACCTTTGTTACATATGCTTTTAAATAACCACATCCAGGTAGATAAAGATAATGCGCAGCATAACGTTTCATTCCTGTTTTTTTAGTTGAGTACGTTCAACAGAAGTTTCTAAACGTTTAGGGGCTTTGTTGTTGTTTTGAGAAGATTTTCCTACAGTTGCTTCTTTTTTACTAGATACCACTTTATTAGATTTTGTAGATTCTTTTTCCTCTGTATCGGAAGCGTTAACTATATGATGGGCATGATAACGCATTAAAGTAATCTGGTCGGTCAACACTGTTGCTAATGATTTTCGTGTAGGATAATAGATATATCCTCGTACTTCTTTAATTGCTCCTAAAGAGTCTGATGCAATACTCAAAGTAACCACTTTCGATGAATCTATGCGACATTGTTTTTCTAAAATGCTCTCATTCGTATAAACTATTTGCATAGCCATCAATGGAGCCGAAATTGAGTCGGGTTTACCATTCAAAAAGCGATAACGTACATTCCATTTTAACGTATCCCTTTCCTCAAAATTCTCATCCGATGGCAGTACAAAAGTTAAACGATTATCAAGCGGCATTCCTGTCAATTGATATATTCGCCGACCAATCCATACATCTATGCTATCTCCCTTTTTACTCTGTTTGGGTTTACCGTCACGGATGGCAATCAGTTCATTAATATGCTCTTGTTCTCCTTTTAATCGCTCTCTTACTGTTTCATATACCTTTCCCAATATACTCGGATGACGCGAATACCACGACATGGTTGAATCAAAGGCTTCTTCGGTGGTACCGTATTTCTGAAATACAGATTCAACATATAATTTCCGTTTGTATTGTTCTTGATAACTAACGTCTTCCCCCATAGCCTTAGCAATGTGATAATCATAAAGCAAACTCTCCATCGTACTATCCGAGAGGACATTCGATGGACGTTCAATTTCACATGCGGTCAATAACATTGATACACAACATGTCAACATCATTTGCCAAAAAGAATTTTTCATCAGTTATTCTTCTTAATCAATTGATATGAGTCATTTAAATAGCGACCATAGAAAAGAAACAATGCCACAATACCACAACTAATAGCTGCATCAGCAAAATTAAAGATGGGGCTAAAAAATATAAAATGTTCTCCTCCTACCCAAGGCATCCAATTAGGCCAATATGAATCTATGATTGGAAAGTAAAACATATCTACCACCTTTCCATAGAACCAAGGAGCATATCCACCACCTTCTGGCATGAACGATGCTATTTGATAGTGAGTACTTTCGTTAAACAATACACCATAGAAAACACAATCTATGATGTTTCCCACGGCACCGGCTAAAATAAGTGAAATACAGACAATAAATCCTGTTTTCAACCCATATTTTATGAATTTATAAAGAAAATATCCAATAACTATGACAGCTACAATTCTAAATGAAGTAAGAAAAAACTTCCCAATAATCTCCATACCAAATGCCATGCCATTGTTTTCGGTAAATAAGATGTAGAACCACGTAGGTGGTTCTGCATCTATTCCTAATTTATCGTATATCCACTTAAATACATTTTCACTCTGATGAAAAAACATAGTGGTTTTTACCCATACTTTTATGAGTTGGTCTATGACCAATACGCTAAAAATGATAAGTAACGCAATGCGTCCTTTAGTCAAGTATTTATTCATTCTTATTTCTTACCGCTATTCTTAGCTTCGATACTCAGAGTCGCATGAGGCACTGCACGCAAACGTTCAGCTGGAATCAATTTACCAGTTTCTCGGCAAATCCCATAAGTTTTGTTCTCAATGCGTACCAATGCAGCCTGTAGCCCATTGATAAATTTTAGTTGACGTTGTGCTAAGCGGGTATTTTCCTCTTTTGACAACGTATTAGCACCCTCTTCCAAAACCTTGTATGTAGGTGATGTGTCGTCTGTATGATTACCGTCCGAACCGTTTAAACTCGCTTTTAATTGCTCATAATTGCGTTGAGCAACTTCCAATTTCTCTAAGATAATAGTCTTGAATTCTTCTAATTCAGCGTCTGAGTATCTTGTTTTTTCTGCCATAATTGCTTGTGTTTTTAATGGTTAATATCAGATTTATTCTTTTACAATTCTTGCGTAAAGGTTGAAGTCGTCAAATTGGAGTTCTGTTCCTTCTTCTACATCATCTGCCAATGTGAGCGATGTTGCCAATACCTGGTTGCAAATATAGTCCTTATATTCGATAATCGCATCATCCGATTGTATATTTTTGGACAAAACGATGTTAATCTTGTCGGTAATTTCAAAGCCGCTCGATTTGCGGATATTCTGGATGCGGTTCACCAATTCGCGGGCAATGCCCTCACGACGAAGCTCTTCTGTCACAGTTACTTCCAATGCTACGGTCAGTTTGCCTTCGTTGGCTACCAACCAACCCGGGATGTCTTCGCTGAAGATTTCCACGTCAGAGGTTTCGATAATGGCTTCTGCACCGTCCAGATTCAATGTATATTGGCCATTCTTTTCCAATGCGGCAATTTCTTCTTGAGTCAGATTGGCAACGGCTGCGGCTACGGCCTTCATCTGCTTGCCAAACTTAGGACCAAGTTTCTTGAAGTCACACTTCACCTTCTTTACCAACACACCGGCAGCACCATCTACAAAGCGAATCTCCTTGACGTTCACCTCGTTCATGATGAGGTTCTTCACGGCTTCGATGTGTGCGCGTTGTTCGTCGTCAACCACCGGCACCATGATGCATTGTAGCGGTTGGCGCACCTTGATATTGACCTTGCGGCGCAATGCCAACACCATGGATGTAACGTCTTGGGCCATCTGCATGCGTGCTTCGAGCGATGCATCGATAGCCTCTTCGTTGCAAGCCGGATAGTTGCTCAAGTGTACCGACACCACGTTGTCGCGTCCGGTCACACTTGTCAGGTCGTTATAAAGCTTGTCAGCATAGAATGGTGCGATAGGTGCCATCAGTTTGGCTACGGTTTCCAGACAGGTGTAAAGTGTCTGATAAGCCGAAAGCTTGTCTTGTGTCATGCCGCCTCCCCAGAAACGTTTGCGGTTCAAGCGCACGTACCAGTTCGAGAGGTTGTCATTTACAAAGTCTTGAATCAAACGACCTGCTTTGGTTGGTTCATAGTCGTTGTAGCAGGCATCTACTTGCTTAATGAGTGTGTTCAGCACCGAGAGAATCCAACGGTCAATTTCCGGACGTTCGTTCATCGGCACATCAGCTTCCTTGTATGCAAAGCCGTCTACGTTGGCATAGAGTGCAAAGAATGAATAAGTATTATATAAGGTACCGAAGAACTTGCGACGTACTTCTTCTACACCTTCTACGTCAAACTTCAAGTTATCCCAAGGAGATGCATTGGTAATCATGTACCAGCGCAAAGGGTCGGAGCCATATTTTTCGATGGTTTCAAACGGATCGACGGCATTGCCCAGACGCTTTGACATCTTGTTGCCGTTCTTATCCAATACGAGGCCGTTCGAGATAACTGCCTTGTATGAGATGCTATCGAACACCATGGTTGCAATGGCGTGCAAGGTAAAGAACCAGCCACGTGTCTGATCCACACCTTCGGCAATGAAGTCGGCCGGATACACCTCGCGGTTGTCGAGCAACTCCTTGTTTTCGAACGGATAGTGGATTTGTGCATACGGCATAGCACCCGAGTCAAACCATACGTCAATCAAGTCGGTTTCGCGCTTCATAGGCTTGCCATCGGCCGATACCAATGTGATGTTGTCCACGTAGGGGCGGTGCAGGTCAATCTTGTCGTAGTTGGCTTGTGTATATTCACCCGGCACAAATCCCAGTTTCTTATAGGGGTTTTCATCCATTACGCCTGCGGCTACGGCCTTTTCTATTTCATTGTAGAGTTCTTCTACCGATTCGATGCAGATTTCGCTTGTACCATCTTCTGTGCGCCAGATAGGAAGCGGCGTGCCCCAATAGCGGCTACGACTCAAGTTCCAGTCGTTCAGATTTTCCAGCCACTTGCCAAAGCGTCCGGTACCGGTCGATTCGGGTTTCCAATTGATGGTCTTGTTCAGCTCCATCATGCGTTCTTTGGCTGCAGTCGAACGGATAAACCAGCTATCCAACGGGTAGTAAAGCACCGGTTTGTCTGTACGCCAGCAATGTGGGTAGTTGTGCACGTGCTTTTCAATCTTGAATGCTTTGTTTTCGGCCTTCATCATCATGCAAATGTAGATGTCCAAGCTTTCGGCGGCTTGTGCGGCCTTTTCGTCGTACTTGCCCTCTACGGTGAATTGTGGGTCATAAGCATTCTTCACCCAACGGCCTTCATATTCTTTATAAGCCTCTGTGTTGATGCAGTTTGCCACAAACGCCTCGTCCAGTTCATCCATCATGTAGAATTTACCGGTCAAGTCCACCATCGGACGTGTTTCGCCACGTTTGTTTATCATGAAGAGCGATGGGATGCCTGCTGCGCGTGCCACAAAGGCGTCGTCGGCACCAAATGTAGGTGCAATGTGTACGATACCCGTACCGTCCTCGGTTGTTACATAGTCACCGGGGATAACACGGAAGGCCTTGTCCGATGCATCTTGCCATTCGCCTTGTTCGTTCACCTCTACCGGCTTCACCCAAGGGATGAGTTGTTCATACTCCATACCCACCAAGTCAGTACCCTTGTATTCGGCCACAACCTTGAAAGGAATCAGTTTGTCGCCCGGCTTATAATCCTCCAATGCAAGTTCTTCGGCCTTTTTGTTAAAGTGGGTATATAGAAGTGCTTTGGCCAATACCACGGTCATCTTTTCGCCGGTGTATCCGTTGTATGTTTGTACGGCAACGTAGTCAATCTTAGGACCTACGCAGAGGGCGGTGTTGCTGGGCAATGTCCAGGGAGTGGTTGTCCAGGCAATGAAGTAAGGTGTGCCCCACTCGGCCATTTCAGGCTTGGGGTTCTTCATTTTAAATTGTCCCACCACGGTGGTATCCTTCACGTCGCGGTAGCAACCCGGTTGGTTCAGCTCATGCGAGCTAAGGCCTGTGCCAGCAGCCGGTGAGTAAGGCTGGATGGTGTAGCCCTTGTACAATAAGTTTTTCTTGTAGAGTTGCTTCAAGAGCCACCACAAGGTTTCGATGTAACGGTTATCGTAAGTGATGTACGGGTTATCCAAATCCACCCAGTAGCCCATCTGATGTGTCAGGTCAGTCCACTCCTTGGTAAATTTCATCACATCCTTGCGGCACGCGGCGTTATATTCGGCCACGCTGATGGTTTTGCCAATATCCTCCTTGGTGATGCCCATTGCCTTTTCAACGCCCAATTCCACAGGTAGGCCGTGTGTGTCCCATCCTGCTTTGCGCTTTACCTGGTATCCCTTCATTGTCTTGTAACGGCAGAAAATATCCTTTATAGAACGAGCCATTACGTGGTGAATGCCCGGCATACCGTTAGCACTGGGAGGTCCTTCGTAAAATACGAAAGAAGGACAACCTTCACGTTCTGTCATACTTTTGGCGAAAACATCGTTTTCATCCCATTTCTTCAACACTTCCTTGTTGATGTCCGAAAGGTTGAATTTCTGATATTCGGCAAATTTTTTACCCATCTTATATGTTCGATTTTAACTGATTTACTAACTTTGTTTGGGATGTATCCCAATTAAGGGCGCAAATTTACAAAAAAAAGTTAGATAATAGAGAATTATTTCAGCTCTATTTCTTGTTTTTGATGAAAGTAGCCAATTACGTTGGCAAAGCCTTGCCATTACGTTGGCACTGCCCTGCCATTGCGTTGGCAAAGTATTGCCACTTAATCGGCAAAACTTCTTTTGTTGTTTTTCCACTTTTCTTAATATACTTACTTCTTAGTTTAGTTAAACGAAAAAAATGCATTATATTTGCAGCCGTAAACAATTTTTCAAACAACAAATCATGAATCAAAATTTAAAAAGAGGACATGCACGTGTCGATGTAGCCGATGTGTTGCGTGGATTGGCCGTGATGGGTATCATTGTGCTACATTGTATTGAGCATTTTAATTTCTATTCATTTCCTGACACAAGTGGTGATAGCGCTTGGCTGAAATTTAGTGACAAAGCTGTATGGGACGGATTGTTCTTCGTGTTTGGTGGTAAAGCATATGCTGTATTTGCTCTGTTGTTTGGTTTTAGTTTCTTCATTCAAGATGACAACCAACGAATGCGTGGCAATGACTTCCGCTTGCGTTTCTGCTGGCGATTAGTATTACTATTCTTATTTGGCAACTTGAATGCCTGCTTCTTTACGGCCGAAGTATTGGTTATGTATGCTCTATTAGGATTTGTCTTGGTACTTACTTGCCGTATGTCCGATAAATGGGCTTTCATTTTGGCTTGTATATTAATGATTCAGCCGGTGGCAATTTATCATGTAATCCGTGCGTCATTAGATGCAGCTTACATCACTCCCTCAATCCCCACTCGTGACCTTTGGAATGCATGTGCCGAAATGCAAGGTGGTGGCAATTTTATTGAAACAGTGAAGGTAAACCTATGGGAAGGTCAGTTGGCCAGTTTAGCATGGGCATGGGATAATGCTCGCATTTTCCAAACATCATCACTCTTTATTTTGGGTATGTTGATTGGCCGTCGAGAGTTATTCTTGGAAAAGAATGTAGATAAATGGGGCAGAATCTTAGCTTTTGCACTGATTGCTTTCTTCCCTCTTTATGGTTTGGATAATATGTTACCAAGATTTATTGAAAACCGAAACATATTAAGACCTTTATTGCTTATCATCAGTTCGCTGCATAAATTTGCGTTCATGCTCATTTTGGTTTCAGGTGTTATTTTTGCCTACTATCGAAGCAACTTAAAGAATTTACTCACTAAGATTATCCCGTATGGTAAGATGAGTTTGACAAACTATATCACACAGAGCATAGTGGGTTCTATGTTGTTTTATAATTGGGGATTTGCTTTGCATAAAGAATTGGGCATTACATCCAGTGCATTGGTGGGTGTTCTATTATTCTTCTTGCAATGGGCGTTTTGTAAATGGTGGTTAAAGCATCACACTCATGGTCCATTAGAGTATCTTTGGAAGAAAGGAACATGGATATTTAAAAAATAAGTATTAAAAAAACATATCATATTAAAAAGTATCGTGCCATTCGTCATTAAACGAGTTATGGCACGATACTTTTTTTTATTTTTCCTCCCAATGGAACGGCTCGAAATTGGCCGTTTTATCTTTCCATGAAGGTTTGCGCATCGCATAAATAATGAGTGGAGCAGCAACAACTATTACACATCCTATTACCAAAACCGAATACCACATGGTATTGCTACCTACGGCAATCTGACCGGGAGGAATGAAACTGAGTATAAAAGCCAACAAAGAGCCCAAGAAACCTACCCCACCTATCAGCCACATCATTCCGTTACCTTTACTACCAATTCGGAAAGGACGAGTAGCATTCTTCATATTATATCTTAAATAAATGGCAGCAGCAAACATTAATAAATACATTATTAAATAAAGAAGTACGGTAAGTTGTGAAAGTATCTGATAGAAACTTTGTACCGACGGCATTACCACAAATAATAACCCCAATAAAGTAACAATGCCTCCTTGGATAAAAAGAATATTACGTTGAACACCAATATTATTTGTTTTTTGAAAGAAGGGAGGCAGATAACCGGCACGACCAACAGCAAAAATACCTTTAGAAGGGCCTGCTACCCATGTCAAAACACCGGCTAATACTCCGAAGGCCAATGCAATGGCAATAATCGGTGATAACCATGAAGCACGGATAAAATCGAAATATCGATCGAAACCTACCAAGAGACTTTGTGTTAAGTTGATTTCGTCTTTCGGGATTATGATACCAAGTGAGAAAGTGCCCAATACAAAAATCAATACCGTAATGAACGAGCCAATAAATACCGCTTTAGGATAATTGTGAGAAGGATTATCAACATCCTTCACATGGATACCACCCATTTCCATACCTGCATAAAAGAGAAAGATGCTGGAAGCCAATACCAAGTTATCAAAATTGCTAAAGTCAGGAAAGAAACTACCCTTAAAATCAAGTTGTGACTGACCGCCACCAGCCAGATAAACTATAGCTAGCACCACCAATAACGCAGCCGGAATGATAGTACCTACCAAACCTCCAATTTTTGAAACTTTACCTACCCACGACATACCCTTTAAAGAAATAAACGTAGCTAGCCAATAAATAAACAATACCACAATCAAAGTATAAATACGGTTAGAAGCCAACGACATGTCATACGCATCATTCATACCAATGAAAGCCAGCGATACAGCTCCAAAGGTAAGTACCGTAGGATACCAGATGGTACTTTCCACCCATTGTAACCAAATAGCTAGGAACCCCATTCGCTTACCAAAGGCTTCACCTACCCAACGAAATACACCTCCTTGCTTGTCGGCAAACATAGCTGCCAGTTCAGCAGCTACCAATGCAGTAGGAATTAGAAACACAATGGCTGCAAAAAGATAATAAAAAGCCGAACTTAAGCCGTATTCGGCTTCGGCAGGAAGTCCACGAAGGGAAACTACTGCCGTTACATTCATAATAGCGAGTGTTGCTACACTCAACTTAGTTGTTTTACTTACTGATTTCATAATTTATAAAAGTTTTACGGCTATAACAATCTATGCCACTAAATGTTTATTGAACATTCCATGCAGAAGGATTGTTTCGCTGTAAATCATAACCAAAAACAGTATGAAAAGAAATATTCTAATCAGTTTGGGACTCGCTATAGGATATGGAGCAACCCAAGCACAAACTATTGTTCCTGACACTTTACAATCGTCTGTGATAATCACAGATGAACCTAAGAGTGATGACAATAAGGTTATTAAAGCCATGTATGAAGCAAATGGAAAGCACTTTCAAGACCCACAAGCGCCTCGTTTTCTATTCATAGACAGAAAAGGGAAAGTAGCTTTAGGCATCGGCGGCTATGTAAAAGGAACCTTATCACTCGATATGTCCGGTATCTCAGATAACCCAGACTTTGTAACAGCAGATATTCCTGTTCCCTCACAAGCCGCTAAAAGAAGCCAAATACAAATGGATGCTTCCACTTCGCGCATCTTCTTAAAATTGGTAGGTAACAACACGAAAGTAGGTTACTTTACTGTTTACTTAGAAAGTGACTTCCGAGGTGCCGATGATGGGAATTACGATTTGCGTCTGAGGCAAGCCTATATTCAGTTAGGCGGTTTCAAGGCAGGTAGGGCATGGAGTACGTTTACCGACCCGATAGCTTGTCCGCCAACCATAGATTTTGAAGGACCTTCGGGAACTGTAAGTGCCATGAACGTGATGTTACAATATCATCATAGATTCAACAAACATTGGAGCATGGCAACCGCTATAGAAGCACCTACTACTGCCTATACTACTATATCGGGCGCATCAGAAAGAATAAACGAGCGAATGCCCGACCTACCATCTTACCTACAATACGAATGGAACAAAGGTAAAAGTCATATTCGATGGTCCAACCTGCTACGTTTCTTGTCATACCGTAATCTGGATGAAGGAAAGAACAAAACAGTAATAGGATGGGCAACAGCACTTAGTGGAATGATGGCTTTCCAACCCGGCATTACCGTTTATTATCAAGCATCATACGGACGTGGCTATGCCGATTATCTAAATGACTTGAGCGGACAAGGTTACGATCTGATACCCGATGGAAGTCACGGACAACTGAAGGCGCCCTATGCCTTAGGACTTGTAGGTGGATTACAATACAACGTAACCAAGAACTTCTTTGTATCGGCTTCGTATAGTCAATGTCGATTGTATAACCAAAGTACCCTATCGAAAACGGCTTATAAGTATGGACAATATGTAGCCATGAATGCCTTTTATACACCCTTTAATAATTGTCAGATAGGCATAGAATACTTATATGGAAACCGAACTAACTGTAATAGAGAATCGGGTAATGCCCATCGCATCAATGCGATGATTCAATATAATTTTTAAACCACTAAAACAAATAAAGTATGGAAAAATCAGATTTAAATGCCGATATTTTCGGCTCAAAAGAGATGTTACAACCGGCTCCGATAGACAAGATACCCCAGAAAGGAACTCGACCGGACATTGCTTATCAGATGGTAAAGGACGAAACCTTTGCTCAGACGCAACCTCGATTAAACATGGCTACCTTTGTAACAACATATATGGATTCATACGCCACCAAGTTGATGAACGAAGCCATTGCCTTGAACTATATTGACGAAACAGAGTATCCACGCGTAGCCGTGATGTGTGCCAAATGCATCAACATCATGGCCAATCTATGGAACACACCCGAAAAAGGCAAGTGGAAGACCGGGGCATTAGCCATCGGTTCGTCAGAAGCATGTATGTTGGGAGGTGTAGCAGCTTGGCTGCGCTGGAAAGAACGTCGTGAGGCACAAGGGAAACCTACCGATAAACCCAACTTCATCATCTCCACCGGCTATCAAGTAGTATGGGAAAAATTTGCCGACCTTTGGCAAATAGAAATGCGAACTGTCCCACTCACACTTCAAAAGATTACTCTCGACCCTAAAGCAGTCATTGATCTTTGTGACGAAAATACCATTTGCGTAGTACCTATACAAGGCGTTACTTGGACAGGACTTAATGATGATGTAGAAGCTCTTGATGCTGCCCTCGATGAATACAATCTGCGTACAGGACACGATATACCCATTCATGTGGATGCTGCTTCGGGAGGTTTTATACTTCCATTTATCAACCCCGAAAAACGTTGGGATTTCCGCCTGAAATGGGTGCTATCCATCAGCACCTCAGGACATAAATATGGACTGGTATATCCGGGCCTGGGTTGGGTAGTATGGAAAGATAAAAAATACTTGCCGGGTAAGATGGCTTTCTCGGTAAACTACCTCGGTGCCGATATTACGCAAGTAGGACTAAACTTCTCACGTCCAGGAGCACAAGTCTTGGGGCAATACTATCAATTCATCCGATTAGGCTACGAAGGTTACAAACAAGTGCAAGAAAACTCCATGGCTATTGCCCGCTATCTGCATCAGGAAATTGGCAAGATGAAACCATTCGTCAATTACGGCGAAGAGGTAGTAAATCCGCTCTTCATATGGATGATGTGCTCCAACTATGCAAAAACCTCCCGATGGACATTATTCGATCTACAAGACAAGCTCAAACAAAGCGGATGGATGGTACCTGCCTATACAATGCCTAAGGACATCGAAGATCAGATAGTAATGCGCATCGTTGTAAGACAAGGATTCAGTAGAGACATGGCTGACATGCTGTTAGATGACATACGTACTGCTGTAGCCGAACTGGAAAAACTAGAATACCCTACCCCATCGCGTATTGCTTCAGAGCGAAATGAAAAAATTACCTCCACCATATTTACTCATACTGGAGGAGGAAGAAAAAAATAAAAAAACAATGCGGAGATAGAGCAAACTGAAAGTCTTGCTCTATCTCCTTTCTATCTCGCGTAAGTTCTCCAAATGCTTACGCTCCATAAATTCACGGATGCCTTCCAAATGCATTGTCACCCTTTTATTACCAAATTCATAAATACGATCTACAAGTCCATCTAAAAAATCACGATCGTGGCTGACCAGTATCAATGTTCCATCGAATGCTTTCAAAGCATCCTTCAAGATATCTTTGGTACGTAAATCAAGATGATTAGTAGGCTCATCAAGAATAAGCAGATTAACAGGCTCCAGTAGTAGCTTGAGTAAAGCCAAACGAGTACGTTCGCCACCACTCAATACCTTCACCTTTTTCAAGGATGCTTCTCCACCAAACATAAAGGCACCAAGCATATCTTTTATTTTAGTACGTATCTCACCCTGAGCAATGTCGTCGATAGTCTGAAATACTGTCAACTCTTCATCTAACAACGAAGCCTGATTCTGTGCGAAGTATCCTAGCATTACATTGTGTCCTAAAGTCAGTTTGCCTTCGTGTACCAATTCTCCCATGATACACTTCACCAAGGTAGATTTTCCTTCACCATTCTTACCTACAAAAGCTATTTTTTGGCCACGTTCTATCATAAACGAAGCATCCTTGAACACTACATATTCATCAAAACTCTTACCTACCCCTTCGGCTATAACCGGATAATTACCTGAACGAGGAGCTGGAGGAAACTTTAGCCGCAAGTGTGCAGTATCCTCTTCATCCACTTCTATGATTTCCAGTTTCTCCAACATCTTTACACGGCTTTGCACCTGCAACGTTTTGCTGTAAGTACCTTTGAAGCGTTCAATAAACTCTTTGGTTTCTTGAATCATCTTCTGCTGTTCCTCATATTGCTTCTGCTGTGCAGCTCTACGTTCGGCACGAAGCTGTAAATATTGGGAATATGGCACCTTGTAATCGTAAATTCGTCCCATGGTAACTTCGATAGTACGATTGGTAATATGATCTACAAAGGTACGGTCGTGACTGATGACCACTACAGCACGTCCACATTGAATGAGGAAATCTTCCAGCCATTGAATGGATTCTATGTCCAAGTGGTTGGTCGGTTCGTCAAGAAGTAAGACATCGGGTTTCTTCAGCAACATCTTTGCCAATTCGATGCGCATACGCCATCCACCTGAGAAGTCGGATGTTGGACGTTGGAAGTCGCTACGGGTAAAGCCTAATCCAAGTAGTGTTTTTTCTACATCCTCATCAAAATGGGTCATGTCTATGGTATAGAACTTTTCTCCTAAAGTGGTGACTTCTTCTATGAGTTTCATGTATTCTTCCGAATCATAGTCGGTGCGTATGGCCAGTTGGTTGTTCAACTCATTGATGCGAGCCTCCATTTCAAAAAGATGAGAGAAAGCCTGTGCGGCTTCTTCGAATACTGTTCTACCGTCTTCTGTAAGCATGTGTTGCGGCAAGTAAGCAATGACTGTATCAGCAGGATGTGATATACGTCCTCGTGTAGGTTGACGTACGCCGGCCAATATTTTGAGTAGGGTTGATTTGCCTGCTCCGTTCTTTCCCATCAGTGCTATGCGGTCGGTGGGATTGATGAAAAAAGATATATCTGAAAAGAGTGTAGTGCCTGAAAACTCTACGGCAATGTTATCAACTGAAATCATAATTCTTGTTATAAATGACTGATGAGTGTATCAATAGCTTCATCGGTGGTAGCCCAACTGGTAACGAATCGTACAACGGTTTCTGTTTCTCCTCTGGGTCCCCATAATTCGAAGGTAGCATATTGCATCAGTCTATCTATTTGTTCGTTGGGTAGGCAGAAGAATTGTTGGTTTGTAGGTGAATCAATGTGTAGTTTATAGCCTTTTCCCACAAATGCTTGTTTTAGTTTCCGAGCCTGCTTGATGGCATGTGCTGCTATTTTCAGGTAAAGGTTGTCTGTAAAGAGAGTACCAAACTGTATGCCCAATAGTCGTCCTTTGGCCAACAATGCTCCGTGTTGTTTAATGAGTGGGAAGAAATGTGGCAGTATTCCGGGTGTGGTAGCAACTACGGCTTCGCCGAACAGTGCACCAACTTTTGTTCCACCAATATAGAATACATCTGAAAGGCGAGCAATATCTTGCAGCGTTACATCACACTCTTCGGCGGCCAGTCCATATCCCAAGCGGGCTCCATCTATATAAAGTGGTATAGAAGCCTTTCGGCATACGGTGCTCAATGCTTCTAATTCGGCCAATGAATATAGCGAGCCATATTCAGTAGGAAATGATATGTATAGCATACCGGGTGCCACCATGTGTTCGTAGGTTTCATCTCGGTAAAAGTTGTCTATATATTGTTCTACGTCTTCTGCCTTTACTTTACCGTCGTATTGTGGCAGTGTCAATACTTTATGTCCGGTAGCTTCAATAGCTCCCGATTCGTGTACATTAATATGTGCTGTATCAGCTGCCAATACGCCTTGATGTGGTCTTAATAGAGCATCTATTACGGTGGCGTTGGTTTGTGTTCCTCCAATCAAGAAGTGGACTTCGGCTTGTGGTACTCCGATGGCTTGTTTTATCTGTTGTTTTGCTTGTTGTGTATAGTTGTCTTGTCCATATCCCACTGTTTGTTGTAGGTTTGTTTCCAAAAGTTTGCTCATCACTTCCGGATGTGCACCTTCCATATAGTCACTGTCAAAATGTAGCATATTATTTTTAGTTCTTTTTTTAATACATGTTTACTATAGCTTCGTAAAGTTCTTGTTTTCCGCTTATTTGTCGTGGTTCACCCACCTGTTTACCGTAGGCATAAAGCTCTTCCATAGATAGTTTTCCTTCTTCAAATTCTTTACCCTTTCCGCTATCAAACGAAGCATAGCGTTCGGCTAACATTTGTTTATATGGCGATTCTTCAAGCAAGGTTGCAGCACTTTCCAATGCACGTGCCATAGCATCCATACCGGCTATGTGTGCAATAAAAATGTCTTCCAAATCTGTTGAGTTCCGTCGTGTCTTGGCATCAAAGTTTGTTCCTCCGTTACCCAGTCCACCGGCTCGTATGATGTGAATCATGGCTTGTGTCAGTTCAAAATGGTCAATTGGGAATTGGTCGGTGTCCCATCCATTCTGATAGTCACCTCGGTTGGCATCTATCGATCCCAACAAACCATTATCTGCTGCTACTGCCAATTCATGTTCAAAAGTGTGTCCGGCCAGTGTTGCATGATTCACCTCTATATTTACTTTGAAGTCTTTCTCCAAACCGTTTGCTTTCAAAAACCCTATGACGGTTTCTGTATCTGTATCATATTGATGCTTGGTAGGTTCCATAGGTTTGGGTTCTATCAGGAAAGTTCCTGTAAATCCTTTTGAACGAGCATAATCACGAGCCATTTTCAACATCATGGCCAAGTGCTCTTTTTCTCGTTTTTGGTCGGTGTTCAGCAGGCTCATGTATCCTTCTCTTCCTCCCCAGAAGACGTAGTTCTGTCCTCCCAACTCTATGGTAGCATCTATGGCATTTTTAATTTGTACAGCAGCTCTGGCCACTATATCAAATTCCGGATTGGTAGCAGCACCGTTCATATATCTTTTATGTCCGAATACATTGGCTGTTCCCCATAGTAACTTGATACCGGTTTCCTGTTGTTTCTTCTTCAGATAGGCAACCATCTGTTTCAGGTTCTCTTCATAGGCTTCTACGGTTGGAGCTTCGGCACACAAATCCACATCATGAAAGCAGTAATATTCAATACCCATCTTCTGCATAAATTCAAATCCTGCATCTGCTTTCTCTTTGGCGGCTTCTATAGGGTCTTTTGCTACATTCCACGGAAATTGTTTGGTGTCTTGTCCAAAGGGGTCACTACCTTGGGCGCACAAGGTGTGCCACCAAGCCATGGCAAACTTCAGCCACTCTTTCATGGGTTTTCCCATTATCAATTTATCTGCATCATAGTATCTGAATGCTAACGGATTTCTACTCTCTTTACCCTCAAATGGAATCTTTCCAATACCGGGGAAGTACTCTTTTGTTGTCATAGCTATTGTTTGTTATATTAGTTCTACAAGTATTGTTTCCATCGTTCGTAGGCCTCCATAGTAGGTGCCATTGCTTTAGTATCAGGCTCTACTACTGTCACTCTTTTCAGTGTAGCAAAAGCCTCATGTCTATCTTTGTAGATACCGGCTCCTATTCCGGCTGCTCGTGCTGCTCCTACACTACCGTCGGTGTCATACAGTTCTATGGTAGCTCCGGTTACATTAGCCAATGTATCTCTGAACACCTTACTCAAGTACATGTTGGCTTGTCCGGCATGTATTTTGCAGGTTTTCATTCCCATCTGTTCCATTATCTCTATGCCATGTTTTAAGGCAAATACTATTCCTTCTTGCGCAGCCCTTATCAGATGCTCTCGTCGGTGTATATTAAACTGTATGCCATGCAGGCTACAGGCTGTCTCTTTGTTTTCCATCATTCGTTCGGCTCCGTTACCAAAAGGTACTATACTGATGCCTTGACTGCCTATAGGAACACTTGCTGCTAATTGGTTCATCTGTTCGTAATCCATCCTCTGTTCGCAGATGGTTCGTTTTATCCAGTTGTTCAGTATTCCGGTACCGTTTATGCATAGCAACAGTCCCAAGTGTGGGTTCTCCGGTGTGTAATTGACGTGAGCAAAACTGTTTACCCGGCTTTTACTATCTGCTGCCATTTGTGCTGTCACTCCATACACTACTCCACTGGTACCTGCAGTCGATGCTATTTGACCGGGTTCAAATACATTCAGTGATAAGGCATTATTAGGTTGGTCTCCGGCTCTATAAGTTAAGGGTGTTCCCGCTTTCAGGCCGGTTTCTTTGGCAGCCTGTAGGCTGACGCGTCCTTGCTCTGAAAATGTAGGGTAAATGGTAGGAATCAGGCCGGAGTTAAATCCCAAATAATCTAATAAAAACCGAGCCGGTTGTCGGCTGTTGAAGTCCCATAACATAGCCTCTGATAGTCCCGATACGGTAGTACAGGTAGTGCCGGTCAGCCGCATGGCTATATAGTCGCCTGGCAACAAAATTTGGGCAGTTTGGTCATATACAGCAGGTTCATGCTCTTTTACCCAAGCCAGCTTTGAAGCGGTAAAGTTACCCGGTGAATTCAACAGATGTGTCAGACACTTCTCCTCTCCTATCTCTTTGAAAGCGCGTTGTCCGTAAGGTACGGCACGCGAATCGCACCAGATAATGGCAGGACGCAACACCTTTTGGCTGCTATCCACACATACCAAGCCGTGCATCTGATAGGAAATACCTATCGCTTTAATGTCATCGGCCGATATACCGGTTTCGGTGAGAATGGCTTGTGTGGCCAGTTTTAGATTTTCCCACCACATCTCCGGATCTTGTTCGGCCCACCCTGGCTTTATGGCTATAATAGGTGCTTCTGCTTTCGGAAAAAAAGCTGTTGAAATGCACTTACCACTTTCTGCAGATACCAAACTGGCCTTTACAGACGAGCTGCCTATGTCATAACCCAAAAGATACATATTACTTATATTAATTACACCTTATTTTATTATTATGCCCTGCAAATATACTTGTTCTTTGTTATTTGTACAATGTTTTTACGATAAAGTTTTAACTAATCTTTCAGAAAAACGACACGCTATTTTTTAACTTTTGCACATTCGCTTTAAAACCATTATCTTTGCAGCCGCAAACTTAAAAATAACAAAGAAATGAAAGCATTTGTATTTCCCGGTCAGGGAGCACAATTTGTTGGTATGGGCAAAGACCTCTACGACAACTCTCCTTTAGCCAAAGAATTATTTGAAAAAGCTAATGACATCTTAGGATATCGCATTACCGATATTATGTTTGAAGGTACCGATGAAGACCTTCGTCAAACTAAAGTTACCCAACCGGCTGTTTTCCTTCATTCGGTTATTTCGGCTTTATGCATGGGTGACGATTTTAAACCAGAAATGACAGCCGGTCACTCATTGGGTGAATTCTCGGCACTTGTAGCTGCCGGTGCATTGAGCTTCGAAGATGGTTTGAAGTTGGTATATGCTCGTGCCATGGCTATGCAAAAGGCATGCGAAGCACAACCCTCTACCATGGCTGCCATCATTGCATTGGCCGATGAAAAAATCGAAGAAATTTGTGCACAAGTAACTGCCGAAGGCGATGTTTGCGTTGCTGCAAACTTCAACTGCCCCGGTCAAGTGGTAATTTCAGGTTCTATCGAAGGCATCAATAAGGCTTGCGAACTGATGAAGGCTGCCGGTGCCAAGCGTGCTTTGCCTTTGAAGGTGGGCGGTGCTTTCCATTCACCGCTGATGAATCCGGCCAAGGTAGAGTTGGAAGCAGCTATCAATGCTACTGAATTCCACACGCCGAAGTGTCCCATCTACCAAAACGTAGATGCCCTACCTCACACCGATCCGACTGAAATCAAGCAAAACTTGGTTGCTCAATTGACAGCTTCTGTACGTTGGACACAAACTGCCAAGAATATGATTGCCGATGGTGCTACCGAATTTATTGAGTGTGGTCCGGGTGCAGTGCTTCAAGGCCTTATCAAGAAAATTGATAAGGGTGCCAATGCACATGGCATTGAGTAAAAGTGCTCTATATCATACAAAAACAGTAAAGTGTGTATGCTCTGTTCTTTTTGCATAAAAGCAGAGAATACACACTTTCTTATTTAATGAGATGACTTCGCTAATTTGATTATCCGATTTTAATAAATAGGAATCCAACGCCCATCTTTATAGCTAATGTCAATTGAATAATAGTATTCATGTCCGCTGATGTCCGATTTCCAACTTGCAGTTACACGTGGCATCACCGTATGAGCATCTTGTTCAAGCACTAACTTATAGGTAAATTCACCGGTTTGAGTTATTGTATAAAGAGTTCGTGCACCAAATATAAACCGACTTTCTGTATCACTAATTTTCTCTACCTTACAAGTTGACGGTAACATGGCATTGTCGTTACCATCAAAACAGCTGCCTGAAAGATAGTAGCTTTTAGTTTTATGAGTGTCTATTTCAAAGGAGTAATCAGATATTCTTTCCCATAAAACCTTGATAATAGAAAGAGCCGAAGATTGCTCTTCATCCTTTTCGCAAGAAGTAAGAAATAAAGCAAATACACCACAAAGTAAAAATAGATAGTTCTTCATAATCAGTTGTTTTTATTAACGAATACAACCTATAACGTCACAAATATAGTGAATTAAACTTAGATTTGCAAGAAAGTGTATAACATCTCATTTGCGAAATTTAAACATCAATCAATTAAATGGTTTGATGTTTAAGTTATAGCGGTATATTGATTTCTGAAAGTTTATAATCTCCGGTATTAGAATCAGTTCCTAAAAGAATTATTCTGTTGTTAATCTGGTCTATGGCTATATTAGTGTATGAATTATTTAATGAATACATTTTTATAGGATTCCCATCCCAATCGAATAACAGGATTTTGTTTCCGCCATATCCGTATGGATCTGTTCTTCTTTCACCAGAATAAAGACATATGCAGTATTTTGTACTCATTTTTATATCTATAAATCCCATTATATTGTCAAATTTGAATGCAACAGCTTGGTTGGAATCATTGGTCTTCTGGTATATGGGGTGTTCAAAAGCATATTCTTTTATAAGGAGAGGCTCTCTTTTTTCTGTGATTTTATAAAAAGATATAATCTCTCCCATTCCGCATGCCGATACAAGAACCTCTTTTTTATCATTGAAGATTAATTCTCCTTGGTAAATAAACCCATTTTCTGAATCACTATTTTGGGTGTCATATCCTTTTGGGTATTGCCCGAAGGTATTTATAACTTCTCCTTTTTCGTTCAACAAAGCATAACGGTTTTGTTTTACAATACCTGCAGCAATAAATTTGTTATGGTTTATTGGGATTACTTGAAAGGCTGCTGTAAGCATTGAATCTGATTCTATTTTGGTGTGATGAAAATCAGATAAGCTGTTGTCATCATTTATTTTTGCTAATGACACAGAAGATTTTCCCGTATCCCATAAACTTATATTGTTACCGATAACAGATATATTGCCTAAATGGATAAATTCGTTTGGACCTATGCCACGAGAAGCATATTCTCCTAATAATTTGCCTTTTTCGTTGTCGATGAAAGAAATGAAATTGTCATAATGGATATTACCCATTATAAGTATGTCATCATAGGAGTGCATCAGGTAAACTTTCCTCATTTCATCAGTGCTAATGGATGATTCTTCTTCAACGTATTCTACCCTATCCTTAAAGGATTCTATAATGGAATTGGGAGAATGGTTTATGCACGATGTGTACAGAAAGGATAAAAGGAATATGTAAATGGCTTTTTTCATAAAAATAGTACTCAATTATATTATAATTATACAAAACTAAACATATTATTTCAAAAAGCAATGACTTTTTCCATCTAAACAATTTACCTATAGGTAGAAGAGCAACTACCTATAAGTAGTGAGCCAACTACCTATAGGTAAACGATTAACTACCTATAGGTAGTTGAACAACTTGATATAGGTATTTTAAATACTTAATTATCAATACATTACAAAACTATAAAGTCTAAGCAAACAAAAAAACGACGCAAAACTATTTGCATATTTATAAAAAACACTATCTTTGCCCACAAAGTAACAAAGGGGTGCCCTAAAGGGCTGAGATTATACCCTCGAACCTGATGCAGGTAATGCTGCCGTAGGGATTGTGGATATCAACTAAGTGTAACGCGTGTCCATCAAAAGACAGGCGTTTTTTTTATGGCCGACAGTGGCACCTCTGCTAAAATAGATGTAAAGCATGAAACTGAAAGTAAACAGCAAAGAGGTAGAAACCACGGCCAACAACCTCTATGAATTTTGCCAAGAACAACAACTGACCGCTATAGGTATGGCCGTAGCAATGAACAACCGTATGATACCTCGCACGGAGTGGAACACGTGTGCCTTAAGCGAAGGCGATAGCATTATCATCATCAAAGCAGTGTGTGGAGGTTGAATAATGGTACAGTTTATTACCCACTACACCGAACGATACACCTATCTCGACTCGGTGCACATTGCTTTGCAGGGCGGATGCCGATGGATTCAACTCCGCATGAAAGAGACACCTCCGCATGAAATTATCCCCATAGGCCAAGAGGTAAAGAGAATGTGCAACAAGTACGGTGCTACATTTATTATAGACGACCACGTGGAGCTGGTAGAGCTGCTGAAAGCCGACGGCGTACACTTGGGCAAAAACGATATGCCTATAGCCGAAGCACGACGCATGTTGGGTAACACACCAATCATAGGTGCTACTGCCAATACGATGGAAGATGTACGGCAGCACTACAAAGCCGGTGCCGACTACATAGGTTGCGGTCCCTTACGCTTTACCACCACCAAGAAAAACCTGTCGCCCACACTGGGCTTTGAAGGCTATATCGACATCATACAACGTATGAAAAGCGAAGACATCCGGTTGCCCATAGTAGCCATAGGAGGCATCACCAAAGAGGATATACTCGCACTGATGAACACAGGTATCAGTGGCATTGCACTGAGTGGCACAGTGCTGCGTGCCGAAAATCCGATAGAAGAAATGAAACAAATAATAGAAATAACCGAAAAATGGAAAAGCTGATTATTGCAGGACGCACGTTCAGTTCGCGTCTCTTCTTGGGGACAGGCAAGTTCCCCAACAACCAATTGATGAAACAGGCTATTGCTGCCTCCGAAACCGAGATGGTAACCGTAGCCATGAAACGCGTGGATTTAGACAATCGTGAAGACGATTTGTTGAATCACATCCTATCCCCAACCATCCAATTACTACCCAACACATCGGGTGTACGCAATGCCGAAGAAGCGGTGTTTGCCGCACAAATGGCACGCGAAGCTTTTGGTACCAACTGGCTGAAGTTAGAGATTCACCCCGACCCAAAATATCTGCTACCCGACAGCATAGAGACACTGAAAGCTACCGAACAGTTGGTGAAGCTGGGCTTTGTAGTATTGCCCTATTGTCAAGCCGACCCCACCCTGTGTAAACAGTTGGAAGAAGCCGGAGCCGCCACCGTCATGCCACTGGGCGCACCTATCGGTACCAACAAAGGGTTGCAGACAAAAGAGTTCTTGCGCATCATCATTGAACAAGCAAAGGTACCTGTGGTGGTAGATGCCGGCATCGGTGCACCCAGTCATGCTGCCGAAGCCATGGAAATGGGAGCCTCGGCTTGTTTGGTAAACACCGCCATTGCCATTGCCCAAGATCCCGTAGAGATGGCCATAGCCTTCAAAGAGGCCGTCATTGCCGGCCGACGTGCCTTCGAAGCCGGAGTAAGCCGCGCAGAGAGTAAATTCATAGCATCGGCATCATCGCCACTAACTGCTTTTTTAGACGAATAATACCATGAAAGAAAACAAACCATACGCCCAGCGCGAAAAAGTATATATGAATGGCACCCTGTTTCCGTTCATCAAAGTAGGAATGCAGAAAGTAAACCTCACTCCCACCGTTGAAATGATTGACGGAGAAAAGGTGGTAACCGAAAATGCACCTATTTTTATATATGATACCGGAGGGCCTTATACCGATCAAACAATAGAGACCAATCCTCGAAAAGGCATTGACCGCATACGCGAAGCCTGGATAAAGCAACGAAAAAGCAACGGGCAACCCACAGGACAGATGGCATGTGCCCGTGCCGGCATCATTACCCCCGAAATGGAGTACGTCAGCATTCGCGAAACAATGAATGCAGCAGCCTTGGGTATCGACACGCACATCACACCCGAATTTGTACGCCGCGAAATAGCCGAAGGCCGTGCTGTACTGCCGGCTAACATCCATCATCCCGAAAGTGAACCAATGATTATAGGCCGCAACTTCTTAGTGAAAATAAATACCAACATAGGCAACTCGGCCACCACTTCCGGCATCGAGGAGGAAGTGGATAAGGCTGTATGGAGTTGTCGCTGGGGAGGAGACACCCTGATGGATTTATCTACCGGCAATAACATCCACGAAACACGCGAATGGATTCTGCGTAACTGCCCTGTTCCCGTAGGTACTGTCCCCATCTATCAAGCATTGGAGAAGGTAGAAGGAAAGGTAGAAGAGCTGACTTGGGAAATCTATCGAGACACCCTCATAGAGCAGTGCGAGCAAGGTGTAGATTACTTTACCATTCATGCCGGTATCCGCTTGCACAATGTGCATTTGGCAGACAAACGACTGTGTGGCATCGTTAGTCGTGGGGGCAGTATCATGAGCAAATGGTGCCTCGCCCACCAACAAGAAAATTTCCTATACGAACACTTCGATGAAATATGCGACATCCTGGCCCGATACGACGTTGCCGTTTCTTTAGGCGATGGACTGCGTCCGGGATGCATTGCCGACGCCAACGACGAGGCACAATTTGCCGAACTCGATACATTGGGCGAACTGGTATTGCGTGCTTGGAAGAAAGATGTGCAAGCCTTTATAGAAGGTCCGGGACATGTACCTTTGCATAAGATTCAAGAGAATATGGAACGGCAAATAAAGTCGTGTCATAACGCTCCCTTCTATACCCTTGGGCCACTTGTTACCGACATCGCTCCCGGCTACGACCACATTACCTCGGCCATTGGTGCAGCACAAATAGGTTGGTTGGGTACAGCCATGCTCTGCTACGTCACCCCTAAAGAGCATCTTGGATTGCCCAATCGGGAAGATGTGCGCACAGGCATCATGGCCTACAAGATAGCTGCTCATGCAGCCGACTTGGCTAAAGGTCATCCCGTCGCACAAATCCGCGACAATGCCTTAAGCAAGGCACGCTTTGAGTTCCGTTGGCGCGACCAATTCCACCTATCGCTCGACCCCGACCGTGCGTTGCAGTATTTCCAAGAAGGTCGGCATACCGACGGTGAGTATTGTACCATGTGTGGCCCACACTTCTGTGCCATGAAATTAAGTCGTGATATCAGAAAGATTTAACCATTATGTTCAGCGAAGAAATAAAAAGTTATTCGTGGGATGAAACCACGAAACAGATATACGACAAGAGCGATGCCGATGTCCGTCGTGCCCTTATGAAAGAGCATTGCACCATTGATGATTTCATGGCTCTTGTCTCGCCGGCAGCCATACCTCATTTGGAAGAGATGGCTGCATTGAGCAAACACTACACCGAAGAACGCTTCGGGCGCACCATGTCACTATTCATTCCACTCTACCTTACCAATTCGTGCGCCAACTCGTGCGTCTATTGTGGTTTTCACATCAGCAACCCGATGCCACGCACCATCCTTACTTTCGAAGAGATGGAAGATGAATACAAAGCCATCAAACGCCTTGGCCCGTTCGAAAACATCCTATTGGTAACAGGCGAAAACCCGGCCAAAGCCGGTGTGCCCTATTTAGCCAAAGCATTGGACATAGCCAAACGTTATTTCGATAACTTGAAAATAGAAGTAATGCCTCTCCATACCGAAGAGTACAAAGAGCTAATCAATCATGGATTGAATGGCGTAATCTGCTTCCAGGAAACTTACAACAGCGAGCGTTATAACCTCTATCATCCACGTGGCATGAAGTCGAGGTTCGACTGGCGTGTCGATGCGCCCGATCGTATGGGAGAAGCAGGTGTACATAGCATTGGGATGGGTGTACTCATTGGCCTTGAAGATTGGCGCACCGATGTTACCTTTTTGGCTCGCCACCTGCGCTACCTTCAACACACCTATTGGCGCACCAAGTATAGTGTAAACTTTCCACGTCTTCGTCCGGCCGAGAATGGTGGCTTCCAACCTCGTGTAGTCATGAGCGATAAAGAATTGGCTCAACTTACGTTTGCCATGCGTATCTTCGACCACGATGTGGACATCTCCTATTCTACTCGTGAAACGCCTTTCATTCGCAATCACATGGCTCGCTTGGGGGTGACAACCATGAGTGCTGAGAGCAAAACCGAACCCGGTGGATACTACACCTACCCACAAGCGTTGGAGCAATTTGCAGTGAGCGATGAACGTACTGCCATCGAAGTAGCTACTGCCCTTAAAGAAATAGGGTTAGAGCCAGTGTGGAAAGATTGGGATGCTTCATTTGATTATAAGGATGTATGAATGAGAGATACCAACGTCAAATAATTCTTCCAGAATTAGGCAAAGAAGGGGTACGAAAATTGAGTGAAGCTCGCGTGTTGATAGTAGGCATGGGGGGCTTGGGATGTCCGATAGCCCTCTATTTGGCCACTGCCGGTGTGGGACATCTGGGACTGATAGACAACGATGTAGTGTCTATCAGCAATTTACATCGACAAGTGCTATACGACGAAGCAGACCTTGGTTTATTGAAAGCCGAGTGTGCCGCCCGTCATTTACTCAATAAGAATAGTGATATAGAAGTAACCTCCTACCCTGTACGACTGACAAAAGAGAATGCAGAAGAAGTGATTACGAAATACGACATTGTGGTAGATGGATGTGACAATCATGCCACACGCTATTTGCTTTCTGACATTTGCAGCAAGCAAAGCAAGCCCTATGTCTATGTTGCCATTGGTGCTTTTCAAGGACAAGTTGCCATCTTATGTCATGACCAGTATGCCCCTACTTATCGTACCCTCTTTCCCGACGAAAAAGCCATGTGCTCACTACAAGCCTATAAAGGTGTCATCGGTACAACTCCGGCTGTAGTAGGCAGTGTAGCTGCCGCTGAAACCATTAAACTCATCACCGGCATCGGAGAAATACTTTTTGGACGCCTCTTTACGATTAACTTATTGACGCTACAGTCATGCATCATCACTTTATAATATCCAAACATTATGAATGTCATCATCACCCTACCTCATTTCATACCGAACGAAGCAGAACAGATAGTTAACCTGCTGGCAACAAATGCATGTGATTATATGCACATCCGCAAACCTGATGCCGCAGAAAGGGATGTAATACGGATTATAGAACAGATACCATCCATCTACTACCGGCGCATCTCTTTGCACGACCATCACAACCTGGCCGTGCGCTATGGTTTGGGAGGCATTCACTTGAATAGCCGTCACTCCCATGTGCCAATAGGTTTTGAAGGACGTATCAGTCGTTCGTGTCACTCGCTCGAAGAGGTGATGCAGTACAAAGAAGCACACGATTACCTCTTTCTCAGTCCTATTTTTGATAGTATTTCCAAACCCGATTATCACGCAGCTTTCCGGACGGATGAATTACAAGCTGCCCGTGCAGCCGGTATCATTGATAAGAAGGTCATTGCCTTGGGAGGAATTACAGCCAATCGTTTAGAAGAGGTTGCTCGGATGGGATTTGGTGGCGGTGCTATCATGAGTGCAGCTTGGCAACAATCCCCACCCTTAGTACTAACCATTGCCGGGAGCGATTCGTCGGGAGGAGCCGGTATTCAGGCCGATATGAAGACAATTTCTGCATTAGGTGGATATGCAGCTTCGGCTATCACTGCCATTACGGCACAAAACACCGTTGGTGTGCAAGCCATTCATCCTATTCCGCCCGAAATGATTGCCGCACAGATAACAGCCGTCATGGATGACCTACCAGTAGATGCTATTAAAATAGGTATGGTCAATGACAATGCCATTGTAGTAGCCATTGCCGATACACTAAAAAAATATAGTTTACGTCCCATTGTATTTGACCCTGTAATGATATCTACCAGCGGTCATCGGCTCATTCATCAAGATACTATCGACATCATTAAAAAGTATCTTTTTCCCATAGCTTCGCTCATCACACCAAATTTGCACGAAGCATCTGTACTTCTTAACCGTAGTCTGAACGACGTTGACTCTATGAAGCAAGCAGCCAAAGAGTTGTCAGCTACCTATGGCACAGCAGTGCTTGTTAAAGGAGGTCATTTGGCAGACGAAGAAATGTGTGACGTACTATTTGCCAAAGGTAGTTTCCACCTATTCAAGGGTAAACGAATTGATTCAAACAACCTGCATGGGACAGGATGTACACTTTCATCGGCCATTGCTACCCTGTTGGCACAAGGCCACGACCTACCAACTGCCGTTGCACAAGCTAAAGAGTATATTACACATGTCATCCGCTTGGGACAAAAGATGCACCTGGGACATGGACATGGGCCGGTATGGCACTTCAGATAACAAAGAAGAGGGATGCGCCACAAAGCATATCCCTCTTCTTATTGTTGTCAGTCGAACGATTATAGCAAACCGCTCGAACCAAGGAAAATAAGCATTGTATAGCCCAATACTAAGCCAACGATACCCATGATGATACCAACTTTGGCCATATCGTTCTGCTTGATCATGCCCGTAGCATGAGCCAACGCATTGGGAGGAGTAGAGATAGGCAACACCATACCAAGTGAAGAGCCGATAGCCACACCAATCAACAAAGTGCTTACACCACCCAGCGAAGCCAGATTCTCTTGCATACTCATACCTGCTACAGCCAAGATTGGCACCAACAAGGCAGCAGTAGCTGTGTGTGAAATGAAGTTGGCCATAGCATAGCAAATCAAGCCAGAGCCTACAATTACTACTATTGGCGACCATGTATCGAATGGGATAGATTGAATCATGTGAGTAGCAAGACCAGTTTCGTTCAAGGCAACGCCCAAAGCAAAACCACCGGCTACCATCCAAAGTACCGACCAACTGATTTCTTCCAAGTCGCGACGGTCAATTACACCAATAGCACAGAACACTGCCACAGGCAACATGGCCACTACATTCGAGTTTACTCCGGTAACCTTATCGGTAACCCACAACAACACGGTGATGGCAAATGTGACATATACTACTATCGAGCGCCAATCTTTCTTGGCCTCACCCTTAATATCCAGTACAATTGTCTTTTGCTTGAAGGGGAAAAGCTTCAGCAACAAGAACCAGGCAATAACCAATACTATAATAGTAAAAGGTATCATGAACGCCATCCACTCACCGAAACCGATGTTCAGGTTCATGCCTTCGGGGTCGTTCAGGTATTTCAATGCGATGGCATTAGGAGGTGTACCGATAGGCGTACCCATACCACCCACATTGGCCGATACAGGGATAGCCAAAGCCAAGGCGATGCGCCCCTTTCCGTCGGCAGGCAGCGCCTTCAATACCGGAGTCAGGAAGGTGAGCATCATGGCAGCTGTAGCCGTGTTACTCAAAAACATTGAGAAAACACCGGTAACTACCAGAAATCCCAGTAGCACGAAACGTGATTGGGTACCGAATGGTTTTAGCATTACGCGTGCCAACATACTATCCAAACCGGTTTTAGTAGCCGCAATAGCCAAGATAAAACCACCAATGAAGAGCATGATGATGGGGTCGGCAAAGCAAGCCATAATAGATTTGTAGCTTGTCAGTTTACCCAATTCTTCGGTTGGTATGCCTTCGCGGAAGAACCACAAACTACTGTCCGAAGTAGTGAACATTAACAACACAACTACAACAACCGATGTACACCAAGCCGGAATAGCCTCAAGCACCCACATCAAGGTGGCAAAGGCAAAGATAGCAATGGTACGTTGTTCGATAATGGTCAGTCCCTCAATACCAAAAAAATCGGCAGGTAAGAGCCACAAAGTAAGAGAAGCGATGATGGCAAAAGCTAGTTTCACCATACGTTGAGTCAGCATAGGACCCGAATTGCGTCGTTTTTGACCTAAATGGTACAAAGCTTCCACCACATGAAAGCCAGTAAAGTTTTTAAACATATTATTTTGTAATTTTAGATGTTATTTAAGAATTTTAAATACTCTACTCAAAAACGGTTGCAAATTTACTTCTTTTCTTTTATTATTTTCCCTAAAATTAGAGAAAGTTTTATTCCCAATTAGACTTTTTTTATTTCCCTACCTTATTTTTTAATTTTATCTGTTACATTTGTGCCAAAATAAGAACTAATATCAATTAATTAACATGAATAAGGCAAATAAAATCATAGTTTATCAGGTGTTCACTCGCCTGTTTGGAAATAACAACAATCACTGCATCTACAACGGAGATTTGAAAGAAAACGGATGTGGCAAGATGGCCGATTTTACCGCAAAGGCATTGGGCGAGATAAAAGGACTGGGAGCTACCCATATTTGGTACACCGGCATCATCGAGCATGCTACCCAAACCGACTATCGCCGTCACGGCATTACTCCCGACCATCCGGCCGTAGTGAAAGGAAAAGCCGGTTCACCTTATGCTATCAAAGATTATTATGACATTGACCCCGATTTGGCGAAAGATGTTCCTGAACGTATGAAAGAGTTCGAGAACCTGGTACAACGTACCCACCGAGCCGGTTTGAAAGTCATCATAGACTTCGTTCCCAATCACGTGGCACGCCAATATCATTCCGATGCCCAACCCGATGGTACTATACAGTTAGGAGCCAACGATGATACAACCCGTTCCTTCAGCCCCTACAATAACTTCTACTACATACCCGGCTCCTCTTTGCAAGGACAATTCGACATGAAAGGCACTGCCCCTGAAGCCTATGAAGAAAATCCGGCTAAAGCTACCGGTAACAACCGTTTCGATGCCCGCCCTTGCATAAACGACTGGTATGAAACCATCAAATTAAACTACGGTGTTGATTATCAAAACGGAGGCACTTGCCATTTCTCTCCCATCCCGGACACGTGGCAAAAGATGCTTGAAATTCTACTTTTCTGGTCATCAAAAGGTATTGACGGCTTCCGTTGCGACATGGCAGAGATGGTACCGGTTGATTTTTGGGAATGGGCCATTCCGCAAGTAAAAGAACAACATCCCAATCTGCTATTCATTGCCGAAGTATATAATCCCCACGAATATCGCAACTACCTTTTCCGTGGACATTTCGACTATCTATATGATAAGGTGGGACTTTACGACACCCTACGTGCTGTGGTATGCGGACAAGAATCGGCCACAGCCATTACCCATGCCTGGCAAAACCTGGGTGGCATAGAAAAACGCATGCTCAACTTCCTTGAGAACCACGACGAACAACGCATTGCTTCCGAATTCTTTGCCGGCAATCCGCGCAAAGCCATTCCGGCTCTTATTGTATCGGCCTGTATGAATACCAACCCCATGATGATTTATTTCGGACAAGAATTAGGAGAACGAGGCATGGATAACGAAGGCTTTAGCGGACGAGATGGACGTACTACTATCTTCGACTATTGGAGTGTTGACACCATCCGCCGTTGGCGCAATGGAGGAAAATTTGATGGCAAGTCACTCTCTAACGACCAATTAGCACTACAGTCTATTTACCGTCGCATATTGACCCTTTGTAACGAAGAACGTGCCATCAGCGAAGGTTCCTTCTTCGATTTAATGTATGCCAATCTCAACGGATGGCGTTTCAATGAACACCGTCAATACGTTTTCATGCGTAAATTCGATCGTGAATTATTGCTAATCATTGCCAACTTCGATCCCATGACAGCCGATTTGGCCATTAATCTTCCTTCCCATGCATTTACCTATTTAGGGTTACCTCAATCAGATCGTTGCCAAGCCATCGACCTACTGACGGGTAAAGAAGAAACCATCAGCCTATTGCCCTATCAAGCTACCGAAACAATCGTCGAAGGCTATAGTGGTAAAATTCTGAAGATAAAACTCTGATAATTCAAATATAATTCATACATTTGTCAATCAGATAACACATAATTCATAATTTATAACTCATAATTTCATTAAGATATGGTTATAGACAGATTGGAAAATTTAGGGAAATACGCTTCGCTGAACCCGCTGTTCAGTCAAGTAGTTGATTTCTTGTCAACGCACAATTTAGATGCGTTGGAAGTAGGTAAATATGAACTTCAAGGCAAAGAGCTATGGGTAAATGTAGCCCAAACCAAGCCTAAAACCAAAGAACAGGCCAAGTTGGAAACCCATCGCGATTATATCGACATCCAGATTCCACTATCAGGAACCGAAGTCATGGGATATACAGCTGCAGCCGATTGCCGGCCGGCCGATGCCGTTTATAACGAAGAGAAAGACATCACCTTCTTCGAAGGACTTGCCGAAAGCTACATCGACGTAAAGCCCGGCATGTTTGCCATCTTTTTTCCACAAGATGGTCATGCACCCGGCATAACCCCTGATGGCGTAAAGAAAATAATCATTAAAATAAAAAACTGAAAATATGGCTGTTCTGAATTTAATCAAGAATGATCCTTGGCTGGAGCCCTACTCCGATGCCATCAACGGACGTTATCAATATGTAGTGGCTAAAGAAGCCGAGCTGACCAAGAAAGGCAAACAGACACTTTCCGATTTTGCTACTGGCCACCTTTACTTCGGCCTTCATCGCACAGCCGATGGTTGGGTATTGCGCGAATGGGCACCCAATGCCACAGCAATCTACCTCGTCGGTACATTCAACGATTGGAAAGAAGAAAAGAAATACAGTTTCAAGAGCAAAGCCGGTGGCGTATGGGAACTCAAGTTGAAAGCCGATGCCATCCATCACGGTGACCTCTATAAACTAATGGTACATTGGGACGGTGGACAAGGCGAACGCATCCCCGCCTATGCCAACCGCGTGGTGCAAGACGAAGCAACCAAAATCTTCAGTGCGCAAGTTTGGGCACCCGAAGTAGCCTATAAGTGGAAGAAGAAAACCTTTAAACCAGCCACCGATCCGTTGCTCATCTACGAATGTCACATCGGCATGGCACAACAAGAAGAAAAGGTAGGTAGCTACGTTGAATTCCGTGAAAAAGTATTGCCTCGCGTAGCCAAAGCAGGTTACAACTGCATTCAGATTATGGCTATCCAAGAACATCCCTATTACGGTAGCTTCGGATACCATGTCAGCAATTTCTTTGCAGCCTCTTCTCGTTTCGGTACACCCGAAGAACTGAAAGAACTTATTGATACAGCCCATCAAATGGGTATTGCCGTTATCATGGATATTGTTCATTCACATGCCGTAAAGAACGAAATGGAAGGTTTGGGCAATTTGGCCGGTGACCCCTGTCAATACTTCTACACCGGTGACCGTCGTGAACATCCGGCATGGGATTCCCTCTGCTTCGACTACGGAAAGAACGAAGTGCTCCACTTCCTACTCTCTAACTGTAAATATTGGATGGAAGAGTTCCACTTCGACGGATTCCGTTTCGACGGTGTCACCTCCATGCTCTACTATAGTCACGGATTAGGTGAAGCCTTCTGTAACTACGGTGACTACTTCAACGGTCATCAAGACGGCAACGCCATCTGTTACCTGACATTGGCCAACCGTCTTATCCACCAAATCAACCCCAAGGCCATCACCATTGCCGAAGAGGTGTCGGGTATGCCTGGCTTGGCCGCTAAGTTCGAAGACGGTGGTTATGGATTCGACTACCGCATGGCGATGAACATCCCCGACTATTGGATAAAGACCATCAAGGAGAAGATAGACGAAGATTGGAAACCCTCCAGCCTCTTCTGGGAAGTAACCAATCGTCGTGCCGACGAAAAGACCATCTCCTATGCCGAAAGTCACGACCAAGCGTTGGTAGGCGACAAGACCATTATCTTCCGCCTTATCGATGCCGATATGTATTGGCACTTCCAAAAAGGCGATGAGAACTACACCGTTCACCGCGGTATAGCCCTCCATAAAATGATTCGCTTACTCACAGCTTCTACTATCAACGGTGGCTACCTCAACTTCATGGGCAACGAGTTTGGCCATCCCGAATGGATTGACTTCCCTCGTGAAGGCAACGGATGGAGTCATAAATACGCCCGTCGCCAATGGGATTTGGTTGACAATAAGAACCTCAATTTCCATCACTTAGGTGATTTTGATGCAGCTATGCTTCAAACCATCAAGAGCGTGAAGAACATCCAGAAAGCACCAGTTCAGGAAATCTGGCACAACGACGGCGATCAGGTATTGGCCTACAAACGTAAAGACCTTATTTTCGTCTTCAACTTCAGTCCTAACAAGTCATTTACCGACTATGGATTCTTAGTACCGGCCGGTAGCTACGAAGTAGTACTCAACACCGATGCCAAAGAATTTGGTGGTAACGGATTGAACGACGACAGCATCAAACACTTTACCATGTACGATGCACTCTATAAAAAAGACAAGAAAGAGTGGCTCAAACTCTATGTGCCGGCTCGCACCGCTATGGTACTGCGCAAGTGCAAGTAATAATCATAAAACAAAAAAAACGATAAGCAATTATTGCTTATCGTTTTTTTTATAACACTCATACATCAACCGCACGCCCTCTTCAATCTCTATCCGGTGGTGCCATCCCAACCGATGTAACTTACCCGGATCTGTCAGTTTTCGCATCGTTCCGTCCGGCTTACTACTATCAAAGCTCAAACGCCCCTCATAGCCCACCGTTTCTACGATTAATTCAGCCAATCGTCGGATGGTAATCTCCTTTCCGGTACCAATATTAATATGGCAATTCCTCACCTCCTTATCATCCTCTTTATACAAATCCTTGAAATCTACCCGTTCCATCACAAACACACAAGCATCAGCCATCTCCTCACTCCACAAAAATTCTCGCAACGGTTTTCCAGTACCCCATAGTCTCACCTCTTCAGCCGTTATTCCATACTTAGCCAATACCTCCAGAATCACCTCACGATTACAATCCCCATTTACCCCTTCAACAGGTCTTCGGTTCAAATCCTCTTCTATGGCTTCCCAATCATTCCGATGCAAGCAATGTGCCAAGTGAATCTTTCTCACCATGGCCGGTAAAACATGACTACGCTCTAAATCAAAATTATCATTTGGCCCATACAAATTAGTCGGCATCACCGCTATGTAGTTTGTACCATACTGCAAGTTTAAACTCTCGCAAAGCTTCAGTCCCGCAATCTTCGCAATGGCATACGGCTCATTGGTATATTCCAACGATGACGTAAGCAATGCCTCCTCGCTCATTGGCTGCATGGCGTCCCTTGGATAGATACACGTACTACCCAAGAACAGCAACTTCTTCACCCCGTGCCGGAAGCTCTCTCCAATCACGTTCTGCTGAATCTGTAAATTGTTATAAATAAAGTCCGCCCTATAACGGTTATTAGCCATAATTCCACCAACATGGGCGGCTGCCAAGAATACATATTCCGGTTGTTCCTCGTCAAAGAAACGCTTCACCGCCTCCCCGTCCAGCAAGTCCAGTTCTCGATGTGTTCGTCCCACCAAATTCGTATACCCCCTCTCCTGCAAGTTCTTCCAGATGGCCGATCCCACCAATCCTCGGTGTCCCGCTACATAAATTTTAGCATCCTTTTTCATACACTCTTCAAGTCATGCTCCACCATAATCTTCACCAACTCCGTGAACGATGTTTTTCGAGGATTCCATCCTAACAACGTCCGTGCCTTAGTTGGGTCACCCAGCAGTTGCTCCACCTCAGCCGGTCTGAAGTACTTCGGATCCACTTCCACCAACACCCGTCCGGTTTTCACGTCAACCCCCTTTTCATTCACTCCGTCACCATTCCAACACAATTCAATGCCGGCTTCTCTGAAAGCCAACGTAGCAAATTCACGTACCGTATGCATTTCGCCTGTAGCAATTACAAAATCCTCAGGCACCTCTTGTTGCATCATCAGCCACATACACTCCACATAATCCTTTGCATATCCCCAGTCACGCTTGGCATCCAGGTTACCCAGGTACAATTTATCCTGCAACCCTTTGGCAATGCGTGCAGCCGCCAAGGTAATCTTTCTTGTTACGAAAGTCTCTCCCCGACGTTCACTTTCATGATTAAATAAAATCCCATTTACGGCATACATACCATAACTCTCTCGGTAATTCTTTGTAATCCAGAAGCCATACTGCTTGGCTACGCCATACGGGCTACGCGGATAGAACGGTGTCGTCTCCTTCTGTGGCACCTCTTGCACCTTCCCAAAGAGTTCAGAAGTAGAAGCCTGATAAATGCGCGTCTTCTTTTCCAGTCCCAAGATACGCACCGCCTCCAATAACCGCAGTGTACCCACAGCATCCGTATCTGCCGTATATTCCGGCACATCAAACGAAACCTTCACATGGCTCTGCGCTGCCAAGTTATAAATCTCATCCGGTTGCACCAGTTGAATGATGCGAATCAACGAACTACTGTCCGTCATATCTCCATAGTGCAAATTCACCAAGCGTTGTTTCTTCATGTCCCTCACCCACTCGTCCAGATACAAATGTTCAATCCGTCCGGTGTTGAACGACGATGAGCGACGCAAGATGCCATGCACCTCATATCCCTTTTCTATCAAGAATTCGGCTAAGAACGAGCCATCCTGACCCGTAATGCCTGTAATCAATGCTATTTTTTTCATCGCCACAAAGTTACAACTAATTATCCAACAAACAAAAAAAGGCACCCGTTTGGGTGCCTTTCTCAATTATTACTACCTGATATTATAATTACCGTTTCTCATGCAAATGATAGAAACGCTTCATAAACCATACATAGACGCCACTCAACAACACAATAGCGGCCAACAGATACCAATAACCATATACACGGCAACAAAGATACCCCGCAACAATTAAACCCTGCACAAACATATAAATACCACTCACCCAAACATGCTTCCACTTCAACTCGTTAGCCATCAACTGATACATGTGTTTACGGTGGGGCAAGCCGATGTTCTCATGAAGCATTATCCGATGAACAATCGTCAGCACACTATCCACACCATACACCACCAACAACACAATCCAGCTGAAATCCTCCGTTAAGATAATCAACCTACCTATCAGGAACAGAAGCACAAACGCAATGCTCACACTACCCACATCTCCCGCAAAACACTTCGCCTTCGTGCGGAAGTTAAACAAGCAAAACACCAACACCGACAAAATCATCGTATAGATAAAACGAGGTGCCACAAACGTTATAACCACATCGTTCACATAAGCCAAAGCCAACAGAATCACCAACGAGTAACCACCCGTTATCCCATTAATGCCGTCCATAAAGTTATATGCATTGATAATACCCGTGCAAACTATCAATGCCGGCACTATCCACCACCAAGAGAGGCCGAACAAACCCCATTGGTAGAACATCAACCCCATCGCCGAGAAGTGAAACAACAAGCGTATTCCTTGTGAAGTAGGACGCACATCATCCCAAAAACTGATGACAGACACCAACGTCAATGCCAGGATAAACCACGGATAACCAAAACCGTTTGCCAAGAAATAAGCCAATGCACCGAAGTAAAAGATAATACCCCCACCTCGCAACGTTATCCGGCTATGGCTGCTACGCTCGTTAGGCTTATCTATAATGTTACAACGATCGGCAATGCGGAAATAAAAAAGCTCTGCTACCAACAGCAGAGCAAAGATAAGTATATAATACACCATTATTCAGAAAAACTTTTTATTGTTTTAGCAATACCTTCCTTGGCACGTACCGGCATTCGTTCAATCCCCAATGCACGTTTCAGCTTCTCATTGCTCACCACATAATTCTCTGTCAACTTCCGCAAACGTTCCTCGTTTAGTGGCAAATGCAACCAGGTACCCATCTTGGCACAAACTTCCATCCATCCGCGCGGAATCCGCCAGATATGTGCTTTGCGTCCCATTGCCTCACACATCACCTCTATCAGTTCGTTCGTCGATAACGCCTCGTCATCCCCCATGTGGTAGATACCGCTTTCCACCTCTTTCGTCAGCAATCCCTCTACTGCAAAACAAAGATTATCCACCGAGGTAAACGACCTTCGGTTTTCAAAAGCCCCAAGCGGCCAAGGAATACCTTTCTTTATTACACTATATAATAGATTCAAATTACCTTTATTACCAGGTCCATGAATCATACAAGGCCGAAGAATAAACACCTGCTTTTCTTTTAATACTCCATTCTCCATTCTCCATTTATCAAGTATATATTCCTCTGCAGCAATCTTACTCTCCCCATACGGTCCCACCGGAGCAGGCGCCACCTCTTCTGTCAGGATATCCCCTGCCACAAAGTCCGCAGCTGCCTTTACCGAACTAAAGAAAACAAATCGCTTGGCCGACGACTCCAAGAAGAAATCAAAAATCCTCTTCGTCAGCCCTGTATTGATGCGAAAATAATCCTCCGCTACCGATTGGTTCTTTACGTCATGCGCCTTACCGGCCAAATGAATGATGGCATCAAATTGCGGTAAAACTCTCCCTCTGTTCATAGAGGGAGTACCCTGTAAGGGGGAGGGAGTTGAATTCAATTCCCCATTTTCAAAGTCGTCCCACGAAAAAGTCTTTACCACCCCCACTTTCTCCGGTGCCACAATATCCAATCCATAGATAGTGTGCCGTTCACACAGGGCAGCAACAAGATTGGAACCCACGAAACCGTGGATCCCTGTAATAAGTATGTTCATGTAGATTTACTGTTTTAGTATGTACTTATTATCCAATACTGATAACTGGTAGAAATGCAAGATTTTAGAAAATTATAGCTTGCGATAAATACTATTTTTTATTTTTCCACCCATTTCAATAATTAAGAGAGCTACATAATCAAACTGCCCAATAAGTCTCTCTAAACTTTGGGTCACTTACCATTCATAATTATACAATATATCACACTACACTATATAAATCTTCTTCATCATTTCCAATACAGCTTTTATATCAAGTCCTTTAGCTTTTTTCAAGTTATACAACCCCATAGATTTTCTTTCAGAAGATTCAATCATATGCTTTAATGCGCGAAAAGCAGTCTCTTGTTCTGTAGGTTTAAACAGATAGCCACCCATATTATCCTCTATCAAATCTGTATTGCCTCTAATTTCCGTACAAATCACAGGTAATCCATTGGCCATAGCCTCCATCACAGCTACCGATAATCCTTCTCGAAACGAAGGATGAGCAAAGAAGTCTGCCATTTTAAATAACTCTTTCACATCCGTTCTAAAGCCCAACAAATGCAATTGGTTATCAACACCCAAATCTTTTGCCAACTGTTCTAAATATTCTTTTAAAACACCTCTTCCTGCAATAACATAATGTAAATCCTTACGTTTAAGTTGAGCCATTGCCCTAAGTACGATCTCGTGATTTTTGTTTTTATTCAGTTCACCAACAGACAACATTACTGTATCATCCTTAGATATGCCTAACTCCGCACGCTTGCATGTATTAATTTCAGCATCTTCCTCTTTAGGAGCAAAAACTGGCGTGTTGATACCTACCCCAGGAACATACACCACCTTTTTAGCATACATCTTCTTTTTAGCTAATTGATAGTCCTCGTGTGTAATGGTCACCAGTACATCTGTCCATCTACTACTAATACGCTCAATAGGATAGAAAATCAACCAATTTATCAAAGGTGCGCCCTTGAAGAAGTGAAACCCATGAGCTGTATAAATCATCTTTGTCCCCTGCTTTCGCACATTACGAGCTGCTATACGAGACAAAAAGCCACCTATAGGCGAATGGCTATGAATGATGCTATATTTATTCTCCTCTATAATCTTTTTTGTTTGTTTATACGCTTCAATATTTTGAGCTATGTTCAAAACATTTCGAGAGAAATCAATCTGAAAACACCTAACGTTCATCCCTTTCAGAGTCTCCTTCAATGCAATAATCTTCTCATTACTACATGTACTACCTTCTATAAAATTAGTAGCCACATCCACCTCAAACCCCATTTCTTTCATAAGATGAATATTAGGCATATTAAATTGATCAATCATTGAAGCCACAGAGGCCAAAACTAACGCTCTTTTCATTTATCTATCAATTTATCTCTACTAAGTTCGTTATAAATAACATCCAATGATTGTATTAGAGCTGAGCCATAAGAAGTAACATATTTTTGCTGGAACTTGCGTGTCATAGCAACCTGTTTATTTATTTCTCCTGTTTTAATGAGATTTAATAATTCACTCTCATTTTCAGCAGATGGTAACCAATCACGAATATCGAAATACATACCTCTTTCTGATGCATATTTTTCATAATCGTAACAGAAGGCCAACATCGGCTTGGGCATAATACTATAGTCAAAGAAAATACTACTATAATCAGAAATAAGCAAGTCACTAATTATCATTAAGTCTTCCAATTGTGGATAACTAGACATTTCGCGAACAAAATCATCATCTTGAATGATCAATCCTTTTGCCACCTCATAATGAGCACGGAAAAGCAACACATAATTTTTGCCTAATTCTTTGCGCCATCTCTCTATCTGTATAGGAATAGAAACTTTAATTTCCATAGTTGAAGATTTATCGAATTCACGAAATGTAGGAGCATAGAGTATGACACGCTTATCTGCCGATATATTCATCTTCTTACGAAGAGACAACATATACTCTTTAGTATAGTTTGCATAAATATCATTTCTTGGTAGTCCTATCACTCGAGCAATATTTTTATTCAATCCTTTAAATACTCTGCAAAATATATCTTGTTCAAATTCTCCTTGACAGGTAAAGAAATCCACGTTCCAATGAGCTTTCCCTTTAAAACTCTTATTGCTGTCCTCAATATCAGACCCCATCTTTTTAATAGGAGTGCCATGCCAAGTATTAAAATAGAAAGTATGCTTCCCCTTGAACTGCAAGCCACGTTCTACAGTACTGTTACTAATCCAAATTCTAGCCTTAAGGGCAGTCTTAAAATAAGTAAATGTGTCACATTTTACTTTTTCATCTCTCATTAATTCAAAAGCATCCGGATTATTAAAGGCCCATACAAGACGATAGTTATTAAATCGCTCGTCTACTATCATTTTGTCATAAATAACCTTAGGACTATCATCAAATTTTCTTCCACCGAAAGAAATAAAAAGAATCAACTTATCATCTGGCTTCACAAAGAACTTTAAAACCTTAAGTGCGAAAGTTCCAAGATAGAAATATAATTGATAAATCCACTTTACATATTTTACGATATAAAAAAGGTATTTTTTCATACTCTATTTATTCTTTCCAATTTATAATCATACGAATGTGCCCCCTCCTTGCGGAAATCATCTTGATAGCGCTGAAGCACGGTCTTAAACACTTCCTCATATTGTGGAATAAAAAGATCATTTTTCTTTTCCATCTCTGTTATAATGGCTTGAGACATTGGAGCAGTAACGTTCAAATCAGTCTTGCCATTTGTAAAGCTAGTACCTTTCAAAGAACCTGGACTTACATTCAATATTTGATTCGTGCTTCCAGCCTTAAGCAGTTCAATATTTACACTCTCTATAAAAATCTTCAGTGCAGCCTTGGTAGCAGCATAAATACTAAAGAATGGAGAAGACATAAAACCTGCAATGCTTACCATCACTCCACAATAGAAATCCTGTTGAGACTCTAGTTTTTTGTAGAACCGTTTGATGATTCTCATCACAGGAATGGTATTAACATTAAAACTAAGAGGTATCATACTTTCATCCACATCTTTGAATAAAGCCAATCGTCCAAAACCAGCTGTAATCATCAAAGTATCTATATCTTGGAAATTATCAAAAATGGAATAAACTTCTTGAGTAAGGTCAAACTGATAAGCCTCAAACTTTTCATTGACATATTCTTCTGCGATAGTAGCTTTATCTACTATATAAACTTTCTCCACATCAGTTCTTCTTGCTAGTTCTGTAGCAATAGAAAGACCTATGCCATTTGCACCACCAACTACTAATGCATTTTTCATATCTCAAAGAAATTTTTACGATTAGTAAATTGTTCCATAATTTCTGCCATACAAACAGAGTCCCTTCTTCTCAAGCGTGAAGTGGAGAAACGCTTGTTCAAAATACAAGAAATAAATTCCTGAATCTCATATCTCAAACCTGCTCCATCCCACTTATAGAAAAACTTCTGATTCTTATTTAAATCTTCGTAACGAAGTTCAAAATAGTCGGTTTTCCACCAAGGAGCTGGCACGTATGCATAACCTTTAGTACCTGAAATCACAAGGTTTCCCTCTGTCTTTACTCCCAATCCTACTTTGAAGGAACATACTGCACGGGAATAACGAATTACACCCTTTGTGTACATATCCACCCCATCCTTCATACGAGAATAAAGGTTCAAATTTTCATATTGGCAACCTAATAGCCGAATGATAGGAAGTAATGGATAGCTAGCCAATTCATAGAATGAACCTCCAGCCTGTTTTGGGTCAAACTCACGAAGTGATTTCTGATCATTCCAAAGTTTGGAGAGAGAAGCCTCTATATCCACCACCTCACCAATAACACCTGATTTAATCATCACTATCAAGTGATTGAATGCAGGGCAGTGAGCTGTTTTATTAGCCTCCATCAGGATTACTCCTTTCTCTTCAGCCAAAGCAAACAGTTCCTTTGCCTCCTTAGCATTGAGAACCATTGGAGTTTCACAAAGGACATGTTTACCTGCATTAATTGCATTCTTAATATATAGATAATGAGACAAGTGCGGTGTTGCAATATACACAGCATCCACTTTTTCATACAACTCTTCTACAGAACCACAAACATTAATACCTTCTATATTTGAAGCTATACTTGTTGATGCTACACTATCTATATCGTAAGTAGCAACTACTTTAACTCCATTCACCACATCGGCCTCCATAGGAAAACGCTTTGCCACACGCCCACAACCAATTATTCCCACACGAACATCAACAGTAGTCTCTGCTCTAAGCATAGTAGAACTGATTCCTGCTGTTCTTGGGAGATAAACAACTTTTGTAAACTCATTGAGGTAATCAAATTTTCCTTCCCAGTCAGAACCTATAGCAAAAATATCCACATTATACTTTTGTATATCATCTATTTTCTGACCGATATAATCCTCTATGATTATTTCATCAGCATAACCAGTAGCTTTTACAGCCTCTACACGTTCCAATACATTATTTCTCACATTCAGTTTTCCCCTGCCACGATCAAAAGAATCACTGGTAACGCCTACTATGAGGTAATCGCCAAGTTCTTTAGCTCTTTTAAGAAGGTTGATATGGCCTTGATGTAATAAGTCGTATGTGCCGTAGGTTATTATAGTTTTCATGATATTTCTAATTGTTTATAGTATTTTTCAAACAAGAAATCCACTTTTCAGAAATCATATTTACATTTAATTTCTCATAAACGTGTGTCGCTTTTTCTCCTAAAGACAATGCAATATCACTATCAGTAGCTAATAAATCCATAGCACTGGCAATAGCATTAACATCATCTATATCTACTAATATACCATTTTCATAATTTTCAATTAAATCTGTAGCTCCACTTACTTTGGTAGAAATACATGGTAATCCTAAATACATAGCTTCTAATAAAGAATTTGACATCCCTTCATACAATGAAGTCATAACAAACATTTTAGCATCCTTAATTATATCTAATACATTGCTAGTCCTTCCTGGTAAGAATACAGAATCATTAAGTTTTAAAGAAAATATTTGTGCCTCTAATGATTCTCTCATACTCCCTTCACCATAAATTGTTAATGAGTAATTCGGATGATTCTTTTTAAATTTAGCAAAAGCTTCGATTAAAATATGTTGATGCTTCTGATTTTCTAAACGTGCTACACTTACAATTCTATTCTGCTTCTCAGTTTTCAACGAAATTGCATGTAAGTTATTATCTATTTCTAACGGATTATATATTATATCTATTTTATTTTGAAGTTTTATAGGAAAATATAGTTTATTGTTTACTGTTTGCATTACTAACCTTTTAACATTATTCAAAGAATACATAGCAGTTATTATTTTTCTCAAAATTTCTCCATGATGAAAAAAACGTGGGTCATTACGCTCTGCTAAGACAAGAGGAACTTTTGTTCCTAAAAGAGAAAGCATAACACTAAAATTTATCATAACCATAAAAGATAATATCACGTCAGGCGTACTCTCTTTTACATATTTTCTGAACCATATTAAATGATTTATAAAATTCTTACTCCTTGATTCTTTTGAAATTCTAATGATTTTTACTCGTTGATCTATTTTGTAAAACACCTCAGGAAATTTATCATCAAGCCACACTACATACTCCACTTGTTCAAAAGCGTCAGCAAAAGGTTTAGAAAGTATAGACAAAACTCTTTCTGCACCACCAGACATTAATGTACCCGTGCAAACAATTAATTTAGACATTGTATTTTTAGTATAGCACCTCCCCAAATGATATGTTTATAGAACACGATGCTTTGAGGCACCTATTCCGATAGGTACACACATCATAAAGTACTATTTTATATGATTATTAAGTTTATAATTAGAAAGAACTTACCCACTACTCCTTATCATCATAAAGAGAACTGAGGAAAGCTATTATGCGAAATTCTTTCAGCGATGGAGCTTTTCCCCCTTTCTCCGTCATATCTAAATAAAAGCGATAACTACTAGAGAGTGATTCACGAACACTATCAAGCATATGCAAGTGCCATTCACCCTTATCCATATCCTCGTAGGTCAATACCAAACAAACTTCTGAAGCTTACAATCACTCTTGCGCTGTTTCACTATCACATACTGATTAGCCCCGGCCTTCACAAACCTATCAAACAGCTGTAACTCCGCCTTACATAGCTGATAAAGATCATTCTGAGGATTATTCAATATCTTCCTAGACTAGACGAGCAGTTTCATCCTTCTTCAAGTTCGGACAGACATACAAGTCTAATCAAGCATCTTGACTTTAGTCATCATATTCAAGATGGCAGCCAAATCCTGATTCGATTTGAATTGAGTATTTTGTATAGTTATCATAGTAATCATATTATTTGTAAGTATTATATCACCTCTTAAAGTACTTTTCCCTTTTTCATATAAATAGTTTTTTAATTCGAAAGCGACGATATGGTGAAAAAATCAGACCATCGTACACTATAATAGTCTTTTAAATCTTGCCGATTTACTCTAATATTATCAAGGATTAACCCACAGACTATGTACATAAAAATTATTTTCAAAACATAAACGCTAAGATAGAGCACCAAGAATATATTTACAAAACAAAGATGGTTTGAAGATTATAATAAAATTAGTTTCTTATCTATTTTATCCTCTTTTCTGGTAAGGTTATAAAATTCCCAATTTTTAAATCTGTAACGTAATCGCTAAAAGGTCTGAAACCACCCCAATCGTAGAATGTAAACTCTGCAAAATACACAGTTCCACAAACAATAAAAAAATCGACTCTGACAAAAGGTAATCCTTGAGATAGTTTAGTAGCTAATTGTTTCATTTCCTCAAACTGAGCGGGTTTTTTATATTCTGGCTCATAACGATCTGATCCATGATTAATATCTGCTACATTAAAATCCATATCGTAGAAATTCTCATAAATCCTCCCCCCCTTATTGGAGACATACATATAGGTAGGGACTCCATTAAAGCACCAAATCTTATAATCCTGCAGTTCTCCTTTTCGCCCGTCATCCATAAATTTTTCAGCTATAATTTTTCGTGGAATATTCCTATATGGCCATTCTCGACTGCGTAAATAATAATCATCTTTTAAACCTTTTCTAAGTCCTTCCATTGCCTTAGAAATTTGTAGTTTCGATTTATCCTTGCATATAATCATACCACCTCCTGAATTGTGATTACATTTCATCGCAAACTTATCTGGCAAAGCATCCCAATCAATATCTTCTGGATTATCCCATACCCCAATCAAAGGAACTACATGTTCCTCACCTATCAAATTTGCCACATATTCCTTTACAAGGAATTTATCCGCCATAATAGTGTAGATGGGATTCCTATCATATAGCTTGAGCCACTGCATCTTTTCATTGTAACTTAGTGGATTCTCCCAATCCATCTTCTTACTAAATGCAATACGATGACGCAAACTAAGATAAAATTTGTCATCCTTAATAAGTGGAGAAATCTTTTTTAAACATCCTTGCGCAAGGTAAGAAAAAGAATATTTATTTTTTGCCATATCTATTAATTATCCTAAGTTTATTCTACTAAATCACTATCCTCATCATCTTCAGAAAGGATTCTCATCAGCCAATGTTGAGGGTCGTACCAACTAACAAATGAATGATTCAACTTTTCATAAGGTTCTGTGAGAAATTCCACTAAAGAACTTAAGTCGTCGTGTTCTGAAAGGATATAAATATTGTTTTTATTATAAATCTTGAATCTTTTTATGTCATGATTGTTGGTTATAATCTTCTTTTCATAAAATATGGATTCCATAAATCTTTGTGTAAGTCCCATTTGCCCAACTTGTGATATATCAAGGATTGCACGAGAAGATGCCAGTAAAGATAAAGCTTTGGTATAAGGAATCATAGGAGAATATCGTTTCGTAAAAAAATGTAATTTGGATACGTAAAAGAATTTACATTTAAGCCCCAATTTAGTAATCTTTTCCTCAATATTCATAATTCGTTTGAAACGACCTTTATTTATTCCTATAAAGAAAACATCATGCGTTATTAATGTCTTTGGCATAGTTACTGGTACATGAAATGTACTCACATATTGACAGCCCCATTTCTGATGCTCATTGAAATCGAAAGTCTTTATGACCCAACCATCTGTAAGGCAAATCCTAGATAAATCCCTTGCAAGATTAATCAAATAGATAATCTTATATTTAGGTGGAGTTTCTGCTTTATCCACAGTCTTTATTATCAAATTAATAATATCATAAGGCATACCATCTCCCACAATCAATACATCAGCTTCATTGACGTATTGCATTATCAAGTCAATATTAAAAAATGAAGCAGCCTTAGTAGGCCTTGTTCTTATGAGCAAAGCCTTAACCAAGTTCTGCCAAAAGTTCAAATGTTTCAGAGGAGATATAGATATTATTTCGAAATCATTGATAACTTTAGGCCAATCAAACATAGACAACCCAAAGAATATAGCTTTTCTTCTCATAAAAATCGTATTAAATTAAAATAATGAGTTATTTTGAAAGATAATCGCAACATTATCCCAAATATCTCCTGTCAATAAAAAGAAGTATGACATTACGAAGAAGTAAAATACCACTATAAGCAAATCTATAGCATTTTTCTTTGACTGACTATAACCATTTATAATGAAAACACTATTAAATAAAATAATATTACGGAACAACCTAAAGAATGTCATATTCACAGATGAGAATATGATAATAACAGAAATCAATACGTTGATATTTGTAAGTCTATCTACTCGAATATTCGATCCTTTTAAATATCTAAAAAAATGATTGCAGGTAAATAAATTTAGAAAATAGACAAAAGAACATGCGAATACTGAAAACACACTTCCGTTTGCCAAGTAGCCTTCTGCACGTCCTACCATTCTGTCTGCATCCAATAAGACTGCATAATGTGTAAATATTTGCAGTATAGAGTGCCCTGCAATAGAGATTGTCATCATAAATATGATGTAAAAGGTATTATTTATCTTCTTATCGTATAAAAGAATAACTAAATAGACAAGAAAACCGATATGAATAGTAGCTGATATCAAAATTATTATAGCTGTTACCAACTTATTGTACTCATTATTTCTATCAATTATTCCAGTTAATGCAATATACAAAAACACCAATGCCAAGGTATTCTTCATCTGAATTATATCTCCTATAAAAGCAACAGCTATGTAAAGTAATAGTACAATCGCTGGCCTCTCAGAATACTTCCATACAAACCAAACAAGGTATGTAATGATACAGATAAAAAAAAGTATGTGAAAAATATCGAAAGAAACGCCCATCCTCTGAAACACAGAAATAAGATAGTTGAATCCTGGATTATTGAAACTAGTAATATATAATTCTGTCAACGAAGTGTTTTCATAACCATTTCTGTAATTATCAAGATCTGCACAGTCTGTCACCCAACCAGACGTAATACAGAGAAAGACCCAAATGATAAACACAACAATCCTTCCAATAGGAGTATGGCTTATCTTGTTATACTTAAGTCTACTTGTCATTATTATATATACAAAAATGCTTGACATCAAAATTAGTCCCTCTTTTATTTCGAATAATCGTAATTATTCTTGATATTATCACTTCAGGATAAAGTATATAATATAATAAACGGACTATTTTATGTTTCTTTAAACCAATAAAACTCCAAAACGTAACTATTCTTTTATGGAATATACCATTATCATTAGCTTCATACAAACGTTCGCTTGTATTATACAATAATTCGTCTTTAATCAATAAGTAATTTTTATTTGAAGAAATTCCTCCTGTATGATATTTTATATAAAATATATCATATCCAAAATCAATTGGATAACCACATCTACTCATCTTATTTAGGAAAGGGCCATCTTCCCATAAGATATAACGTTCATCAAAACCTCCCAAAGCCTTCAAGAATTCAGTTTTGTAAATCATAGAACTACCCGAAGCAAAATCATAAGCTCTATTCTCAGTTAGCCTTAAAAACTGTTGTTTTGCAGTTTTCATCCTTTTATATATATATTTACGATCTGTAATATGAGGTAAATAACATACAAAATCATCATTTTCATTAATGCAAATACGTGAAGTTGACAATACATTAAAAGGACTTTTATTATAATGTTCTACGACTTTAGAAACGACATTAGAATCAAACAATTGATCATCGGCAGCTAACGGCATAAATAATTCGCCCTTTGCTAATTTTAAAATATTATTTACATGCCTAACTGTACCTACATTTTTGGGATTGTCAAGGATAGTAACACTTTTTATATTGGCACTGTGTTTAGATACCCACATTAAAACATCATCAATGGGATAATTATCTGAACCATCATCTGACAAAATAAGTTCTATATTATCATAATCCTGAATCAAAACAGAATCAATAGCCCTTTTATAAAATTCAAACTTCTGGTAAGAAACTATATATAATGTAACGAGAGGTTTCATATTTAATTCTTTTTATTTTGACAAAGCATTATTTTCTATATAATTTACTAATTAGCTTTTCCAAACACACATCAACTATATGCATATGATTACTCTTTATGTAAGTACTCAAATTAAGACATATCACTTAGAAAGGCACTATTTCAATGCTCTCAACAGGATATGTGTAAACGTCCCAAAATGACGTGTCTATAGAAAATGATATTTTGGAGCACCTATTTAGAATAGGTACACACATCATCGAGGACATTTTTTTATGATTATTAATTTTATAAATAAAACTTGGCAGAAGTTAAATTCTGTCAGTCGATTCTTCCAGAAGCAATAGCTTGCAAAAAGTCACAGATATACTATTTTGCAGGCAATACAAGTAGTCGACAAGTTTCGATAATCATATGGAAGTTTGTGGATGTATAATTAATGAAACCAACCATTGAAATAGATATGAGATACACCATGAATCACACAAAAAGAATTTATGGAAATACCTTTAGGCTCACCTTTGATTTTATAGAGAAGCCATAACTTCTCAAAATCACTCGCTCTGTACATAAATTATAGATTTTAATTACAGTGCGAAGGTCAATTTTATTATTGATTCTTGCAATACGACATTTTGGGAGGTTTAGAAAATACATTTTAGAAATTATTCAATATTAATACAACTTTATCCACGTCCTCCATAGAGATACTCGGTCCTATTGGCAAACTCAATTCATGGTCTGCAATGTATTCTGTGATAGGAAGAGAAGTATTATTCCACTCTTTGTAACATTCTTGTTTATGTGGAGGTATTGGATAATGAATTACTGTACCTACGCCGTTTTCTGTCAAGTATTGCTGTAGTTCATCACGCTTTTCGCAAAGAATTGGAAATAGATGAAACGCATTGCTTTCGTAGGGTAAGGTATCCGGTAAGGTAATTAATGGATTCTTAATATTCTCAATATAATATCTTGCTATTTCTTTTCGGTGAGCATTGTCTTCTACCAAGTATTTCAACTTTACATCCAATACTGCAGCTTGTATTTCATCCAAACGACTATTTCTACCGGTATATTTAAATACATATTTCTTTTGAGAACCATAATTGGCCAATGCACGAATGGCATCTGCAAGTTCTTTATCGTCTGTAGTTACTGCACCACCATCACCCAATGCACCCAAGTTCTTTCCAGGATAGAAAGAGTGACCTGCTGCATCTCCTAAAGAACCTGTCATTCTACCATCAGCAGTCATACAACCATGAGCTTGTGCGTTATCCTCTATTAATTTCAGATTGTATTTCTTGCAGATTGCAGCAATCTTGTCTGTCCAAGCCAAACGGCCATAGAGGTGTACAAGAGCTATAGCCTTTGTCTTCTGTGTAATAGCTTCCTCAATCAAATCATCATCAATCTGAAGAGTGTTGAGTTTAGGTTCAACTAATACAGGTTTTAAGCCATTTTCTGTAATGGCAAGAATCGTAGCAATATAGGTATTTGCCGGTACTATCACCTCATCACCGGGTTGCATCACACCTAATTCGATATAGGCACGAAATATCCATATCAAAGCATCCAATCCATTGGCACAACCAATAGTATATTTTGTTCCAATGAACCTGGAATAATTTATTTCAAAACGTTCATTCTCTTTACCTTGAAGATACCAACCATTATTAACTACCCGGGTAACGGCTTCATTGATTTCAACTCCATGAAGAGCAGTTACATCTTTTAATGAAAGAAAGGATATCATATTTATATTAATTTCTACCTAAAAAATCATCTAAGAATTTCTCATTTGACCTCTGAACACTTTCATATGTCAACACATCGCGAGGACCACACAAAATGGCATATCCAAATTTATCACGATCACCATCATTTATATAATCTCCAAAATCCTCATCGACTTTCAATCCATCGTGATTCTCATATAATACTGTAATACGTGGATCTAAATACTTTGTTATATCTGTGGATTTTACTGAATGTGAATTAGAAGGAATATCATAACCAAACCACATTGAAGCATTATCACCATTCATATAATTCCCTGGCTCAATTTTCCCCCCATGAAGCATCTCTATATAATCACTTAAATAATCATGATCGGATGCTTTCCAAACAGTATGGCTACAAATAAAGCCACTAGAACGAGCACCCATTTCTACAGGTGTAAATGTTCCATCTTCTTTCATGATAATTTCAAGATGACCAAACATACTATGCAAGTCAAGAGCTTTGTAACATTCAATACCAAAGTTTGCAATACGTTCCCAAGTAGCATCATCATATTTACGAGAATTCCAATGATGAATTACTGTCACATGATTATTCAATGCATACAGTGAGTGATGTTGAATAGAACTAGCATAACAATTTACATTTCCATAAGAATCTCCCAACATGTCAACTGTAAATTCTTCTCCTTCTACAAATTCTTCAATCAAACATCTATTGTTGAATGAAGTTTCTTTGGCTTTATCAAGAGCAATCTGAAGTGCTTTACGAGACTGCCCTTTTTCCAAAATTGTAATACCTCTTGAACTAGCAGAAACATCAGGTTTGCATATAAGTTTCATTAACTGAGACATTTCATACAATTCTTCAAATGTAATTTCATTATCCATTTTAGATATTCGATTAAATACACCTGCTTTCATCCATGCATTTCTCATTTCATTTTTAGAAAGCACTGTATTAAATTTTTCGGGCATAACCTTATTCCCACACCAAGCATTGATAGCATTTACTGTTGGTGCTGCTAAATCAATACTTGAAAGAGCACCACCAACTTTTCCTTTTAATTCAAGTTCTTCTAATTTATTGATTATACCATTGGAATCTTTTACATCCATTTGGATAAATATATCTCCCTTAATATCCGGATTTTCATTCCATGCAACAACTATAACTTTATAACCTAATTCACGAAGATGGCAAACTTGTCCCCACAACAATTTGTTCCCACCTAATAAAACGAAATACTTTTCCATATATTTTACATCTTTTATTTACAGAGATATTGGATTATTTTCATTAATAATAGAATCATTCGTCTCTTATTAAGAGATTTTGTTTTTACTGTATAAATATGATTATTTTTTGAAATGTCATTTAAATACGCAGTCAATAGAAACGATTCTTTATTTGTTAAATGATAATCTGCTAACAAAGAAAAATCTATTAATAATGTACGGATTAGTGATTGATATGTTTTTTGCGATCTCTGAACAAAAACATTTCCATATTTATTCCCAAAGAATTTCTTGTAAAAATTTTCACCAATAGCCCCTTCTATTAATCTTTTGCCAACAGAACTTCCTTGCCATATACCTTTATCATGTATTCGATACACAGAAAAGAAATCATCCATAATATAAGCTGCTCCTTGTTCTAAATGTATAATTCTTCTGAAGTCTTCACCCCGCAATGCACAATCTTCAAATGTTCCAACAACTTCTTTATAACATTTCGGTAATCCATTTATGAATATCGTATTTCTTACCAAAATGGATGATGTATGAACAAATGGCATTTTATAATTTAAATAATCATCAAAACTATAAGTTTTTCCTGTTTTATCTTTAGGAATCACATATCCATCTAATTTATCATTCTTCAAGTAATAAGTATTAGCACCACATATCGAATACTTAGGATGAGAATCAAGAAAATCAACTTGTTCCTGAAGCATTGTATCTTTTATCCAATAATCATCACCATCCAAAAACGTAAAATATTGACTTTGCAATCCATCAAAAATACGATTAGAATTAGCTAATGAACCTAAATTTACTGGAGTTGTCATTAATTCTATTATTTCCGGATAACAAGTTTGGTAATCAGATAATATATTAATGGTATTGTCTGATGAGCAATCATCAGCTATTATAATCTTATAATCAAAATTAGTTTTTTGTGATAATACACTATCTAAAGCCTGTGCAATATATTTTTCTAAATTATATGTAGTAATACATATAGCTACTTTAATCATTTTTTTTCTTAATAATGAATTGTTTGACTAAATTGATACTATAAAAGTAATATTCACTTTTTCCAAAGAACAAAAAGATTATGAATATACTTTCTAATAAAGACAAGAATACTTTTATTATAAATTCTATATATATATTATTCATTCGTAAATGAGAAATCAAAAAATATTGAATAGCTACAATCATAATAAAAGCTAAGAATATCTTTATATGCATATAATAATATGAAAATGGAGAAGTTGCATATTTGTTTTTAAATAATAATTTCGTCTTTAATATCAATTGTACAACTTGTGTGCAAACAGTTCCTAAAAAAATACCAACTATACCTATTTTAAGTCCAAAAACAAAAGCAACAATAAGATTAAGAGTACTACCTAATATTGCAATATTTCTATCTTGCTTAAATAATCCTGATACCTCCAAATACTGCCATAAAGGAACACTTGTCACATCAAGATAAATATTCAATATAGCTACCGTTATTATTACACTAGACATTACAAATTCTTCTCCTAACCATAACTTTATAAACAAATCACCTACACTCATTAAAATTGTCGACATTACAATTGCATATGTAAAAAATATAAATGTGAGACGTTTCAATACAGAAATACATCTTTCAGAAGATTCAGATACAGACAAATTTCCAATGCTTGCAGTAATGGCATTTGATATTTGATTCCGTAATATTTTAAAAGGAGAAAATAGCATCACATAATTACTATAATAACCAACTTGTATAGTGCTGACAAGAGTTGATATTAAAACATTTGTAGAAGAACTAGTAATTACACCTGATAATCTTTTTATAAAGATATTTTTTATATTTCTGAATACATCTTTTCGTTCCTCTTTTTCCAATTTCTCCTTAAAATCTAAATAAGTATAGTGTCTATCCACATATTTAGAAATCGTGAAATTGGTAATAATACTTTGAGAAATTAACACAATTAAATATATAACATAATTTTCTGTAGTTATCAATAAATAGATGGTAATACCGGTAAATATAAGTCTTATAATAGCAGTAATTATTGAAATAATATATTGCTTCTGATCAACATTCAACAAAGCTGTCTTGTAAGAAAATAGATAAGAGCTTGAAGTGTTTATTACAAACAAAATAAAAACCAATCTTATATATGATATAGGATATTCTATATCAGTGATTAAATACTGAATAAAGGGTAGTAGTATCAAACCAATTATCAACGTTCCTATTGCTATATAATGATAAGCAGAACGGAACAACGACATCAATTGACTAATCTTTTTATAATCAGACTCATACATAGGTTGATATAAACTATAAATAATAGCCATACCAACACCTAACTCAGCCAAAGACATCATAGTTATCACTTCTGAAAATAGACCATTCAGTCCTAAGACCTCGACCCCTAAATGTCTTATTAAAAATATCCGAGTTACAAAAGATATAGCAGTATTCAATACCACCACTAATATACCATATAAAGAATTCTTTATACTTTTATGGGTTCTTGATTCTTCAACCATTAGATATTATTTCTTTCTAAATTCAAGAAATTCATCATAGCTGTATATATAATCTGCATTTTGATAAACTTCTGATGCCAATACCATACACACTGCTCCTGATGAAAAATCATCTAATTCTCGCCACATTCCAGGTTTAACATACAATCCTTGATAAGGACGATTTAAAAAGAATGAACGTTTTAGTTTTCCATCATCTAATGTTACCCGAAAAGAACCAGATGCCGCAATTATCAATTGGTGCAATTCTTTGTGTGCATGCGAACCACGTGACTCTCCACCTGGTACATCATACAAATAATAAACTCGTTTTACATCAAACGGCAAAGTTTCTCCATTTTGTACTACACTAAGATTCCCTTTTCGGTCACTATGATGTTTATCCATTTCTATTATAGAGCAATCAAAAACATTAAATTTCTCCATTAAATTTCAATTTTAAATATTCCGAAAAGTCATTAATATAATCATCTGGGTTATAATCTGTTGAAGCGAACTCTAAAGCAAAGGAATTCGTAGAAAAATTATTCATTTCTCGCCATAATCCTTTTGGTATATATAGAGCATAATATGAACGATTTAATGTAAAGATTTTACTTTCTATACCATCATTCACTATCACATCAAAACCACCGGAAAGAGCAATAATAAATTCTTCTGTATTTCTAAAAGCATGACCACCACGACTCTCTCCACCTGGAACATCATATATCCAATATGTTCTCTTTATCTCAAATGGTATATGGTTATTTTGCTCAACGAAAGAGAGATTACCACGTGCATCCAAAAATTTTGGAAGTTCTATAAGTTTACATTTATTTAATCCGAACATCTTTATAAATTAATATTTTTTAAGCTTAAGCCTTCCTAATATTTTTATTATTTTAATTTATCTATGTCAAATATTATAAATATGATTATAAAATAATTATAATTCATATCTAATGTAGTTTTATTCGGTAAGCGTCCAAAAATGACGTGTCTATAGAAAACGATGCTTTGGAGCACCTATTTCGATAGGTACACACATCATTGAGGACAATTTTTAATGATTATTAATTTTATAAGTAAAGCTTGGCAGGTGTCAAATTCTGCCAGTTGGTTCTTCCTGAAGCAATCGCTTGCAAGAAGTCACAAATATACTGTCTTGCGGACAAACCAAGTAGTCGGCAAGTTTCAATAATTGTATAAAAGATTGCGGATGCTTTTGCAGCAAGCCTAATAATAAGAATAAGGAGTTTTACATTCTACTGGATACTTCGTTCGTTCACGAGATTTCTCTGGATTTATATATTAGAATTACTTTAGATTCTTTATGATTTGGTTTATATATTTATCGCTTACATTGCTTATTTCATTTTTATCATAAAGTGTTACCAGGTTTACATGGATGCAATCAGATTCTATTATTTGAACATTAAATGTTATGACTCGTAATCCTCCACTTTTACCCTTTCCTTTCGAAGATACGGCCATTCGTACTTTACGTTTGCCTCCACCTAAATCCACTCCTTGAAAAGGGTTTTCTTTGATTGCTGTCAAGAAAAAAGCAAAATCATCTACAAACGTTTTATATTTCTTGGTAAAACGCTTGGCTTGTCGTTCAAATTCATCGGAAACTCTTACGATAACATCCATTATTTGATTGATCTTAATTCTGACAACAAATCATCGGCTGATTTCAAGGGTTTTCCATCTTGAATAGAGGTCTGAATATCTTTCCAACCCTTCTCTATTGTATTGCAAATATATGCTTGCTGACGCGAAATATCATCGGCATACATTTCATCCTCCATGAAACGTTTCAATAACGCTTTACGCACACCGACCTTTTGACTTTGAATCAATGCCCAAAGAGCATCAATAGTAGAAATAGGTTGTTCTGAATAATTCATTATCGTTGCCATAATACAATCAACTTTTGTTTAACTCACCACAAAGAAACAAATAATTTCTGGAAGTTCCTAAAGAATCAAGATTATTTCATCATTTTCAATATTATAATACTCTGCTCCGGTTCTTTCTATTCATTCAGGTAGCGAACGATGCGGAGGTAGTAACTGATTTTTATATCTTGCCGAATTGTACTTCGTAGCAAGTGCGGATGCTGATTCTCAACAAAACTATGACGGGATGACAACTATGACATGTTTTTTCTATAATATATATTATATATACGTATTAATATATGTTAATATATATATTATATATACATATATAAGTTTATAGAAAAGGTTGTCATACTTGTCATCTTGTCATTCCTTACTACCCGTTTATACCGAGTTAACTCGGCTCGTGAACGGAGTTAACTCGGTGCGCCTACGGAGTTAACTCCGCTCAAAGCTTCCGTGTGTTCCGTAATACCTCGCATACCACTGTGCAAAGGCTCGTAGACCTTCTCGGAGGGATGTGGAGGGCTTGAAGCCGAAATCTTCTTCTAAAGCGGTGGTGTCGGCGTAGGTTACGGGGACATCGCCGGGTTGCATCGCTACCAACTCTTTGTGGGATTCGAAGTCGTAATCGGCAGGTAAGACTTTGGCGGAAATGAGTTCTTCCTGAAGGATGGTTACGAAATCTAACAGGTTCTCCGGGCTGTTGTTGCCGATGTTATATACTTTATAGGGCGGGATGGGTAGGCCATCTTCGCCGGTCTCTTTCTCTGGGGCGTGCTGCATGATGCGGACAATGCCTTCGACAATGTCATCGACATAGGTGAAGTCTCTCTGGCAATGGCCGTAGTTGAATATCCGGATGTTCCCTCCTTCACGGAGTTTGTTTGTGAAACCGAAGTAGGCCATGTCGGGACGGCCGGCAGGGCCATAGACGGTGAAGAAGCGTAGGCCAGTGCTGGGGATGTTATAGAGTTTACTGTAGGCGTGGGCCATCAACTCGTTGCTCTTCTTGGTGGCGGCATACAAGGAGACGGGGTTATCGACTTTGTCGTCGGTGCTGTAGGGCACTTTCTTGTTGCTGCCATAGACGGAGGAGGAGCTGGCATAGACCAGATGTTCTACTTCATGGTGACGGCAGGCTTCCAGGATGTTGTAGAAGCCAATGAGGTTGCTCTCTATGTAGGCATCGGGATTGGTGATGGAGTAGCGTACACCGGCCTGGGCTGCGAGGTTTACCACTACGGCTATCTGATTTTCTGTGAAGATCTTCTCTAATGTCTCTTTGTCGGCTATGGAGGCTTGTACAAAAGTCCAATCACCGTCTGATGTTTTTATCTCTTTCAGGCGTTCGTACTTGAGGTTGACATCGTAGTAGTCGCTGAGGTTGTCGATGCCGATTACTTTGATATTCGCTACTTCCTTGAAGAGGCGTTTGACCAAGTTGCTGCCAATGAAGCCGGCGGCACCGGTTACCAAGATAGTTTTGTTTTCTAATGAAATGTTATAGGGGAGCATTTGTTTCGGTTGTTTTGTTATTTCAGTCGTTCACAAAGCGGGCACCATCGTCGGGCTTTACCCAGAATACTTGGAAGGTTTCTTTGTATTCGGGGTATTCTTTCAGGTATTGTTCGGTGAGTTCTTTTTCTATCGCGTCTTTGTACTTGGGGTCAACCAATGCGATGACGGCGCCTTTGAAGCCGGCACCGGAGAAACGACCGCCATAGATGCCTTGAAGGGGGCGCATGATATTATAGATGCTGATGAGTTCGGGGCTGCCGCATTCGTAGTTATGGATGGAGCTTTCGCAACTGTCGAATGAGAGCTTGCCGAAGAGTTGGAGGTTACCGCTCTCCCAGGCGGTAACGCCTTGACGGACGCGACGGTACTCGCTATAGAAGTGGGAGGCGCGCTTGGCAAAGCGCAAGGGCATCATGTCGCGAGTGTTGTCGAAGGTTTCCTTAGGGATGTCGCGAAGGTAGGTCTTCTCGAAGGTTTTGAGGGGTTGCTGCTGGTAGGCAAGCATGTTCCAAGCGGCGGTCTTGCACTCGAAGACTCTCAGGTTGTAGTCGGAGTTGACTAAGCTTCGGCTCAGCCCGCTGAAGAAGATGCCGATTTCAAAGTCGGGCATACGGGGGTTCTTCTTGATGATGCGCCATTCGTTGCTGTCGCAATCCAGGAACAGGAGGCCGTCTTGCTTGCCTAAGGCGATGCAGGCCTGGTCGAGCAGGCCGTTATTCAGGCCGATGTATTCGCGTTCGGCTTCGGAGGCTATCTGTACGACTTCGAAGGGTTGCAACTTGATGTGGTTGGCTTTGGCAAAGGCCATCACATAGGCTATCAGAACGGCAGCGGAGGAGCTGAGGCCGCCTACAGGTAGGGAGCCTTGAAGCACACCGTCGATGCCGTAGGTGAGTTCGAAGCGTTTCTTCAGGGCGTACTTGGCGCCACGGGCGTAGTCGCCCCAGTGTTTCTCTTTTACTTCGGTACGGCGGGATATGTCGAAGTGGACGTCGCCGTCGAAGCTGCGTGAGGTGAGGTTGACCTGGGAGTCTTCGCGCACATTGAACCAAAGGTCGATGCCTTTATTGATGGCAAAGCCGGTGACAAGGCCGTGTTGGTGATCGACGTGGGCGCCTAAGGGGCAGACACGGTAGGGGCTAAAAATGTGGTATTGGTAGTTATTTTCCATATTTCTCGCAGGCTTCTTTATAGGTATCTAAGGAACCGATGTCGAAACGGAGGTTCTCGCCGGTTCCGGCCATGGGCCAGGCGTACATCGTGGTGTGGTCGCAGAGGTAGTGGGCCAGGTTGCCGGGGGCGTCTTTGCCGCAACCGTTCTTCACGGCATGCCGCACTAAGTCGAGGTCTTTCTTCAGGTAGATATAGAAGGGGGGAACGGCCCAAGTGGATTTGGGGGTTTCCGGTTTCTCTTCCATGTTGATGACTCGATTGTTTTCGTCGAGTACCACTACGCCGGTGCGTTGCAGTTTGCTGATTTCTTTCTGCTCGTGGCAGATGATGCAGGAGCTGTTCTTTTCTTTGGCGAACTTAACAAAGTCGGCAAAGGTGAAGAATAGCAGGTTATCGGCGGCTACCACCAACAGGTCGTCGTTTATCTGCTGCTTCTCCATGGCAAAGAGCAGGTCGCATACGGCTCCTAAGCGGGTGTCGTTGCTCTCGGTGCCGTCATCGACGATGGTGACGGGTTTGGTATAGTGTTGTTCGCTTGCCCATTCTTCGAAGATGTGGGCAAACTTGTGGTTGGTGATGATGATGTGTTCATCTATCTCAGGAATGCGGTCGATGTCATCGAGCATGCGTCCCAGGATGGTGCTCTCCCCTATCTTCAGCAAGGGCTTGGGGAAATTCTGCGTCAGTGCGCCCAAACGGGTGGCGTAACCGGCAGCAATTACGATGTTTTTCATACTAAAAAAGAAGGAAGTGGCTGTAGCGAACTTCGAGGATATTCAAAATGTATCTCTGCCCGATGATTGGGGAATCATCGAGGAAAGGGTTTATTATGAAAGGGTATATTTCAGAAATTAAAGTTCGACCAACATGGCAACTTTGTCAACAAAGTGTTTAGTTGGTTTCATAATGGAATCTACATCATCTTTAGAAAAATCATACAGGTCATTATAATCACCTTTAGAACGCCAATTTAATAATTTTGCATAAACACGGAATTCTTCTATTGAAACAATACCTGTCCTAACTATATGTTCGGAAAATTGGCCAATTACTCCAGAATGAGACTTTGCAGAGATATGTTTATAAAGCAACAAGGCACTGGCTGAATAGAAACAAGCATAATACAAACGATTAATGACAGAATTCCATTGAGATGCATCGTAAAGGACACATGCCGCTTGATATACTTCTTGTGCTTTTTCCAAACGATAACGTACATAAGCTGTCATACCATTCTCTATTTCTATCTCTTTACTCATAGTAAAATTGCTTCCGATTGCACATATTTGTAAAATGGTGTGATAGAGTGATTAGAATGCCAATCTTTCATGCCGTATGCAAACAACTGAATGGCTTGACCGGTTTGCACCATCAATTCACAGATATGATCCATGAATTTTTCTTCTTCTTTGAAAGTTAGTTTATCTTGTGGAGACAATACCAAAACATCCCAATCAGAATCCTCACGGGCTTCACCTCGAACTCGTGAACCATAAAGCCAAACTTGTGCATTGGAATCTACTTCATGCACATTACGCTTAATCTGTTCTGACATGGTTTGGTAATCTACTTTCATAATTACTATTTTATTTTTTTGCAAATATATTGCTTTTATTCTAACAAACAAAAAGAAATAGTTTTTTTACCTATTTAATAGGCTAAAGAAAATAAAATTGATGTGAAGCGGATATATTCTTGGCTCCTTGAATCTATAGAAATTTATTGGGATTCAAGCTATTACAGAGACAGTTGTTTAAAATGATATACATTTCAAGGACAAAAGTAATGTTTTTGAAGGAATGTAGCAAATGTTGGGTGTGATTTTTTCGCCACACACCGATATTCATTGCATTACTCGATGACTTGTATCAAATCGGGATGGATGGTGGCAGCGGCAACGGCCATGAGTCCCTCTATCTGCACCACAACGCGCTTGCTACGCACGCCTTGTACTTTTACAAAAATGCCTTCGACACCGTCGAAAGGACCGCCAATGATGCGAACACGGGTGCCTTTAGCCAGATTAATCTCTTCGGGACGAAGGTAGAGTAGTTTTTCGTTCATGGTGCGACTGATGGCCATGAATTGTTCCATCTGTCTGTCGGGCACGATAATGGGGATGTTGCGTCCTGCTTCGGGACGGGTGCGGTATTGGATGTAGCGCACTCCGGATTTGATTTCCTGCAAACGGACACGATTAGTTCGGGCAAACAGGAGGTTGTGAATGGCAGGTACCAATTCGCGGCGTTTCTTGCCGTCACGACCGGTAATTACCTTGTATTGCATGGGCAGGAAGTTTTCCACCTGCTCACGGTCGAGCAGGCGTTTGGCTTCCAGTTCTTTGCAATAGGGGGCACTTAATGCGTACCAATATTCTCTCTGTTCGTCTTTCATAGGGGTGTTTTAAAAGGTAAAGTCGTGTACTTCGCGCAACAACGGATGTTTCTTATCCTTTTCGCTCAGCACGGCTTCGGAGAGAGGGATTTGCCAATCTATTCCTAAAGTATCGTCGAAGAGTGAGATACCGGCATCAGCTTGGGGGGCATAGAACTTGTCGCACTTGTATTGCAGGATGGCGGTGTCGCTGAGTACAGCAAAACCGTGGGCAAACCCAACGGGGATGAAGAGTTGACGATGGTTCTCTTCATTCAGTTCTACGGCTACATGACGACCGTAGGTGGGTGAACCTTCGCGAACATCGACAGCTACATCGAGTACCCTACCACGAACACAGCGCACCAACTTGTTTTGGGTATAGGGCATACGTTGGTAATGAAGACCACGAATCACCCCGTAGGATGACATGCTTTCGTTGTCTTGAACAAACTCTATCGGCATCACTTTCTCGGCAAATTCGCGTTGCGAGAATGATTCAAAAAAATAGCCTCTGGCATCACGGAAAATGCGAGGTTCTATCAGCACTACGCCTTCGATATCGGTCATTATTACTTCCATAGGTGTTATTTTTCGGCAAAAATAGTCGGTTTAAATGAATATTCGCATAAAAAATCAAGATTTTATTCTACAACGCTTGCAGATTTCCCGAAAATGCGTACCTTTGCACCGCATTTAAGGATGGTTCCGTAGCTCAGCTGGATAGAGCAACGCCCTTCTAAGGCGTGGGTCTTGCGTTCGAATCGCAACGGAATCACTGGGTGATAGCGGTGATTGAGGTTTCGATCACCGCTAATTTTTTATTCATCATCGGCTTCCAAACGGTCGATGTCGATGATACGTAACTCTAAAGCTCGAACGGCCAGGCGGGTGGCATTGACGCCCTCACGCTCTTCTTCACGAAACAGGCGGTTGATAAGGTCGTTCTGCTTGCGTTCCAACGACTTGATACCAAAGGGCATGGACTTCAGACCGGCTATCATATCTTTAGTATAGCCCAAGGCTAAGTGACGTAGAAAACGTTCGTCGTATTCGTCGATGTCGTAACTTATCAGGGCTTCCTGGCGTTTGGCTTCGTTGAGCACTGCACTACGGAAACGAGCCACAATCTTTTCTAAGATTGGTTGATTGAAGACGTACCGCTTCTCTTCCATCACGGCTTGTACTTCGGCTTTGGTCAGTAACTCTCCGGTTTTCAACACTATACCGCAGGCACCGGCATCGAGGGCATCTACCCAAAGGCGTTCGTTCAGTACCTCGCCGGTGAAGATAAGCACTTTCACCGACGGATAGCGATTGCTGATGTTCCGGCATATGTCAACACCTACCGTGGTGGAGCCTCCCAATCCTAAATCGAGCAACACCATATCGGGCAATTGTTTTTCCATCAATGGCCAGAACTCTTGCTCGGTCATGGCGGTGGCTATTACTTCGGCTTCGGGTATCTCGTGACGGAAAATCTCTTCTGTACCTTTTAATTCTAATTTGACGTCTTCTACAATGATTACTTTCATGGTGTATCTGTTTGTAATTTATTGAATGGCATTATTGGGATTTGTCGGCAATCGGACAGGTGAAATAGACGGTAAAGCCACCTTCTGATGCCGGCTTGGCATTGATGCGGCATCCGCGACGACCAGCGTATTCGTCGTGGTCGCGAATGATTTGTTTGCACAGCAGGTAGCCGGTGCCTCGCAAGCTATCTTGATGTGATTCACTCATCTGTTGCAAGTTGGGCGCAAAGAGTTGGTTAAGCTCTTCTACCTCTTTCGTGCGGCGACGGTCGGTAAACGAAAAGCGCACGAATTGCTCATCGAGGGCAGTATCTATCTGTATGATTCCTGCTAACGGAACGGAAAGTGCTTCGTCTATCAAGTTTTCCATCAAGTAATGGAGCAAATGGAGGTCGCCCCACACCGTTGCCGAACAGGAAGTGGTATGCAGGGTAACCTCAACCGGAGATGACTTACTGCGCTTGCGGAAGTACTTCTCGGCATAGGCCAGCAGTGCTTCTACCGGAATGGCCGAACGACGGAAGTTAACCTCTTGCAACTGGCGCATGGCACATCGGCTGAGTAGGGTAAACACACCTTTGTAGTAACTTATCAATTCGCTTACCGATTGTAGCGTTTCTTTCTCTTCTGATGCATCGAGATGACCGGCACGCAACTTGTCAACCAACTGTTTGATGCGATTGGGATAATAGAGCGTTTCGTGCTTGATGGCCGAAAGGCAATTATCCAACACTTGGTTCTGTACATGGAGTTGGCTCTCCTCCCACGAGGCCCGGCGCACTTCGTCTTGTGTCAATTCGATGTCATGATATTGGGCGGTCAGCTTCACAACGGCATTGAAGAGTACCAATGAGAGATGGCGCACAATGAGTTCCAATAATAATTCGTCGGCTTCGCGTTCGTGGCGTGGAGAACGAGTTAAAAGTATGGCTCCTATGCAGCGTTGTTCCTCGCCTGACTCGACCAGTAATGGAAGGGTTTGTGAGTGGGAAGTGCGCAAAGGGGTACGAGCGTCGTAGCATTGTTGCATCAACTGGCATTGAGAGGGGGAGAGTATGTCGGGAGAAGAAGCATACTGCAGACGATGTTCGGAATTGCTATAGAGTGCTACTCCTATTTGTTCTACCTTCAGCGGACGGTGCAAGGCGTGATAGATGACATCGGCCATGTGGCGAGGTACTTCCATCAGTTCGTCGGCTGTGAAACGGGTGGCTTCTGAGACTTGTCGGTTTACCCGAAGCACCATTTCCAAGTTTCGTTGTTCGGCTCTACGTTTACGATAGTAGAGGAAGTAGTATCCTATGGGTAACGAAAGCAACAGGAGTACACCCAACCAGATGTTCAACAGCTTATAGGTGGCCGAGCGTTCCAACTGCAGGCAGTGTTCCTCCAACGAACGATCTTCACCCAATAGTTTATAGAGGGTGGTATAGATGGTGTTGTTGTAGTGGTAATCGTTGATGCGCTTTAATGCCAATGCGGCAACGGCGGCTTCGTTACGGATGTCGAGAATGATGTGAAAATCAGTATCGTAGGTACTCTCCCACCACACTAATTCGGCTGCACGTCCTTTGCCGGAAAGGGTCATGAAGCGTGTGGGCATATCGGCATAGCGGCGATAATGGGCATTGAGGCATTGGATGGCGGAATCTACATAGAGCAGCGTTTGTTCAAAATGGCCATCAACGTTACTAAAGTAGGCTTCGTCAGCATACCAGGAAGCACTATCCAACAAAACTTCATAGGCTTCGGCCTGCAACGAATCGAACTGAGGATGACTGGTTATATCGGATGTGGAGGCCGGACGGCAACCTGTAAGCCAGGTGGTTGTAAAGAGTAATACACACATCCATACTTTGCGAAGTCCCAGTGGCAAGCGGAAGCTGAAACGACTGCCCTTTCCTACCCGACTTTCTATCAAGAAACGGCAGACTTGAAACAGTGAATTGGTCTTGCGGTATTTTTCTATGATGCCCTTGCAATTCATCAAACCGAAACCATAACCTTTATTGCGGCGCAGTTCATCGGCATCGGTGGTGCTATGCATACCGATGGTTTGCGAATCGTACACTTTTTCGCCCAGAATACGTGATACATCTTCTGCAGAAAGTCCCTCGCCATTGTCTTCTACCGTTATCTCGGCATACTCATCGGTATGGGTTGCATAGAGGCGTACCACACCACCGGCCGGTGTATATTTACGGGCATTCTCCATCAAGGTACTTATCATGAAAAGGGTCAAGGCCTTGTCGGCCTTCACGGTAATGTCGGTAGGTGTTATTTCCAACGTTTGTTGTTTCTGTCGGAATGTACGGGTACTTTTGGCCATGAGGTCGAAGAGTTCGGCTAACGAAAAAGTTTCGATATGCAGATTCAAGTCACCTTGTTTCAGTTTTATCCAACGAGCCAGAATTTCGTTGTAGTCGTTGATGACACTGATAAGTTCATCTACATAGAGGAATTTCTGTTGCTTGATATCTGTTTTGCTCAGGTAGTCTTTGTGTAAAAGGCGATTGACCTCACCGATGATGCGGTCGATATAGGGGTGTATGCCCATCACAATGGCTACACATGCCTTCTTAACTACGTTGCGTCGTTTGTTTTCGGCAATGTGTTGTTCGTGTACATAGCGTTGTTTTTCCATTCGTGCCTGCTCGTCGAGCAGGTTTTCTGAAGCAATACCGTTCTCTATGGCCCATGCTATATAGGGTTGTAGCAGGGGTATCATGGCTTCGTCTTGTTTGCCAAGCCTGCTACGTACCCATGATGTAAGTTCTGCTGAATCAGCCACATCGGTCGGGTGGATAGAGGTAATCTGCTGACAGATATCAATGAGTTTGCGCAAGCGTTGCCGGTGTTGGCGATTGCGTTTCTTTGAACGGTTATTGAAGAGAATAAAAAAGAGTATCACGCCTATAAATACTGCTACTACTGTCAGCAACAGGAAGTTGAGTAATGAGGATGCTTGTTGAAGAGTATGCAAACGGCTCTCTATCTCCTTGTCCTGACGGGTTTGGTCGAGGATGTCGAGGTAGATATTACGATTGTAGTCGGATGCCTCTTTGTTGCCTAATCCGGCAAAGGTAACGCTGAGTTGTTCGCGGACATTGGAGACTGATTCCGGCACACGGGCATCTCCACAATTCAACGCTTGTTGAAGAGTGTCGAGTGCTGTCTGATAATGGCCGTGGGCATTGTAATACTTGGCCATGGAGACATAGGCAGCTACCATTTGGTAAGGATCACCGTAACGGTGAAAAAGTTGCAAGGCCTCTTCAGCTAACCGCAAGGGAAGCAATGTATCAACCGGATAGGATAATTGTTGCAGGGCATAGGCACGTTCTTCCAGATAGAAGTCATATCCTTCGGGAGCCACCATCAGGTTGGCCAATCCTTGAAGGGCATTTCCTTCGAAATAGGTATATCCTTTGCGGTGTGATAATAGCCAGGTGTAGAGCAATTCATCGAATTCACAGAGGTATTGTTCGTCGGGAAACTCGTTGTTACAAAGTGCTGTGGCACCTTTTATGTAGTGGTAATAGAGCCACTGATTAGTATCTGTACGCAACTCGATGGTGCTTTCAACCTGATTCAAGCTATGCCGAGCCTCGACACGTTGTTGCAGATAGTAGTAATAGATGGCTTGTGTAATGTAGAACTCTGAACGGGCATAACCGAAACGGGCAATCCGACGAGGAGATTTCCAAGAAGAGGCATCTTCTTCCAGGTCATTCAATTGGCGCAATACTTTGTTGCGGTATTCGTAAAATTCCTGATTTCGGGCCATTCGCTGATAGAGCTTCAGCAGGCCGATGTCAGCTACCAAACGTTCCAACTTATCAGACGATGCTTCGTATGCCCGACGATACCACAGCTCGGCATCCTCAAAATTTAGTTGCATATAGGCACAAAAGCCTAAGTTGTTACAGGCTTCGGCTTTCCCTGCCGGATAGTGTGTAGCGGCTTTCCAAGCATCGATAGCTGCCGCTTGAGAGGTGGTCAGCTCTTTATAACGCCAGGCATAGGACACACTGTTCAGTGAGTCGGTATATGATTGCATAGCCTTGGGCATACGGTTTCCACACCCAACCATACAGAGGGAGAACCAGAAGCATAAAGTTGCCCATTTTATGTGGGAAAGTGGTTTCATAAAGCAAAACTACAAATAATTTCGGCAAAGAAGAAATATTTTTTATACAATAACTCTTTTTATCTGAATGGAAATTCATACCTTTGCATGCAAATTCAATAAAAATAGTAACAACTATTATAAAAATCATGAGCGAAAAAGCCCCTTTTATGGTATTTTCGGGTACAAACTCGAAATACCTGGCAGAGAAAATCTGCGCCAGCCTTGATTGCCCGCTTGGACAAATGAACATCACCCACTTTGCTGACGGTGAGTTTGCAGTATCGTATGAAGAATCTATTCGTGGACGAGACGTTTTCTTGGTTCAATCGACATTTCCCAACTCTGACAACTTAATGGAATTGCTGCTAATGGTAGATGCTGCCAAACGCGCTTCGGCCAAGAGTATTGTGGCCGTAATTCCTTACTTCGGTTGGGCACGTCAAGACCGCAAAGATAAACCACGTGTTTCCATCGGTGCCAAATTGGTGGCCGACTTGTTGTCGGTAGCCGGTATAGACCGTTTGATTACCATGGATTTGCATGCTGACCAAATTCAAGGATTCTTCGACATCCCCGTCGATCACCTCTATGCTTCATCGGTATTCTTGCCATACATTGAGTCATTGAAGTTGGATGAATTGGTTATTGCTGCTCCCGACGTAGGTGGTTCAAAACGTGCCAGTACCTATTCTAAATACTTAGGTGTACCTCTGGTATTGTGCAACAAGACTCGCGAAAAGGCCAACGTAGTGGCATCTATGCAGATTATCGGTGATGTAAAAGGAAAGAATGTTGTATTGGTTGACGATATTGTGGATACAGCCGGTACCATAACCAAGGCTGCTGACGTAATGATTGAGGCCGGTGCCAAATCGGTGCGTGCCATTGCCAGCCACTGTGTAATGTCTGACCCGGCTTCGTTCCGTGTACAAGAATCGGGATTGGAAGAGATGGTATTTACAGACAGTATTCCTTATTCTAAGAAGTGTGCCAAGGTAAAACAACTCAGCATTGCTGATATGTTTGCCGAAACCATTCGCCGCGTAATGAGTAACGAATCAATCAGTTCGCAATACATTATTTAATGTGAATAAGTTTCTATAAAATAGACTCCCGCCGTTGTCACAACGTCGGGAGTTTTTCGTTTATCGCCTTCCTAAGAAGAAACGATAATTAGTTCAAGTAATTAATCATTTACTTTTTAAAATTACACCTGTTAAGGTTGACGCATTGCATCGTTATGCAACAGCAACCTTTCAACCTCCGGCGTTATCACAACGACGGGAAAGTATCTTATATAATAAGTTTATGTTCTTCACACAGTTCAAAAGTTGATGCAAATGTAAGGGTTTTAATATTGAAGTCAGCATTAAATAGCCAAAAAAAAAAAAAGTAGATTAAATATTGTTAATATGAAGAGGCAAAAAATAATCCGATTTGCATAATAACAAACCGGATTATTTCTATTAATAAATAAGTCAGATCTATTTGAAATTCTTTGATTCCATAGTCCAACCAGGAAAATCTTTCAGATTGGCTTCCAAGAAGAGAGAGGCATTTTCATCCTTACCTTTGGCTTGCCAATCCAGCCACCGGATAACCATTTGAGCAAAAGCACCTCCGTAAGGTTGGGCAAATGTAGCCGTGTGGCCAGCTTCGGCCATATCGGCAAAAACAACCGGTACTTTCTTTATAGCCTTATAATCCATTTGTGCATTCTCGTAAGCTACATCCCCTTTTCCTCCAATCATATATATAATTGGAGCATGGAGCTTTTTAAGCGACTTGCGGCTGGCACCGGCCATTTCCATCTTACCCATACCAGAATTTAGCAATAGGTAGCTTTTAATGCGGGTATCATCAGCTACAGCTAATACTTGAGCACCCCCACACGAATGACCTGCGGCCGAAATGTGATTGGTGTCTATCAAATTGTAATATTCACTCTCTTTATCTGTACTCTTAGCTATTATCCAATCAATAGCTTCGACCAACATGGAAGAGGGAGTTGATTTCTCTTTACGATCGAACGGATAGTTTTGCATTTCACCAATGGCAATAACAACATAACCGTGAGAGGCAATCTCAATCAGCATCTTTTCTTGATGAATAGAAGTATCCATGCAACCTCCGTTGGCATATACCATAACCGGCAGCTTGGCATTTCGAGGGGTTGCAGCAAGTAGATTGGCCGGACGATATACCACAAAACCGGGCAACGATTTCTCGGTAACCGCAATGGCTCTGAAGCGACCGGTACCACCGCCTTCGGGTGCCTTAATTTTCAGTATCTGCTGTTTGGGATTCTCGTTTTTCAGGTGTTTAGCAAAAAAGGCATCCATAGCCGGTTTGGTAATTTCCAACCCTAAATCGTAGGCTACTCCGTGATGACCGGGTATCTCTATATAATCGACATTAGAGCCGGCTTTACGCATTTTATCTACATAATCATTGGTGAGATGTGGCTTTACCACCGGATCGTCTTTTCCTTGAAGCAACAAGAGGGGAATATGGTTGCCTTTGATATATCCGATAGGCCACCATTCCGGATGTTTTGCCCAAAGATTTTGGGGATTACCAATCTCAGTAGGAGGCGCACCACCCACTGAACAGGCAACACTGCTGGAGTATTCTTTCCAAGGGCCATCTCCTTCTAACTGTTCGTTATCTGATGAAACGCCCAACATCAATGAGAGATGACCGCCGGCCGAATGGCCATAGGTACCTATCCGATTGGGATCGACGCGCAATTCTTTGGCATGAGCCTTCAGCCAACGAACCGCACATTTCACATCTTCGATACAGGCCGGAAAGGCTGCTTCCTGGTCGAAACGATAACCTACTGAAACGGTGACATAACCTTGTAATGCGTAATCGACTAACAAATCGCGGTAAACCGGATGGTGTTTGGAACCGGCACGCCAACCACCACCATGCACAATAACAATGGCCGGACGAAGTCCCGATGTACCGAAATTGACAGGTTCTGCCACATCGAGTAGCCATGACTTACTATCACCTTGACGATAGGGAATATCGCTGGTAATGGCGATTTTTTTATACTCACCACTCACCACCTCTTCTTGGGAATTAGAAATAGCAATAGGAGTAGCCAACAACGATGTCACTCCTATTAGCGTAAACAACAATAAAAAAAATGTTCTTTTCATTATTAAATTGATTTGATTTTTGTAAAGATAATGTTTATAAATATCAATTAATTAAACAACCAATGCCTGTTGACAGTATTTAACTATACATCTGTAAAATAAAGAGGTATTAACAAATATAATATAAAAAAATATATACCTTTGTATGAACTATTTTGTATAACCATTAACAGTAGAAATTTATGAAAACTCGTACAGTTTTGTGGATAGCTACCATCATCCTTACGTTTTTTGCCTCTTGCGCTAATCATTCAAACGCTCCGGCCAAGTTGACCCCGATTCCCGACAATGCCCAACCTCGATTGATGCCGGCATCGCTATTTACTGCCGCTCCCGACAGTATAATAAAAGCACTGGGATTGCAAGAAGGAATCCCTTCTTCGGTATCTGTATTCCTATTAGAAAAAGATGATATGCAAATATTGTTTGATACCGGAAATGGGGCACCTGATTCTCAACTTCTACCCACGTTGGAGAAAAACGGATGGAAAACTGCAGATATTGATTGTATTTTTATCACTCACCTACATGGAGATCATGTGGGCGGATTGTTATCGGGAGAGAAGGCTGTATTCGAACAAGCCATACTATATATTCCGGCTAAAGAGTATGTTGCTTGGATGGCTATGCCGGAAGAGAGAAACCGACAGCTGAAACTGATTGAAGCTGCCTATGGAAAGCGATTTGTCAAATTTGATTTGGGCACAGAATTACCCGGAGGTGTTACCGCCATTGCGGCATACGGACATACACCCGGACATACCGTTTATCAAGTAGGTGATAAGCTGATTGTGGGCGACATTATGCATGGAGTGGCTCTGCAACTGAAGCATCCAGAAATATGCGCACGATTTGACATGGATGGAGAACAGGCCATCACTGCAAGAAAACAGATTATAGAAAAGGCCCGGAAAGAAAAACTTACCATGTATGGCATGCACTTTCCGGCACCTTATTATTTAAAATAATATCATGGTTGGGGTGGAGTATTATTCAGACGACCGTTTTGATAGGTACCCTTACGAACAACGTTGCCTTGTTTATCGGTTTCTACGAAATCGCCGTGTTTACGGCCTTCTTTAAAAAAGCCTTCGAAACGAACCCCATCTTTCGTCTCTTCTACTCCACTACCCTCTTTCAAACCATTGGCAAATCCGCCTTTGTATTTTGTTCCGTTGATTAGGGTCAATGTGCCTTGTCCGTGAAATTTATCGTTCAGCCACTCGCCTTCATAAACATCACCGTTATTCCATCGGTAAATGCCATGTCCACTGCGCTCATCGGCTAACCATCCCCCTTCATATACAGCACCGTTGACCCACGTCAAAGTTCCTTGACCATGTTGTTTACCATCCTTAAATTGACCGACATATTTATTACCGTTAGCATGATAATATACTCCATCACCGGTGCGTTGTCCTAACTGATAATTTCCTTCATAGCGGTCGCCGGTATGAAAATAGTAGATGCCACGACCGTTCTGCACATCGTCCATCCAACTACCTACATATTTATCGCCGTTGGAATATTCATAGACACCGTGACCGTTGCGTTGGTTGTCTTTCCATAGGCCATCGTATTTAGAGCCGTCGTTCCAGGTCTGTATGCCTTTTCCATTCTTTTTGTCGGCAGCCCATTCACCATCATACTTCGAACCGTCTTTCCATGTATAAACACCATAGCCTTGACGTTTATCTTCTTCCCAGTTGCCTTCATAGACATCGCCTGTATAGTAGTACATCGTACCTTTACCGTGCTGATAATCTTGATACCACAACCCTTCGTAACGGTTGTTGTTCACAAAATGATATATGCCTTGTCCGTGCTGATGGTCTTGATACCACTCTCCTTCATAACGCTCACCGTCGGGAAATGTAAATACACCATAACCATGACGTTTTCCTTTCAGATATTCGCCTTCGTAAACATTCCCATTGGGATAAACGGTTTTACCCTTACCAGTTGGCTTACGACCTTTCATTTCTCCGTTATAAACGCCCCCGTCCTTAAACGTATAGGTACCGATTCTTATTTCTGAAGAAAATATATTTTTTACTTTATCGACAATGTTTTCTTTAGCTTGGGCATAGAGCGAAGTTTGCCAGAATATGGATAATATTAATGTGGTATATAGATATTTCATGCTTGTATATTAGCTATTTTCGGCAAAGGTACAATTATTTTAAATAAACAGAAGAGAAACAGTTGAATTTTATATGTTTTTTTGACCGGCTATCACTTCTTTTAAATTCTCTTTACACAAATAATTATTGGCCAAGCGACGCAATTCTTCGGGAGTAATCTGTCGGATAGCCTGCAACATCTGGTCAAAATATGTTTCAGACAGATGAGATGTATGGACAAATATCCAAGCATCGGCCAACGAAAAGGCAGAATCGTAATTGCGACACATTTCACCCAACATATAGTTACGCACAATGTATAATTCGGATTCATCTACCAACTCGGTCTGCAAACGTTCAACTTCATGATATACTTCCCGAATTAATGATTCTGTATATTCGTGAGCCGTTTCAGTATGAATAACAAAAAGGCTGGAATCTGGATATGGAAGAAGCGAAGCCGTTATCCCATAAGTATATCCCTTATCTTCGCGAATGTTTGACATCAAACGACTGCCGAAATAACCACCCAACAAAGCAATCAACACTTTAAACTTGCAATAATCGGGGTGGGTATGATGCATAGAGATGCATCCCAAGCGCACCGCATTTTGTAATGCATCGGGATATTCAACAAACAAACGTTTTTCTGAAGTGGTTTGTGGAGAATAATCTGGTAAAGCTGCAAGAGAGGCATTACAACCCCACGACTCGGAACCAAACAGTGTTTCAATGCGGCGCAAGCAATCTTGAGTGACTTTTCCGGAGAGATAAATTGTGCATCCAGAGGAATTATAGTACCTTTGATAGAAGTTCTTTAACACTTCAGGATTCAGTTTGAGATAATCTTCCTCGTTTACTAAGCGGCCACAAGGATGGTGATTGCCATATAACCCGTTGAGCATGGCACGATGAGCCAAGAAATCAACTTTCGATAAATTTACATGGAATTGTTGAAGGTTGGCATTGATAATAACCTGTAATTTCTCTTCGGGGAAAACAGGTTCTTTCAACAGAGACTCCAAGATATCGAGTGTTTGAGGTAGATAACGATTCAAGGAATATAGGGTAAGAAAACTATATTCGGCCGTAGTACTCAGTTCTAACCAAGCACCGTAATAATCCAACTTCTCTGAAATCTCCAATGATGTAAAGCGTCGGGTACCCTCCCGTAACATACGGTTTGTGAATAGTGATTGCAAGAGTTGAGTCTGATGCCATCGGCCACCATGAATCAGTACATCAATGCGCACCACCTCGGCCTCACCGGCATTAAGCAAATAAACCTTGGTACCATTGGAATAACAATGCACCTCCGGATGTTGTAGGTTTAATTCTGTCAGTTCGTTAATTATCGGTTGTTGGGTTCGGTCTAACATATAATTGTTTTCAAAAATCCTCGTCAAGTTCTATCTATTACAAAAGTTGTGACTTATTCTACATCAGTTGCTTTAGTCCACGTTGTATATAATCGTGTTTCATATCGGCAGGTTTCAAGACTATATTGTCGGCTATCAGTAAATCGACATCCAAACGAATAATCCCCTGTTCTTTCTCTTCAAGAGTACGACCTACCAACTTTTCAATTCTCTTCAATGACTCTTTCACCTTTTCCACCTCCCAAGTGGTGGTAAAAATGGCTAATTGATTACTAAAATAGGCTATAGATTCGTTTCCGATAGGCATTGTCTCTTCTTCGAGAGAAAAACGAATATCGGGAAAAAGTCTCATCAATTGCTGACGAGCCAATTGCATATTAGACTTCCGCAGTTTATTACTGCCTATGGCAACTATACATTTCATCAATTAAACAAATCGTCTAAGCCTTCCGTAGAGGGTTGCACTATTATTTCTTCTTCGTTATTCATGCTATTGGTGGCACATGGGTCATAATTTTCGGGAAGTTCAAACGTATCGGTATCATCATATCCTAATGATTTGTCTGCATACACCTTATTCATATAATTGGCCCAAATAGGAAGTGCCATAGAGGCACCTTGTCCGTGCGTCATGGTATCGAAGTGAATATCACGGTCTTCACCTCCCACCCAACAACCAGACACCAGCGTTGGTGTGAATCCCATGAACCATCCATCGGCATGTAGGTCGGTTGTACCGGTCTTACCTCCCATATCGGCATTAAAGCCTAAACGGCGCACACGACCACCTGTTCCTTCGTTAATTACGGCACGCAGCATAACCAACATCTTGTGAGCACTCTCTTCACTGATAACTTCCTGCATCTCCGGAGTGAAATTGGCCACAATATTACCTTCGTTATCCTCAATACGAGTAACAAAAAGAGGAGCTACCCGGATACCTTTGTTGGGAAAGGCGGTATAAGCACTAACCATCTCGCCCACCGAAATTTCACAAGGGCCCAAACAGAGTGAAACAGATGGTACAATCTCCTTATTGCGTACGCCGAAGCTATGAATCAATCGTTTTAGAGCATATGGATTGAGCTTACTCATCAGGTAGGCTGTTATCCAGTTGTCTGAATTGGCCAAGCCCCATTTGATAGTTACCATTTCGCCAATCAGTTTTTTATTGGCATTGTCGGGAGTCCAAGGAATACCATTTTCATCCAACAAGGTATAGGATACATGACGCGCCTGATCGCAAGGTGAGAATCCGTTCTCCATTGCCAATGTATAGAGATATGGTTTGATGGTTGAACCTACCTGACGACGCCCTTTCATGGCCATGTCGTATTGGAAATAGTGATAATTAGGACCACCAACATAGGCTTTTACATGACCGTTACGAGGATTCATCGACATGAATCCGGCACGCAAGAAGAATTTATAATAACGGATGGAATCCATCGGGGTAAGTACTGTATCGCGCAAGCCATTCCAGCTAAATACAGACATCTCCTGCGGTGTATCAAAGGCTTTTTTAATATCGGCATCAGAAGCACCGTTTTTCTTCATAATGCGATAACGGTCGCTCTGTCGCATGGCTCTGCCTAAAATATCATCGACCTGTTCTTGCGTCAATCGCCAAGTATAGGGTGCCTTCTTGGCTCCTTTCTTCTCTTTGAAGAATTTGACCTGTAAATCTTTCAAATGGTCGGTTACAGCCTCTTCGGCATATTGTTGCATACGAGAATCAATAGTGGTATAGATTTTCAAGCCATCGGTATAAAGGTTATACTTTGTTCCGTCCTTCTTCACATTCTTCTCGCACCAACCAAACAGAGGATTGTTTTCCCAATCGAGTGAATCTTCGTAATACTCCTGCATTTGCCAGCCTCGATAATCCTTCTTCTCTGGTTTCTTGTGCTTCATTACATCTCGCAAATATTCACGGAAGTAGGTTGCCAAGCCCTCTTTATGGTCCACACGATTGAACTTCAATTCCAACGGAAGTGCTTGTAACGAGTCACATTCAGCTTCGGTAATGTAATCGGCCTTACGCATTTGGTCAAGTACTACATTACGACGTCCCCGAGCACGTTCATTGAAACGTCGGGGATTGTACAACGATGGATTCTTGCACATGCCTACCAATGTGGCCGCTTCTTCAATCTTTAGTTCTGCAGGTAAACAACCGAAATAGGTATGAGCTGCCGTTTTGATTCCCACTGCATTGTTTAAGAAGTCGAACTTGTTTAGATACATGGTCAGAATCTCTTCTTTCGTATAATAGCGTTCCAATTTAACGGCAATCACCCATTCGATGGGCTTTTGAAAAAGGCGTTCCAATACATTTTCGGCACTGGGAGAGTATAGCTGTTTGGATAACTGCTGGGTAATGGTACTACCTCCACCTGCCTCTTTTTGCATCAATATGCCACGCTTTACAATAGCACGAAATAGTGCCTTGGCATCAATACCCGAATGATTGGCAAAGCGAACATCTTCGGTAGCTATCAAAGCATTAATCAGATAAGGAGATAGCTCTTCATAGCCTACATATACACGGTTATCTTTGCTATAGGAATAGGTACCCAACACTTTACCGTCGGATGAAAACACCTGTGTAGCAAACTTATAATCGGGATTTTCCAAATCTTCCAATGGAGGCATATAGCCTATCCAACCCTTATTAATGCCATAAAACAAGATGAAACACATCAAAACGCCTGCGGCAAGCAATATCCAAAGTGCTTTAACTACAATCTTTATCATGTCTGTCTTTTTATTCTTTTCAAATTAAAAAGCAAAGGTAGGTATTTCGCACGATTTATACACTATTTTTCCTATAAAAAGTATGTTAAGAATAAAGCATGCAAAAAATCTGTGAAAATATATCCGTTAGATTTCTTTGAATCCTACTTTTTCCTTACTTTTACACTCTGGAAAGAAACAAATATCATCAATCATATGGAAAACAAAAGTTTAGTGACCATTGCCGATTACACCAAAGAGAAGATTCTCTACATGATTGAAATGGCCAAGCAATTTGAAGAACGTCCAAACAGACGTCTATTGGAAGGAAAAGTTGTTGCTACCCTATTTTTCGAACCCTCTACACGTACCCGATTGAGTTTTGAAACTGCAGCCAATCGTTTGGGTGCTCGTGTTATTGGATTCACCGATCCGAAAGCAACTAGTTCATCGAAAGGTGAAACCTTAAAAGACACCATCAAGATGGTTAGCAGTTATGCCGACATCATTGTAATGCGTCACTATTTGGAGGGGGCTGCCCGCTATGCCAGCGAATCGACCCATGTACCCGTTGTAAATGCCGGTGACGGAGCCAACCAACACCCATCGCAAACCATGCTCGATCTCTACTCCATTTACAAGACACAAGGCACGTTGGAGAATCTGAATGTCTACATGGTAGGCGATTTGAAGTATGGACGTACCGTGCACTCTTTGTTAATGGCCATGCGTCACTTCAATCCGACGTTCCATTTCATTGCTCCCGACGAACTGAAAATGCCAGAAGAATACAAGGTGTATTGTCGCGAACACGGATTAAAGTATGTAGAGCATACAGACTTTAATGAAGAGATTATTGCCGATGCCGACATTCTTTATATGACCCGTGTACAACGCGAACGCTTCACCGATTTGAATGAATATGAACGGGTGAAGAATGTATATATCCTGCGCAAAAAGATGTTGGAAAGTACACGCCCCAATCTGCGTATCTTGCACCCTCTTCCTCGTGTCAACGAAATTGCTTACGATGTAGACGAAAGCCCGAAAGCCTATTACTTCCAACAAGCTCAGAACGGACTTTATGCCCGCGAAGCTATACTTTGCGATGTTTTAGGCATTACATTGGATGAAGTGAAGAAATGAAAAACAGTGATTAGTGTTTAAAATTAAAAATTCCATATATAATGAATAAACAAGAAATGCAGGTGGCCGCTTTAGAAAACGGTACCGTCATCGACCATATTCCGGCAGAAAAACTCTTCACCGTGGTGTCATTGTTGGGCTTGGAACATATGACAAATAATATCACTATTGGCTTCAATCTGGAAAGCCAGAAACTGGGAACTAAAGGAATCATCAAGATTGCCGACAAATACTTCTGCGACGAAGAAATAAATCGCATTGCCGTAGTGGCACCCAACGTAAAATTGAATATCATCCGTAACTACGAAGTAGTGGAAAAGCGTAAAGTAGAACTGCCCGATGAGTTGCACGGTATTGTAAAATGTGGCAATGTAAAGTGTATTACCAACAACGAACCGATGCCCACCTACTTCCATGTCATTGACAAGGAAAATTGCATACTGAAATGTCACTATTGCGAAAAAGAACAAGTACGCGAAGGATTGGAAATTATCAAAGAAGAATGAAAGAAGATTGGAAACCGGGAACACTGATTTATCCACTGCCTGCCGTAATGGTAAGTTGTGGAAGTACACCCGATGAATATAACATCATTACTATTGCATGGACGGGGACTATTTGCACAAACCCGCCCATGTGTTATATTTCCGTCCGTCCGGAGCGCCATTCATACGATATCATTCGAAAGAATATGGAATTTGTCATCAACCTGACTACAAAGGATTTGGCAAAAGCAACCGATTGGTGCGGTGTACGTTCGGGACGCGACTATAGGAAATTTGAAGAAATGGGATTAACGCCCGGAAAATGTTCTATTGTCAGTGCACCACTTATCGAAGAGTCACCACTTTGTATAGAATGTCGTGTTAAGGAGATTCTTTCGTTAGGTTCACACGATATGTTTATTGCCGAAGTAGTAAATGTACGAGCCGACACCAAGCATCTGAATGAAGAAACCGGTAAACTGGAGTTGGCAGAAACAAATCCATTGGTTTATGTACATGGAGGTTACTACGAATTGGGTGATAAAATAGGCAAATTCGGATGGAGCGTTGAAAAGAAAAAATAACCCACAGCATACGTTGGCATTATGAAACTAAAACTATTTGGTCTGGTTATTCTGTTACTTTATTGCCCGTTATTATTATGGGCACAACGCATCGTTACCCTACCTAAAAAGGAAGAGAAAAAAGAACGTATTGATGAAAGGCCTATCAATTTTGGTTTCAAGGCAGGTTTTACCTCATCTCTGTTTCTTGTTTCAGACCTTTACGTAAACGGAATGAAAATAGACCATGTAGAAAACAAATACAAAGTAGGATTCTCTGGCTCATTGTTTATGAGAATAAACATGAAGCGACATTTCATACAACCCGAAATATCCTATAATATTAACCGTTGCAACATCTTATTCGACAAACCAATGCCAGAAGGAAGTTCACCCGGTAGTTCCAAACAACTATTATCTATCAATAATTCTATCCACAGCATAGACATCCCTGTGACTTATGGCTACAACATAATAAAGGATGGCCCATACAGTATGGCTGTTTTTGCCGGTCCCAAACTACGTTATATATGGGAAAAGCACAGCGATATTCAATTTCATAATTTCGACCAACAAGAGATTGTAGAAGAATTTTATCCTCTTACAGCCAGTCTCACCATAGGGGTAGCCGTTACTGTGTCGCGAATCTTTTTCGATTTCCGATACGACATTGGGCTACTTAACATTTCCAAAGGAATCACTTTTCAACCGGCCGAAAACAGCAATATACAACCCGACACAAAAGTTGAAGACCAACTGCGTTTCCACCATCGAGAGAATGTACTCAGTTTCTCATTAGGCGTATTCTTTTAAGTTTTTTTCATTTTGTTGCTAAAAAACCGCTTTATCTTACAAATTATTCATATATTTCACTTAAATTTGCCGCTTCATTCAACAAAACGAAATACAAACATATCAAATATATAAGTTATGAAAAGAGATGATTTGATTTTCGACATTATCGAAAAAGAGCATCAACGCCAAATGAAAGGTATTGAGCTGATTGCATCAGAAAACTTTGTAAGTGACCAAGTAATGCAAGCCATGGGGTCTTGCTTAACCAATAAATACGCAGAAGGTTATCCCGGCAAACGATATTATGGCGGATGTGAAGTAGTTGACCAAAGTGAAACCATCGCCATTGAACGCATCAAGCAAATCTTCGGTGCCGAATGGGCTAACGTACAACCCCACTCCGGAGCACAAGCCAATGCTGCCGTATTCTTGGCTGTACTTAATCCCGGTGACAAATTCATGGGATTGAACTTGGCACACGGTGGTCATTTATCACACGGTTCATTGGTAAACACATCCGGTATTATTTATACTCCTTGTGAATACAACCTCAACCAAGAAACCGGTCGTGTAGATTATGACCAAATGGAAGAAGTGGCACTTCGCGAACAACCCAAACTGATTATCGGTGGCGGATCGGCCTACTCTCGCGAATGGGATTACAAACGGATGCGTGAAATTGCCGACAAAGTAGGTGCCATCTTGATGATTGACATGGCACACCCCGCCGGCTTGATTGCAGCTGGTGTACTCGATAATCCGGTGAAGTATGCCCACATTGTTACTTCTACTACCCACAAGACACTTCGTGGCCCTCGTGGAGGTATCATACTTATGGGTAAAGACTTCCCTAATCCTTGGGGAAAGAAGACTCCAAAAGGTGAAATCAAAATGATGTCGCAACTGCTCGATTCGGCCGTATTCCCCGGCATTCAAGGTGGTCCGTTGGAACACGTCATTGCAGCAAAAGCCGTTGCCTTTGGCGAAATCCTGCAACCCGAATGGAAAGAATATGCAGTTCAAGTACAAAAGAATGCAGCCAAGTTAGCCGAAGAGTTGATTAAACGAGGATTCACCATTGTAAGTGGTGGTACTGACAATCACTCTATGTTGGTTGATCTCCGTTCCAAATATCCGGAATTGACTGGTAAAGTGGCCGAAAAAGCACTTGTATCGGCAGACATCACCGTCAACAAGAATATGGTTCCGTTCGATAGTCGCTCGGCTTTCCAAACATCCGGTATCCGTTTAGGAACACCTGCTATCACTACTCGTGGCGCTAAAGAAGAACTCATGGTAGAGATTGCCGAAATGATTGAAACCGTACTTTCAAACGTTGAAAACGAACAAGTTATTGCCGATGTTCGTGCTCGCGTCAATAAGACAATGGAAAAGTATCCGTTGTTTGCATACTAAGCAAGCGTATCTTTTTGCTAATAAAATAGGAGTTGCCGTAACGACAACTCCTATTTTATTTTCAAACCAATATCAACTCAATCCTTCTATTTCGCCATCTATAATATCAATACGCTCGGCTTGTGGAGATTTAGGAAGTCCTGGCATACGTAGTATTTCGCCGGCAATGGCAACCAACATCTCAGCACCGTTATTGATAACAATATCCTTAATGTGGAACTCAAAGTCTTTTACTACACCGTATAATTTCTGGTCGGCCGAAAAAGAGTATTGCGTCTTAGCTATACAAACCGGATAATGAGTAATTCCCAATTCGCTGATAAGTTTCATCTTGTTACGAGCAGCCGCACTATAAGTCACTTCGCCGGCACCATACAAATTCATAGCTACCTTTTCAATTTTAGTGGTTACAGAATCGGCATCATCGTAAGCAAATTGCAACGGTTTCGAGGGTTGTTCTTCGATAGTCTTAACCACCAAATTGGCCAAATCTACCGCACCTTCACCACCTTGTGCAAAAGCATTATTAATGGCAAAGCCTACACCTAATTCCTCTTCACAATGACGACGAATAGCTTCGACTTCTTCATCGGTATCGGCCGCAAAGCGATTGAAAGCCACCACTACGGTCTGTCCGAACGAACGAAGGTTGGCAATATGCTTATCGAGATTGGCAAATCCGTGTTGCAAGCCTTCCATGTTAGGTTCTTTAATCTTATCCAGACTGACACCACCATGCATCTTCAATCCTTGAGCCGTAGCCACAATAATGGTCAGCTTGGGCTGTAATCCACTCTTTCTACACTTGATGTCGTAGAATTTTTCGGCACCCAAATCGGCACCAAAGCCTGCTTCTGTCACTACATAGTCGCCATAGGTCATTGCCAATTTGGTAGCAAGGATAGAGTTACAACCGTGCGCAATATTAGCAAATGGGCCACCGTGAACAAATGCGGCTGTATTTTCGGTAGTCTGCACCAAATTGGGATGAATAGCATCTTTCAACAATACCGTAATGGCACCGGCCACGCCCATATCCTTCACAGTAAACGGACGCCCATCGTATGTAAATCCCAAAATGATGTTTTCAATACGGCGGCGCAAGTCGTCAATGTCTTTCGACAAGCAGAGAATGGCCATGATTTCAGATGCCGGTGTGATGTCGAATCCCGATTCTGCCGTAATACCATTGGTACGTGGACCAAGTCCGGTAACGATACTTCGCAACGAACGATCATTCACGTCGAGTACTCGTTTCCAAATCACCTCTTTCAATGCAAAGCCTTCGGCCTGATGCTGATAGATGTAATTGTCGAGCAAGGCTGAAATCATGTTGTGTGCCGAGGTAATAGCATGAAAATCGCCAGTGAAGTGCAAGTTGATTTTTTCCATTGGAAGTACCTGAGCATAACCGCCACCGGCTGCCCCACCCTTCATGCCAAAGCATGGACCAAGTGAAGGCTCACGAAGGGCTACTATAGCTTTTTTCCCAATTTTATTCAATCCCAACGCTAAGCCAATAGATACGGTTGTTTTACCAATGCCGGCTTTCGTTGCCGTAATGGCGGTCACCAAAATCAAGTTACTTTTCTTTACCTTCTCTTCGTTAATCAAGGTTTCGGGAATCTTGGCTATGTAACGTCCGTAATTCTCTACCTCTTCGCGCGGAATATCTATGCTGTCCGCTACCTGTTTAATTTTCTTCAGCTCTATGCTACGAGCAATTTCAATATCCGATTTCATATTTAAATACAATTATTACTCTATATATTTATACAACATTCCTTCATAAAATCCATGGGAAAGAACTAATAACTCCTCACCCAAAGGCCATATATATAAATTATTATTATACATAGTATCATCATCATAAACCCAACCTAAAGGCTCTAACATAGGATTATTTTGTGATATGTCTATGCGAAAAACTCCTTTTTGTTCTTTCAAATAAGCATATTTACCTATAATACGACAATATGTATAATCATGGTTCATAAATAATCTATTAGGATTATCTTTCGAAAAATCATATAGCAATTGAGAAGTTCCATCGTTTATCCTATATAAAGAAGTTGCATCATTATAATAAAAATCACCATCATAAAATCCTGTTAAATTAACGTCTGATGGGATATTTGAGTAAAGCAATTCTTTCTCATTATTTTCCGGAATATATTTATATAGACTTCCTTCTTCCAATATATACAAAATGTCATCATCACCCTCAACAAACATTGGTTTTATGCCTATTGCCTCACCCATATTAGGCATAACCGACCATTGTTCATTAATTATATCATAACGATAATAGCAAGGAGTATAGGTAGATATGCCCGTTGATGTATCATAATTGTGTAATCCATATGATACATAGACATAATTACCAACAGCTATAGTAGTGCCAGTCGAATCACCATTTTTAAATTCAGAAATAGGATTATTAATAAAATCCCATTTCTGAGTAGTCACATCAAAACATTGTAACCTACACCCATCGTAATCATAGAGATATACCTTTGAACCTTGAATAGTGTATCGAGTATAAAATGTCCCTAACAATTTATCCATATACGTTTTCCACATAGAAGCCATTTCTATCTCATACGTAGGACTATATACATGTTTGTTTATTTCATAAAGCCTAATTTTTAATTTATTTGATTGAGGTTCATGCGCCAAGAAATAAACGGGGTACATTCTTATCTGCAAACTATTATTTAATCTATTGATAATTTTTATAGTAACATCTTGCCAATTACCATAATAATCCTGCATTTGCAATTTATAATCTCCATCCGGATCTAAATTTTTCATTGTAAAATCTACAACTCCTCCATAGCAAGGATTTAACGGTGTATGTGACACAAACTCTTGTCCTTTAAATTCAACAAAGGATTTATCTATACTCATCTTTGAATTAACTTCTACTCTAATAGGGAATGTTCCTGTCATACTCCAATTATATTTTACAACCAGCTTATTCATGGATGCCTCTATCACGTTATTTTCATAATCTCCAATCCAAACCTTATTATCTTTTAAAACGGTTGAAAAATATTTTCCTTCAATTACCAATTTACCCGAAAATCCTATGAATGAGGTTTCATCAGGAATCATAGTAACAGATGTTATTATAGGGGAATGAGTATCTCCCGTAATATAATCTATAATGATACTACGAAAATCTCCAACTGTAGTTTTTACATAAGCATACACATTACATTGTACATTATTTCCCCAATTGACTTCAAGATTGGCCTTAAATTCATCCGATGAATTCAATACATAATTTAATGGTTCTACACCCAATATATTGGGTTGAATCACAAATCCTTTTTCCAGAATCGTAACATCATTAGACTTTTCCACATTGGCCGATAGAGAGAAGCCATAATTTTCCCACGTTGCAGAGATATCTACTTTTGCAAAGTTAGCCATTGGCAATTCCGCTTCTTGACATGAGTGGAGGCAAATCGCCATAAACAGAGATAAATATATAACAGCATATCTTTTCATAACACTCCTCTATTTTACAAATTAAACGAGACTACAGCATAAATACCCGATTGAGAATAATCGCTAAACTCATGAGTGTAACGAATATCAAAGAAGAATGAATGACGAGGTTGCCATTTCCATTCAACACCTACACCACCGGTAACACCTACACTAAACTTATCTAATGAAATAGTACCACTTTCCATCAACATCATATAGCCATCCGTTGTTCCGGTCAAGTACTGATTGGCTGTCTCATTCTTAAACATATAATGCAACTCCGGTCCTATTTGCAAATAGGGCAACCATTTACCTTTCAGATGATTGGCCGTATAACGTACCATCAATGGCATTATGAGTCCTCTGCCATTATATATGGCTGCACCTCCATAATGATCGCCCATTGATTCAAAATGCGTTACCTCTGTATACTCGCGATAAGCTAATTCAGAATGAAACGAAAGAGAATTATAGAAAGGCACATCTATAAAAGCTCCCAATAATCCTTGGAACTTATTTTCAAAAGAATAAATCTTATGCGATACACCACCAAAGCCGGCACCGGCCAATATACCCCAACGGAATCGAGTTAAATAATTAGTGTTTTCCGATAAGATTATTTTATACCTTTTATCAAACGACGCCGGAGTAGCTTTCATCCGATGAATGTATGTATTCACTCGCTCCTCTTTGGCAATTGGGAATGTCAGCAAGTAATCAGTCAACAGATTTTTATCGTTCACCAACATTGGCTTCAATATCGAATCTCCCGCAAACCTCACATAATAAACACTTCGTTCATGATTGGGATAATATTTATAGATGGAAACATCTTCTCTACTATAAATACGGGGCAATAATAGTCGTTTGAGGGTATCATTTTCCATCAGATAGGCAGAGGTATATAGCTGTCCACCATCTATATAATATTTTATTTCCTCTGCCTTATATCTTTTTATTATTTTTCCGTCTTTATCAATCAACGATATGGCTTGTTGCTTCCCACGTGCATTGTCCACAGCGAAAGCAACTCTAGATATCACCGTATCTTTACCTATTTCATTATCATGATATACAATTATATTTTGTTTTTTCTGCGCAAAAATAGAAGTTGCAACAAATAATAATAAAAATATGATAGAAATACGTCGTTTCATAAGCCTAATATCCAATTGATTTAACAATACTATTTATCCTTCACTTCGCTCCACTTCGGTGGATTGACGCCTAAAAGATGACGTACAAAGAAGTCGTAACGTTTGTGCTCGCCAAACTCTTCGCCAACCGTATGAGCCGCGCCGGGAATTACCACCAGGTCGAAATCTTTATTGGCTTTAATCAGTGCATTAACTACTTGCATGGTCGATGCCGGATCTACGTTATCGTCCAACTCACCTACCACCAACATTAACGGACGACTAAGTAAATGAGCATTCTCTACATTCGAAGATTCTTTGTATTGTTCACCTACCGGATAACCCATCCAAAGTTCGTTCCACCAAATCTTATCCATACGATTGTCGTGACATCCACATGCCGAATAAGCAGCTTTGTAGAATTCCGGATGGAAGAGTACGGCAGCTGTAGATTCCTGTCCACCGGCCGAACATCCATAGATACCCACTCGGTCGATGTCCATATAGGGATATTTCTTTGCAGCAGCCTTTATCCAAGCAATGTGGTCGGGCAATCCGGCATCTTTCAAGTTCTTATAGCAAACGTTCTCGAACTCACGCGAACGGAAAGAGGTCCCCATACCATCCACCTGCACCACAATAAAGCCCAATTCGGCAATCGAAGTCAAGTAACGGTTATAGGCAATGAAGTTCTTGGGTACATATTGGTCACCGGGTCCCTGATAGATGTATTCAATAATAGGATATTTCTTTGAGGGATCGAAGTTACTAGGACGTGCTATAAGTCCCCACATCGGTGTCTTTCCGTCACGGCCGGGTGCCACGAACACTTCGGGGGCTTTCCAACCCTCAGCCACCAGGCGACTGATGTCGGCTGTTTCCAGTGGCATTACCACCTTACCGTCCTTACCACTGCGCAACACTGCTACCGGAGCCTTATCAACCATTGAATAGACATCAACCAAGTAGTTCATATCGTCTGAGAACCAAGCCTCGTGCATTCCTTCGTCGGGAGTAAGACAAGTCATATTCTTTCCGTCGAAATCTATGCGGTAATAGCGTATCAGGTAAGGATCTTCCTCTTTCACCACTCCGTTAGCAGTGAAGTATATCTGCCCTTTCTCTTCATCTACCCTTAACACTTGGCGCACATACCATTCTCCCTTCGTAATCTGATGAGTAGGTTGAGCGGTTGTCCGGTCGAACATATAAAGGTGATTCCAATTGTCGCGTTCACTCATCCAAATCATTCGTTTGCCATCCTTCATGTCATGACGGAAGTACCGCACGTAGTTGACATACTTATCGTGTGTCTCTTCTACCAACGGGCGTACTTTGCCTGTTTCTACCGACATTTCAAGCACGCGATATACCTGATGTCCGCGTTGATTATATTCAAAGGTAATAGATTGGCTATCGTCATTCCAACGGGGACCACGAAGTTCATATTGATGCTCAAACAAATCTATTTCAGGAATGATGGCCCGACCGGTTTCTACCTCATATACACAAGGTATCTTGAAGCGTAGTTCGTCACCCGGCTTCGCATATTCTTGTTTGTGTAGCTTGGGTTGCAATTGGTCTTTGGGTGATGACTCTACATAATATACATAACGTTTTTCAACGGGACGAATTTTGCAAGCCGCCACCTTCTTGCTATCGGGCGACCAGCGAATGTAGGAAGAATAGTAATTACTCAGCGTACCATCTAAGCTAAGTTGTTTTTCTTTTCCCGTAGCCACATTTCGCACGTATATATTATCGTTTTTAATGTAGGCCACATACTTTCTGTCGGGCGAAGGTACCGGACCACCTTTTTTCTCATCATCTACTACCATCCAATGCGGACGTTGAGGAGGTACAGGCACATTACCTTCTGCCGTCAATTGATTTTTGCGAACAGCATATTTCCACATACGTTGGGCAAAATTGAAACGCAAAGTATCGAGCGATTTATCTACACGCAAACGTTCCAGATAGATTCTATCGGCTTTCACGTCCCTACCCGAAGCACTACTCAAAGCCTTTGCCAGCTTTTCATTGTCAAACAAGTTACGTCGTGTCTTCTTATCGGCATCCACCACCACATAAATGCGGCCTTCGGGTGTTTGACGAACATACCAAAACTGATGTGTACCTCTAATCCATTGTGGCTGTACATTCGAATAAAAAATCTTTGAAGCACTATACTTCTCTTTCATAGCATAAGCACGGTTGTAATCCTCTACCGTACCTTGCGCTAATGCCATGCTACTGCTTATCAAACAAAGTAGCAACAATTGCCATTTCTTAAAATTTTTCATGTCTTTGATGTATTTTATGATTGTTAGTATTCTTGGTTTGCAAAGTAACAAAAAAAATCGTTACTTTTGCCAAATCTTCCGAAAAACTATTAGACAGATTATTTATGCAACGATATTTTTTATTCTTTTGGCTGATTTTAATTACCTCTCAAGCCACACAGGCACAAACTGAAGTGGCAAATGATTCGACATTGAACATTACCTTATCGAACGTAAAAGAATACGACGGTTTCTTATTGGATATGGGACTGATGAATTTAGAGGTAGCTCCCCCTTCATTGAATGAATACAAATTAGTGATTCCCGATGCCAGCAAAGACTATAGCCGTATTTTCCGTCTGAATCCTAACATCAGCTATTCACAAGGATATACCAACCTATTCCAGACCGGCAGAAGCACAGTATATGGTAGTACCCCGTTCGGATGGGGAGGATTCTGGTCAACACCGTCTCACTTAATGATGAGTAGTTTCAAGTTGAAGAATGGCATGCGACTTAACACCTATGGACAATACAACAGACAGGGCTTTCGTATGGTCAACCCGTCGGCTCTGCCTTGGGAGCGAAATAATTTCAAAGGAGCATTCGAGCTAAAGTCTGCCAACGGAAACTTCGGTATCCGCATAGAAGTAGAAAGACGATAAACTCAATCTGAGAAAGCGGTATCCTTAAAACGGATGGTAAAACGAGTAAGGCCATCCGGACAAGTACGAAGCGAAAAATCACACGAATGTTTTGTTAATACCTCACGGATAAAAATCAGGCCGATGCCTTGTCCGTTGGGTTTGGTTGAGAAGAATGGAGTAAACAGTTTTTCTTCCGTCTCTTTAGAAATGCCGGAACCGTTATCTATCACCTCCAACTGTATCGGATTCGATTGCGTGCGGATAATAATCTCCCCCTGTTGTCCAATGCTTTCGGCCGCATTTTTCAAGACATTTATCAATACCTGCTCAAAAAGGGTGGTATCCAGTTTCACCGGTAAATCCTTGCTTGCCAATTCTAAACGAAGGTCTATGTCGTGCCTACGGCAAATGTTTTCCATAAATATCTTGGCATCGTTCACACAATCGTTCAAATTCACCGTTTGCCATTGCGGTTCAGGTATCCTCACTACATCGGCAAAGTTGGTTATGAAACGGCTCATGCTATAACTCCGTTCAATGCACACTTTCATCACTTCGCACAATTCCTCTGTATCATCCATTGTCTGCAAGGCTCCTGTCACACTATCCAGAGTTGAAGTAATGCCGGCCACCGAGTTATTCACTTCGTGAGAAATCATACGAATTACTTTTTCGTATGCTTTCTTCTCGGCCTTGTGTACCTCGTCGGTCAGACTTTCTATCAAGAAGAAGGGCTGATGGAAACCATAATTCACAAACGACAAGCGAGTGCAACGGTAAATCATGGCATCGTCCATGCGAACAGTTCTCGAAGTATCTTTTTCCAACGAAGCCAGCACATCGGCCAACGGAGCGTTTATCTCTGTCAACAATCGTCCGTTCAGTATCTCTTTGTCTGAGCAATGCAAAAAGGCTTGCGCCGCCTTGTTCACCATTTTGATGCGTTCATCAAAATCCATGACAATCACCCCCATGGGCGAAACCTCTATCAGCAAATCCAGAAACTGATTCTGTTCACGCAAACGCAACCGTTCGTTCTTCAGTTGTTCCAGCATCTTGTTGAATATTGTTACGATGCGATCCGATTCATGTTGTCCTATCAATGACAAACGGCTGCTGAAGTCTTGCTCGCGCAGCAAGTCCATCCCTCCGGCAATGTTATCCAGCGGTGCCACCACCTTACGATAGAAGTAGAACAAGAAGAGCAGACTGATTGTAATTACCCCTTCCGACAGATAGAACAGCAATCCACGCTCACTGACGGTTAACACCAGTAGCAAGAGCCATACCACTACCAATAGAGTAGCCAAAATCGTGAAGAGGTATTTCAGTTTCATTTAATCGGTATTTATTTTAATTCCAAATTTCTCTAACCGCCGATAGAGCGATTGGCGTGTGATACCCAACGCTTGTGCCACCTGTGTCAAATTGTTTTCATACTTCTCCAAAGCCTGCACAATGGCCTGTTTCTCCATCTCTTCCAGTGTGTATCCATCCTGGAAGGAATACTCTTTAGGTTCGGTGGTTGCCGATTGCAGATAGGGCTTGAAGTCGTCTGCTTTCAGCAACGATTTTCCACTAACCAGCAGTACCCGTTCCACCAGATTTTTCAGCTCGCGAATATTGCCCGGATAAGGCAATCGTTTTAGCAATTCCATGGCATCTTCACTCAGTTCCACCTCTTGCAGACGGTTGGCCTTACACAGTTCCGTAGCAAAATGACGGGCCAGTAAAGGTATGTCTTCACGCCGTTCGCGCAAAGGGGGCAACTCTACGGTTATCAGATTGATACGATAGAAGAGATCTTCTCGGAAGCTCTTCTCCTTTACCATGCGTGGCAAGTCGGCATTAGTGGCACATACTACCCGTATATCCACCTTGCGGGGACGGCTGTCGCCCAACACCTCGAAAGTCTGTTCTTGCAATACGCGCAATAACTTCACTTGGCTATTCAATTCCAAGTCACCTATCTCGTCCAGAAAGATGGTGCCTTTGTCGGCCAATTCAAACCGTCCTATCCGGTCGGCCGTAGCATCGGTAAAGGCTCCTTTCTTGTGACCAAACATTTCGCTTTCAAAAAGCGATTGCGAGATGCCTCCTAAATTCACTTTTATAAACGGCTTTCCGGCACGCAAACTGTTACGATGAATGGCTTCGGCTATCAATTCTTTACCGGTGCCACTCTCACCGGTAATCAGCACCGGAGCATTGGTGTGCGCTATGCGTTCTATGGTTTCCAGCACCTGCATCAAGGACTTGCTCTTCCCGATGATGTGGCTACGGTCAAACTCCTTCTCTCCCCCCTTTTCGGCCGGTTTCTCTGTGGTTTTCGAAGTGAGTTCCAAAGCCGTCTCAATGCGGTGTACCAACGTCACGTTTGTCCACGGTTTGGTAATGAAATCAAAGGCACCCGCCTGCATACCCTTTACAGCCAGTTGGATGCTGCCCCATGCCGTCATCAAAATAACCGGCACGTCTGGTTGAAAGAGTTTCACTTGCTTCAATAATGTCAATCCTTCCGCTCCATCGGTAGCCAGAGTGAAGTTCATGTCCATCAAAATAAGGCGGGGAGCCACTTCCCTTACCACAGAAATAGCCTCTTTAGGGGTAGCTACTGCCACCACTTCGTGCCCCAATCGCTTCAGCAAGAAGCTGAGCGACGAGCGAATGCTGCTATCATCGTCTATAACCAATATCATAACGGCACAAATATAGCTGTTTTTCTCTTAAAATAGGTACAAATTGTTGCTTTGTTACACTTTTACTTACGAACTATGGCTTCAAAGTCAGCATCAATACCTGTGTTATTAATGAAATCCCACAACGTCAGGCTGCGCACTTGGTAGTAGTAGTACCAGTAGTAGAACAACTCGTTAATGTGCTTCTGCCGAGCTTCATCCTTCTTGGTTTGCGAATCGTTCAAATCCAATGTCGAAATCTTGCCTATCATGAAAGTCTCTACGTTGGTGTTATAACGACGTTGGGCAATGTTATCGGCTGCATTGGCTATTTGCAACTGCATCTGTTGATTGTTGAATTGTTCCACCAAGATAAATATGTTCTGATTAAAGTTCATCGACTCTTGGCGTAGTCGGCTCTCCACCACTTCACGGTTGCTCTGCGCCACCTTTACCTGTCCGCGTCGCTTGCCCCAGTCCACCAACGGAATGCTGAAGCCCACTTCTATCACCTGATTATCCTTCAATCGGTCGTAAGCTCCCTTCATCCGGTTATCGGTGCCGGTAAAGCCCACTTGTGCAAAGAGGTTTATCTGCCGCAGGTTACCTTTGGCCTTAGCCACTTCATAGTCGGCTTCCAACTGACGGCGACGTATGTTTTTGGCAAACGAATTGTTCTCCAACGCCTTTGCCAACACCTCGTTGTAGTTCAGTTTCACCTCTGGCAATTCTTCGGGCAATATGGGTTCCAACTCCTCCTCCTCGCCCAAGGCCAAAAAAGAACGGAGGGCAAACATATTGCTTTTCATCGAGCTTTCGTTGTCGGTCAGCGTAGAGCGTGCATTCAGTACGTTCAGTTCCAATTGCAACAGGTCGTTCTCACTGATTTGCCCCATTTGTCGCTTAGCCTTGGCCACTTCATACAGTTTCTCGGCATTGTTCAGATTCTGACGGGCAATGCCCACATTCTCCTTAGCCAGCAACAGATTGAAGAAGTAATTGATGGTAGTCATGGTCACCTGCTCGGTAGCAGTGAGGAAGGCCGCTTTGGCCTCATCGTAGCGCACCGGCTCTATGCGACGATTCCACTTGGTATTGTTCACTCCGAATATGGGTTGATTCAACGTCAAGGCAATAGGTACTGACATAAATCGTTTATTCTTGTCACCGTTCAGTTGCTTCAAGTAATCCAACGAGCTGGTCAGCGAAAGTGTACCACCTGTCAACCAGATATTCTGGTCAATGGAGAGTACTCCGTTCATACCCATGTAGTTACTACGAACAAAGGTATAAGAACCATCTCCTTGTTGATAGGCATTGTAATTCTTGTTATAACTGGGAATGGTAGCCGACAAGTTTACCTCCGGCAACAGATTGGCCCGGAAGGTTCGGTATTCCCAATACGAGGTTTTCAACTCATTCAGTGCCACCGCAGCATCCACACTCTGTGTGCGGGCTATCAGTATAGCCTCTTCAAGTGTAATGGGGCGGCTGGCCGCCTCTTTTTCTTGCGACCAAGCCACTACACTACACAGAGAGAATAAAGAAATTAAAATCCATGTTTTCATGTTCATCTTTCCAAAATTGAATATTATTTTTATTCATCTCTTAACGCATCTACCGGATTCACTTGCAAAGCACGATTAACGGGCAGATAGGTTCCTATCAAAGCAATGAGAATCAGCATTAAGTAGGTCAGCAAATATACCATGCAGAAGTGAGGAATAGACTCCAGTCCCCACACAACCAAGGCACTTTGGGGATTTATGCCTCCGGCCTGATACATACCCGATTCGTGTACATAGTGCAATAAAACAGGTAGTATGCAGAGAGCAGCCAACGTAACAAGCAAACCGGCTTCTATAAAGAACTGACGATAGATGGTTCCTCGTGTGGCACCCATGCTACGCATCACGCCAATCTCTTGCTTTCGTTCGTCACAACGCACCCAGAAGGTTCCTAAGGTACCTAAGAAAATGCACAACAAGGCAAAGGCAGTCAGGGCAAATTGTGTGTTCAGTTTTACGTCTATCTTATTTGTGTGTGCCCTTTCATCAGCCACTTCTTGGAAAGTACGCAACCCAATATAGTAAAAATTGCCTTGCGCCAATTGCGGTGCGATTTCTTCCTCAAATCGTTTCTCAAAAGCATCTGCATCCACATGCTCTTTCAAGGAGAACACAATGGTACGGTTTATTCTACCAAAATCAAAAAGAGATTTACTAAATCGAATCAACAACACATTGGGTTGTTCATAATCGCAATGTTTGTAGTCCTCAAACACTCCGGCCACTTCCAACTGAACTTTTCCATCATATACTTTTTTACCTACTGCTTCTACAGTACCAAACATCTGACGAGCCAAATGGGCAGAGATATAACATAAAGATCGTTCGGCTATATCGGCAGGCACATCAATATCCTTTCCATTACGGGCATCTTTCATTCCGTAAGTTCGGAAGAACTGGCTACCCTCGCCTGCATAATTATAAAACCATTGAGCTTTTATGGCATTCTCCCTTGCTACCTGTGTAGTATCTGTAGTAAAAGAGTTACTAAAAAAGCCTCTTGCATTTGGGAAAGCATTACTGCCCGAAATGCTGTAGTTCTCCACCTCCGGGCAATCCCTTACCATACGGGCAATGCGCAAAAATGTTTCGGTGGCTATCTCCTCCGTCTGGGTCTCATCATACTTCAAGTGTCCGTTAAAGTAAGTACCCAAATCTACTACATAGCGGCGATGGCTCTCATAGCCCCGTTCGGTCATTTTATTGGTCAGTAATACATAAACCGGATCCAACACCAACCAAAGAAAGAAACAAACGGCCAACATCTCCAAGAAGATCCATAGATTCATCTTACGTTGATTCCATAATTGCTTAAATATCATCTTTATCATACTGCGTTCCTCCTTTCTTAACGTTTAGTGTAAATACATTGGATAATAGTCTGCCGTAAAGCCCACAAAGTAGGAATCAAGGCCGAAATCAAATTGAGCAACAGGCAGAGGGCAAATACCGTTACAAACAAGAGGGGATTAAAGAACATCTCGAACGTAGGGGTAGGCAAAGCCGTACCGGGCATAAGGTTTTGCGTATCGTCGAATACATAGTGAATCCAATCGTTGGCTCCCCACACAAAGAGGTAGGAAAGCAACAAACCGATAATGCCTCCCACACAAGTGAGTAACAGATTTTCATTCAGCATCTGTACAACAATTTGTCGGTTGGTGGCACCGTATGCCTTGCGCACTCCTATTTCGGCCATGCGACGGTTCATGCGCGATGAAATCATGCCGCTCAAGTTCAATGCCGGAATAAACAACAGAGCCATCAGAATATAGAAGAAGCCTTTCAAGATTTTCTGAATGTCGGGACTTGAAAATGTATCTGTACGGAAAACACTCATCCAATAATCATCGGGTTGCCCATACAAATGGTATTCAAACCTTGTGTCTTCTTGCGTATAGCGGTTTATCACATCCGTCACTTCCGATTTCAACAAATCGCGTTCGTCGGCATCGGTAGCAGTCAAGTAAAACTGAAACGTACCTACCAATCCATCCTCTCTTATACGAGGATAGGTAAACAAAGGCAAGTATATTTCAGCCGAGGTAGCCGGTTGGGTACTCGACACCTCTTTCACCACTCCGCATACTTTATAGTCCTGTCCGTTTATGGCTATCTGTCTGCCCGCCACATCGGTCGATGCAAATACCTTTTCAGCGGTATTCTCTGACAATATCACTACAGGCATATTAGAAGTAACATCGACTTCGGTAAATGGGCCTCCACTTAAAAAGCGAAAATTGAAAACTTCCCAGTAGGCCGCATCGGCAAAAATACAACTGACACCCAAGTTGGTTCTGCTCGATGGAATAGCCAATGAAAAGACCTCCTTTATGGGAAGTGATACCATAGCAGTCACTTTATCTGCATGAGGTAATTCACGAAACTTTTCTGCCAATGAATAGGAAAGAGAACCACCCAAATGTCCGGGGCTCTTGTCCTTATTGGTGCGAGCGAGGTACTTCATCACCACCATACGATTACGATTATACTCCGGATAAACGGGAGCAAACTTTACATAAAGCACCATGAAGATGGTCATGGTCATCGCAATAGCCAATCCAGAGCCTATTACATAAATCCCCGTAAAGAGCCGGTTCTGCTTCATGTTATTCCATAATTGTTTAATGTATATTTTCATAATTCTACTATTTAATTACCGTTTTAAAATTATTCGTTGTGCAAGGCATCTACCGGTTTGGTTTGGGTAGCTTTATTTGCCGGAATCAAGATACCTATGGCAATCATGAGAAGAATAAGTATATAACTGATAAAGGCACAAATCAACAGTCTGTCCCATTCTAAGTAACTGCCGTTGCGCCATGCGTTCAGTTCGGCATAGGCTATGTTGAAATCAATGAGCAAGGCAAGTGGAGTAACCAACAGCAGAATACCACAACCTTCGCTAAGCAGACGGATGAACACCATGCGGTTGGTGGCTCCATGCACTTTATGCAAGGCTATCTCGCCACGACGTTGCTGGGTGCGAAACCAGAAAGTGCCAAGCAAGCCAAGGAAAACATTGAGCATCAAGAAAGCCATACCGGTTACCTCATTGCGGATTTGGTTGGTCATTCTTTGTTGGTAAACCCGTCGTTTGTCCTTGAACGAATATACACTGCTGATGAAGATATTCCCGATGCGGTATTGGCTTTCGCTATCGGCCATTAAGCGTGCAATAAAATCTTTATCTTCATTGGCACGAACACGAACACATAGCTCCTGCGTGTGGCCACGCCATCCTTGAGGAATTTGGTCAACCATAGAAAAACTATAATCGGCCTGTTCATAATCCGAATAGCGCACCGGATTCAACACCGCCCCTAAAATACGTGTCCGAGTAGTATCACCATGCAGATAGAAAGACTTTCCTACCAATTCGCTTGGCTTACCACCCAAATATTTACAAAGGTTTTCGGAAAGCAGGAACTTACCCTCATCTACCATTTGTGCAAGTTCTTCGGGGGTTTCACCATTCACCCCAGTGTAACGAAACACCCGTACAAAGTCGGGAGAGACCATGCGACGAATGATAGCACCCGAAATTTGATTGCCTCCTACCGGTTGAATGTCTGTAGTAGAGTTGCTACCATTATAAGGATAGGAATTAGAAGAAAAGCTTACCGCCTCAATGTCGGGACGATGTTGAAGACGATTTATCAGTTCGTTCACATCGCGTTGTTCATCACCCGACTGATAGGGCACATAGTCAGGACTTTTCTCGTTTAAGCAACCCATTTCAATGTGATAGCAATGCTCAATATCAAATCCTTTCGGTTCCAAGTAGGTGGCGGTAGTGCAATAGAGGCTGTCCACAATGTACCACATCACTACACTGACCAGCAACAGTTCGATGGCCAGCCACAAGTTGCTTCGCCATTCGTTTTTTATCTGTGTAAATAGTTTTTTGTTCATAATATATCAATTCAATCTTCCACTCAAAGCACTCACAATGCCGATGCGCGAAGCACGCCATGCAGGAATGCCCGAAGAGAGTAGGTTCAATACAAAACAGAAGAATAGTGCCCAAAGGAACGTATCGAGTTGCAGCAATATGGAAGCATCTACTTCGGGTGGATTAAGCGTCGGACTAAAAGGTTGGGCAAACAAGAAGTCGTTACCCACGTATGCAAACGCCACACTCAACAGCAACCCTAATACACCGGCTATCAGTGTAACGACAAAGTTTTCGGAAACAATTTGCATCATCAGTTCCATACGGGTACTGCCGAAAGCACGTCGTACCCCAATCTCGCTTACACGCTGACGCAAGCGGCTTTGTGTCATACTACTGATGTTGATAGCAGGCACAATGAGCAGTATCAAAAATATGATGAACTGCTGACGACGATGACCCGGTAGGTCTGGCTCCCAATTGGTGGCAAAGGAGATAGAATTTTTTTCCTGATCGTAGGGGCGGTTACGTGAAAAGATTTTCCATCCGTTTTCGCCTATTACTTTATTGTATTCCTCCAAACGTCGGTCACACTCTTCGCGGATGGCTGGAAAATCTTCTCGTTCTTTGGCAAGGATGGTGCAACTCATCATACCCAAGTGATTGGAGTTCCACGTTTCTTTATCCATTCCTCCGGCAGTATAGGGAATCCATACTTGTCCGTAGGCAATGTTAGCAAGGGTAGATACATCTTTCACTATTCCTCCCACTCTATAAGGGGCATGATTCAACAAGAATTCCTTCCCTACTACATTCTTTGCCGTTCCAAACAGCAGACGTGCCGTTGTTTCGCTAACTACAGCAACGGGTATAGCTGCATCGAAGGTAGCTTTGTCGTAAGGTTTGCCTTCTAAGAAACGAAAATCGAATACCCGCCAAAAGGCATCGTCTGTTTGAAGGACATCAACCGTTGTGGCAGCTTGTCCGGGCAGACTGACCGGAGTAGGCAAAGTTTGACACACATAAATAGTCACTGCTTCGGGTGTCTTCAACGATTGATAGAGTTCCTTTGCAGTCTGTACACTCATCGGACCATTACTACTGTTTCCGGCACCCCACTCCTTATTTTCAATGCTGGTAGCACGTACATGCAAAAACCTATCTCGGTTGCTTTCGGGCGAGAAGGGTGCCGTCTTTACCTGCTGCAACATTACTACCAACATAATGAGGAAGATGGCAAGAGCCGTTCCCACCACGTTAATGCTACTGATGAGTGGTGATTGGCGCAACTGTACAAATGCTTGGTTTATAGTTTTCTTGATCATAATTTGTTTGTTTTGGTAGTTAACGGGAGTTATAGTAGTTATCACTTTGTTAGGAGTTTCTATTGGCTATAACTCCTTTAACTCCTGATTTATTACCCAATCTGCCTTCCGTCGAAGAAGCGAATAGTGCGACTGGTTTGCTTAGCCTGCTCTTCGTTGTGGGTTACCATCACAATGGTGCGGCCGTCTTCCGTATTCAACTCTTTCAGCAAGCCCATGACTTCGGCACCCATTTTCGAGTCGAGGTTACCGGTAGGTTCGTCGGCAAGGATAATCTCCGGATTGCCTACAATGGCACGCGCAATGGCTACACGTTGGCATTGTCCACCCGATAATTGTGTAGGCATATGGCGCATGCGGTGGCTCAGCCCTACCCGTTCCAACACTTCGCGTGCCAATCGTTCACGTTCGCCCGATGACATCTTCCTATAGAACAACGGCAACTGAACGTTGTCTATCACATTGAGCGAATTAATCAGGTGGAAACTTTGGAACACAAAACCCAAGGTCTTGTTACGGAAAGCAGCCAGTTCCTTGTCATTCATTCCATCTACACGTGTACCGTTAATCTCAATGGTACCGCTGGTAGGTGTATCGAGCAAGCCCATGATGTTGAGCAGAGTTGATTTTCCACATCCCGAAGGTCCCATGATACTGAGGAATTCGCCTTTCTTTACTTCGAGGTTCACGTTCTCTAATGCTTGAGTTTCAATTTCGTCTGTACGATAAATCTTGTTGATAGCAGTTAATTTAATCATAATAGTATTTTTTTTAGTTGTTATTATTTAATTTAATGTTTAGCGATTAGTGATAAATCCTAATTCATAAATCATAAATCATAATTCATTTATTCATCTCTCAACGCGTCGGCCGGCAACACGTTGGCGGCACGCCTTACAGGAATATAAGTACCTATCATCGAAATAGTTAATAAAATGACATATGTAGTCATCGAAACCATACCAAAGTGTTCCCAAAAGTTGTTCACCCAATACTTGGGACTGATAATAGGGTTGCTACCCGTAAAACCGGTTTCATACATGCCCTCCACATGCGCATAGTGTAGTAATACCGGCAGAGCGCAGACAAAGGCCATTGTTACCAACAAGACGGCTTCGGTGAGAAACTGTAGCACGATGCGCTGCCTACCGGCACCCATGCTTCGCATTACGCCAATTTCCTGACGACGGGCATTGCTACGAATCCAAAACGTACCAAGCATTCCGAGGAAGATGCAAAGAACGGCAAAGCCTGCAAGTGCATAGTTTAAGCGGATTTTATTGTTAATTCCGTTCATTTCATTCATATCCTTTATCGCATCAGAGAATGAGTTAATGCTATGGAAGCGTAAGTTGCCCCATGACAATTGAGGTACCACCTCGCTGATAAAGCGTTTCTTGAAGGTCTCTTCATTGACACCTTCTTTCAATTTGAACACAAAAGGATAACGCCAATGCATGTATGGACTTGCCTCTATCTCCTTCTGGAAGTAAATGAGCAACGGGTAGGGTTGCTGATATTCGTAGTGTTTATAGTCTTCGAACACGCCGGCAATGGTAAGTCCGTTCTCTATATTACGAGTCTGTTGTACCTTTTTCCCCACTACATCGTTGGTGCCGAATAGTTCTAATGCCAAGTTTTCGGAGATATAGACACCCTTTATTCCCTCCTCCGGGTTCAGGTATCTACCGGTGTGCACACTCTTCATGCCGTAAGTGGCAAAAGGATTGGATCCTTCAACAAAAGCATACCATTGCAAATGAACGCTTTCATTCTTAGCTACATCGGCCGTATCGCGATAGAGCATCATGCCGCTCCAGTTTCCACTACCGGGAAAACTCATCTGCATGGGGATGGTAAGGCTTTCCACTTCAGGCAGGTCGCGGATGATGCGTGCCACCCGTTCGTAGTGTGCCACTTTCATGGAGTCGTTCTTTTCTGCCTCGGCATCATAACGGGGACTGGTTTCTTCGTATTTTGTCAAGCGCACCACCATTCTTCCTTCCTTTTCATAACCGGGGGCTATGTTCTTGGTAGCATTCAGCACACAGACAGGGTCTATCACTACCCAGAGAAAGAAACTCACCGCCAACAGTTCGATGAATATCCAGCCATTCATTCTTCGCTGGTTCCAAATCTGATTGAATATTATCTTTATCATAATCGGTTATCTTTTACTATGAATACAACTGATGATGTTTCGACGCAAGGCCCAAACGGTGGGAATCAGTGCCGAAATCAAGTTAAGCAACACACAAAACAATAGGGCCGAACCAAACACCACCGGATTGAACAGCATTTCAAAAGTGATGGCCATTTCTCGACCGGGATTCATAACGAACGAATCGAAAAGTGTCAGTATCCAGTTACTGGAGGTTACGACTATCAGATATGAGAGTAACAGGCCGGCCAATCCGCCCATGAGCGTAAGCAGCATATTTTCCCACAACACTTGTGTGATTATTTGTCTGTTAGCAGCTCCGTATGCTTTGCGCACACCGATTTCCTCCATGCGGCTATCCATGCGGTTGCTAATCATACCGCTAAGGTTTAAGGCCGGAATGATGAGAAAGGCCAAAAAGATATAGAAGTAATCGCCCAGCAAATCCCAGAAACCAAAATCGGCATTGTCGGAGCCGGTGCGGAATGTACTCTTCCAAAAGATGTCCGGCTGACCAAAGAACTCGTGAGTATATTCCTTATCGGCTTGGTTGTAAGTCTCAATGCGGTTCAGCACCTCGGCACGTAGCTCGTCACACTCGGAGGTAGTAGGTGCCAGCAAATAGTTCTTGACACTTCCCATCAGCCCCATGTCAGGATTGTCTATGGTATTGGGATTGTGTGTGATAGGCAGCCACAAGTCGCCGGCTGTAGCGGGAGTGGCATTCGACACATTTTGTACAACTCCTACAACGGTCAATTCCTTGCCATCCACGAAGAATTTCTCTCCCAAGGGTGAATTATGGGCAAATAGTTGTTGAGCCAATCCTTCGGAAATGACTGCTACGGCTTGTTTAGCCTCTACCTCTTCGGCAGTAAAGGGTAGTCCGGCAATGAAGTTAAACGTAAATACCCGCCAAAAATCGGCATTCACATACGTAGCTACCGCCTCTGTTTCGCTATCGGTGCCTATGCGTGAAACCATTGGATTCTCTCCCCAAGTTTCGAGTACGGCGGCTACTGCCTCGGCATGTTTCAGGTCGGCAAGCAAATTGATGGTAAAGCCATAAGAGGTTCCGGAATTGCGGCTCCAATTGCCGGCATTGGCTTTGGACGTCTGTTGTGTGGTAGAAATCACCAATGTCCGGTTTCGGTTATACTCCGGATAAACGGGTGCAAACTTCACGTAAAAGATGATGAATAGTGTCATCACCAAAGCGATGGATAACCCCGTACCCACCACATAGATGGAGGTGAACAGCCGGTTCTGCTTCATCATGGCCCATGCCTGTTTCAAATAAGTCTTTATCATGATTTAGTGTTATTTTACTTTCACCTGATTCTTATTACGGAACTCACTCATGTCGCTCACCACCACTTGGTCGCCCGGTTGGAGGCCGCTGACCACCTCTACGTACTCAAAGTTCGAGTCGCCCAACTTTACTTTGCGTTTCACTAAGCGGTTGTCTCCATCAAGTACGAACAATTCGTAATCGCCCCGTCCCACGTAGTACGAAGCATTGGCTATGCGCATCACGTCTTCTTTCACGGCATTCATCACATAGACATCGGTCTTCAAGCCTGAACGCAAACGCTTGTGGCTATCATCGTTTAGTTGCACGCTGAACGAGATGACTCCATTCTTCGATAGCGGTGTAACGCTGCTGATGTTTCCCTCCAACTTTTCACTACCAATCTTCACAATGGCTCGTCCGCCGGCGGCTACACGGTCGCCATAGGCATCGGCAATCTCGGCCTCCACCTTGAAGTGACTAAGGTCGGAAATGATGGCTACCTGCTCGCCTTGCGATACTTGAGCACCCACTTGGTTGTTGATGAAGGTCAAGATGGCCTTGCGAGGGGCCCGAATCTGTGCATCGTCCAAAGTACGTTTCATCTCGGCCAAGCTCTTGGCAAAGATGTTGAACTCAAGTTCTTTCACCTTCAAGTCGGCCGCTTTTACCAACTGTTCGTTTTCGTACATCTGTTGCAATTGCTCCAATTCCAGCTTGCCGGTATTATAGGCCAGCTCGGCTTGTCGTACCTTGTCGGTGGTGCCGCTACCCAAGCTGTCGAGGTATCGCTCGTTGCGCAACTCTACCTCCATGCGGTTCAGCTTCATGGCACTGACCTTTACCTTCATGGCCAAGTCGCTCAAATAGGTTTTGTTGTTCACCCGTAGTTGCTCCAATTGGTAACGTTTCATCTGCTCTTCGTCCAGCAACTTGCGATACTGGGTTTCGGTGCTTTGCAAATCGAGCTTCAAGATGGGAGTACCCACCTCTACGCTATCGCCTCCCTTGCGGTAAACCTCTATGATTCGGGTGGTTATGGGCGAATTGATTATCTCTTCGAAGGCCGGTACTACGGTTCCCGATGCACTGACGCTGACCTCAATGACACCGGTATCGACCGTTGTAATTACCAAATCCTTTCGGTTGACGCTGCTACGCATCAACCCTATCAACAACATTACACAGCCTATGCCGACTCCCAGCATACCGCCGTACTTGAAAATCTTTTTGCGACGTTCTTTCTCGCGCACTTCTTTCGGAATTTCTCTGTCCATTTTATCAAAATTTTATTGTTTGTTCTAAATTTCTCCATCGGCAAGCAAAACCACTATGCAAACTTGCGTGCCAAACTCTACCCAATATACAGCAAAAAGTGTGCCAAAACATTAAATCGCTGATAATCAGTATCAAATCAATTTACCAGACTGTCCGTTATCGGACATTTCGTTCAAAATCGGACAAGAACGATTCCACTTTCCGGTCATCATGAAGGGGTCTGGTTCGCTTCCGGCTCGCTTCTCGCACGCTACATGTACGCACGCTGTTCGGTCGTTCTTCGGTCGTTGTTCGGTGTTTGTTCGCTCTCTATAGGACCGAAGAACGACCGAAGAAACACCGAAGAAACACCGAAGCGAGACCGAACCAGAAGCGAGCCAAGTACGGCCGAGAAGCGAAACGGGTTTTCGGCGGCCCCTTGAGGGTAGCGTGGCCTTTGCTCTCCTCGCGGGACGTGCAAATATTAATCACGCTCCTCGATTTTAGCTACTCTAAAACCGAACTATTTTAAAAATTAACAACTGACAACATCTTAACAAATTGATTATCAATAAAATAAAAATTGATAAAAAGAAAATATTTTTATTTTGTCAAAATAACAGTAAAATAGTAGTATTATTTTACAAAATAGAGAGGTAAAGATGATAATTAGTGATTAGCGATGAGTGGTTAGTGATGAGTGGTTAGTGATGAGTGTTTAGTGGTAATCAACTCTCCCTCTGTTTATTAGCTGAAGCTCAAAACAGCTTTGATTAATACACTAATGAATAGTGAGGGAGTACCCCGAAGGGGGGAGGGAGTTGAAAGATTACAGTTAGTTTGTGTATTCGAACTCCCCCGTCCTAACGGACACCCCCTCTATAAATAGCGGGGGAATAAGAAAGAAAAGGAAAACTCTCCCTCTGTTTATAGAGGGAGTACGGCGAAGCCGGGAGGGAGTTAAAGAATACACAAGCAACGGTATTCAAAACTCCTCCACCGCAAGCGGTCCCCCTCCCCTATGAACAGGAGAGGAATAAAGGAAAAGAAACTCTCCTCCACTATACTTTAATGAAAAAGTATAAGAGGTTTTGAGCGTTAGCTAATTTATAGGGGGAGGGAGTTAAAAAATTAGCATTCCTTAACAGTTGTCATATTGTTTTACAATTACCAATTATAGTTGATACCGAAGCTAAGCAACTCTTTTAACTGGAAATAGCTGTCGCCCGACTTGGGTGCAGTGCTATCGTCGTAGCGAGCATGTATATAGAGTTTGGTAGAAAGATATTTGCTAACGGCAAAGTTGAACGTATTCTCCCACTCGATGCGCACCCACTTGTAGCTGGTCAGATAACTGAGGCGAGATTCTAAAGAGATGTTATCGAGAATCTTCCAATTTAAATTAGAAGATACTTCCGAACCGAAGTTGTGCTTCACCCGTTTTCCTTCATCGATACCGTAGGAAGTTTCGTTAACCTCCTTGTTACCTACGTAAGTCATGGCATGGGTCAAAGGAGCCAAGAATACGGAAAGAGTATATTTTTTCTTCTTCAGCTTGAAGTCCATACCGATATTCGATGTTAAATAGGCTGGTGCGAGGAATGCGGTTTTCATCACTTCGCTATTGGCATTAAATCCGTGACAGAACTGGGTTTTAAATTCGGTAGCAACGGTATAATACCAATTTTTGGCGGCTTGCACACCCAACTTACTATACAATCGCAGTTGGTCGGTATTGACTAAGTAATCGTGATATTGGTCGGAAGGAGTGGATGCAAAGCCCAATTTGGCATCTATCAGGTTTTCCCATTGCACTTTCTCCTTGTCGTTATAATTGGCAAACAGTTTGAAAGTGGCCAGCATACTGGTGTTGCTTTCACCACCTTTATACCAATTGTCCGAAATATAGTTTTGCGTCATCTGCAACGAGCCACTTCCACCGGTTGTCCACCAATTGGGTTTATGAATAATGACATCGGCTTCTTCGTCAAATTCCACATCACTTGTATTTCCGTATAGGGCAGCTACGGTAGGTTTCGATTGAGCCTCTTTGTTGATGTTATCTTTATATACTTTGTCGATTAAGTCATCTTCACTGCCCTTCACATAGGTGGGCAGATTGACATAAGCCTTTATCAAGGCGGCATCTACCGAAGCATTGACACGTGCTATCTCGTCTAACTCCCATGTATCAAGGGGTAGCAGGCTTTCGGCCGATGGTTGTGCTACCAACGGTTTCAAGGTGTCGATTTCAAGTTTCGAGAATCGCTCTATCGGTGAATGATAATAGATTAGCGGAACAAACAAACGGTAATAGTAAGAATTATCTTCTATGTAGCGGGGGGGAGTCTGCGGATCGTTCAAATATTCGAGTACACCTATATATTTATCATATAGGATGGAGACGGTATCTAAGGTAAATCCTTCACCATCGGGAACCAACTTCAACAAGAATTGGGTTTGCATCAATTCAGACAAGGTGTCGGGTTGCTGTACGTTAGCATTGGTTACCTGCTGGGCACCAACCATAGCAGGAAATAATATGGCAAATAGGCTTACTAAAATATCTTTTTTCTTCATGTCTTCTATAAAAAAGGTTTATCCGTTGCAAAAATAGTTGAAAAAAGCGTAGTATCCCCCTTTTTTTTCATAATTTTGCACGTTCTTTTGCAGAAAAAGAGCGAATGTTAACTATTACATCGTTTTTTTTCATCTAAAGGACAGTAACGAATTAAATCATAAACTATAAATCATAAATTAATAAAGATGGACAAAAACACCATTACCGGCCTTGTGCTGATTGGCATTCTGTTAGTGGGCTTCAGCTTCTTGAGCCGTCCCAGCGAGGAACAGATGGAAGCGTGGCAACGCTACAACGACTCAATAGCCTTAGTACAACAACGGGAAGCCGACTTGAAAGCCAAAGCCGACGCTGCACTGGCCAACGAACGTGCATTGGCAATAGCCAACGACTCAAACGCCTTGTTCTTCAATGCCCGTCAAGGTGCCGACGAACTGATTACTATCCAAAACAACTTGGCTGAACTCTCCATCAGTACCAAGGGAGGACGTGTCTATTCGGCCGTACTGAAAGAGTATATGGAGCAAGACAAAAAGACTCCGGTACAACTATTCAACGGCAAGGATGCCAACATGAACTTCTTGTTCTACAACACCAAGGAGACCATTCAGACAGACCAATACTACTTTAAGCCGGTGGAACGCACCGATAGCAGTGTGGTGATGCGACTACAGGCCGATAGCGCCAGCTACATTGACTTCCGCTATGCCATGCATCCGGACACATACTTGGTAAATTTCACCATACAGGCGGTGAACATGGGTGACAAGTTGGCGGCTACCAACCACACCGTAGATATAGAGTGGAGCCAACGTGCCCGTCAAATTGAAAAAGGTTATTATTACGAAAATCGTTTGGCCGAATTGACTTATAAGATTTTGGGTGACGACACCGACTATCTGTCGAACATGAGCGATGATAGCAAGGAGGTACCTGAAAGGCTGAATTGGATTGCATTCAAAAACCAGTTCTTCTCTTCGGTATTCATTACCGATGCCGGTTTTGAAAAGAGTAAGCTGACCTCCAAACTGGAGCCACAAGGTAGCGGATACATCAAAGATTATTCGGCCGAAATGAATACAGCCTTCGACCCCACCGGACAAGAACCGACCGAAATGTATTTCTACTTCGGCCCCAACCACTACAAGATTCTGAGTGCTTTGGATGACGGACGTGCAAACGACTGGGACTTGAACCGTATGGTTTACTTGGGTTGGCCACTTATCCGCTGGATTAACCAATTCTTCACCATCAACCTTTTCGACTGGTTGACCGGATGGGGATTGAGCATGGGTGTAGTGTTGCTATTGATGACCTTGATTGTGAAAATTCTGGTTTATCCCACCACTTGGAAGACCTATCTTTCTTCGGCCAAGATGCGTGCTTTGAAACCAAAAATTGATGAAATCAATGCCAAGTATCCCAAGCAAGAGGATGCCATGAAGAAGCAACAAGAGGTGATGCAACTATATAGTCTGTATGGTGTCAGCCCTATGGGTGGATGCTTGCCGATGTTGATTCAGATGCCTATCATCATGGCGTTGTTCTTCTTCTTGCCCAGTGCCATCGAACTTCGTCAACAAAGTTTCTTGTGGGCCGATGACCTCTCAACATATGATGCCATCATCAACCTGCCTTTCCGCATACCGTTCTTGGGAAGTCACATCAGCCTCTTCTGCTTGCTGATGACAGCCACCAACATGCTGAACACCATGTATATGATGAAGCAACAAGACAACGGTGCCAATCCGCAAATGGCGGCTATGAAGTGGATGTCATACCTGATGCCGTTGATGTTCTTCTTTGTATTGAACGATTATCCCTCAGGATTGAATTACTACTACTTTATCTCAACCCTTATCAGTGTGATAACTACCATTATCTTCCGTAAGACCACCAATGAGGCTCGTTTGTTGGCACAATTGGAAGCCAACAAGAAAGATCCGAAGATGATGAAGAAAACCGGCTTTGCCGCACGCTTGGAGGCTATGCAAAAGCAACAAGAAGAGTTGATGCGCCAGCAACAACAACGTAAGAGATAACTCTATAAAAGCAACATAAAGGAGTTAAAAGGAGAGGTGCATCTTCTTTTAACTCCTTTTTAAATAAAGCCCATGAAGCAAACAAGATACAGCAATCGAGAGATTTGGCACGTAGCCTACCCCATCCTCGTCAGTCTGGTAATGGAACAGATTATCGGCATGACCGATACCGCTTTTTTGGGGCGCGTGGGCGAAGTGGAATTGGGAGCTTCGGCCATTGCCGGCATCTTCTATGTGGTGGTGTTCATGATTGCCTTTGGTTTTAGCATCGGAGCGCAGATAATGATGGCCCGCCGCAACGGAGAAGAAAAGTATGTAAAAATAGGCGGGCTGTTTTATCAAGGGCTCTATTTCCAGATGGGGCTGGCCACTTGTATGTTCCTGCTTTGTCTTTTTTTTGCTCCTTACTTATTGCGCATCATTGTTTCATCGGATAATGTCTATCGGGCCTCACTCGATTACCTGAATTGGCGCATACCGGGCTTCTTCTTCTCGTTTGCCACCGTCATGTTTCGTTCGTTCTATGTAGCAACGACCCAAACCAAGACGCTGACCTTGAATTCGCTGGTTATGGTAATAAGCAATGTGGTGTTTAACTACCTCTTGATTTTTGGTAAGTTTGGCCTTCCGGCCATGGGCATTTCGGGTGCGGCATTAGGCTCTACATTGGCCGGCATGGTGTCGCTTTTATTCTTTCTGTTATACACCTACAAGCGAATAGACATTGCCAAGTATGGTTTGAACACCATTCCACCGTTGAAAACCGGTAGTTTGAAACGTATGCTGAAAATTTCGTTTTGGACCATGATACAAAACTTCGTGTCACTATCCACTTGGTTTCTGCTCTTTCTGTACATTGAGCACTTGGGTGAACGTTCGTTGGCCATCACCAACATCATACGCAACGTATCGGGCATTCCCTTCATGATCATCAATGCCTTTGCGGCTACTTGCGGCTCGTTGGTCAGCAATCAGATAGGAGCCGGATTCGGTGATTCGGTGCGCAACACCATTCATCAGCACATTCGCCTGGCCTATGCCATTGTATTGCCGTTAGTGGCATTGTTTGCCTTGTTTCCCAACGTGGTATTGGGCATTTATACCGACATATCCGACTTACGGCAAGCCGCTATTCCATCGCTCTATGTGCTCTGCTCCACCTACTTACTGGTAGCACCTGCCAACATCTATTTCCAAGCCGTATCGGGCACCGGAAATACCCGCACGGCCTTTGTATTAGAATTGGGTACATTGGTGGCCTACACCACCTACATTACCTACATTGTATATATCAAACGATGTGATGTAGCCGTGGCGTGGACGTCGGAATATGTTTACAACGGTTTGTTGCTCATAGCCTGCTACTTATACATAAAACGAGGCAGTTGGAAACTAAATCGGAGCATGTAATATACTGTAATTTTAAACATAACAACAAATATTAGTATCATAAACATGAAACAAACAAATCTTATCTTTATGTCAGCAATCATGACATTAGCTGCTTGCGGAGAAACTCCCCAAGCTACGAACAACACGCCTCTAATCGGCCAATCGGACATCCGCATTGAAAACAAGCGTATGACCCCCGAAGCACTTTGGGCTTTCGGACGCATCGGTGGATTGAGCGTATCGCCCGACGAAAAACAGATAGCTTATAGTGTAAGCTATTATAGTGTGCCCGAAAACAAGAGCAACACCGAGCTATTCTTGATGAATGCCGATGGTACTAACAAGATGCAACTGACCCGTAGCAATGCTTACGAAGGTGAAGCAGCCTGGATAAAAGGCGGTAGCAAGATTGCTTACCTCAGTAGCGAAGGAGGAAGCATGCAGGTGTGGGAGATGAATCCAGACGGAAGTGATAAAAAGCAATTGACCGATTACGAAGGAGGGATAGAGGGGTTTGCTTTTTCGCCCGACGAAAAGAAACTGCTTTTTATATCGCAAGTAAAAACGGTGAAAAGTACGGCAGAAAAGCATCCTGACCTTCCGAAAAGTACCGGTATTGTAGTAAACAACCTGATGTACAAGCATTGGGATGAGTGGACTACCACCGCTCCCCATCCTTTTGTGGCCGATTTCGACGGCAATGGCATCAGCCACGTGAAAGACATTTTGGAAGGACTTCCCTACGAAAGCCCCATGAAGCCATTTGGCGGCATTGAACAATTGGCATGGAGCCCTGCTTCGGACAAGGTGGCCTTTACTTGCCGCATGAAGACGGGATTGGCATACGCTGTTTCTACCGACTCGGACATCTATGAATACGACTTAGAGAAGGGAGGATTTGTGAACTTATGCAAGAAAGAGGCTAAAAATGGGCAGGTGGAAATGGCCGGATATGACACGAATCCGCAATACTCACCCGACGGGAAATATATTGCATGGCAGAGCATGGCCCGCGATGGATATGAATCGGATTGGAACCGCTTGTGCGTCATGAATCGCGAAACCGGTGAGAAGACGTTTGTAAGCAATGACTTCAAATCGAACGTAGATTCGTTTAAGTGGGGAAAAGATTCAAAGAGTTTCTATTTCTTGGGTGTATGGCACGGCGAAGAACACATCTATCGCATTGACTTGACCGACAACCGAGTTACTAAATTGACCGACGGTGTTTATGACTATGCTTCGATAGATTTTTGCGGTGACAAATTGATAGCCAAACGTCACTCCATGAGCGAGGCCGACGAGATTTATGCCCTTAGCATCGACGGAAAGGAAGTGACACAACTTTCTTTCGAAAACAAGCATCTCTACGACCAACTGGAAATGGGACGTGTGGAGGCTCGTTGGATGAAAACCACCGATGGTAAGCAGATGCTGACATGGGTAATCTATCCTCCACAATTTGACCCTAACAAGAAGTACCCCACCCTGCTCTTCTGCGAAGGTGGTCCGCAAAGTCCCGTCAGCCAGTTTTGGAGTTACCGCTGGAACTTCCAAATCATGGCGGCCAACGACTATATTATTGTAGCTCCCAACCGTCGCGGGTTGCCGGGATTCGGCATTGAGTGGAACGAGTCCATCAGTGGCGATTATGGCGGTCAGTGCATGAAAGACTACTTCACCGCCATCGACGAGATGGCAAAAGAGCCTTTTGTAGATAAAGACAATTTAGGATGTGTAGGTGCCAGCTTCGGAGGATTCTCGGTATATTGGTTGGCCGGTCATCACGACAAGCGTTTCAAGGCTTTCATTTCACACGATGGTATATTCAACATGGAGATGCAATACTTGGAAACTGAAGAGAAATGGTTTGCCAATTGGGATATGGGCGGTGCCTATTGGGAGAAAGACAACAAGGTGGCTCAACGTACCTTTGCCAACTCACCTCACCGTTTTGTTGACAAATGGGATACGCCTATCCTCTGCATTCATGGTGAGAAAGACTATCGCATCTTGGCCAATCATGCCATGGCTGCTTTCGATGCTGCTATTATGCGTGGCATTCCGGCCGAATTGCTTATCTATCCCGACGAAAATCACTGGGTATTGAAGCCTCAAAACGGCATCCTTTGGCAACGTACTTTCTTTAACTGGTTAGATAAGTGGTTGAAGAAATAAGAATTACTTAATTGGTAAGTATAAAAATAGAGGCCGGTTCTTCATTTTAGAAGAACCGGCCTTATTTATGACATCAAGGGTAATGGTTATCAGATACCCAATGATTTTTTAACGGCTTCAACCTTTTCTTCAGCGGCAGCTAATGCACCAGCATAGCATTTGGCACATCCCATTTCGCCTTTGACTTCGACATAGAATTTAATCTTAGGCTCTGTTCCCGAAGGACGTACCGAAATCTTGGTACCATCGGCCGTAAAGTATTGCAATACATTGCTTGCTTCAGGCATGTCGAGGGTACTTACGTTTCCTTGGGCATCGGTAGCTTGCAATGTCTTATAATCCTTAGCCAAGATTACAGCCGAGCCACCAATTTCCTTCGGAGGATTGGCACGGAAGTTTTCCATCATAGCCTTAATCTCTTCGGCTCCGCTCTTACCAGGTTTAGTGACACTGATGGCGCACTCTTTCGAGAATCCGTATTCTACATAGATATCCATCAGTACGTCGTACAAGGTCTTTCCTTGGTCTTTGGCCCATGCACAGATTTCAGCCAACAAGGTACATGCTGATACGGCATCCTTGTCGCGTACAAAGTCTTCGGCCAAGAATCCATAGCTTTCTTCACCACCACCGATGTATTGTTGTTTGCCTTCGCGCAAGCGTATTTCACGGGCAATCCACTTGAATCCGGTGTAGCAATCCAGCATTTCGATGTTGTTCTTGTCAGCCACCACCTTGATGAGTTCAGTTGTCACAATGGTTTTTACGATGAAGTCGGTGTCTTTCATCTTGCCCATGGCCTTGCGGTTCTTGATAATGTAATACAGGAAGATAAGCGCAGTCTGATTACCGTTTACCAATACCCATTCTCCCTTATCATTCTTGCACGCCATGCCTACACGGTCGGCGTCGGGGTCGGTAGCCATTACGATGTCGGCATCAATCTTCTTGGCTAATTCGATAGCAAGTGTCAATGCTTCGGCATTTTCAGGATTGGGCGATATAACAGTGGGGAAGTCACCACTCTTCACCATTTGTTCGGGTACGCAATGTACGTTTTCAAAGCCCCATTGCTTCAGGGCACGCGGCACGAGCATCATACCTGTACCGTGGATGGGGGTAAATACAATGCTAAGGTCTTTTTGACGTTTGATAACTTCGGGGTCGATAGAGATGGAGTGTACCTTGTCCAGATAAACGCTATCAATGTCTTCGCCAATGATTTGAATCAGCTCCTTGTTGCCGGCAAACTTGATATCGGCAGCCGATGCAATCTTGTTCACTTCATCGATGATACCCTTGTCGTGTGGAGCCAATACTTGTGCGCCATCGTCCCAATAAGCCTTGTATCCGTTATATTCCTTGGGGTTGTGCGAAGCGGTAAGGATAATACCGCTTTGGCATCCCAAGTGGCGAATAGCAAACGACATTTCGGGTGTAGGACGCATATCGTCGAAAAGATACACCTTGATGCCGTTGGCCGAAAAGATATCGGCCGAGATTTCGGCAAACAGACGACTATTGTTACGACAATCGTGTCCGATACATACAGAAATCTGTTGCAAATTGGCAAAATTCTTGTTCAAGTAGTTGGAAAGCCCTTGGGTAGCTGCACCTACGGTATAGATATTCATGCGGTTGCTACCTACACCCATGATGCCACGCAGACCACCGGTACCAAATTCTAGATCCTTGTAGAAACATTCAATCAGTTCGGTTTTGTCTTCGTTTTCAAGCATACGCTTTACTTCTGCCTGAGTTTCGGCATCATATGCCGGGGTAAGCCATTTCTGTGCTTTCTCAGTAACCATCTGAATTAATTCTTGATTTTCCATATATTTTTAGTTATTTTGAAGTTGTCAAAGAATGAATGCAAATATAATACTATCGCCCGAAACTCAATCTGTTTCATCGGATAATTTCATATATGAGTACATTTTTACCAATCATTACGTACTATAATATCCTCTCTTATTGTGGCATTAAGTATCGTTCACCGGTCTGCTTCACATATTCTTCAAGGAAATCCTTGGGATATCCCGGTCGGATAACGGGTGCCGGTTGACCGATAGCATTGCGTTCAAACTTACCGTTTTTTACTCGTTTCACTACTCCGTCATTGTACTTCACCACTAGGAATTCGCCTAAACGTCGCCAAGAGTCAATGGTGCTTTGTGCCGTCATGGCGGTGTAATTGGTCAAGAAGGCTTTAGCCTTGGCGGGATCTTGTTCGAAGAGTTTGGTAGCTACTGCCTCTACACCTTCTTGTGTCGTATGAAGATTATTTTCTATTTCAGCCTGCAAGGCACGCATGTCGCCAATCATCAAATCGTAACGTGGATAAATCATATTGGCTACCCAGTTGTACACCCAGAAGGCCGACTTCCAAGAGAAGTTGATGTAGTCGGCACCCTCGATACGAGTATAACATTCGGGTACACGGTCGGTGCAACAATAGACGGGAGTAAAAGCCACCATGTTGGCATCGTCAGTGGCAAACCACAAAACGCCGCCTATGGCATCGGGCATAGTGCCACGCATTTGTGCTACAAATACCCATGCGGTTTGTTGTGTAGAAATGGGGCGTTCATGGAAATACTCCTTCCCATTTACTTCAAACGAAAGGGGCGATAAACGATAGGGAGTATGGTTGATGCCAGCACCGAAATCACGACTGATATCAAGCGGTGTACCCTCGTAATGGTCGCGCATGGCTTTCTGAATATCTTGTACCGAAATCTTGCGATTGGGCTTCAGGTAGAGAGGCATGGGTGTTTCGCTCTTTCCTTCGATATAGGGCAAAAACTCTTCGCCACGGTCGGTAAACATGTTGTAGAAACTCCACACACGGGCTTCGCAATAGCGCAATGCACCAAAGTCGATCGGTGCATAAGCCTTAGCAAAACTGAAGTCCTTGTTCAATCCTTCGAAATAGCCTTTTTCACGTGCAAAGGAAATGACATCTGAAGAATAGAGACAATTCTCCTTGTCGTCTAAAGGGAATTGATGAATACGGCTCTGATTGGCGTGTGCTGCAATGCAATCATCGGGTACACGAACAGCAACCCATACGGCACCACGAACGCCAGAGCCTTTTCCAATCATTTCGAGTATCCAAATCTCGTCGGGGTCAGCAATGGTAAACGATTCTCCACTACTATAATAGCCGTATTCTTGCACCAGGTCGGTCATCACCTTGATGGCTTCACGGGCTGTACGTGAGCGTTGCAAGGTCAAGTAAATCAAACTACCGTAATCTATCAATCCCAATGTATCTACCAGTTCGGGGCGGCCACCGAAAGTGGTTTCGCCAATGGTCAACTGAAACTCGTTCATGTTGCCTATCACGTTGTAGGTTTCGCGGGCTTGTGGTATTTGTCCCAAGTATTTGCCGGTGTCCCACTCATAAATGTCAACCATAGCATCCTTAGGATGTTTGCCGGCCGGATAGTGATATAATTCACCAAACAGGCCATATGAGTCAGCCGAATAAGAGACAATGGTCGAACCATCGGCCGAGGCTTTCTTGCCTACAATGAAATTGGTACAAGCCAAGGCTTGCAAAGTGGCCAATGCAATGGCCAAAATCAGTGTTGTCAGTCTTTTCATAATCTATATTATTTTATTGTTATACTCTTCAAAAGGGTCACCACACAAACGTATATTCTTCGTTAGTTACATTACCGCATCCGTCGGTTATTGTCATCCTCAGCTTATGTTTTTCGCCACGCTTCACCCGCTTGGCATCCAATTTACAAACCAGATTACCACTGATTGAGTTGGGTTTTCCAAACAAAGCATACTCTCCATCTATAGTTCCTTTGTAAGTGGCAATACCGCTCTCTTTATCTTTAGCCTTGAAGACGATGCGCCCCGTCTTTCCCCAGCGATGCTTGTCGATTGGTGTCAATACGGGTGGCACGGTATCGATAGCTACCGTATAGGTTCCTAAGCGTCGGATACGTGTTTCCATAGCTCCTTTTCGGTAATAGCCTCCTACATGAGAAAGGGTACCGTTTTTACCCACCGATGCTACGTAGTATTTGGTTGTATCGGCTATGGGTTTATGACGCAAGGCTATGCGCAAATCGCAATATCCATGAAGCGGTGTAGCTTCGTCATTCAGCTGGTAGGTAAAGGCCAGTGCGCCACTATCGGCACGCATCTCGTAATTGAGCCTTACGTCGTCGTACAACATGCCACGGGGTATCAGTAAGTCTAATCCCGGCTCTTGTAGGTAATTAACCTTATTCCACCGGAAATAATACTTCTCACGATGTTCGACTGAAGGGATTTGCATCGGCTTGCCTTGTATGGTAAAGCGAACTTTAGAGCTGTTGCCCAAAGCATCAGTTAAGGTATATACAAAGTTATAGGGACGTTCTTCATCAATGGTTACCAGCCCCCGATTGGCGTTCATAGGTTGCAACATGCGCAATCGGTTTCCCGGTTCTACAAACGACTTCATGTATTGTCCGTCGTATGCCCACGAGTTGATGTAAGGATTCTCTTCATAGAAGAAACTGCCTACCACACTACGAAAAACGGCTTTTCCATCTACCTCCAATAACACCTCTTTTACGCCGTAACGGTTGTGTACACCGTCCATATAGTCGTACGCACGGATTCCCACTCCTATTTCACCCCAGGCAGTTATGGGAGTTTTTGGATTAAGCGGCATCTTTCGGATGTGGCTATCACCCATTACCAACCCCTTGCCGGGTTGTGGGAAAAATATCAATCCCATGGCACGAGGAGGGGTATTGTCCTTTACACGGTGGGCAAAGAAGGGCAAGGGGTCGATGTATTCGCCACTCTCTGTTTCAAACATATCGAGGTGCAGATGGGGGCCGAAAGAATAGCCCGTATTACCACTCAAAGCTATCACTTGACCGGCCTTGACGGGATATTTCTCAGGCGAAGGTGTGATATCTACTTCCCAAGAGCCTTGTTCGTACTGAAGATTTTCTACCTCTTTGGCCATTTTGCCTAAAAACGCACTGAGGTGACGATTGATTGTGGTATATCCGTTGTCATACACCACATCGAGTACATAGCCCGATCCATGCGTCACTCGTATGCGCGACACATAACCATCGGCCAGTGCCCGTACTTTCTTTCCAATAGCACCTTGTGTTTTAAAATCCAATCCTCCATGAAAATGATTAGCACGTAATTCGCCGAAATTTCCTGAAAAAACAATGGGAAAATCAAAGGGGGGGACAAAGGTAGGTTTGGTCGCATCTTGCGCCAAAAGCAGGGTTGAAATAGAAATAAATACAGTAAGTATTGAGTATCTCATCGGCTATATCTGATTTTTAAGGTCACAAATGTACATTATTTTATAGGGGGGGACAAATAAAAAGGAAGTTTTCTGTTGTGCAACATCAAAAAAACAGTATCTACATTGGCAAAAAAACAGTAACTTTCGGCATGTTTAACCCCCAAATACTACATGGTTATGATTATCGGAGTACCTAAAGAAATCAAAAACAATGAAAACCGCGTAGGAATGACCCCTCACGGAGTAGCCGAATTGGTGAAAAGAGGTCATACAGTGTATATCCAAGCAAATGCCGGAGCCAATAGCGGATTTGCCGACGACGACTACATAGCGGTAGGTGCGCAAACACTTCCTACTATCGATGAGGTATATGCCATTGCCGATATGATAGTCAAAGTGAAAGAACCTATTGCCTCTGAGTACAAACTCATCAAACCAGGACAAGTGGTGTTTACCTATTTCCATTTTGCGGCAGACAGGGAACTGACTGAAGCCATGATAGCTTCGAAAGGTGTCTGCATCGCCTACGAAACGGTAGAAAATCCTGACCATTCTCTGCCTTTGCTTATTCCCATGAGCGAAGTAGCCGGACGTATGTCTATCCAAGAGGGTGCCCGTTTCCTGGAAAAACCACAAGGCGGTAAGGGTAAACTGCTGGGAGGTGTGCCCGGTGTACGGCCAGCACGTGTACTTATTTTAGGTGCTGGTGTAGTAGGTACCAATGCTGCACAGATGGCGGCTGGCATGGGGGCAGAGGTATTAATTGCCGACATCAACCTGACTCGCCTGCGCTACTTGAATCATGTATTACCACCAAACGTAAAAACACTTTACTCATCGGCTCACAACATTCGAATGGAAGTGGCTAACATCGACTTGATTATTGGATCGGTACTGATACCTGGCGACAAGGCTCCTCATCTCATTACAAAAGAGATGCTGAAGATGATGAAGCCGGGTACGGTTTTGGTAGATGTGGCCATTGACCAAGGTGGATGTTTCGAAACATCACACCCCACTACTCATAGCGACCCGACCTATACCGTTGATGGTATTGTACACTATGCTGTGGCCAACATACCGGGTGCTGTTCCCTTTACCTCCACCATGGCACTGACCAACGCCACCCTGCCCTACACCCTTGCTTTGGCTGAAAAGGGCTGGAAACAAGCATGCCGTGAGAATCCAGCACTAGCTTTAGGATTGAACGTGGTAGAAGGGAAAGTAACTTACAAGGCCGTGGCCGATTGCTTCGGACTGTCCTACGAACCAATAGAGTTATAATGGTAAATTCGCAATACACACACATAAATTCCTAAGAGGCAGGAGATTTCCTGCCTCTTTATTTTACATGTTCGTGTAGTGTAGTTTATTACATTTCTTTTACATAAAAAGCAAGTATAGAGCACAATATATATAACTATTCAACTTTCGCAAGTAAAGTGTGTGGCAAGGCCTTATGCCTCCATCCCCCAAACGCATCTTGTATGTATTTTAATCTCAATTAACTCCCTTTCGGTCGTTCAAAACATTAATTATTTTTTCAACGTTTAGGTATAGTCTCAATTCTAAAGCCGCTAACCGTTCATCACTACCCGCTAACGGCTGATATTATTTTCTGTTTAGGGAAAATTTATTTTCCAAGTACACTATTTTTTAAACCGTGACTTATATCTGTTATAACTGATATATGTTTGGCAATTTCTTGAATAACGGCATTACAATTCGGGAGTTGATCTCACGATTAAGACCTGGAGACTTGAAAGCCGCGTTCAGAAAGTTTCATATCCACAAAGCGAGCAGAAGCATTAGGAGCTTGCTCGGCCAACACTTCACGAATGCGCAGGGCAGCTTTCGAATCTTTGGCCACCATATAGAGATACCCACCACCACCGGCACCGGGAAGTTTATAGCCTAAGCAATAATCTTTCACTTTATTGATAATGGCCTCTACCTGAGGCGGATTTGTTCCTTGATCTAAGGCTTTGTTCTGCATCCACGACTTACCCAACAACTTTCCATAAGCCTCTATATCGTTGCATTGGATGGCTTCAGCCATAGCAAGGGCATGAGCTTTCATGTCAGACAACAGAGCAAGGTGGGGAGCTGAGTTCAAAAACATGGAACGCACAATTTCGGCCAAGATGCTTTTAGCTGTACGAGTAATACCGGTATAATACAACAGGTGGCAATCGCGGTACTCGGGTTGAGTAAAGAGTTGTTCGGGCAACCAATGAACCAATGGATTTTGCACGAAGCCAGATTGGGTTTGCAATAATTTAATGCCTTGCAATACTCCTCCGTACTGGTCTTGCCATCCACCACCGGTAGTGAGCAGTTGTTCTAAAGCCAACGTACGGGCACAAATCTCGTTCTTGTCCCACGCTAAGCCACAAAAATCGCTCAACGAGCCTAATACGGTAGCCGCCAAGATAGAGCTGGTGCCCAAGCCTGAGCCTGTCGGAATGGCTGACAAAAGGGTAATCTCCATACCGACACCAAAGGCTTGTAATTGTGCTTTCAGCGTGGGGTAAACTTGTGCTGAAAACGAGGGTGCAAAACCAGCCAATGCAAGGGCGGCTTTGGGAATGGAGAAGGGTGAACCTATCTGTCGGTAGTTTTGTAATTCTTCGTAAGTAGTTACCACCTCACGAGCACCCATGTCAATAGAACGAAGCAGAATATGAGGTTCGACACAGGGCTTTATATAAACTTGCAAAGGAGGTTGACCATTTAGTTCGATAGCAAAATTGACCACATGACCACCGGCTAATAATGAATAGGGAGGTGTATCGGTCCACCCACCGGCCACGTCAATTCGTACGGGGCTTCGCCCCCACACTATCTGATCGCTAAAGACATTTAGCTGGGGGTGACTCTTGCGATGGGTAATGGGGGCAAGAATAGTGTCGCGCAACAACGCAAAGGCTGCTTGCTCGTCAATGGTAGATGAAGAGTGATTGCTTAACTGTTGGATGCGCGCTCTTAACATTCGGTTATGAATGCGTTGCATAACGGGGGCATCGTCCGACAAGACTTCGGGAGAAGTCAATCGGTTATCGTGATAAAGCCGAGCAACCTCTTCTAAATCGAGCTGATAAAAGATGCTCTTCTCATAATTACGGGCAAGAGCCATCAGATTACCTCGACTAAAGCGCCTGCGCTGTTCGTACAAACGTGACAGATCGGCACCTGAAGCTATATCATCAGCCGATAGGCATTGTGCCTCCAACCAACGTTGTTTGCCTTCGACCAGCTGAGGTTGATAAGTCATCCATCGAATAACAGCCTCCATTGCTTCTACACTATGTATAATGGGGAAAATACGAGCTGATTGTAAGTCGTTGCTCGTGCCTTTAACGTGAGCTGGGGTCAACCCACGTTGGCTTAACCATGTAGTAAAAGAAGTACCTAAATAGTGAGTTTGAGCATTATTTATGTCGCCTCGAAAAGCATCGTCAAAGCCATAAGGTCGTACAGCCCATCCGCCTGACTTCATGGGCACAATGTCGAGACAAACACCATCAGGCATTGAGATTCTCCAATCGTTAGCAGGCACACCGGTAATGATTTGTCGTATGCCCATTTTCCATCCGGCTGGTACATGACTATTTTCTATCCAGATATGATTGTTGGATGCGGTAAAAGTAATTTGTACATCAGCATTTTGAGTAAAGATGGCAGGGTTGGGCTTCAGCTTACGATGCATGATTTGTCGCTGGTCGCACACCTTGTTCTGAATAGCCACGGTAGAAGAAAGCAACTCGCGACTGGTACCGTAGTGGTAAAATTCGCCACCGGGCAAGGGTAAGATGGCAACCGACAACTCTTTCAATGCTTCGTCATGAAGAGTGGGATGGGTACCTAATGAGCATCCGAAATCGGCATAAAGGTCGTAATATTTTAATGCGCCCGAAGCATCGATTGAGCGTTTCTTTAATAACGAAACGGCCTTATCGCTCAACAACCAAATGCCTATATCCATCAAAAAAAGATGGGTTTTCGAATAGCGTTCGAGTTCATCTAAGGAGGGCTTCTGAAGCATAAAATCGAGTTCTTCGGGACGTTGTCTATGAGAAAGAAAAACGCCGTGACGAGTAGCCAATACGGGGTCAACCCACAAGCCATAGCATACAACATCGGCTTCGGGGATGGGTTGTAAAGGTTGCTCGGCACGTATATATACATCGCCACTGGCTATGAGTGTACGCAATGATTCAGGGGATTGACTCATGATTTTTTCGTATAACGGCAATTGCAATGAAAGCAGATTTTGCCCAAGACGTTGCCCACGCTCCCAACGAAAAACGGGAATAGGCGTCAATATTTTCCCCGAAGGTGCATAAGCCGGTAAACGACGACTTTGACCACCAGCATGCAATAGTATTTTCTTCATCTTCATATCGGCATCCGGGTGTGTCCGTTGCCACTCGTCTAAAAGCCATACCGTTCCCCCACCCGAACCCAACTTATGGTCTATGGGGTCGGAAGTAACAAACCATTCGGTTGTATTTTTGTTCTCTAATTCACCAAAAATATCCACCAAATTGGGCGGAAGAGAGAGTAATTTTTGCATAAGCAGTAACGTCAATATCAAATTTGAATACAAATTAAGTCATTTTTATAAAATAATGAAGATGAAATCTCGTTTTTTATCAAATAAGTTGTACTTTTAGCCACAAATTATATTAAACATCTATGAGACATTTTTTATTCTTTTTGATTTGCACCCTATTAGGTGGAAATCTATTTGCCGAAAATATCTCTGTGCAAGAAGCACAAAAGAGGGCAAACGACTTTTTTATGAAGAATGCATGGACACGTAGCATCAACCCACAACTACAATTGGTTTACGACGGTGAAGAAGCCGGCACTCGTGGCGAGCATGCACCTGCATTTTATGTTTTCAACCGAACCGACGAACCTGGATTTGTCATTGTTGCCGGTGATGATGTAGCCATGCCTATATTAGGTTACTCCTTTGAATCGAGATTCCAACCAGATGGCATGCCGGATAATATCAGATTTTGGATGCAAGGATTGCGCACCCAAATTAACGAAGCACGAAGTAAGGGATACCCAACATCGGCTACTACAAGAGCCACCGACATAGGCGAAGTGGTGATGAAATTAGAAACGGCTAAATGGAATCAGGAAGCTCCCTACAATGCCCTGTGTCCCGAAATAAATGGCGAAAAAACTGTTACCGGATGTGTGGCCACGGCCGTAGCCATCGTCATGAAATACCACCAATGGCCAGAAAAAGGCATCGGTACACTACCGGCATACACCTCTACCGATAGCAAACAGAACAAAATAGAAATACCCGAAAGAGCGTTGGGACATACCTACAACTGGAATGCCATGCCCATGACCTACGACGAAAATTCATCGGAAGAGGCAAACAACGAAGTGGCCACCTTGATGTACGATTGTGGCGTGATGTCAAAAGCAGGATATGGATTAGCCGTTGATGGAGGTACTGGAGCCGCTACCGAAAATGCTTTTGATGGGCTTGTTACCTACATGCAATATACCCAATCAGCCACATTATTATATAGAGAATGGTATAAAGATAACGTGTGGCACAACATGCTAAAAGAGAGCCTTCAAAAAGATGGGCCTATACTTTATGCCGGAAGCAACGACAAGCAAGAAGGTCACCAATTTGTGTTAGATGGTTATACCACCACCGATTTCTTCAGCATTAACTGGGGTTGGAGTGGCCTTTGCGACGGATATTACCTACTATCCGGATTGGAACCCAACCAACAAGGCGTTGGTGGTAACTCAGGTGGAGGTTTTATTAAATTTCAATCGGCCATTGTGGGGCTGAAAAAAGCTTCGGAAAACGATCAACCTGCCGAACAGTTGATTTTGATTGCCGGCACAGCCGATGGAACCAATGATTACTATAAAGGACTTTCAGCCGATACAGAAGATTTCCAAACAAATGTACCATTCAAAATGGATTTATGCTTCGTAGCCAATGTCAGTGCACAACCCTTTACCGGTGTTGTAACCCTATCTTTATTCGATAAAGAGGGTAACAAAAAAGAAGATATTATAAAAGAACTATTGGGCATAAAAGACTTAAAATATGGATATGGCACCGGAGTAACCGATTTAGAATGTCTCATCACCAAAGAGATTGAAGACTTCGACTATATAGCAGCCAGCTATAAAGGAGCAAATAGCAACGAATGGAAACGATTATTTGGAGGCGATGATGTTGTATCTGAAATCATCGTGAAAGTGCCCGATAATAGCGTACAGGAAGAGACTTCGTTCAGCTACAACAAAGCTGATAAGATTATAAAACTGACCACATTGGCCGACGTCAGCTACAAACTGACGGCCGCTGATGGAAGCGAAGCCACAAGTGGTACTACCACCGCTGACAACAAGGTAATCAGCATCGACACTAAAACGCTGAATGCTGGAATCTATAAGTTGACACTTATTAAGGGTGATAGTAAGAAAGAAGTGTCGTTCGTGGTGGGAGCCAATAAATAAAAGTACATTTATCATATATAATCAGTAAGAAATGAAAGTTATGAAAAATATAAAATATTACTTATGGGCAATAACCGGATTGGCCTTGGTAGCTTGTAGCGATAGTTCTAACGAAGAGCCGGAAGTACCCCAACAAACTGAAATTACATTTACTACCAGTGTAGATACTCGTGCTAATACCGAAGTCATTACCGAGCTTACCAGCGGAAAAGAAATGAGTGTGTTCGTAGGCTTCTCAAGCAGTAGTTCGACTACCAGCATGAAAAAATTCACGTGCCAAACCGACATTTGGAAAGGAAGTCCGATAGTGGTATTACCAGAAGGCGAACGAGCTACAATACAAGCCGTTTACCCCTACTCTTCTTCATTTACCACACCGACAAGCATACCCGTAAATGTGCAAAGTCAAACCGATTATCTTTATTCGGGACCTACGGTATCAGTCAGCCAACTGAATCCGAAAGGTGCATTAATCATGAAGCATGCCATGGCTATTCTTGCATTCAATATAGACAACGATGGATATAGCGGTGCCGGCAAATTGCAAGAGATTACCATTAGTGGCGAAACCTTCTACACCGAAGGCACTATGAATGTCAATACCGGAAGTATCACCGGAAGCACAACAGGTAGCTATACACTAAAAACAGACAACACCCTGCAATCTGGAGGTTGGAAAGAAAATATACCCGACCTATTCTGCCTTCCATTGGCATCATCGGGTACAAATGTGAAGGTGACATTTAAGATTGACGGAAAAGAATTGGAATGCCACTTACCTAAGATAGGCGTACAAGGAGGCTATAAATACATCTTCCGTTTGGCTTTAACCGACCGTTCGCTCGTTGCATTTACGGATCAAATAAAAATCATTTCGTTGAACGACGATACCGATGCCATGCCCGACCAAAATGTAAACATATTCAGCGTAACTCATACAATGAAAACGTTCACAATCCCCACAGTGACAAGCTCAGGTACGATAGTAGGTAACATCTTTTGGGGCGATGAACAAAAGCAGGCTTATGCCGAAAAAGCCAATCATACATACGAAAATGAGGGACAACACACCGCTATTATCGAAGTATGGGGTGCCGAAGAGGTAAACATCACCAATTTGGTGGGTATTGAGCAGATTGACTTGAGCAAGTTTTAATACTTGTCTAACAACCTATAAACACAAAAAAGGAGACGGATAACGTCTCCTTTTTTATATCGAAGTGCTTAAAACTAATTTATCACCAACCCATTTTAGAAAGACCTGCGGCTTTATACCAACCGGTTTGCTTATAAGCTGCATCGGCTATATCCGACTTACCGGGAATGTAATGCGTCACACCATTGGCACCATTCATAGAGAAAATTCCTCCAGATGAAGAATAGTTCTTGGCCGTTGTTTTAAAAAAAGGCAAGGTGGCATCAAGTTGCTTCTTCCATGTAAGGAAAGCGTTTTCATCAACCGATATAATTTCCATCATCCCCACAAAATCATAATATCCTACATGCGAAGCAGATGTCTTAGGACGACGGTCGTAATTGAATACATTACCACGCAAGGAAGCACAATCTACATTGGCATCTGCATGCAAAGTTTGTGAGGTAACCGAAGCTAACGCATCGAGTTCGTCCATTTTCATCACACTCATTGATACACCGGCCGTCCAATTATCATTACTTAATCCTACACCACCGTTATACAACGTTTCGTACACCTTAAAATAGGCTTCTGCCATGGCTAAAGCTGCATCGTTTGTTTGAAACATGGCGGGTACTAACTTATCATAGGGAGCGCCAGGACCGGGTGTTTCAGTAGGCGAACCTATATAGTAATCGGCAAAAGTTCGTATTTCGTAGGCTAACTCTACCGATTGTACAAAACAGGCGTCCATTAATATAAAGTCGAAATGAGGAGCTGTTTTCAATACTTGTACAAAATCGTCTATGTTCATACGCTTATCGCCGCTACCTATATCTTGACCAACCCAACGTGATGCGGTAGTGGCCTTCAACGGATAGGGTATCCATCCCTCGGCATGTGACCAAAATACAAGGCCATAATTATGCGCTTGGTAATCTTTGTTTCCAAAGACATCTGCAAATACCTCTTTCATTTCGTCAACACCCATTGAATTGCGCGGTGTCTGATATTCGCGTACTATCGTTTCAACCACGTCATTCTTTTCGTTCTTCAATTCTATCAGCTTAGAGGATGAGCCTGTATCTTGATAAACCAACAAACGAATGTTTTTTCCATTCATCTGTGTCATACCTTGCTTAATCTCTCCTAAATCGGTATGCGAAAAATTTGCCAGATTATTATCTGCCGCCATATACACTAAGACGGTTTTGTCTATATATTGAGATTGTGGCGAGGGGTCATCCTTCTCGCTACATGCATGAAGGCATGTAGCTAATAGGGAAAATAGAATTGTGTAAATAAAATTCTTCATAAAGAAAGACCTTTCATTTATTATTCATTATTTTTAAAAGCAAATGATTTCGGGTCAATAACTTCCACACGCATTTGCTTGTTAGCTCTATACTTGTCGAGCACTTTCTTTGCATTTTTTTGTAATTTCTCCTTGTTGTCCGAGAAGTAAATCATACAAGTATAATGAGGTTTCATCATCTGATATTCCAAATGATTTCTTAACTGAATACTATATAATTCTCTGGAAGGTAAAAAACCGTTCTTGTCAAGTTTCACACTATCCAGCAACTGAATTTCGGTATAATACACCACCGTATCGTTGAACGATGCGGCCACACCATAGGCATATACATTTTGTTCCTTCACTTTTTTCATGGTAAATGCCGAGCATAGTGTAAAGAAGATGGCAAAAGCCAAGAACAGACGTAGGTTTTTCATATTTCTTTTTTTGTTTTATTAATTATTCTGATTGAAAAAATGTGCCAATATAGCATGGGCACCTTCTGCACATGGCCACATCGACACATTTGTGTTCATTTTTAGGAAACCAATATTTCTTACTTATCCCAAATAAGACTTGAGCAAATTACTACGATTACTTTGTCTTAATCTTCTGATAGCTTTTTCTTTAATCTGACGCACCCGTTCACGTGTAAGTCCGAAGCGGTCGCCAATTTCTTCTAATGTCATTTCCTGCTGTCCGATTCCGAAAAACATCTGAATGATTTCTTTTTCGCGATCGGATAACGTAGAAAGTGCTCTATCAATTTCCTTCGCAAGAGACTCGTTCACCAACGAGCGATCGGCCATGGGCGAATCATCGTTAACCAGCACATCCAACAAGCTGTTGTCTTCTCCTTCTACAAAAGGTGCATCTACCGAGATATGACGTCCCGACACCTTGAGTGTATCAGAAATTTTATCAACAGGAATTTCCAACTCTTCGGCCAATTCTTCTGGCGAAGGACGACGCTCATTTTCCTGTTCGAACTTCGAGAAGGCTTTAGTGATTTTGTTCAACGAGCCTACTTGGTTCAAAGGAAGGCGCACGATGCGCGATTGCTCGGCCAAGGCTTGAAGAATGGATTGGCGTATCCACCACACAGCATAACTGATAAACTTAAATCCGCGTGTCTCATCAAATTTTTCGGCGGCCTTAATCAGCCCTAAGTTACCTTCGTTAATCAAATCAGGCAAACTCAATCCTTGGTTTTGATACTGCTTAGCCACCGAAACAACGAAACGCAAGTTAGCACGGGTAAGCTTTTCCAATGCAATGCGGTCGCCCTTTCGGATGCGTTGAGCGAGTTCCACCTCTTCTTCTACGGTAATCAAGTCTTCACGACCAATTTCTTGTAGATACTTGTCAAGCGAAGCGCTCTCGCGATTGGTGATACTTTTGGTAATTTTTAATTGTCTCATTCTTACAAATACGTATTTGGATGCAAAGATACATCTTTTTATTGGTAATCCAACAATAATCTGTCAACTTTGCTTTTTCTTTTATATCTTTTTCAGCAATAAAAGGGAATAAGCAGAGGCGTTTTAATTATATTATCGGATAAAAAAAGCCCTACTCCATTATAGGAGCAGGGCCAACCCTTATTTAATTAACTCTTTATCTTATCATTATTCTTGCGAAAGATCTACTGCGTAGTTACCACGTTTACCCGATGGAAATACACCACTCAAGAATAACACTTGGTCGGGTGACTTAACGGCTGCCTTGAACACTCTGAGCAAGTCATCTTCACTCTTTATCAGTTGTCCGTTGGCTTTAAGAATGATAAATCCTCCTCTAACACCGGCATCTGCCATTTTTCCTTCGGTCAAGCCACTCACTTGAAGTCCGTAGCTCAACTTGAGTTGATTCTTCAAATCATCTGATAGCGGACGGAAAGCGGCACCAAGTATCTCCATATCTACATTCTTCATCGTTTTAGTAGTACCTTGTTCATTCTTCAGTTCAACGGTAACGGTTTGTTGTTTCTTGTTGCGCACAATCTTCACCTCTACCTTGTCGCCCGGACGATATTGTTGCAACGCCTCTTGCAAGTCACTGAAGCGATGTACACGTTTGTTACCCAATCCTATAATGACATCGTTTTCTTTCAGCAATCCTTCAGATGAGCCTCCGGCCATTACTTCGCCTACCATCACACCATCTGACACACCCAGTTCTTCCAACTTCTTCTTCACCTCTTCGCGTTGTTTTTCGTCCATTTGCAAATCGGTAGAAAGGTCGAGGCAACTGATGCCCAACAAGGCACGTTGCACCACTCCAAACTCTTTCAAATCGGCCACTACCTTCTTCATGATTGTTGTAGGAATGGCAAATCCATAACCCGAATAAGCGCCCGTAGGTGAATAAAGCATGGCGTTGATACCCACCAATTCGCCGCGTGCATTGACCAATGCACCACCGCTATTACCAGCATTGATAGCAGCATCGGTTTGAATAAACGATTGGATAGTAGCCGCTTGTCCGTTAGCCGACTCCGAGCCAATGGCACGTGCTTTTGCACTTACGATACCGGCGGTAACGGTAGAGTTCAAATTAAAAGGATTACCTACAGCCAATACCCACTCACCAATTTTCAAGGCATCCGAATCACCCACAGGTATAGCGGGGAAATCATTGCCCTCAATCTTGATAAGTGCCAAATCGGTCGATGGGTCAGTACCTATCATACGTCCTTGTAATTCACGGTCATCATTCAACTTCACGGTAATTTCATCGGCACCTTCTACCACATGATTGTTGGTCACAATATATCCATCCTTTGAGATAATCACTCCCGATCCATATCCACGTCGTTCGGGTGTCTGTACTTGTCGCTTTTGTGTACCTCCTTGTCCTCGTTGACCAAAAAAGTCACCAAAGAAGTCATAAAACGGGTCACGCACTTCCACTTCACGCACTTTTGATGCTTGTGTCGAACGAATATGAACCACGGCATTTACCGAACTTTCGGCTGCTTTGGTCAAATCGATAGGTTGCGAGGGTACACCCGGATAGCTTGCCAATTGCAAGTTGCTATCGTTAATTTGAAATACTTCATCGAAACCAATAGCCGATTTTTCGACCGGTTGCTCGCTACTGAGCATCTTATAAGTTGTGAAACCTGCCACACCCGAACTAAGCAACACGATGGCTACTATTCCTAAAATGTTTTTTGTTGTCTGTTTCATACACTTTTCTCGTTTTAAATGTTAATTTCTACTTTTCTTTTAACTTTTCGACGTTAAAAGAACAACAAATAATATACACTTTGAAATATTGTCATGTATTTTTGTTCTCTTTTAACAAAGTATAAAGCAGGCTTAACAGCGATTAACTGCCGAGCCTGCTTTTTTTACATTTATTGAAACACCGGAAGTGTTAATATGTCAGGTATTCTATTTCCATGTCATAATCCCATTCGGGGAAATATAGGTTTCCTCCCTCCCACTCTACTTCGCCACGTTGAAAATCGACGGTTTCACTTCGTGGATATTTCTTTTCGGGCACCAACGGCATTCCATAATCGCTATTCACAATCAGTCGCCACGAATCAATGCCTCCCAAGAAGAACCACTCTTCGTCGCTATTTTGTGCATAGAGAGGAATACCGAAAGATTGGTCAACAGGTATCCATCCTACCCCTTCGAAGTAAATTTCACCCCAATCGTGCAAATTCCATGCACCCGGATGCATCATGAATCCACTTTGCCAATGTGTAGGTATTCCGCTAATGCGACACAAGGTCATGAACAGCAGTGTTACTTGTCCGCAATCGCCATGTCCATTTTCCAACACATATTCGGGTATGTTTTCGATGGTTGAATATTCACGTGCCGACGCCCACGGGAAGTGGTCGTTCACCCATCTGAAGATGCGCCTTGCCTTTAGCAACGGATTTGTCTCACCTTCTGTCAATTTGGCAGCTAATTGTCGCAAGCGTGGTGAGAAGACGATATGTTTCTCTCGTTCGGCCGTAAACTCTTTGTAAATGTCAGATGCCGTATCGTAGGGCAACACATCTTCGGGCTTCAAGTCGTACCATTCTCCGTATGCGGTGTATTCAAAGGTTTCTTGAAATACAGTAGGCTTTCCGGCAACGGCTCGTTTCTCCATATAGAGTGTAGTGTGTTTGCACTCATTGGGAGCAATGATATACTCCGGTTCGCTAGTCGAAATGAGTTTCACCTCTTGTTGACGCGGATGGTCAGTACGTGGATAGGGCAACCAGCATCTCACCACCTCACCGGCGGGTACGGCGTTGGTATCTACGGTCAGTGTATAGGTCACACGCATTCTTTGAGGTGCCACCCTATTCTTTCCGCTTTGCTTCACGGCATTTATAATTTCGGGCAGGTTTTCCTTGTTTACATCGTCGCTTTTACTTTCGGGCAATCCCTCTTTATCTAGTTTCAAAGCGATGCATGCCGAATCTATACGGAAGAGGTTTGGCCCTGCATTGCGGAAGTATCGTTTCTCACCGTCAATCATCATGTACTCCAAAGCCTTGCTCTCTTCCCACGCCTTCATCTGCTGATCGGTAACATCGGGAATATATTTCTGTATATACTCCTTCACCTGTGCTTCAGTAATGCGGAAGTCTGTTTTCAGCCTATACTTCAAGTCTTCTTCCCAGCTATAAGGTTTTACTTCCTTTCCTGTTTGACAAGCCGATGCCAATAAGAACAGTGCAACGACATATAATAACTTTCTCATATCATCATTTATATTATAATAATGTACATCCGATACCCGGCAGGTCGTTTAGGGTAATCTTTCCCTTTACTACCTCCATACCTTTGAATCGGTCGTTACCAATGAGGAGTGCTCCGTCTAAGTCGGCAAAATCTACGGCCGGTGCCAGTTGTGCGGCGGCCGAAATGGCGCACGATGTTTCGGTCATACAACCTATCATGACGCGCATACCCAATGCACGTGCCAAGTTCATCATCTTCCATCCTTCGCGCATGCCGGTACACTTCATCAGCTTGATATTGATGCCAGAGAACACCCCTTTCAACGATGTTACATCCTTCAAGCGTTGTATAGATTCATCGGCAAACACGGGCAAGGGGCTATGCTCGGTTACCCATGCTATATCGTCAATCTGTGTTTTGGGCATGGGTTGTTCTATCATCACAATGCCCTTTTCTTTTAGCCAATGAATCATGTCAAGGGCATATTTTTTATCTTTCCATCCTTGATTGGCATCTATGGCAATGGGCAGATTGGTTACCGAACGTATAGTTTCTATCATCTCCTTGTCATTGTCACGTCCTAACTTCACCTTCAGTATATTGAATTTCTCGGCACACTCTTGCGTTTTGGCACGCACCACGTCGGGTGTATCAATACCGATGGTAAAGGTGGTTGAAGGTGCTTTTTCCTTATCCAATCCCCAAATCTTATACCAAGGTTGATTCATCAGTTTGCCCACCAGGTCGTGCAGTGCTATGTCGATGGCTGCTTTTGCGGCTGCATCCGATTCAGAGAGGGTATCTACATATGCCAATATATCTTCCAATTGAAAGGGGTCTTTAAACTGCTCTAAGTTCAGCTTATTGTTTATAAAGTCCATCACACTTTCTACCGTGCCCAGCTCTTTTTGCAAATAGGGTGGCATAGATGCCTCTCCGTACCCCACTACTCCGTCATATTCAATCTCTACCTGTACGCCTTGTGTTGTGGTGCGTGTATTGGTGGCTACTGTAAATACATGGCGCAGTTTCAGTTCGTAAGGAAAGCAACGTATCTTCATTTTGGGTACCCCCCCTGTGGTATTGATGTTTACAGCTGGGCCGTTTCCACAAGCTGTTAGCAAGCTATTGACGGCCAATCCGGATCCTAATGTAGCGAAAGCGGCCGTTTTCAAGAAATCTCTTCTGTTTTGCATGATATCTTAAATCAATTAAAAGGTTTACTTAATGTTATATAGTGGGTTTGTTAAAGTGGTATTGAGTTTCTTTGTCTGATTAATGAAAGGCAAAATGCGGGCAGCATAGAGCAATCGTCCCAAATTGTACTCATCAAAGAGTTCGTCATTCGGATCGAAGCTATTCACGCGCACGTCTCCCTGAGAATGTATGAATCTCTTATTGCCGATGTACATACCCACGTGTACCACACGCTCCTTGCGTTCGGGTGTAGCCTTTCTTCCGAAAAAAATCAAATCGCCGGGCACCAGATTGCCAAAGTCGGATGCTATCTCAATGTGTTCACCCTCGTAACATTGTTGCGATGCATCGCGAGGAATGATGATGTCATGCAGGTAGAGTGTGGTACGCATAAATCCGCTACAATCCACCCCTTTCGACGACATACCGGCCCATAGGTAGGGCACTCCCATCAGTTGGTGTGCAGTTTTTATAATGCTTTGTGCATCCTGTTTCAATCCCTTGCGCCATTCCTCTTCGGGCATAGCCATGTTTTTCTGTATATATCCGGTTCTTCCATCGGGATAGCTCACTTTGTAGAAGGCACCTTTCTTGCCCTCCCACTTCAAGCGATTTCCTGCTACCACATCCGAGATAGTTTGCGACTTCACGTCTGGTGCCGAATATACAAATCCATAGTGTCCGGTAACCACAATCTTGTCGGCATTGTTCCATGCTTTCAGCTCTTCCTCAGTAACGGGATGAATGCCCACGCGGTGCACCCATGCCATGTATTCGTCGGGAGTTTGTATGTAGTACCATCCATCACGTTTCAACACACGCACGGGTGTACCCAACAAACCTTGTGTTACCATCTCCGAAGAGAAGTCGGCGTCCGAGCGCAAGTTGCACACCGACACGTTTACAATGCCATACACCTTGTTTTGCAACCCTTCGGCATCGGGCAATAGGCTGATGCAATCCATTACGTTGTATCCGCCCCTCTTCAAGCCGTCCAACAAAGCGACTTTGGCCTCGGCCGATGTAGTTTCACCACGCAACATAACGTTCTTGTCCGAGAAGAAGTAATCTACGTTAAACATGGCTATGCGTTTGTCGGGTGCATACAGATTCTTTATGCTATCATTGAGTTGTTGCACTTCGGCAGGTATCTCTCTGTCGCCACCTTGTGCGGCCACAACACCTCCGGCTACCACCCACGAAAGTGTTAAGAAAAGAACTATTTTCATCATAAGTATTTTATGTTTTAATTACATTTATTCAACTTTTTGCAAAGTTAATAAAAATAAGAATAACCACCAAGAAAAAGCATCAATTTCAGCCCTGTTTCATGAGCCATTTTAGTTATCATTAAACAAATTTATTCTTCTGGTTTTTGTATATTTCCCACCTTGCACTATCTTTGCACTCTGAAAGTCAGTTGGCCGGTCTGTCGCTTGCATTTTTAGGTGATGCACGAGGAAAGTCCGGGCAACACAGAGCATCCTACTTCCTAACAGAAAGCTGTCCGCGAGGGTAGAGTAACGCAGAAGAAAATAACCGCCTCCTTCGGGTGGTAAGGGTGAGAAGGTGGGGTAAGAGCCTACCAGTCTTGTGGCGACACAAGGGCTGTGCGTCTTAGGAGTTGTAAGATCATGTAAACCGACGTCAAGAGGGTTGCTCGCCCCATGTCGGAGGGTAGATCGCTAAAGTCGTATGGCAACATTCGACTCAGATAAATGACAGACGCTTTGCTTTGGCAAAGAGACAGAACCCGGCTTACAGGCCAACTGCTTTTTTATAAAAACATCCGAGCCATGAAAAAATACATCGTCAAACTTTGGAAATTCTTGACTTACGACATTTGGCGCATCACCGAAGACGAAGTCACCCGGACGGAGTTCTCACTATACACCATCATTAAGACCGTCTATCTCTGCATCACTCATTTTACCAAAGACCGCATTATCAACAAGGCTTCGGCGTTGACCTATAGCACTTTGTTGGCCATTGTACCCATCCTTGCCATCTTGTTTGCTATTGCTCGTGGTTTTGGGTTCGACAATCTGATGGAAAGTCAGATTGTAAAAGGTTTTGGTGGCCCGTCGGAGACGACCGAAGTCATCTTCCAATTTGTCGATTCCTACCTGTCGCAAGCCAAAAGCGGCATTTTCATCGGGGTCGGCCTGATTATGTTGCTTTGGACGGTGTTGAACCTGATAAACAACATGGAGATGACCTTCAACCGCATCTGGCAGGTACAGAAAGCCCGTAGCGTTTTTCGCATGACCACTGACTACCTCTCCATGTTGCTACTGATGCCCATCCTGATTGTTATTTCGGGCGGTTTGTCCATCTTCATGAGTACCATGCTAAAGAATGTTGAAGAGTTCACCCTGCTGGCTCCACTCGGCAAATTCCTGATACGACTCATTCCCTTTGCCTTCACCTGGTTCATGTTTACAGCCCTTTACATTTTCATGCCCAACACCAAGGTAAAATTCAAGCACGCACTGATAGCGGGCATTCTTGCCGGTACGGCCTACCAAGCCTTCCAGTTTCTCTACATCAGCGGACAACTATCGGTAGCCCGCTACAACGCCATCTACGGTAGCTTTGCCGCCCTGCCCATGTTCTTGCTATGGGTGCATATTTCGTGGACTATCTGCCTATTTGGTGCCGAGTTTACCTATGCCAGCCAAAATCTGCACAACTTCAGCTTCGATAAAGACACGCGCAACATCAGCCGCCGCTACCACGACTTTGTAGCCATCCTCATCATGTCGCAAATAGCCAAACGCTTTGCCAACAACGACAATCCCTACACCGCCCACGAGCTATCCGGTGAATGCCAGATACCCATCAGCCTAACCAACAAAGTGCTGTTCGAATTGGAAAATGTCAAGCTGATACACGAAGTGAGTAGCGACGAAAAGAGTGAAGAGATAGCCTACCAGCCCTCAATCGACATCAACAAAATAGACGTAGCCTTGTTGCTCGAACGCTTGGATACCCGTGGTTCCGAAGACTTCAAGATTGACATCACTAATGCCTATAGCGAGCAATGGAACGTCTTGATGCAGGCTCGCCAAGAGTACTACAACGGCTCAAGCAAGGTGTTACTGAAAGATTTGTAATAAGGGAAGGTGAACTACCCCTAAGCTAAATACATCTGAAAGATAGTTCACTCATTATCGTCTTCACCATTTAAATAGCTCACGCCTTCTATGCGCTCAAGCTCTTCAATATATGCCTCGCGTGTTTTCATGATGAAGCAAGTCAACTTTTTCAGAGAAAGAGTTAACTTTTATTTTAGGAAAAGACAATGATAGTAGAAATATAACAGTTATAACAGATATAACTGTGATAGCTGCAAAAAACGCGAGTTGAATATTTTATGCGTTTTAAGGACGTTTTCTGCCGATTGGGTAGCAAATGCGCCTAAAAGAGAAATGGGGTGCGCACAGAATGCGATGAGTGATTAGCAGACGTATGGTGTGTGTAAAAGAAATGGCTTAACACCAACCGCCAACCACTAATCACTCATCACTTTCATCGCTACAAAGCAGACGAACGTTTTCTTCTCTACCTATTCACGTTCGATGTAGGCCAACACATCGCCTTTATTGACGTGGGCACCTTGCTTGGCACATACCTCGATGACGCGTCCGGCAAAGTGGGCAGCTATCGGTTGATGGCCTCCCCATGGGGTGGTGATGTAACAGAAGAGGTCGCCGGGCTTGTAGGCACGTCCTGCTTCGGGGGGCGTAGAGGGCGACTCGACGTCTATCTCCCACAACAGTTGCCCCTTGGCGGTAGCGGTGACAGGGTCAGCCTTGACACGTTTCAGCTTCTTCACATCTTCCTCACTGAAGCCTTTGCCCAACAGGGCCGCCTCTTTCTCGCGTTGCAAGTCGGCCTCGAAACGTTGCTTAGCTACACCCGACTTATAATCGCGGTACTGACGGTCGTGCATAGCCAACTCGAATAGTTCTTCATCGTCTTCGCCCGTCTCCCATCCATTCTCCTTCATCTCCTTGCGATACTCATCCAGTTGGTCAGGATAGTATGATTGAGGGTCGTCGGTGGTAAACTCGCGTCCTTGTGCCTTGGCCAGTTCAATGATTTCGGGTGCCAACTGTCCGGGCAGTTTGCCGCTCTTTCCTAAAATCATGCCCCATGTATTATTGTCTATCATGCTCCACCGTTCTTCACCCTTGCACATGGCCATGACGTTCATCAGCGCCACATTTTTAACGTACTGACTGAAGGGGGTAACCAACGGCGGATAGCCTAGCTTGGGCCATACGTACTCTACCTCATCGAAGAGCATGACCAGTAACTCGTCTAATGAAAGTTGTGCCTCGCCCCTACCCTTCAGTATGAGGTTGATGCCCGAATGTACACCTTTCAAGTCGGCCATCATTGAGCCCATCATGCCGCCCGGCAAACCACATTTTAGTAGCAGTGAGGACATGTGCTTGTTAGTGGAATCCATGAAATAGCCCAAGAAGTCGTCTATAAACTCTTGAGTCAGGCTACGAGCCTTCATATAGGCCGTCATGTTTATGTCGGATACCTGGAAGCCTTTCTCCTTCAACATGGCTTGCACGGAGATGACATCGGGGTGTACCTTTCCCCATGAGAGGGGTTCCATGGCTACGTCGATGATGTCTGCACCGTTTTCACACACCTCCAGGATGCTGGCCATCGAGAGGCCCGGACCGCTATGGCCGTGGTACTGAATAATAACATCGGGGTGCTTGCTCTTAATGGCTTTGGTAAGTTGTCCTAACATGCCGGGACGTCCAATTCCGGCCATGTCTTTCAAACAGATTTCGGGCGCACCAGCGGCTATCAGTTGATCAGCAATGTCGGCATAATACTCGACGGTGTGTACCGGTGAATGGGTGATACAAAGAGTGGCTTGCGGAATCATACCACCTTCGAGGGCGTATTTGATGGAAGGGATGATGTTGCGAACCTCGTTCAATCCGCAGAATATGCGGGTTATATCTACTCCCTGGGCGTGCTTCACTTTATACATCAACCGACGCACATCGGCCGGTACGGGATACATGCGAAGGGCATTCAAACCCCTATCGAGCATGTGAGTCTGTATGCCGGCCTCGTTGAAAAACTTGGTAAAAGCACGGACGGCCTTGTTGGGATTTTCGCCATACATCAGATTGACCTGTTCGAAAGCACCACCATTGGTCTCAACACGGGCAAAACAACCCATTTCGACTATTAACGGGGCTATGCGTACCAATTGGTCAACACGAGGCTGATACTTGCCAGAGGATTGCCACATGTCACGATAGACGAGGCTGAATTTGATTTCTTTTTTCATTACATTTAGATTTAGATTGATTTATTTAGCAAAGTTAACATTTGCAAAGATATATTTTTCTTTTCGATTTCTACATCAGAAAAGAGTAAAATCTTCATCGGAAATCGGATGTTTAATATCATATTTTATTTGACCATCTAAGTTTTTTTTATTACTTTTGTACCAAATAATATAAACAACTGAAAACAATTTATTTTGAGACGTATGAAACAGATTTTTCAAAAGATAGGGTTGACACTGCTCGTGTTCATGATAACTCTACCGGTTTCCGGCCAAGGGCTGAAGGCATTTAAACTAAAAAACGGATTATCCGTTTTTGTATGGGAAGACGAAACAAAGTCGGATGTATTCGGCTTGGTAGGCGTACGGGCAGGCTCGGTAAACGACCCCGAAGAATATACCGGATTGGCCCACTACCTGGAACACGTGATGTTTAAAGGAACAACCATGATTGGCTCGCTGAACTGGGCCGAAGAAGAGCCGCTATACAAAGACATCATTGCCAAATATGACTTGATGGCCGAAGAGGGTGATCCCGCCAAGAAGCAAGCCTTGAGCCAAGAGATAAACGACCTAACCGTAAAGGCGGCTCAATATGGATTGCCCAGTGAATACTCGAACCTAATGGAGAGCATCGGCGCCAAAGGGGTGAACGCAGGTACCAGCTACGACTTTACCTTCTATCATAGCAGTTTCCCAGCTTATCAGATAAACAAATGGCTGGAAATCTCTTCACAACGATTTATCAACCCCGTATTCCGCTCATTTCAGTCGGAGTTGGAAAACGTATATGAAGAGTATAACCGAGAACAGGACAACCCAAGCCGTAGCGTAAGCAGCTTCATTATGGAGAAAGCCTTCGAAGGACACCCCTACTCGCGTAGCATCATCGGACTGCCCGAACACTTGAAGAACCCCCGACTAAGTAAGCTGATAGAGTTTTACGAACAATGGTACACACCCGAAAACATGGTGCTGGTACTGGTGGGTAACATCAAAGCGCAACAGATTGTGGGACGCATAAACGCCAGCTTCGGACGATTGCAAGCCAAGCCTACACCGACACACAAACAGTATCCGGAACTCGACATCAAAGGACGCACACAATTCAACGCCAAAGTGGGACAATATCCGCAAGTGGCTCTTATATTCAAAGGAATACCTGCCGGACATCCCGACGAAGTTGCACTGAACATTGCGCTATCTCTGTTGAGCAACGGAAGCCAAACGGGTGCTTTGGACAAATTGGGACTGGACGGAGAGATAGGAAGCGCAGGAGCCTATACCCAATCGTTCCGCGAACAGGGACGCACCATCGTAGCCGGCATACCCTTGTATGACGAAAACCAACGGCGATATGACTCGAACAAAAATACCGAAAAGAAACTGAACGAAGCCATACAAAAAATTGCCAACGGAGAATTTGAAGAGTGGAAAATTGATGCCATCAAGGCCGAAATGTTCAGACAATACGACCAAGTGATGGAGGGCAACGAAGAAAAGGCCATGCTGCTGATGGAGGCCTTTTATAACGAACAAGACCTGGGCGATGTGCTAAATTACAAGGAAAAAATAATGGCTGTAACCACCGACGACATCAAACGGGTCATCAAAGAGTACCTAAGCGACAACTACCTGGCACTGTACATAGAAAAGGGAAAGGCTGAAAAGAAAAACAAAATTGAAAAACCGGGATACAAACCCATTGAACCGCCCGTAGGTAAACAATCGCACTACGGACAACAATTCAAGAAAATGCCCTTCGGACAAGTAGTTGAAAAGTACATCGACTTTAGCAACGTACAGGTAAAATCGTTGAACGACCACTCGAAACTATACCACACACCCAATACCGAAAACAACCTCTACCAACTGGTTTTGCAATATGGAGCAGGAACCAACACCTTCCCCAAACTGGGCGTAGCAGCAAGCCTGATGAACAATGCCGGCGTAATGGGAGCCTTTACACCCCTGCAGCTGAAGGAAGCACTGAGCAAACTGAACGCTACTTGTCAGGTAACGGCCGACGACAACTATCTGTACATCATTATGGAAGGATATGACCAGACACTGGCCGAGGCATGCCAACTATTGTCCAGACAGATACTGATGCCCCAACTGGAAGATAAGCAACTGAGCCAGCTAAAGGGTATGCAACTCAGTAATAGAGCCGTGCGCAAAGAAAACGTAAACACACTGAGCGAAGCCTTGAGACAATACATGGTATATGGAGAGGAATCGGACTATCTGACCGAACTAACCGACATGGAACTATACAACATGCAGATAGCCGAACTGACCGGCGACATTAACCGAGCTGCCAACTATGAAGCCAAAGTGTACTACACCGGCACCTTGTCGTTCGATGACGCCTACCAGATATTGAGCCAAAACCTGCCCTTGGTAGCCAACGAACGCCCCAGCAATTCACCTCAAGTGAAAACACTGAACCCGGTGAAAGAAAACACCATCTACTTCTTGTCGAACAACGATGCCGAGCAGGCACAGATACACTTCTACCTACCCATGCAACCCGACGACAAGAAAGATGACGTGCTGCGCGATGCATTCAACCAATACTTCGGTATGGGATTCACCGGATTGGTATTGGACGAAATACGCGAAAAACGCTCGATGGCCTATACTGCCTATGCCTATGCCACCACACAAGGCATTGCCGGCAAAGGTACTTACCTGACCGGATACATCGGCACACAAAACGACAAAGCCAACGAGGCCGTAGATGTATTCATGGGGCTCATCAACGACATGCCACGCAATGCCGAACGCATTGACAACATCAAGAGCTACCTGCGACAAGAGGTATTGACCAGCCACCCCGACTTCCGTAGTAAGGCCATGTCATTGGTAAGCCTACAACGAAGAGGCTACAACGACGACCCCGCCAAGGAAAACTTATCGAAAATTGATGCACTGACCTTCGACGACATCGTGAAATTCTACGAAGATAACATCAAGGGAAAGCCCTATTGCATAGCCATCGTGGGAAATCCGAAACAAATTGACTTGAAGCAATTGGAAAAATATGGCAAAGTAGTGAAAGTAAGCGAAAATAAACTATTCAACTCAAAAGACTCGTTGTTCTAACGCTATACAACTATTGAACATAAAAACAATCAGCGTGAATCACACATACCGATATCGGGTATAGGATTCACGCTGATTTATTTCAGCTTCTCATAATAGCTACCAATTACTATTCGTGACCCGAAAGAATAGGAAGACAAATCTTAAACTTGACGGCAAGGATACGAACAACAAACACGGTAATTCCTCCGACTATCTGACAAACATAAGGTTGAGCACCTGACCACATGCAAAGCGTATAGGACAGGCCACCTACCACACATGCCATGGCATAAATCTCTTTCCGAAAAATAAGGGGAATCTCGTTGATAAAAACATCGCGCAACACACCGCCGGCGGCACCCGTAAGGCTACCCATAATGATGGCCACCCAAAACGGATAACCCAACAGCAGAGTCTTCTCCATGCCTACCACTGTAAACAATGCCAATCCAATGCTGTCGAATATAAAAAAAGTATTGTTCAAATGAATCAGGTATTTACCAAACAAAATAACCCAACCCAAAGCCACACCCGTACATACCAAATACATGGGATCGCTCATCCAAGGAGGAGTAACATCGAGCAACACATCACGTATTGTACCCCCACCGATGGCCGTGACAAAACCTACTACATAAGCACCAAACCAATCGAAACGCTTGGCCGATGCCAGACGAATGCCACTAATAGCAAAGGCAAATGTACCAATAAAGTCGAGTATTTGAACAAAACTGAACATAACAAAATCATTTTTATGCCGCAAAGTAACAAATATTATTTGATTTATAAGATAGTTAACAAGCAAAATAACTAAATTTGCACCCTGAATTATACTATTGGATATGAAACAACGATATATATTTATTAGCCTCACTACACTCTTTATTTTACTCAGCACACAACTTTCGGCACAAATAAAGGGCGTGGTAACCGACTCGATAACAAACGAGCCGTTGTTATACGTAACCGTGCAATATGAAGGAACAGGTGTAGGTGCCATTACCAATGGAGAGGGTGAATTTGAGGTAGAAAGACGTAAAGGATGGAACGAACTGACCTTCTCGTCCATCGGATACAAAACAAAGAAAGTGCGTATTACCCCCGATACCAAAATGCTGAGAGTAAAATTGGCATCAGACGACATCCTACTTACAGAGGTAACCGTAAAACCCAAGAAAGAAAAATATTCGCGCAAAAACAATCCGGCGGTGGAGTTCATGAGAAAAGTAATTGCACACAAGAAAGGATTGAAATTAGAACAAAACGACTTCTACCAATACCAGAAGTACGAAAAAATGAAGATGTCCATCAACGACGTTACCCCCGAAAAAATGGAAAAGGGCATCTACAAAAAGTTCGCATTCTTTAAAGACCAAGTGGAAGAATCGCCCAAAACCGGCAAAATGATTCTGCCCATTTCCATCAAAGAAACCTCCTCGAAAACCATCTACCGGAAAGAACCCAAAAGTGAAAAAACCATTATCGAAGGAATGAACTCGACCGGCATCGAAGAGTTCTTTAATACGGGAGATATGTTGGGCACCATTCTAACCGATGTCTTTTCAAACATCAATATATACGACGATGACATCCGATTGCTACAACGCCGATTTGTAAGCCCCATTGGACGAGGTGCCATCAGTTTCTATAAATATTACCTGATGGACACACTGATGGTGGACAATCAGCAATGTGTACACCTATCGTTCGTACCCCAAAACTCGCAAGACTTTGGCTTCACCGGACATATCTATGTAGTGAACGACTCGACCTATGCCGTAAAAAAATGTACCATGAACCTGCCAAAAAAAACAGGCGTGAATTTCGTAGAAAACATGGACATTGTACAACAATTCGAACAATTACCGGATAGCAACTGGGTATTGACAGACGATGACATGACCGTAGAATTATCGTTTGTGAAAGGCATACAAGGACTTGAAGTACAACGCACCACCAAATACAGCGATTATAAATTTGACGAAATAGAACCACGCTTGTTCCGCCTAAAAGGGTCGGTCATCAAAGAGGCAAATATGCTGGCCAAAAGCGATGAGTATTGGGCAAAAGTAAGACAAGTACCCTTAACGAAAAAAGAGAGTACCATGGATTTGTTCATGAATCGTATAGAGCAAATACCAGGCTTTAAATATGTAATTTTCGGTGCGAAGGCATTGATTGAAAACTTCGTAGAAACCGGAAGCAAAGAAAAGCCCAGCAAATTTGACATCGGCCCCATCAACACCATGATAACCAGCAACTACGTGAACGGTACACGCTTCCGACTAAGTGGTATGACTACCGGTAACCTTAGTCCGCATTGGAGTTTCAGCGGATATGGAGCTTACGGTACAAAAGACAAAAAATGGTTTTACTCCGGTGAAGCTGCCTACTCGTTCAATAAACGCGAATATGTGCTTTGGGAATTTCCAAAACACTACATCAGCTTGAAATATACCTACGACGTCATGTCGCCTATGGACAAATATCTGGCTACCGACAAAGACAACATGTTTGTGGGATGGAAATGGACTACCGTTGACCAAATGTCGTACATGAGAGATGCGACCATCAACTATGAATTGGAAACCAATAGCGGATTCTCCGTAAAAGCCATGTTCCGACACCGCAATGATGAACCGGTAGGCAACTTGAAATATTGGAAAAACAACGGTGAAATACCCGGACGATTGACAAATCCGAATCCGGATCCTATGACACCACCACGTTATCAAAACACATTAGTAAAAGACATTACTACAACCGAACTGAATGCCACCATTCGATGGGCACCCGGCGAAACATTTGTCAACACCAAGCAACGACGTGTGCCGGTATCGTTGGATGCACCCATCTTCAGCCTGTCACACACCATCGGTATAAAAGGATTGTTGGGGGGAGAATATAATTTCAACTTGACCGAAGCAAGTGTAAGAAAGCGTTTTTGGTTTGGCTCATGGGGTAAATTGGACGTAACTGCTCGTGCCGGTGCGCAATGGAACATTGTCCCCTTCCCTTTACTGAATCTGCCTATGGCCAACTTGTCATACATCACTCAGCACAACGAATCATTCTCGCTCATTAACAACATGGAGTTTCTGAATGACCGATATGCATCGTTGGCATTGACCTATGACATGAACGGAAAACTTTTCAATAGAATACCGCTTATCAAAAAATTGAAATGGCGCGAAATGTTTAGAATCCGTGGGCTTTGGGGAACACTGACCGACAAGAACAACCCGTACAAAAGTCACAATCCAGACCTCTTCCTATTTCCAATGAGAAATGGATTACCAACCAGCTTCGTCATGGATAAAAACAAACCCTATGTAGAAGCAAGCGTGGGCGTTTACAACATATTCAAACTACTACATATAGAATATGTTCGACGTCTGACCTATACCGAATTGCCCAATGCGCAAAAAGAGGGTATCCGATTCATGATCATGATGATATTTTAAATGGCTTGTTATGGCACCATTAGCTGAAAGATTACGTCCCAAAACACTCGACGAATACATCGGCCAAAAACATTTGGTGGGACAAGACGCCGTACTACGAAAAATGATAGATACCGGCCGTATCTCCTCTTTTATCTTATGGGGACCTCCCGGAGTGGGCAAAACAACCTTGGCACAAATCATTGCAAACAAGTTGGAAACGCCCTTTTATACCCTAAGTGCCGTAACCAGCGGGGTGAAAGATGTGCGCGAAGTAATTGATAAAGCCAAAAGCAACCGTTTCTTTTCGCAAGCAAGCCCAATCTTATTCATCGACGAAATACATCGATTCAGCAAATCGCAACAAGACTCCTTGTTGGGTGCCGTAGAGCAAGGTATAGTAACTTTAATTGGGGCTACTACCGAAAATCCATCTTTCGAAGTCATACGCCCACTACTATCGAGATGCCAACTCTATGTGCTGAAACCATTGGAAAAAGAGGACTTATTAGAGTTGTTGCATCGAGCCATAGAAACCGATTTTCTATTGAAAGAAAAGCAGATAGAGCTGAAAGAAACTACGGCCATGTTGCGCTATAGCGGTGGTGATGCACGCAAGTTACTAAACATCTTGGATTTAGTAGTCAACTCAGAATCTACTGATACCATCGTAATAACCGACGAATTGGTTACCAACCGTCTACAACAAAACCCGATGGCTTATGACAAAGATGGGGAAATGCATTATGATATTATATCGGCTTTCATAAAATCCATCAGAGGTAGCGACCCCAATGCGGCCATTTATTGGTTGGCACGCATGGTAGAAGGAGGCGAAGATCCGGCATTCATAGCTCGAAGATTGGTCATTTCGGCCTCCGAAGATATTGGTTTAGCCAATCCTAATGCTCTACTATTGGCCAATGCCTGCTTCGACACAATTATGAAAATTGGGTGGCCCGAAGGAAGAATCCCATTGGCCGAAACTACCATCTACTTAGCCACCAGCCCAAAAAGCAACTCGGCCTATATGGCCATTAACAATGCGTTGGAAACGGTAAGAAAAAGTGGAAACCTACCAGTACCGTTGCATTTGCGCAATGCGCCTACTAAGCTAATGAAAGAGTTGGGATACGGTAACAATTATAAGTATGCACACGATTACGACGGAAATTTTGTCAATCAAGAGTTTATGCCCGAAAGTTTGTCGGGACACCAATTTTATATACCCAACCAACAAAACCCACAAGAACAGAAAATTGCCGAACGAATAAAAGGGTTATGGGGAGATAAATACAAATAAATAAAATGACTAATATATAGATAAAAGTATGAAAATTGTAGTTTTAGATGGCTATACAGCCAACCCCGGCGATTTATCATGGAAAAATTTGGAAGCTTTGGGCGAATGTACCATATATCAACGTACCTCTCCCGAAGAGTTGATAACACGTGCCGCCGAAGCAGACATTGTACTTACCAATAAAGTAGTCATTGATGAAAAAGCAATGGATGCATTGCCCAATATAAAATATATCGGTGTGTTGGCCACCGGATACAATGTGGTTGATATAAATGCAGCCAAAGAACGAGGCATAGTAGTTACCAACATTCCGGCATATAGCACCGATAGTGTAGCTCAGATGGTGTTTGCCCACATTTTGAACATCACACAACAAGTGGAACACTATAGCAACGAAGTACGTGCTGGAGAGTGGAGTCGATGCTCCGATTTCAGTTACACTAACACACCACTCATTGAGTTGCGAGGCAAACGCATTGGCATCATCGGATTGGGACATACCGGATATACCACGGCACGCATTGCCATTGGATTCGGAATGGATGTATATGCATACACGTCTAAATCACACTTCCAACTTCCACCCGAAATAAAAAAGCTACCAATGGATGAGTTGTTCAGCACGTGCGATATAATCAGCCTACATTGTCCGTTGACAGAAAGCACTTATCATCTGGTAAATGCCGAACGATTAAAAAGCATGAAGCCAACTGCTATTCTTATCAACACAGGACGCGGGCCGTTAATAGACGAAAATGCACTTGCCAATGCATTGAACAACAATGAAATATATGCTGCTGGAGTAGATGTACTTTCTCAAGAACCTCCCAGCACCGACAATCCGCTATTGAGTGCACGCAATTGCTTCATCACCCCACATATTGCTTGGGCTACCGCCGAAGCCAGAGAGCGTCTGCTACAAATAGCCGTAGAAAACGTTCATGCTTTTTTGAATGGGAAACCCATCAACGTGGTGAACAAATAATAATAAAATAAACTTGCCTATTTAGGAACAAATAAATAGGCATACACCCCAAAAACCAGCTATTTTATTGTTCTAAAAGAGAACAAAACTCGATTATTGCACATAATTTAAAAAAATGTGTCGTTTTTTTCTGTTTTTTTTCGCACCTTTGCCCAACTTTTTGTGAATAACATATATAAAATGGGATGAAACAGATAACTAAACATAAAACGCAAAAACCAAGCTTAATATACCGATTGTTCAAAACGTATCTGCGTTTTTTACATGATAGGTTATTCTATAGCAAGACTTATACCATTCAGGCCACAAATATCCCCTCCCAAAACAAAGCACTGATGGTGGTATCAAACCACCAAAATTGTTTAAATGACCCGTTGGGTATTCTATTTGCAATCAATGATAGGAAACCGTACTTCATTACGCGAGCCAATGTATTTGAACTGCATCCTTTAGCTAACAAATTCCTGCGCTCAATAGGGCTTTTACCCGCTTTCCGAATGGATTACGAAGGCGAAGCTGCTTTGGGAAAGAATGCCGATATGTTTAAAATAACCGAACGTGAATTAGTAAACGGTAACACAATAGTGATGTTTCCAGAAGCGGGTCATCAAGACAAACGATGGTTAGGAACCTTCTCTTTCGGATATACCAAATTGGCCTTCGAAGCGGCTGAAATGGATCAGTTCAAGACTGAGATTCTTATATTGCCAGCTTGTAACCATTATAGCAACTACTTTGGTATTCAAAACCAATTTATGGTAAAGTTTGGTACACCCATTTCTCTCCAACCCTACTATGAACTTTATAAAACCAAACCACGAACAGCACAAAGAGAGGTAAACAAATTGGTACGAGCACAAATAGAAGGATTGATGCTCGATATACGTGATTTGGAAAACTACGATGCCATAGACTACTTACGACAAACATACGGCAAGCAATTTGCTAAAATGCAAGGCTATAGCCCTAAAGAACTGCCCGAAATGCTCCTGTCCGACCGTCAATTGATATCCATATTAGACCAAGAGAAAGAAAAGAATCCGACAGAAATGAAGGAGATTTATACAGAGGCACTTCAACTAAAAGCTGAAATGAAAAAATTGGGAATAACAGATGAAGATATAGAGAAAAAGCCTAACGCTATCAAAATAGGACTTTCCGTATTGGCACAACTCTTCTTATTTCCGCTATGGATATGTTCGCTATGGCCATCACTACCGATGTACGCCATCTCAATGGGACTATTTAGAAAATGCTGTAAAGATCCTATGTTCGAAGGAACTTTTCTATATGCCATCAATGCATTGTTTTTGCTACCTTTATTTTCATTGATTACCCTCATTTTGGTTGGTATCAATATCGGTTGGTGGATAGCATTGATTTATGTATTATTGCTCTTCCCTATCTTTATATGGGGCGCATGGAAATACACTAAATGGATGGGGAATAATTATAGGAAAATAAAATTATTGACACTGAGAAGTTCAAAGAAACTACAAAAAACACAAACGCTTCGAGATTCTCTATTTAAGAAACTAAATAAAATAACAAGTGTAAATAATTAATATTTAAAATATAAGAAATGCAAAACAGAGTTGTTATTACCGGTATGGGCATTTATTCATGTTTAGGTAAAAACCTTGAAGAAGTACGTGAATCACTATACACAGGTAAATCGGGTATTATTTTTGACCCTGTACGCAAGGAAATGGGATTTCGTTCGGCCTTAACAGCCTATTTAGAGATTCCCGACTTAAAGAAAGAACTGAGTCGTTCGCAACGCGTCTATATGCCAGAGCAAGCTAAATATGCTTATTGCTCTACCATCGAAGCCTTGCGAAATGCAGGTATAGACCAAGACTATTTGAATTCGCACGAAGTAGGCTTACTATTCGGTAATGATAGTTCGGCCGAACCTACCGTTTTGGCCGTGGACAAGATGCGCGAAAAGAAGGATACTACACTTTGTGGTAGCGGTGCTATCTTCCAATCTATGAACTCGACCGTTACCATGAACTTGGGATGTATCTTCAAACTAAAAGGTATCAATCTTACAGTAAGTGGTGCATGTGCCAGCGGTAGTCACGCCATTGGTTTAGGAGCACTACTCATCCAAAACGGACTACAAGAAATGGTAATTTGTGGAGGAGCGCAAGAAGTAAATCCTTTCTCGATAGGGTCATTTGATGGCATTTCAGCATTTTCTATCCGCGAAGATGAACCAACCAAAGCCAGCCGCCCCTTTGATCGTGATCGAGACGGTTTGGTACCGGGAGGAGGTGCTGCTACATTGATATTGGAGAGCTACGAATCGGCCATACGCCGAGGAGCACCCATCTTGGCCGAAGTATTGGGATATGGCTTCTCTGCCAATGGTGACCACATCTCTTCACCGAATGTAGAAGGACCCAGTCGCTCATTGGAAATGGCTATCCGACGCGCCGGCATAGATATCCGTGAAATTGGCTATATCAATGCCCATGCCACCTCTACTCACGTAGGCGATACAAACGAAGCAAAAGCCATATACAATGTATTTGGCGACCAACGAGTAGAAGTAACTAGCACCAAAAGCCAAACCGGCCACGAAATGTGGATGGCAGGTGCCAGCGAAGTAATCTACTCCATGTTGATGATGAAAAACAATTTCATTGCCGCCAACCTAAACTTTGAAAATCCCGATGAGGACTCGGCCAAATTACTGATTCCCGACAAGCGCATAGAAAAGCATTTTGATACATTCTTGTCCAACTCATTCGGATTTGGTGGTACAAACTCTACACTGATAGTAAGGAATTTATAAAATATAATAATAAATCAATTAAACAAATAAAAGAAAATGGAAAAACAAGAACTGACACAAAAAATCAACGAAGTATTGGCTGAAGAATTTGAAAAGGAAGTAAGCGATATTACTCCCGAAGCCGACATCAAAGAAACATTGGAACTGGATAGTTTGAGCTTAGTAGATATGGTAGCATTGATTGAAGCAGAATTTGGTGTAAAAATAAAAGGTACCGAAGTGGCTCAAGTAAAAACATTCGGTGCACTTTATGACTTCATTGATGAAAGATTGAATGCTTAACATGGAAAACAGAACCCCTATCCTGCAAGGAGAAGAGTTATTAAAACTGATACCTCAGCGTGCACCCATCGTAATGGTAGATGCCATATATGAAGTGGATGCCGCTGGGGCAACTACCGGTTTGACCATAACAAACGATAATATATTCTGTAGTCAGGGATGCTTGCAAGAGGTGGGATTGATTGAACACATTGCGCAATCGGCGGCAGCCTTGGCCGGGTATGAACCTTTTAAACAAGGATTACCTCCCAAACCCGGCTTTATAGGTGAAATAAAAAAGTGTAAGCTACACAGACTTCCCTATACGGGCGAAACATTACACACCCGTTTAGAAGTAAAAGGTGAAGCGGCCGGAGTAACATTGATTGCCGCACAAACTTGTACTACCCAAGGACTTGTGGCTACGTGTCAAATGAAAATATTTATCAGCCCAGAATGATGAACACATTATCGGAAACTGTACGCATCAAAGTCCGTTTTTCGGAAGTAGATTCCATACAAATGGTATGGCATGGAAACTATGTGCAATACTTGGAAGATGCACGCGAAGCCTGGGGACGAAAATACGGATTGGAATATATGCACATCTATCGTAGCGGATATTTGGCTCCCATGTACGACCTAAAGTTACAATACAAACAGACGGCTACCATAGATGATGTGTTGATTGTGAGCATAACTTATAGGCCCGAACGAGGCGCAAAGCTGATATTTGATTATGAAATACACCGTGAGACAGACCATGCATTGATACTTACGGCAACCACAACCCAATTATTCACTACCCAAGACGGGGTGTTAGAGCCATCATGCCCATCCTTCTTGAAGGAGTGGAAAGAAAAGAACCATGTAGTATGTTAATAGCAGATTATTATACCATAAACGGCCACACCGAAGAAGATGGCCAAACCATTTTCAGCATCAGCTTAAACCCTGCATGCAAGGTATATGAAGGCCACTTCCCAGGCCAGCCTGTATCACCTGGTGTATGCAACATACAGATGATAAAAGAGTGTGTGGAGCAGATGTTAGACAAGCCTCTATCAATGACAGAAATCAGCCTATGTCGCCTTAACAAGCTGATGACCCCTTCTACACATCCAAAGCCAGAGGTAGGCATACGCTTAATGCAAAAAGATGGAGAAGCCATAAAAATACATGCCACCATCAGCCACGATGGCAACACCTGTTTAGAGATGAAAGCAACATTCAGCCCAACATTAAATGCAGTTTTGCCTTAATTAAAAAATAATTTAGGCATAAATGAAAATAAATTTAGGCATAAATAGAAAACAATTTAGGCTAAAATAAAAAAGAATTTATCAAGTAATCCATGGAGCATCTGTTTATCTACCTATATCGTTTCTTCGAAAAAAGACGAACACTGATGTACCTACTACTGATAGGTAGTAGCCTTCTCTTTACCATCTTTGGCCTACAAGTGACATACGAAGAAGACATCAGTCGCTTGTTACCCCAAACTGAAAAAGCAACCCAAAGCGGATTGGCTTTCAGTAATCTACGTGTGAAAGACAAGGTTTTCCTTCAATTTATAGGAAAAGAGGGGAAAAGGGTTGACACCAGGTTGGTAGATTCTTTCATTGAAGGGCTACTCGAAAAAGATACAACTAACCGGTATATAGACAACATTCTATACCGTATAGATGACGATCTGATGATAAACGGCTTGGATTATCTGCTAATGAACCTACCCACCTTTATAGATACCACAACCTATAAACACTTTGATACATACCAAACCAAAGAAGCCATAGACAAGCAAATGGCGCAAAACAAGGAATGGATAGAAAACGATGAAGATGGAAGTAAGACTAACTTAGTGGGACAAGACCCTTTGGCACTACGCATGGCCATGCTACTGCAAGGAAAATCCTTAATCGACGGAATGGGGGGATATACATTGGTCGATGGACACTTGCTGACACCGGACTCTACGGTCGTATTAGCCTTTCTATCACCCGACTTCAAAGCATTCGACTCGAAAGCCGGTAACCAACTAATTTGCTTATTGGAAGATGAAATAAAACAATTTGAAACCTCTCATCCCGAAGTTGAAGTCCTATTCCACGGAGCAGCGGTACAAAGTGTCTTCAATTCACGCCAAATAAAGAAAGACCTCGCCATGACATTAACCGCGTCATTGCTTATCATCTGTATCGTCATCGGCTATTGCTTCCGCAATAAATCCACACTCGTCATGCTACTCTCCCCCATCCTTTATGGCACATTCTTTGCCCTAACTTGCATCTATTGGATAAAAGGAAGCATGTCCATCATGGCATTGGGCATAGGTGGTATTGTATTAGGAGTAGCCCTCAGCTATTGTTTGCACGTGTTGACACACTATAAATACGTCAGCCAACCCATACAAGTACTTAAGGAACAAACTACCCCCGTCATCTTAGGATGCCTAACCACCATCGGTGCTTTCATGGGTTTGCTATTGACACAAAGTGACCTATTGAAAGACTTTGGTCTTTTCGCCTCACTGGCACTGATAGGTACTACCCTATTCTGCCTCATCTTTCTGCCCCATTTCTTCCATCCGCAAAGCAATCGTCGCTCGGAAAAAGCATTTGCTTGGTTAAACCGCATAAGCAACTATCCCCTCGAAAAAAAGAGATGGTTGCTCATAGCCATATCTCTCATCTGCTTGATAAGTTTCTATACCTGCCGATTAGTTACTTTTGATAGCGATCTGAAAAACATTGGTTACCATAATCCCAAAGTGCTTCGTTCAAACCAACTATATGCTGAAAAGAATCAACAAGGATACACCTCTATATATTATGCTACAGCAGCTTCTTCGCTCGACTCGGCTCTGATATATAATCATAATCTACTTTCCACCTGTGACTCACTACAAACGGCTGGTGTTATAAAAAGTTATGGAAAGACATCTACACTCTTTATCCCCATAGAAGAACAAGAAAGAAGAATCTTGGCATGGCAACAATATTGGAACGAAGAGCGCATCAATCAAGTACGCCAAAATCTGAAAGAAGCTGCTGATAAATACAGACTTCCGTCAGAAATGTTCGAACCATTCTTCATTATGATAGAAAGTGAATATACCCCTTCATCTCTCTATGAAGCAGATGTATTACCCGAAAGCTTGCTATGCAATTTCATAGAAGAAAGCAACGATAAATTCATGGTATTCACGCCCGTATTAATGTCTGAAAGCAACAAATGGATAGTAGGCGATGCCATCTCGGCATTACCAAATTCGGTTGTTATCGACCCATTTTACTATACCGGCAATATGGTAGAAATCATCAACAACGACTTCAATGTAGTATTGTTCATCTCATCCATCTTTGTTTTCATCGTGTTGCTTCTATCTTTCCGCAACCTATGGATTTCCCTCTTAGCCTTTATGCCAATGTTTCTTAGTTGGTACATCGTACAAGGCATTATGGGGCTATTTGGCTTACAGTTCAACCTAATAAACATCATCATATCTTCCTTTATTTTCGGAATCGGAGTGGATTATAGTATTTTTGTAACAGACGGTCTGTTGGCTCAAACGAAACAAAAACAAAGCCATCTGTTGACTTATCACAAAACTGCCATATTCTTTTCGGCTTTCGTCTTGCTGACGGTCGTTATATCATTACTTTTCGCTACACATCCGGCTATCAGTTCCATTGGCATCAGTACACTGATTGGTATGGGAGCAACAGTACTTATCACGTATACCTTACAACCCTATTTATACAAAACCATTTGGAATAGACTTAAAAAGTGAAACAAAAAGTTATTATCATAGGAAGCGGGCTTGGCGGTTTGGAATGTGGATATATTTTAGCCAAAGAGGGTATGGATGTCACCATCCTTGAACAGGATGCCCATATCGGTGGTTGTTTACAAACATTTAAACGAGGTGCTTGCCTATTTGATACAGGTTTCCATTATATCGGAGGTCTGCGCGAAGGTGAATCTCTACATCCTCTATTCCGATACTTCGGATTGCTGAATTTACCTTGGAAACAATTAGACGAAGATTGCTTTGATGAAGTAATTATCGGAAATCGTTCTTTTGTTTTTGCTAACGGCCATGAACAATTTGTAGAGCGCCTATGTGAGGATTTTCCTGCAGAACGTGATAATCTTAAAAGATATGTCAGTTTTCTTCAGTCAGTAGGATCACATATTTATGATAGCTTTTCAAATCAGAATACCGACAACTTCTATAGCAGCTCACTTTTTGCACGTTCGGCTTATGAATTCCTAGAAGAAACCATTAAAGACCCATTGCTACGAAAGGTGCTTTCAGGAACATCTTTGAAGATGGAATTAGCAGCCGATAGTTTACCTCTTTATACCTTTGCACAAATCAACAATTCATACCTGCAGAGTGCTTGGCGACTGAAAGGTGGTGGTTCGCAGATAGCCGATAAGTTGGCCGAAGAAATTAGTTTAATGGGAGGTAATATACGAAAGAATGCCCTTGTGACACAATTGATGGAAGAAGGAGGAAAAATAGTACAGGTAGAAATCAATGGTGAAGAGATAATGGAAGCCGATTGGGTAATTTCCGGCATACATCCGGCTTCTACTCTTGCATTGATAACTGAATGTAAAAATCTGCGCCGCATCTATCGTAGTCGTATTAATGGATTGAAAAATACGTTTGGCTTCTTTACTGCCAACATTAAGTTAAAGCCTAATGTATTCCCTTATTTAAATCGCAACTTGTATATTCACCAATCAGAAGCAGATTTATGGAATATCAATACTACGAACACAGAAAGTGTATTAGTGAGTTGTATGGTGCCTTCGGATGAAAGTGGTTGTACTCCAAACATTGATTTGCTGACTCCAATGAAGTGGGAAGAAGTGAATAATTGGGCAAATAAAACTGTGGGCAATCGTGGCGAAGATTATGTAACATTCAAAGAAAGTAAAACTGAATCTTGCCTAAAATTAATCGAAAAGCGTTTGCCAGAACTACGTAATGCCATAGACCATATCTACACCAGCACTCCCCTATCCTATCATCATTATCTAAAGATGAGAGAAGGAACTGCCTATGGCATCCGTAAAGATTATAACAATACAATGGGTACGGTATTAACACCACGTACACCTCTCAGCAATTTGTTACTAACGGGTCAGAATCTAAACCTTCATGGTGTATTGGGGGTTAGTATGACATCCATTTTTACTTGTGCTGAAATTATAGGTATGGAATATTTAAGAAATCAAATTTTAAAAACTTGATATATGAAGTATGCATTAGTAACAGGGGGTAGCCGAGGCATTGGCCGGGCAGTCTCCATTAAATTGGCACAAATGGGTTATTGCATTGTTGTCAATTACGTATCAAATCAGGCCGAAGCGGAAAAGACGCTGGAACTTATTGCTAGTACCGGTAGTCGGGGCGAGTTGTTGAAATTCGACGTAAGCAACGCCGAGCAAACTGCGCAGGCATTGGAAGACTGGCAAGCAGCCCATCCCGATGAATACATTGAAGTTATAGTTAACAATGCCGGCATCCGTAAAGACAATCTGCTGATTTGGATGGAGCCTGAAGATTGGTATCGTGTATTAAACATTAGCTTGAATGGATTTTATAATGTAACACGCCCCTTATTACAGAAAATGCTCCGTAAAAAATATGGACGCATTATCAATATGGCATCTTTATCCGGTCTTAAAGGATTACCGGGACAATGTAACTATTCGGCATCTAAAGGCGGACTGATAGCAGCTACTAAGGCTTTGGCTCAAGAGATAGGACGTAAAGGAGTAACCGTTAATGCAGTAGCTCCGGGATTCATTCGTACTGAAATGGTAGAAGGCCTTGATGAATCCGCTTTAAAGCAAACCATTCCTGTCGGTCGTTTCGGCGAAGCCGAAGAGGTAGCGTCATTAGTAGGTTTCTTGGCTTCTAAAGAGGCCGGATACATTACCGGCGAGTGTATCTCTATCAATGGTGGATTATATAGTTAACTCTTTCAGATATGCAAAAAAAACTTTTTTTCATTATAGTTATGTGTCTGACCTACGTCACTGTTCTTGCTGGTAGCAATGCCGGTTTAGACAAGATTAAACAGCAGAATGAGGGTTATCAGACATGGATTGCTACATTTACTGAACAGCAAACGTTAGCTTCAGGAAAAGTAATCAACTTAAACGGAATGCTCTACTTCAATCGTTCGGAACAGATGTCTATGCACTACAAGCAGCCGGCCACTGATATGCTTATCATCAATGGCCATGATTTCTATATGGCACGGGGTAGTCGGAAAAACTTATTCAATACTGAAAAGAATAAACGAATGTTAGCACTATCTACTACTTTACTGAATTCTCTGATGGGAAATATTGAAGCATTGGCTGTGATGAATGATGCCGAATTGGGTGTAACAGAAAATGACAGCCTTGTAACAGTTATTCTTACATCTCGCCGCAAACAAATTCGTGGTTATAGCCGTATAATATTGAGCTATGACAAGAAATCATCGTTACTTTGCCGAATGCAGATGGATGAATATGGAGGTAGTTCTACCGTTTATACCTTAACCGGCCACACGGTAAATGAAGTCATTTCACCCGACAAGTTTAAAATACCACAGTAGTATGTAATATAAAAAAATAGGAGGGGCATCTTATCAATGTCCCTCCTATTTTTTATCTCTCATTATTGTAACTTGCGATAACGAACACGCTTAGGTTCCTCACGTCCCAAACGTTTCAGCTTGTTTTCTTCATATTCTGAGTATGAACCTTCAAAAAAGAATACATTCGAATCTCCTTCGAAAGCAAGGATGTGCGTACAAATTCTATCCAGGAACCAACGGTCGTGGCTGATGACTACGGCACAACCGGCAAAGTTTTCCAAACCTTCTTCAAGCGCACGAAGTGTATTCACGTCGATATCATTGGTAGGTTCGTCCAGCAACAACACATTACCTTCTTCCTTCAAGCACATGGCAAGATGAAGACGATTTCGTTCACCACCCGACAATACGCCACAAAGTTTTTCCTGGTCGGCACCGCTAAAGTTGAAACGGCTCAAATAAGCACGTGCGTTGATGTCACGGCCACCCATGCGAATCAAGTCATTGCCTCCTGAAATAATTTGATAAACGCTCTTATTGGGATCTATATCCTTGTGTTGCTGGTCAACGTAAGCCACCTTTACGGTTTCGCCTACTTCAAATTCGCCATTATCCACACTTTCAAGGCCCATAATCAGTCTGAAAAGTGTAGTCTTTCCGGCACCATTCGGGCCAATGATACCTACGATGCCGTTAGGCGGCAACATGAAGTTGAGGTTATCAAACAAGAGTTTTTCGCCAAATGCCTTGGCCACACCCTTAGCCTCAATCACTTTATTACCCAAACGAGGGCCATTCGGTATGAAGATTTCCAGCTTTTCTTCCTTCTCTTTCACATCTTCGTTCAGCAAGCGGTCGTATGAATTCAGACGAGCCTTACCCTTGGCCTGGCGTGCTTTCGGTGCCATGCGTACCCACTCCAACTCGCGCTCCAATGTCTTGCGACGCTTGCTGGCAGTCTTCTCTTCCATCTCCATGCGTTTGGTTTTCTGATCAAGCCAACTGCTGTAGTTACCCTTCCAGGGAATACCTTCGCCACGGTCCAGCTCAAGAATCCATCCGGCTACATGATCCAGGAAGTAGCGGTCGTGTGTAACGGCAATTACCGTTCCCTCGTATTGTTGCAAATGTTGCTCCAGCCAATCAATCGATTCTGCATCCAGATGATTGGTAGGCTCGTCCAGCAACAACACATCAGGCTTCTGCAACAATAAACGGCACAATGCCACACGACGACGTTCGCCACCCGACAAGAACTCTACGCTCTGATTTTCGGGCGGACAACGCAATGCATCCATCGCACGCTCAAGCTTGCTGTCCAAATTCCAGGCATCGGTAGCATCAATTATATCTTGTAATTCAGCCTGACGGGTAAACAGCTTATCCATCTTGTCAGGGTCTTCATAATACTCCGGCAAGCCAAACTTTTGGTTAATCTCTTCATACTCGGCCAATGCGTCAACAATAGGTTGCACACCTTCCATTACACACTCTTTCACCGTTTTGGTAGGATCCAGATAAGGTTCCTGAGCCAAATATCCTACACTGTAACCCGGTGAGAAGACCACCTCTCCCTGATAAGACTTGTCCAGACCTGCTATAATCTTCAACAAAGTCGATTTACCCGAACCATTCAAACCTATAATACCAATCTTGGCACCATAGAAGAAAGAGAGGTAAATGTCTTTCAATACTTGCTTGTTGTTTTGAGGTATGATTTTGTTCAATCCTACCATCGAGAAGATAATCTTCTTGTCATCAACTGTTGCCATGTAAATATCTGCTAATTATTTAATATTATACTTTAGATAGGGTACAAATATAGTCCATTTTTTGGTTTCTTCCAAAAAACGCTCTATATTTGCACTCGCTTATGAGCAAACAATAGGATTGATTCGCTAGCTCAGCAGGTAGAGCACAACACTTTTAATGTTGGGGTCTTGGGTTCGAGCCCCAAGCGGATCACTCATAAAAGAAATAGGATGCGTTTTTTGCGCATCCTATTTCTTTTTTATTATTTCTTGTAAATCATTTTACATTCGGGGGCATCGAAGTACATGGTTGCTTCGTCTGCCGGCGAGAAAGGTTTCCAAGCTGGTAAACCTTCGGCATTGGGATTGCCGGTACAGGCAAAGTTAATCAAGGCGCTGCTCATCTTGTCGCCAAGTTTTATTCCTTCTTCGGTGGCACCTGTCATGTTGGCACTCTTCAAGACGTTGTTGAAGAAGAAGGGGATATCGGAATTGTGACAGGCATGATGATTACCATCCATCGTCGGGACTTGATAGCCTGACAGATAAACATAGACAGGAGCACCACCATCAGCCACACGGATACTGGCTTGATTGATAACAGCCGGACGCACAGATTCGTCTATCTTCGGAGTGGAGAACTCATTGAGTGTAGAACCTATCAGCAGAGGTATGTCGTTGGATATCTTCTCGGTACCATTTTCAAATATACCGGGCATGATGTTACCATCGTTAATGGGTCCCCAGCCAATACGTCCTCTACGGCCTTGACCTTGGTTGCGGTCGGCTACTTCTCGTATGGCTTTATTGGCTGCTTCCAACAATGTTTCGTAAGGCACTGTCTGTATGTTGTCGATGGTCTGTGGAGTTAGGCCAAGCAATGCGGCTGTACCTTTTCCCACTTCTTGTGCCAAGTGTTGCGGAGTGCTGCCTAAAAATGAACCGCTCATCACCATCGCTCTGTGAAACAAGCCCTTGGCCGATGGCATACAGAGCAAAGTCGATACCTTGCCGCCACCACCTGATTGTCCGAAGATGGTTACGCAATCGGGGTCACCACCAAAGTTGGCTATGTTCTCTTTTACCCACTTTAGTGCCATCACAATGTCGGTCATACCTACATTGGCCGATTCCTTATATTTCTCACCGAAGCTGGACAAATCAAGAAAGCCCAGTACATTCAAGCGATGGTTAATGGTTACAACGACTACATCTCCTTTATCAGCCAGATTTCTGCCGTCATACCCCGGATGTTCTTGCCCGTTGCCCGAAGTATAGCCGCCACCATGTAACCAAAACAATACCGGACGTTTCTTTCCATCGGCAATGCCTTTTGTCCAAATATTCAAGCGAAGACAATCTTCATCTTGATAACCGTCATTCCATTGATAGAAGAAAGCATTTTGGTCTCCTCTCCATCCATTGTTTTTGGCTTGTGGACATACGGGACCCCAATGTCTTGACGAGCGAATACCTTCCCAAGCATCCGGACGTACAGCCGGCAGGAAACGCTCGGCTTTGGCATATGGAATGCCTTTATAGGTATAGACATCGCGTTCGATGTAACCACAAACTTTGCCATAAGTAGTCTCGGCGGTTGTTGCTTTGGTTGAACTATCGAATACTTGTGCATTCAACAAAATGGGCATGCAGAGTGCCGCAAAGATGAGTTTCGATTTCATGTGAATTATATTTATTGGTTAATAATATTAATTTGTTCATATCTTTCTTTTGCAAATCTAATCAATTATATTGAATAGTCCATATTTTTCGATTGTTTTATTACCTTTGCACCTAAATAATAATAACCAATGATTTCTCGATGCTATCTTGAAATAACCAATGTCTGCAACCTCAACTGTTTATTCTGCCCCAAAACGGGTAGGAAAAAGCATTGCATGACTCCCGATGAGTTTGAAATACTTACCAACAAACTATTGGGAAAGATTAAATTCCTTTACTTCCACATGATGGGCGAACCATTGCTGCACCCTCACCTACCACGCTTCATACACAGGGCTAAAGAGAAGGAATTTGTACCTATAGTTACCACTAATGGTACGTTATTGAAAGATGCACATGGGGTAATAGATGCCATGCCTTATAAGGTGCAAATATCGCTACACTCGCAAGAGGGTAATGGTATTGTACAACTTGATGAATATATTCAGCAGGTCATGTTTTTTGCACAAGAAGCCTCTTTACAAGGAATAATTGTTGTATTGCGCCTTTGGAATGAAGGAGGATACAACAGCCAAAATGAAAAACTGGTTGAGCTGATTGCTTCTCATGCTCCTCAACCTTGGCAGAGGCGACACGATGGTTGGAAAATAGCTTCTAACCTGTACATTGAATATGACAAAATGTTTGAGTGGCCCGATAGCCAACACGATGTGTATCATGAAGATGCTTTCTTCTGTTATGCCCTGCGCAATCAGATAGGCATTTTGGCCGATGGAAGTGTGGTTCCTTGCTGCTTGGATCACGATGGTGACATTACCCTTGGCAATTTATTTGAACAAACACTTGAGGAGATATTAAACACGCCTCGTGCCCAAGCTTTATACAAGGGATTTACCAATCATATAGCTGTCGAACCTCTTTGCAGCCGTTGTGGATATGCCACCATTACTAAACGGTTTAGGAAATAATTATCTGATTAATAGGCTTCATATATCGGTTGAAGAAATGCTGGAATTTCCAATTCGGAAGTTTTAATGGAATTCAAGCATTCTTTCCCCTCATCGGTAAGAGAAAGATAGATTTGTCTTTTATCTTGCTTACCTAATTCACGAAGCAAAAATCCTCGTTTTTCCAAAGCTCCTATAACTTTTGATGCATGTGAAGGTTTAACTCCTGTACGCTCTGCTACTACTGATGCCGTTATACATTCTTGCCCCAAAGCACAAAGTACCATTGCCTCGTTCAGTGATACTCCATGTGCATCTTCTAAACGGTTTTCAAAATCAGAGAGAGCCTTCATTAGCTCTCTCATGACACATATACATTTTATTTTTTCCATACGTTTGTTTATTCTTTCATTAAATGAATAAGTTTACATTGGCCTGTTCTGCCCTATCCATATAAGTTGCTACTCCACCAATTGAAACCTCATCAAGTAACTCTTCTTTTTTAACTCCCATCACGTCCATAGACATCTGGCAGGCAATGAACTCTACCCCATTCTCCAAAGCTTGTTGGCGAAGTGTTTCCAATGAATCTACACCTTTTTGTTTCATTAGGTATCGCATCAATCGAGCACCAATCCCCAACATATTAAGTTGAGAAAGTGCCAACTTACGTGAATCGGAGGGCAACATCCATGAAAACATTCTACCCCAAAAGTCTTTCTTTACCGCTGGCTTTTGTGCCTTCTTGATGGCATTCAACCCCCAGAAAGTAAAGAAGATAGTCACTTTTTTTCCGGTAGCTGCCGCACCGTTTGCCAGCACAAAAGTAGCTAAAGTTTTGTCAAGGCTGTCACTAAATAGGATAAAAGTTTTCCCTTTTTCTTCCGGCACCGTGTTCTTTATCTCTATGCTGCAAGGAGTAGCTTTCTCTATAATAACATAATGCAAACCATTTTCCGAACGTTTTTCTATAAAACGATGACCGGTGGTTCGACACCAAGATTCGGCATCACGTGGGAAACCGGCATCGGAAGCTCTTATTTCAAGTTGTTGACCAGGAAGAAGAGTTTCCATACTCTTTTTCAACTTTAATATCGGCCCCGGGCACTGAATGCCGCAAGCATCTATCTTTATCACTTCGATTTTAGACTTCGTTGATTCACAAGTACATATATCAACTTGGGAATTATTATTTGTCGCTTCTGGCAAAGGTATTTGTGCCGTAGCTGCTTCGTAGGTTTTCAAACCTCCAATAAGATTGCGCACATCGTTATAACCATAACCTTTTAATACATTAGAAGCCAAATAACCTCGCAAACCAACGCCACAATACAAGAATACCGGACGGTCGGTAGGAATCTCATTCATACGATCACGCAAGTCATCTAACGGAATGTTGACGGCTCCGGGAAGCATTCCTAAAGAGGCTTCATCTGCGGTACGAACATCTATAAGGGTTACTTCAGAAAGATTGGCCTGCTGTAATTCACGCCAATATAAGGGTGTCATCTTTCCGCTCAGTATATTGCCTGCAACATAACCCGAAATGGCTACCGGATCTTTGGCCGAAGAGAAGGGAGGTGCATAGGCATGTTCCAATCGTGTCAGTTGTTCTACAGTAAGTCCTTGTTTAATGGCCAGTGCATATTGGTCTATACGCTTATCTACTCCGTCATATCCTACAATCTGTGCCCCATACAAACGACCATCAGTGGACGAGAAGGTTATCTTAATGTCCATTTGCAATGCTCCCGGATAATAGCCGGCATGCGAACCAGAATGAATAGTTGCCGAAAGATAGGGTATCTGCATTTGCTTCAATCGCTTGGCTGGTAAACCGGTAGAGGCTACCGTCATATCAAACACTTTTGCTATGGAAGTGCCTATAGAGCCTTCATAGGTTACTGTATTACCAAATACCATGTTATCGGCCACGATGCGTGCCTGCCTATTGGCCGGGCCGGCCAGAAAATTCAGCCAAGGTTTGCCGGTAATGGGATGTGGATATTCAATGGCGTCGCCTACTGCATAGATATCCTTATCTGATGTCTGTAGATATTGGTTTACATAGATACCTTTCATTTCGCCCAATTGCAGACCTGCCTCTTGTGCCAAGCGGGTTTCAGCTCGCACGCCAATGGAGAGTAATACCAAATCGGCTTCTAAACGGATGCCTGATTTAAAATTTACAATAAGTCGATTGTTTTCGCGAGAGAAGGAATCAACAGCCTGCTCAAGATAGAGTTGTACTCCCTTCTCTAACAAATGTTGATGGACAAGAGATGCCATCGAATAATCAATGGGGCCCATCACTTGATTGGCCATCTCTACCACAGCTACTTCTGCTCCGGCATGATGCAGATTCTCGGCCATTTCCAGTCCTATAAATCCACCTCCTACAATAACTGCTTTCTGCACCGAATGTTGCTGCATATATGATTTTATACGGTCAGTGTCAGCCACATTACGTAATGTAAAGATGCCTTCACTGTCAATACCCGGAAGAGGTGGTCTAACCGGCGAAGCACCCGGTGAAAGTAAAAGTTTATCATAGGTTTCTACATACTCTTCACCATCTTTGGTACGAACATGTACCGCCTTCTTTGCCACATCAATATGCATTACTTCGCTGTTAATACGAACATCTATGTTGAATCGTTTTCCAAATGCTTCGGGAGTTTGTACAAACAAACGTTCACGTTCTTCTATCACACCACCTATATAATAAGGTAATCCACAATTGGCATACGATATATATGCTCCTTTTTCAAACAAGATAATTTCTGCATCTTCTACATTACGACGAATGCGTGCTGCCGCAGTTGCTCCACCGGCTACTCCTCCAACAATCAAATACTTGGCTCTTTGCTCTTTTTTCATAATTACATTGTATTTATAGTTTATATTCTTTTTATTTTCCTAAGGGGAACTATTGCAAAGAAAATATATTATTTCCATAATGCAAAGTTTCCAATGGAAATAATTAACCACATTAACAACTATTATGAAATAGAAGACTTAAATGTATAGAAAATATTAACCTACGGATAATTTAAAGAGGATAGAACAGATAAAGAATAAAAACAAAACCAACTAAATTAATTTATTCTACACCATCAGTCTGTTTCAAGCAATACACGGGTTGGTTGTGTAGACCTTGATTATCAAGTACACCGGCCTTACAAAGCCTTCTGATATGACGCAATGCAGTAGTGCGCGACAAGTTGCAGAGTGTCTCCAAATTGCGACGTGACATAAATCTGTGCTTCTGCAAATAGGCACGTATCTGTTGCTCAACCTCGTCGTCGTTGTACTTCTTACGCATCGGGTCGTTCTGATTTAATAGTTCGACATGAATAGTTCCCATGCGACGCATGAATTGCTTGTCGGCTCTGAAATGTATGCCTTTCAACTTTACCTTAGTGCTTTTTTGCTTCGTCGAAGGGGTTACAACAGAGGTGCATCCCAACGTAGGCGACAAATACCCTATACCATCTAAGTGTACAGATTTACCATCGGCCAACTCTTTGCTAATGAAATGAGACAAAGCTGAAAGCACTGCATCGACATCACCCTCGGTCAGCGAGCAAGAATCTTGAATGTAACGACGCAGTTGGGCAGTGGTAGTAGAACCATTGTAATGAATACGGGGATGCAGACTTATCGTTTCATCTTTCTGTCCCTGCGGTTGTGGATTTTCATACCAATCATAAAAAATAGACATAACTTAAAACTGTTTTTATTGTGATTCATAGAATAATTTACCTACTACCTACAATTATGATAGCGAACCACGTATGTGGTACGAACGAACCACATATGTGGTACGAGCGAGTCACATCTGTGGTACGAACGAGCCACGCCTGTGGTACGATTGAGCCACGTATGTGGTTCGATATTATAATCGTATGCAAATATAATATCAGGCTAAGGCTAAAACAAATTTTCCGTTGGAAAAAGTACAAAAAAAATAGGCGCTATCTCACGATAGTGCCTATCCACAACACAAACACAAAATAAAACACGACAAAACTACTATGAAATCATCCTGTCTATATCCTTAAGATATAAGTAATTGCTACACATATTCACATATATCCACAACATCAGGAAGACTAAATTAAAACAAATGCAAATAATATTTTGTTCGCTATAATCATCAAAATTACTGAATACCGTCTTCACGGAGCTTCAACTGCCACTTCCATGCCGAACGCAAAGTATCTTCGATACTAGTTTCAGCTTTCCATCCCAACTCGTTATTGGCAAAGTCAGGATTAGCCCATACTTGCTCGATATCACCGGCACGACGTCCTACAATCTGATAGTTGAGTTTTACACCAGTTGATTCTTCGAAGGCATGAATCAATTCCAACACTGAAAGTCCACGACCTGTACCAATGTTGAACACCTCTACTTGTTCCTTCTGCTTCTTCTCCAAGATGCGACCGATGGCTACCACATGTGCCTTAGCCAAATCTACTACATTGATATAGTCGCGGATACAAGAGCCGTCGGGAGTATTATAATCATCACCAAATACGCTCAGCTTTTCGCGGATACCAATAGCAGTCTGAGTAAGGAAAGGAATCAAGTTTTGAGGAACACCTCTGGGCAACTCGCCAATTAAAGCTGTGGGGTGAGCACCAATGGGGTTGAAATAACGCAACAAGATGGCGTTGATAGGTGAACCAGATGTAATAGTATCACGAATAATCTCTTCATTAATCTGCTTGGTATTGCCATAAGGAGATTCGGCCTTTTTCGTAGGAGCACTCTCTGTAACGGGCAATATGTCTGGCTGACCATAAACGGTACATGAAGAAGAGAATACAATACCTTCAACACCGTGTTTAGGCATCAATTCCAATAAGTTAATAAGTGATACCAAGTTGTTACGATAGTAGAGCAACGGCTTTAATACCGATTCACCAACCGCCTTGCTGGCTGCAAAGTGGATAATGGCCTTGATTCCACTATATTTGGTAAACATAGCATCAAGTCCTTCGTAGTCGAGACAGTCAAGCTGTTCGAAAGCCGGACGGATACCGGTTACTTTTTCAATATTGTCAACAACGTCGGCATTAGAATTTGAAAGGTTGTCGATGATTACTACATCGTAACCTGCATTTTGAAGTTCGACTACGGTGTGTGAACCAATATAGCCGGTACCTCCTGTAACAAGAATTCGTTCTTTCATACGAGTTATTAAAATTTATAGGTTCTTACTGAATCGCAAAAGTAAAGAAATAATTTATAAAATCAATTATTTTAAAGAAAAAAAACATAAGCACCACTTATGCATCCTATAATTATGCATAAGTAGGCTTATGTTTTATGAGATATGTCTCTATTCTATTACACCACGCCAGAGAATCCCATGAAGGCCATAGCCAACAAACCGGCAGTAATCAGCGCAATAGGAGTACCTTGCATTCCCTTGGGCACATTTACCAAACTCATCTGTTCGCGAAGACCGGCAAATAAAGTCAACGCTAAGCCAAACCCAAGAGCTGTAGAGATTGCATATACAACACCCGTCAGCAAATCATAATCTTTTTGAATAACCAAGATGGCTACACCCAGAATACAACAGTTAGTTGTAATCAAAGGCAAGAATACACCCAATGCTTGATAGAGAGCAGGAGATACCTTCTTCAACACAATTTCTACCATTTGTACTAAAGCTGCAATAACCAAAATAAATGTAATGGTCTGCAAATATCCTAAATCGAAAGCATCGAGCACAAACTTCTGAATAAGGAAGGTAACTATCGTTGCAATCGTAAGTACAAATGCTACGGCTGCCGACATACCCAATGCAGTATCAACTTTCTTGGATACACCTAAGAATGGACATATTCCCAAGAATTGTGACAATACGATGTTGTTTACAAAGATTGCCGAGATAAATATCAATATATATTCCATAATTCGCTATTATTAAATGTTATGCTTTCTTCATGCTGTTGATGAGTGCTATCAAATATCCCAAAGCAATAAATGCACCAGGAGCAAGCACAAATAACAACATACCGTATTCTTCAGGAAGAATGGTAATATTGAAAATCTTACCTGTACCAAGAAATTCGCGTACACCACCCAGCAACGTCAAAGCCAACGTGAAACCAAGTCCCATACCAACACCATCGAATGCAGAAGCCACGGGGCCATTTTTAGCAGCAAAAGCCTCAGCACGACCTAATACAATACAGTTTACCACAATCAATGGAATAAACAAACCAAGTGTGGCATACAAATCGGGCACATAAGCCTGCATAATCATCTGCAACAGGGTTACAAAAGATGCAATAACCACAATGAAAGAAGGAATACGCACCATGTCGGGAATTAAGTTCTTAATGGCCGAAATTACGACATTCGAACATACCAATACAAACATGGTAGCCAAGCCCATACCCATACCATTGATGGCCGAAGAGGTGGTACCCAACGTAGGACACATACCTAAAAGGAGAACAAACGTAGGATTCTCTTTGATGATACCATTCATCAATACTTTAAAATTATTCATAGCATTTACTCCTTTCTTTAATTAACACTGGTAGAATCTGCAGTTGCAGCTTCTTCAGCAGGTTGTTCAACATTAACTTGTGTAGTAGCACCCGAAACGCCATCAGCTTCATTCTGACCGGCATAGGCTGCATAAGCCAGATTAACTGCATTCAAGAAAGCACGCGAAGTAATAGTTGATGCTGTAATGGCATCTACCTTACCGCCATCCTTACTAACCGTTAATGGTGATTCTCCAGGGTTCATACCGGTAATATCACCCTTCTGACCGGACTTAAACCAATCGGCAGCCTTCGAACCAAGACCCGGAGTTTCTGCATGAGACAGCAATGAATAGTTAATAATCTTTCCTGTAGCATCGAAACCAACCAACACTTTCAATTCGCCACCGAATGCCATAGCTTTTGACTCGACAGCAGCTCCAATAAACTCACCTCCCTTAGAAGCTGGATATACGGCATATTCCACACCATCTACCATTTGCAACTTCTTTTCAGCAATAGGATTATTGTCAAAACCCGGAACTACCAGACTTACAGCGTCACTCAATGTCTTAGCATTAGCTTGAGCAATAGGCTCCTTAGTCAATTCATTCATATAAGCCAGCATAGCTACACATACAGCAGTAATGCCTGTGAGCACTAGCAACATATTTTTCAAAGATGATTCTAACTTTTTCATTTCTTCACAACCTCCCCAAATCGTTTAGGTTTAACATAAGTGTTGATAAGCGGAGTAAACGCATTCATAATCAGAATTGCGAATGACATACCTTCGGGATAAGCACCGAACAAACGGATTACAACTGTCAACAAACCAATGCAAACACCGTAAATCAACATTCCATTCTTGCTCATTGGAGAGGTGGCATAGTCGGTTGCCATAAAAATAGCACCCAAGAAGAGACCACCTGAACAGAGGTGATAGATAGGCGATACATAGGTTGTAGGATCAATCAAATTCATAACACCGGCAAATGCAAAAACTGTAACTAAAATAGACACAGGAATGTGCCAAGTGATAATCTTCTTCCACAGCATATAAATCAGACCAAGCAACAGAGCCAACTCACTAACTTCACCCAAACAGCCGGCACCTACCAGACAACCTTCAGGAATACCCAACAAAAGGGTAAAAGCATCGGGCAATTGCTCTATGGCTGCAACATTGCCTGTAACTACTTGCTTCATTATGGCTAAAGGAGTAGCACCAGTAGCTGCATCGGTGTAAGAAGTAAGCCATCCAGCTTGTGGCCAAGAAGTCATCTGCACTGGGAATGAAAGCAACAAAAATACACGACCTACCAAAGCGGGGTTGAAAGGATTACAACCCAAACCGCCGAATGACATTTTGCCCACACCAATAGCGAACAAAGCACCCAAGATGATAATCCAAATAGGCAAATTAGAGGGTAAATTGAAAGCCAACAATACACCGGTAATGATAGCCGAACCATCGCAGATGGTGCAAGTGTCTTTCTTCATAATGAATTTCACAATAGCCCACTCGAAAAAGAGACATGCAGCAACCGAAGTGAGCGTAACAATCAGCGCACCCAAACCGAAAGTGACAAGCGACATGATGAATGCAGGCAGCAAGGCTATTAGCACGCCATACATATTCTTTTTTACGCTATCACCACTATGAACGTGGGGCGAATTGGATATATACAATTTATTTTCCATATCTTCAATCTATTTATTTAGCTTGACGTGCACGAATCATAGCTCCCACCTTGGCCTTACCCAAACGGCAATAGTCTAACAAAGGACGATTGGCCGGGCAAGTGAACTGACAAGAACCGCATTCGATACAATCCATAATATTCTCTTTCTCCATACGTTCGAAATCACCACGTTCGGCCAATAGACCTAACAGATACGACTGCAATCCCATGGGACAAGCACTGATGCACTTGGCACAACGAATACATGACTGTGCCTCGCCACGTTTGGCTTCCTTATTGTTCATAATCAAGATACCAGAACTTCCTTTTGCAGTAGGTACATCGGTATTAACCAATGCTTTACCCATCATCGGGCCACCACCGATAATCTTACCTGTATCTTCTGGTAAACCACCACATGCGTCAATGAGTTGCTTCATCGGTGTACCAATGCGAGCTAAGAAGTTAGAAGGCTTAGCCAACGACTTACCGGTTACAGTAATGACACGCTCAAACAAAGGCTTGTTCTTCTGAACTGCTTGGTAAACAGCAAAAGCTGTACCAACATTCTGAACAACAGCACCGGTAGATATAGGCAACTGTCCACTGCCTACCTGACGTTTGATAATAGCGTCAATTAATTGTTTTTCACCACCTTGAGGATATTTTACTTTCAAAGGAACCACCTCGATGCCTGCATACGAAGCAGCCACCTTAGTCATCAGTTCTATAGCATCTGGTTTATTGTTTTCAATACCAATAAATGCCTTGCTCACCTTTACAGCTTTCATCAAGATAGTTACACCGACCATGATTTCTTCGGCATGTTCTAACATCAACTGATGGTCAGCAGTTAAATAAGGTTCGCACTCAACAGCATTGATAATTACACACTCTGCCTTGAATGCAGGAGGTGGACAAAGTTTTACCTGAGTAGGAAAACAAGCGCCACCCAGACCTACAATACCAGCATCGGCAATCTTCTTTACTATCTCTTCAGGTGATAAGTTACACTCTTTCACCAAAGTTTCACTGCGATCAATGCTTTCTTCCCATTCATCACCTTCAACATCAATGAAGATGGCTGGCTTAGGATAACCACTTGCATCGACAATCGTATCAATCTTAGCCACTTTACCACTAACAGAAGAGTGGATAGCTGCTGAAACAAAACCACCGGGTTCGGCAATCTTGGTACCTACTTTCACAACATCTCCCTTGGCTACTATTGCCTTGGCAGGAGCACCGATGTGCTGTCCCAACAAAATAACAGCTTTTGCAGGAATTTCGGCCTGCTGAATGGGTTGATGAGCTGAAAGTTTATTTTCGTGTGGATGAACACCACCGATTGAAAATGTCTTCAACATACAATTTCAGTATTTTAATCGTTTATTTTCTTCTTATTATTAAGCCTCAGCTTTAGGCGTTTCAATAACCTTGGTAGTATCAGTTTCCTTTGGAGTCTCTACTACCTTTGGGGCTTCAACCTTCTTCTCTATCGGTTTTGCAGCTACAGGTGTAGTTGCAGCATCGGCCTTAGGCTTGCGCGGCGGGAAGTTGAGAGCGATGATAGAACCTTGTGGACAAGCCTCTTCACACTTACGACATGACTTACATTTGTTGTAATCAATGTATGCCAAGTTGTTTTCTAAAGTAATTGCCTCAAACGGACATACTTTCACACACTTGCCACAACCAATACATGCTACTTTACAAGCCTTGCGAGCTACAGCACCTTTGTCTTTGTTGACACACTGTACATAGATGCGGCGCGACTTCTTACCGGCCAAACGAATTTCAATGATATTCTTGGGGCAAGCCTTTACACAAGCGCCACAAGCCGTACACTTCGATTCATCTACTTCAGGAATACCGGTTTCCGGATTCATCTTAATAGCACCAAACTGACAAGCTGCTACACAGTCGCCACAGCCCAAGCAGCCAAAGCTACATCCAGTCTCACCTCCATAAAGGGCTGCTGCAATAGCGCAACTCTTGGCACTATCGTACTTGTTCAAACGAGGACGGTTCTCACAAGTACCATTACATCTCACTACAGCCACTTTCGGTTCCGAAGCCTCGGCTGCCAATCCCAGAATTTCGGCAATCTTCTCCATTGTAGCTTGACCACCTACCGGACAGAGTTTGCCTTCTAACGAACCTGCCTTGACGCAAGCATCAGCAAATCCGCTACAACCCGGGTAACCACATCCACCGCAATTGGCTTGAGGCAACACTTCGGATACCTGAGCAATACGCGGATCTTCATACACAGCGAATTTCTTGGAAGCGGCATAAAGAATAGCAGCCAAAATCAGTGCTATGGCTCCCAACGAAATCACTGCAATCAGAATTACATTCATAAATCAGTAGTTTATTAATTATTTATTATTAGTTAATTCAATGGACGAACCGTAAAGGTAAATTTCTTAGTTATACGTGACTTGTTAAGCCACAATATAAAATAATATACAGCAAGACAAGGTATTGAACCGAATACGGCTATCAACTCGTTTTGCTGTACATTCATCAAAGCAAACAACACTGTTACAAGAATAATCAAGGGTACTACAAAAGCTAACAATACGGCTTTCATACCCATGGCTAAGGTACCCATAACCCACACGGCATCACCTATGCGGTAAGAAGAAGAATCATAGGTTAATACATCAATCAACTTTTCATCAACATCGGCAGAAGTACAATGCCCTTTTATGCTGCACGAAGCGCATGCCGAAGTTTGTACAATTCTCACCTGTAGATGAGTACCATTGATGCTTTCCACAATACCTTGATGTCTTATAGTGTCTGCCATTTTGCAAAGTGCACATTACAATTCGGGGCAAATTTACACATAAATTACGAATTACAAGTCTTTATTTCATATTTTCTGTGTGCGATAACGCTCTTTTCATGATAATTCAATAAAAAAAGGCTACCCATTCATTCATAGGTAGCCTTCTTTATCAAAGAATATATTATTCTACTTATACAAACCAACGAACATAACAGAAGTCCATACGGTGAGGCAAGTCATCGTGCTTCGGATACATGCGGTAGCAAACCTTGAAACTACCAGCGTTCGCCAATTCATGCTTGCATTGGAATGTGTAGAGATTACCTTCTTTCTTCACCACTTCAAACGGTTCAACTGAATAAATATGCTGCTTACCGTTTTGATCAGTGCTGATAGTTACCAATTCAATGCCGATTGCATCGTCCAAACCTTGTTCATCAACCACGTGAGTAACAGTATATTGTTTACCACTTTCGATTGAACCATTCTGCATCTCTTCACACTTTTCAGTTGAAACGACACGGATGCTATCCCACTTAGCAGCTACTTGTTCTTTCCAAGCAGCAATTTCCTTAGCCTTGGCATAGTTGTCGGCAGCTAACACCTTGAAACGCTTAGCTTCTTTATTATAGAACTTTTCGTAGTAATCATCCAACTGACGCTTCATAGTGTAATGAGGCGCAATTTGAGCGATTGAGTTCTTAATTGTACGAATCCAACCTTCAGAATATCCCTTCTTGTTGCGAGCGTAGTACAAAGGCAAGATTTCAGTTTCCAAAATGCTATAGATTGTAGCAGCATCGAGTTGGTCTTGATGTTCTTGGTTTTGGTAAGTACGCTTTTCGGTCAATGCCCAACCGGCACCTTCGCGATAGCCTTCCAACCACCAACCATCGAGTACTGAGAAGTTTACAACACCGTTCATCAAGGCCTTTTCGCCCGATGTACCTGATGCTTCAAGAGGACGTGTCGGAGTATTCAACCAAATATCTACACCTGATACAAGGCGACGAGCCAATTGCATGTCATAGTTTTCGAGGAAGATAATCTTACCCAAGAACTCAGGACGACGAGAAATTTCAATAATCTTCTTAATAAGACCTTGACCTGCGCCATCGTGTGGGTGAGCCTTACCTGTGAAGAGGAATTGTACCGGATAGTCGGGGTTATTTACAATCTTAGCCAAACGTTCCAAGTCGGTGAACAACAAGTGAGCACGTTTGTAAGTTGCAAAACGACGACCAAAACCAATCAACAAAGCATTCGGGTTAATCTTATCCATCAACGCTACGATGCGTGAAGGGTCACCTTGATTCTTCAACCAAGTTTCACGATATTGCTTACGTACATAGTCAATCAACTTATTCTTCAAAGCCATACGTGTGTTCCAAATTTCTTCATCTGAAACATTGTAGATAGCTTCCCAAAGTTTTTGGTTTGATTGATCGTTATAATAGCTTGCATCGAAATGTTTTGCATAGAGGTTTTTCCATTCTGTAGCACTCCATGTTGGGAAGTGAACACCATTGGTTACATAACCTACGTGGTTTTCCTCAGGGAAATAACCCTTCCAAATAGAAGAGAACATTTCTTGTGATACCTTTCCGTGCAACCAACTTACGCCATTAACTTCTTGTGAAGTGTTGCAAGCGAACACTGACATACAGAAACGTTCACCCTTATCACCAGGATTATTACGACCAAGATCCATCAAGTCATCCCAAGTGATACCCATACGGGGAGGATAACCACCCATATACTTACCAAAGAGGCTTTCATCGAAGTAGTCATGACCAGCTGGAACTGGTGTATGTACAGTATAAAGTGAAGAAGCACGTACCAATTCTATAGCTTGCTCGTAAGTCAATCCTTCAGCTACATAGTCACAGATACGTTGTACATTAATCAAAGCTGCATGACCCTCGTTGCAATGATAGATATTTTTCTTGATACCCAACTTCTTCAACATAAGCATACCACCGATACCGAGAAGAATCTCTTGCTTCAAACGGTTTTCCCAATCACCACCATATAAAGTATGAGTGATAGAACGGTCGAATTCACTATTCATTTCATTATCTGTATCAAGCAGATAGAGTGAAATGCGACCTACGTTTACACGCCATACCAAAGCGTGTACATAGTAGTCCAAATAAGGAACATCAACAATCACTTGCTTGCCGTCTTCACCTATAACAGGATCAAGAGGCAACTGACCGAAGTTTTGTGCTTCATAATTAGCTATCTGCTGGCCATCCATTGAGAGTGATTGTGAGAAGTATCCATAGCGATACAAGAAACCGACAGCACACATATCCACGTTGCTATCTGATGCTTCTTTAAGGTAGTCACCGGCCAATACGCCCAAACCACCAGAGTATATCTTCAATACATGGTTCAAACCATATTCCATGCTGAAATAAGCTACTGACGGACGTTCCTTGTTAGGCTCAACATCCATATAGGTGCGGAATTTGGCATATACCTCATCTACACGCTTCAAGATGTCCTTATCAGCAGCTAGTGCTTCCAATTTTGAATAATTCATACGTTCCAACAAAAGAACAGGGTTTTGTCCTACTTCTTTCCACAATTCAGGATTAAGGTCGCGGAACAATTGTGTTGCCTCGTAGTTCCAAGACCACCAAATGTTGCGTGCCAATTCAGACAATTTCTCCAATTCGGCAGGAACGTGTGATTTTACGTTCACTTCTCTCCAGTTCGGAGTGTTTACATTACTTACTTTAATCTTCATTGTTATAACTATTGATTAATACATCCTAATTTAAATGCCGTTCAGTAAGCGTTTCTGCGCATTGCGCAACGCTACATCATAGGCTTCATAATAATATTTTATAAAGTGTTTCCATAAGGCTTGTTCAGCCACATGTGCAGCACGTTTACGTATTTCTTTTACTTCTGATACATCTTTAGCCGAGAAATCAGCAATGGTATCTTTTATGGCATCAGCCACTTCCGAATAGTTGTAATCCGAGCGATGGATGACCTCTACCCCATCGTTAATGCCGTGCTGATTCTTCAAGCTATTTACCCAAAGTCCAAAACCTGCCAAATCGGTAGTTACGGTAGGCACCTTAAAAGCAACACTTTCCAACGGAGTGTATCCCCAAGGCTCATAATACGAAGGATAGACGCTAAGGTCATGCCCCAACACAATGTCATAATAGTGTTTGTTCAGAATACCATCTTTTCCGTCTAAATAGCACGGCACAAATATCACTTTCACCTTGTCTTCCGGTCGGTTACCCATACCCAAGTACTTCAACATATCCAACACTTGATCATGAGTCATATTGTGCAACCAATGCGTAATAAAGGGACATTGCAGAGGAGTAGTAAATTTTTCCTTACTCTTCAAACGCTCTTGTAAATCTTCACGCGGGTCGCCAACCCAACTTGGTACATTAATAAGTGCCAATACCTTCTTCTTCAAGTTTTTATCGCGATTCAAGCGATTCAAAGCTTCCAAGAAAACATTAATGCCTTTATTCTTAAACTCGTAACGACCACTAGTGCCGATAATAAGTGTTTCTTCATCTTTAAGCTCTTCACCCAACAAACAGTTGGCCAAACGTAACTTCAAGGCACGAGCACGTTTGCGCTTACCGGTAAATGTAGCTCCTTTGGGCACAAAGTCATCTTCAAATCCGTTCATCAAGACTACATCGGCTGCCTTATCCAACAATTCACGACACTCTGTATTGGTAATTTCACTTACCGTTGTAAAACAATCTACATGATGAGCAGTTTGCTTTTCAATAGAATGTTTGGATTGTACATTCAATTCTGCAGCCATTTGATCACCGTTATAGGCAAACAAATAGTCGTACAACGGTTTATTATTACCAGCTATCGAACGCCCGATTGTAGTGGCATGAGTCGTAAAAATAGTAGCTATTTCAGGAACAGCTTGTTGCAGATAGAGTGCACCAAGGCCAGTCATCCATTCATGGGCTTGATATACCACCTTGTCGGCTTGTGTCAAATTGTAACGATAGAAACTTTCCACAACCTTTCCGGCAGCATAAGAAAACATAGATGCCTCGTCGTAATCGCCATAAGCGTGCAACGAGTCAACTTGAAACTTATTCCACATCTCTGTGTAAATCTCATTCTTCTGCGCAAAGAAAGGCATAAAGTCCACCAAAATAACAAGGGGTTCACCCGGAATATTCCAACGTCCGATACGGACAGAAAGGTTATCTTTTTCAGCCGCATGCTTTTTCCATGCCGCACAATAATTCTCCGACTCTGTAAACAAGGGATTCTCTTTTCCTTGCCAAAAGTCCGGACCTATAAAGAACAGTTTATCACGAAATTTCTCTTGCAAGGTGTTAGCTCGTGTAGATAACACCGTGTAAATCCCCCCCACTTTATTACATACTTCCCAACTCGATTCAAATATATAGTCAGGGGTCATCAATTCATTTACCATACTATATTAACAATCTCTTTATCTCAAATCGGGTGCAAAAATACACAATATTATTTGTAAAACAATCAATTAATCAGAAAAAGTATATAAAATACACTCAACATACGGCAGAAAGGAATAAAACGCCCCTTTTCATCGGAGTTTTCTACAAATAATTAAGAAAAAAAAGGATGTACCTCAAAAGGCACATCCCTATTTACTGAAAAAGAATAAGTATTATACCAAGAAGGTAGCTACCAATGCCAAGATAGCATAAAACTCGGGGAAAGCAGCATAAATCATGGTGTTTGTCTGAACATCGTGACCTTGTGCCAAACCTTGAATACCGGCTGCGCAAACTTGTCCTTGACGGATGCCTGAGAACAAGCACACAATGCCTACAGCAATACCTACACCAAACCACAACAAACCTGTTTCTGCAGAAATCTTGCTAACATGAAGCAAGAATGCCAAGAAACCATACAAACCTTGTGTTGCAGGAAGTGCCGAAAGAATCATATAACCAGATGACTTAGAAGCATCTTTCTTCAATGCACCTTCAGCAGCTTTACCTGCAATGGTTGTACCATAACAGCTACCAATCCCTGCAAGGCCCAACATAAGGCCCATACCCAAATAACCTAATAATTCATTCATAATTGTTTGTTTTTTATTTTTGTTATTATTACTATTTTATTTCTTTACTTCAAACGGTTGATATTCAACGCCCTTACCTTCATAACCAGCATTCTTGAAATACTCTACAAACGTCAAACGTAGTGGATGTACAAAGGCTGACAAGCAACACATAGCAATGTTCAGCGTATGGCCAAAAATAATAATTAAGCCAAAGCCTATCCAACCTAATATAGCACCAATACCTTCTTGACCATCAACAACCATAAAGGCCAGATTATTGAAGGTTTGTCCCAACATACCGCCGGCCAGACAAAGGGCAAATAAGCGGATGTATGATAACACGTCACCCATCAAACCCGAAGCCATGTTGTAGGTGTCCCACAATCCTGCACCGATATTCATAAATACATTACGATGCAGATTGTTGAGCAAGAATATGCCAATGGCACCAAGCCCGGCAACTGCAATGAATGCCCAAGTAGATATTTCCGATGGAATAATACTCAAGAATGAGAGTGTACCAATAATGACACCACCTACAACTACAAGCCACCAACCCCAAGCACTGAGCGACTCTTTAAAGCCGTTGAACACAGTGCTGTTGATAGCCTTCACCGTCATAGCAATAGAGATGTGTACCACACCAATACCAAGTGCCAACACCATCTGCTTGTCATACGTAGCACCAAATAGTTCGACGTTACCAGCAATAATAAAGTTCTTCAAAGTCTGAGGTAAATCAGATTGAATAAGACTGATTCCGAAGAATGTACCCAATAACGCACCGATAACAGTGGTAAAGATACCTAACGTAATAACCAAATTCATCATACCGGCCATACTCTTACCCAATTTCTTCTTCAAGAAGAAACCCAACAAGATAAGCACCAAACCATAGCCTGCATCACCCATACAGAAGGCGAAGAACAACGAGAAGAATGGTGCCACAATCGGTGTCGGATCGAAATCTGTAAAATTGGGCATACCATACATCTTGGTAAGCACTTCGTACATCTTGGTGAAAGCATTGTTACGGAAGAGCACTGGCACCACGTCGTCCTTGTTTGGCTTGCGTATTTCGTAATAGGCACCTTGCTTAGATAGCCATGCCTCTACTTCGGCCTCGGCCTCTTCGGGTACCCATCCTTGCAATACCATCAGTTTGTCGTCGGCCACGCGCTCGGTATCTACCAGCACTACCTTGTCGAAAGCAATTGATGTGCTCCACTGCTTTTCAAGCTGTTTCAAAGCCGGCAAAGCAGTATTGGCCAAATGCTGCAATTCATCATCCACATGTTGGCGTTTAGCTTGTAACTCAGCAACCCTTGCAGTTGCTTCTTTCAAAGAACACGACGGAAGTTCAACCAGTTGTCCGACAGCAGGTATATCCTCTCCCACCGGTGCAATTACAACATAATAGATATTTTTACCATCATCAGAGGCTACCATATAAGGATAATCACTAATTACATCTGCATCAAACATTTTTTTTGCGCATTTATAATAGTAAAATACATAACCTACATGAGCCAATGCAGCAACCGATTGACGATTGAATTCTCCCCAAGGTTTCAAGGCTTCAACATCTTCCAACGCCTTTTGAATTTGTTGCTGAAGCGGCTTGATAGTCGCATTCAATTCATCAACACGAACTATTAAAGCCTCTGGAGATTCTTCAATTTTTACATATTCAGATTGTTTAGACAAGCCTTCTAATTGCGCAATAACATCGCGCAAATGCTTGGTGGCATCCATCTTGGCAGCCAATTCTGAGCCAGCTGGCACAATACCTTCAGTGGAGGTTTGAACATGCACCACGCCCAATTCCTGCATCTGTTGCAGGAATTCATGATATTCCTTGTGATAGACAAAGAATGTCAGTTTTTTCATTTTAGCCTTTCCCATGTTCTACGCCTCCTCCATTTTATTATTCATTTCGCGTTTCTCTTGAAGCGATTTC
>SUYA01000022.1 GCA_015060695.1 Mediterranea massiliensis
ATAGCAGACAATGCCGTCGTTTACTTATCGCGCACGATGATTTATAGTACTCCTACAAAAGAAAAAACTAAAATCACACATTTGTGTAATTTCCAACGATAAACATTGAGTAATATCGCTTAAAAATCGTACCTTTGCATTAAAAATCATTTGGAACGCAAATGCGGTAAGAGGCTGAATATAAACCACTTCAATTTGGTTTCTACCGAAACTTGAAAATGAGCTTGAAAAGCGCGGTACAACACGTATATCGAAATCGCTTATTATCAGCACGATGAATTTGCGAGTATTTTCCGTGTCATTGTGAAAATGCGAGTTGTACCGATTAAAAGGCTAAAACGCTTTCAATCAATAGTGTAAATGTGTTGCATCGATAGTTGCATTTAAAGAAAAAAAACAAATTTGTTTTCACGAACTTGCTCCCCTCTGCGAAAAGCAAAGGCCATAAGCAAACGACTGTCTCTTTGACGGAGATGTGTTACATTTAGTTGACATTCAAATAGTTTTGCTGAAGTTGTTTGTATGCCTATAGCAGACGCAGTCATAACACATTGATAATTAAATATTTAGCACATCCTTATTAAGTTATCCAACTACCTATAGGTAGTTAGTCGATTACCTATAGATAGTTGGCTCACTACTTATAGGTAGTTGCTCTTCTACCTATAGGTAAATCAGATAGAGGGTAAATTGCTCTTTGCTTTTAGGATTGAGTACTAATTATTGTTCATAAATAGATTCATTTTCCTATGATATTCAGCATAAAAGCTATGCTTTTTTTACTTGCAAAACTTAACTCATCTCAACACTTCATTTCTTTTCGAGGCAGATTAGATTATCTCAAACCAGTTGGCAAAATTAATCTGTGCATATTTAGTTTCACCAATGGGTTTACATAATTATAAACATTCACAGCATTATTGTTTCATAAAGTTATCTTGTTTACGTCACACTTTATCCAAGATTATTTTCCTAATTTAATTTATACTTATAACTTTGTAGTGGAATATTACAGATAGCTCCGGCTGATAGGGCGAAACAATCCGAGCGAAATACAAACGCTAATCTGCCTTCACAATCCCTATGAGTCGATTTAAAAACATGATGGAAACAATGAATGATTCAGCCTTGTTGCAAAAGGCTTTTTCGATAGTAAAAACGAATTAACAGGATGAAACAATGAAAAACTTCGGACAGAAACCGTGGATACTTCCACAACCGGTACTGATTATCGGTACTTATAACAGCGATGGTACCCCCAATGCCATGAATGCTGCTTGGGGTGGTCAATGGGACAGCAAGGAAATCATGATCAGTATGGGCGCTCACGCTACTACCGAGAACCTTGCCCGTTGTGAGGAGTTTACCGTAGCTTTTGCTACCAAAGATACAATGGTTGCATCGGACTTCGTAGGCATTGTCAGTGCCAAAAATGACTCTGCAAAAATAAAGAAGACCGGTTGGACTGCCATCAAATCAGAGCATGTTAATGCTCCTGTATTTACCAACTTCCCCATGACATTGGAATGTCGCATTCTTCGCAAGATAGACGAAACAAAAGAGGGCTACAACATCGTTGCCGAAATCGTCAACATCCTTGTCGATGAGAACTACCTTGCTGAAGATGGTAAGCCTGATATTGAAAAGATGCAGCTCATCACCTATGAACCGGTACGTCATGGTTATCTTGTATTGGGCGAACGTGTGGGCAATGCCTTTTCGGATGGTAAACAACTCAAATGAAATGCATAAAAAAGCAGTGCTTGGAGCAGTTCTTGTTTTTGTCAGATAAAATGTACATAAACGGACAACAATCCCGACTTGTCACAAACGTTGCAAAGAGCAGGTAAACCAAAAATGAGGGTTTTTCATCTATTGACAGATTAACAGCAAACATCGGTTCATTTCACCTTGTATATATTTATATATTACAACTCCGCCAAATGAACTTTGCTAAGGCTACGTTTGTTTTAGTTTAAGATTGTCACTGATCTGAAATTATGCTAATCGCACGATGGCCATATAGAACTTACGTAAAAGTATAAATATTAAACTCTATAATCAATGAAAAAGATAATAATCATCGATGGCGGTCCACGAAAGAACATGAATACCGCACAGTTGTTGCAGCGATTTGCCGATGGTGCAAAATCTGCAGGAAGTGACATGGAAGTTAAGACCATTCGACTCTATGACCTCGACTATAAGGGGTGTATGTCGTGTATGGCTTGCAAACTCAAAGGTAAAGCATCGAACATTTGCCGTTTCAAAGATGCTCTGACTCCCGTTTTGGAGGAAATTGCCCAGGCTGATGGACTTGTGCTTGGTTCGCCTATCTATTTCGGTGATGTGACGGGACAACTGCGTGCCTTTCTGGAGCGCTTGGCATTCCCATGGCTTTCATACAATGACTACAGCCTGACAGCCCCCAAGCGTATGCCCGTGGTAGTGGTGGAAACAATGAATGGTACACCTGAACGCAACAATAGCAATGGGTTAGGCTCGATGGAGTTCTGCATCACAACAGCCCTGGGCAAACCACAGCGTATCGTTGCCTACAACACTTGCCAGGTTGCGAAATATGACCGTTATGAACTTGGCGGGTTTTCTGAAGAAGCCAAGCACGCCTGGCGTGATGCCCACTGGGAGGAGGATTTAGAAAAGGCTTTCGAGGCCGGCCGAAAGATGGCAGAGCAATAGTGCTGTGAGTATGGAATAAAAAAGAGAAAAAGTTTTGACTTTTCCTCTTTTTTTGTTGGCGTTTGTCGACCATAAAACACTGCAATGGGTCCAACATAAAGTTGCTCTACATGAGGGATTTCAGGCAAGAATATATTATTTCATAACCCAATTTATTGCCCTCATCTAAAAAAGATTTTATTTTACTCAATATTTATGCAACCCTCTTCCTTAATCTGCCTCTTCATCTAAAGTTTCAAGCAAGAAACTAACAGGGCGAAAACCATCGTTACATGAAATCATGGCACTATGTGGATTCTTCATCCAACCGTCATAAAAATTACTACCCCCATGCGCTAATGCCATAACAAATGGCGACATGGTATCCCAAGCACTATCACACATTCCGCTGGGTTTCTGCCAACCATTAGCAATAAATACTTTTCCTAAACACATGTCACAAGCATGCTCAATAGGATTTTCATACTGCGCCATTAGGTCTTTATAACAAGCCATACGCTTCACCGTGATTCTTACTTTCTTCATATGCTACAGATAAACAAAGTACAAAATTAAGAAAACATTCTGCCAATCCAAAGAAAACCGTTACCTTTGTAAATAGTTATATATCTATAAAATTATAAACATGAAAAGAATTTTCACAACCTTAACTCTTTTAGGCTTCATCGGTCTATTAGCTACAGCTCAACCCGGCATAAAAAAAGTAAATCTACACTTGATACCAGACCATGCCAACGCACTATATAGTACTGGCGAAAAGGTAAAGATGAAAGTAATAGCATTGGATTGCGGACTAATGTTAGAAAGGATAACCGTAAACTACGAAGTAAGCAAAGATTTGATGCCTGCTCATTTATCAGAGACAATCTCCCTAAAAGGAAACGAAGCTACGCTTAACGTTGGTACTTTAAAAGAGCCGGGATTCTTGCGAGTAAAAGCCAATGTAATACACGATGGAAAGAGTTATACGGCTTTATCTACCGTTGGTTTTGACACTCACTTACTGAAACCCTCGGTATCTATGCCCGATGATTTTGAAGCCTTTTGGCAAGAGAATCTGAAAGCATTAGAAAAAGTAGAACTTCACCCCGAAATGACACTGATGCCCGAACGATGTACCGAAAAAGTATTGACCTATCACATCTCTTATCAAAATATCGGTAACAGCCGTATGTATGGCATTCTGACCATGCCGCGAGCCGAAGGAAAATATCCAGCTATCTTGCGATTACCGGGAGCCAATGTCAGCCCCAAATCTGGTGACATAGCACATGCCGCACAAGGAGCTATCATTCTGGAGTTAGGCATTCACGGAATACCGGTAAACATGGAGGATAAGGTGTATCAAGATTTATCTGACGGAGTATTGGCCAATTATTGGCTGAAGGATTTGGATAGCCGCAATCGTTACTTTTACAAACGCGTTTTTTTAGGTTGTGTGCAGGGAGTAGATTTCCTACTTTCATTGCCTCAGTGCAACGGACGTATAGGTACATTGGGTGGTAGCCAAGGAGGAGCACTCTCCATTGCCACGTCTGCATTAGATAAGCGCATTCAAGCTTCAGCCGTATATTTCCCCGCCTTATGCGATGTGGAAGGATATATGCACAATCATGCCGGTGGATGGCCACATATTTTCAAAATGAAAGAATATTGCACCCAACCGTATATAGAAAACTTCCGCTACTACGACGCTGCTAACTTTGCACGATTATTGCAAGCTCCCGTATTCTATGCCTTCGGATACAACGACATTACCTGTGCCCCTACTACTACACAAGCCACTTACAACGTAATACAGGCTCCCAAACAGATAAGCATCGGTGCCAATACCGGGCATTGGTTATTTCCTGAACAAGTGGAAAAAATGTGGAATTGGATTATAAAAACATTGTCGGAATAATGCCTATCATACAAATTACTTCACTCAATCATCCAGGGGTAGAATGGTTTACTACCTTAACAGAAGCACAACTACGCAATAGGTTAGAATCGGACAAAGGATTGTTTATTGCCGAAAGTCCTAAAGTCATTCAAGTGGGATTGGATGCCGGATATCAACCGTTAGCAATGCTTTGCGAAGAGAAACATATAACAGGAGATGCCGCTTCTATTATTCAACAATGCAATAACATACCCGTCTATACCGGAAGCCGCGATTTGTTAGCTTCGCTAACCGGATACACACTGACTCGCGGTGTGCTATGTGCTATGCGCAGGCCTTCTCCTCGTACCGTAGAAGAAGTCTGTGAAGGAGCACGCAGAGTGGTAGTGATAGACGGTGTGGTAGATACTACCAACATTGGTGCCATTTTCCGTAGTGCTGCGGCATTGGGTATAGATGCCGTATTGTTAACAACCACATCATGTGACCCACTGAATCGGCGAGCCGTGCGAGTATCCATGGGAAGTGTATTCTTAATTCCTTGGACATGGATTGAATACCCACAAGAAGTATTGAACAAATTGGGATTCAAAACCGTAGCTATGGCACTGACCGAGCGTTCGATTAGTATTGACAACCCCATATTAAAAAACGAAGAACGATTGGCCATTATCATGGGGACAGAAGGAGACGGCCTGGCTAATCGGGTAATCAACGAAGCCGACTATGTAGTTCGCATCCCCATGCATCATGGAGTAGATTCGCTGAATGTAGCAGCAGCTTCGTCCATCGCCTTTTGGGAACTTCGTGCTCAACCATAACTTCAAATCACACCTCCCTACCCATTAATAAAGAAGAAATATGGTTATTTTTCATATTTAAGTAAACAAAATATCCTATCTTTGCTTTGTCAATAGGACAACCTCATATATTAACATGAAGCATGGCTATAGCAACAAGAATCATTACTTCTGAAGAACCCGACGTTCAAGCATTTCTGAACATGCTGGGTGTAGAGGGATTGGTATGTGAGGAGATACACGATGCCAAGGGTAACTTGTATCGTCTGTTTCATCGGCCGGACATTTCTACCTCACACATCTACCTCCACCGTTTCAACGAATCTGAATATCGGGTAAGCATCAGTTCTTTGGCTGCTTACGATGATTTGCGGTTATACCCCTACTTTGTCGATTCATTGGCTCAACACCTAAATGGAGAAGTGGAGGGTATGCCCGAAGGAGCAACCCCTTATAGCCTTTACAACGAGGATTGGCGCGAAAAAACGATTGCCGACTCCGTGGCTTTGTTAAAAGCTACACTTTCCATTACTCCCCTATTCTTGATTGAACAACCGCTAAAACCATTGCTATACATCAACCAAAATCTACTGGCCGACATGGGTGTGACTCTACACTCTTCAACCCCACGCATTTACGGCTATCTGCAACATTTGCTATTGAACGATTTATTACCACAAGCCACCCCGAAAGAGATTCTAAAAGCACATGCTAAATTCTATAACAGAGAGATTCGAGTAGAAGTGCCTCAACATGTCAGTATTGGAAGGGTGAAGTCGTGGCAAACCGATGGTAGCGAAACCTATGAAAGCTACTCTGTAGAAGACGTAAAACAGTTGATACGGTTGGCTATCGACCACATAGGAGGAAAATCTGTAGAGGCCGTGGTACTAAACGATATTGCAACCATTCATCAAGAAGGCATCGGCATCGAGAAAGACGAAGCGGCAGCTATACGATGGTATGAAGCCGCCATACAAGCCGGTGACCATCTTTATGCCCCCAGCAATCTGGGTGATTTGTATCGCAAGGGGGGCGAACAAATTTCACCCTCTTTACCCAAAGCATTGGCCGCCTATCGGCAATCGGAAGACCCCTATGCCCACTACCGCATTGGGCAAGCTTATGAAGAGGGATGGATAGCTGCTCCCAACAAAGAATTGGCTATGAAGTGGTATCGGCAAGCTGCCGAAGAAGGACACCATTTGGCTATCAAACGACTTAAAAAGGAAGAGTAGTAAAAAGAGAAACTAACCTTGCAGTTTCCTTTGATTTCTGCGAATGGAAACTGCAGTTTCCTCGCATGGGAACGGTCGTTTCCTCGTATGGGAACTGCAGTTTCCTCGTATAGGAACCGCAGTTTCCTCGCACGGGAACTAAGAGGATACTGCACGATGGTTGTCAAAAGCCTTTTATTCGTAAAAAAAAATACCAACTCAACGATCATATATAAAAAAGAAGTATCTTTGCGTCATACAAACATACTAAACACCACAAAAGATGAAAAAACAATTTGTAGCAGGAATAATCGTGGCTTTGCTGGCCGCTTGTCAATCAGAAAAACCATCATCCGGTTTAATCACCATAGATGTAACAGGCAACCATCCCGAATTGAAACTTACACTTCAAGACTTATTGGACGTGGAATACATAGCGTTAGAGACAACCGATGATTTCCTGACACAAGGTGGGGTAGAAAGCATTGGCGAAAAATATATCGTAGTAAGAAATTGGCATCAAGATGGTGATATTTTCTTTTTTGACCGACAAACCGGTCGGGCCATACGGAAAATAAACCGCAAGGGAGAAGGAAGTGAGGAATACAGCCGGATAACCAAAATCATATTGGATGAGGTTAACAATGAATTGTTTGTCGGCGATTTGATGACCTCAAAAATCTTAGTCTATGACTTAGAAGGAGTTCATAAGCGCACCCTGAAATTACCGGAAGATTGCCGAAATTGGAGTATATATCCTTTCAACAACGAACATCTGATAGCATACGACCATAGTGCTACTTACAATCCCGGTTCCGACCGAGAAGATAAATCTTATCACCTCATCTTTTCCAAAAAAGACGGCAATATAGTCAAAGGAATCTATATTCCTTACGAAAAAGTCAAATCGTTGATGGTTGAGGCTGGAAATAATGTGGCTGTTCCAAAATTGGATGCTATCGCACCTCACAAAGAAGATTTCTTCTTTACCGAACCCTCTTCCGATACCGTCTATTATTTCAATACCAAAAATCAGGCCCTGACTCCTTATTTGGTAAAGGAATCTACTTCTAAACCGGAAAAAGTGTTGAAAATGGGGGTTGTTACCAATCGCTATTGCGTCATGTCAACCACCGAAATAAAGTTTGATTTTTCCAAAGGAAGTGGTTTTCCCATCTCCTATTTGGTATATGACAAACAGACAAATCGATTACACAAAGCATCGGTATCGAATGCCGATTTTATAAATGGGCAACAAGGCGTTTTAATAGAAAACCTACAACAAGGCGACATCGCGGCCATACAAGTTTTACAATCACACCGGTTAGTAGAAGCCTATGAATCCGGTAAGATACAGAATGAAACGTTGAAAAAAATTGTTTCCGGATTGAATGAAGAATCCAATCCGGTCATAATGATCATGAAACACAAAAAGGCAGATGCAGAAGCTACTAAGTGACCTTTAGAAAACTATCCGGAAGAGGTCGCAAAGAAAAACACCTCATCAAATCCAACCGTTCTTTTCCAAAATCTTATCAACGGCCTCTACTACCTCGTCACGATTCCAATCGCAACGATTGGCAAATATCAGGTAGAAGAGGTCTTGCTCAGGAAAACGTCCTTCGAAAATGTAGAAGCCACCGTTGTCGCCGGTGTGATATATCTTCTTTGGACGATCGGGGCGATGCTCAATAAACCACCCATAGCCATAGTCGGTATGAGAAATATCGGTGGCTATATGACCGGTATGAGCTTCTTCCCGCATTTTAGCTGAAATCAACAAGTCGCTATAAAGGGCTTTATCCCACTTTACGAACTCCAACGGAGTAGTATAGATACCGCCATCAGCCTTGGTTTGAAAGAAGGTTGCTTCACCATAATCGCTCTCTTCCCAACGGCCGTCAGGGGTACGAAAGTAACCGTCGGCATTCTCTCCTTCGGCCTTGATGTAACCATGAGCCATTCGAGGTATCTGACGATTGGGTTCGAAATAAAGAGTTTCCTCCATACCGGCCGGTAAAAAAAGATTTTTTCGCATCCAATCGTCAAAATTCTCTCCGGTGACTTGTTCCACAATCATCAACATCAACTGATAAGTGGGGTTCTGATAATCATAAGCAGTACCCGGTTCAAAAGCCAAAGTATCAAGTGTCTCCATAAAGCGCGTAGTCTCGTCTTCTGCGGCGAAGCGTTTGAAATCGTGTACCGTATTAAAACGGGTAGCATGATGGGCTGTGTAGTGTTGCCAAGCCTCGTCAGTACGAGGACGATCATCAGGTATTCCGGAGGTATGCGACATCAAGTGGCGCAGAGTGATACGACCAAAGAAATCGGCCTTAAATTGCGGAAAATATTTCTGCACACTATCGTCCAACGAAAGTTTTCCCTGTTCGGCCAAAATAAACAGAGCCATAGAAGAAAACTGTTTGGATACGGAACAGATATTGAACATGGTACGATTAGTTATAGGAGTAGGATTATCAAGACGAGCCAAACCAAATCCTTTGTCATAAACCACCGAATCATTCTTCACTACCAATACAGCAGCACCCGGTTCATCGGCCTTAAATAAAGCCGAGAAAAGAGAATCGAACTCGCTACTCACTTCGCGAACATTATTAATAGAGGCAGTTCTTTTCTGCGAATTACAAGCAACCAGAATGGTCGCAACCAATAGGAAGAATATCTGTTTCATTTTTATCAACGGTTAGTTAATTCATTAATAGTAACAATGTGCAAAAATAGACATTTCCTTGTTGCACTACACTAAAAAATGAAAGAAAAGCTTTTGCCAATAGAGGATTCTGTGTATTTTTGCAGAAAACGGTAGCATTATGGCAGACAATTATTTGGAAAAAAGATACGAACAATACGAAGCACGCAAGGCGGCTTGGGAAAGACAGAAACAAATGGGAAAACGGACAGGGATGAAGAAAAACATCGCAGGCAAAGAGAGTTCCTACCAAGAGATAGAAGCCGTAGAGGAAATTATCAGTTTGGCTCAAGAAAAAGAACTAAAGAGTCGCTACCGACATGAATTATATAGTGCTGATACTTTATATAAAGGATATAGAATAGGCCATCCGGACAGCTATGTCGAAAGTTACGATTCTAAGGTGTATCAACATTACCTAAAAACGGGGAAAAGATGCAACGATGTACGAGAAACATTAGCCCGAAGCCTACATGACCACGCCATGACAGATGCCATGAACGATTTCTTAGCACAATACGAGGAAAGACAAGTAGTGGGTATAATGGGAGGACATGGCCTACTACGCACCGACAAGAACTATCGTAAAGTAGTACAGTTAAGTAAAGAACTTACTGAAAAAGGATTTCTAATGATTAGTGGAGGCGGGCCGGGAGCCATGGAAGCTACCCACTTGGGAGCCTGGATGGCCGGCAGAAACGAAGAAGAATTAGACGATGCACTAAAGATGTTGCTACCCTACCCCTCATTCAAAGATTACAGATGGCTTGATTCGGCCTTCCAAGTTAGAATAAAGTATCCGCAAGAGAAATACCGTAGTCTAGGGGTACCGACATGGCTATACGGCCACGAACCGGCCACACCACTAGCTACCCACATTGCCAAATATTTTGAAAATGCTCTGCGAGAAGACGGAATCTTGACCATTGCCATGGGAGGCATTGTTTATTCTCCGGGCAGTGCCGGCACTATGCAAGAGGTGTTTCAAGATGCCGTACAAAACCACTACTTAAGTTTCGGATATGCTAGTCCCATGATATTTATGGGTTGCCAATATTGGACAGAAGAGATGCCCGTCTATCCGTTATTACAACATCTGTTGAAGCAGGGTAAGTACAAGAACTTACTATTGACATTAAGCGACTCTACCGAAGAGATTTGCCAAGTAGTTCAGTCTTTTGCCGGAGCAGTAACCAAAACATAGGCTACATTGCGACAATACGGAGTAATGGGAGTAAGAGGCATAAAACCAGATTGGATGCGGCAACCACTTAATCGCAACGGGTTTTCTTCGCTCAATTGTCGCACTACATGTTGCAATTCTTTAGGTGAAGCATAATGCTTAATTTCCAAAACACCTTCACTTCCTTTTTCTATAAAACGGCGACTGAATTGATTAGCCAATACTCCCATATTCATTCTGAGATTGATTTCTATACAGGGATGAAGAGAGTAATTATCGGCTTGACAACAAATCATCATATCAACCCCCAAAAATCCTTGATAGGCCAAAGCATAAGGTTGAAACTCAGCTTCATAATTTTCACGAACTTCCCACAACAACGACAAAGGAATATAGGAGGAAAGTAAACTTTCTATGTCAGCGTCGGAAAGCAGAATATTGCCCTTATAGGCTCCACTCTCATCGGTCATAAAAAGGGAATAGCCCACAAAACGCACCCCTCCACTACCATCCAAATAGAACTCCATAGCAAAGTCTTTCACCTTATTATATATAGGAGCTGCCACCACCAATCCTTGCTCCCTCAAAGTGCGGGCACACCACTTCTCTATTTGTGGGGAAAAACCTTGACGACACCAATTAAGCCCCTTACCACTGCTTGACCAAGGAGTTTTGAAAAGAGCACTCCCCCATTGTTCTATTGCTCGACGACAAGCTTCTACCGTGGTAAATATTTCCACTTCGCCCAAGAGATATTTCTTTCCTGAGAAAAGGGTAAGGAAGTGTTTGGTTTGCTGACGCGAAGAGAAGTGACGCCAGGCATCGAGGCGCGACAAAGAGGGTAAGAAGTGTTCGTGAAGACCGGCCTGTAAAAGATGCTTACGAAGAGACAGATTCCATCCCCAAGGTACAAGCTCTACATCAATAAGTTCAGATAACTCTGGCAGGGTAATCAAACGAACATCGAGCCCAAAACATTCATTCATCTGTTGCAAAAAACGATCATTGTAAGCCGACGATGCCAATACTACACTTCCTGGCTCGGCATACCAAAGGGGGAGCATTGCCAAGTCATTCATCATTTCACGCACATTTTTAGGCGCCATATAATTGGCTTGATTGACCGCTAAGGCCATATCGGTGTCAGGGTTAAACAAATATAATTTCATCCGTTTTGCTATCTTCAGTTTGCAAATATAGTCAATAATTTGCTAACTCTACTTTGCAAATATGAAGAAATGTCTTATCTTTGTCCCCAAATTGAAAAAGCATGGAAGCATTTTATCGGACACACGCTTACCTGATAGAGCATACCAATGCCCCGGTTCGCCGCGACCTAATGGACGAAATAGACTGGGAGCATCGCCTTATTGGTATAAAAGGTACTCGTGGCGTTGGTAAAACTACTTTCTTGTTGCAATATGCAAAAGAGAAATTCGGTACAGATCGTTCCTGTCTCTTCATTAACATGAACAATTTCTACTTTTCCAACCATAGCATTGTGGATTTTGCCTATGAATTCCAACGACGAGGAGGAAAAGTGTTGTTGATAGACCAAGTATTCAAACATCCAGGCTGGAGTCAAGAACTACGCACTTGCTACGACCGCTTTCCCAACTTGAAAATTGTCTTTACCGGTTCGAGCGTAATGCGACTGAAAGAAGAGAATTTAGAATTGAGAGACATTGTAAAAAGCTACAACCTACGAGGATTCTCATTCCGCGAATTCTTGAACTTACAAGCCGGCACTCACTTCCAAGCATATACCTTGAATGAAATCATTGAAAATCATGAGCAGATTGCCAAAAACATATTGTCGAAGACACATCCACTCAACTATTTTCAAGACTACCTGCATCATGGATTTTACCCATTCTTTTTGGAAAAGCGCAATTTTTCAGAGAATTTACTGAAAACCATGAACATGATGGTGGAAGTGGACATTCTACTTATCAAGCAGATAGAACTAAAATATCTATCGAAGATAAAGAAACTACTCTATTTGCTTGCTGTAAATGGCCCGAAGGCTCCCAACGTCAGCCAATTGGCTATCGAAATTGAGACCTCACGAGCCACTATTATGAATTACATTAAATACCTGGCCGATGCACGCCTTATTAATATGGTGTACCTCGAAGGAGAAGAATTTCCTAAGAAACCGGCCAAGATTATGATGCACAACTCCAACTTGATGTTTCCTATCTATCCCATAAAAATTGATGAACAGGACATCTTGGAAACTTTTTTTGTAAATACAATGTGGAAAGACCATAAAGTCAATCAGGCACACAAACTTGACAGGAACTACACCTTCTTGATAGATGGTAATCGCCCTTTCAAGATTTGCCAAAAAGGAAGCAAAATTAAAGAGTGCCCCGATGTGACTTATGCCGTACACCAAACAGAAATAGGAAAAGGAAAAGAAATACCGATATGGTTATTCGGATTCCTATATTAAAACAAAAGAAAAACAAATTTTATTTTTTTATTAAATAGTTTTTTTATGGCTAAAGAAAAGAAATTCATTACCTGTGATGGTAACCAAGCTGCAGCACATATCTCGTATATGTTCTCAGAGGTAGCTGCTATCTACCCCATCACTCCGTCGTCCACCATGGCTGAATATGTGGACGAATGGGCTGCTCAAGGCCGCAAGAACATCTTCGGCGAAACAGTTATGGTACAAGAAATGCAATCGGAAGGCGGTGCAGCAGGTGCTGTTCATGGCTCACTACAAGCCGGTGCATTAACTTCTACTTATACCGCTTCACAAGGCTTGTTGCTAATGATTCCTAACATGTACAAAATTGCAGGTGAATTCTTGCCTTGCGTTTTCCATGTGTCGGCTCGTACATTGGCTTCACACGCTTTGTGTATCTTCGGTGACCACCAAGACGTAATGTCTTGTCGTCAAACCGGCTTCGCCATGTTGGCCGAAGGTTCTGTACAAGAAGTTATGGACTTGGCCGGTGTAGCTCACTTGGCTACCATCAAGAGCCGTGTTCCTTTCTTGAACTTTTTCGATGGCTTCCGTACATCACACGAAATCCAAAAGATTGAGATGTTAGAAAACGAGGATCTTGCTCCGCTTATTGACCAACAAGCTTTGTCAGAATTCCGCAACCGTGCTTTGACTCCCGAAAAACCGGTAGCTCGCGGTATGGCCGAAAATCCTGATACCTTCTTCGCTCACCGCGAATCGTGCAATCCTTACTACGAATCAGTGCCCGCTATCGTAGAGGAATACATGGAGAAGATTTCGGAAATCACCGGACGCAAGTATGGTTTGTTCGATTACTATGGTGCAGAAGATGCCGACCGCGTTATCATCGCTATGGGTTCTGTAACAGAAGCTATCCGCGAAGTTATCGACCACCTCACTGCTCAAGGCGAAAAGGTTGGTTTGGTAGCTGTTCACTTGTATCGTCCGTTCTCGGCTAAGCACTTCCTTGCAGCTGTTCCTAAGACTGCTAAGCGCATTGCTGTACTCGACAGAACCAAAGAACCGGGTGCTAACGGTGAACCTTTGTACTTGGATGTTAAGGACTGCTTCTATGGCAAGGCCGATGCTCCGGTTATCGTAGGTGGCCGCTATGGTTTGGGTTCAAACGATACTACTCCTGCTCAAATCTTGGCCGTTTACGAAAACTTGGCTATGAACGAACCTAAGAACCAATTCACTATCGGTATCGTAGATGACGTGACCTTCACTTCTCTTCCTCAAAAAGAAGAAATCGCTATGGGTGGCGAAGGCATGTATCAAGCTAAGTTCTATGGCCTCGGTGCTGACGGTACTGTAGGTGCTAACAAGAACTCTGTAAAGATTATCGGTGACAACACTGACAAGCACTGCCAGGCTTACTTCTCTTACGACTCTAAGAAGTCAGGTGGTTTCACTTGCTCTCACCTCCGTTTCGGTGACTCTGAAATCCGCTCTACTTATTTGGTAAATACTCCTAACTTCGTAGCTTGCCACGTTCAGGCTTACTTGAAGATGTACGACGTGACTCGCG
>SUYA01000010.1 GCA_015060695.1 Mediterranea massiliensis
ACGCATTGGAGGCTCGTGGTTTATGGCGTGTAAAAGGTGATATGATGGGTGGTCCTTATGTATCTCATGCCCGTGTTGATACAATGAATCATCGTGTAGTAGTGGCCGAGATATTTGTTTATTCTCCGGATAAGATGAAGCGTAATTTGGTTCGTCAGATGGAAGCATCGCTTTATTCTTTGCGTTTGCCGGGAGAGAAAAATACTATAGTTACAGAAGAAGATAAAGTTTCTACAACAAATTAACAAACAGATGGAAGAAAATAAAATAAGGATTGGTATAACTCAAGGGGATGTTAATGGAGTGGGTTATGAAGTTATATTAAAGACTTTTGCAGAACCTGCAATGTTAGAATTGTGCACTCCTATTATATATGGTTCTCCGAAAGTTGCTGCCTATCATCGTAAGGCATTAAATCTATCAACGAATTTTAGTATTGTTAATTCAGCTTCAGAAGCACAAGAAGCCCGTTTAAATATTGTGAATTGTACAGAAGAGGAAGTTAAAGTGGAATTTTCAAAGCCCGATTCTGAAGCCGGTAAAGCTGCTTTAGCTGCTTTGGAAAAGGCTGTTGAGGAATATAGAATTGGATTGATTGATGCAATTGTGACAGCTCCTATTAATAAACACACTATTCAATCGAAAGACTTTGCATTTTCTGGTCACACAGAGTATATTGAGCAGCAATTAGGAGAAGGTTCCAAAGCTTTGATGATATTGATGAAAAATGATTTTCGAGTAGCATTAGTTACGGGGCATGTTCCAGTAAGCCAAATAGCTTCTTTGTTGACTAAGGAACTGATAGAGGAAAAACTACAGCTCTTCCATCAATCGTTGAAATTGGATTTTTTAATTAGTGCTCCTCGTATAGCTGTCTTATCGCTGAATCCTCATGCCGGAGATAACGGCCTGTTGGGTACTGAAGAACAAGAAATTATTCAACCAGCAATCGAAGCGATGAAAGCTAAAGGAATTATTTGTTATGGTCCTTATTCGGCTGATGGTTTTATGGGGTCTGATAATTATACTCATTTTGATGGCATTTTAGCTATGTATCATGATCAAGGATTGGCTCCTTTTAAGGCTTTGGCTATGGATGAAGGAGTGAATTTTACAGCCGGACTTCCTGTAATTAGAACATCGCCAGCTCATGGTACAGCTTATGATATTGCTGGTAAGGGAGTTGCATCAGAAGATTCATTTCGACAAGCTATATATGTGGCGATTGATGTGTATCGGAATCGTCAGCGAGATAAACAAGCACGTCGTAATCCTCTTAGAAGGCTATATTACGATAAACGTGATGATAGTGATAAATTAAAATTAGATATTCCGAGGGAAGAATTATAAAATGGTAAAAGCGGAAATACAACAAATTAAACTTCGTTTTGGAATTATAGGCAACCATCCAGCATTAATACGCGCTATAGACATAGCAATGCAAGTAGCTCCAACCGATTTGTCTGTTCTGATAACAGGTGAAAGTGGAGTGGGTAAAGAGAGTTTTCCGCAGATAATTCATCAGTTTAGTCGCCGTAAACATGGACAATATATTGCGGTCAATTGTGGGGCAATTCCTGAAGGTACAATAGACTCTGAGTTATTTGGGCATGAGAAAGGGGCTTTTACTGGCGCAATAGGTGAGCGTAAAGGATATTTTGGTGAAGCCAATGGAGGTACTATATTTTTAGATGAAGTAGGTGAACTGCCAATGTCAACGCAAGCTCGATTGTTGCGTGTATTGGAAACTGGTGAATTCATTAAAGTCGGTTCTTCTAAAGTAGAGAAGACGGATGTACGTATTGTGGCTGCTACTAATGTTAATTTGACAAAAGCTATTGCGGAAGGACGTTTCCGCGAAGATTTGTATTATCGTTTGAACACAGTACCAATACAAATACCACCGTTGCGTGAGAGAGGTGAGGACATTTTGTTGCTATTTCGAAAATTTGCATCAGATTTTGCGGAAAAGTATCATATGCCAGCCATTCAATTGACAGAAGATGCTAAACAGATATTGTTGGTATATAGCTGGCCGGGTAATGTGAGGCAACTAAAGAATATTACTGAGCAAATTTCTATTATTGAAACTCATAGGGAAATTAATGCCTTTATTTTAAATAACTATTTGCCGGCTCAGCAAGATATGAATCGTTTACCCGCCTTGTTTGGGGCAAAAGATTTTAAGAGCTTTGAAAACGAGCGTGAGATTCTTTATCAAGTGTTGTTTGATATGCGTAAGGATGTTACGGAATTGAAGAAATTAGTACGCGATATAATGTCGGAGCGAGGTGTGAATATTGAACAACACGTTTCCTCATCTTCTTATTATGCAGATGAAATGCCCGTTCTATCTCAAGCGCCTGCTGTTATTCATTCATCGTCAATTGCATCGGCAACTTCTGTTGACGATGATATCCAAGATACAGAAGAATATGTAGAGGAATCTTTCTCGTTGGAAGATATGGAGAGAGAGGCTATATCCAAAGTGCTTGAAAAATATAAAGGACGGAGGAAATTAGCTGCTGCCGAATTGAAAATATCAGAACGCACGTTGTATAGAAAAATAAAAGAATATGGCTTGGATTAAAAAAATAATAGCAGGAGTAATTTTCTTTTTACTGATGATACAGCTTTATTCATGCCGTATCAGTATGGGATTGGCTCCTATAAGTTCTATTGATTATACAAAGGTAAAAACCATATCTATTGCTGAATTTCCTAATCAGTCTGTTTATGTCTATGCTCCTTTGGGTGTTGAGTTTAACCAGAAACTACAAGATATGTTTATCCAGCAAACTCGTTTGCAATTGGTTAATAGTGGAGGCGATTTGGAACTGTCTGGTGAAATTACGGGCTATAATCAATATAACGAATCGGTAGCGGCAGATGGCTACTCATCAAAAGTGAAGTTGACCGTAACAATCAATGTGCGTTACGTTAATAATACCAATCATGAGGAGGATTTTGAACAGCAGTTTTCAGCTTTCCGTTTGTACGATTCTACTCAGTTGTTAACTGATGTTCAAGACCAATTGATTGGTGAAATGGTTAAGGATATTACGGAACAAATATTTAATGCTACGGTAGCAAATTGGTAAATTTATGGTCGCTATGTCTTTGCAGCAATGGATTTCGCATCCTGAACTTTTAAATAAGGATACTTTGTATGAGTTGCGTAATTGGGTAGCTCGCTATCCTTATTTTCAGACTTTACATTTGCTTTATCTTAAAAATCTCTATTTATTGCATGATGCTGAATATGGTGTTGAATTAAGAAAATCTCTTCCCTATATTGCAGATAGGCGCATTTTATTCTATTTGATAGAAGAAAATAACTATGCATTGGATAAGGTTGCATCCTCACCAACTCCTTTTAGTATAGAAGAGGAGCCTGAAGTGGATAGAACATTGAGTTTGATAGATGCTTTTTTAGCGACTGTGCCAGAGGAGCAGAGGCAAGTGTCTTCAGAACTGGATTATACGTTGGATTATACGACTTATCTTTTGGAAGGAGAAGAGCAAGATAAGGAATCTGAGGAGAAAGATAATTCATCTTACTTATTGCGAGGTCATAATTTGATTGATGAATTTATTCAACAAGCAGCATCTGATGATTTGAACTTGGCATTACCAAAGGCTGAATCTCATTATGAAGCTGAAAATTCGATGGAAGTGCAGCAAAATACTATCGATGAAGAGGTGAAAGAGGAGTTTTTTACCGAAACATTGGCGAAAATCTATGTAAAACAACAAAGATATGAGAAAGCACTTGAAATTATCAAGAGATTAAGTTTGAATTATCCAAAAAAAAATGCTTACTTTGCAGACCAAATTAGATTTTTAGAGAAATTGATTATTAACGCTAAATTAAAATAGTAAAAATGCTTTATTTATTCTTAGTAATTTTGATGCTGATTGTATCGGCACTGATGTGTTTTATTGTGTTGATTCAAAATTCAAAAGGTGGCGGTTTGTCATCTGCTTTTGCCTCATCAAATCAAATTATGGGTGTTCGTAAGACTACTGATTTTTTGGAAAAGGCTACATGGACATTGGCTGCTGCTATGGTAGTAATAAGCATACTTTCTGCTTATTCATTGCCCTCAACTACGTCTGCCGCTGGTAATGTGATTCTTGAGCAAGCTCAACAAGAAGAGGCTACAAATCCCTACACAATGCCTGTAGGCACAGCTGCTCCTCAAGCTGAAACTACTGATTCTGTGGCAAATTAAGTGGAAGTAGCAAGATACTATAGGCACGGATTACACGAGTAGCTTCGTGGATTCGTGCCTATATTTTTTTAATGAATTAAATGAGTTGATTATATGGCAGAACAAATGAAATTGAATGACTCCAAGGCTATCCGTTGGGGAGCGTTGGGAATTGTGGCCTTTACCATGATGGCCGCTTATTATGTAAACGATGTGGTTGCACCATTGAAAACCATGTTGGAGAGTGAATTAGCTTGGTCGAGTAGCGAATTTGGCTTTTTTACCGGTGCATATAGTTTCTTGAATGTATTTTTATTAATGCTGATATGGGGCGGTTTGATTCTCGACCGTTTTGGCATTCGTTTTACCGGTAAATTGGCAACTATTCTCATGGTTGTCGGTACGGCATTGGAGTATTACGCTATGACTGCTTTGGCGGGTGATATGACTTTGTTGTTTGGTATGAAGTCTGGAGTTTTTGTTGCATCGGCTGGTTATTCAGTTTTTGGAGTCGGAGCTGAAGTGGCAGGAATCACTGTTACTAAAATTATTGCTAAGTGGTTTAAGGGTAAGGAATTGGCAACGGCTATGGGTGTTCAAGTGGCATTGGCACGTATCGGTTCACAAGCAGGTTATGCTGCAGCTATTCCTTTGGCTCGTGCTTTCAGTCTTTCTACTCCTGTTGTATTGGGTTTAGTGTTGCTTGTTGGTGGTTTGATAGCTTTCTTCGCTTTTTCTGTGATGGATAAAAAATTGGATAAGCAGTTGGCTGATGAAGCAGTTGCTACAGGTACTGAAGATGAAGAAGAGAAATTCTCTTTTAAAGATGTGAAGAATATTTTGACGAATCCAGGTTTTTGGTTGATTGCTTTGCTTTGCGTACTATTTTACTCTTGTGTATTCCCTTTCCAAAAGTTCGCTTCCGAATTGATGATTAGTAAATATGGTATCGATGAAAATGTAGCTGGCTTTTTTGCTGGACTTCCCGCATTGGGTGCATTGATTTTGACTCCTATTTTTGGTGGATTTATTGATAAGAAGGGTAAGTCGGCTTCTATTATGATGTTGGGAGCCGCTATGTTGATAGGTGTACATTTTGTTTATGCAATTCCGGCCATTCATTATTGGTTAGTGGCAATCGTATTGATGATTATATTAGGGATTGCCTTTTCTTTAGTTCCTTCAGCTATGTGGCCGGCAGTTGCCAAGATATTCCCTGTTAGTCAGTTGGGTACAGCTTATGCACTGATTTTTTTCATTCAAAATATCGGTTTGTGGGGTATTCCTACCTTGATTGGATATGTGCTTGATTCTTATTGTAAGAGTGAGGTTGGTGATGTAGTGGTGTATGATTATACATTACCCATGTGTATATTTACTGGTATTGCCGTTTTGTCTTTGATTGTGGCAATCATGTTGAAGTCGGCTGACAAGAAATATGGTTATGGCTTGGAAGAAGCAAATATAAAGAAGTGATAATAATATCTGTTTGAATGTAATTAGGCGGAATAGCAATAACTTGTGCTATTCCGCCTAATTACTTTTCTACTTGCTACTGTTGAAGTTTATTTTTCTTCGTTCCTTTCTACCTTGATAAGGCCACCGGTTGTGGTGTCGAATAATACTTGTATAGTACTGTTTTTGTTGAAAAGAACATTTGCCAGATATTCTGTTGTACCGAATTGGGATACAGGTCTTTCGTCTTCAAATATCACTTTGTTGTCTTTGGTTAATATGATGTGTGCTCTGCCAGGTACGTTGTAGGCAATTCCATCCAATTCTTTCTTTTTTGTTGTTGTTTCACTTCCTTCTAACGGAGTAACTGTGGGAATCTTCATATCAGTAATACTGATGTAGGTGGGTACTCCAGCCAAGTCGTCTTTGTCTAATATTCCCATTTTTTTTGAAAAGCGAAATACTACTTCGTCTTTCATCTCTTTAGGCTCGATGCGTATGGTGTGTATCTGGCTTTCGCTTTGGGTTGCTCCGGTAAACAATTCGCTTAAGGCTTGCTCTTGTCTGGTTAGATTGTCGAGCATTATTTTCAATTGTTCTCCGTCTTTTGGCATATTTTCGGTTTCTCCGCGTAGCAGTGCATTGCGGCTTTCGCGTATTCCATAAATTTCCTTGGCTACCAATTCGGCCATTTTGGCGGTGGAGTTTGACATTAGTATTTCTTCAGTCAAGTATGCTTCAGCTCCGATTTCACCAGTGTTTGTCATTTTTTCTTTGGTTGGAGCGATACTTTTGGAAGTAGTGATGGGCAGGTTGATGGAACGTACAATGCCATCTTCTGTCAATTCCATGAGTGGTGCAACAGTTTTGTCTTTCAGTTTGACGAAATACACCTTTTCTTTATCGGGGGTTCCTATCAGTTTGGTTTCTATCCTATCTATGGTCCAATGAGTATTGGGACGGGTGTTTGGATTACGTTGTCGCAGATATTGCTCGGCATATTGATGTAATTCACCCGGTTCGTAGGTATGTTTGGTAGTGTAAACTATCAGTTCTATTTCAGTCTTGGGTAGCAGATAGGTTACGCCATAGTCTTTTCCTCGCATTACTCCGGCTGTTACTTCGGTTTGTGCTTGGCTGGTTGTGCCCAATAGTAATGCTGCTGCAATTATCCAATGTCTTTTTTTCATATCGGTGGTTTTGTTTGTTTAAAAAGCAAAGTTAGTGAACTTCTTTGGTATGACAAAAAAAAAACCTATCTTTGCGTCCGAAATAAAAAACAAAAATGCTTTTAGCTTGTTAAATGTGTCATGGGGTTGACTGGATTTGACAGCGGGTAGAAATGGTAAGTAAGCATGCAGTGCGTCGTTGATTGGCACTATAATCTCAGTCTTCAAAATTTTATCTGGCGAAACTCGTTACGCTCTCGCTGCTTAATCGAAGTATAGTAGATTGAAGCTTAATTTCGGCACAAGGTGCTGAAACGGGACATCACTCAAAAGCTCTGGCTTCGAAGCATTTTGGCAAAGTGGTGCAGCTAAATCGGAGATAGTCGGCATCGGCCTTGCGGTGTAGATGAAGTTTTTAGAGGATAAGGCGACGGTTGATGGCTTTGGTTCTGCCGCCGCACGAAAATTTAGGCAAAGATAAGCATGTAGAAAGCTTATGATTTCCTCGTTTGGACGAGGGTTCGATTCCCTCCAGCTCCACGTTTTTTGTTCTTTTTATTTTAAGGAAGAAGTGCTTATATAGCTACTTCTTCTTTTTTTCTTTATCGCTTTTTTAAAGGTAGATACCCCCGCCAGACATACGCCATTCGTGCCAAGTTTTTTTTAAGGCTTGGCACTACACTGCCATAGGCTTGGCACTACTCTGCCAAAGCTATGGCACTACACTGCCAAAGTTGTGGCATTACAGTGCTGCTTTATGTTCTATTTTTTTGTAATAAATAGTACATTTTGTTGTTTTTTTGTAATTTTGCGTAACAAATGTTTATTGTCATTTAATGTGGTTTCCCTTGTTTCGTTGCTACATGACATAGGAAGGAAAAATTATGAGAAAAATAGCGATATTGATAGTTGTGTTAGTGGCCTTAATTGGCACTACATCGGCACAAGCAGTTGATTGGTTGGATAAACTTCCCGAAGGGCATCCTCGTTTTTTGACAACTTCTAAAGGACGAGATGAAGTGAAGCGTATGGTGGCAGAAGAATCTTGGGCATCTGAGGTGTTTTATAAATTACAACAACGAACGGATAATTATGTGAATAAGGGAGGTGATTGGCTCTCTTCGCGTTTGCAGATGTTTTGGAATACTCATGCAACCGAAGTGTATATAAAAGGTGAATACTACGACCATGCTGGAGGAGAAAAAGCTCCGGCACCCACGGTGATGCTTTCGGGAGCACGTAGTCATGTCACCAATTATCAACGTCCTCGTTTGGAAGAAATCACTCCTTGGCAAGAAGATGCACGAGGCTTGTGGCTACGCAATAAGGCATTAGAGGGACAACCCTATGAGTGGGCCTCTATCAGTAAGACGGGGAATATAATACAAAGCATCAATAACGAAATTGCAGGAATTGCCCGTGATGCCGCTTTCTTGTGGTGGATAACCGGAGAGGAGAAGTATGCTAAGTCTGCCTTGTCGGTATTTGATACCTATATGACAGGCATTTATTACCGAAACGTACCCCAAGATTTGAATCATGGGCATCAGCAGACGCTGGTTGGAATGAGCAGTTTCGAAGTGATTCATGAAGACATTCTCAATGCATTGGTGCCACTTTACGACTTCTTATATCCTTATTTGCTGAAGCATCTGCCTGAAAAGATGCCTCTTTATGCCGCTGCATTTAAGAAATGGGCCGATAATATTATAGCCAACGGAGTGCCTCATAATAATTGGAACCTTATGCAAGCCCGTTTTGTTATGAATATCGGGTTGATATTAGAAAATAATGCTACTTATGAGGATGGCAGGGGGCGACAATATTATATAGATTATGTGTTAAATCAATCTACAATCCGTCAATGGTCTTTGAAGCAACTTGCCGACTATGGATACGATGCCCGTACCGGTATTTGGGCCGAGTGTCCCGGTTATAGCCAAGTGGTACTGAACGATTATACCGACTTGGTTACTATTTTCCATCGCAACTTCGGAAAAGACCTGCTTCAAGACATTCCGGTTATAGCCCGTGCGGCGAAGAACAATTTTCAGTACCTCTTCCCCGACCGCATGTACATCGGCTTTGGCGATACACATCCAGGTACGTTGAATCCGGCCATTTATAGGCGTTTGATAGCCAATGCACAACAATACAATAAACCTGAGGAAGAAGCACTCTTTACCTCCCTGCTGAAGTTGCTTCAACCCGAAAAGAATCATCCTACTCAGCTAAAAGAGATGCCGGTGGCCGTTACTTCATTCTTTAGTGAAAAACCGCTACAGATAAACCCCGCTATTCCGGCCGCTGATATAAATGATTTTGTGACACCCACTTTCTATGCACCTAATGCTTCTTGGCTGGTACAACGAAACGGAATGCACCCGCGTCATAGCTTGATGATAGCTCTCAATGCCAGCGAAGGAAATCATATGCATGCCAACGGCATCAGTATGGAACTATATGGTAAAGGATACCGGTTGGCACCCGATGCCGGAATAGGCTTCTACTCCTATTCTGGTCAAGACTATCTGGAATACTATAGCCAATTCCCTTCACATAACACTGTTTGTGTAGATGGTATCTCGTCCTATCCGGTAATGAAGAGCAATCATTCTTTCAAACTGCTGAATCTTTATCCTGCTTCAGAAGCCGATGTAGCATATCCCACAATCAGTTATAGTAACCTCTATTTTCGTGAGCCCGAATCACAAGCCGATCAAACCCGTCTGATGAGCATTGTTACTACAAGTGCCACTACGGGTTACTACGTAGATATATTCCGTAGCCGCAAAGTAGAAGGCAACGACAAAATGCACGACTACTTTTATCATAACATGGGGCGGCAAATGACTTTGACTGCTACCGATAATACCGATTTGAATTTGCAACCCACCGAAGAGCTATCTTTTGCCGGTGCCCACCTGTATGCTTATTCCTACATCTACAACAAGAAAAGTGCTTTGACTGACCGCGATGTGAAAGCTACCTTTACCATTCCCATGCCCGATAAAGACGATATAAGCATGACAATGTGGATGAAAGGCGAACCTCAACGCAAAGTCTTTGCTGCTCTAAGTCCACCAACAGAAGGCTTGAGCCGTTTGCAAGGGATGCCTTATAATATGAAAGAAGAGCCGACACTAACCTTTGTGGCTCGTCAGCAAGGCGAAGCGTGGAAACGACCTTTTGTAGCCATTTATGAACCCTCTTCTTTGCAAGAACCCGCTACTATCCATAAGGTCTCTTTCCCGGAAGTCGAAGCCGATGCCGACGGAAGTCATGTGGCTATTAAAGTAGAGCATATAAACAATCGTCGAGACTATATAATCTCGTCAGACAATCCGGCTCATCGGGTGCAATGTGCCGACATGACACTGTCGGCCACTTATGGCGTATGGGTACAAACTTCACAAGGTACAGAACAGGTCTTCATGGGCGGAGGTACCCGACTACAGATACCCGATTTGGAAATATCGGCTTTAGAAGTATCGGATGTCATGTTACAAAAAAAGAACGGAGATTGGTATTACACAACCTCTGCTCCATGTTTGCTAAAAATTCAAGGACAAGAATATCAATTGCTACCCGGTACTACATCTCGTGTAATTGTAAAAGAATAATTTTATAACACTATAATATCATGAAACAGTTTTTATTATTTATCCTATGTGTCTTTTGTACATTGAACATCTCGGCTCAGAATAGTTTGGAAGTCTATCCGGCTCCCGAAGGTGTGGAAATGAAAAACGACTTTACCGTCAAAGTGCGTCAACCTGGTGGCGAGTGGCAAACGCTGTCCACATATATGGTGAAAGTCGATGAAGTGCGTGAAGCAAAACATCATGTAGAAAAAGCATCTTTAGCCTACTTTGATTTTGCCGGCGAAGTAGAAGTGTCGGTAACCTCTAATAATGGACTGATTGAACAAGGACGAGTACGTCCACTTTCTTATGGCATTGAACCGAAAATATCTGGACAAACCATGACATTTAGCTTGAATAAACCATGCAATTTGTCAGTCGAGGTAAATGGTGATATCTTTCACAATCTACACCTGTTTGCCAATCCATTAGATGAAAATAAGCCGAAGAAAATCAAAAAGCAGAAAGATTTAATCTATTTTGCTCCCGGTGTACATCGTTTGCCAGGTGATACCTTGTTGATTCCTTCCGGAAAAACGGTTTATGTGGCCGGTGGTGCCAGAGTATATGGCCGTTTGTTGGTAAAGGATGCCGAAGATGTGAATATTTTCGGACGGGGTATAGTACATCCTGAAGGACGTGGAGAAGGAATCTATATCATGAATTCCAAGCGAGTGAAGGTGGATGGTATTATCACTACTCAATGTCCCACAGGTGGTTCGGATAGTGTAAAAATAACCAATGTCAAAGTCATCAGTTCCTATGGATGGGGAGATGGGTTGAATGTGTTTGCCAGCAATAACGTCTTATTCGACGGAGTATTCTGCCGCACTTCCGATGATTGTACAACCGTATATGCCACTCGTAAAGGGTTTGCCGGTGGATGTTGTAATATAACCATGCAGAATGCTGTGCTATGGGCCGATGTAGCACATCCTATCATGATTGGTTTGCATGGCGATGTCGAGAAGAATGAAGTGATGGAAAATTTGAATTATGTAAATATAGATATTCTTGACCATAAAGAAAAACAAGTGGACTATCAAGGATGCTTTGCTATCAATGTGGGCGACAACAATTTAGTGCGAAACGTCCGTTTCGAAAATATTCGTATCGAAGACTTCCGGCAAGGCCAATTATTCAATATACGTATCTTCTATAATAAGAAATACTGTTTGGCACCGGGAAGAGGAGTTGAGAATATATTATTTAAAGATGTGGTTTATAATGGAAAAAATGCCGAACTTTCCATTATAGCGGGCTATAATGAAGAACGTAAAGTGAAAAACATACGCTTTGAAAACCTTCAGATAAACGGAGAGGTAATTTCAGACGATATGGCAGGCAAACCAACTTGGTATAAGACGGGCGATATGGCACGTATATTTGTTGGAGAACATGTAGAAGATGTTACATTTGTGAAATAAAGAAATCTATATAGCTATATGCAGAATAATATGAGGAAATATTGGTTGATTGTAGCAAATCTTTTCTTTATCAACACTTTAATATATTCTCAATCAATCACTTTGAATCTTACTTCTCCCAATGGAAGCCATAAAGCATTTTTTTATCAATCGAAGAATTCTGATAGTGTAAAGAAACTGCTTTACACTATCACATACCAAGGCAAAGAGGTGATAAAAGAATCATCAATAGGCTTAGAAATGGATAATTGGGTGTGGGAAATGGCTTTAGGTTTTAGAGACTTAAAGCAGTCAAATTCATGGATGGATAATATGGAAATAGATAGTGTAGCTTACCATCCACAAATAGATGAGACCTGGCATCCGTTGTATGGCGAACGAAGTGTGATACGTGACTACTATAATTCTGCAACACTTTATCTGTCCAGAAAAGACGTTTCAGATTATCGCTTGAATATAGAAGTACGGGCATATAACGAAGGTATTGCTTTTCGTTACTATTTCCCCGAACATCCCAAAGCAATTTTTCATAAGGTTGTGGATGACCTGACCGAATACACTTTTCCTAAAGGTACCATGGCATGGACAGAACAATGGGCGCAATCTTTTATTGAACACGTTTCTATTGATGACATAAAAAGACCGGTTGAACGCGCTTTGACACTTGAACTACCCAATGGATTATGGGCAGCCATTACCGATGCCGATGTCGATGATTGGTGCCTAACCAAATTTATCGCTTCGGAAGAAAAAGAAAACACATTAAAATCGGTAATGTATAGTCCTGTAGACATTGTAACCTACTATGCTACCCCTTGGAAAGTGGTGATGGTAGCAGAGAATCCGGGAGAATTATTGCAAAATAACGACATTATACAAAATCTGAATCCTCCTTGCGAAATAGCCGATACAAAATGGATAAAGCCGGGTAAAATAATGCGTTCAACAGTTATTTCAACCGAAGCTGGCATGGCAACAATAGATTTTTGTGCTGCTCACAACATACCCTATATGTTATATGATTGGAAATGGTATGAGCCATGTACTTCTCATGATGGAGATGCAACAAAGGTGGTAGAAAAAGTTGATATGGAAAAAGTTATCGCTTACGGAAAAGAAAAAGGAATTGGCGTATGGCTTTATGTAAATCAACATGCTCTGATGAAACAAAAAGATGAACTATTCCCACTGTTGCGGCAATGGGGTATTGTAGGTGTGAAATCTGGATTTGTACAATATGCAAGTCATCGTTGGGCAACTTGGTTACACGACATGGTAAGACTGGCGGCTAAAAACAAATTACAAATAAATATTCATGATGAATTTCGTCCGTCAGGATTTAGCCGTACTTATCCAAATCTGCTGACGCAAGAGGGTATCTGTGGCAATGAAGAGTGGCCCGACGCTACACATAATGTAACATTGCCATTTACTCGCATGATAAATGGTGCTGCTGATTATACCATCTGTTATTATGATAAAAGACTTAAAAACACACATGCACATCAATTAGCTGCTTCAGTAGTGTTTTATAGTCCATTGCAAACAATTTTTTGGTATGATACTCCCGACCGCTATGAAGGAGAACCAGAAATAGAATGGTTTGAAAACCTACAAACGGTGTTCGACGATTCTAAGGTATTAGCCGGTTGGCCAGGAAGAAACATTATTATGGCTCGCCGTAAAGGTGATGATTGGTTTGTTGGAATCATGACTAATAACAATGGTTCAGAAGAACATATAGATATGTCATTTTTAAAACCAGGGCAAACCTATTTGGCTCACATCTATACCGACGGTGGGGAAGAAGTACAAACACGTACAGGAGTGAAGTGCTCTTATTTATTGGTAGAAGCTTCACAAACGATGAATTTCAGCTTGAAGCCTCGTGGTGGAGCAGCAATACGCTTGATTCCTATCACTAAGGAGGATTACAAGAAGTATAAAAAATACGATGGAGAGTTATTATGAGTGATAAATAATTTATGTTTAAAGATAGATATATTATAGTATGAAAATCAAAGCATTATTAGGAGTTTTATCTATAATCTTACTTGCCGCTTGTCAAGAAGGCATGACAACAGATAAAATAGAAACAATGTTGCAGTATTGCGAACAACAAGTAGATAGGACATTGAATGAACTAAAAGGAAGTGATGGAACTATAGACTACCGAATGATGCCACGAAATATTATGGATAGTCTGCAATCATGGCATTGTCGAGAAGTGAGCGAAAAAGAGTGGTGTGGTGGCTTTTGGCCGGGTATCTTGTGGTATGACTATGAATATACCAAGAGGAATGACATTAAAGCCGAAGCCGAAAAATTTACAGAATCTTTAGAGTTTCTATCTAAAACTCCGGCATACGATCATGATTTAGGCTTCTTGGTATTTTGTAGTTATGGCAATGCTTATCGGTTAACGCAGAATCCGGTCTATAAGCAGGTGATTTTGGATACAGCCGATACTTTGGCTACTCTTTTCAACCCAACGGTAGGTGCTTTGCTCTCTTGGCCTCGTCATGTCAAAGATTATGGCGGACACAATGTTATAATGGATAATATGATAAATTTGGAAATGTTATTTTGGGCTGCTAAGAATGGAGGAAGACAAGCATTGTACGACATTGCAGTATCTCATGCAGATAAGACAATGAACAATCATTTCCGTCCGGACTATACCTCTTACCATGTTGCAGTATATGATACGTTGAGTGGCGATTTGAAAAATGCATGTACTCATCAAGGTTATGCTGATTATAGTATGTGGGCACGTGGACAGTCGTGGGCTATCTATGGATTTACAGTAGTTTATAGGGAAACTAAAGATGCAAAATATCTGGATTTTGTGCAGAGAGTAGCCGATGCCTATCTGAAACATCTTCCAGAGGACGGCATCCCTTATTGGGATTTTCATGATCCGGCCATACCCAATGCGCCCCGCGATGCTTCGGCTGCTTGTGTAGTGGCTTCGGCATTATTGGAATTACAAGCTTATTTGCCCGAAGAAAAAGCTACTTCTTATAAAGAAGCTGCTATACGTATGTTGTCATCGTTGAGTAGTGATAACTACCAAGCAGGTCTTTCTAAGCCGGCATTTCTACTTCATTCTACAGGACATAAACCGGCAGGTTCCGAAATAGATGCTTCTATCATTTATGCAGACTATTACTATATAGAGGCTTTGCTGAGATTGAAAAAACTATTAACCGAAAATGTTGAATAATATGAAGCGAATATTATTGTCTTTGTCTATACTATGTGTTGCTTTAGCTTCTATAGCAGGAGTATATCCTAAACTGATTTTAGCCGGTGATTATCCTGATCCGACTATTATGCGGGAAGGAAAGGACTATTATATGACTCATTCACCATTCTATTATTCACCGGGCTTTTTAATTTGGCATTCTACCGATTTGATAAACTGGGAACCGATAGCACGTGCTTGTCCCGATTACGAAGGTTCGGCCATGGCACCAGATTTGGTAAAACATGACGGTAAGTATTACATCTATTACCCCACATCAATGGGTGAGAACTATGTGATTGTGGCCGATGATATTCGTGGGCCATGGAGTAAACCGGTTAAATTAGGTGTGAAAGGAATAGATCCTGGTCATGTAGTTGGGGAAGATGGAAAACGCTATCTGTTTACCAATAATGGTTGGGTGGCCCCTTTGAGCGATGATGGTTTAAAGATTGTTGGGGAGAATAAGAAAGTGTACGATGGTTGGAAGTATCCTGCTCATTGGGAAACTGAAGGAGATGATATGTGGTTGGAATCTCCTAAATTGATTTTCAAAGATGGCTATTACTATATGACATCGGCCGAAGGTGGTACGGCCGGTCCGGCAACAAGTCATATGTGTGTCATGGCTCGTTCAAAGAGTATTTATGGTCCATGGGAGAACTCTCCTTATAATCCATTGGTTCATACTTATAGCGCTTCCGAACGTTGGTGGTCAAAAGGACATGGTACTCTTATTGATGACGTGAATGGCAATTGGTGGATGGTATATCATGCCTATGGAAATGGGTATCATACCTTGGGACGACAAACGTTAATAGAACCGATGAAGTTTACGGCCGATGGATGGTTTGCACCTACTAATGAGGCCATAGCTTTGCCTGAGGATAAAGGTGTTAAACATGGATTTAATTTGAACGATGATTTCGTAGGAAAAGAATTAGGTTTGCAATGGACATTTTGGAAAGAAAATGCCATGAATCAGATTGCTATTAAAGATCAATCTCTAACGGTGAAAGCTAAAGGAAAAACACCGGCTGATGCCCGATTGTTACTTATTACTCCGGAAGACAAATGCTATGAAACACAGGTTGATGTTGAGGTGGGAAATGGAAACAAAGCCGGCTTAATATTATTCTATAGTGAAAAGGCATATGCAGGTGTTGTATCAGATGGCAAGAAATTTATGGTATATAAAAATGCCACACAGGTTGATGTGTTGCCCAACAACTTGGGTAAGCACTTTAAGGTGCGTATGCTGAATCGTGGTCATCAATTAAGAATAGAAGTAAGTAGTGACGGAACAACTTGGCAATTATTGTCCGAAGGTATTAATGTTTCGGATATGCATCATAATAATCATGGTGGTTTTTTTGCTTTGCGCGTTGCATTGGTTTCGGCCGGAAACGGAAAAGCTGTTTTTCGAGAATTCCGATATAAAAATGCCATTCCGAAAGAAAAAGATATGGATGCCTATCTAATGGTTTACCATACAGATCCTACGCATAGCCTTCATATGGCTATCAGTCGAGACGGTTATACCTTTACGGCTTTGAATAATGGTGAACCAGTGATTGCAGGTGATTCTATTGCTCGTCAGAAAGGTATACGTGATCCACACATTTTTCGTGGTCCTGATGGTGCATTCTATTTGTCGATGACAGATTTGCACATTTTTGCAAAAGAAAAAGGGTATAGAGAAACGCAATGGGAGCGGGATGCAAGTTATGGTTGGGGAAATAATAAGGGTTTGGTGTTGATGAAGTCATGGGATTTATTGCATTGGACACGTACTAATGTCCTATTTGAAGATTATTCTGATGCATTTGCCGAAATGGGATGTGCTTGGGCTCCAGAGGTGACCTATGATGAAGAAAAAGGGAAATTGATGATTTACTATACTACTCGTTTCCGCAATGAACCCAATATGCTTTATTATGTTTATGTAAACGATGATTTCAATAAATTAGAGTCTGTTCCTCAACCGTTGTTTCTCTATCCCAACGAAAAAGTGAGTGCTATTGATGGAGACATTACTAAAATAGGTGACAAATACCATCTGTTTTATGTCGCTCACGACGGAGAGGCCGGAATTAAACATGCAATTTCCAATGATGCTAATTCAAACTATCTTTATGATCCACGTTGGTACGATATAGAATCGAAAGCATGTGAGGCACCGAATGTGTGGAAACGTATAGGTGAAGAAAAGTGGGTATTGATGTATGATATTTATGGAATTAATCCTCATAACTTTGGCTTTATTGAAACAAGCGACTTCGTTAATTTTAAGAACTTGGGACGTTTTAATGAGGGAGTAATGAAAACTACTAATTTTACTTCGCCCAAGCACGGTGCTGTCATTCATCTGACGAAAGAAGAGGCTGATACTTTGGAAGAATATTGGAGTAGAAAATAATCTATTTAAGTTTCGCAAATAAAGTAGTATAGCTTTCAGTGTTGTATGTCACAGAAAAATACTACTCCATACTAAAAGCAATGAGCTAAATAGATTAGCAATCGAAGGCCTTTTCCATATAAATGATTTACCTATAGGTAGAAGAGCAACTACCTATAAGTAGTGAGCCAACTACCTATAGGTAATCGACTAACTACCTATAGGTAGTTGAATAACTCAATATGGGTGATTTAAATATTTAATTATCAATGTGTTATGGACTCTTCGTTCTAAGCACTCAAACAAGTTTATAAAGTATATAAGTATTGAGGCAAAAAAAGAGCAACATTTTACAATGTTGCTCTCCATATACTTCTTAAGCGATTGACTTTTCGCCCTAATAACTATTTCAAAACTCTCTCAGGATAACCCGACTTAACAGGAATGCGATCTTCATCCATAGCGGCACTCAATGCCAACCATGCAACGATTACTGCATTAATTTTTAAATCTGGTAACGACAGACGCTCGTAAGTATCCATCACGGTGTGATATGTGCGACTATATTCCAACCAATCTTGAATAAACTGATATGCAGGCAAGCCCATTCTGTTGAATGTAGCGTGATCGGTACTACCCGTACGTCGAGGCGAAAGAGTAGTGAATCCCAACGATACCAAAGGCTTCTTCCAAGTTTCAAAGAATGGCACAGCCTCATCATTCTCCTCAAGGTAGATACCACGGAAACGCCCCGAACCGTTATCCATATTTAGGTATAATGCAAATTTTTCATAACCCGACAACACCTTTTTCTTCTCATTATCGAGTAGGTAACTCTTAGCATAACCACGTGAACCATAGAGACCTTGTTCCTCACCGCCCCACAAGGCAAGGCGAATCGTGCGTTTTGGCTTAATTCCCAACTCCTTGATGATGCGCATCGCCTCCATCATAACAATACAACCTGAAGCATTGTCGGCAGCGCCCGTTCCACCATGCCATGAATCGAAGTGTGCACCAAGCAACACAACTTCATCCTTGAGTTTAGAATCGCTACCCGGAATTTCTGCCAAGACGTTATTGATACGCTGATTATCGGTAAATACATTCTTGATGTTTAGCTCCATCTCTACCTTCTCACCCCTTGCCATCATACGTACCATACGGCTATGATCTTCAATAGGAAGAATCACCTCAGGTGTAGGCTCCGGGTCGCCCACCTTATAAGATACACCGCGCGAAGTAGGGACATTGAAAGTTCCACCGCCACTTACTACTGCAAGCACCTTCTCTTCTTTAAGAAGGTTCATCAATGCTTGTTGAACCTCGCGATTACTACGCGAGCTGCCATAATATGCAGCATAATTACCTCCTGATTCGGTCGATGCACGTGGATCTTTCTCCATCTCAGCCAACTGCTCATCCGTTAGGCGCGAAGCTAAAGGAGTAAACTTCATTTCATAGGTCTCCCAGATAGGCATAACGGCAACCTTTCCGGCCAAATTTCCTTTAAGTTTCTCCACATCCTCCATAGTATCGGCATCGAACAAGATGCACTCGCCTTTAACCAAACCATCGGTACTTCCCGACCAAGCCTTAGGATTGGCAGCAAAGCTACAATAATATGGTGCTGTCATAGCCACATAATTCATCTGATTATCCCAACCTCCCTTAGCAAACTCATAAGCAAACTCAGCACGAGGGTTAGATAATCCCATCTCCTTGAGGCGCTCGATAACCATCTTCTCGGCGCGCAACTTAAGTTGTGATGCAGCCAAACGAGGACCCATATGATCGGTCATAAACTGCGCCAAATCCCCAATTTTTGAATTAGAGAAGCCCTCTTGCTTAACTTGATAAGCATATTTTTCTGGCAATGCTGTTTGAGCATTAGTTGTCAGATTTACCGCCATCATTATAACGGAAGCAAATAAAAAAATCTTCTTCATCTTTTTAAAGTTTTACGTTTTTACAAAATATATACCATTGTATTAACATGAGTTCGATATAAAAAACTTATGTAAGGTTTAAATTAATCGCTTGAATATTCGGTGATCAGCGAAAAATGTTGTAGCTTGTGGCGCTCAATTACAAACAATAATCGCTATGTTTAGCGATGACAAAGATACTGACATTTACTATTTGTCAGATCAATTCAGCAAGTTTTTTTGATATAGAATAAAAAAATCATCTTGTTAACTTCCCAAGATACTAAAAAGCTGCGTCGCAAGCCTAACCGGATAAGTAACTAAAGAACATCGCTCAAATCGAACATTAAAGACATAAATCCTACAATGACTTCATCGCAAATGCGTTGAGGGCTATCGTTGCATATTGTTTCTTTGAAAAGCAACCAACTATTGAACTGTAATTTATCAATGACGGGCAGCCTACTTAATACTAATTTCATATCGCACTCACGTGAAATTAAATTATTTATATAGGCTTGATTTTGTCTGTAACAATGTATTAGTCAAAAATCAAGCCTTTAATGTACCAAGTATAGAAAAAATAACTATTTTTGTGGCGTAATTCCGAATAGAGTTGCAGACATATTGATTTTTTGCGCAAGCATTAAGATATTTGCCTTCTTTGAAACTTAGACACTTTCATACCCATAGGCAATGATAACAATGCTTACGCTTGATTTGTATATGTACATAGTATCATATACTTATTAAGCGTGGGCCGTTGTTTGTTGTATGGGTAAGGAAGTCTAAGTCCTCAAAGAACAATAAACAATGGGCTCACGCTTTATTTATATAAGTATATGAAAATAGACTTTAAGAGATTTATTACGTTAAAAAACGCTTCGTTCAATAAGGAATTGAACAGAATTTATGATGAATGCAAACCTAATTTTGTGCAACATCTTGCAATCCAATTTTCGGGTATATCAATGTCTGATATTGAAGAAATTTATGATGATGCCATAATGGCATTCTATTCTAACATTAAAGAGGGTAAGTTAACAGAACTGACCTGCTCTATTCAGACATATATCAATCGTATCGGTACCTATAAAACATTGGATTTTCTAAAAAAACATCAACTGAATTTTGAGCGAATACCTGATGTTGAGACTATCGATTATTGTGAACGAACCAATGAGTATTGGATGACAGAAGGTGATAGTCAAGAAGAGGAACGTAAGAATATTATTTATAGTTTGATAGAACGATTAGTAGAACCTTGTAAAAAAATCCTTTTTAGTTTTTATTATGACCATTTCTCAATGGAGATGATTGCTCAATCAATGGGATTTGCTACTCCTGATGTAGCAAAGACTCAGAAAAGTCGTTGCATGGCAAAGGTGAAAAAGGCTGCAGAAATAGAATTTCAAAATGAAGGTTTAATCTAAGTAGAAGTATGGATATTAATAAACTTGAAAGGATAGAAAAATACCTATCCAAACGCATGTCGGAGGAAGAAACTATTCTTTTTGAAAAAGAATTGCAAGAGTCAGAAGATTTGAAACGAACAACCCAGCAGATAGCATATATCATAGCTTCTATAAACAAAGTAGGTTTGTTGCGAGATAATGCCCGTATAGAAAAGATAAGAGAATCTGTTCTAAGTGATTCTAAGAGATATTTACTTTCAGTAGCAGCAATGTTAGCCGTGATATTGACTTTTGCTGCTGTTTCTGCTGTGCCAACTTATAAATTTGTGATTAAACCTATTCTGGAAAAAGTAATACCGATTTTTAACTCTCCTAAAAGTTCAAATCCACAGAAAAGGGAGTTTATAATGTCTGCTGATACTATTAATATGCTTGATTCATTGCTTCAGAAAGAAGATACACTTGTTGAGCAGGTAGATACAATTCCACTACCTATTGCGATTATTCCTAAAGTAATAGAAAAACAAAAACCGTTGAAGAATAAAGAAAAAGAAGTTATTGATACTATGCCTAAGCAGCCTTTGGTAGAAAAGGTCTTAATTGATACAACTTCAATAGAAATAGATACAAATAAGACGGTAGTTCATATCAAAAAAGAAGAATTACCTTTAAACAGGATCGTTACTTTTAATAAATTGCAGAACTTTATTTTCAGCGATGTACAAGCTCGTCGGGAAGGGGATGAGGTAATTTGTTGGTTTACTATGACAAATACTGTGGAAAATACAAAAATTCAAATGCATTCAGCGAGAGCTAAAGATGCTGCAAGAAAGAATTATGCTGCAAATTATTGTCTGTTAAATGGAAGTAGCAAAAGAATTACAGAGACATGGGAAAAGGGAAAAACTTATTTAATAGAAATAAATATTAAGGGAGTTGATGAAAAAGTAACTGAATTTGAACAGATTAGTTTCTCATTTCAATCTGATGGAGAGGTGTTAAAACAACGAAGTCAGAGTATTATACTTAAGGTAGGAAAAATAAAATAAAAAAAATCTCTTTTAGTGTTTACCTTTTTTCTGCTTTTTCGATAAGGTAGTAGATAAACTTTTTAATAACAATAAATAATTAAATTTTATGAAACGATTTTTTTTAATGATGGTATGTGCATTTGCACTTGGTTTACAAACAATTAATGCTCAGGATGAGGTGATTACAAATGATTTAATTATTCAACTTTTAGATGAGGGCTTTTCTGACGAAGAGATTATCAGTTTGATTGAGGCATCTTCGACCCGTGAAGTAAAGTTTGATTTGAAAAGTATGAGAGATTTAAAGCAGCACAAAGCAAGTCCTAAATTGATAAAGTATATTCAAAAAATGGCTAAGGCCGATTTTGGTTATGATGGTGTTTATTGGTGGAATACTTCAGATGGAAGCAAACCACAAAAGTTGTATAGAACAAACTTTTCGAGAGCTGAAAAGAAAGCTGGTATTGGCGGGTTTGCTGGTGCAATAGGTGGTGCTTTGATTGGTGATGCATTAGGAAATGGAGCCTCAATAGTAAGAGGTGCTGCTATTGGTACACTTATTGGAGGTGCAGATTTTAAATCAGAATCGTTGGTGTTGCATGGTAAACATGCAGCTGTTGTGTTGGAAGGCGATCAGGCAAGTAATCCTGTTTTTAGATTTTATTTCCCAAAAACAGAAATGGATGCTTTCAATGGTCAAGCCGATATGTGGTATTTTCAATGGATGAATGATATTCAAAGTCCCAATGAATTTGAATGTATTAAATTGAAAGAAAAGAAAAATAGTCGTACTTTACCATCTGGATTAAAGTTCTCTGTCGCCGGTTTTGGATCATCATCAGAAGGAAAGAAAAATATTGTTGATTTTGAAATTAAATCGATTAATAATACAACTTTTGAGGTAACTTTCCCAAATGGATTGGAACCAGGTGAATATTGTTTCTTCTACAAGAATTATGAGAATCAACATTTTGCTCAACACATATGCTGCTTTGATTTCTCTGTACAGTAATATTTCTACTTATAAACTGAACTGAAAAGATATGAAAATAATAAATATTTTTTTGAAGTGTGCAATGCTTTTGTTTTGCTCACTCCATTTAGTGGCCTGTTCAAGTGATGATGAAAACGAAGAACTCATGTTAAATTCTGAGTTGATAGGAGTCTGGGAAAGCGTATCAGAAAGAGGTTGGGAAAAAGTTGACGGTGAAATTCGTACAGAATGGGAAGAGCCAGTTAAAGATATACGCGTTGAGTTTAAGAATAATGGTACACTTATATCCTATGAATATCATGACGATAAGTGGAATATGGACGAATCTGCTAAGTGGGAAAGTAAGGATGGAAAAATATATTCTTATTATTATGAAGATGACGAACTGATTGAAGAAACTGTTACTATTTCTAAATTAACTTCAACCTCGTTGATTATATACATGTCCTTCAAGGAAGTTTACGAAGGTGTTACTTATGAAACTTGGTCTGAAATGGAATATCGGAAAGTGAAATGATGTAATTCCTTATGATGCATAAAAATTGGCTGATAGTTTTTCATATCAGCCAATTTTTTTATGATGGTTATTCCTCTGGTTTATTTTTCACTTTCTCGGACAGTTTTTAGGTAATCTTCCAATCCTAATACAATTTGTCTGGCAATCTTTTTCCGATAGTTAGCATCCAATAATAGCTCTTCGTCGGGTAGGCTACTCATAAAGAGTATTTCCAGCAATGCATTAGGGTATTCGGTAGGAGCATTCAGCGAAAAATTAAAATTGCCAGTCAAGCCATAGTTAGGCATACCCAATTCCAATAACCGATTGAGTAGAGTAGCTGCTAACGGACGGTTGCAGATGTGCTTATAATAGGTGCTAGTACCCATCGGTTCTAGAGGAGAACCTCCTGCATTATTGTGGATGGAGAGCATCAAATCTACATTGTTTTCCTTGAATATCTTTTTGCGGTCTTTCATGCTGATGTCAAAATCAGCATCGCGACTTAATACAACTTTGGAGCCTTTGGATTCAAGCATTGCTTTCACTTCATTTACTAATTGCAGGTTTACTTCTTTTTCAGTCAATCCTGTTGCACTAACTGCTCCACTATATTCTCCTCCATGTCCGGCATCTAAGCCAATAATCATATCTTTCAGGAATAATGAAGGAGTATGTTTTACCTTGATAATAAGGTTATTACCTTCATAGCCAATTTCATATCCCCATGCATATTGCTTTTGTAACTTGATGATAACCTGATATACATCACTTTCTACTTGACGAAAATCAACGTAATCAATCATTTTTAGCCCCTCTTTTTGTGTAATCCAATTACTGTTGTTCATGGCTCCATACAATTCTATGCATAGGATAGTAGGATCTAACTGCATCCACGAGTAGTAGGGCAGACGTTGTGGAAGGGTAATGCTGACGCGGTCGAAATCACCGGCATTTACTACTCGCCAACTGCCGGTATTGATGCATTGTATTTCTTTGTCAGTGGGTAGTAGGTATTCTTTTGGCATAAATGCAAAGCGGTTGGAGGAGAGTTGTACTTTGTACAAATCACCTATTTCACCAATTACTTTAAAAGTAATGTCTTTGTCTATGAATCCCATTTTAGAACCACCTAAACGGTCACTTCCGTCTCCGTATTGTAAATAAGCTCCTTCTTGAGAGATTGCATTGAATTTTAGTTTTTTTAATCGATTCTGTTCAATAAGGGCTGATGCTTCAGATAAGCTGTATCGTTCACCTGCAGGTGTTTGTGCGCTATAGAACACGTTGAATCGTTCTATTCTTTCTTCGTTGCCATCCTTTATTCTGATTTCTATACTGTTATTTCCTTCGTTCAAAGTAAGTTGGGTTCCGAAGGCACCGCTCTTATATACCTTGGTTGGCGTACCGTTAATGGTAACACTTTTACCAGCTTTGGTTACAGCTACTATATAGTGTTTTTTGTTATATACGGTATCTTGCTGGCCACGTGTAATTTTCAAGGGAATTTCAGCTTGCAGGCTTCCACATAGCATCAAAGCAATGGAGAGTGTAGTAAATTTTAATAGTTTCATAGTATTTGATATTTTAGAATTACGAAGCAAAGTTAGTGAATTCCTAATAATCTCTCTTCTATATTCTTGTTTAATTGTAGGACAATACTTATTTTTGCATTACTTTAAATTTAATAAATTATGAATAATATGAAACGTATTGTATTCTTTCTAAGCCTATTGTGCTGTGTGCTATGGAGTGCAAAAGCATCTCGCACTGATTCTTTGCAAGTATTCAGTAAAGCCATGAATCGTAGTATTGAAGTAAATGTTGTAGTTCCTGAATACGAGGGACGTTTCCCGGTACTTTTTATTCTACATGGTTACAGTGGTGATGCTGATAATTGGTTGGACAAAAAACCGGAATTGAAGCAATATGCAGACCGTGACGGTGTAATCATTGTATGTCCCGATGGAGAGAACAGTTGGTATTGGGATAGTCCTGCCGTACCCGAATCTCAATTTGAAACATTTATTTCCAAAGAGTTGATAGAGTACCTTGATGCCAATTATCCAACTATAGCAGCCCGTAGTGCCCGTGCCATTACTGGACTTTCTATGGGTGGGCATGGAGCCATGTGGCTTTCTATTCGTCATTCCGATGTTTTTGGAGCTGCCGGAAGTATGAGTGGCGGTGTAGATATACGTCCTTTTCCAAAACGTTGGGAAATGCAAAAAGTTTTAGGTGCCAAGCCGGAAGATGAGGAGGTTTATGAGAAATATGCGGCTATTAATCAAATTTCAAACTTGCAACCCGGTCAGTTGGAACTGATGATTTGTTGTGGATATGATGACTTTTTCTATGAAGTAAACAACAATTTTCATCAGGCTTTATTAGATAAAGGTATTAAGCATGATTTCGTCGTTCGTGAAGGAGGACATACTTGGGCTTATTGGACAAATGCCATAGATTATCATTGGTTGTTCTTTACCAACTTTTTCAAGAAAAATCATCGTTAATCTGTACTATATTTATGGATTGTGTACATTTTTCTATAGGATGAAGTATCTTAAACTTATATATTTGCACAAACTTTATTTAAAATCATAACCATGAATAAGAAACTTTTAATCTTAGTGCTATTGTTCGGATTCGGATTGAGCACTACTATGGCACAAGAGTTGCCTAATCGTAGAGAAACAATGCGCACGCTTGTCAAAGTAAATGACTATTTTATGCGTAAATGGCCTGATCCGGGATTGCCTACTTATGTGGGACATAAAATGCGTCCCAGTAGTCTTTGGACACGTGCCGTTTATTATGAAGGATTGATGGCACTTTATACTTGTAATCCGCAACAACGATACTTTGATTATGCAAAAGCATGGGGTGATGCTCATAAGTGGACACCTCGTGGCGGTAACACTACTACCGATGCCGATAACTATTGTTGTAGTCAGACATATATTGACATGTATCGTATTACTCATGATTGGAATATGATTCAGAATGCCAAAGTCAATGCAGATATGATTGTAGCAAATCCGGATAACAGTGCATGGTGGTGGATTGATGCTATTCAGATGGGAATGCCCGTATTGGCTAAATTAGGTAAGGAATTTAATGATGTGAAGTACTATAATAAAATGTGGGAAATGTATGAACATACCCGTAATATTGAAGGTGGAAAAGGTATGTTTAATCCTAAAGATGGTCTCTGGTGGCGTGACCGCGACTTCGATCCTCCTTACAAAGAACCTAATGGAGAAGATTGCTATTGGAGCCGTGGTAACGGATGGGTATATGGTGCTTTGGTACGTGTTCTTCAAGAAATTCCTGAAGATGAAGCACATCGTCAAGATTATATCAATGATTTCGTGGCCATGAGCGAGGCATTAAGAAAATGTCAACGCAAGGATGGTTATTGGAATGTGAGCCTCCATGATGAAAGTAATTTTGGCGGTAAGGAGGTTTCAGGTACTTCTCTGTTCGTTTATGGTATGGCTTATGGAGTGCGTACCGGTTTACTCGACCGTAAGGTATATCTTCCTGTTCTTTTGAAAGCATGGAATGCTATGGTAGCCGAAGCTGTTCATCCTGATGGTAAATTAGGCTTTGTGCAAGGAACCGGAAAAGAGCCGAAAGATGGTCAACCGGTTAATTTTGAACATACTCCAGATTTTGAGGACTATGGTTTAGGTTGCTTCTTGTTGGCTGGAACTGAAGTTCTCAAACTGAAATAACTGTAGGTGATGAAAAAAATATCATTTATTATAATCGCTCTGTGGCTGACAACAGCTTTGTCAGCACAGAGCTTTTCATTTGACTTTACTCCTGGAAAGAAGTGTAAAGACGGATATGTTAAAGTGACAAATACTGATGTCTATTCAGCAGAAAAAGGGTATGGGTTTGATTTTCAGACATTTCCTGATGTAAAGAAAGCTACTCCATTTTTCTTTTCTGTGCAAGTGCCCGATGGTAACTATAAAGTAACCGTAGTGCTTGGTTCAAAGAAGCAAAAAGGAGAAACTACTGTACGTGCAGAATCCCGTCGTTTGTTTTTAGAACATATTGCAACTCGTAAAGGTGAATTGCAAACCTATTCGTTTGTCGTGAACAAGCGAAACACGATTATTTCAGATACAGAGAAAGTGCGTATCAAAGCTCGTGAACAGGGCAAATTGAATTGGGATGACAAACTGACGTTGGAATTTAATGGTACACAACCTTGTCTGTCAGAAGTTTTGATAGAGAAAGTAGATAATGTACCAACTATTTTCCTTTGTGGAAATTCAACAGTAGTTGATCAAGACAACGAACCTTGGGCCAGTTGGGGGCAAATGATTACTCGTTTTTTCAATGACCAAATCTGTTTTGCTAATTATGCAGAATCTGGTGAGCGAGCCGATACGTTTATTGCTGCTGGTCGTTTGAAGAAGGCACTGAGCCAAATGAAAAAAGGTGACTACATCTTTATGGAGTTTGGGCATAATGACCAGAAAGTAAAAGGTCCTGGTAAAGGTGCTTTCTATTCATTTATGACAAATTTAAAGGTGTTTATTGATGAAGCGCGTGCTCGTGGTGCTTATCCCGTATTAGTAACTCCAACTCAGCGTCGTAGTTTCGGTCCTGATGGAAAAAACCAAAATACCCATCTTGATTATCCGGAAGCAGTTCGTTTTTTGGCAGCACGCGAAAATGTTCCTCTTATCGAATTGAATGAGATGACAGGTACACTTTACGAGGCATTAGGTGTAGAAGGCTCAAAGAAAGCATTTGTTCATTATCCGGCAGGTAGCTATCCTGGTCAAGACAAACCTTTGGCTGATAATACCCACTTCAATCCTTATGGAGCATACCAGATTGCCAAATGTATTATTATGGGCATGAAACAATCGCTACCAGTATTGATACCCTATTTGCGTGAAGATGTAGTTTATGATCCGGCTCAGCCTGATACTGAATTTCGATGGAATGATAGTCCGTTTACTGAGGTTTTAAAACCCGATGGAAATTGATAAATTTAAGAGTGATATAGTTATTATGAAAAAAGGAAGAGCTGACCATTTGTTTGGTCAGCTCTTCCTTTTGTCTTATCGTGAAGCCTCTGGGCTATCAGCATGGAAGATAGCTCTGTCTGTCTTTTGTTCGGTTTGATAGAACTGAATAGCACTATCGTTCATCTTGGGATATTGATGTTTCATCAGATTAATCATTTCGGCACCAGCCCATATTACCGGTCCGTAACCATGAGCAGCATAAACATTAACTGGACGATAATAGTAGAACGCTGGGTCGAATGCCATACCTGTACCTACACAAGTGTTTTCCACTTGACCTTGTTCGTTGATTTGAGTTGTTACGGCATGCCAGCCAAGTTGAACTACAGGCCCATAAGCCATTCCGTCAATCCAACCTTTATTGATGGCATGAGCCATACAATAGACATAGATAGCTGTAGCTGAAGTCTCTAGATAAGAGTCGTTGCGGTCTAATAATTGGTGCCACAAACCTTCACCGCTTTGTAAGGCGGCCAATCCACGAACATGTTCGCGGAACAACTCCATTACAGAGGCACGTTGAGGATGACTTTCGGGTAATACATCAAGTACTTCGCACATAGTCAGCAATGCCCAACCATTAGCACGTCCCCAGTGGAATGCAGGATGGTCTTCCATACCTTCTACCCAACCGTGGCGGAACAATTTCTTTTCAGGAACCCACATGCGTTCTGCAAACTGAAGAATTTGGCGAACGGCTTCATCCTCGTATTTCTTTTGGTCTTTTCCTGCAACCTTTGAATACCAAGCAACCGGTGGAATTCCCATGAACATATCGTCTAACCATAGAGTGTTCCAATGTGGACGGGTGCGAGCAAAAGTACCGTCAGACAATCTGTATTCCTTATTTAAGATAAAATCCATATAATTTTCAATGAGCGGAGTAAAATCCATACTCTTATCTTTAAGTTGTGCTTTAATCATGGCAGCACAAACTGCACCGGCATCATCCAATGCTCCGGGTTTCAAGATTTGTCTCATCTGTCCATCAACCCTTCCTTCTTCCATTTGTTTGCGAAAATAAGGGGCTACATCTACCAAGAACTTAAATCGCTTAGTAACATAATCCATATATGCTTTGTCACCGGTAGCTTCAGCTGCAGCTAACATGGCCGAGTAAGTTACCCCCCATTCATAGCTGGCTAAACGAAAAGCACCACGCTCCAATTGTGAATTGGCATCAATTTTCGAGTAATCTGTAATCTCTTCACCGGTTTCTTTGTTTACGACGCGGGTTGGTGTATTGGCTTCTAAGTACTTCAGCACCCGATCTAAATCTGCTTTGATTTCTTCAACAGTCAAAGCTCCATACGGAGTGTTGTAATCCGGTTGGAGTAGGTGTAATGGGGTGTTCGAGTCATTAATTACCTCTTTTTGCTCTTGAGGCTGTGTACATGATGCCATTGTAAGCACCGAGATACTGCCCAAAATCCAAGTTCTGATTTTCATGATAGTGTTGTTTTTAGAGTTATGTGTTTTTATATTGATTAATAATCACAAATATAGTAATAATAATTCATAAATCAATCGTTTATAGGAATAACTTCCTGCATATATATAGCATCTAAACTCCATAGTGCTGCATCGTTGGTACTGATTTTTATATTTTCATCCAAAGGTGCTGGTACTTCTGGAGGTACTATTTGTTTAATTTCAAATGAAGAAGCACCGCCTTTTTCTGAGCGGGTAAATAAATCTTTCCAAGCCTCTTTTGCTAATTCATTGTTTTGAGTATGGTAAGCAGCATATCCCAAAAGCCGAGATATGCGGAAACGCTTTTGGTTATATCGCAAAGCCAAATCAAGCCAAGCATCTTTCCATTCGGGTAGTTTAATCATAGTCATCATTTCATTCATTATTTCAAATCCTCCCATGATTGTCATCAAATGATTGGTGTTTATCAGATTTGGGTCACATTCTGTAGTAATGATACCGGTAGCAGGATCAAAACCCAAAGCCAATGGACCGGTCAAGATGCGGTTGGGCAATTGGACTATGCTTTTCATACCGGCTATGATTTTATCTCTATATGCAATGTTTTGGGTGCGCTCCCATTCAGTCATCCAGTTACCGGCATATGCTAACCAATCAGGTCCGATGCGTAATCTAGCAGGTGCAGTACAAGGATATAGATGGCGTGGTTGTGCCAATCTCATGGGATCCAAGGTGTAAAGTTTCTGTTCGGCATCTTTTACTTCACTCATTAAGTCACCGGTTCGTTCATCGGTAGTAAGATAATAATAGAAACGATTCCAAGCAGCTTGACTAATGCGTGCTTCCTTAGCTCCACATCCCCAATGACTGACATTATGGCGACTACCCAATCCGGCATTTGGTCCTATGTGATATACATCTACTTCAGTTGTATGCCTTGTCATGGCTTCAGCCATACGCCAAATATCAGCCCTACCTGTGCGTAGGAAGTTATACCAAAGCCACATGTTGGAGGCTAATTCTGTATTATCCCAGGCAAATCCACCAATGTCGTAACACCAACTGTGGCGTATTGGATCGTAGGAGTGCATGACATCGCCATAGTGCCAAAATCCATACCATTTGTTTTGTTCAATGGCTTTTTTGTAGAAATCAATATAAGCATCCAAGCGCTCTTCTACTTTTGTACGAAATGGGGTGCTACGATCGGGTAAACTCCAAATTCCGAAAGCTCGTTGTTCATGAAGATATTCAGGTGTAGCCATTAACATTCCGGAGTTGGTGAATTCACTAGCTTTTTTAGAGAAATCAGCTTTGCCCGAATATCCTGATTGCGGAATTATTGTTAATGAGGAGGTACGGGCAATACCATATGGAGTACTCATCCCTTCTTGAATATCTTCATAACTGGCTGCCAATCCATGTCCTATATTGTCATAGTGTCTCAAATCCATAGGTTCACTTTCCGGGCTCCAAAGCCAAACTGTTAAGGTAGCGATGGGAGTTTTAGTTCCTGTAATTTCAATGGATGATGGGTACGATTGCCAAAAATCTTGTAAATAGATACCTAATCCACCACTTATGTCTCCGGCAAAAGCATAACCGTTAGAACGAGTGCCTGAAAAAGTTCCTATCCATGGATTGTTATCGTTAGCTCTCTTTCGTATAGAAAATGCGTCGGCATTTAGTTGAGATAAACGATAGCTGTTCCATGAAGCCCAATTATCAATTAAATCCCGATTGTATTCATCGAATGTTTCGTAGTCGGGAATGCGTTTACCTTCCATTTGTTGCTGTTGCAAAGTTAGGTCCGTGCTTTTTCTATTTGGATTGTTTAATGTCAATGCCCTACGTCCCACCAACGGTTGAACAGGCTCACTCCATACACCATTTCCGGCGCATGAAAATGCTACATGACGATTATAGAGTGCTTCACGCATTGGTACTTCAAAACGAATACCTAATGCTTGGATGAAATCTTTTTCATGATCGCCGTCATAGGTAAAGCTATGTACCATCTTTATCTGCTCGTGCCCGGCATAACAGTATAGGCGAATTGTGAAAGGCAACCATTCTCGTCCATCATTTCTTTTATGAACTCCCTCTAATTTAACGACTACTCGGATATTACCTTTCCGTTCTATATTTACTGATTTTAGTTCGCTGATGTAATGATAGAATTGCAATTGCTCACTTCCCTCTGATAAAGGTTCATTTTGTGTGCGGCATATAAGTTGTGCTTTACCACCGACTTTTACACCTTTATATAATAAACTATCTATAAGGAAACTCCCTTTTCGAGGGATGTAGGCAGATATAATGCCATTGTCAATTTGAATCTGCTCATTAGTCTCCTTGACCATTATTTGGTTGGTTTCCTTTTTCTCCTTCTTGGCGATGGGAGAGAGGGTGAGTCTTTCTGTGTTTGGGGGTATTACACCCGCTATACCACACCATTTTATAGAACCGTCAGGCCAATAGGCTAAAGGCCATGTATCGATGGATATATTTTCTCCGTCGGTCGTTTTCAATTGTAATTTCTCGTCTGCTTTAACATATCCTTCAGCAAAAGGAACACCGAAACTGACGGGTTTGTTTTCTGAGGGTGTCTCTCCAATCCATTGCAAAGGTACTTCATTGGAAAAGAGTGATTCACTATGATAGCGAAAATTAGTAATTCGGGTACGCGATAGGGTAGTGCGGAAGCCGAACCAACCTTCAGTCAGAGGGTTGGCATCACGGAAATCCACGATGCGCTCTCCATCTATGTAGTAGCATATACGATTGTTTTCATTACTTATTTTGATATGATACCAATGATTGGGCTTTAGAAGATGATCTTTATCTTTATATTCGGTTAAGATGGTAGGTCTTACATCTGGGTTGGTAATACCTGCTTCATTACCGTCATATCTTCTGAAGCGTGTTGTACTATTATGGTTTCCTCCATAACCTAAATAGTATAATTGTAAGCTATAACAATTGGAAAATATTCCTTGTCTCCAGGAAGAACGTTTCCAAATATTGTCAGGATATTTGGGGTCAGATGCCATCCAAAAACAATTTAAGTCGCTTAAACGATCCTTCTCATTTTCTACTACTACGCAAGCGTCATATTCAATAGTAACTTTACCACTCATTTTTTCTTTGCGCCACAATGTCAATCCCTTGGGAGAGATGATTTCGGCTGTATCACCTTGAAATATGATTTTGTAGTCGGCTGATTCAGATTCTACTTTCCAGTATTGATTGAAATGTTTAACATTTAGGCCGGAAATATTTTGTCGTTCTGTAGCAGATGTTTCTTGACAAAAGAGGAAAAGGGCAATTAAGAAATATATTGATGTTAAAAAATGCTTTTTTTTCATACTATTTTAGTAGATTTTCTTTGAATTCTATTTCTACGATTCGTAATTCATGATTTGTTTGATCACCACCTTTGGCCTTGAATAGGTCTAATTCTCCGGCTGCAGGTTGGGCTACTTCTACAATTTGTCCGAAGGCATCTTCTTCTTCAGCACTACCTTTTAAGCGTATGGTGAATTCATCACTTAATACCGGTTTTACATCCAGATGAATATATCCTAAGCTCTTTTCTGTCTCCCCACTCCAAATTAGTTGTTTACCGGCATAAATCTCTAATGGGTAACTTCTCATGCGCCAACCGGTAAGTTTCATACAGATTTCATCGATGGCAGCTCTTCGTTCTAATTTATAGGTAATCCATGCCGTCGAGGCTTTGCCGTCGTTTTTCCATTCACTCAGTTCGTTGTCATCAAAACTGTTGCTTGCCTCATTACTATGAATACCTGCTGTTGCCGATAAGATAGGGATGTCTATCTTACTATCAGTGTAAGAGGGCGTTTGCGGAGTTTCACCACGTGTCAGTCTGCCTACAAGTTCGTTGCCAGGTATGTACTCGCATAAACCGTTTGTTACTTCGATATGAGTTGTACTCAGTACAGCTTCTGCCGGTTTTAGGCCTTCGCTCTTGGCTGTGATATGTATTTTACCTGCCGTAGTCAGTGAACGAATCAAAGCACGGTTCACGCCGCATTCTACCGGTAGTACTTTTGATAATACATAGTTCCTTTCTCCTTGAGCTATGCCGCCTCGCCATTCGGCCGGTCCTTCTACTTCGAAGTTTATCAAGTTATTAGCCAACGGACAACGTCTACCCTCTTTATCAACCACTTCTACCTGTATCAAAATCATATCTGCACCGTCAGCTTTCCAACCATTCGGATTTTGCATGATACTTAGCTTGATACTTTCAGCTTCTCCTGCTGTTTGCAATGCCATGCGACATTGCTCTTTACCTGTTTCGTCGTAACCTACGGCTTCCAATTTTCCGGGTTTGAATGCTACATTTTTGAATGTGAACAGAAAATTATAGCTACGTTCTCCCATACCCAACGATTCTCCATTTAAGAATAGTTCCACTTTTTCAGTATTCGAAACTACATACACTGGTTTGACTACGGTGTCGTTGTAGTTCCAATGCCCTACAATGTGCAGTCGTGGATTCTCTATATCTACCCAACCGTCCCACATTACTTGATGGGCAAAGAACGGGTCTTTAGGTATGCGCATAGGGTCGGTAACTCCACTACGACGATATTTTTCTACCCCCCGGTAATGGGTATTGGTGTCTGAGAAGATGATTTTTACTCCGCCCGAACTGACACGATTGCCGGTTCCTGGACGTTCGCGCCAATAATCGAACCAACGTATTACATTTTCTATGGTAAATGAGTCTTGGTTGTGATTGTAGGCACGGGTGTCTTTATGCTTTTGCACCTGATCGGTCATTGCCGAGCGATACTCATCATTGCCTGCACCATTCTTATGATACGGGTAGGAGTATTCATCCCAATATTTGCGTAACCCTTCATCACGGCAATACTCCATAGCCCACATTGGATGATGTTTGCTTTTGTTTATATAGAGCATCTCACCGCCATATTCAGCTTCACGGATGTCTAACATTTCTCTTGAGCCGATGGCACGTCCACCATGAGGATCGTATTGGTCTCGAATAGCTTTCATTTCTATCATGTGTTCTTTACTAATTGATTCGTTACCACATTCATAGAAAATAATACTTGGGTTGTTGCGGTTATAGATAATAGCATCGCGCATCAGTTCGGTGCGTTGTTCCCATTGGCGGCCCTGACGGTCTTTTTCTGCATCGCCGGCAGGCATTGCTTGCATCAGACCCACACGGTCGCACGATTCGATGTCTTGTTTCCAAGGGCATATGTGCATCCAACGTACTAAATTGGCATTATCTTCCACCATCAGTCCGTTGCTGTAATCGCTTAGCCATGCCGGAATACTTGCACCTACTCCCGGCCATTCGTTGCTGGTGCGTTGGGCAAATCCTTTCAACTGAATGACACGATCGTTCAGCCAAACCTTGCCATCACCGAAACGGGTTTTTCGGAATCCGGTGCGAGTAGCTACCTCATCAACCTTCTTTCCGTCTATCCACAAACTGGTTTTTACGGTGTATAGATAGCCATATCCCCAACTCCAGAAGTGCAAGTTCTTCACTTCTGCAGCCGCTTTAACAGTAGCTGTCTCTCCAGGTTGAATGGTTTTCTCGCTACCTTTCCAGGCATGAAGACTCTTTCCATCTCGGTCAATCAGTTCTATATGGTAAGCCACTTGCTTGACTTGTTTGTATTCATTTTTTATTTCTGATTCAGCATGGATAATGGCTTTGCGGCTTTTTATATGAATATCGTCAGCATAGATATAAACACCGGTTGTCTTCAGATTGCTGTATAAAGGAAGAGTTTGATATACCTTGTTAGTTACATGCAACCATACATTTTTAGGAATACCCCCATAGTTGGCATTAAAGTTGCGGTCACTCCATTGATATTTTGTATTGGTAGCGCGTTCTTTGTAGTCCCAATTATTATCTACACGAACGGCAATTACGTTTTCATCATTATAATTAATATAAGGTGTCAAATCAAATCCTACGGCCATAGCTCCATTTTCGTGAAGTCCTATGTATTTGCCGTTTATGTAAAAATCAGCACCTTGTCGAACTCCTTCGAATTCAACAAATATTTTCTTGTTTTTAGCTGTTTTGGGTAGGCTGAAGTGCTTACGATACCAAACAATCGTATCTGTCAATTCACGGATGTCTACTGCAAAGGCCTGGTCTTCATTGAAAGGACGGGGTAATGTCACTTTTTTCCAATCTTTATCGTTATAACGAATAGACTCAGCTCCTGATAGGTCACCCACTTGTATTAGCCATTCGGCATTAAAGTTGTATTTGTATCGTACATTTTCTGCCGATAGCGATGCAATGCAACATAAAGTCATTGCCAATAAGATGATTTTTTGTTTCATGGTAACTTGGTTTGTATTCTGTGGGCAAATGTAATGAATTCTGTTGCTATAACCTATTAAAACCTGTACAGATTTAATGGAAAATAATTCGAATACAGATAAAATGGGCTGCCCCTCCTCGCGGAGAAGCAGCCCTTACCTTAAAAACTGCAGACTAATACCTATCTGCTATTATTATTCCCTATTTATTAATAACCCGGATTTTGCAAGGCTGCTTTTTCATCTTCAGTAAGCGGTTTGCCATCCTTAGTAATGTTATCCAAGAACGATTGCGGAATGGGTCGATAGTAGTGAGTTGCAGCTCTAAAGCTACCACCGTTGGCAGAGGTGTATGTTGCACCACCGTCCAATGTAGTTGTACTACCGGTAATATCCTTCATCTCTGTTGAATAAGCTTGATCGTTGAATATCAAACGTTTTTCCAAAGTCTTGGTACGAGCCAAGTCCATCCAACGTAACAATTCACCATACATTTCGCGAGACTTTTCGTTCAGCAAGTAGCACATAGCCTTGTCAAAATCTGAAGAATAGCCCAATCTTTCCATAATCTTTTGGTCTTCCACCGGATAGTTGGCAGAAGTCACAACGTCCAAAGTAGAAGGAGTACCGTCAAGCACTTCACGTTGATCCAAACCGATAGAATAATAGTATGAGTTCATAGGATAGAATGCACAGTTGGCTTGGAATCCTTTCAAGTCGGCTTTGTACTTGTTGGTATGGTATGCCTGACCACCATCCATATAGAAGTCGCGTTCTTCGCCATCTTTGTATTGAGCACGGTCGCGCAACGGTTTCAATACGGCCAAACCGGCATCAATCTGTCCTTGACGAATCAAAGCTTCTGCTTTGAAGAAGTAGTCTTCGGCCGAGCGAGCCAACACACCGTCACGAGAACCGTTTCCTTGATTGTTGGCATGTACCGCACCGTCTAAATACTTATTGATGGGGCAAGCCAATGTGTTATAGTCAGGAGTCATTGATGTACCTACTACTTCGCCTGCTTCGTTGTAAATTTGCAAAGCCATAATGATAGGAATGTACTTACCTGTCTTATAGTCGATTTGAGTATATGAACCTGCAGCAGGACCTTTAGCTACGTTTACTTCAGCTTGGTAATACTTCTGTCCGTAGTCCTCTCGGTTGATGATGTACATCGCAGCCATGTATTCACCGTTGTTGCTGGGATAGTAAGTCTGCGGCTTGGTCACTGTACCGTCACCCAATTTGATGTCGGGGTTCTTACCCTTACCGTTATCGTTAATGGCATAGGTAGTCTTGAATGATTTCCAGAAGCGAGAGTCGTTCTTCAAGTCATACAAGTAGTAAGCATACGATGGAGTAGCCTTGAAACGTTGGTACTCACGGGCACCGGCAATGTCACGCTTCATAAATAAGAAACCTTGATACCAGTTGGTTGCATTACAAAGCATCATATTACCACCACGGAAGTTGGGGTCGTGTCCTGAGAATGATGCAGCCAATACCAATTCACTATTGGTTTCGGTAATAGAGGTATCAAAATCGGTGAAGTTACCAAACAAGTCTTCGTAATTCGGAGTCAATGGATGAGCAGCAATTACCTCGTCAGCATACTTAATAACAGCGGCCAGGTCGCCAGACTTGGTGTCACCATTCCATGCATCGTTGATTTCAGAAGCTCTCCAAAGGTGAGCCTTGGCCAAGTAGTGAGCAGCTGCATACTTAGTCAACTTGTTTTGAGCTGATGGTTTGGTAGGCAACAGTTTATAAGCATTTTCCAAGTCGCTGATAATCTGTGCATATATTTCCTTTTGTGCATTGCGGGTATATTCACGGTTAGGTACGGTAGATCTTTCCAGTACCAAAGGAACATCGCCATATTGCATGGTCAAGAACAAGTAGTCGAAACCACGTACAAAGTAAGCAACACCCAGTGTTTCGTCTCCTTTAGAATGACCATTCAAAATCTCGGAACCGCTGATTATCACGTTGGCACGGGCAATGTATTCATACATGTTGTTCCATACAGAAGCATTGTCCTGCGTATTGGAGTTGACACGCGGAGTAACTGTAGCACCCAAGCGAGCATCGTAGTCGTTCCACATACCGTTAGAGTTGTCACCAGCTACCATAAATTCATCGGTACCGTAGTTTGTGTAGGTGTAAGCCGATTCGGTTTGGAACAGCCATCTAAATTGTTGATAAAGTGTTTCAGACATGGATACCAAACCGTCCGGTTCCTTCAAGTAGTCAGAAGAAACAGCGTCGAGTTTTACCTCATCCAAGAAACTGTCGCTGCAAGAGATGGAACCGGCAGCCAATGCGCCCATCATCAAGAAGCAGCCTATTGTTTTATTTAATTTTCTCATATTGATTAGTTTTAATGTTACAACAATTATACATTCTCGGAATTAGAAGCCAATGTTCAGACCAAATACGAATCCTTTGTTGTAAGATACGCTGTTGAATTCAGCATCCATCCAGTCTGCACCTTGGAAAATAGAGAAGGGGTTCTTCATTTGAGCTGTCACCTTTACGTTGCTCAAGCCCCAAGACTTGGCGATGCGTTGCGGCAAGTTGTAGCCCAATGAGATTTGACGAACCTTCAGGTAAGAAGCATCCTTTTGGATAAGGATTCCGGAGAACGAGTCACCACCGGCAGTATTGAAGTACGGGCGTTGGTATTCGGCATTCTTGTTGTTTTCGTTATAGTAGTTAATCTTGCGAACCGGTTCACGACCACCTTGGTATTCACCGGTTTGAGCGATGAAGTTCAAGTTACCATAGATGAAGATGCCCAATTCGAAGTCCTTGTAGCGGAAGTTGTTGTTGAAACCAACATTCCACAACGGACGATGGTTACCCAAAATCTTGCGGTCGTAGTTCGATTCAATCTTGTAGTCACCGTTTTGGTCAACCGGTTTTACCATACCCGGCATAAACTTATGACCGTTGGCGTTGAATTTCTCCATTTCGGCCATGTCGGCGGGTGAATCAGTCCACAAACCTGCACTTTCGTAACCGTAAAGCACGCTGATGGGTTGTCCGATGAACAAACCGTCGCCTACCATGTCTTCTTTACCGTTTTGCAATTCAACAATCTTATCTTTTACATAAGAGAGGTTCAAGGTTGAACTCCAAGTGAAGTCCTTGGTGTCGATGTTCAAGGTATTCAATGTCAAATCGAAACCTTGGTTTTCTGTCTTACCAACGTTGGCACTGGTACGTGTTACACCCGATACAGAGGGGAGTGATACGTTGAAAATCAAACCGTTGGTGAAGTTCTTGAAGAGGTCAAGAGTACCGGAGATACGTCCTTTCAAGAGCGAGAAGTCAAGACCGATGTTAATCTGGTCGGTAGTTTCCCAACCAATTTCGGTGTTAGCCAAAGTGGTGGGCAGGTAGTAAGCAGTTGTACCTGTATTACCAAACGGAATAATCATGGAACTCAAGTTATCCTTGGTGCTGTAAACACCTACCGAGTAGTTACCGGTCTTACCCCAACCGAGGCGCAACTTCAATGATTCGATAGCTTCTACATCTTCCATAAATGCTTCTTCGCTGATGCGCCATGCAACGGCTGCTGAGGGGAATCCTTGCCACTTGTTGCCTTCGCCAAGCTGTGAGGCACCGTCGTAACGATAAGAGAAGGTAGCATTATATCTGTTCTTGTAGTTATAACCGATACGGCCGGTATAAGAAGCCATGGCTTGTTCGGTCAATGAGTTGTATGATGGAGCGTTAAGGGTGGTTACGGTTTTCGGATCCAATCCCCACCACTTTTGGGTGAGACCCATGGCAACGCCATCACCGCTCATGCTGTAGAGGCGGGTATTCATTTGTGACATGGCCGATTGAACCAAGGTTGCGTTGATAGAGTGGTCGCCGAATGTTCTCATGTAGTTGAAGATGTTATCCAATGTCCAAGCAAAGTTCTTGGAAGCATCCGAACTAACGTAGTCTTTACCTTGAGATACACGGTTCACAGATTCGCTTGACAAATATTTGTAGTTGTGAGAGTAAGCCAACTGAGGACCGAAGTTGGTCTTGAAGGTCAAACCTTCCAACGGCTTCCACATCTTACCGAAGTCAAATTGTGCATAGAAACTACCGGTAAACTGGGTACGTTGTCTTTCGTTGGCAGACTTACCTACTTCATCTACTACGGTAGGAATGGTGGTATCACCACCGGGGTAGATTACGCGTTTGCCTTCCGAATCATACGGCAAAGCGTATGAGAAGATGTTACGTGCCTTGGCATGGATTGAACTTGGGATAGAGCTTGAGATACCGTTTGAAGCATCGATACCATACAACTGAACAGAGTGGCGAACGTTGATAGAACCACCCATTGAGAACCACTTAACCGGCTTCACATCCACGCTGGTACGGAAGGTGTAGCGGCTGAAGTCTTGACCTCTTTGAGTACCGTTTTGATCCAAGTAACCTACTGAAACGTAAGCCTTCATCTTATCTGTACCACCACTGGCGCTTAAAGTATGTTCTTGAGTTACAGCAGTACGGTCGGTAAATTCAGTCCAGTCGGTGCTGATTACCTTCGAGGGATCCCAAGATGTAGAAGTTTGGCCGGCAGCCCATTGATCGTATGTCAAGCCCCAACCTCTCAAGATGTTGCCCCATGCAGTTGCATCGTCACCGTAAGCAGTAAACAATTTGCGGTCGTTTTCCAATGTGGGTTCGTCAGCACGTGGGCCAAGACCTGCATAGTAATAACCCCAACGACGCCATTCGATGTATTCTTGAGCATTCATCATTTCTACCACGTCGTGTACATTTTCCAATGTCAATGTACCTGAGTAGTTCAAATTGAAGCTACCTTCTTTACCGCGCTTGGTAGTTACCAAGATTACACCGTTACCACCCATCGCACCATAGATAGCGGTAGCCGAAGCATCCTTCAACACTTCAATAGACTCGATGTCTTGCGGATTCAACATATCCAGACCTACCGAACGTGAAACCACACCGTCGATTACCACCAACGGACTGTTAGAAGCCTTGATTGAGTTCACACCACGGATGGTGATGCTACCTACTTCACCCGGACGTTCGTTTGAAGTGATATACACACCGGCAGCCTTACCTTGCAATGCTTCTACGGCATTGTTGGCTACGTTTTGTGTCAATGCTTTAGAGTCAACAGACACCAATGCACCGGTCACGTCGCTCTTCTTCATCACACCGTAACCTACTACCACTACTTCGTCCAACATTTCGGTGTCTTCTTGCAAAGTCACCTTGATGACAGTTTTGCCGGTTACTGACACATCTTGTGTCTTGTAACCTACATAGCTCACCTGAATGGTTCCGTTGTTGGGAACGTCATTCAACGTAAAATTACCGTCGATGTCGGTAATCACACCATTGGTAGTGCCCTTCACCAAGACACTTGCACCAATTACAGATTCACCGGTACCGTCAACAACAGTACCCGACACAGTCTTATTCTGCGCATAGAGTCCTAAACTCAAAGCAGAAAAAAGAGCAATGAAGAACAGTCGCTGCAACGAGGCCATGCGACTAAACAGACATGAATTCTTGCTGTTTTTCATACCATAATTATTAAATTAAACAAAAGTTAGTTTATTATCTCACACGGGATGTTATAGACACCACCCGTTATAAATCGTCGCAAATATACGTGGTTAATCTACCAATTCACATGTTTCTGCGTACAAAAATATGCAATTTTTGACACAAACAAACATTTGTAGTCAAAAAAAACAAAGAAAAATCAAAAAATGTAGTGCAAAAATCATTTTCATTAGTATAAGGAGTGTTCGAACACGGTGGATGATTCATTACGAAATCTTTATTATTTCGAGAAGTTGCAAGTTTATATAATAAGGTGTAGAAGGCAGATTGGGGAATGGCTGACTAAAAGTTCCCGAATGAGTAATTAAGAGTGCCTAGTAAATCGTAAATTTAGTATCAAAGTAAATGGCTGTTATTTATTTTTTCTTTTGTATAATAATCTTCTTAAGTTGGCACAGCAAATCAGGCATAAAATCGGATGTTTTAACGAAAAAAGTATGAAATTTTAGATTAAAATAGTTCACAAAAACAATGGTCATATGGAAATAAATCATTACTTTTATAACCGAACCTTAAAAAACGTATATCGCATGAGAACGAAAACAGAGAATGAAAAGATTGTAAAGGCTATCAAAGCACTATTGATGCAGGAGGGATACATGGAAGAAGAGAAAACCTTTGTCCCGGTATTGGAAGAGTATCTGAACATCATGCAGCACGAGAAACGACGAAAGAGTTATTGTCTGTATCGGACGGTCGCTACCCGTTTTTTGAACTATATGAACGGCGACTTTCTACTGGCCGACTTGTCTCCACTTCATGTACAGGGATTTGCTGAATTGTTACTAAAGGAGGGGTTAAGCGACACAACCATCCACATTTATTTGACATTAGTCAGGGTATTGATAAACTATAGTATCAAGATGGGCTATGTCGTCTATCGGGTACATCCGTTTGTCATGGTGAAGATGCCAATGCCTGCCATCCGAGAGATTGACCTCACCGCAGAAGAGATGAAGCAGATGCGTGATGTGAAGTTAGAAAAGCCTCATCATCAGATTGCCCGCGATGCTTTTATGCTGTCCTATTATTTGGGTGGTATCAATTTGCAAGATTTGTTGGCTTACGACTTCCAAGAGAAGAACTGTATGCATTATGTTCGCAAGAAGACCCGACATAGCAAGAAGGGTGTCAACGAAATCGTGTTTACTATTCAGCCCGAAGCACACCTTAATTATAAATAAATATATAGGTAGCGACGGGAAGCTGAAATTCGGCAGGTATGATTCTTACGAAAAATTATACAGCTTGTTATTCCGACACATTGGTAAAATTGCCACGTTGGCCGGTATAAACCACAAGGTTTCTTACTACTCTGCCCGGAAAAGTTTTGCTCAGCAAGGCTATGAACTGGGACTACCCATCGAGCAGATAGAGTACTGCATCGGGCATAGCATGAAGACTAACCGACCTATATTTAATTATATCAGGGTGATGCATACGCAGGCAGACCGTATATTTCGCACCATCTTTGACCAATTGTTGTAAGTCATCTTATTCGCCCCTCCCCCCCTAAGGGGTGTTTTTCTTATGAATTCCAGAGTATCAAAACACTTTCGCTATCATAGCGGTAGAGGAGTTACAAACACACTTAACTTTGTGCTTTCTTTTACCTCCCGCCCAATTTCATCGAACTTCGCCCTCACTATTAATTGGTTTTGCTCAAAAACATCATCTATTATTACATGAAAGTATAGCGGAGAAATAGTGTTTTATTCGCTTGTACACGATTGAAAATATATTAATAGACGTTTTCACTCCTCGGAAACGTATGTATTACGTCTGTTTTGTATGCCGAAACTATCTGTTTCTCCCCACGAAACAAAGTGTTTCAGCGCATGAAACAAAGTGTTTCAACGTATGAAACAAACTGTTTCAAACTGATGAAACTGATGATTAGCTCGTTTTCCGAGTAATAATAAAAAGAGTGGGTGACATTTAAAAAACAATGTCACGCTAATGTCACACTTTCGCTCATCATTTTCTGCGTTCATAATCAGTTTGATAGCCTACTATTTTAACATCGGTGTTACATTGTGACTTTAAAATCATGAAAATAAACTTCAATGTAAACAGAATAAAAGAAGATGATACCCAAACTAACTTTTGTTTTAACCATATAATATGATAAATGCATCAGACAGAATTCATGCCTGTTTAACAAACTAACTTTTGTTTAATTTAATAATTATGGTATGAAAAACAGCAAGAATTCATGTCTGTTTAGTCGCATGGCCTCGTTGCAGCGACTGTTCTTCATTGCTCTTTTTTCTGCTTTGAGTTTAGGACTCTATGCGCAGAATAAGACTGTGTCTGGTACTGTTGTTGACGGTACCGGTGAAACTGTAATTGGTGCAAGTGTCTTGGTAAAGGGCACTACCAATGGTGTGATTACCGACATTGACGGTAATTTTACGTTGAATGACGTTCCTGCTAACGGAACCATTCAGGTGAGCTATGTAGGTTATAAGACACAAGATGTGTCGGTAGCCGGCAAAACTGTCATCAAGGTGACTTTGCAAGAAGACACCGAGATGTTGGACGAAGTAGTGGTAGTAGGTTACGGTGTGCAGAAGAAGAGCGATGTGACCGGTGCATTGACACGTGTAGATGCTGAAGCATTGAACGCCCGTCCGGTTAGCAACGCTTTTGAAGCATTGCAAGGTAAGGCTGCCGGTGTGGACATCACTTCTAACGAACGTCCGGGTGAAATAGGTTCTATCCGTATTCGTGGTAACCGTTCTTTGAATGCAAGCAACTCTCCACTCTACGTCGTGGATGGTGTACCCTTGGCTTCAGGCGGTATTGAATCTTTGAATCCTCGCGACATCGAATCTATTGACATCTTGAAAGATGCCTCTTCTACCGCTATCTATGGTAGCCGTGGTGCCAACGGTGTAGTATTGATTACTACCAAACGTGGTAAGGTTGGTGCTTTGTCATTGACTTACAACGGTACGTTGACTCTAGAAAATTTGGTAGATAAGTCTCCGGCCATGAGTGCCAGCGATTATATTACATGGCGTCGTTGGGCATATTACAACCAACCCGGTTCGAATAATCCGCGTGGTGACCAGCCCGATATGGAAAAAGATAAGTCTTATTTCTCTGGCGATAATGCTGCATTGGCAAACATTATGAAAGGTTGGTCTAACGGTACTTGGGACGGCTCTAAGGTAACAGATACCGATTGGACAGACATGGTAACCCAAACCGGTATTACTCATGAACATACATTGAGTGCAACCGGTGGTACTGAAAATATTCAAAGTGCTTTCTCTTTCGGTTACTTAAATAACCAAGGTACTCAAAAAGGACAAGAATACGAACGCTACAATGTTTCTATGTCTGTCGATATCCAAGCTAAGCCTTGGTTAAAGATGGGTGGTTCTGTGAATGCTTCATATGCTATTCAAGACTATGGCTTCTCTCGCACAGGCCAATCATCATCATCTGGTCCGACTGATATTTACGGAGCAGCAAAGGCTATTCCTCGTTATACAGTTCCTTACGATGAAGATGGCGACATCATTCTGCAACCCGGTGGCTCTACAACCAACGTTTACACCGTAATCGACGAATGGAAGAAGTCAACTGAAAACCGTCAGACTTATCGCGCCCTCGGTAGCTTTTATGCACAAGTAGATTTCGGTAAGATTTGGAAACCGTTGGAAGGTTTGACTTATAAGTTTGCTTTCGGTCCAGACTTCCGTTACTATCGTCGCGGTATCTTTATTGATAGCTCTTCAGCTGTTAAGATGGGTTCGGCCAACTATGCAAGTTGGAACTCTAACCGTTACTTCTCTTGGACATTGGATAACATGGTAATGTACAACAAGAAGTTTGGTGAACACAGTATCGGTGTTACTTTGGTGCAAAGTGCCTCTAAGTACAACATGGAAAGTGCTAACATGAGCGAAAAGAACGTGTTGATTCCCGAATTCTTGTGGAACAATATGGGCTTGATTGACATCACAGACTCTGGTAAATATGGTGCAAGCATGGGTACAGGCAAGAGCGAAAATCAATTGGCTTCATACTTGGCTCGTGTTAACTATTCATTCAAAGATCGTTATTTGTTGACTATTTCTGGTCGTTACGACGGTTCATCTGTATTGGCCGAAGGTAATAAATGGGCATTCTTCCCCTCTGCAGCCCTTGGTTGGCGCATCGATCAAGAAGACTTTATGAAGGATATTAGCTGGGTAGATCAATTGAAGTTGCGTTTTGGTGTGGGTGCTACCGGTAACTCTTCTGTTGGTGCTTACGGTACTCTTGGTGTAATTTCTGCATACTGGATGCCTTTCTCTACAGGTAACTCAATGATTTTCGTAACCAACGAACCTTATTATAGTTCTGGTAGTAACAAGATGCCTAATAAGAAACTTGGTTGGGAAAAAACTACTCAGTTCAACTATGGTGTTGACTTTAGTTTCTTGAAAGGACGTATTGGTGGTACTCTTGACATTTATCACACTCGTACTACCGACTTGTTGATGCAACGTTCTATTCCTTCATTGACCGGTTATCCGTCAATCATGTCTAACGTGGGTGAAACTAAAAACTTTGGTATTGAAGTAACGTTGAATACTGTGCCTTTGCAAATCCGTGACTTCCAATGGAATTCTGACTTGAACTTTGCTTATCAAAAGGACGAAATCGTGGAATTGGCAACTGGTAAACAAGATGACATCAGTAATGCTTGGTTCATTGGTGAATCTATCGCTGTACACTATGGTATTGACAACGAAGGACTTTGGAAAAAAGAAGACGCAGCCATAATGGAAAAATTCAATGCTAACGGTCATAAGTTTGAAGAAGGTATGGTTCGTCCGAAAGATCAAAACAATGACTTTAAGATTGACGACGAAGACCGTGTAATTCTTGGCAACAGAAATCCGACATTTACAGCTGGATGGAGCAACACCTTCTCATGGAAAGGCTTTGACTTGAGTGTTGAACTTTATGGTCGCTTTGGTTACATGGTAAGTACCGGTGGTGAAGGCCAGCTTGGTATGTATCAACAACGTGAAATTGACTATTGGACTCCTGATAATACAGACGCAGAATGGCAAAAGCCTATCTATAATCAATCGGGTGGCGATGGATACTCAGGTTTATTGGGATTCAAAGATGCATCGTTCATTAAGATTCGTAACGTCTCTTTGGGCTACAACTTCAGCAAAAACCTCTGCAAGAAGATGGGTATCGGTTCGTTGAAGGCATATGTTCAAGGAAAGAATTTGGGTAATCTCTACTCTTCTATCGACTTCTTGGATCTCGACCTCGGTACAACTTTCTACAATCGTGGTGTAACCTTCGGTCTCTCAATCGGTTTCTAACAGAATGATGTTGTTATATTAAAATAATACAGAATATGAAGAATATGAAAAACAAAATATTTCTCGGTGCATTGGCACTGACAATGTTGGCAGGAACCACCTCATGTGGTGACGACTTCTTGAAAGAAGACTCCGGACACATGGTTACCGACGGTTTGTTGGAAACCGGTGAAGGAGCCAAGGCAATGGCCGCAGGTTTGTACGGTAATATTCGTTGGCACTTCGGTTACGAATGGGCATACGGCATTACACTCTATGGTACTGATGAATTTACCAACGGTGCTGACTTGACTGCTGAACCTTGGAATACTTACGATACTCGCTTGAACTCTATGGATTGTACTCCAGCTACAGGTGCAGCCAATAAGAATTGTCCGCCGGTATCAGGTCTTTGGGATCAAATGTACTATGGTATTTCTACTGCAAACCTAATTATTTCTAAAGCAGATTTGATTGCCAATGAAGATGACCGCAACAAGGCTGCTGGTGAAGCTTACTTCTTGCGCGGTTACAATCTGTTCCGTTTGTTCGCGCAATACGGTGCTGTAGTGGTTCAAACCGAACCGGCTGAAGGCGTAAATCAAGTATATACTCGTGCAACAGAAGAAGAAACTCTGAATCAAGTAATTGCTGATTTTGAAGAGGCTTATAACAGACTCCCAACGTCAAAATGGCGTGGTAATGGTACTTGGACTAAATATACAGCCGCTCACTTCTTGGCTAAGGCATTATTGTTCCGTCAATCAGAACGTTGCGATACTTGGAACAGTGGTTATTCAAAAGATACCGATTTGAACAAGGTTATCTCTTTGGCTAACGAAGTAATTGCTGCTTGTCCGTTAACCCCCGATTACAATGACTTGTATGCCAATTGGACTGGTATAGATTGTAAAAATGAAGGATTGAGTGAAATTTTGATGACTGCCGAACACAATGAAGACGGTAACACCGGTGGTCGTTTCGGTAATCGTACTTATAATTACTTCAATCCGCAGTTCTCTAATTTCTCTGGTGGTTATGTACAACGTGGTCAATATATCGGTGGTATGGACTTCCAACGTTGCCGCCCGACTGAATATACATATTCAATTTTTGACAATGTGAACGATGCCCGTATGTGGAAGACTTTCAAAACCATCTATGGTTACAACAACTATACTGCTCCAAGTAAGATGTTGAAAGGTGATGTACCCGATAGCAAAGCTCCGGAACTGGGTGATATAGGTATCATGTTTATCTTGAATAAGAAAGACGACCCACGTTTCCAAGACGAAACAACCTATGGTACATTCGGTCGTGGTGCCGTTGAGCATACTTTCGTTCATCCTGAAACAGACAAGTGGGTGCCTAACGTATTCCCCGTTTATTTGGGTGGTAAATATGTGTTGAATACTTACGGTGTAAGTGGTAACCCGGCAACATCTAATGTATTTTGCGGTATCAATAAAACAGATGATGGTAGTCGTACAGCTGAAAAAGGCGATGCTCACCGTGATGTGATTATGGCTCGTACCGGTGAAACTTACTTGGTTAAGGCAGAAGCACAAGTACGTTTGGGTAAATATCAAGATGCCATTGCTACTGTAAACGAACTCCGTGCTCGTGGTCAATGGAAAGAAGGTGAAGACCGTGAATATTATGTAGATGGTTCTATCGCATTTAAGAATAACTCTACAGCATCGGCCTCTTTGGGTAAGTGTAAAGATGAAAACGGAGTTAAGCTTACAAACTTGGAAGCATATAATGTATCGTTCATTCAAAAGAATACTTACTATGTTTCAACTGGTATTGAACGTACTACTGAAGCTTCAGACTTGCAAATTGAAAGCTATACCAAACTTCCAGCTGAAGACGAAGCAGTTTTGGCTGCTTTGAACGTAAGCGGTGACGAAGAACGTATGATTCACTTTATCTTGAACGAACGTACTCGTGAATTGCTCGGTGAATGGAATCGTTGGGAAGAATTAAGCCGTACCAAAACATTGGTTCAGCGTGCTAAATTGTACAACCCTGAAGCTGCTCCTAACGTAGCAGAAAAGCATTTGTTACGTCCGATTCCGCAGAAATTTATCGACTCATTGGTAGATGAAAATGGAAATAATTTGTCTGATTCAGACAAAGCCGCATGGCAAAATCCGGGTTGGTAAATAGGGAATAATAATAGCAGATAGGTATTAGCCTACGTTTTTTAAGGTTTGGGCTGTTTCTCCGTGAGGAGAAGCGGCCCTTTTTATTGTGTAAAATCAAAATGTATAGTGCAAAAATCAAAATAACTGTTGGAAGATTACACATTTTTCATACCTTTGCCGCAAAACGTAATACTAAAATGCCATGAAAAGATTTTTATTATCAGTAACAGTATGCTTAGGATTATCTCTTAATGCATCAGCACAGTTCGGAAATTGTACACCATCAGAACGATGGAGCTATGTGGATGAGAAGACCGGACAGACAGTGGTGGTATTGACCGACACTTTGAAAAACGACCGTTTCCTCTATCAGACAGACCCTATGTGGACGGCAGATGGAAAATATCTGTTGTTCCGTTCTTCAAGCCGAGGGGATGATAAAATGATAGAACAAACCGCACCTAATGGACAAAAACGTAGCTATAGACCAACACAGATTTATTTCATTGAAATGGAAACGGGGAAAATTATTCAAGCTACTGAAGGACCAAACTTGGGTAACGCTTTCTTGGCCAATCGAACAAACAAGATGTTTATGAGTCGTCGTGAAAAGGGCGATTGGAATATGTATGTGATGGATTTGGATAAATTCTTTGCCGATGTAAAGAAAGGTAAAGTTGGTAAATCGAAAGATTATGAGACTTTTATCGCTACATTCCCAACTGAAATGGGGCGCCCCGGTGGATATGCCATTGACTGTAACGATGATTTTGCTTACATTGGTGTGGAACGCGACGGAACAGATGAGGAGAAAGAAGCAATGATGAAGAAGGCTTTCTTGCCGGAAACAAATCAGCCGATAAAGATTAAACCGGTGCTTTCGGGACTCCGTAAGATGAATTTGAAGACCGGTGAAGTGACTAAAATTATTGACACTGATTTTAAGATTGGTCATATACAGGCTAGCCGGTTTACACCGGGTGAAATAGTGTTCTGTAACGAAACGGGTGGTGATGCCAATCAGCGTATGTGGTTCTGTACGGCCGATGGTTCGGTATTTAAACCGCTTTATAAGGAAACACCGCTTGACTGGGTGACACACGAAACGTTTGGTACCAAGGATTATGTATATTTCAATATCTTAGGGTTCCAACCTCGCCTTCGTAAACAAGCCAATGGTATATTGCGTATCAATATTCGTACCGATGATGTGGAATTGTTGGGGCAAGTAGAAATGGACATGGATAGACAAAGCCAATTGACTGGACGTGGATTCTGGCATTGCAATTCAAGCCGAGACAATAAATGGGCAGCCGGAGATACCTTCGCCGGTAGTGTTTGGCTGATAAATGTAGAGACTGGTCAACGTCATTGGATGGTTTCTGATACAAAGATGAAACCGGATCATGCTCATCCCAGCTTTAGTCCAGATGGTACAAAACTGCTTTTCCAATCAGGACATTTCACTAATGGAAAACGGTTGAACCTGATGATGATAGATATATCATCTATGAAATAACGAGTTAAATCAATGAATTAATAACCATTAAAAATAGTATTATGAAGCGTGAAGCATTTAAAATGTTCTTGAAACCGGGTTTTGAGAAGGAGTATGAAAAAAGACATGCCGAAATTTGGCCGGAATTGAAACAAATGTTGTCGGATAACGGAGTTTATGATTACTCTATCTATTGGGATAAGGATACTAATATCCTTTTTGCTTGCCAAAAGACTAAAGGAGAAGAGTCTTCACAAGATATGGGAGGCAATCCGATTGTGCAAAAATGGTGGGATTATATGGCTGATATCATGGAAGTAAATCCTGATAATTCGCCTGTTACTATTCCGCTACCGGAAGTATTCCACATGGATTGATAAAATTATGAAAAGATACATCCTTACCATTATAGGGGTATTGTGTAGCTATCTTTCTTCGATGGCTTTTGTTGAAGTCTATTCTAAACACTTAAATGCGTTGGATGGATTGGCAAACAATACGGTTCGAACCATTTTACAAGACAGCAAGGGATTCGTCTGGTTGGGAACTTTAAATGGATTGAGCAGATATGATGGGAATACGTTTGTGAATTTTCAAGAAGGAGATGATACGGTGCCTGCTTTGGGTGGGCACCGTATTCGTAATTTATGGGAAGGCGCTAATGGGTTGCTGTGGATAGATGATTCGTCTGAAAGACATAGTTGCTATGATTTGAAACTCGGTACTTTTGTCGATTTTACAGGGTGTGGTGAATATCGGGAAAAATATAAAGGTGCTATGCAGGCTACTAATGGCGATGTCTGGTTGTATCACGATTTGAATGGGTGTCGTCGGGTGTCGTTTCATGACGGTGTGTTTACTTCAATCGCTTTTAAAACTTCGGAAAAGAATATTTCTTTTAATGATGTAAGAGATGTGGTAGAGGATGCAAAAGGGCGTATATGGATTGTAGGAAAAAATAAAGTGGCGTTAGTGAAAGGGGATTTGGCAGAAGATGTGCTTGATATTTCTTCTCCTTTTGTCTTTTCATCTGCGACACATACGTTCTTTGTGTCAAGAAACGGAGTAATCTTTTTGGAAGAGGGAGAGAAAATACGAAAAGTTGCTGCCATTGATGAGGATTATAGAATTACCGTGAATGACGGATTGTTACTGAAAGATAAGTTTTATCTCTTTGCATCCGAAGGAGGGTATTGCTATGATATAAATAAAGCTACTTTGCAACGTTCAAAGTACTTGGATATAAAGAATATAAAAGTTGAAAAAGACAATAAAGGGAATTATTGGCTTTACAATCATACCGGTTGGTTGTGGTATGTAAATGCCGAAACCGGAGTGATAAAACCGCTACAGTTGCAACCGAAAGAGTCCATGCCATATCTTGATGGGGAACGCTATAGCTTTGTACACGATTCTCGTGATATAATATGGATTTCTACTTATGGAAATGGTTTGTTTGCCTATGATTTGAAAACAGATGAGTTGCAACATTTCAAGGCAAATCTTAATGGAGTAGGGCATATATCTTCTGATTATCTGTTGTGTGTTATGGAAGATAATTCCGGAGGAATTTGGGTGAGTTCGGAGTTTTCAGGAGTGTCGCGATTGAGTATAATTAACCAAGGCGCAACCTATTTTTATCCGGAAGGGCTAAGTAATAAGGATGACCGCTCAAATAGTATCCGATTATTGAAAACGGTTGGTGAGAATATTTGGGTAGGAACTCGGCGTGGGGATGTATATCTGTATGATAAAGAATTCCATCGATATGAAAAGAAAAACTATCCGGCAAATATCTATGCTGTTGCCGAAGATGCTAAGGGCAGATTATGGATGGGGAGTCGTGGGAATGGATTGTACATTGATGGAAAGTGGTATAAATATCGTCCTAACGATGCTTCTTCATTGAGTGCCAGCCATATTTTTGATATCTGTCGTGATGACAAAGGTCGTATGTGGATAGGGGTGTTTAATGGCGGTTTAGACTTGGCGGTAGAAGATGTGAATGGGGAATATACTTTCCGCCATTTTTTGAATAAGAACTATAATCAGCGACAAATCCGTGCATTGATAAAAGATAATAATGGGTATATTTGGGTAGGAAGTAGTGCAGGGGTTGCTATCTTTTATCCCGATTCGTTGATTGCTGATTCTAAAAACTATTTTGAAATAACTAATGAGAAGAAACTGCTGGGTAGTGGCGATGTGAAAGCTTTCTGTTTGGATAGCAAGGGGAATATGTGGATTGCCACTTCCGGTGCTGGATTGTATAAATGTAGCTTGAATGGGTTAGATTATGAACATCTGACAATACAACATTATAGCCTTCATAATGGATTGGTTAGTGATATGGTACAAGCTGTTGTGGAAGATAAGCAAGGCCGTATCTGGGTATCTACCGAATATGGAGTCTCTTGTCTTGATGTGGATAGTGAGACGATTGAGAATCACTTTTTTTCATCCCATATTTTGGGAAATTCATATTGCGATAATACTGCATGTGTTACCGATAAAGGAGAAATATTGTTTGGCTCTAATTATGGATTTGTCTTGATCAATCCTAAAAGTGAAAAGCCAACTGGCAGTATGTCTGTGCCAGAAGTTGTGATGACGGCACTCAATATCAATGGTTCTAATGTGCGGCCTGGTGAAAACGATTCTCCGTTGTTGCGAGACATATCATACACTCGTTCCATCGAATTGAAATATAATCAGAATTCATTTGAAATAGACTTTTCTACGTTGGATTTTTCTGTGGCCGGATTAGAAAAATATCGATATAAGTTAGATAAGTATGATAAAGGATGGAGTGTGCCTTCTACATTGAGTTTTGCTACTTATAAAAATATGCCGTCGGGTACGTATGTCTTTCGAGTACAAGCATCTAACGACTTGGGAATTTGGGGAGAGGAAACAGTCTTAAATATAAAAGTATTACCTCCCTTTTGGAAAACAGGTTGGGCGTATCTACTTTATGCTCTTCTTGTGCTAGCAATTATCTTTTTGTTTTTCCGATTTACGGCATTACGTAATCGTATTGCAATAGAAAAACAACTGACGGAATATAAATTGGTGTTCTTTACCAATATTTCGCATGAGTTCCGTACTCCTCTGACATTGATACAAGGGGCATTAGAAAATTTGAAGAGTAGTAATCTGTCTAAAGAGAATGCAGAATCTATGAAAATAATGGATAAAAGTACTAAACGCATGCTTAGACTGATTAATCAATTGTTGGAGTTCCGTAAAATGCAAAACAATAAATTAGCTCTTTCTTTGGAAGAAACAGAGGTTATTTCGTTTCTTTATGAGATATTTTTAACTTTCAAAGACTCTGCAGATTCTAAGAAAATGCTCTTTTTGTTTGATACTTCTGTTAAAAATTATCGAATGTATGTTGATAAAGAGAAATTGGATAAGGTGACTTATAACCTTTTGTCTAATGCCTTTAAATATACTCCGACAGGAGGGAAAATTGTTTTTTCGGTAAGGGTAGATGAACTGGTGGGGCAATTACAAATCAAAGTGTCTGATACCGGGGTGGGGATTCCGAAAGAAAAGCAGACAGAATTGTTCAAACGTTTTATGCAAAGTAGCTTTTCTGGAAGTAGTGTGGGAGTAGGTTTGCATTTGAGTCATGAATTGGTTAATGTACACAAAGGAAACATCATTTATACAGAAAACCCGGAAGGAGGTTCTGTCTTTACGGTAACAATTCCTACAGATATCTCGATATATGAGAAAAAGAATTTCTTGATTCCTAATCAACTACAAGAAGGAATTTCTCGTCAACAGACACTTGCTGTTGCTGATGAATTGGCAACAGATGAGTTGACAATATCAGAGATTGTGCCGTTGAACAAACATAGAATTTTAATTATAGAAGATGATACCGATGTGCGCGAATTTTTGAAACAAGAGGTAGGACGCTATTTTGAAGTGATGGCTGAGCCGGATGGTAAAGCCGGAATAGAAAGGGTTGCTACCTATGATGCCGATTTGATAATTTGCGATGTATTGATGCCTGGCATGAACGGTTTCGAAGTGACCAGGCATTTGAAAAAGGATTTTAATACCTGCCATATTCCGGTTGTCTTACTGACAGCCTTATCGGCAGAAGAAAAACAATTGGAGGGAGCCAATTGTGGAGCCGATTTGTATGTTATAAAACCTTTTAGCCCTCGTTTACTATTAACACGTATTTGCAAATTGATAGAACAACGAGAAAAACTTCGTGAGAAATTCTCCAATGATCCTACAAGTATACGACCTACCATTTCTTCGTCAGAGCAAGACAAACTTTTTGCTGAGCATCTGCAGGCTATATTAGAGAAGCAATTGGGCAATCCGGATTTTACAATTGATGATTTTGCTAATTCAATGAAGTTGGGACGTACCGTATTTTATCGTAAAGTGCGTGGAGTGACCGGTTATTCACCAAATGAATACATAAGAATTGTGCGTATGAAAAAAGCTGCATCATTATTGCAGAATACAACCGATACGATAGCAGAAGTAGCTTATCAGGTGGGTATGAACGACCCATTTTATTTTAGTAAGTGTTTTAAACAGCAGTTTGGCGTATCGCCTTCGGCTTTTCGTAAAGGGGATGAACTATAAAATGTTTAGCGGCAAATGGAGAAAGATTAAGACTAAACCCACTTGCCGCTAAACCGTAGACTGTATTCTTTTATTTTATTTCAAGAAATCTTTCAGAGGGCAATTAACTTCTATAAGTCCTTCGGTGATGCTTTTGGCATTTAGACGGGCACCTTTTTTGGACGTATGTGTGTGATCACGGTTGAAGTATTCATGTACTACTTTCAATCCTTTTTCCCATCCCATTTTTTGTAACTTTTCACCACTGATTTTATTTAAATCAATGAAGTAGGCACCTGTTACTTCGGCAGCTTCTCGAGTCCATTTACCAAATGAGGTAGCATTACTTTGAATTTTACCATTATCCCACATGTTGCGTGGTGTATGGCTCAAGACAATGGGGATGGCTCCTTTTTCCTGAGCATCGCGGATAAATTTACGTAAGTACCAGCCAAAAGTATATACCACTTTGTATTGGCGATCTTTTTCAAATTGGAAAACTTTACTTTCATTTCCTGATCCAGGAAGTTCGGCACGTGCTTTGCCGGTATGAATGGCTCCAGCATCGTTATGACCGAATTGCATAATGACATAATCGCCCGGTTGCAAGGCTTTATATACCTTGTCCCAACGACCTTCCTCCAAGAATGTCCGAGCACTACGTCCGGCCATTGCATGATTTTCAACACTGATACGTTCGGGGTCAAACAATTCGGCTATTACGCTTCCCCAACCCCACATACCATTTTCATCGTTGTCGTTGTTGCGTACAGTGCTATCACCAATTGTAAACAATACTGGTCGGCCTTCTTTGCGAGTCGCACCGGTAACGGTGTCTTTTTCTATGGGTTTTAGGTAATTGGCCAATTTTAGTTTTGGATAATTGCGTATGCCTTCAGCAGCCGATTCGGCATTGACGCGAGCACCGAATACGCTGGTATGAATGCGGTCGAGGTAGAACATGGTTTTAACTTTCTCTTTACCGAATTTTTCGAACTTACGAGCAGTAATCTCATTCAAGTCAATGAAGGGGATGCGTTCTTTCTTGGCTACTTGTTTCATCCACAATCCATAAGTGTCTTTTACGCGAGTGATGATGGTACTGTCAGCATCGTCCCAAGCATTGCGAGGAGTCAGTGACATAAGAATGGGATAGGCACCTTTGGCTTTGACGTCGCGAATGTAGCGACGCATATATTCTCCAAAAGTATATATAGTTTCTTTTACACCTGTTTCTTTAATGGTGACGTCAAGAGTCTCTTTCCCTATACCTGGAATAGATGCACGGGCACGGCCACTATCATAAGGACCATTGTCGTTGTGGCCTAATTCAATAATTACATAGTCTCCTTTTTGTATACCTTTCAGTACATCGGGCCACAAGCGAGTATAGAATGTACGGCTACTAGTACCGCCTAATGCATGGTTCTCTACTGTGATTTTATTTTCATCGAAATGTTCTTGGGCAAAGTATCCCCAACCCCATTGTCCGTTGTTACCATTACCCAAAGTGCCAGTACGCATTGTTGAATTACCTACAAGGAATAGTACTGGATTATTACCCTTTCTTGAAGAACCGGATACTGGACGTGCAGTACGTGCTTTGTTTAAACTGTCTAAAGTGAGGTCAGTTACCTGATTGATGTCTTTCATGGGAGAAGCTACGTTTTGTCCCCATGCTAATGATGTGAGTAGCAGTGCTGCTGTTAAAAGAAAATGTTTTTTCATAATAATAATGTTTTTATAATACACGGATTACAATATATTTTGTAATCCGTGTATCGGTTATTGATGTTTTTATTTGGCGTAGCTTACTGAGCGTGTTTCTCGAATAACTGTTATTTTAACCTGTCCTGGATATGTCATTTCGTCTTGAATCTTCTTTGCGATTTCGCCAGATAGACTTTCTGTTTGTTTGTCGTCAATCTTATCGGCACCTACAATAACGCGTAGTTCTCGGCCAGCTTGAATGGCGTATGTCTTGGTAACGCCCGGATAAGACATGGCAAGTTGTTCCAAGTCGTTGAGGCGTTTGATATAGGCTTCCACTATTTCGCGACGGGCACCGGGACGTGCTCCAGAGATAGCATCACAAACCTGCACGATGGGAGCTAACAAACTTGTCATCTCCACTTCGTCGTGGTGGGCACCGATGGCGTTGCAAATATCGGCTTTTTCTTTGTATTTTTCTGCCAATTTCATACCGTATAGAGCATGTGGTAATTCCGGTTCTTCATCGGGTACCTTACCAATGTCATGTAATAAACCGGCACGTTTAGCTTTTTTAGGATTAAGTCCTAATTCAGATGCCATGACGGCACAGAGATTGGCAGTTTCGCGGGCATGTTGCAGTAGGTTTTGTCCGTATGATGAGCGGTATTTCATTTTACCGATAATTCGTATTAGTTCGGGATGTAGCCCGTGAATACCCAAGTCGATGGTGGTTCGTTTACCGGTTTCAATAATTTCTTCTTCAACCTGCTTCTTTACCTTGGCTACTACTTCTTCGATGCGTGCCGGGTGAATACGTCCGTCGGTTACCAATTGATGTAATGCCAAACGGGCAATTTCGCGGCGCACGGGGTCGAAGGCAGAAAGAACAATGGCTTCCGGGGTGTCATCTACCACAATTTCTACACCTGTAGCAGCTTCCAAGGCACGGATGTTTCGCCCTTCTCGGCCAATAATGCGTCCTTTAATTTCATCTGAGTCGATGTGGAAAACGGTTACAGAGTTTTCTATAGCAGTTTCGGTCGCTACACGTTGGATGCTTTGTATAATGATTCGTTTAGCCTCTTTGTTGGCTGTTAGTTTGGCATCATCCATAATGTCATTGATGTAAGACTGAGCCTGTGTTTGCGCTTCCTCTTTCAATGATTCCACCAACCGTTCTTTGGCTTCTTCGGCCGAGAGTCCTGAAATATTTTCCAACTTTTCAATTTCTTGGCGTTGTAGAACTTCCAGCTCTTCTTTCTTTTTGTCAACTATTCCTAATTGTACTTCCAAATTTTCTCTTACAGCATCGGCTTCAGCTTTTTTGCGTAGCACTTCTTCGTGGCGTTGGTTAAGCATCAGTTCGCGTTGCTTCAGCTTGTTTTCCGTTTGTTGAATTTTCTGGTTGCGTTGCGCCACTTCTTTTTCTAAATCTGCTTTCTTGTTTAGGAATTTTTCCTTTACTTCTAAAAGTTTGTTTTTCTTGATTACTTCTGCTTCTGTTTCGGCTTCTTTCAAAATGGCGTTGTATTTTGACTTCAATCCGTATCGGAAGAATACATAAGATACAATTCCTCCTACCAGGAAGCAGGCAATGGATACTACTATTGTAACTGTCATCTTTTAAGGTTTTTATATGTTATAAAATAAAAATGCACTGTTCGAAGTGCTTCCATCGTTTGGAAGTTGCTTCATACAGTGCGTGTTTTTTCTTACTTCTTTTCCCTGATTAACAAATATATACTGTTTTGAGGTTACTTTTTAAAGTAATCTTCCAACAGATTTGTCAGTTCAGTTATTTTGGCCACATAGGGGACAGTGTCATTACGCTGTTGCTGTTGCAGACTTTCCAAGGCAAATTGATAGGCAACCATTGCCAAGAGTTGTTCCTGCTTGATGGGCGCATTCTTAAAGCGTTCCCTAAATTCGTTGAGCCTCATATCTACCTGCTTGGCTGCTTTTCTTACCACCTCTTCGTCTTCCCGACGTATTTTAAGAGGAAAAGTGCCGCCTGCCAATTGCAGGTTTATTTTTATTTTATCGTCCATACATCACTTTTTTATCTTTTCATTCGTTCAGTAAGGCGATGCATTTATCGACTTCACGCACTAATTTCGACAATCTTTGTTGCGTTTCTTTTACGTCGCTACCATTCAAACTGATTGTCGTAGCTGTTTTTAGGTCGGTGTAGTTTTTTTTCAGAGAGTCATAGTTGGCTTGAAGTGTTTCATATTCAGCCTCTTTCCCTATTAGAAGTTGTTTTAGTTCACTATTCTCACGCTTCAGTTCGTCATGAAGGAAAATTAAATGACGCAACCGCGCTTCAAATGTACTTAATAACTTCTTTTCTTCGTCTGTCATTACTACTATACCAAAATTCCTCACAAAAATACTATTTCTTTGTATATTACCAAAGTTTTTCACTAAAAATAACAAAAATAGTATATTTCGTCTTGTTTTGTATTCCTTTTAATTAGTAGTTTTAAATGTGGGCTAAATAATTTATCAAATAATTTGGTTTATAAAATAAACTACCTATCTTTGTGCCGAGTTCGAACTATATTATCATTTAATGGAGTATTTATATTAATTAATGTGTAACTATGGAGGAAAAGAATTTGAATGCGCAAGAGAGTTTGGAGTTGATAGCGCAGATGATACAAAACAGCAAGAAGAATCTAGAAGTGGGTCGTGGTAATCAATTCCTGTTGTGGGGATGGTTGGGAGCAATTGTTTCTATCGCAGTAATGTGTGTGATTCTCTATACCGGCAATTTCGTTTGGAATTGGTTATGGTTTCTTATTCCCGCTATAGGGTGGCCAGTCATGGTGTGGCAGCTTCGCAATGAGAAGAAACGTGTTCAGACATATGTGGATAGAGCAATGAAAGCCGTTTGGATTTCTATTGGCTCAATTGGTATGTTGACTATCTTTGCATTGGCACTTTATGCTAATAATATGCGCATTGTTTTGCCGGGTACATTACTACTGACAGCGTTGGGAGTGGTTATTACGGCTCGCATATTGAGTGATAAATACATGGAACGCTGTGCCAGTTTTGCATTGGGTTTAGTGATAGCCTCTTCTATTCGTTTTACCGATGGTAACTTTAGTTCGTTGTGGTGGTTCGATTACTTAGTTTTTTCTGTTTGTTTCATCATTTCGTTGGTGCTTCCCGGCTACCGTTTAAATAAAGAGGCTAAGTGCTTAGTGAAAAAAAATAGTGTTGAAGAGGCCATTGTATAGAGAAATGATTCTATGGAAAAGAAAGATTTGAATGTGCAGAAAAGCTTAGAACTGATTGCACAGATGATACAGAATACCCGTGGTCGATTACAGATTGGTAATGGTAATGTGTTTTTGCTTTGGGGATATACCTCAATCGTTGTCGCTCTGTTAGTAGGGTTACTCGGACACTTTTCGGCACATCCGGCTTGGAACTTCCTTTGGTTTTTGATTTGGATAGTTGGCGGTACGTTGTCTCATTATGTAGAAAAGCGTAAAGACATTACGGCTTGTAGTTATACCGATCGTCTTACCACTGGGATTTGGACTGTTGTGGGTTACGGTGCTTTGGTTTCAACTGCCTTTTGCCTTTATTTCATGCTTTTTCGGGGTGAAGATTGCTGGTCGCTTATGCTTATTTTTGGTTTGTTTGTAGTTGGAATAGCCACGACCATGCAGGGGATTGTATTTGCTGAGAAGAGTTTGATTTGGGGAGGTACTTTTGGAATGTTGGCCGGGACGTTGATTATGTGTTGCCTCATAGCCGGTATCCCATTGCTTTATTCTTGGGTTATACCATTGTTTGTAGTAAGTTACATTTTTATGATGGTTCTTCCGGGACATATCTTGAATCGCAAACATCGTGTAGCCTATGTTTAAAGAGTTAAATCCGTTGTTGCATAGTGAGTTACGTTTGGCTGTGATGTCTCTGCTCCTTTCAGTGGAAGAAGCTGACTTTGTCTTCATTCGCCAACAGACGGGTGCCACGGCCGGTAACCTCAGCGTGCAGATAGATAAACTGAACAAAGCTGGTTATGTAGGAGTAACTAAAACCTTCAAAGGTAAGATGCCCTGTACAATTTGTAAGATAACACCACAGGGACTTGCTGCTTTTGAGGAGTACGTGGACGCTTTGAAAAGCTACATTCGGCTTTAATCTCTCCTATTTTAATCTGTCCATTTACAGTGGCAGATTTGCACATTAACGCATTATTTTATACTTTTGCGCCCAATACTAACTTTAAGCAACAGAAATCATTATGGGAATATTCTCCAAATTATTTAAGAAAGGCGACGAAGTTCCTTCTGCTAAGAATGTGGAAGACTTTGTTTCGCTGACCCGCGTTTACTTTCAGGCTGTATTAGCGGCCAATTTAGGTATTACTAACATTCGCTTTGTGCCTGATGTGGCCAACTTTAAGCGTTTATTCAAGATACCTACCCAAGGTGGACGTTTAGGCTTGGGTGAAAAGAGTGCTGCCCGCAAGATGCTGATGCAGGACTATGGAATCAGCGAAAACTTCTTTAAGGAAATAGACAATTCCATTAAGAAGAATTGCCGTACCCAGAACGATGTTCAAGGCTATCTGTTTATGTATCAAGGATTTTCTAATGATCTGATGATGCTGATGGGTAACTTGATGCAGTGGAAGTTCCGTTTGCCCTCTTTCTTTAAGGGAGCCTTGCGTGCCATGACAGAGAAAACGGTACACGATGTTTGTACCAAGACTGTTTGGAAACAAGACGATGTACACAAGACTGCTATGGCTGTTCGTCAATACAAAGAACGTTTAGGATACTCTGAACAGTGGATGACAGAGTATGTTTATAACGTTGTGATGTTGGCCAAAAAGGAGCCTAAGAAGAAAAACAATCAAGAGGAAGCACAGAAATAAGAATTTATGCAGGTAGAGCAACACCCACTGCAACCCTTCTTGCCGCTTAATGCCCGTCTGTTGATGTTGGGTAGTTTTCCACCGCAGCGCAAACGTTGGTCGATGGAGTTCTATTATCCAAACTGGAATAATGACATGTGGCGCATTGTGGGACTATTGTTTTTCAACGAAAAAGATTATTTTGTGGATAAAGAACGCAAGGCATTCTGTAAGGAGTGCCTTGTTAGTTTTTTAACTGAGAGAGGTATTGCTCTGTACGATGCGGCAACTTCAGTGCGCCGTTTGCAGGACAATGCTTCCGATAAGTTTCTGGAAGTGGTTGTGCCTACCGATGTGGCCGCTCTGCTTCGTCGGCTTCCTCATTGCCGAGCTGTAGTAACAACCGGCGAAAAAGCCACCGAAACCCTTTGTTCGCAGTTGGGAATATTACGGCCTAAGGTGGGCGATTATGAGGAGTTCTGTTTCGAAGGTCGTGCCTTGCGTCTTTACAGGATGCCCTCTTCTTCGCGGGCTTACCCGTTGTCGTTAGAAAAAAAAGCAGCAGCCTATCGTATTATGTATCAAGACTTGCAGATGTTGTAGTAAAAATAAATCGACAAACTGCTTGCAGATTTAAAACTTTCAGTTACCTTTGCAGCCGCAAACACGGGAATAGCTCAGTTGGTAGAGCATCGGTCTCCAAAACCGAGTGTCGGGAGTTCGAGCCTCTCTTCCCGTGCCACGAGGCACCGCTGTGAGTAAAAGACTCATAGCGGTGTTCTTGTTTCTTACCATTTCTTGTTGTAGGTTCTTTTTGTTTATTCGAACATTCCCGTTACGAATCTGTTTTATCTGTACTAATCATTCTCTAATTAATAGTCAGTATGGATAAATTCAATCAAATCATTCAGTCGGATAAACCGGTGTTAGTCGATTTTTTTGCTACATGGTGTGGCCCTTGCAAGGCCATGTCGCCGGTAGTAGATGCACTGAAGCGTGAGTACGTCGGTCGTGTAGATGTGCTGAAAATGGATGTGGATGTAGAAGAAGAGCTGTCTGAACAATATCGGATACAGATGGTGCCCACCTTTATGTTGTTCAAGAAGGGTGAAGCCTTGTGGCGCCATTCGGGTGTCATCTCTTTGCAGGAGTTGAAGGCTGCGGTTGAACGTCTCCTTTGATGACTGTTGCTTTTGCCGGATGTAGCATAAAAACAAAAGCCATCTCTCAAAAAAAGAGAGATGGCTCTTGTATTCTTTTAGGCGTTGCAAATTTATTTTGCAGCTTCCAAAGATGCTTTACGGAATTCTTTCATAGCCTTTTCGATAGCCAAAGAAGCCTTGCGAGCACGAGTACCAGCGGCTTTGTTACCAATTTCAGCTTGTGCCTTTGCATCTTTTTCCCATGCTGCATAGAGTTCAGCAACTTTTTCAATTAATTCTTTCATGACCGTTTTGATTTTATAGTGTTAATAATCTGGGACAAAAATACATTGTTTCTTGAAATAATCGCATAAAAACGTGTTTTTTTTTGAAATTATTTTGCTTTTGGTGATAAAAAAGCTCTTTTATCTGTTTTTTAGCTACTTTTGCGACATGAAAATGCATACGGAAACAGAATTTATACAAACGTTGATTGAGCAGGGTGAACATCAGCAGCAGGATTTCAAGTTTGAAATTTCGGATGCTCGCAAGATTGCCAAGACTTTATCGGCTTTTGCCAATACCGATGGAGGCCGTTTGCTCATAGGGGTGAAGGATAATGGCAAGGTGGCCGGTGTGCGCTCTGAGGAAGAGAGATATATGATAGAGGCTGCTGCGACGCTCTATTGTCGGCCGACTATAGCTTGCCGGATGCAAACTTATTCTGTTGCAGGAAAAACTGTGTTACTGGTCGAAGTCGATGAACATCCGCAGAAGCCGGTTTATGCGCAGGATGAGGCCGGAAAGTATTGGGCTTATGTTAGGGTGAAGGATGAAAATATCTTGGCAACAGCGGTACATCTCAGGGTGTGGCAACAGAGTGGGAATGTGGTTGGCGAATTGATGGAATATACCGCCCGCGAGCAGTTGTTGCTCGACCTGTTGCAGGCCAACGAGTCGCTTTCGCTCAACCGTTATTGTCGTTTGGCGGGTATTTCGCGTCGGGCGGCCGAACATTTGCTGGCCAAGTTTGTACGTTATGGCATTGTGGAACCCGTGTTTAGGGGACAGAAGTTTAATTTTCGATTAAAAGAGTAGTGGAGATATGAATTTGATTAGCAGTATCAATGATGTTCTTTGGACCTATGTCCTGATTGCAGCCCTTTTGGGTTGCGCCCTTTGGTTTACGTTAAAAACCCGTTTTGTACAGTTTCGCATGTTTCGCGAAATGGTACGTTTGCTGGGTGAGTCGGGTAGCGGTGGTAAGCAGGGTGCTAAGCACATCTCCTCGTTTCAGGCGTTTGCCATCTCAATTGCCAGTCGTGTAGGCACCGGAAACTTAGCTGGAGTGGCTACGGCTATCGCAGTGGGAGGTCCCGGTGCCGTGTTCTGGATGTGGGTGATAGCCCTGTTTGGCGCGGCCAGTGCCTTTGTAGAATCTACGTTGGCGCAACTTTACAAGGTTAAGGGCGAGGACTCTTTTATTGGCGGGCCGGCTTATTACATCCGTCGGGGATTGAAGCAACCTTGGATGGCGGTACTGTTTGCCATCTTGCTGATATTGACCTTTGGGTTTACGTTCAATTCGGTGCAGAGCAACACCATTTGCGCTGCCTTCGAGACGGCTTTCGGCTTCGCTCCCCTTTGGACGGGAGTGGCCGTCACATTGGTTTCGTTGTTCATCTTTTTTGGCGGTGTACAGCGCATTGCGGCGGTCAGCAGCGTCATTGTTCCCGTCATGGCACTGGGTTATGTGGGCATTGCGTTGGCCATTGTGCTGATGAACATCACCCACTTGCCCGACGTCATCCGTCTGATTGTCACTCACGCCTTTGGATGGGAGCAGGCTTTGGGTGGCGGTGTAGGCATGGCCTTGTTACAAGGCATCCGACGCGGCTTGTATAGCAACGAGGCCGGCATGGGTTCGGCTCCTAACGTAGCCGCTACGGCACAGACTTCTCATCCCGTCAAGCAAGGATTGATTCAAACACTCAGTGTCTTTACCGACACGCTGCTCATCTGCACCTGTACGGCCTTCATCATCCTCTTTAGCGGAGCACCGTTGGATGGCAGTGTTAACGGTGTACAACTGACGCAATTGGCACTGACCCACGAAATAGGGCCGGCCGGCAATCTTTTTGTGGCCATCGCCCTCTTCTTCTTTGCCTTCAGCAGCATTTTGGGCAACTACTATTACGGCGAGGCCAATGTGCGCTACCTCAGTTCCAAACGTTGGGTCATGACACTCTACCGTCTCTTGGTGGGAGGCATGGTCATCTTCGGTGCATTGGCTACGCTCGATTTGGCTTGGGCGTTGGCCGACATCACCATGGGGCTGATGGCCTTGTGCAACCTGGTGGCCATCATCCTGCTGGGTAAGTACGCCTTCCGCCTGCTGCGCGACTATGTGCAACAAAAACGTAGCGGCATCAAGGAACCCACCTTTACCAAAGAAACCCTGCCTGAAATAGCCGACGAAATCACCTGCTGGTGATTTCGGGGGATTGACACAAAGCCGCCAAAAGGCGGCTTTGTGCTGACATATTGCACCTTTTTCGGACAATCTGCTAACCGGCACTTCTGCAAAAAGCCTCGAAAAAAATAGAAATTCCGAGCCCTGCCGTCCGAAATGTACGCTCCTACCGAGTAAACTGCGCACCTTTACCGAACAAACTCCGCACGCCTACCGAGTTTGTTGCGTACAATTCAGGCAGAAACAGTGCACCTTTTCGGCAAAAACATACCATCTTTTCCCAAAAAAGGTTCTATCTTTCGGGGTAAAAGGTAGTATCTTCCTCCAAAAAAGGCAGAAATCAACAAATATTTACACTGTTTTGCGTGTTAAAGAAGTGTTAAATTTTAGCTTAGTTGCTTGATAACAAACAAGATAGCTCGTTTTTCGCTTTAAAAATTTCCACCGCCCCCTACCTTGCTCCGAAATAAGCGATTCTCAGGCCGTTCGATTATCATTTTGTCAGCGGGTGACAGAATGTCAAAATAAGAAATAGCAGGGGATACAAAATACTTTTACCTTTTGCATCTCCTGCTATAACATCTATTTTTATCCTTATTCGCTTATCGCTTCGATGTTCTCAAACTCTTTCCATCCCTCGGCTGTCCTATAAGCATTGACAGCATCGGCTGGAACATAAACTTTGGCCGTTTCTGTATGTACATTTCCTCCCCAACAATCAGTTCCGATAGTGGGCGGTGTTGGCGATTTGCAAACTATTTTTTCTAACCACATGCAGTGATAGAAAGCTTCACCTTCAATATTTTTTAGAGTACTTGGAAATTCTATTTCTTCTAAGCATGTACATTGATAAAATGCTCCACCTCCTATTTCGCTAATTCCCTCTTCTATTTCTACTTCTTGTAAGTTGTAGCAACTATGGCATATATAGCTTGGAACACTTTTTAATCTTCCGGGAAAATTGATTGATTCTAATTTGCTACAATAAGAGAAAGCTTGATCGCCTATGTAGGAAATTTCTTGTGGAATTTTGATGGAGGTTAAATTATGCCAGCTTTGAAATGCTATAGGAACGATACTATCCACATTGTTTGGAATATTTATTTGCTTAACGTTTGTACATCTGGCTATATAACCGATACTCTTTACAGAATTCGGAAGGCTAACCGATTCCAGTTTAGTGCATCCATCAATACCTGAGAAATTCAACAAACCTTCAGACAAATTGATGGAAGTCAATTCGGTGCAATCTTGGAAGGCTGTATCTTCTATTGTTTCTACATTACCGGGGATAGAAATTGTTGTCAATCCTGTGCAACCGGCAAAGGCTCGTGCACCGATAACGCTGACATTACCGGGGATAGAAATATTTCTTAAATTGGTGCAATTAGCGAATCCCGACAAATAAATTAAGTTTTCTGGTAATTCTATTTCTTGAAGATTAGTACAGCCTTGGAAAGCATTCTTTTCGATGCTGATTACATTCTTAGGTATAGAAATGTCGCTCAATTCCGTACAGCCTGAGAAGGCATTTTCGCCAATAACGGTTACACTATTAGGGATGGATATGCTCTTGAATGTACAATCTGAGAATCCCGATAAGTAATTTAAATTCTCCGGTAAATGAATTTCTTGAAGTTTGATGCATCTATCAAAAGCACCTTCTTGGATTTCGGTAACGCTTGAAGGAATGGATACAGAAGTTAAACTTACACAAGAAGAAAAAGCATATTCGCCAATGCTTTTTATACCGTCAGGAATTATCACTGTTTGTAAAGCATCGCAGTGCCCAAACACACCATATTCAATGGCTGATAGAGAGTCAGGAATATTGATTTCTTCTAAAGATACGCACCAAAGGAAAGCCATATCCATAATTCGGGTAATACCTTCAGGCATTATAATTTTTTTTAAAAATCTGCAATAATTGAATGCACTCATTTCAATCGTAGTGGTTGTTTCCGGTAATTGAATTTCAGAAAGTTTGGTTCCACTAAACATGTATTCGCCAATTGTATTGTTAGCCGTATGAAGTTCATGCATTGTTTCATTTCCATTCTCATCCAAAGTAGTATAACCTTCTTTATATTCTTCTCCACCTTCTACAATATGTGCCTTACTTAAATCTAACACTGATAATTGTCCATCTGTTTGTTTTCCATTAAAATCGCATCCTGCCATCTCACGAATTAATTTGATATCCGTTCCATTTACTTCCCCTATGATTGCAAGGTTATTGATGGTGTATTTATTCGCTTCGTTGATATAATTATTTAAACTTCCGGCATTATTTAGTTGAATTACTGCAACTCCATGTGGCGATTGTATAATCTTAAGAGTATCTCGAACATTCTGATTGCTCTTGTCGTAATATATAATTTCTGCATCTCTGCTTTCAGTCAATTCATTGGGTGCAATTTGATAATATAGTGTATGGCTTGATACTCCCCGTGTCTCAGTCAGTTCTGTTATCCATTCAACATTGGGCATTTGAACATCAAAATTAAAATTACTCTTAATCTCCGCAGAAATTATTTCTCCTATACCATTTGCCATATATTCATTCTTGCTGAGCAAAAGAATACTTTCGCCACTTTGATAAATGTGTATTGTTTCTGAAAGTTCTTCATGCTTGACTATAATTTCGCCTTCTCGCTTTTCATACTCCTCAGATGGAGCTATGGAAAATGAAAGGAAAGAGGTGGATAGTCCTCTGGTGGTAGCTTGTTGATTTATCCAACTGCTGCAATATTCTGGAACAACAACTTCGTATTTGACATTGGAGTTTACTTCCACTTTAATATCCCCACCTTGTGATGAAATTTCAAAGCGATTGCTTGCTAAAGTAATGGCATCTTTTTGCTTTTGAGTAATGGTAACATACTGTTGTAGTTCTCCGGCAGAAATTGTTACAACAACACTTCTATCATCGTAACCAAGGTTCTCTTCGGTTTTAATCCTAATTTTGTGCGTACCGGCTGTTCCGTGGGATGGTGAAACCGTACACCATTGACTTCCGTTTCTTGTCTCGGCAACGCTTATACTCCAATCGACATTGGTTGTAAACGTAATCTCTTTTTCTCCAATATTGTTTGAGAATACAATTTCCTTTTGAAAATAGTTTTCGCTCTCTATTGGAACGGTAATTTCAGGAATAACAACTTCGTTCTTATCACTGCAAGCGGTAATGCTTAGAAGAAGTTGTAAACTCATTAAGAGTAAAGACACTTTTTTTAATCTATTCATAATCAATGTGCTTTCTTTCGCCTTAATTCCCATGAATAGCGATTTATAATATAATAATAAAGGTGTGGGAACTATTATTTGCTTTATCTAACTGACAGGCTTCTCGCATTGCCTATGGAACAGATAAAACAATAGCCCACACCAATAATGATACTATCAAGAAGTCTTCTAACAAAGATAAGACAGATATATATCAAACGGTGTGGTGCTATTGCTACCATCTTCGTTCCATATCAAATTTTGCGAGAATTTGCCAGTTGAAGATAATCTCAATAACACCTTTTCGTAATACAACCTTCGCGCACCTTACCACCATAAGGCCGTTAGAATTGTTGCAAAAGTAATGAAAATAAAAAATATAACAAGGAATTGATAGGAAAAAGAATAGAGACATAGAAAAAAGAGGATGCAGATTGACAATGCATCCTCTTTCTTCTGTTTATGATAGTATAAGTTATCTTTTTACTCTGCAATGGTCAGTTCGTCTATGATGTGTTTGGCACCTGCGTACTTCTCGATAATAAATAAGGTGTAGCGGATATCGACACAGATGGCTCGTTGTGATGAGGGACGGAAAGCGATATCGCCCGTCAGGCCTTCGTAATTACGGTCAAAGCCGGTACCTATGAGTTGACCTTTGGCATTGAATACCGGACTACCAGAGTTGCCACCGGTATTGTCGGTGTTGACAATGAAGCAGACGGGCATACGGCCGTCGGGCAAAGCATAGCGACCATAGTCTTTGGCTTGATAGAGTGCTTTCAGCTTAGACGGTACAACAAACTCGTAGTTGTCGGGGTCTTCTTTCTCCATCACTCCTTTCAGTGTGGTCAGGTGTTCGTAAACCACTCCGTCGGCTGGTGAATAGGGTTGCACGGTGCCATAAGTAAGACGGAGCGTAGAGTTAGCATCGGGGTAGATAGCTTGACCGTTGGATTGCTTCATCTCCATCATACCTTTTACCCAAGTCTTATGGGCTGTGTTGTAGTCTTTATTGGCATCTGCCATGGCCAAGGCGGTTTGCATCAATCCTTCGGTGATAGCGTGTTTGAACTGTATCATCCAGTCGCCTTCCAACTTCTTCAAGGTTGGTTTCTTAATGAACTTGGTAAAGTTTTCCGGATTTCCGAAGATGCTTTGTTCAAAACAAGCGTCTATAAAAGAATCGCTATTACCCTCAAATTGTTTGTCGATAACTTCGAAGATGCTGATTCGTGAGGCCTCGGCTATGTAGTTTGCATAAGTGCGGAGCATCTCCTTGCCTACCAATCGTTCCACTTCGGTGAAGGGTACCGATGTGAAATAGCTTTCGGCGGCTTGCTTTAATTTTTCTGTTTCGGATAGAATCTCAGTTTTATTCTTTTCCTTCAATGCTTTTGATAAAGTGGTAGTGTTGGGTATCCTCATGAAGTCGAGTGCCGTTACCAATGCTTCCTGAATGGCTTGTTGATGATACATGGCTTCACGCCGATTGTCTACAATGTCGCGAATTTGATTGAACGCCTGTTGGTATTCATCGGTGCCCAACTCTTTACCACGTTTCAACAAGGCTTCTTGCTGTGCTCGCTTGGTGTCGAGTACTTTAAGTTTTACCAATCCTTCGTTCATGCCGATGGCATTTTTCCAATAATTGGCCGATGAAGCATATTTGCTGGCATAATGAATGCGGACGGCATCGTCTTTCAACATCTGTTCCATCAACACTTTTTGGCGAGCATCGCGGACGTGATGGCGCATGAAATTGGTGGTTTCCATTCGTTCTTCTACTTCGTCGGAAATCATATAGCGCCAGTTGCGTCCGGGGAATCCCATGACAAATGTGAAATCACCCTCGCGGTATCCTTCCAAACTGATGGTGAGGTGCTTCTTTACTTGTAATGGTTGGTTGTCAGGACTGTATGGAGCCGGTTTACCATCTTTGTCGGCATAAATGCGGAACAGAGAGAAGTCTCCGGTGTGGCGTGTCCACATCCAGTTATCGGTATCGGCACCAAACTTGCCTATACTGCTGGGAGGGGCACCCACCATGCGAATGTCGTTATAAGTGGTTTTGATGAATAAATAATAACGGTTTCCGCCATAGAATGCTTTCAGCTCTAACGAGCGTCCTTGGGGCATTTCAATCTTTTCGGCTTCGGCAAATCGTTTGGCTACTTTAGACAGGTAGCTGGGCGATAAGTAATTGGTACCTTGTGGGTCTTCATCCACTTGGAGTTGCGCCAATACATAGTCGGTTACGTCGAGAATTTGGTCAATGAAAGTGATTGTCAATCCTTTACATGGCAATTCTTCTGCACGACTCATGGCCCAAAATCCATCGGTCAAGTAGTCGTGATCTACACTGGAGTGTTGTTGTATGCTACCATAACCGCAGTGATGGTTGGTTAATACCAATCCTTCTTTGGAAATAACCTCACCAGTACAACCTCCGCCAAAGTGTACTACGGCATCTTTTAATGCGATACCTTCAGGGTTGTAGATTTCATTGATGGGAATCGACAATCCTAATTCCTGCATAGCCACTTCGTTCTGCTTACGCAAATCGGTCAGCATCCACATACCTTCGTCGGCTTGTGCCGGCAGGAGGCAGGCTATGGCAAATAGTGATAATAGGTGTTTCTTCATGGCTTATTCAATAATTGTCATTTCGTTTATCAAGTGTTGGCAACCGCCTAACTTTTCAAGAATGAAGAGTACATAGCGAATGTCGAGTGCAATACAGCGTTGCAGGTCGTTGTCAAAGTTAATGTCTCCACTCAGAGATTCCCAATTACCATCGAAAGCGCATCCAATCAAATGGCCTTCACCGTTGATGACCGGTGAGCCTGAGTTTCCGCCGGTAATATCGTTGGTAGTCAAAAAGCAGACAGGCATGTTGCCATCGGCCATGGCATATCGGCCGAAGTCTTTGTTAAGAATCAGTTCTTTCAGTTTGGCCGGTACATGGAATTCACGATTGGTGGGATCTTCTTTTTCCAGAATACCATCGGTGGTGGTATAGTATTTATAATGTACTCCATCTTTAGGGCTGTATGATTTTACATTGCCATAGGTTAGACGCATGGTGAAGTTGGCGTCGGGATAAGAAGGAAGTGGCTCCTTCATTTCGCCCAAGCCACGGATGTATGCCTTATGTACCAATTCATATCCAGTACTTGCAGCACGATAGGCAGCAATCAGTTCTTCCATCTTTTCGTTCTTGGCTTGGCTATATCGGGTTGCCAAGTCTTTATCAATGGCCTTTATGGTAGGCTTTTGCACAAACTTATCAAAGTTTGTTTGGTTAGACATGATGGAGTTATCGTACATGTCGTCGATAAAGGCATTCATGTCACCTTTGTATTCTTGTTCGATGATTTGATAGAAGGCCGGACGTTCGTTGGCGGGAATCTGTTCGGCATAAACGGGGAAGATGGCCTTGGCGACATTGCGATCGACTTCGTGATCGTAGTCTTTGTTGTGCATTTGGGTATAGAAATTCTTTAAAGTTTCGATTGCTTTAGCTTGTGCGTCGCTATCTTTTTCTTCGAGGGCTTTCTTTAGGTCGGCCATAACGGTATAGGGGCTGCCAAATTCAATGGCACCACGGAAGGCTTCGTTCAGGTAGTTCAACTCACGAAGTAAAGGCTGTTCGGCAGCTACCATGGCGTCAATTTGTTCGATAACTCCTTCGTATTCGGGCTTACCTTTAGCAAATTCCCGGAATTTCTTCTCTATTTCGGCTTTAGTTCCTAATACGTCGTTGTCGATAATAGCCTTGTTCATTCCGATGGAGTTTTTCCAATAGTTACTGCTACCGGCAAACTTGCTGGCATATTGGATGCGGGTTTTATCGCTGGCATCCATGGCTTGACGAAGCACTTCGAGACGGGCGCCGCGGATGATAATGCGTGGCATATTGGTGGCTTCCATGCGTTCTTTGACTTCACTTACTGTTAAGTAACGGCTGGTTGAACCGGGGAATCCCATAATCATAGCATAGTCTCCATCGTTCAACCCTTTAATAGAGAGAGACAGATACTTGGGAGTTTTCAAGGGAATATTGTCTGCGCTGTATTCAGCCGGTTCGCCATTCTTGTCGGCATAAATGCGGAACATAGAGAAGTCTCCGGTGTGTCGGGGCCACATCCAGTTGTCAGTTTCACCTCCAAACTTACCTACCGAACTGGGAGGGGCAGCTACCATACGGACATCGCTATATACCTTATAATAGATAAGGTAGTATTTGTTGCCGGCATAGAAAGGAAGCGCTTGGGCTACAATACCCGGTTTCCCATTTAAGTCGCTTTTACTCAACTCTTCTTGAGCCAACTTGTTCAGATATGGGCTGGTCATGGCATTGATTTCGTCCACTTCGCCGGCCTTTACTTTAGATGCTACCAAATCGGTGATATCTACAATGCGGTGTACAAATCGAAACTTCAAGCCGGGTGTAGGGAGTTCTTCGTTTCGAGTCATAGCCCAAAATCCATCGGTCAAGTAGTCGTGTTCTACACTGGAGTGTTGTTGGATAGCACCGTATCCACAATGGTGATTGGTAAGAATCAATCCTTCGGGGGAGATGATTTCTCCGGTACAACCACCACCAAAGATGCCAACTGCATCTTTTAACGATACACCGTTGGGATTGTAAAGGTCGTCGGCCTCTAATTGAAGTCCGGCTTTTTTCATCATTTCAATAGAGTTTTGTTGTTTGATAAGCTGTAACAGCCACATACCTTCATCGGCTTGTACCGAAAACACTGATAGGATGGCGAGGGCCACTAAAAATAACTTTTTCATTTTCATATTAATTTGAGTTTTGTAATTTGTTGTACTTATGTAAAAATCGAACTTAATGATGTCGAATATCTTCAAACTTGTTATTAATGTGCAAAAATACGTAAAGCAAATGAAAATACCTTTCTTTCTGCTTCGATTATAAGGATTATTAATACCTTTGCGCAAGTTAAAATAAATTTTTTGTGCATGAAACAGCCATTTAAAGTATTTTTATTTATCGCAGCCTTTATTCTGTCTGTTTTTTCTTCTTGTAGCAGTTTGTATCATATAGAGGGAAATTCGTCGATAACTACCCTTGATGGTAGAATGTTATATTTAAAAACTATTCGAGGTAATGAGTGGCTGCCTGTTGATTCAACCGAAGTGCTTCATGGTTCCTTTAAAATGGAAGGACCTGTCGATTCGGCACGTATAGTTACTCTATATATGGATGAAGAAAGTATTATGCCGTTGGTGTTAGAAGACGGTGATATTGAAATAGTAATCTCAAATTCTCAACTTCTTGCAAAAGGAACCCCATTGAATGATGCATTGTATGGCTTTATTGAACACCACAATCAGTTGGAAAATAGATTGATTGACTTGGAACGTAAAGAAGCCCGTATGGTGCTTGAGGGAGCCAATATTGATGAAGTTCGTGAACAACTTTCGAAAGAGGCAGAAGTAATTACTAAAGAGAAGAGCGATTATATCAAAGGATTTATCAGTGATAATATTGACAATGTGTTGGGACCTACTGTATTTATGATGCTTTGTAATTCGATGCCTTATCCGATGATGACTCCTTGGGTGGAGGATGTGATGCGTATTGCTCCGACTACTTTTAAAGAAAACCCACAAATAAAAGAATTTTTGGAAGCAGCTAAGGAAAACAAACAATTGATTGAAGAGAATCAACGTTTGCAGGAAAATGTAATATTGAAAAGTAAGACAAAAAGATAAGATTAATCCCGGTATTTTTCGGGTAAAGAACTTTGTACGGCGGCATAGGATTCTTCCATTGTCGCCTTTATATTTTCAGGTCCTTTACCTTTGGGAGGAATGGGAGTGTGTATTGTCATTATCATTCGATGACGGTGTATCCATTTGCCGGTGCGAGGAAGAATTTCGAAAGAACCGTCAATGGTAATAGGAACTACTGTCATTTGTAAATCGTCGGCCAATTGAAATGCACCACGTTTAAATTCACTCATTCGGCCGGTAAAAGTACGTGCTCCTTCAGGGAAAACAACCAATGATACTCCATCAACCAAAACAGATCGAGCTTGATTGATAGTTGCTAAAATTTTTTTAGGACCAGAGCGGTCAACGAATATATGTCCGGCACTTTCGGCTGCTTTCCCTACAAAGGGTAGTTTTCGGAGGCTTTTCTTCATCATCCACTTGAAATTACGATTCAAATAGCCATATACTAAAAAAATATCGAATGAGCCTTGGTGATTGGGGACAAATACATAGGATGTTTGTTTGTTTAGTTTTTCGCGACCAACTACTTTAATAGGGATGAGTAGAAGAATACAAATGAGACGAGACCAAATAACTCCTGGCCAATATCCCCAAAAATGGGCACCTCCTATCAGTGTTCCAATAATAATTGTTAAAGCCGTCAGTATTGTTAATACTAATAATAAAGGGAGTGCTATACATATTTGGTAGATATAGTATAAGAATTTCATGGCTTTTAGTTTTTTTGTCACAACAAAGGTAGCTGTTTTTTCTGAATACTCCTTATCTTTGCCGCAAGAAAAATTTCATTTACGATAGATAAAAGTTAGAATTATGCAGAAATTAGTAAAGAAAGAGTATAGAATACCATTTGTATTGGTTACCTCACTCTTTTTCTTATGGGGATTTGCCCACGCCATTCTTGATGTATTGAATAAGCATTTCCAAGATGTAATGGATATATCGCGTACACAGTCGGCTTGGGTACAGGTGATGTTTTATTTAGGGTATTTTATTATGGCCATTCCCGCAGGGATTTTTATTAGTCGTCACGGCTATCGTCGGGGTGTGGTGTTTGGCTTGTTGCTTTATGGCATTGGCTCATTGATGTTTTTGCCAGGTAGTGAAATAGGAAGTTTCCATTTCTTTTTATTTTCCTTGTTTGTCATTGCTTGCGGTCTTGTTTTCTTGGAAACGGCAGCCAATCCGTATATGACAGAACTTGGTGACAAAGATACAGCTGCAAGTCGTCTTAATTTAGCACAATCGTTCAATGGATTGGGATGTATCTGCGGCCCGTTGGTTGGTGGATTGTTACTATTTGGTGATGGTGAAGATGCCAATATATCACTTCCCTATCTATTGATGGGCGCTGTAGTGTTGATGGCTGCATTTGTTTTTTCTCGTGTCCGTCTACCAGAGATAATCCATATCGATGAGGACAATGAAGTGCAGGATAATACAAGTTTATGGCAGCATAAACTCTTTATTTTTGGTGTATTCGCTTTGTTTTGTTATGAGATAGCCGAGATTTCTATTAATAGTTTTTTTATTAATTATATGGTTGATGATGGCTGGTTTTCAGCCGTAACAGCAGCTGCATTGCTTTCATTTGGTGGTAAGGGCTTATTCATGTGTGGCCGTTTTTCTGGCAGTTGGATTATGCAACGTATTGCTGCGCAACATGTTTTGTTGGTATGTGCCTTAGGAACAGTGGTTTCTACATTATTAGTGGTGTTGAATTTAGGTATAATATCATTAATCGCACTATTTTTGATTTATGCATTTGAGGCAATTATGTTTCCTACAATTTTTGCTTTGGCATTACGTGGCTTGGGTCGCCATACCAAACGAGCCTCTTCTTTCTTGATGATGTCACCTTTGGGAGGAGCTGTTGGCCCATTATTGATGGCGGCTGTTGCCGATAATAGTAATATGTCGTTTTCATTCATCGTACCGTTGTTGTCGTTTGTGGTAGTGTTGCTTTATTCGTGGAGAGTAACGACTGTTATTTCTGGCCAGGCACCGAAACGGAATGGAAATCCCACATAGCCAATACCGATATTGACATAGAGCGCTCGTTTTCCTTCGTAATAAATGCCTGACCATTCGGGATAAATAAGCGAGGAAAGCGAGTGCCCTGCTATAACGACTTGCATGGCATGAGTATGTCCTGATAACATTAAGTCGATGTTGCTATTGGGAAGAACTTCTCGACGCCAATGTGTGGGGTTGTGACTTAATAAGATAGAGAATAAAGAGTCTGTGCCTGAAACAGCTTTCTCTAAATCAGCGTGCTTTGAAAAAGGTGGCTCACCATCGTTTTCTACACCAATCAATGCGATGCTGTCTCCGTTTTGGTGTAGAATGACATGCTTGTTGTTCAGCATTTTCCACCCCATCTTATTTTGTTCGTCGATTAGCCGGTTCAGATTTTCTTCTTTTTCTTTTTCATTTTCCCAACGGTAATAGTCTCCGTAATCGTGGTTTCCTAATACAGAATATACACCGTTTTTGGCATGTAATTGTGATAAGATATTCTTGAATCTTTTCAGTTCATCGCCTTGTTGATTTACCAAATCGCCGGTAAATACTATTAAATCGGCATGCAACTTGTTTATTTCTGATACAAGTTTTTCTATAATTTCAGTGTCTCTCCAGCTACCTAAATGTAAGTCTGATATTTGTATAATGCGATATCCGTCAAACCCTTTTGGTAATCGGTCGGAATAGTAATTGATTTCTTTGATTTCAAAACGGGAGATACCCAAGGTTGCACCGTATAAAATGCAGCAAAAACTGATACTTGCTAGTGCAAAGCCTATTATTATGAATGGTTTGCACGGGATGATTTTTATTAAGCCATGTAGCGCAATGCCAATTATAGAACATAGCATAAAGGTGATTTTGGGAAATGCAAAGAGTAGGGTAGTAACTCCCATTATCCCGATTGCATGTGGGTGGTTGGACATGGCATTGTGGCCTGAAAAGTACATTAGCTGAAAAAATGCAACTGTTAGTATTATAGTGGGCAACCACCAAAGGCATTTTAACCACCATTTGCGAGTTTGCTTGGCAATATATACAAAATAGATGTATAAGTCTGGAATAAAAAGGCTTAAAATAAGTATGAATGTTATTCGGTGCATATGTCTTTCAGTTCGTTAATGTTTTTGCGGATGTCTTTAATGTGTTTATAGATGTAATGTGAATATATGAAGTAGATAACGATGCCTTGTATGAATAGCATGATTCCCAATTCTATGAGTATATGGCTTATTGGTTTATTCCATGAATCTGAATCCCAGATAGATACTATGTTAAGCAAAGGAATCCAAATGCATAACGCAATGATATCATAACGCATCCAACGAGAGAAAATGGTCATACGACGGCTTATCTCTAAAATACTCATTTCATATACGTTTATCTCTTCTATACATTTGTAAGTTTTTACATCATGCCATATACCGATTAAGATGCTTATGGCGATAAACGGAACTTGAAAATGAATACCTGATTCTGCATCATAGCGTGAAATAATCCAAACGCATAATCCGAAAAAACTTAATCCTAAGATCATAGAAACTCGTCGAAAACGAATTAAGCTATGCAGTTTTTTGTTGGCATTTCCTTTATAGCTTGCAATCAAATCGCTTATTTGTTTTTCGTTGACAATTGATTCTTTTTCAAGATGCTTGTCAAATGCTTTCCATGTTTTTTTTAATTCTTCGACTTCCATATCACTCTTCTTTCATTTTTCTTAATTTTTCTTTGATACGGCTTAACTTGGTTGCTACGTTGCTAATAGTCAAACCGGTTGTTTCGGCAATTTCTTCATAGCTTTTTTCTTCCAGATAAAGAAAAATAATGGATTTCTCTAATTGTCCCAAATGGCTTATCATCCGATAGAGTTTCTTAAGCATAATTTGTGTTTCATCTGCCTCTTCCATGCGGTCATCGTCAAGGGTTAAACTTACAATTTCTGGTATTTTCTTCTCTTTTCGAATAAAGCTAATGCAAGTGTTTAATGCTATTCGATAAATCCATGTAGATTCTTTGCAGTCATGCCGAAATTTAGGAAACGAACGCCATAGATTGATGATGACCTCTTGATATAGATCGTTTAGAGGTGAACTTGGGGTTGTATAAAGGTAACAAACCTTATAAATAACCCGCTCGTAGGTTCGTATCATTGACAAAAAAGCTTGTTCGGTTGAGTAATCCATTCTATCTTTTTAAACCATTTTTATTTTATAAGTCGTTACTCTTGACTAATAATCACAGTTGGCTATAAGAAATTTTTTCATTTGCTCAATAGACATTCCTCGACGACGTGAATAGTCTTCAAGTTGGTCCTTCCCAATTTCTCCTACTGAGAAATATTTTGCCGCAGGGTGGGAAATTATTAAGCCACTGATTGAGGCATGTGGATTCATCGCTCCATTTTCTGTCAATGAGATTCCAATAGATTTATAATCCAATATTTTGTCAAGGATGAAATTTATGGATTGATCTGGTAGAGACGGATAGCCTACTGCTGGACGAATGCCTTGAAATTTCCCTTCAAGTAGTTCTGATATGCTTAGCTGTTCATCGGGTGCATACCCCCATTCTATTTGGCGTATTTGTTTGTGTGTTTTTTCTATCGCGGCTTCAACAAGTCGGTCACTTAATGTTTGGATGAGTAGATGTTTATAGGAATCATCTTGAGTTTTTTCTTCAATTTGTGGGGGGACACTGGCGGCAAAAACTCCAACCGTATCGGGAATCCCGCTTGATAACGGGCGCACATAATCACTTAGGCAAAGGTTGGGCATTCCTTCTGCATGGATGGCTTGTTGACGTAAGAGTGGTAATAATGTATTATCTAACAAGATGTTATTGCCGATGCTGTTGGCTTTGCAAAGTTTATATATCACTAGTATCTCGATGTCATTCTCTAAAGAAAGTAGCATGCGTTGTGCTTCTTTGTAAAGTTGCATGGCTGCTATTGCTTTAATTCGCTCTTTTTCAGGGAAATTGGCTACCCATAAGGCTTTGCACGCATCACAACCATGAATCAGAGAAATCCTAGTGAAGCGAGGTTCAAATCCCCAAGCATGGAAAAAATATATCCAATTAATATAGGGGGTTACATCACTGACTTTTAAAGTCAATAGTTTTTTCATGCATTGAATGTCAAAAGTTCACCCCGATAATTTTCATCTACTTGTTGGCCATCGAATACTAAATGTCCGTTGGCAAATGTCTTTTCTATTTTCCATTGGAATGGGTAGCCTTCCAATGGGCTCCAAGCACATTTACTTGTTATTATATCGTTGGTTAGTAACCATGGCGTATTGGGACGTACTAGTACTAAATCTGCATGATAGCCTTTGCGGATGTAGCCTCTTTCTTTTATTTGGTAGAGTTGGGAAGGAGCATGACACATCTTTTCTACAACGGTTTCAATTGTGAAAATTCTTTGGTTAACTAATTCCAACATGCTGACTAATGAGAATTGAATCATGGGCATGCCAGAAACTGCTTTAAGTGCACCTCCGCTTTTTTCACTTAGCAAATGTGGCGCATGATCGGTAGCTATGACGTCGATAATGCCGCTTTTAACGGCTTCTCGCAGTGCATCGCGATCGGATTTGCGCTTGATGGCCGGATTGCATTTGATGCGAGTGCCCAATTGTTTATAGTCGTTGGCGTTGAAAAACAGGTGGGCAACACATGCTTCGGCAGTAATCCGCTTTTCGCTCAAAGGCTGATTGCTGAATAATGATAATTCTTTGGCCGTCGAGATATGTAAAAGGTGTAAGCGAGCGTTGGCTTCTTGGGCTAATTGTACAGCCAAAGCCGACGATTGATAACAGGCTTCGCTACTTCGTATATAGGGATGTTTGCTTATGGGTACATCTTCCGCATCGGCATTTTGTTTTTTGTATTTTTCGCTGTTCTTTTTGATGATATGTTGGTCTTCGCAATGGGCAGCTATCAGCATATCGGTTTCTTTGAATATACGTCGCAAGCTGTCCATTTTATCAACTAACATATTTCCGGTGCTAGAGCCCATGAAAAGTTTGATGCCACAAATGTGTCTCTTATCTAATTTGGAAAACTCGGCCACGTTATTGTTTGTAGCACCGAAATAGCAGGAGTAATTTACACAGCTATGTTTGCTAAATAATTCTATCTTCTCATCTAATGCCTTCAAAGTCGTTGTTTGGGGGATGGTGTTAGGCATGTCCATAATAGAAGTTACGCCTCCTGCTGCTGCTGCACGGCTTTCGCTCTGAATATCAGCCTTATGTGTCAATCCGGGATCACGAAAGTGTACATGGCCGTCTATGACACCGGGCAGTAAATAGCATCCGGTAGCATCAATAATCTCATCGCATGGCGCTGATAAGGGCTTGAAGTTAGTTAAGATTTCAGCAATTCGACCGTTCTCTATGACCAGCGAACCTTGTTCTTGTCTCCCTTCGTTGACAAGTATTGCGTTGTGTATCAGTGTGCGCTTCATCGTATATATTTCTTGAATAGACTATCCCATTTCAATCTGATTACTCCAAACATGGCTTCTCCAAAAATACTACTGTTCATCTTCGAAGTTCCCAATTCGCGGTTTATGAAAATGACGGGCACTTCTTTTATTTGGAAGCCATATTTGTAAGCCGTGAATTTCATTTCTATTTGGAAGGCATATCCTTTAAAGCGGATACTGTCAAGGTTGATAGTTTCTAAAACTTGGCGGCGATAACATACGAAGCCGGCCGTAGTGTCATGAACAGGAATCCCCGTAACAAAACGTACATATTTAGATGCAAAATACGACATTAATACTCGTCCCATGGGCCAATTTACTACATTCACACCGCTGATATACCGTGAGCCGATAGACAAATCGGCACCCTCTTCGGAACAAGCCTTGTAGAGGCGTGGCAAGTCATTGGGGTTGTGGCTGAAGTCGGCATCCATTTCGAAAATATATTCATATTGATGTCCTAATGCCCATTTAAAACCGGCAATGTAAGCCGTTCCTAATCCTAATTTCCCGGTACGCTCTACCATAAACAAACGGTCAGAAAACTCTTTCTGTAACCCTTTTACAATAGAGGCGGTACCGTCGGGTGAACCATCTTCTATTACCAATATATGAAAACCATGCTCTAATGCAAATACGGCACGGATTATATTTTCTATATTTTCCCTCTCGTTATAGGTGGGGATTATAACAATACTATCTGATTTATGCATAATTATAAAATTGCTTTTGCCCACAAAAGTAACATTTTTCTTTTATTCTTGTTGTTTCACTAAAGATATTTTTATTCTTACTTGTTTTTATTATATAATCTCTGTACTTACTTCCTATTGAAAACATCGGCACAAATCATCTGCTCTCAATGCTATTCTCCTCCTTCTTTCCCCGCCTTACCCCTGTCAGAGATGCTCCATTCGTGCCAAGCTATTTTTTATTTTTGGCACAGTAGTGCCATAGGCTTGGCAGTGTTGTGCCACAGTTATGGCATAGCA
>SUYA01000011.1 GCA_015060695.1 Mediterranea massiliensis
ATGCTAATGGAGGGGATGCAGTAGAGGTAAATCACTACTACCCATTCGGCAGTCTGTTCTCCACAAGCACCAATGTTCAGCCATACAAATACAACGGCAAGGAGTTAGACACCAAGAAGGGCTTGAATTGGTATGACTATGGGGCAAGGCATTATGATGCAGTTCTCGGCAGATTTACTACGGTTGACCCGTTGGCAGAGAAGTATTATCCTACAAGTATCTATGCGTATTGTATTAATAATCCTGTCAGATATATTGATCCTGATGGACGTAAAATTGTTATTGGTAGTTGGTGGGGACGTTTTTTAGCTTTTATGGGTGTAGATAATTATGAATCAAAAGTTCAAAAAGACATTGCGCAATTGAAAAAAGACAATGTTGATGTTGCAAAAATGATAGATCGATTAGAAAGATCGGATTTTATTATAGAAATTGGACCAATTTCAGCCTCAAGACTAAATGAAGGTAAAACAGGGAATTCCATTTCCCCCAATAATCCCGATCTTACAATTAAACAAGGCAGTAGGATTGAATATAATCCAAACAATAGTAAAACGCAAACAGGTCGTAATAGAACTCCACGAGTTGGACTTGCTCACGAATTAGGACATGCTGACGATTTAATTCAAGGAAAAGGAGTTAATTTTGATTCAAAGAAAGCTAATAAAGGCAATCTCGAAGAACAACAGAAAGGCATTGAAAATGAAAGGAATGCCATTGAAATGGAAAATAAAGTGAGTGTAAAGTTAAACGAAAGCATTAGAAATGCTGATGAATATTATGATAAATTAAACCAATCATTAGATTTTAAATAATATGAGGAATCTGTTATTATTCTATCTTATTCTTATATATACCTCATGCATTAGTAATAAGAATCAATTGAAGGAAATTATATTAAATGATGATTATTGGTACTATGAACCCGTTTATTTTCCACTACATTTAACATTATATGGTGAGTTGGAAAAAGATACAATTCATGTTATGACATCAGCAAGTGGTTTATATCAGGAAGTGGGCGTAAGGATTATACCATTTAAAATATTCCCTCAATTATTATATAACGAGATTATAGATAATGAGGGGTATATAAATGTAAATAAAGATATTTTTGAATGGTATAAAAAACATGCAATGATTAAGAATAACGAAAAAGTGGATTCTATTTATGCAATAAAAGGGATATCTGGATTATTAGAGTATGCAATAGATGAAAATGGACGATTGGTAAAATTTGGAGAAGAGAGCATATATATTATGTATTTATGTTTTCAACATAACATTTTATTTTACAGTTCATATTATGACCCTTGGATATATATTATATCTAAAAATATAAATAATATTATTGATGTTCAATGATAAAGATTTAGTTGAAAATATAGTGCTCGGCTACCATAAACAGTGGTCGAGCAGATAAATTCAACTTTTAACTGCAATTATCCTTATATAAGAAACTCCTTGGCAAAATGTCAGGGAGTTTTTTATTCTGTATCCTTGAGTGCGCAGAGCACTTTCCAGAACTACATCCACACACTACTATGACCAGCGAGGACGGGTGACAAGAACGGAAACATCACGGCCTTGCAACGTTATGGAAACGGATTGATTGACAACCTGACTTATACGTTGAACGGTTATCTGCTGACGAAAGTGGAGGATGCTACGGGGAATGCAGCCGGATTTTCCAACGGAGCAAGTACAAGTAACGAATATACTTACGACGTAAACGGTAATTTAACAAAAGATAGCAATAAAGGTATTGCAAGTATCAGCTATAATTCATTAAATTTGCCATCGGTAGTTACGTTCAGTGACGGCAGCACCATTACTTACTTGTACACGGCTGACGGCAGAAAGCTAAGAACAACGCATGTGATTAATGGAACCACCACCACGACGGACTACTGCGGAAATGTGATCTATGAAGGTACTACACCCAAGAAGTTGTTGACGGATGAGGGGTATGTGGATTTAACCACCGCTACACCAACCTACTATTATTACCTGAAAGACCATCAAGGCAATAATCGAGTGGTTATTAATGCTGATGAAGGGGATGCAGTAGAGGTAAATCACTACTACCCATTTGGTGGTTTGTTCTCTACATCGACCAATGTTCAGCCATATAAGTACAACGGCAAAGAACTCGACACCAAGAAGGGCTTGAACTGGTATGACTACGGAGCAAGGCATTATGATGCAGTGTTGGGAAGATTCACTACCCAAGACAGATTTGCAGAAAAATATTCTCCATTATCGCCTTATCAGTATGGAGCGAATAGTCCGATAAATGTTGTTGATATTAATGGTGATAGTTTAAAAATACTATCTTCAGATTTAATAACTGCCATATATCATGGTTTGAAAGATGGAAATAAAATACAAATGAAGTTTAGCAATGGCATTTTAGATCCTACTTCTATAAAAGATCATATTAAAAACTCTGATGATTTGTTTTTGAAGGATTTATATGAAATTGCAAGTAGTTCCCAAATGGTAGAAATGTATCTTGATTCTAAAAATACTTATTTGTTAAATGGTATAAAACAATCTGAATATTTCTCAGCACCATACGATGACAATGATGATTTATTAACAGATAAAGTGAAGATGGATTTAAGATCAATGGGTATTCCTGTTGGTAAACATGTTAATGGGAATTTAGGGCAGACATTAGTTCCAAATTTATTATTACCTTCTGGGAAGAACTCTACCAATAATAATGTTCAGATTATTATAAACAGTAAAGGAAATTTAAATCATAGAACTATTGGAATTGCACATGAGTTTGGGCATGTTATATTATATTTAAGGAACCAACCATTTAGTCATGGACAACCAGGTGTAAATTCATTTATAGATAAGCGCTCATCAATAATGTCAAAAAGATTAGGATATGAATACTAGAATAGTACTTGTAGTTGTGATATCGTTTTTTCCAATTACTTTCATTTTTGCTCAAAATAGAATTATAGAAGAAACTACTATAATATCAGGTCAAGATACTCCTTATTTAAGAATTAGAAAGGAAGTTACGCATTTTGATGTCTCCAATCAACGCCCAATATTTAAAATAATTACCGATTCCATTGTTGACGGTATTACAAATACTAATCGTTATTATAGATATATGGGAAAAGATTATGAAGTATTTCCACATGTCTCGTTTAGAGAAGGATATGATACACTTCAAGAGTATTTTAGCCAGTATTTTTGGGAGAAATATTCTGGAAATGAAATCAATGCGTCATGTATATATGTCATATTATTTAATGATAAATTAAAAATAAATGATATAAGCATTATTATACGTAGTGGATATAATAATTCCCATTTTGACTATGATAAATTAATAAAAGATTTTTTATATTCTACTGAAGGGAAATGGGAAATCACACAAGAATCTCAACACAGCAAATGGTATTATGTAGTAGGAAGAGTTTTTATTAGATAATAAAAACATTATAATATACATTTTTTAATTGATACTCCTTGCTTGTTATTTATTAACAGCAAGGAGTTTTTTATAACATTTAATTAGAAGAATAAATAGTCTACTATGCCTACAATGTGCGGGGATGGTTGACAAACATCACCAACGATAAGTTTACACAGTCCTTGACTTACAACAACGGCACTACGGGCTTTAACGGTAACATTACGGCAATGAGCTGGATGGCCGGCAATCAGAGTCACAGTTACAGCTTTGCTTACGACGGGGTGAACCGTATGACGGATGCCACACACGGAACGGGTGCTTTCACCGAGAAGGTGACAGGGTATGACAAGAACGGAAACATCACGGCCTTGCAACGTTATGGAAACGGATTGATTGACAACCTGACTTATACGTTGAACGGAAATCAGCTGACGAAAGTGGAGGATGCTACGGGGAATGCAGCCGGATTTTCCAACGGAGCAAGTACAAGTAACGAATATACTTACGATACAAACGGTAATTTAACAAAAGATAGCAATAAAGGTATTGCAAGTATCAGCTATAATTCATTAAATTTGCCATCGGTAGTTACGTTCAGTGACGGCAGTACCATTACTTACCTGTACACGGCTGACGGCAGAAAGCTAAGAACAACGCATGTGATTAATGGAACCACCACCACGACGGACTACTGCGGAAATGTGATCTATGAAGGTACTACACCCAAGAAGTTGTTGACGGATGAGGGGTATGTGGATTTAACCACCGCTACACCAACTTATTACTACTACTTGAAAGACCATCAAGGTAATAACCGAGTGGTTATCAATGCTGATGGAGGGGATGCAGTAGAGGTAAATCACTACTACCCGTTCGGCAGTCTGTTCTCCACAAGCACCAATGTTCAGCCATATAAGTACAACGGCAAAGAACTCGACACCAAGAAGGGCTTGAATTGGTATGACTATGGAGCAAGGCATTATGATGCAACGCTGGGAAGATTCACTACGATTGACCCGCTGGCGGAGGATATGGCGATTTGGAGTCCGTATGGATATTGTTATGATAATCCGATGATGTTCATTGACCCTGATGGAAAGAGAGGAAGACCGACTCAAAGACCTATTAGAAGAGGATTAAGAAATGGTGGAAGACCTAATCCGTATGCGTTTTATCCGGGAGGATTTAGGCCATATTCTCGAATATCAACAACTTCTATTTCATACAATGGTACAGGATTAAAGGAAAAAATAGCATTGGGAAAACAAAAATATATTGAAGATATTACTGTTGGAAGTAATACTATTCAAACGAATAGAGGAAATGAAAATAGTATTTATATAGCAGGTTTTATTGGATTATATGAAAATAATAAAGAATATACGGACCGTCTTTTAGAAATGTCAACCACAACATTTTATCAAGAAAATGGAGTGGTAACAAAAAAAAGAAATATCGTAATATTAGATAAAGAATTGGCTAAAGCACAAGCTATTTATGAAAAAAAATATAATGAAATAAGTAAGCAATTAGGAGATGATTTGACCTTAATAGAAAAAGGGAATATTATCACTGATAAAATTGGTTTTTCTCCTTTAAATATAATCATGATGGATATGATTATAAATAGAGATGATTATGAAAGCACTAGAAAAGAAAAAATTCTACCTGAATTTAGACAAGGATATTAACGATGAAAAAAAGGAAAAAACATTATACCACAAAGCATACTCATATTCATAATAAAAAGCGTAAATTAGAAAATGGATATTGGACTCCTAAAAAAACTCGTAAAGAAAAATTATACGAGCATATAATAGGTTGGAGTGTTATAATATGTATATTGATACATATATTATTAAAAGCATGTAATAACAACATTGTTGGTTATGATTATTTTCCAAATATTCCTTATGAATGGATAGAAAAACTTAGATGATTTTTCTTTCTATTTTATATCACTCAAATCCCTATCACTGTTAGTAAATCAGTTGATAGGGATTTGTTTTTATGTCACAGCCTTGCAACGTTATGGAAACGGATTGATTGACAACCTGACTTATACGTTGAACGGAAATCAGCTGACGAAAGTGGAGGATGCTACGGGGAATGCAGCCGGATTTAGTAACGGAGCAAGTACAAGTAATGAATATACTTACGATGCAAACGGTAATTTAACAAAAGATAGCAATAAAGGTATTGCAAGTATCAGCTATAATTCATTAAATTTCGATAAGATAGGCTGCGGTTCGGGATAAAAAACAAATGAATTTATTTTGTTCTCCTCTCACCTTGCACTATCTTTGCCATCGGTAGTTACGTTCAGTGACGGCAGCACCATAACTTACCTGTACACGGCTGACGGCAGAAAGCTAAGAACAACGCATGTAATTAATGGAACCACCACCACAACGGACTACTGCGGAAATGTGATCTATGAAGGTACTACACCCAAGAAGTTGTTGACGGATGAGGGGTATGTGGATTTAACCACCGCTACACCAACCTACTATTATTACTTGAAAGACCATCAAGGCAATAACCGAGTGGTTATTAATGCTAATGGAGGGGATGCAGTAGAGGTAAATCACTACTACCCATTTGGCAGTCTCTTCTCCACAAGCACCAATGTTCAGCCATACAAATACAACGGCAAAGAACTCGACACCAAGAAGGGCTTGAATTGGTATGACTATGGAGCAAGGCATTATGATGCAGTTCTCGGCAGATGGCATGTAGTTGACCCGTTGGGCGATAAACATCACAATTTGTCTCCTTACAACTATTGCTTGAACAATCCGTTGAAGTTTATTGATCCAAATGGTAAAGATGCAGTTGTAACTATTAAAGGAAATAATATTACCATCAGTGCAAATATTTATATTTATGGCAAAGAGGCAACCCATCAATTGGCCAAGATATACCAAGATGATATTATGAACAATTGGGGTAGCATGAAAACTTATGAGTATGAAGGTAAAACTTACAACTTGACATGGGACGTTAATGTAAATGCCATAGGAGAAAATAGGAAGCATGATTATAATGGAAAGAATAACTATTTAAGAATACGTCACGGAAGAAATTCAGGAATTGTAGAAATGAATAAAGGTTATATACGTCCTAGTGGTCGTAATGGAATGACTTTAGAAGAAGACAATCCTATGTCTCATGAATTTGGGCACATACTTGGTTTAATAGATCGCTATAAAGCAAATAATGAACCTATTTCATCTGATTGGGAAGGTAATGTGATGGCAGAAGAAGCTGGTAAAGGAAAAGTGGAAACAAAAAATTTGGATTCATTCTTACCGATGGCTATTGAAACTTATAAGAGTAATAATGCGACCAATCTTTGGAATCAAATTCTGAATAAGATATTTGGATATGATTTTTATTTAAACCAAAAAAATAGAGAGCAATGATAATGAAGTTATTCATATTAAGTATATTAACTACTTTATGTTTTTCTTGTCAGCAAAAACAAAAAATGAGTAGAGTTGAAAATCTGGTTCAACAATATTTTTTAGGCCCAATGGATTCTATTATTCCTTTAGCCAATGGGATTAATCCATATTCATTGATTGTAGATTATTGTTCCTTACATCCAATTGATTCTACCAAATCGTATAGAGAGGATGAGCCATATGCTCCATATGAATATTATGGATTGAATGGAAAAACATTAGAAGAAATTATTGAAATGTATGGTGAACCTAGTATTGATATGTTGAATTGGGTATATACACGTAATGTGTTTTGGAGTGATGGTCGAGAAAAACCATTACATTCGATACTTCAGAATATAAAATTCCCTGTACCTATTTATGAAAATTCTTGGTTTCCGTATAAAAATTCTGATATAATGTTAACTCTCTATTTTATTCAAGACGAAGAAAATTTCAGAGTGATTTATGGTAATAAAATTGAATATAGTAAAATGATGGAGTAACATTTTCTATGCGATAGTACAAATCCCTATCACTGTTAGTAAATCAGTTGATAGGGATTTGTTTTTATATCACGGCCTTGCAACGTTATGGAAACGGATTGATTGACAACCTGACTTATACGTTGAACGGAAATCAGCTGACGAAAGTGGAGGATACTGCGGAAATGTGATCTATGAAGAACTCACTCATATGGGTAACTTGTAGCCTTTAGTCGTTCTTCTTCATTAAGTGCAGCCAATCGCATCACTTCGTTTAAGTCGAGCAACAAGGCTTCAGAAAGAAGGGTTCCGTATTCAACATCGGCCAGGTAGCAATGGGCTGCATGACGCAATTTAATATTTTCTGTTACCGACATCATGTCGGTAGCTGTATTTTCTATCAATATGCGACGTTTCTCTTCTGTCATCAAACGATATAGGTTTCCCGGTTGGTAGAAGCAGTTGTCGGTGCGCTCTTCGTAAGGAGTGTATCGCATAGTTGAACCATCGATGGGAGAGGTAGGATATATCACAGAACGAGTTCGCCATTCACCAATACTGTTAGGTGAATATCCTTTGGTGGCTCCGTTATTGCCATCCACTCGCATTTGCCCGTCACGGTGGTAGCTATGCATGGGGCAGCGGGCACGATTCACGGGTATTTGGTCGTGATTGACACCGAGCCGATAGCGTTGTGCATCACCGTAGGAGAAAAGGCGTCCTTGTAAGAGTTTATCAGGTGACAGGCCCACTCCCGGTACAATGTGCGTAGGATTAAATGCGGCTTGTTCTACATCGGCAAAGTAGTTTTCAGGATTACGATTCAGTTCCATTACTCCTACTTCAATAAGTGGATATTCTTTATGACTCCACACCTTAGTGATATCAAAAGGATTCTCTTTGTGTCTGAATGCTTGTTCTTCGGTCATGATTTGAAAACAGAGAGTCCATCGAGGATAGTCTCCACGTGCAATGGCATCGAAAAGATCGCGTTGGTGGCTTTCACGATCGTGTGCAATGAGGGCTGCTGCTTCTTCATTAGAAAGGTTTTTGATACCTTGCTGAGTACGCCAATGAAATTTCACCCATACTCGCTCTCCCTGAGCATTGATTAAGCTATAAGTATGTGAACCAAAACCATGCATATGGCGGTAAGATGCAGGAATACCACGATCGGACATGACAATGGTAACTTGATGCAAGGCTTCTGGTAACATCGTCCAAAAATCCCAATTGGTTTGCGGTGAACGAAGATTGGTCTGCGGATCGCGTTTCACGGCGTGATTCAAATCGGGAAACTGTAGTGGATCACGAATGAAGAACACCGGTGTGTTGTTTCCTACCAAATCCCAGTTACCTTCTTCAGTGTAGAATTTAACTGCAAAACCTCGGATGTCTCGCTCTGCATCGGCAGCACCACGTTCACCAGCTACAGTAGAGAAACGGACGAATACTTCTGTTTTTTTGCCTATATCGGAAAAAAGTTTAGCACAGGTGTATGATGTTACATCGTGAGTAACGGTAAAGACTCCAAAAGCACCACTTCCTTTGGCGTGCATCCGACGTTCGGGAATGACTTCACGATCGAAGTGTGCCAATTTCTCGATGAGCCATGTGTCTTCTAACAAAATAGGGCCGCGTTGTCCGGCTGTAAGAGAGTTGATGTTATCTGCTACGGGCGTGCCGTTTTCATGAGTTAAAAATCTTTCTTCCATAATCAAGCTTATTAAAGTTTTCCTAAGTTTAACAAATAAATGGTGTTGTTGGTTTAGAAAAAATAGGAGTAAACCACAACTTTTCGTATCTTTGTTGCGTCTTTCTATAAAAAGTAAGCATCTTATGAAAGAAATTTTCGAACTGATTAATCAGATGTCTCCCTTTATTCTATTGGGATTCTTATTGGCTGGTTTGATGCATGCCTTTGTGCCTCAAAATCTATACCACCGTTATTTGGGTGGAAACTCATTTCGCAGTGTACTGAATGCTACATTATTGGGTATTCCTCTACCCCTTTGTTCATGTGGAGTTATCCCTACTGCTATGTCTTTACGTAAGGAAGGAGCTTCTAAAGGAGCTACCATCTCTTTTTTGATTGCTACACCACAAACAGGTATTGACTCCATCATTGCTACATATTCGCTCATGGGTTTGCCTTTTGCATTGATACGGCCATTGGCAGCATTGGTCACGGCTTTAAGCGGTGGATACATTACCAGCCGTTTTGACATTGTCGAGAAGGAGAGTGCTGGTGACAAACAACCAACAAAAACAAGCGATAGGAGAAGCATGAAAAGTGGATTCTGGAAGAAAATACGCATAGCGTTACATTATGCTTTCATAGAGATGATGCAAGATATAGGCCGTTGGCTAATTTTGGGATTAATTATAGCAGGGCTAATTACGGTATTTGTACCAGAATCGTTTTTCGCTTTGTTTGCAAACAGCTCTCTGCTAAGCATGTTATTAGTATTACTCTTTGCTATACCAATGTATCTTTGTGCTACGGGTTCTATTCCTATAGCTGTTGCACTGATGTTGAAGGGACTTTCACCAGGTACGGCATTGGTGTTACTAATGGCAGGTCCGGCTGCCAACGCAGCTTCTGTATTGGTAATTAGCAAGGTGATGGGGCGTCGCACGCTTCTCTTTTATTTGGGTAGCATTGTTATCGGTGCTATTCTATTTGGTTTAGGCATTGACTACTTGTTGCCTCGCGAATGGTTTTTAGAGCCATTGACTACCATTGCAAACTGTCACCATGAAGAGATTTCCTACTTTCACTTAATTTGTACCGTTTTGTTGGGACTTTTATTGATTCATGCCCTTTGGTCGCGTTACTATACTCGTTGCAGTTGTAGCCAAGACAAAACATCATGTTCTTGTCAAATAGACTCCAACGAATGGAAACTTCAAATAGAAGGGATGAGTTGTAACCATTGCAAGAACAATGTAGAAAAAACTATCCGTACTCAAACAGGTGTAGAGAAAGTAGAAGTTGATTTAAATTCCGGAATCGCCACTATTCGTGGTAACGTAGATAAGGAAATTGTGAAAAAGGCAGTGGAAGCCCTTGGATTTACTTGTCCGTAGATAAGAAAGAGCGAAATTGTTTGTTTTTATCCGTAACATTTCATATTTTTGAAGTCATATTCAATTACTTAATAATAATGCTATGGATGAATTATTGTTTTGGCTGGTTCCGGCCGCTTCTGTTTTGGCACTCGGATTTGCTTGGTATTTCCACCGACAAATGATGAGCGAGAGTGAAGGTACTCCGCAAATGATGAAAATTGCAGCTGCTGTCCGCAAAGGTGCAATGTCTTACCTACGTCAACAATACAAGATTGTAGGTTGGGTGTTTTTAGGTCTGGTCATTCTCTTTTCAGTAATGGCCTATGTATTTGAAGTACAAAATCCGTGGGTTCCCATTGCTTTTCTTACGGGGGGATTCTTCTCTGGTCTCTCTGGTTTTTTAGGTATGAAGACTGCTACCTATGCCTCGGCTCGCACAGCCAATGCTGCTCGCAATTCGCTGAATGCCGGTTTGCGTGTGGCTTTCCGAAGCGGCGCTGTAATGGGTTTGGTAGTAGTAGGTTTAGGTCTGCTGGACATCTCCTTCTGGTACTTATTACTTAACGCACTAACACCAGAAGATGTACTTACACCGACACATAAACTTTGCATTATTACCACGACTATGTTGACTTTCGGTATGGGAGCCAGTACTCAAGCGCTGTTTGCCCGTGTAGGTGGTGGTATCTATACCAAGGCTGCCGACGTCGGTGCTGATTTGGTGGGTAAAGTAGAAGCCGGGATTCCGGAAGATGACCCGCGCAACCCAGCAACCATTGCAGACAATGTGGGTGACAATGTGGGTGATGTAGCCGGTATGGGTGCTGATTTGTACGAAAGTTATTGCGGCTCTATCTTGGCTACTGCAGCATTGGGTGCTGCGGCTTTTATCCATTCGGGAGATACTATCATGCAATATAAAGCGGTTATTGCTCCGATGCTGATTGCTGCGGTAGGTATATTACTTTCTATTATTGGAATTTTTGCTGTACGCACTAAAGAGAATGCTACTATGAAAGACTTACTTGGTTCTCTGGCCTTGGGTACTAACCTCAGTTCGGTGCTGATTGTGATTGCAACATTTGTCATTCTTTGGTTACTTCAGCTGGAAAATTGGTTCTGGATTTCTTGTTCGGTCATTGTAGGTTTGTTGGTGGGTATCATTATTGGACGTTCTACCGAATATTACACATCGCAAAGTTACCGCCCCACACAGTTACTGAGTGAAAGTGGAAAGACCGGTCCAGCAACCGTTATCATTTCAGGTATTGGATTGGGCATGTTATCAACAGCTGTCCCTGTACTAGCCGTAGTAGTAGGTATCATTGCTTCTTATATGTTTGCTTCAGGCTTTGATTTTGCTAATGTAGGTTTAGGTCTTTATGGAATTGGCATAGCTGCTGTGGGTATGCTTTCTACATTGGGCATTACGTTGGCTACCGATGCTTACGGCCCTATTGCCGACAATGCAGGAGGTAATGCTGAGATGTCAGGTTTAGGTGCCGAAGTACGCAAGCGTAGCGATGCCCTTGACTCGTTAGGCAATACAACTGCTGCTACCGGCAAGGGTTTTGCCATTGGTTCGGCAGCCTTGACTGGTTTGGCACTGTTAGCATCCTATGTAGAGGAATTGCGCATTGGTTTGACTCGCATTGGAGTAACCGAACTGAACTATGGTGGTCAAACGGTTGGAGTACAGGATGCTACTTTCTTCGACTTTATGCACTACTATGATGTGACGTTAATGAATCCTAAGGTGTTATCGGGCATGTTTGTGGGTTCTATGATGGCTTTCCTTTTCTGCGGTTTAACAATGAATGCCGTAGGTCGTGCCGCAGCCCATATGGTAGATGAAGTACGTCGCCAATTCCGCGAAATTAAGGGTATTTTAACTGGTAAGGCAGAACCTGACTACGAGCGTTGTGTAGCCATCTCTACTCGTGGTGCCCAACGCGAAATGGTATTACCATCCCTAATTGCCATTATCACACCCATACTAACCGGCATCATCTTTGGTGTATCGGGCGTGTTAGGATTGCTGATTGGTGGATTGAGTAGTGGATTCGTATTGGCTATTTTTATGGCTAATGCTGGTGGTGCTTGGGATAACGCCAAGAAATATGTGGAAGAAGGCAACTTTGGTGGTAAAGGTAGCGAGGTACATAAGGCTACGGTGGTGGGTGACACCGTGGGTGACCCCTTTAAAGATACATCGGGACCAAGTTTGAATATTCTCATTAAACTGATGAGTATGGTAGCTATCGTTATGGCCGGCCTAACGGTTGCTTGGAGTATTTTTTAACCATTAATAAGATAATGGAGACACCCGACAATAATCTGGTGTCTCCATTTTTATAGACTACAGAAAAGCGTTACCAAAAACGGCACGCTAAAATCGACCCAGAAGCCATGGAAAAGTGAAGGTACAACAAGGTTATTACCACCAGTACGAAGGATTATAGGAAGAGTACTATCCATAGAGGTAGCACCACCAGCCGAGATGGGAGCTAAAGTTCCAAAAATACGAAGTAATAGTGGTGCACCCAACATTGTAATCAGTTCGCGAGCAATGTTTGCCAATAAGGCTATCGTACCTAATTCGGCACCACGCATTTCAGTGATGAGAATACTAGAGAGAGAGTAATAACCGAATCCTGAACCAATAGCCAAATAATCACCTAAGGAGCGTTCTCTAAGAATAAATGCCACAAAGAAAGTTCCGGCTAAAGTACCTATGATAGTGAGGATTGGCAATAACATCATGTGAAAACTCAACGAGCGGAAACGTTCCCACACTTGGGGGTCACTACCGATACTAACACCAACGCTAAACATTAAACCATAGAGAACATAAAAGCTGATGCCATATTCGCTGATATTGAACGGGAAGTGACAGAAATCTCCTAACAAGACACCCAAGACAAAGAAAGCGACGATAATTAAACTGCTTTTCAAAGGGTTTCCATCAGAAGCATCGGGTAAGACTGAATTATTTTCCCTACTTGAGGAATTATTTTTTCCTTCTTTCTTTTTTATTTCACGCCATAAAAACCATGCGGCCGTACAACTTCCTAATAATCCACCTATGGTCAGTAGCAATGCTTCGGCTCCTAATGTTGGCAGATTGGAAAGTATTACTTCGTTGGTTCCCACCTCAATACCCATTAATAACAATAGCAACCAAATGAACAGAGTAATGCAGGGTTGGACGAAACGTAATCTACGCTGCCTTAGAAAGTATCCCAATAGAATACCCGATAACATAGAGGTTATAATACTAATCATGATTCTTTTCTTTTTAAAAGCAATGCAAAGGTAAGAAAAAAAGAGTATCTTTGCCTGCATAACTTAAAAACTCAAGAATCTTTGTGTTACTACCTTATTTGAATAAAGACTTAATAGAGGCGGGATGTGACGAGGCCGGACGTGGATGCTTGGCAGGTGCCGTTTATGCGGCATCCGTAATTCTTCCACCCGATTTTCAAAACGAGTTACTAAATGATTCGAAGCAGTTAACCGAAACACAACGTTACCGACTACGCCCCATCATCGAACAAGAAGCAGTGGCATGGGCGGTGGGCATCGTTAGCCCCGAAGAAATTGACCAGATTAATATTCTGAATGCGTCGTTTCTTGCCATGCACCGCGCCATCGACCAACTAAGGATACGTCCTCAACATCTACTGATAGATGGCAATCGTTTTAAAAAGTATCAAGACTTACCACATAGCACGGTAGTAAAGGGAGACGGTAAGTACCTATCCATAGCGGCAGCCAGTATCCTTGCCAAAACTTATCGTGACGATTATATGAATCGGCTACACGAAGAATTTCCTTATTACGGTTGGAATAAAAATAAAGGCTATCCTACTAAAGCACATCGTACAGCCATAGCCGTACGAGGCACAACACCCTATCATCGGATGACATTCAACCTATTAGGAGACGGACAGTTATCCTTTGATTTTTTGTGATACTTTATTAAAACATCTGAAATTGTATGCTTTACCATCTGTTTTTTGTACCTTTGCAGGGTTAAAAGTAAGATTGTACAATTTAATAAAGAAATAATATGAGCAAGAAAGCCCTTTTAATGATTCTTGATGGCTGGGGAGTCGGCACTCAAGGCAAGGAAAATGTAATCGCACAAACCCCTACTCCTTATTGGGATAGCCTGTTGGCAAACTACCCCAACTCAGTGTTGCAAGCCAGTGGAGAAAATGTAGGTTTGCCCGACGGACAGATGGGTAATTCTGAAGTAGGTCACTTGAACATCGGTGCAGGCCGCATCGTATACCAAGACTTGGTGAAGATAAACCGTGCTTGTGCTGATAACAGCATCATGAACAACAAGGAAATCATTGCCGCTTACAGCTATGCCAAGGAGCATGGAAAGAACATTCACTTGATGGGCCTCACCAGCAACGGTGGTGTGCACAGTTCAATGGTCCACCTCTTTAAACTTTGCGACATCGCCAAGGAATATGGCATCGAAAATACATTCATCCACTGCTTCATGGATGGTCGCGATACCGACCCCAAGAGTGGTAAAGGATTCATCGAAGAACTCACAGCACATTGCGCTCAATCAGCCGGTAAGATTGCCTCAATCGTAGGTCGCTTCTATGCCATGGACCGTGACAAGCGTTGGGAACGTGTAAAAGAAGCTTACGACTTGCTCGTAGAAGGCAAAGGTAAGGATGCTATCGACATGGTTCAAGCCATGCAAGAAAGCTATGACGAAGGTGTGACTGACGAATTCATCAAGCCTATTCACAATGCTACATGCGATGGCACCATCAAGGAAGGTGATGTAGTGATTTTCTTCAATTACCGTAATGACCGTGCCAAAGAGTTGACCATCGTATTGACTCAACAAGATATGCCTGAACATGGCATGCACACTATCAAGGATTTGCAATACTACTGCATGACACCATATGATGCTTCATTCACCGGTGTTCACATCCTCTTCAACAAAGAAAATGTAGAAAACACATTGGGCGAATACCTTGCAGCTCAAGGCAAAACTCAGCTTCACATTGCCGAAACTGAAAAGTATGCTCACGTAACATTCTTCTTCAATGGTGGACGTGAAACTCCTTATGATAACGAAGAACGCATCCTCGTTCCTTCACCAAAGGTAGCAACATACGACCTCAAGCCCGAAATGAGTGCTTACGAAGTAAAGGACAAATTAGTAGAAGCCATCGCTACTCAGAAGTTCGACTTCATTGTAGTAAACTATGCCAACGGTGACATGGTAGGCCACACAGGCATCTACGAAGCCATCGAAAAGGCTGTAGTTGCTATCGACAATTGTGTGAAGGATACCGTAGAAGCAGCAAAGGCTAACGGATATGAAGTAATTATCATTGCAGACCACGGCAATGCAGACAATGCTCTCAATGCAGATGGTTCGCCCAATACTGCTCACTCTTTGAATCCGGTTCCTTTTGTATACGTAACTGAAAATAAGGATGCCAAGGTAGAAAATGGTGTATTGGCCGATGTAGCTCCTTCTATTCTCCACATCATGGGCCTTCCCCAACCGGCAGAAATGGACGGAAAAGACTTAATTAAGTAAATATGTTTTAAATAAGAGGGTGTGACATATAACACACCCTCTTTTCTCATTATAATGAACCATTATCTTATTATTTCCACTTTTATTCTCTTATTATTCGTATCTTGTTCCAATAATATAGAAGATGATTTGATTGATTCTTTTCCCAAAGAAGAACCAACTCAAATAATGAATTTACTTGATAATGGAGATTGTGAAAAATGGAATTCATTTAGCATTAAATCTGATGGTGATTATCTTTACGGTTGGTCATTAAAAAATCATTCAGGAACTGTTTATAAGGAAGCATCAAAAGTTTATAAGGGAAAGTATTCTGCAAAACTTTTATCTCCTAAGACTGGAATAACAGCTTTTATTAGCCAACAAATAAATGTATCACCAGGTCATAGGATTAGAATATTTTTTCGATATGCAATTGATTATGTATCAGGTAATGGTGCTCGCACTTATTGTTATTTTTGTGAAGGAAGAAACAATAAAATTTCAAATAACAAACTTTCTTCTTTTTATGATCCTATGACATTATCAATTATCCGTGGAGGTGGGTATGGTCTGCCGAAATTACCCTCAGAAACAAAAGAATGGCAAACATTTGATTATATAATACAAGTACCTGCAATAGCAAACAACTTTATATTTGAGATTCGCAGTTATGCAGGTACGACTTTATATGTTGATGATTGCTATGTGATAGATTTAGATATGTAATTCTCAATTTAACAAATGATTCAGATAGATGATGTAGTTGTCAGCCTTGATGTGCTTCGCGAGAAGTTTCTTTGCGACTTGAAGGTTTGTAAAGGCGAGTGTTGTATTGAAGGCGATGCAGGAGCACCGGTCGAGTTGGATGAAGTGGAGAAACTGGAAGAGGTGCTTCCCGTGATTTGGGATGATTTGGCACCCGAAGCTCAAGCCATTATCGAAAAACAAGGTGTGGTTTATACCGACCAGGAAGGCGATCTTGTAACATCCATTGTCAATAACAAAGATTGTGTCTTTACCTGCTATGCTCCCGACGGCACTTGCTATTGTGCTATCGAGAAAGCCTATCGAGCAGGTAAGGTAAATTTCTGCAAACCGGTATCATGTGCGCTTTATCCCATCCGGGTAGGCAATTACGGCCCGTATAAAGCCGTGAATTATCACCGTTGGAATGTATGCAAAGCAGCTGTCTTATTAGGACAGAAAGAGAATTTGCCCGTCTATAAGTTCTTGAAAGAACCTCTTATCCGTAAATTCGGTGAAGATTGGTATGCTGAACTTGAAATTGCCGTAGAGGAACTAAAAAAGCAAGGTTATCTGAAATAAATAAAAAGGGGGTCGCTAATGCGATCCCCTTTGATTTACTTACCAACTTTTAAGTCGTCCGTATCGATAATACCTATTCCACCTCTTTCTATCTCTGCTTTATCGGTTGTTCCGCTTAATGTCAATGAACCAATACCATCTACTTCTGCTTTAAGTTCCTTGCATTTTACATGAATTTCTGCCTTCCCTATTCCTTCGATTTCTGCTTCCAGTTTTTTGCATGTAAGGTTGCGGATATACATCTTTCCTACACCTTGTAACGTACATTTGAAATCATCCAATTTCAGAGCTTCGTTGCAATAGAGTTTTCCTACGCCGCAAAACTCCAATTCCTTTAATAATGGAGCCGTGATATAGATGGATACTTTATTGTTATTAGCGTTCACCTCATCTTTGGGTTCAATGCACAATGTATTGTTTTCCACGTGTATGTTGTATAAATCTACATTCTCCTTTTTACCTTCTATCATGACGCTGCATTTCTTGTCCTGCGTGAAGTAAACATTTCCTACGGTGGTCAAGTCGAGATTGTGGAATTGACTGACTTTGAATTCCTTGTTGATTTGTTGTGCTTGAATAGATAGCTGAGGTATGAAACTCACCAAAGCAATGAGAACCAAGCCAATGATGTTTTTCTTTTTCATAATATTCTGTTTTATTCGTTTCTTTATGTGTTAGACGTAAGAAACAGATAAAAAGTTGCAAGGAGAGAACAGAATTAAATAAAAAAGCCCTGAGTGACGCTGCTCAGGGCTTTTGTTAACTTGTTGTAAGATGTGAGTAGAAGGTTATAATTATGCGTCAATATTTGCGTAAGTGGCATTCTTTTCAATAAACTCGCGACGTGGAGCTACTTCTTCACCCATCAACATGGAGAAGATGGCATCGGCCTCAGCGGCATTGCTCATATCCACCTGCTTCAGCATACGATTTTCAGGGTTCATGGTGGTTTCCCAGAGTTGTTCGGGATTCATTTCACCAAGACCTTTATAGCGTTGGGTATGGATGGCACTCTCAGAACCACCTCCATATGTGTCGATGAAGCGTTGACGTTGTTGGTCGTCCCAACAATACTCTTTCACCTTGCCTTTGGTACAGAGGTATAGAGGAGGACTGGCCAAATAAAGATGCCCTTGTTCGATGACTTGGGGGAAGTAACGGAAGAATAGTGTCATAATCAAGGTATTGATGTGTCGTCCGTCGACGTCGGCATCGGCCATGATGATGATTTTGTTGTAGCGTAACTTATCAATATTGGCTTCCTTGCTATCTTCACTGTCAATGCCAAAACGGATGCCAAGCGCTTGTATGATGTTGTTTACTTCATCGCTTTCGAAGGCTTTGTGCCACATTACTTTTTCTACGTTCAGAATCTTACCGCGCAAGGGCAGAATGGCTTGGAACTTACGATTACGTCCTTGCTTGGCCGAACCGCCTGCCGAGTCACCTTCGACGAGGAAGAGTTCGCATTCATGTGGGTCACGGCTTGAACAATCGGCCAACTTACCGGGCATGCCGCCACCGCCCATTGGAGACTTGCGCTGAACGCTTTCGCGAGCTTTACGGGCAGCTACACGTGCTGTTGCAGCCAGTAACACCTTGTCTACAATAACTTTAGCTTCTTTAGGATGTTCTTCCAAGTAGTAGTTCAGTGCTTCACCTACGGCTTGATTTACGGCACCGCTTACTTCACTATTTCCTAACTTGGTTTTGGTTTGTCCTTCAAATTGGGGTTCTGCCACCTTTACAGAGATTACGGCAATCAAACCTTCGCGGAAGTCTTCACCGTTGATTTCTACTTTGGCTTTTTCCAATGCTTTGGCACAGTTTTCTTCGGCATATTTCTTCAGTACGCGAGTCAGTGCGGCACGGAATCCGCCTTCGTGGGTACCACCTTCTTTGGTATTGATGTTATTGACGTAAGAGTGCAGGTTTTCACGATAGCCGGTGTTGTACATCATGGCACATTCGATGGGTGTACCTGCCTTTTCGGTATTCAGATAGATAACGTCATCAAACAATGGAGTGTTTGTCCCGTTCAAGTAGCGCACAAACTCCTTTACGCCTTCTTCCGAATAGTACACTTCCTGCAACGGATTGCCTTCCTCGTCCTTTTGACGAAGGTCGGTCAATGTGATGCGGATGCCTTTATTAAGGTATGCTAACTCCCGCATGCGGTTCTGCAAAGTGCCGAATTTGTATTCGGTCACAGTAAAGATGGTATTATCGGGATGGAATGTCTGCTTTGTACCTGTAAATGCGGGGTCGCAAGTACCTATTTCCTTTACGGCATAAAGCGGTTTACCACATTCATACTCTTGCTGATAGACCTTTCCACCACGGAAGACCTGGGTGGTCATGTGGGTAGAGAGGGCATTCACACAAGATATACCTACACCGTGCAGACCGCCTGATACCTTATAAGAGCCTTTGTCGAACTTACCTCCGGCATGGAGCACAGTCATTACTACTTCGAGTGCCGATTTTTGTTCCTTTTCATGCCAATCGACGGGGATACCGCGACCGTTATCTTGTACAGTGATTGAATTGTCTTCGTTAATAGTTACTTCGATGTGGCTGCAATAGCCGGCCATGGCTTCGTCGATAGAGTTGTCCACTACCTCGTAAACCAAGTGGTGCAAACCGTTTTCGCTGATATCGCCAATATACATGGCGGGGCGTTTTCTTACGGCTTCCAAGCCTTCGAGTACCTGAATGTTACTGGCCGAATAGTTGCTTTCGGCTGTTGTTTTTAATTCTTCGCTCATTTTTGATGCTTCTTATAAATAACCGAGCAAATTTAGTGAAAATCTTTGAGAAAACCCCACTTTCCGCACCTGTTTTTTAATCGCAGAATGCTTTTTCGCATTATTTCTCTGCTTCAAACAAGGCCGGATTGATGCGATAGGCTATGATGCAGGGATTATCGTCTTCTGTAAGGCTTTTCAAGAATCCGTGCAACTTGTTTTCTGTCTTATCAACGGAGAGAATATATCCGGCATAGTCGAGCGAAATGTGGCGATAGAATGTATCTCCCCTTAGGCAACTTGGTATTGAGGTAAGGAGTTGACACAAACCGAAACTTCCTTTCAGTTTCTTTGGCTCTATACTGAACGAGCTATTATGTTTGGCTGAGTGGTAAGTAAATATGGGATTATTCAGTCCACCAGACAGAAAGGTGATGCTGTCTGAATGAAGAAAAGTGCCGCAACCGATGTAACGTCTCTCCGCCTCTGCTTCTTCCAAATTATTTTTCTCAAAGAGGTAAAAAAGTTCTTTCTTCTCCTCAGCCGTGGGATGAGTATAGCCGTTTTGCAAAGCAACTTCATACTCTGTAACGACTTTGTCTCCCACCAAGCGGTAAATTTTATCAGAGAGATAAGGCATATAAAGCAATTCGCCTTTCGAAGTATGCTTAGAAGTAGTGAAGCTGCGAATATCAAGGCGCCGGGGAGTTTCGTCTTGAAGCAACGTTCGGGTTACTTGTCCGGTAGAATCGAGGAAGTGAATATAGGATTCGTTCATAAGGCAATTATCACGATGATAGGTTTCATCACCGGATGCGAGGTGAATGTATCGTCCGGAATTATCCGACGTAATGGCTAAAGGAACGAACGGCAAAGAGAGGATTTTCTGCAACACTCCGTTCTCATCGTATTCAAACAGTCGTTTGGTGAAAGTATCGGTAAGTAGCAGACGGTTGTTTGCGGGGTCGGTCTCAAAGGAACCTATCCGTATATACTCTTTGGGACCTTGCCCTTGGTTGCTGATTTTACCCAAATACTTGCCTTGCAAGGTGAATATAAAGACGAACTTGGCAGATGAATCAACGACATAAAATTTGTCGTTCATAATGGATAGTTGCAAAATGCTCTTCAACAAGGATTGCTCGGTGACTTCCAAACGAATCATATCATAGTCTGCCAACAGCTCTTCCACACCAACCTCTTTGTGGGCGGTCACAACAATCTTTGGACAAGCAGAGGCTTCCATTGTCACAACATTGGGCTGAGTGCAACCTACAAGCATGGAGATAGATAGCAAAAACAGAAGAATCTTTTGCATAAATAAGGACTTTATTCAATAAAAAAAGGCGGACCGAAGTTCGCCTTTATATTTTTTCCAATCAAGAAGCTTATGCCAACTTGTTGATGTACAAAGCCAACTTAGACTTCAAGTTGTTTGCTTTGTTCTTGTGAATCATGTTTTTCTTTGCCAACTTGTCCAACAACTTTGTTACACCGGGCAACATTGCAGTTGCTTCAGCCTTGTCGGTAGTTGCGCGCAACTTACGAACAGCATTTCTCATGGTTTTGCCATAATATCTGTTGTGAAGTCTTCTCTTCTCTTCTTGTCTGATTCTTTTCAGTGATGATTTGTGATTTGCCATCTCGACTAATCTTTTTAAATTCGTTTATTCTTTTTTCTTTTTGTAGCCCCTGGGGGAATCGAACCCCCCTTTCAAGAATGAAAATCTTGCGTCCTAACCGATAGACGAAGGGGCCGGCCTAACTTGAGCGTTTCCGCTCTTGCAACCGTTTTTCCTTTCGTTTGCGGATGCAAAGGTAAATACTATTTTTGAATCTGCAAAACATTCTTGAAAAAAAAACGAAAAAAAGTGCATTTACCCTATATTTTTAGTAGCTTTGTGGCACAAAACGCCAGTTTTTATGCTACAAAAGACCCAAGGAATTGTTTTAAGAGCCATAAAGTATAAGGATACGTCGCTCATTGTGGACATCTATACCGAGGTAATCGGACGGGCTTCGTTCATGGTCGCCGTTCCTCGTAGTCGCAAGGCCATTGTGAAGCCTACACTTTTCCAGCCGCTGGCGCTGATTGAGCTGGAAGCTGACTTCCGCCCGAATACTACTATATATAAGGTACGCGAGGCCAAGTCGCACTATCCGTTTTCATCGTTGCCTTACGATCCTTACAAGTCGGCCATTGCTTTGTTTCTGGCCGAATTCCTCTACCGCGCCGTTCGCGAGGAGGGTGAAAACCGGCCGCTATTTGCCTATCTGCACCATTCCATCGTATGGCTGGACGAGTGTAGAAGCGGGTTTGCCAATTTTCACTTGGTGTTTCTGATGCGCCTTTCACGCTTTTTGGGATTGTATCCTAACCTGGAGGGATACAATAAGGGAGATTATTTCGACCTGCAAAGTGCTTGCTTCACGTCTTTACGTCCTCTGCATCACACCAACTTCATTGGCCCTGCTGAGGCCGAACAACTGATGACGCTGATGCGCTTGCGCTACGATACGATGCACCTTTTCCGCATGAATCGCAACGAACGTAGCCGTTGCCTGCTGGTGCTGAATGACTATTATCGCCTGCATCTGCCCGACTTTCCGGAGCTCCGTTCGCTGGAAGTGTTGCAGACGCTGTTCGACTGATACCCTTACGATGACTAAAGTAAATGTTGACATTTTGTAAGTTGTTGACAAAATGATAATCGAACGGCCTGAGAATCGTTTATTTCGGAGCAAGGTAGGTGTCGGTTGAAAATTTCAAAGCGAAAAACGAGTTATACAGCTTGTTATCAAGCAACTAAGCCAAAATTTAACACTTCTTTAACACACAAAACTGTGTAAATATTCGTTGATTTTACCCCTTTCCGGAGAAAGATACCACCTTTTGCCTCGGAAGATAGGACCTTTTGGGGCAAAAGATGGTATGTTTTCGCCGAAAAGGTGCACTGTTTCTGCCGGAATTGTACGCAACAAACTCGGTTGGCGTGCGGAGTTTGTTCGGTAAAGGTGCGCAGTTTGTTCGGTAAGAGCGTACATTTCGGACATCAAGGCTCGGAAATTCGTTTTTTTTCGAGCCTTTTTGCAAAAGTGCCGGTTAGCAAATTTGCTAAAAACGATTGTTTTAGTTACTAAAAAAGGTGTTTTACTTACTTTCTGACAAATCCCACTAAATCAATAGAGGTTATTGCAAAAGAAAGGGGGCATGACACGGAGTTACCCGCATCATGCCCCACTTGCCACTCATCTTGTTTCGTCGTCGGCTCAGCCCAACAATTCTTTTACTTTCGCCGAAATGGCACGTCCTTCAGCCAGTCCGGCCAATTTCTTAGTAGCTGCACCCATCACTTTGCCCATATCCTTGGGGCCTTCAGCACCCACCTCGGCGATAATAGCCTTCAAAGCGGCTTCCAATTCTTCGGCACTCATCTGCTTAGGCAGGTATGCTTCCATAACTTTCACCTGCGCCAACTCGGCATCGGCCAAGTCTTGACGCCCTTGTTGCACGTATATTTCGGCCGCATCCTTACCCTGCTTGGTCAATTTCTGAATGATTTTTGTGGCAGCCTCATCCGTCAACGTATCGTTAGCACCCGGTGCCGTCTTGGCTTCCAAGAATACCTTCTTGATATTTCTCAAAGTTTCTAATGCCACTTTGTCTTTAGCCTTCATGGCATTCTTAATGTCTTCGCTGATTCTTTCAAATAAATCCATCTTTATCTATCGTTTAAAATGTTATCACACTCGATGCTTCGTTAGCTTGCGCCTCACCGCCCTCTGTCTCTTCCACCACCGTTCCATAGTCAGCTTTTGTACAAATGTCAGCCAGCATGCTCTTCGTGCGGTTGAAGGTAGGCGAGTTCTCTACCATAGCAACAACATCGTCGTTATCCAAATCTTCCATACTGAACAAGTAGATTTGATTGCGCTTCTTACGTTTTTCGCGGGTAGTTCGTCCATAGATAAGGTCGATGCGTTCCTGATCGCGAGCCTCCTGCTCCTCGATGCGTTCCTGCTCGTCCTTAGAGCGTTGCTCCATCATCTCCTCCATGCCCGGCACGCTCGACGCCCCAAATCCGGTAGCAATCAAAGTAAACTTCACCTCATCATCCAACGTAGAATCGTCGGCCTGTCCCCAAATTACCTCAATATTGGGATCAAGACTATCCATAAAGGCATCTATCTCACTCATTTCGTCGATAAGGATAGGAGCCTTCTGCTCGTTGGCCGCAATATTAAACAAAATCTTCTTGGCATTCACAATGTCGTTATTGTTCAACAACGGCGAGTGCAAAGCATTTTCAATAGCATTCTTCAAGCGCTTTTCGCCCCTTGCTGCACCGGTGGACATAATAGCCACGCCACCGTCTTTCAGAATCTTTCGAACATCGCGGAAGTCAAGATTGATGGTACCCTCTATGGTAATTATCTCGGCAATACTCTTGGTGGCAATCGCCAAAATATCATCGGCCTTGGCATATGCCTCCTTCAAAGTAGTCATGCCATCGGTGTAAATCTCACGCAAACGTTCGTTGTTAATTACCAACAATGCGTCCACACTCTTGCGCATCTCCTCCACACCCTCTAATGCTTGAATAATCTTCTTCTTCTTTTCAAACAAGAAAGGTATGGTAACAATGCCCACGGTCAACATACCCATCTCCTTGGCCGTGCGTGCCACAACCGGAGCAGCACCGGTACCTGTACCACCACCCATACCGGCAGTAACAAACACCATCTGCGTACCGTCGTTAAACAGCGACTTAATCTCTTCGATACTCTCCATAGCCGCCTCACGGGCCACAGAGGGGTCATTGCCGGCACCCAATCCCTGGGTAGTCTTTCGACCTAACTGAATCTGTGTCGGAATATCCGACCGCTTCAATGCCTGACTATCTGTATTGCAAAGGACGAAGGTTACGTCGTGAATACCCTGCCTGTACATGTGCTTCACGGCATTACCACCACCTCCACCAACACCAATCACCTTGATAATCTTCGGCGAGTCGGTAGGGAAATCGAATTGTACTATCTCGTCCATCATTTCCATATTCTATTTATTGAGTGTTTACTATTTACTGATTACTACATTTTATCATCACCCTCCATCATGTTCTCTGCAAATTTTTCAAAGAGTGAAAAGAAGCGATTGGGTTTCTTTTTCTTCTCCTCTTCATCCTTGCTTTTATCATCCCGCTTACGTCTTTCCTCATCTTTCTTCTTCTTTTCTTCCTCCAACTTCTTCTTACGGTTCTCTTCTTCCAACTTTTTCAGCTCCTCGTCGTCCTTGAACATGTCGCCCGGTTCTTCTATCATCGGCTTCTCTGCTTCAGGCTTGCAACAATTCTCTTTCCCGGCAATCAGCAAGCCCAGCAAGGTGTTGTACGAACCGTCTTTTAAAAACTCACCGAATCCATACACAGTTTCGCATACAAACTTAGCCATACGAACCTTTTCCAATCCACTCAACTTCTTGAAAGCCTCTTCCAAATTCTTCAAGTTAGATGCCCCACCGGTAAAGACAATACCCGACAGTAATTTGTCGGCATAGCCCGATGCCTGAATCATGTTCCAAACATTGGCCAAAATCTCCTCGGTACGAGCCTCTACCAAACTATTAATCTCGGCAAGATTAATGCTACGACCGCTTTCCGTCAAGCAAGAGGTTGGAGTATCACCCTCCTCTTCTTCGCAAATAGCATTGCCATATTGCAACTTAAGCTGTTCGGCCTCACGCTCTTCCATCTGTAACGAAGCAATGTCACGGGTAATATTGTTTCCACCCAAAGGCAATACACAAAGGTGACGCAATATATTATTCTTATAAACAGCTACCGTCGTTGTATCTGCGCCAAAGTCAACCAAAGCACAACCGGCACGCATTTCATCAATAGTCAACACAGCATTTGCCAAAGCTATCGGAGCAACTATCGGGTCATCGGCAATCTCTATTTCCACCTGTTCAAAACTATCTTCCAAGTTTTTCTTCAAAGCAGTACGTGCCACAATATTCAAAAACTCTCCGGTAATTGTCCGACCAGCCACACCTATCGGGTCGGTATAGAGCGCATTGTCTATCTTGTATTCTTGGGGAGCCACATCAAGAATGTGTTTCTCGGCCATCTCTACTTGACGATTCTTATCACTAAGCTCGTCAACCAATTTGGCAGACACACGTCCTTCGTTATCCACCTCGCTATCTACAAAATTTCTCACCGCATGCAGTGACTGACCACCTATGCCCACATATACCTTTGCCGGCGTACTGCCCAATTGCCCTTTCAACTTATCAACAATATTGCTTAGAGCCTGAGCTGCTTTATCTATGTTGTAGATAATTCCTTTACGGACGAAAGAAGAAGCATCTTCATGAGCAAAGGCCAACACTTGAATGCTACCGTCACTATTCTTCTTACCGGCAATACCGGCAATTTTTGAAGAACTCAACTCTATAGCAGCTATAAAATCTGTCATTGCCATTGTATATCTGTATTTTAAGTTCCTAATTTATGATTTAAACGATTTGAATCATTGCTCTCTCTTAGTACACACAATTTGATTATCAAACTCAATATTTATTCGCGAATATTTGTTCCACCCCACCTTGTTGAGCGCCTTTTCATAAAAGAGCTTCAACCTTTTCAACTTATTCTCCCAATTATTCAATCGACCCAAGTAGATGATATGGTCACCTACTCGAGGCACTAATTCTACTTTATGACCTCCTAAAACATGAATTTGCTCAATCTGTGCATCCCAAAAAGAGTTCTGCTGCAAAAATAAGGCAAATTTATGTAAATCCCTCGTTGCAAACGACTTTTCTATTTTACCGGTAGCGATTGGTAAATGTGCAACACATCGGGTACCCGATGGCATCACCAATCCCTTATTATCAACGTAATAATCTTCTCCGTTATTACTCATAACACGCAAAATCGGGATACGCTGCGTCACCTCCACACAAATCTTGCCATTAGGTGTCTTGAAACATTCTACTTCATCAATAAGTGGATGGTTGTCCAAAACCTCCTCAAGAGGTTGAGTACAGATGCTTTCCATCTCTTTACCAACAGGATTTATTCCTTGCTTCTGCAAAATGGATGTCACCTCTTTCGAGGTGATAAACCCCGCATATACAGAATCTTTTATACGAAGAGTCACATCACTACACAATTGTGAAGCAGGCTTGCGATTAAAAGCTGTGATGGCCAAGAACAAGTAAATAGTCATCAACAACAACACGATGAAAAGCAAAATTCGTTTCAGCATCATTCTTTAATCATCATCTTTAATATTTCAGGCATATAATTATCCAAATCTCCGGCACCTAAAACCACTACCACTTCCAATTCTTTTTTTGCTAATACAGGCACAACCAACTCCTTCCGGCACAAAGTCTTTTCTATATTTGGAGCTAAGTTATCAAATATCAGATTACTTGTCACACCTGGTATAGGAACTTCGCGTGCCGGATAAATTTCGGTCAATACAACTTCATCAACCAACGAAAGGCTATCGCCAAACTCTTGATAAAAATCGCGGGTTCGAGTATAAAGGTGCGGTTGAAAAACAACTGTTATTTTTTTATCAGTGTAAAGTTCACGAATAGACTTCAAACTTTGGGCAATCTCTGCTGGGTGATGAGCATAATCGCTAAGCAACACTTTTTTATCTGTCTTCAGTTTAAAATCAAATCGACGGTCAACACCCTGAAAACTGAGCATCCCCTGACGAATCTCTTCATCGGTGGCACCACAGAGGTATGCCAAAGCCATAGCAGCTATTCCGTTTTCAATATTAATACTCACAGGAACCCCCAACTGAATATTGTTGATACGAGTATTTGGCGCCACAAAATCAAAAAATATTTCACCATTCCCAATACGAATATTCTCGGCATGAAAGTCACCTTCATGACGACTATAACTATAAATTGTGACACCTTTTTGAACTTCGGGCGTCATTTCCAATCCTTTATGCAGAATGAGTGCTCCACCTGAACGTATAAGCGTAGTGTAATGACGGAAACTGTCTAAATAAGCCTCTTTGGTACCATAAATATCAAGATGGTCTGGGTCCGTAGAAGTGATAACACTAATCCAAGGCGATAACCAATGAAAAGAACGGTCAAACTCATCGGCTTCAATAACAGTATAAGGACTTTCAGAAGACAACAGCAGATTTGTGCCATAATTCTTCGAAATTCCTCCTAAGAAAGCCGTGCAACCCACATGCGATTGGTACAATAAATGTGCTGCCATACTACTAGTAGTAGTCTTTCCATGTGTGCCGGCCACACAAAGCCCTTTACTACTAAGTGTAATAGTACCTAATACTTGAGAACGTTTTTGTATTTCAAAATCATGCGCCCGAAAATATATAAGTTCAGCATGCTCTTTAGGAATAGCCGGAGTATAAATAACAAGCGTATTTTCCGGTTCTAAACAAGCTGAAGGTATTAACTTGACATTTTCTTCATAATGAATTTGTGCTCCTTCCTCAATCAGGCGTGCTGTAAGCGGTGTTGGAGTACGATCATAACCCGCAACAACTACTCCTCTGGATAAGAAGTAACGGATAAGAGCACTCATGCCTATTCCTCCGGCACCTATAAAATAGACCGCTTTAATGTCTTCTATATTCATATCTTCTATCTTTCTATCAGTTTCAATACTTCTTGTGCAATAATAGTAGCACTATCCGGTAAAGCCATTGAAGCTATATTTGTACTAAGTTCTTTTAATTTATTATCGTCGGCTACAGTTTCCAAAGCAACAGACATCAAATCTGACATTGCGTCTGAGTCTTTTACATAAAGAGCAGCTCCTTTCTTTACCAATGCCAAAGCATTTTGAGTCTGATGATCTTCTGCCACATTGGGAGAAGGAACTAACACAACAGGTTTCTGCAACAAACAAAACTCTGATATGGAGCCGGCCCCAGCACGCGAAACAACAAGATCGGCTGCACGATAAGCTATTGACATATCCTTAATAAAATCGTTGACATATAGGTTTTCCAAACCTGCAACAATATGATTCCGCATAGGTGTCCCTATGAATGCAGCTATCGCATCTTTCACCTGTTCTATATATATTTTTCCTGTTTGCCAAATGAATTGGACTTCCGGATGAGTTTTAATAAGATTAAGATTGGCTTGTAACGTTTGATTCAATGTACGTGCTCCAAGACTACCACCTAAAATAAGAACGACTTTTTTATTCGGATTAAGGCCAAATTGTTTAACAGCTTCTTCTCTATTAATTTCTTGTGTTAATAAGTTTTGCCTTACGGGATTACCTGTCAGTATGATTTTCTCAGCAGGAAAGAAGCGTTCCATACCTTCATAGGCAACACAAATTTTACATGCCTTCTTAGCTAATAACTTATTGGTTACACCAGCATAAGAGTTTTGTTCTTGAATTAGAGTGGGTATTCCCATCATACCCGCCATTTTTAATACCGGCCCGCTTGCATATCCACCGACACCTACCGCCACTTGAGGACGGAACTGTTTAAGAATCTTGCGTGCCTTCCATTGGCTACGCAGCAATTTAATAAGAACACTAACATTCTTCCAAAGTCGCTTACGATCGAATCCTGCAACAGGAAGGCCTATAATTTCGTAACCAGCATCAGGTACCCGTTGCATCTCCATACGTCCTTCAGCTCCCACAAACAAAATCTGTGCTTGTGGATGTAATTGACGAATAGCATTGGCTATAGAAATAGCTGGGAAAATGTGTCCACCAGTTCCCCCTCCACTAATTATGATTCTTATTTCCTTATCCATGATGGTATTTAATTAAAATTCACTATCACTATTCAATATCTGGGCTGTCGGCTCAGCTGCACTTTGTGATTGATTATTAATGATATTATTCATCTCTTCTTGTATGCCCATCACTTTTTGCGCATCAAGCTGTTGCTGAATTTCCTGTAGTCGCCGTTCCTCCTCTAAATGTTCAGTATATCTACTGACGCTAAGTATCATACCAATGTAAGCACAATTGATAAATGTAGATGTACCTCCTCGACTTATAAGTGGCAAAGGTTGCCCTGTAACAGGCGCTAATCCTACAGCAACCATCATATTAAAAATAGCTTGAGACACTAAAAGTAAAGCAATACCTATGATAAGAAAAGCAGGAAATGTACGATCGCATTTCTTAGCAATTCTTCCAGCTCGAATCAACAAACATATATATAGAAATACAACAACCGTACCTCCTACTAACCCTAATTCTTCAATAACAATGGCAAAAATAAAATCTGAAAAAGCTTGGCTCAAAAAGTCGCGTTGCACAGAATTTCCAGGACCTTTCCCAATGACATTACTAGTGGCTACTGCAATGCGTGCATGACCTATTTGCGCATCTTTGTCAATGTCAAATTTTGCCGCAGGAACTTGCTCGTTACTTGTAAATTTTTCAATACGCGCTCGCCAAGTGTCAAAACGATGTAAGAAAGAAATATCTACATCTTTGGTAACTTGTAAAAAGATAACTCCAGCTATGATTATCCCCACTACTGTTCCTAAAAGTACTCCTAATTTTCGCATAGAAACACGACCGATAAACATCATCATGAATACTACACCAGCCAATAAAAAAGCTGTAGAAAAATTTTCGGGTAGAATCAGCCCACAAATTAAGCAAGCAATAATCATGATTCGCTTAAAAGCCTTAGGGCTGGCCCCTTCTTCTGTTTGCCCTTTGGATAAAATAAACGCCGTAACAATAACAACTGCCATTTTTGCTATTTCGCTCGGTTGAAAAGCTACACCACCTATTTCTATCCATCGAGCAGCATTATTAATACGTCCCATAAACATAACTGCTATCAGCATTATCACTGATAGCGGCAATAAGAATAAAGGAAATACTTGAAACCACTTGTAAGGAATATTGTGTACGAAAACAACAATAACCGTACCCACCATCAAAAAAATACTATGCCGAGTAATAGGACCCCAGTGATCACCGCTTTTATAAACAAGTGTACTTGAAGCACTAAACACTTCGGTAATCGAAATAAGGCACAACATCAAAAAGATAATCCATATTACCTTATCGCCTTTGAATATGTTTTTAAGTAAATCCACCGTCCTTTTATGCTTAACTTTACATTAATATCTATATTTCCTTTAGGAAAATATCATAACTCTCTGACATATTTCTTGAATTGCTCTCCTCTATCTTCATAACTTTTGAAAAGGTCAAACGAAGCACAACACGGACTTAACAATACGGTTTCACCTTTTTTTGCCATACGATAAGCAGCATCAACAGCATCTTTCATTCCCGTTTGTATATCCGCAACAGGTAATTCCAATCGATCAAAAAAAGCATGTAATTTCTCGTTATGTAAACCTAGATATACCAATGCCGAACATTTTTCCTTTACTAAATTTTCAATTTCCTTATAATCATTCCCTTTGTCTTTACCACCTAAAATTAATACTATTTTTGTGTTCATACTTTGTAATGCATACCAACATGAATTTACGTTAGTAGCTTTTGAATCGTTTACAAAGTGTATACCTCTGACATCACATACTTTTTCTAACCTATGTTCTACACCTTTAAAATCACTTAACGCACGACGTATCTCTTCTTTTTCAATACCAGCCAAATTAGCAGATATACCAGCAGCAAGGGAATTGTATAAATTGTGAGTACCAGTTAATGCCAATTTCTCCTGTTCCATATTAAATTCAATAGGCTTTTCTATTTCAATTTCACCATCATTGGCATAAGCGATAGCGCCATTCCCTTTTACTGCTGCAAACGGATACAATTGTGCCTTTAACCCATATCGTTCTAATTCACGTTGAATAACAGGGTCATCTTTCCAAAAGATAAAAGCATCTTCTTCTGTTTGATTTTGTGTAATACGAAATTTTGCATCCACATAATTTTGCATATCATTTCCATAACGATCCAAATGGTCAGGAGTAATATTCATCAAAACTGCAATATTTGCACGGAATTCATACATGTTATCCAATTGGAATGAACTTAATTCAATAATATAATAATCATGTTTCTCTGTAGCTACTTGTAAAGCTAAGCTATTACCAATATTACCTGCCAAACCAACATTTAATCCCGCACTTTTAAATATATGGTAAATCAAAGAGGTCGTAGTTGTTTTGCCATTTGAACCAGTAATACATATCATCTTTGCATTTGTATAACGACCTGCAAATTCTATTTCGCTAATTATAGGGATTTTTTTTTCTTGCAACTTTACAATTAAAGGAGCTTCGTTGGGTATACCCGGACTTTTTATAATTTCATCTGCATTCAGAATCAAATTTTCAGAGTGTACTCCTTCTTCCCATGGAATACCATAATTATTCAGCATCAACTTATATTTATCCTTAATGAGTGACATGTCTGATACAAAAGTATCAAATCCTTTCATCTTGGCTAATACAGCAGCACCTGTACCACTTTCTCCAGCACCTAATATAACAATTCTACTCATAATCCTTTATCTGATTTTCAATGTAATAATAGTTATTGCAGCCAATACAATGGTTACGATCCAAAATCGAACAGTAATCTTTGACTCATGAAACAACTTTTGGGGTTTGCAAAACATGACAGAACATCCTGGTTCTATAATATCCATTGATGTTCGAAAATGATCGTGAATAGGAGTTCTTTTAAATACACGTTGCTTTACTCCTTTACGTTTACCCATTTTGTAATACACCCTTTGCAATATAACAGACAAATTTTCTATCAAGAAAACTCCGCAAAGAATAGGAATCAATAATTCCTTATGAATAATTATAGCAAAGACCGCAATTATACCGCCAATTGTCAAACTACCTGTATCACCCATAAACACTTGTGCAGGATAAGCATTATACCAAAGAAAACCTATCAATGCACCAATAAATGCACAGATAAAAATTACAAGTTCTTCCGATCCGGGTATAAACATTATATTAAGATAACCAGCATATTCAATATGACTAGAAACATAGGCCAATATACCTAATGTCAAACCTATGATTGCCGAATTACCAGCGGCCATACCATCCATGCCGTCATTAAGATTAGCACCATTACTTACCGCTGTTACTACAAAGATTGTTATGATTACGAAAAGTACCCATCCTGCAGCTTGCGCATGTTCACCTAAAAAGCCCATTAAATCGGCATAATCGAGATTATTACTTTTAAAGAAAGGAATCGTGGTTTGTGTTGCTTTAATCTCCTTGGCCGCATGTACAATTTCAATTTGCCCATTGGGATGTTTTACCTCAATATTTTCGCGGATAACTACTTGAGGACTAAAATACAACGTCAATCCTACTATAAGCCCTAAACCTACTTGTCCTATGATTTTAAATTTACCATGTAACCCCTCTTTATCTTTCTTGAAAATTTTAATATAATCATCTGCAAACCCAAGTGTCCCCAACCAAATAGTCGTTATAATCATAAGAATCATATAAATATTCTCCAACTTTCCAATTAGTAAACAGGGTATCAAAGTAGCAAAGATAATTATTACTCCTCCCATACTGGGTACACCAACTTTATTTACACCAAAAGGATCAATTTTTATATCACGTTGTGTTTCTGTAATTTGCTTCCTTTTCAATAGGTCAATAAATTTATCACCCCATATTGTAGAGATAAACAAAGCCAAAATAATGGCTACCAAAGCACGAAATGAAGTATATCCAAACATTCCTGCACCAGGGAAATCATATTTGTCAAGCCACTGAAATAAATAGTACAACATATCTCATCAATTCATAATTCGTTTTAATTCTTCTTTATCATCAAAGTGATATTTCACTCCTTTTATCTCTTGGTAATCTTCATGCCCTTTACCGGCAACCAATACAACATCTCCTTTGTCAGCCAACATACATGCCGTTTTAATCGCTTCACGTCTATCAACAATGGTCAAAGTTTTCTTCATATCTTCTTTATCAAGACCTTCTATCATGTCATTTATGATATCTTGAGGTTCTTCAAAACGAGGATTATCACTTGTCAAAATTACTCTGTCACTCATTTTTGCAGCCTCTTTTGCCATAATCGGTCGTTTACCTTTATCACGATTTCCACCAGCTCCGCATACGGTTATCACCTTCCCTTTTCCATCTACCACTTCATGGATAGCATTAAGCACATTAATCAATGCATCGGGAGTATGTGCATAATCAACGATAGCGGTAAATCCTTTAGGTGAACGTACTGTTTCAAATCGCCCAGAAACAGGATGTAATGTTGATAGTGCTATCAAGACATCCTCTTCTTTTTTACCTAATAGAATTGCGGTTCCAAATACTGCTAAAAGATTACTTGCATTAAACTTCCCAATAAAGCGAACGGCTAATTCATGATTATTAAAATCGAGTATCATTCCCTCAAAATGATTTTCCAATAATTTACCTTGAAAATCACAGAGGTTACGCAATGAATAAGTACAAACTTTGGCATGTGTATTTTGTACCATAACCATACCATTCTTGTCATCCAAATTTGTTAGACAAAATGCATTTTTAGGCATATCATCAAAGAATTTCTTCTTCGATTTCAAATAGTTATCAACAGTTTTATGATAATCAAGATGATCGCGTGTTAAATTTGTAAATATACCTCCTGCAAATTTTAATCCACTAATCCGTTTTTGTGCTACAGAATGAGAGCTAACCTCCATAAAAGCATATCTACAACCGTTATCTGCCATTTTTCCTAACAGACGATTCAATGTAATTGGGTCGGGAGTAGTATGTTCTGTAGCAATAGGTAAATCATCTATATAGTTACAAACGGTAGATATCAATCCTACTTTGTAACCAAAATATCGAAATGTATGATACAATAATGTTGCAATAGTTGTTTTACCATTAGTACCTGTTACACCTACCAAATCCATTTTTGATGTAGGATCTCCATAGAAGATTGTGGCAATTTTCCCAGCGATTTCCTCACAATCCTTCACTTGAATATACGTAATTCCTTCTTGCAATAGAGTGGGCATTTTTTCACAAAGGATAGCGACAGCCCCTTTATTAATAGCCGAGGGTATATATGTGTGGCCATCTGTCTGTGTACCACACATAGCAATAAATAAATGTCCTTTCTCAATTTGGCGTGAATCAATATTCACATCCATTATTTCTATCTCACTATTCCCCACTATTTGAATGGGTTCTATTGCTTTTAGTAATTTATTCAATTTCATACGCTACACCTTATTATATATTAGTTTCGCATTGTAAGCACTATACTATGTCCTTTAATAAGTTTGTTCCCTGCAGGAATGGATTGCCTTTTAACCCTTCCTACTCCATTTACTTTTACTCGAAGTCCTTTTTTCTCCAACAAATAAACAGCATCTTTAGCACCCATACCTACAACATCGGGAACTTCTCCATTCTTTTCGTTTCTTTCTTGTAGAAGTATCGATCCAATTGTAGCTTCGCTGTATCCCCATTTTTCTGCCTCTCTACTACTAGTAAAATCGTTCTCTACAGGTATATCCAATTCATCTAGTACATAAAGAGCTGCCTTCATTTCTCCTGCTTTAACATTAGGAATAACATTTGTTGTACTATCTATTGCATGTTCCATATTATAATGCAAACTTTTAGCATAAACACGTTCGGCAATTTTACCAAACACGCTACCTGCCATCAATCCTCCTGATGCAGGAAGACCAGGTTTTTGTATTGATACGATGCAACTATATTTGGGTTTATCGGCAGGGAAGTATCCACAGAAACTGACAAGATAATTTGTTCGACCAGTTTTATAACCGGCTGCACCTTGTGAAATTTGTGCTGTTCCCGTTTTACCTGCTACTGGGAATTGCTTACTACCAGCAGGTTTAGCTAATCCTTGTGAAACCACTTTTTGAAGAATGTCTCGTATTTGTTCTAAAGTTTTGTCTGAACATATTTTAGGATTAATAACCTCAGTAGGATATTCTTCTACAACAGAACCGTCTTTCACAATTGATTTAACCAATTTGGGGCGTACCATAATACCGTCATTGGCAATGGCATTATAAAACGTTAGAATGTTAAGTGGAGGTATTTGAGTTTCATAACCTATACTCATCCAAGGTAGCGTTGTTTTAGCAAAATAACGTTCTTTGGGACCTCGAATATTAGGTTTGCCTTCACCAGGTATTTGTAAGTTCAAAGGTTCATGAATACTCATCCGCTTCAACCCATCAACGTATTTTTGAGGATTGTTTTTATAATATTTATCTATCAAATATGATACACCGATATTAGATGAAACCTCAAGGATACGCGTCACATCGATGGTACCATATCCTCCTCGATGCCAATTATGGTCTCTCATTTTACTACCGTACATATTCATTACTCCGTTTCCGGTTTCAACTTCGGTTTCCGGTGTAATATATCCATCCTCAAGAGCTACCATGATAGAAGCTGTTTTAAATGTCGAGCCTGGCTCCATCATATCGCTTATAGCACTATTCCTCATTTCATAATAGTGACCATCTCCTGCTTTCTGCATATTAACAAGAGCCTTTATTTCACCTGTTTCCACTTCCATTACAGCTGCTACTCCTACTGTTGCATTGATTTCCTTCATTTTATCTAACAATGCTTTTTCGCAAATATCTTGCATATCCACATCGAGAGTAGTTACAATATCGCATCCATTAACCGGTGCTACATCTTGAATGCTAAGGTATTTGTTCATCACCTTCTGTCTATGTGCAATACCTACACTTCCTCTTAAAATCGAATCGAAGGCTAATTCAAGTCCATTTTTAGCTCCCAATGCTGTATCTGGATAAAGGTCACCTAAAGTACGTGCAGCTAATGAGCCAAACGGTTTTTTACGCAAATTGAATTCTTGTTCATGAAAACCTCCACGAAATTTATTCAATTTAAAAACAGGCAAAGCTTTGGCTTCTTTGTATTGGATATATGATATTCGACGCGGATAAATGAGATAGTTTCTGCTTCCTTTCCTACGTCCATTCAACAAATGTTGCTTAAAATGTGCCGTACTCTTATCGGGAAAGATTTTATGTAATCCCTCACATATTTCATTAAGGTGATTCATTAACATAGTGTCTTTTTTCTGTCCTCCTGCCTTAAAGTCCATATAGATTCGGTATTCAGGCAATGAACTGGCCATCAGTTTACCATCGGCCGAAAGGATATTACCTCTACTGGGAAAAAGGATTGTGTTTTCTTTTACGAAACGGTCTGCCACATCTTGCCAGTATTGCCTTTCAGCAAACATAATGATGGCTGCTTTACATATGATAGCTATCCCCGCCAATCCCATAATGAGTACAACGAAGAAGTATCGTGTCATTATATTTTTTTTGTTCACTGACATAGATTATTCAATTAAATAGGGTGGATTGGTAGCCGTCTGTAAATCGCTTTCCCTTGTGTTAATATACTCTTCGATGCGTGATTGCCTACTGCGTTCCATCAATTCAGAACTACGAGTCAATGCATCATATTTTATATCCGTCAATTCAACTTTTAGTTGTTCTATACGAATCATCTGTTGTTGGCAAGCATATCGGTTGTGGATATAAAAAAGAATGAGCAACATAATTAGTACCAACAATTTGGTTTGATTACGAAAAAAGTCTGTAGCCAAAATGTCTCCTCCAATAATGCTTTTCAACGAAGTGAGTTTCTTTTTTGTCTTACCCATATTCTTGCTTTCCATATTCTTGTTATTTCTTTTCTGCAATTCGTAGCTTGGCACTACGAGAGCGTGGATTTCTTTCTATTTCCTCTTGAGTAGGTACAATGACCTTGTTATTGACTAAGCGAAATGGGGTTTGTATATTTCCGAAGAAATCTTTTTCTGCCTTTCCCTCTACATTGCCGGTTTTCATGATGTTTTTCACCAGACGATCTTCTAAAGAATGATAGGTGATAACCACCATTCTTCCGCCCGGTTTCAAAGCTTGTATAGCCGCATATAACATTTCTTTAAGTGCCTCCATTTCTTGATTTACTTCGATGCGCAAGGCCTGAAAGACTTTGGCTAACTCTTTTTTTTCGCGTTCGCGACCAAACAATGGTTTTACTAACTCTAAGAAATCGCCGATAGTAGCAATGCGTTGATTGAGACGAGCCTTTACAATGACTGATGCCAATTTTCTACTGTTTTTCAATTCGCCATACAAATAGAAAATATCGGCTAAACGTTCTTCGTCATAGGTGTTTAGCACATCGGCAGCCGTTATACCGGCACGTTTATTCATCCGCATATCCAATAGCCCGTCAAAACGGAAAGAAAATCCTCTATTGCTATCATCGAAGTGATGCGACGATACTCCAAGATCGGCCAAAATAGCATCTACTTCTTTAATATTATGATAACGAAGGAAATTGTGCAGATAACGGAAATTACTTCTCACAAAAGTAAAACGAGCATCATCTACTATATTCTGTTCAGCATCTTCGTCTTGATCAAAACTTAGCAAGCGTCCATCTTTACCTAAACGCGAAAGGATTTCACGCGAATGACCTCCTCCACCAAAGGTCATATCTACATAGACGCCATTAGGATGAATATTCATACCATCTACCGCCGGCATCAATAATACAGGAATGTGATATGTCATCTCTTTATTCATCATCATGCGGTTATATTTTCATCATTCAATGCTTTTTCCAAAGCCTCACTAAACTCTTCAAGAGTCATAAAGGAGCTATCGGCCTGTTCTTTCGCCCAAATTTCAATGGTATTATCCATACCGATAAAACGTACATCGCTCTTAATGCCTACCATTTGTAAATAACGTTTTGGCAACAGTATGCGGCCGTTTCCATCAGGTGTTAAAATCTCGGCATCACTCACAAATTGACGGAATATAGATTGTTCTTTGGCATTCCACTTATTCAGTCGTTGACGTAACTGATTTTGCGTAGCAAACCATACGCTCTCCGGATAAAGCACCAAACAATCTTGAAAAACGTCTTTTCGCAATACAAGTCGTTCTTCAGAAGCCTCTAAAAGTTGCTTCCTAAACGTTGCAGGGATAAAGACTCGCCCCTTTGCATCCGTCTTAGCCTCAATATTACCTAAAAAACGTATCATTTTGCACCTTATTATATAATCGTCGGTAAAGATACACATTTCCCCACAATTCCCCACAATAATTATAGAAAAATATTTCAAGTAGTTATCAACAAGCTGTTAATAGCTTACTATCAACCGTTTTTAGCCTCCTTATAAATCTTTTAAAGAGATTCTAAACCTACTTTTCCTTAACAACTTAAGTTTAGCAAGTAAAGAGGTATGACTTTCGGTGCTGCATATCACAGAAAAATGAATCGCTTTGAGTGTCAGCAAATAGTACTTAATCCTAAAAACAATAAGCAAAATAGATTAGAAATCGAAGGATTTTTCCATCTATCTGATTTACCTATAGATAGAAGAGCAACTACCTATAAGTAGTGAGCCAACTACCTATAGGTAATCGACTAACTACCTATAGGTAGTTGAATAACTTAATACAAACGTTTTAACAACCTATTTATCAATGTATTAAGGAACAGCACAATCTAAAAACACAAACAACTGCGGCAAAATCATTTGCATATCAACCAAATGTAATGCATGTCCGTCAAAGAGAGAGATGCTTTTTCTAATGGCCGTTGATTTTCTTTCAAAAAGAGCAAGCCATGCAGATTGCGAAACTAAAATAAACAAGAGTTCAATCAACCAGCCATCATCTCTCAATCCGAGAAATATTCCCCTACTTGGAAAATAAAAATTCCAAGTAGGGGAAACAATCTGGCATAATCTTTGTTTATCGAAAGTCTTTCAACTCCCGTTGCAACTTTTGGCGCGTGAAGAAAATGCGGCTCTTTACTGTACCCAAAGGCAAATCTAACCGCTCGGCAATTTCACGATATTTAAAGCCAGACACATGCATGGAGAAAGGAATGCGATACTCTTTAGGCAATGAGTTAACTACGCGGCGCATCTCTTTCAGATCATATGCGCGCTCTGTACTCTCATAAGCTGTATCGCGCGGAAGGTTTAAGTGATAGAGATTTTCCGTTTGATCTACAAACGTCTGCTCGCGCACAATCTTCCTATAGTTATTAATGAAGATATTACGCATGATGGTGTAAATCCACCCCTTGAAATTTGTATCCGGAGTGTACTTATCCTCATTGTCCAGTGCCTTGAGAGATGTTTCTTGCAACAAATCATTGGCTTCTTCACGATCGGCAGTAAGTTTATATGCAAAACGCAACAACTCTTCTTGTACCCCAATCAACTCTTTCTTAAAACTTAAACTACTCATAAATGTCCTTTCTTTGCTAAGATTATTAATTGTATTTGTTGTTTTTTTGTGTTGCAAGTTTAGTCAACATTACAAGGATAATATTCCAAAAACTATCATACTTTGCACCAAAATCTGACATTTGATAGTTTTTGGGCGTTTTTTGATAGATAACAGGTGTACTTTTCGAACATTTTTTTGCGATTAATAAAAAAGATACGTTAATTTTGCGCAATCATTCGTTTTAAAACAATAATATGGCAGACAATTCGTTGTTTTTGATAGATATTGACAAGATACTTCAAGAAAAAGCAGGCGACAAATCGAAGTATATTCCCAAGTTTCTGGTATCCTACCTGAAACGCATTATTCATCAAGACGAACTTAACAACTGTTTGCGTACAGCAGGCGACAAAATGGGCGTTGATTTCCTAGAGCATTGCCTCAACTTCCTTGATACGAAAATAGAAATTATAGGTAAAGAAAACCTCCCTTCCAACGGACTTCACACCTTCGTTTCCAATCACCCCTTGGGCGGACAAGACGGTATTGCATTAGGATATATTTTAGGTAAACATTATAACGGTAATATAAAATACTTAGTCAACGACCTATTGATGAACCTACATGGATTAGCCCCTCTTTGTATCCCTATCAATAAAACCGGCAAACAAGCCAAGGACTTTCCTAAACTAGTGCAAGCCGGATTCGCATCCAGCAACCAACTCATCATGTTCCCGGCAGGACTATGCTCACGCCGACAAAACGGAATCATCCGTGACTTGGAATGGAAAAAAACATTTGTAGTAAAAAGTGTAGAATACCAACGAGACGTAGTACCCATCCACTTCGAAGGCCGCAACTCCAACTTCTTCTACAACTTAGCCAACGTATGCAAGATGTTAGGAATAAAATTCAATATAGCCATGCTCTATCTGGTTGACGAAATGTTCAAAAACTGCCACAAGACATTTACCGTAACCATAGGAAAACCAATACCTTGGCAAACCTTCGACAAATCGAAAACGCCCACTGAATGGGCACAATATGTAAAAGACATCGTATATAAATTAGGAACCAAATAATAAAGAATGGAAGATATTATAGCACCCATCAGCAAAGAGTTACTAAAAAAAGAACTTACTGAAGAAAAGCGTCTTCGTATGACCAATAAAAGTCATAACGAAATCTACATTGTGACGGCACAAGATTCTCCCAACACAATGAAAGAAATCGGTCGTCTGCGAGAAATTGCTTTCCGAGCAGCAGGTGGTGGTACCGGCTTGTCAATGGATATAGACGAGTACGACACCATGGATAATCCATACAAACAACTCATCGTATGGAATCCTGAAGCCGAAGAAATATTAGGAGGATATCGATATATATTAGGTACAGATGTACGTTTTGATGAACACGGTTCTCCCATTCTTGCCACCGCTTACATGTTTAACTTCTCAGACAAGTTCCTCAAAGAATACCTACCTACCACCATCGAATTAGGCCGTTCATTTGTCACCCTCGAATATCAATCTAGCCGTGCCGGAGCCAAAGGCCTTTTTGCATTAGACAACCTATGGGATGGACTTGGTGCATTAACCGTAGTAATGCCCAACGTAAAATACTTTTTCGGCAAAGTCACTATGTACCCCAGTTACATCCGTCGTGGACGTGACATGATACTCTATTTCCTGCGCAAACACTTTGCTGACAAAGAAGAATTAATAACTCCAATGAAGCCATTACTTCTTGAAACTCCTGAAGAGGATTTGCAAAAATTATTTTGCAAATCAACCTTCAAAGACGATTATAAAATTCTAAATGGTGAAATTCGCAAGTTAGGTTACAATATTCCTCCATTAGTCAATGCCTACATGAGCCTTAGCCCAACAATGCGAATGTTCGGTACAGCTATCAACTATGGATTTGGCGATGTAGAAGAAACAGGAATCTTGATTGCCGTCGATGAAATTTTGGCTGAAAAACGTATCCGTCACATCCAGTCATTCATAGAAAACGAACCCGATGCCTGTAAATTTTTTCCACGAACCAGTAAAAACTTCAATTCATCAGAAAAGTTATCTTAGACAGCTGGTAAACTATTGCCTTTAATCTTACGATACAGATCAAGAGCAAACACATCTGTCATTCCAGAAATATAGTCCAATACCGCCTGTATTCTTTCGAAGAGTACAGGCGCATTTATATTATATTGGCTAGATACTCGATTAATCAACAACTGCGAATATACCTTCTCAGGAGAGCAAACAGCATCTATCATCAGTTCAAGTAAGGTACTGATGATTCGGAAACCAGCTAATTCAATATCAAGCACATCACGTGAACGATAAATTCTATCAACCGAAACTTGCGCACAATAATGATAAGCCTTTGCTGGACGTTCATTAATGTGTTTTATAAGACTACCTTCAAATTCTCCATTCAAAATATCCCTCTCGTGTTGGACAAAAACGGTTGCACATTCATTTATTAATAACCCAATAACACACGACCTTAAATAGGCAATTTGTTCATTTATATCACTCACCATATCCAAAGTTTGCATCATGTGCAACTGTTTGTCACGTTCAAAATAGGCCAACAACAATTCTTTAACCTCGTCTGTAGTGAGTATTTTCAATTTATGTGCATCTTCAATATCCATCATTTGATAACAGATATCATCGGCAGCCTCTACAAGATATACAAACGGATGACGAGCATACCTCAAAGGATGGTCGCTAATTTTTTTCATACCCAATTCCTCTGCAATAAGTCTAAATCCGCCTTCTTCAGTCGTAAAAAAACCAAATTTAGATTTCTTTCCTGCCAAAGTTGATGCAAAAGGGTATTTCACAATGCTGGCCAATGTTGTATAAGTCAACACGAATCCCCCTTTTCTTCGCCCCTGAAATTGATGAGTTAATAATCTAAAAGCATTGGCGTTACCTTCAAAGTGGGTAATATCTTCCCATTGCTCATTTGTTAATTCTCCTTTCAATTTTAGCCCCTTCCCTTCTGAGAAATAGGTAGATATAGCTCGCTCTCCTGAATGTCCGAAAGGAGGATTCCCTAAATCATGTGCCAAACAAGCAGCCGACACAATCGATCCTGTTTCCGAAAGGAGTGATCCTCTCAATTCGGGATGCTTCTCCATTAATTGCAATGCCACACTATTACCTAAAGAACGCCCAACACACGAAACCTCTAAACTATGCGTTAATCGGTTGTGAACAAAAATACTACCTGGCAAAGGAAATACTTGCGTTTTATTTTGCAAACGGCGAAAAGGGGCAGAGAATACCAATCTATCGTAATCACGTTGAAATTCCGAACGTATCTCATTATGGTCATCATGAAACTCCTCCAAGCCAAATCGCTTGGCCGAAATAAGGTTTTTCCAATTCATCATAGCTCGTTTCTTATATTTTAACTGCAAAAATACCATTATTTTGTTTGAAAAAGCGTATTTTCGCCCATTAAATCTAAAATCATACATTTATGAATGTACAAATCATCAATAAATCGAAGCATCAGCTTCCATCTTATGCTACAATTCAATCGGCAGGAATGGATCTTCGTGCCAATTTAGATACCCCTATAACATTGGCTCCCTTGCAACGATGTTTAGTCCCCACAGGCCTTTTTATAGCATTACCTCCTGGATATGAAGCCCAAGTACGCCCTCGCAGTGGTTTAGCCATAAAAAAGGGAGTGACCGTATTGAATTCTCCAGGCACCATTGATGCCGACTATCGAGGTGAAGTGTGTGTTATATTGATTAACCTTTCTTCCGAATCATTTGTTATAGAAGATGGCGAGCGAATAGCACAAATGGTTATAGCCCGTCATGAACAAGTTGATTGGTTAGAAGTAAATGTATTAAATGAAACCGAACGTGGTGCCGGCGGCTTTGGACATACAGGAAAAAGTTAAAACAGAAAGAATTTGAAACACATTAATACCTATATAAAAAGAATCGTAAGCATACTATGTTTTTGTATGCTACTTTCATCGTGTGTATTTACACCAAAAAGTACAATCAGTCCTCAATCGAATAGCAAAGCCATCTTAGTGGAAGAAGTGTCCATTCCACAACTCTCAGTAGAAGAACAACAACGCTATAATTACTATTTTTTAGAAGCTATTCGACTAAAAATGAAAGACGAATATGATGCCGCATTCGAATTACTACAACATTGCTTGGAGATTAATCCATATGCAGCATCAGCTCTTTATGAAGTAGCTCAATATCACCTGTATCTGAAGCAACAATCGCAAGGAATTTCTGCATTGGAAAAAGCTGTAAGCTACGCCCCCGAAAACTTTTGGTATAGCCAGGCTTTAGTTAACCTTTACCAACAGCAACAACAACCTGAAAAAGCAATAAAGGTACTACTATCCATGAGGCAACGGTTCCCAAACAAGTTAGAACCTGTGTACAATCTTATGGATTTATACACCCGCATCCAGCGATATGATGAAGTAATAAATATTCTGAATCATTTAGAAGAACGTATGGGCAAAAGCGAACAACTCAGCATGGAGAAGTTTCGCATATTTACACAAATGAACGATGAGAAAAAATCCCTACAAGAAATAGAAAATCTAGTTAAAGAATATCCCAAAGAATTACGTTACCGAGTATTATTAGGCGACATTTACCTTCAACGCCAGAATTTCGATGAAGCCTATAAAAATTATCAAGAAGTGTTGGAGAATGAGCCTGACAATGCTTTGGCCCTCTATTCAATGGCAAATTATTATGAAGCCACAGAACAAAAAGAACTTTACGAACAGCAACTCGATACTTTATTGCTGAACAAGAAAGTACCTTCCGATACTAAACTGAACGTGATGACTCGCTTTGTTATTCAAAATGAATCATCCGGCCGTGATAGCACCAGAATAATTACCCTCTTTGACCGTATTTTAGAACAAGAGCCCGACGATGCGGCCTTACCAACGTTATATGCCCAATACCTGCTTTCAAAAGGAATGAATGATAAGGCATTACCGATATTAAACATGATACTCGACATCGAACCCGCTAATACAGCGGCACGCATGACATTATTAAATGAAGCCATCAAAAAGGAAAACTACCAAGAGATACATCGCCTATGCGATGCAGGCATAGCAGCCAATCCTGAAGTCATGGAGTTTTATTTCTATCTGGCCATAGCCTATAATCACGATGAAAAAACCGAGGAGACATTAGAAGTAATAAAACAAGCCATTACACAAATAACTCCAGAAACCAGTAAAGAACTTGTTTCCGATTTTTATACGATAATGGGGGACGCCTATCACACTAAAAACATGAATACCGAAGCCTATCAAGCCTATGACAAAGCATTGGAGTACAACCCCGACAACATCGGTGCATTAAATAATTATGCCTACTACCTCTCGTTAGAAAAACGTGATTTAGATAAAGCAGAAGAAATGAGCTACAAGACCGTAAAAGCCGAGCCTACTAACGCCACCTATCTCGATACGTATGCTTGGATACTTTTCGAAAAAGGGAATTATGCTGAAGCACGCATCTATATAGATGAAGCCATGAAAAGTGAAGAGGGAAACCAAAGTGATGTGATAGTCGAACACTGTGGAGACATTTATTTCAAGACAGGAGATTTGGAAAGTGCACTAAAATATTGGAAACAATCCTTAGAGTTAGGAAACCAAAGCAAAATCTTGAAAAAGAAAATAGAAACTAAAACATATATACCAGAATGAAACATAAACAATTACATATTATCTGCAAATTATGTTGTCTCTTCATGTTGTTAGTTGTTAGTAGTTGTAAAACTACACAAAAACAGGTAAACAAGCTACCTACAACAACCAACTATCTTTCTTCTAAAATAGAGCTAACCGTACCCACAAAAGATGCAGTATTCACAGTATCTGGAACAATGAAATTGGTCAGTGGAGAACGAATGCAGCTATCCTTCCTAATGCCTATACTCCGCACTGAGGTAGCCCGAATTGAAATTACTCCTGAAGAATTACTTTTGGTTGACCGAATGGGGAAACGTTATACACGAGCTACTTACCACGACATTAGAAATGCATTGCCCAGAAAAGCCACCTTTGCCAATCTGGAAAAAATGTTGTTCAAGGCAGCTGCTCCCAATGGGAAACGTACTTTGGCCGGTACAGAATTAGGAATTCCCTCGCTGGAAAAAGGAAAGATTGAACTTTCCGATTTCTCTACCAGCCCTTTTTCACTACCTCCAACAACCCTCTCATCCAAATACGTAGAGGTTGAACCTTATGAATTATTAGAAATGTTGATGAGTTTATGATGCGCCGTCTCTTCTGTTTAATCTTTTCTATATGCTGTCTGCTACCTGCTTGGCCGCAATCCAACAAACTTATAAAAGAGTTGGAAAGCAAACGTGGGGAGTTACAGAAACAAATTGCTGAACAGGAATCTTTATTGAGCAAAACAGAAAAAAATGTTGGTAGCCAACTCAATGGACTTGCTACACTTACCGGACAAATAGAAGAACGGAAACGATATATCCTTACCATCAATAAAGACGTAGAAGCCATTGAAAGCGAACTGACCGCTGTCAACAAACAATTAAAAAATCTGGAGATTGACTTAAGAGATAAGAAAAAGAAATATGAAGCCTCAGTACAATATCTACACAAGAATCGTTCCATAGAAGAAAAACTGATGTTTATCTTTTCGGCTGACAATTTGGCTCAGACCTATCGTCGCTTTCGCTATGTCCGAGAATATGCCACCTATCAACGGATGCAAGGCGAAGAATTATTGAAGAAACAAGAAGAGGTTAACCATAAAAAACAAGAATTACAACAAGTAAAAAGTGCCAAAGAGAGTTTGCTAAAAGAACGTGAGGCTGAGAAAACCAAACTCGAAGCTCAGGAAAAAGAACAACGCCAATTAGTCAATACATTAAAGAAGAAGCAAAAAGGCATTCAAACAGAGTTACGTAAAAAACGGCAACAAGCCAATCAGTTGAACAATCGCATTGATCGTTTGATTGCCGAAGAGATAGAAAAGGCCCGAAAAAAAGCCGAAACAGAAGCACGAAAAACCAACAAGAAACCTGAAACTAAGAAAAACAATATTAAGAAAAATGCTCCTGTCGATGCATTTGTCATGAGTAAAGCCGACCAAGCATTATCGTCCGACTTCGCTTCCAACCGCGGTAAATTACCGATGCCCATCAGCGGCCCCTACATCATTACCAGCCACTATGGTCAATACAACGTAGCCGGCCTACGCAATGTAAAACTCGACAACAAAGGAATTGACATACAGGGTAAACCCGGAGCAGAAGCGCGTGCCATATTCAACGGAAAGGTTGCAGCCGTCTTCAAGCTCAATGGCCTATTCAATGTATTAATTCGCCACGGTGCCTATATTTCTGTATATTGCAACTTGGCAACTGCCAGTGTCAAGCAAGGAGATGATGTCACTACCAAACAATCCATCGGCCAAGTATTTTCCAATGGTGCCGATGGTGGACGCACCGTGCTCCACTTCCAGTTGCGCAAGGAAAAAGAGAAACTTAATCCTGAGCCTTGGCTCAACCGTTAATCTTTAAAAATGTAAACCGTCTAATAGTTGCAGATAAAGAGGTATAGCCTCTTTTATCTCATCCAGTAGAATGAACTCATCGGCCGTATGCGACCGGCTGCTTTTTCCTGGTCCCATTTTTAACGAAGGGAAGTGCATCAAAGCCTGATCGCTCAAGGTTGGTGACCCAAAAGGTGTACGTCCCAAACTCTTGGCACGTTCCACTATCGGGTGATTCATAACGATACTCGAAGAATTCAGTCTGAACGAACGCGCTTTAGCTTCACTGGTTATGTGTTGTTTTATCAACTCAAAAATCTCTTCGTTGCTATAACACTCGTTGCTACGGATGTCCACCACAAACGCACAACGGTCGGGCACTACATTGTGCTGTGTACCCGCATTCAGCACTGTAACACTCATTTTAACCGGTCCCAATAACGGTGATTCTTTCTCAAATTGATAGTCACGAAACCAGGCTATATCTTGCAATGCCTTATAGATAGCATTCTCTCCTTCATTGCGCGCAGCATGACCCGATTTCCCATAAGCTGTCACGTCCAGTACCATTAAGCCCTTCTCGGCTACAGCGGGTTGCATTTCGGTGGGTTCGCCCACCAACGCCAAACTGATAGGTGGTAATTCGGGTAACACACATTCTATACCGGTTTTGCCTGATATCTCTTCTTCGCATGACGCCAAGTAGATCAGATTATAAGATTGGTGCGTTTTGCATAGAGCCAAGAATACTTGTAACAGACACACTACGCTAGCACCGGCATCGTTGCTTCCTAAGCCATAAAGTCGTCCATGTTCTTCGATGGGCTGATGCGGATTACGTTTCCATCCACTCACCGGCTTCACCGTATCAATATGCGAATTCAACAACAAGGTTGGTTTATTCAAGTCAAACATAGGGCCGATACACCACACATTATTCCCCTTACGTCCAGTTATCATGCCTTCTATTTCAATGAAACGTTGCAAGCAGTCGGCTACTTCTTTCTCTTCGCGGCTTACTGACGGTATGGCTATCAGTTCTTTCAACAATCCAATGGCGTTGGCTACCATCATTTCCATATCATAATTCATCTTTCTGCAATAATCTATATATATAATAATGTATCAATGCGTTGACAAAAATAGCTATAAATATTGATACCACTGAAAAAAACAAGAAGTAAATTCGATAGTTTCAAATGAAACTATTATCTTTGTAGCGTATTAACCAAATTCATGGAATTATGACCTATGATCATTTGTCTGTCATGGTACATCGCCGTGCAGCGAAGTATGGTGAGAAAATAGCCTTGAAGTATCGCGACTATGACCTTTCACAATGGATTCCCATCACATGGAATCAGTTATCTGCTATCGTTCGTCAAGCAGCCAATGCTATGGTTGCTTTGGGTGTAAAAGAGGGTGAAAACATCGGTATCTTTTCACAAAACAAGCCCGAATGTCTATATACCGATTTTGCCGGGCTGGCCAATCGCACCGTATCAGTGCCCCTCTATGCTACAAGTTCAGCGGCTCAGGCTCAATATATCATCAATGATGCCCAAATCCGCTTCCTGTTTATAGGTGAGCAATTCCAATATGATGCAGCATTTAGCGTATTCGGGCTTTGTCATTCGTTGGAAAAATTAATACTCTTCGACCCCAAGATAAAGAAGGACAAACGCGATACAACCTCTATCTACTTCGATGAATTCTTGAAGTTGGGCGAAGGATTGCCGCACAACGAGGAAGTGGAAGCACGCACCGCCCGTGCCTCTAACGACGATTTGGCTAACATACTTTATACCAGTGGTACAACAGGCGAACCCAAGGGTGTGATGCTTCACCATTCTACTTATGATGAAATCATCCGCATCCACGACATCCGCCTAACCATGATGACCGACAAGGATGTATCCATGAACTTCCTGCCGCTAACCCATGTCTTCGAGCGTGCCTGGACCTACTACTGCTTACACAAAGGTGTACAAGTATGCCTCAACCTGCGGCCGGCCGAGATAGCCTCCACCATCAAGGAGGTACGACCTACATTGATGTGTAGTGTTCCTCGCTTTTGGGAAAAGGTATATGCCGGTGTACAAGAAAAGATTGCTTCTGAAAGCAATATCAAACGCCGCTTGATGCAAGATGCCATCCGTGTAGGCAAGATTCACAACCTGGAGTATATGCGCTTAGGGAAACGTCCACCACTGATGCTCCACTTGAAGTACAAATTCTATGAAAAGACCGTCTATGCATTGCTGAAAAAGACAATTGGCATTGAAAACGGCAACTTCTTCCCAGTGGCAGGTGCTGCCGTCCCCAACGAAATCTGCGAATTTGTTCATGCCGTAGGCATCAACATGATTGTAGGCTATGGCCTTACCGAATCGTGTGCCACCGTATCTTGCTTCATCAATCCGGGATTCGAAATAGGTTCTGTAGGAACCATCATGCCCCGCGTAGAAGTGAAGATTGGCGAAAACGATGAAATCCTGCTACGAGGAAAGACCATTACCAAAGGTTACTACAAAAAAGCCGAAGCCACCGCACAAGCCATCGACAAAGAGGGATGGTTCCATACAGGTGATGCCGGCTACATAAAAAACAATCAACTGTTCTTGACCGAGCGCATCAAAGATTTGTTTAAAACCAGCAACGGAAAATACATCTCGCCACAGGCGTTAGAAACCAAACTCTCCATCGACCGTTATATTGACCAAGTAGCCATCATTGCCGACCAACGCAAGTTTGTTTCTGCACTGATTGTGCCCACCTATTCGGCCGTAGAAGCCTATGCCAAGGAGAAAGAGATTGCCTACAACGACATGGCAGAATTGTTGCAACACCCCAAGGTGCAAGCACTCTTCCATGCTCGCATCGAAACATTGCAACAAGAGTTTGCCCACTACGAGCAAATCAAACGATTCACCCTCTTACCGAAGCCATTCAGCATGGCACGTGGCGAACTGACCAATACATTAAAAATAAAACGACCCATCTTAAACAAGAATTACAAGGAGCAGATAGAGGCCATGTATAGGGAATAATGCCCGCCAGACATAGCCCACGTGTGCCAAGCCTAAAAATAACTTTGGCAGAGTAGTGCCATAACAGTGGCACTGCTCTGCCAAAGCAGTGGCAAGGCAGTGCCAAAGCTTTGGCACTACTCTGTTGCAACGTGCGATGTAAGTGCTTGCATTCATTGCAAAAAAGGCTGCACGACTCTACAACGAGCAAACGCTTACTATCACCCACATTTTATCGCATCTTGTGATACCTCTTTTTATTCTCCGTAGTTTTTAATTGTCCAACCAGAAGGGATATCAAGATTGGATGTATTTGTCACCGCACTATTTTTGTAAAAAGTACCGGTAGCGGAAACTCCACTCAGCCAGTTCATACAAGTAAACATATCAGCATCTGTTCCTAACATAGTGACACTATTCAATTTTTCACAATATTGAAACATACTCGCATAACAAGATGTTGGCAATGAAGTAGCCGGCAATATCGGAGCAATAGTCAACGACTTACATCCATGAAACATATAAGCATAACATAATGACGCCAATTCGGTGGCAGGCAGGTCGGGGGCCGAAATCAATTGCGAGCAATCTTTAAATAAATCTCTAAAACGTGCATTAGATGTAGAAGTGGTGGTGTAATTCTCCCAATCCAACAAAGTGCGAATATCGCCCGAACAAGCCACTGGAATGTCATATTCAAATGTAATTTGAGCATAATTTTCTTGATTAGGATTAACATCAGAAGAGGTTCCCTTGCTACTCTTACCGCGAAGTCGCAAGTCACCATTCTCACCCCCGAAAGAGATATAAGTGGTTTCAAAAGTCAGTTGTTTCCATTCGCCACCACCTATCGAATACTGAAATGATGAATCTAAAGTGTAAGTACCCGTTTTCTTCAAAGTAAATCTTTGCATAGCTGCTGCTTTTAGGGTTACATAAGGAATATCAACGCTCTTTTCAATAGTATAAAAATTTCCATCCTCTACCTCACCACCTATAACGCTTGCAATGTATGAACCATCCGTAGTGGTAGCAGTAAGGGTTAACATCTTACCTTGCAACTCCTCCGTTGCTCCCAACATCAAGTAGGCTGTAAGAATCTCATCCGAACCAACATCAATACCAGAGTAATTATCATTCCCTTGATTCTCTCCAAAGAATAAAGTAGCAGAAGACATATACTCATGAGCAGAACTATCACACTCAAATCCATACAGATAATCATAATAGCATTTGGTAAAGGATTCCGTACCATCATCTATTAAAAGTTTTAATCCGGTTACCGTCTTTCCTTCTAAACCAGTGAGTTTAAATTGCATGATGGCACCTTGATGAGAAAAGTGAAGATTGCTTATTGTAGTACTACCCAAATTAAATTTTTCTGACTTCATGTAGTTTACATTCTTCAAATGGTTCATATCTCCATTTTGAGTCTGAACCTGATTCACTGTATAATTAGTATGATAGAAAAAAATTCCATTTTCTTCATAAGCAGATCTATCAACATACATATTTCCATTCGCTTTGTAGTAAGCAATCAGTTCGGTCTCATCTGTCCAACTTCCAGGCAACTGTTGGCTAGTAGAGAATGTACCTCGATTGCTACCTGCTCCAGCAGTCAGAGTTAACTCAATGAAATTATCATCAGGAGTTTCAGCTTCACAGACATAGATGACATCGTCCGCTGTCCATGTAAGATTGAAGGCCTTACCATTTGTACCAGAAGTATAAGCGATTCGGCTATCTGCATTCTCTCCCTGTGTTGCAATGATGGTAAGTGTAGGTTCGGCATTGTTCTTCAATTCTTCGTTTAGAATGATTTCTTCATTGGAACAAGAAGCCATCATCAGCATTACAGCTCCAATTATCAAAATATTATTTTTCATACTATTCTTTATTAAATGTTAATACTCAACTCCAACCGCCATTATCAACAGGGATACCATATGAATCAATATCACCATTACTTGCAGAAAAACCTTTTTCCACCTCTACTTCGATAATCTCTACTTTCGGGGCTTCATAAGCCACCAATCCTTGCCATTTTCTTTCCATATTTCAATTGATATATATTAATGTTTTTTGTTCGGGTTATTATGGATGCGTCCAGACGCCCTATAGAGATGCCTCTAAATGAAAGTATAAAAAAACCGTACGGGCTATTACCCGTACGTTTTGGTTTATACAACTTGCTTGCTAATATTTTATTTGACATAAGCAAATTTCTTGGAGATTGTTTTTATAATTCTTTTACTTCTTCTTACTTAGAATAATTACTTGACGCAAAAGTAAAGAAATTCTCTGAAATTCACACATTACGTCCCATTTTTTTACGTTTAAGAGAAAGAAATTATAAAATTTTCTATACAACCTCAGAACATGCGGCTGACGCGTTCAATACCGGCAGCCAGAACGTCTATTTCTTCTTTCGTGTTGTATAATCCGAAGGAAGCACGCACGGTACCTTCAATGCCCAGGCGCTGCATCAAGGGTTGGGCACAATGATGACCGGTGCGAACGGCTATTCCGAGACGGTCGAGCAGGGTACCCATGTCGAAGTGATGAATGTTACCCACCAGGAAAGAGATGACACTACCTTTTTGGGCTGCCCGACCAAAGATGCGCATTCCGGGAATCTGCATCAGCCGTTCGGTAGCATAAGTGGTAAGTTCCTGCTCGTAGGCAGCAATCTTCTCCATGCCGATGGCCGATACATAGTCGAGGGCACGAGCCAAACCGGTGGTGCCGATATAGTCGGGTGTACCTGCCTCGAACTTAAAAGGTAGTTCATTGAAGGTGGTCTTCTCAAACGATACGCTCTGTATCATCTCGCCTCCACCTTGATAGGGCGGCAAGCGGTCGAGCCATGATTCCTTGCCATAGAGTACGCCCACACCGGTTGGGCCATAGACTTTATGTCCGGAAAAGACATAGAAGTCGGCATCGAGAGCCTGCACATCGACCGGCATATGAGGAATGCTTTGCGCACCATCCACCAATACCGGCACACCCTGTTCGTGGGCAAAACGTATCATCTCACTAACAGGATTCACCGTTCCCAACACATTGCTGACATGTGTCACACTGACAAGGCGTGTCTTTGAAGTGAAAAGTTTCTGGTATTCGTCCAATAGCAATTCACCTTGGTCATTCATAGGGATGACCTTGATAACAATGCCATGCTTAGCGGCCATCAATTGCCAAGGCACAATGTTGCTATGATGCTCCATCGCAGAGATGATAACCTCATCGCCCGAGCGCATCTGCGATTCGCAAAAGCTGCTTGCCAATAGGTTAATACTTTCGGTTGTGCCACGTGTAAATACTATTTCGTTGATAGAGGCGGCATGAATAAAACGGCGCACGGTGTCGCGACTGGCTTCGTGTAGTTCGGTAGCTTGTTGCGAAAGAAAATGAACACCTCGATGTACATTGGCATTAACAGAATAATACTCTTCGCTCATTACATCTACTACACAACGTGGCTTCTGTGTAGTAGCACCATTATCCAGATAAACCAAGGGCTTGCCATACACCTCACGGCCAAGGATGGGGAAATCTTCTCTGATTTTATTTACATCATACATAGCATTCTTTACTTACAAATAGCACATCCTTGACATTTTTTCAATTCGCCACGGAAACGCTTCTCAACCAACATATGAAGACGGTCTTTCAAGGCATCAAGGCGAATCATATCAATTACCTCGTTTACAAAAGCAAACATCAGCAACAAACGAGCTTCTTTTTCAGGAATACCACGCTGACGCATGTAAAAAAGAGCAGCTTCATCGAGTTGTCCAACCGTGGCTCCATGGCTACATTTCACATCATCGGCATAAATCTCCAATTGTGGCTGGGTGTACATCCGAGCCTCGCGAGTAGCACATAGGTTGCGATTGGTTTGTTGCGAATTAGTATGTTGTGCATCCGGACGTACCAACACCAATCCGGAAAAAGCACCGGTAGCTTGCTCATCGAGTACATATTTATAAAGTTCGCGACTATTACAATTGGACACGGCATGGTCAATAATAGTATGATTATCTACATGTTGATTCTTGTCGGCAATGACCATACCACATAAATCTAATTCGGCTCCTTCACCGGCCAACATCACAGTAGTAGTGTTACGAGTTGTTCCATTAGTCAGCGTCATACCATTGAGTAAGACGTTGCTACCTGCCCCTTGTTCTACATACATATTACTGATACGCACTGTTCCGGTATGGGTTTCTTCCAATTCATAAAGGTCAAACATAGCACGCTCGCCAACAAACACTTCAACCACTTGTGTAGCCAAAAAGTTAACATCGTCCATGGCATGATCGCATACCAACAGACGAGCTTGCGCACCTTCTTCGAGAATAACCAAAACACGACGGTTAACCATGAAATTAACATCTGCACGAAGAATGTTTACCAGCTGAATGGGCTTCTCTATGACCACATTTTTCGGAATATAAAGCAATACACCATCTTGTGCTAAAGCTGTATTGAAAGCTGTCACACCATCTTTTGAGGTATCGGCCAACTTTCCATAATATCTCTTCACCAATTCAGGATACTTTTCGGCTGCCTCTTTCAAACTGCAAAATAGAGCCCCTTCAGGTAACAGACGATTTACCTCCTTTGTATAGAAACTATCGTTCACAACAAAGTAGAGCAACGTACTCATATTAGGCACATCACACTTGAACACTTCATAAGGATTGACCGGAATCTGCAATCGATTTAAGTTCAAACCATAGTCAGGCTCAAAAAATGATGCCACTTCGGTATATTTGTATTTCTCATCTTTGCGAGTAGGAAAGCCTAAACGTTCGAAGTCAGCAAAAGCTTTTGCCCGCGAAACATTCAATACATCTGCACTATGACGACAAATCATCGCTTCGCACTGTGCAAACAAATCAATATATTGTTGTTCTGCTTTCATCATTCTCCCAATTCTTTCTTTATCCAATCGAAGCCACGTGCTTCAATCTCCTGTGCCAATTCAGGTCCACCGGTTTTTACGATGCGGCCATTCAAAAGAACGTGAACAATATCGGGTTTGAGGTAATCGAGTAAACGTTGATAGTGCGTAATGACCAATGCACTGGTTTGCTGAGTGCGTAGTTTATTAAAGCCCTCAGCCACAATGCGAAGTGCATCAACATCAAGACCAGAGTCTGTCTCATCAAGAATGGTGAAAGTAGGTTCAAGCATCGCCATTTGGAAAATCTCATTACGTTTCTTCTCTCCACCACTAAAGCCTTCATTTACACTGCGATTGGCCAACTTGTTGTCTAACTCAACAATGGCACGCTTCTCGCGCATCAGTTTCAAAAATTCACTTGCATTCAATGCCGGCAAATGTCGATACTTACGCTGTTCGTTCACCGCTGCACGCATAAAGTTAACCATTGAAACACCGGGTATTTCTATGGGTGTTTGAAAAGAGAGGAAGATTCCCTCATGAGCACGATCTTCAGGCGACATTTCTAACAAATCTTTGCCATTAAATGTCACTGTTCCTTTAGTCACTTCGTAAGCAGGATGTCCCACCAACACATTACTCAAAGTACTTTTTCCTGCACCATTCTGTCCCATCAAGGCATGCACCTCACCATCGCGAACGGTCAAGTTTATGCCTTTCAATATCTCTTTGCCATTGATGCTGGCGTGTAAATCTTTTATCTCTAACATAAGTCTATTATTTATGATTTATGATTTTTGATTTATGATTTATCCTTCCAATGAAAAAATCCACAATCCAGAAATCATAAATCAGAAATCACAAATAATTATTACCCCACACTTCCTTCCAACGAAATACTCAACAATTTCTGTGCTTCCACGGCAAACTCCATCGGCAGTTTGTTCAGCACCTCCTTAGCATAACCATTCACAATCAATCCCACAGCATCTTCGGTTGAGATACCTCGTTGGTTACAATAGAATATTTGGTCTTCGCTGATTTTCGAAGTAGTAGCTTCATGCTCAACAATGGCTGTCTCGTTGCGAATATCCATATAGGGGAAAGTATGTGCTCCACATTTATCACCTAACAACAACGAATCACACTGGCTGTAATTGCGAGCATTATCGGCTCTCTCTCCGACCCGTACCAATCCACGATAAGAGTTCTCACTACGCCCGGCCGAGATACCTTTGCTGACAATGGTGCTTCGGGTATTCTTTCCCAAATGTATCATCTTGGTACCCGTATCAGCCTGCTGAAAGTTATTGGTTACCGCTACACTATAAAACTCAGCCACAGAATTGTCACCCGAAAGAATACACGAAGGATACTTCCAGGTAATAGCACTACCGGTCTCTACTTGTGTCCACGACAATTTAGAGTTTTGACCCTTACAATGTCCTCGCTTCGTTACAAAGTTATATACACCACCCTTTCCCTCAGCATCACCTGGATACCAGTTTTGCACAGTGCTGTATTTCACCTCAGCCCTATCGTGTACCACAATCTCCACAATAGCTGCATGAAGTTGGTTCTCATCACGCATTGGGGCGGTACAACCTTCCAAATAAGAGACGTAAGAATCATCATCTGCCACAATCAGTGTACGCTCGAACTGACCCGTATTGGCAGCATTAATACGGAAGTATGTAGATAATTCCATCGGACAACGTACTCCTTTAGGAATATACACAAACGAACCATCGGAAAATACTGCCGAATTGAGGGCAGCAAAGAAATTGTCGCGGTAATTCACTACCGAACCAAGGTATTTTTGAACCAAATCGGGATGCTCACGCACTGCTTCACTGAACGAGCAAAAGATGATGCCCTTCTCCATCAAGGTTTCTTTAAAAGTAGTTTTCACCGACACCGAGTCCATTACAGCATCTACCGCCATACCACTCAGTGCCATCTGCTCTTCTAAAGGAATACCTAACTTATTGAACGTCTTTATTAATTCTGGATCTACCTCATCCAAACTTTTCGGTCCCTCCTTTTTCTTTGTTGGGTCGGCATAATATGAGATTGCTTGATAATCAATTTCCGGAATGCGAAGATGTGCCCACGTAGGCATCTCCATGGTTAGCCAATAGCGATAGGCTTTCAAACGAAACTCCAACAACCATTCCGGTTCACCTTTTTTGGATGAAATCAGACGGATAACATCTTCATTCAATCCACGTTCGATAATGTCTGTATGCACATCGGTTGTAAAACCATACTTGTATTTCTCTTCAGTCAACTGACGGACATACAAATTATCGGTAGGTTTATTCTTATCAGTTTCTTCCATGCTAAAATTACTTATCGAAATTAAGAATCTGTTCGGTTACACTTTTGGCTGCCGGCAAAAACATACCGGCAAACTCCTGCATAGGATAGTACAACACCGATTCCTGCTTGTTTGTTTTGCTGATTATCTTATTGTCGGCATCAATGAATTCAAAAACACTTATCAGTAAACTTATCAACAACAAATATTTTAAGATACCCAATACGGCTCCTAATAGGCGGTTTATCCATCCCAAAGAAATGATTTCCATGGCCTTGGTAATCAACGAAGCTATTAACGTAAATCCTAAAGGTACTCCAATCCAAATTACAATAAATGCCAAGATTTGCGCAATTGTCATCGAATCAATCAGTTGCCCTATCCATTTCTCTGCCACAACTTCATACAACGTTTTTGCTGCCAACAAACCGACAACAAGACCCAAAAGTGTAGCCAATTGCTTGACAAATCCTTTCATCAAGCCAAAGATGGCACCCAATACAAACAATGCTATAATAACTATATCAATAATGGCCATAACGATATATAGTTCTTACCCCTCTCCGATTTGGAGAGAGGTAAGAAAGGGTCAAATTACAATGTAGCCTTTACTTCTATTTCTTCGTAAGTCTCAATAACGTCGCCCACCTTCAAGTCATTGCAGGCAGTCAAGCTAATACCACACTCAAAGTTGGTACCCACTTCCTTCACATCGTCCTTGAAACGCTTCAGTGCATTGATATTGCCGGTAAATACCACAATACCATCACGGATAAGACGAGCCTTGTCGCTGCGTTTTACCTTACCGGTCTTCACCATAGCACCGGCAACCATGCCAACCTTACTGATATTGAATACTTCACGCACTTCGATGGTAGCTGTTATTTGCTCTTTCAGCGTTGGAGCAAGCATTCCCTCCATTGCGGCCTTTACTTCTTCGATGGCATCGTAGATAACCGAATACTTGCGGATATCTACACCTTCATTCTCAGCCAACTTGGCAGCAGCACCAGAAGGACGTACCTGGAAACCAACGATAATGGCATCGGAAGCAGCTGCTAAAGTTACATCAGATTCAGAAATTTGTCCAACGCCCTTATGAATAACATTTACTTGAATCTGTTCTGTAGAAAGCTTAATGAGAGAGTCGCTCAATGCCTCTACCGAACCATCTACGTCACCCTTTACAATAACGTTCAGTTCGTGGAAATCGCCCAAAGCCAAACGTCGGCCTACTTCATCCAATGTCAACATCTTCTGAGTACGTAAACCTTGTTCGCGTTGCAACTGTTCACGCTTATTGGCTACTTCTCGAGCTTCTTGGTCGGTATCAAATACATGGAATGTATCACCGGCAGCCGGTGCACCGTTCAAGCCAAGAATCAATACAGGCTCAGCTGGACCGGCTTCTTTTACTCGTTGGTTACGCTCGTTGAACATAGCTTTTACTTTACCATAGTGTGTTCCAGCCAAAACGATGTCGCCTACACGGAGTGTACCGTTCGATACCAACACAGTGGCTACATATCCACGGCCTTTGTCAAGTGAAGATTCAATGATGGAACCAGTAGCTTTACGGTCGGGATTAGCCTTAAGTTCCAACATTTCGGCTTCTAACAACACTTTTTCCATCAAGTCTTGCACACCCATACCCTTCTTGGCCGAGATGTCCTGACTTTGGTATTTTCCTCCCCATTCTTCCACTAAGAAGTTCATGGCTGCCAACTCTTCTTTAATCTTGTCCGGATTAGCAGCCGGCTTATCAATCTTATTGATGGCAAATACAATAGGCACATTGGCCGCCATAGCATGGTTGATAGCTTCTTTGGTTTGAGGCATCACATTGTCGTCAGCGGCTACAATGATAATAACTACGTCTGTTACCTTGGCACCACGAGCACGCATAGCTGTAAATGCTTCGTGACCAGGGGTATCCAAGAACGTAATTTTACGACCGTCTTCTAAGGTTACGTGGTAGGCACCTATGTGCTGAGTAATACCACCGGCTTCGCCCGCAATCACATTAGCCTTACGGATGTAGTCGAGTAACGATGTCTTACCATGGTCAACGTGGCCCATTACGGTTACAATCGGCGCACGTGGTTGGAGTTCGTCTTCCGAATCTTCTTCTTCGACGATGGCCTGCGATACTTCGGCACTTACATATTCGGTCTTAAATCCAAACTCTTCGGCTACTAAGTTGATTGTTTCTGCATCGAGACGTTGATTGATGCTGACCATGATACCTACACTCATGCAAGTTGCAATAACCTGTGTAACACTGATATCCATCATATTTGCCAACTCGTTGGCTGTCACAAACTCGGTCAGTTTCAGCACCTTGCTTTCAGCCATTTCCAGTTCTTCCATCTCCATTTGACGGTTACTGGCCAATTCGCGTTTCTCTTTGCGGTACTTTGCACCTTTATTTTTACCCTTGGCTGTCAGTCGTGCCAAAGTCTCTTTTACCTGCTTTGCTACATCCTCTTCGCTCACCTCTTGCTTGATGATAGGCTTCTTAAAACGATCCTTGTTTTTCTTTCCGGCGCCTTGGTTTGCAGCTTGTTGATTTCCTTTTTGACGATTTTTTTCATTGGAAGACTGATAGTTCTGAGCATTATTGATATCAATCTTCTCTTTATTAATTCGATTACGCTTTTTCTTGCCGCCGCCTTCTTCTTTTTCATCTTTCTGCTTATTATCTTCGCGACGGATTTCCTTGATGATAGCTTCTTTCATCTGTTTGCGTTGATCGTGGCGTTGCTTTTCTTTCTCCTCGCGTTCTTTTTTCTTTTCTTCTTTTGATTTTTTGCGTGGACGAGTGCTTTGATTCAAAGCCGCCAAATCAATTTGTCCGATGACATTGATTTTAGATACAAATTCCGGTTTTCTTAATTTAAATACACCGTCAATTTGCTCTTCATCTTTTGTGGTTTCAGCAGGCATTTCCGGTATTTTTTCTTCTTGAACTTCTTGTTGTTCATTTTTTTCTTCGACTACAGCTTCGGAAGGTTGGGTTTCTACAATTTCCGGTTCGAGTACAACTTCTTCTTGCGCAACAGGAATTTCTTCAACTATTTGAGTTTGAGGAAGCGATTGTTCTACTGTTTCTTCCATCTCTACAATTGTTTCATCAACAATCGTTTTTTCTTCTACCACCGGCTCAGCTTTTGGAGTCGGTTTGCGTTTCAATTTATCCAAGTCTATCTTACCCACAGGCTTGAATTTCGGACGAAGTTCTTCTACCACGGTTGCTTTGATAACCTCTTCCTTGCCCTTTTCTTCGGCTTCGTAACCATCGATAGCCACTGTTCCTAGCTTGCGTTCTTTGCTTTGACGTTGTTGCAAGAACTTGTCTGCTTTCTGCTTCAAATCCTTGTCCGTGCCAAATTCTTTGACTAACAAGTCATACTGTTCGTCCGAAATTTTAGTATTGGGATTTGCCTCTACCGTAAATCCTTTTTTCTGTAGGAATTCAACAACTGTTGTAATACCTACATTCAAGTCTCTTGTTATTTTATTTAACCTTATAGACACGTTCTTCGAATTAAAAATTAAAAATTAAGAATTAAAATAACATTGGTACGCCTTGCCGCTTACTCTTCCTCGAATTCTTTTTGGAGAATACCGAGTACTTCATCCACTGTTTCTTCCTCAAGGTCTGTTTTTTCAATCAACAATTGGCGTGGTGCTCCCAGTACGGATTTAGCCGTGTCAAGTCCTATAGCCTTGATGGCATCGATTACCCAATCGTCAATTTCATCACGGAATTCGTCCAAATAAATATCTTCTTCGTCTTGTGATTCTTCTATTTCACGGAATACATCGATAGTATATTCGGTCAGCATACTAGCTAACTTGATGTTCAAACCACCCTTACCGATAGCCAACGACACTTCTTCGGGACGCAAATAGACTTCGGCCTTACGGTTTTCTTCATCTAAATTGATGGAAGAGACTTTAGCAGGACTCAATGCACGTTGGATAAACAGTTTAGTATTGGTCGTATAGTTAATAACATCTATATTTTCATTTCTCAGTTCACGAACAATACCATGAATACGGCTGCCTTTCACGCCCACGCAGGCTCCTACAGGGTCGATGCGGTCGTCGTAGCTTTCTACAGCAATCTTAGCACGTTCACCGGGTATGCGAGCTATCTTTTTGATAGTGATTAGTCCGTCATTGATTTCGGGCACTTCCATTTCGAATAAGCGTTGCAAGAATATCGGTGAGGTACGGCTCAAGATAATCTTGGGGTTATTATTCTTGTTGTCTACACGAGCCACAACGGCACGAGCTGTTTCACCCTTACGGTAAAAGTCACTGGGTATCTGTTCCAACTTGGGCAATAGCAATTCATTGCCTTCATCGTCAAGAAGTAGCATCTCTTTCTTCCAAATCTGATATACTTCAGCACTGATGATAGTTCCTACCTTATCTATATATTTGTTGTAGATGCTGTCCTTTTCCAATTCCAAAATCTTGCTGGCCAATGTCTGGCGCAGATTCAATATGGCACGACGACCGAACTTGGCAAAGTTTACTTCGTCTGTCACCTCTTCGCCCACTTCATAGCTGGCGTCTATCTGCTGAGCCTCGCTCAACGATATTTCGGTATTGGGATTCGTCAAATTTTCATCGGCCACTACCTCGCGGTTGCGCCAAATCTCGAAGTCACCTTTATCGGGGTTTACAATCACATCATAATTCTCATCGGTGCCAAACATTTTGGCAATCACACTACGGAAGGATTCTTCGAGCACGCTCACCATGGTGGTGCGGTCAATGTTCTTCAGTTCCTTGAATTCCGAAAAGGTGTCAATCAAACTGACAGTTTCTACTTTCTTCGCCATAATCTTATTTAAAACTGATTAAGTATTTAGTATATTTTATTTCATCGTATCCAAAACTGAGGTCTTCATCCACCATCTTGGGGCGCTTTTCTCCCTCTAACTTTACTTTCTTTTGGATTGTTACCACAAAGTGCTGTTCGTCGGCTTCCTTCAGCACACCGTATAGTTTACGTCCGTCCTTGGTAAGCACCTCTACCTCTTCACCCACGTAGTTCAAGTATTGTTGCAACACTTTGAAGGCTTGTCCAATACCTGCCGAACCTACTTCCAGTTCATAATCTTCTTCGTCACGGCTGATGTGTGACTCTACATAGCGGCTCAGCTCTACGCAATCTTCAATCCAAACGCCCTCCTTGTGGTCAATTTCTACCACAATCTTATTATCCGGGGCTACATTTACCTCTACCAAAAAGTACTCTTTGTCTTGCAACCATTGGTTGACAACTTCACAAACTTTGCTTTTCTCTATCATAGATAAACTTTCGGGAACAAAAAAGAGGAGCTTAATTGCCCCTCCACCTTTCATCCGTTTCGACCGCAAAGATAGGAATAATCTGTTCGACTACAAAATATTAGCCGAAAATTTGTTGTTTTTCACATAGTTTGGTCAAATTATTGCCGCATAAATCTTAAAAAGCGAGCATACTCCCACTCTTCTGAAACATTAGGAAGAATGTAATCTACAATTGTCTTTAATGAATCTATCTTGATTAATATTGGAGTTTGCACATATTTTAATTCTTGACGCAATAAATCTGCTTCATCAGAATATACATACTCATAATATTCATTACGTTTTTGAAATTGCGTAGCACTTCCTAAGGAAGAGATAATCGGTACCTTTTTAACACCATAAAAAGCATCTATTTTTTCACCAACTGAAAAGCAGAATCCACACAACTTCCACAATCATAAAAGTTATATAAAAAAAATAGATTAGTATTTTTACCTTTATCTAAAAGAATTGAATCTAAACATTTCACCTTTTTACCTAACAAATGGAACTCATCAATAACAGAATCCACATTATAAACATATTCAGGATTTGATTGCCTTGAAATCTGCGAACAAGAGCATAAGAAAGATAAAGATAAGAATAAGATTTTGTACATCTATTTTTGGAGTTTTTAGAATTCTATCTTTTCTATAGCACAATTTAATCCATTGCAGGCAGCATATAGAAAACGACCAGAGAAAGCTATGGATGTATAATTACGATCTGGTAGTTTACAATATGAAACAGGACGCATTTGTTCATCGGACAAATCAATTTCAAGCAAAGTATTGCAACTATACTCATTCCCAAGAGTAGCACATAGCAAATATAACGTATCTGAATACAAATAAGCATCTTCTATGTAAACATAATAAGAGTGGGCTTCGGTTGAATTTCGCTCTATAAATTTCAGATTCTCTTTTATTATAGGAACCTCAGACAAATCAAGTCGTTCAACCAAAGTATCACTCTCTAAATCATATTTATCTATATAAGGGAAATTTTCAGATACAGCATATAAAAATTTTTCATTACAGAATAAATGTTTTTCATTCAAGATGCTGATTTTCTTTCCATCATTCCCTGCGACAACCTCTCCCTTATAATTCCAATCACCAATTTTATTTCGATGTATTTTTACATAACAAGAAGTATCTGTCGGAAAAGAAAGATAGACAAAATCTTTGGTAACAGCTAAATGTTTTTCATTGCATTTTTCCAAAGGGAAATTATCAATCATACTTCCTCCCACATACATTTTCAAGGGATTTATTGACGCCTCATCACAGAGATACATCGTATCTTTCCAAACAGTAAAAGAAGTAGGCATCAACAAATCTTTTTCTGAACGGACGGCCTCCACTTTAAAAGTTGAAAACTCTTCATTGATTGAAACTACATCTCCTCTTTTCTTATCCAATAAAAAAAGAATATCATCATGACATTCCATATGAGTTATTGCTGAGAAAAAAGAAGAGTCAGGATATTCAGTTAAGCGTTCAACCACCTTATATTCTTTACATTTCAAATCATCACCGATAGGAAATGAACACGAACTAATCATGGTTAATAGAGATACTATCCAAGCTAAAGGAAACTTCATTCTTAAAATAAAAATATCTTCAACAAACCGTCTTTTTTCCATCACACTTTACCCATCCTAATCCTCTTTCGCAAATTTGTCCCGTACAAGAAACAGAGCCTGTATTGCCTGCACAATTTGATGTAACACTACATGAATACCCCGAATCAGACCCATCTGTAGCTAATGCTTCAATATCATCAAGCATTACATTGGGAATTTCTATATCATTATTTTGAGAACACACTCCCCAGACAGAAACTATTAAAACTACAAAGACAGATACAATTTTTATTTTCATATTCACTAAATTAATTAAAGACGTTAAAAACGCTGCAAATATATATATATCCTTTTCACAAAGAAAAAACTTAAGAATATATCGGAGAAAAAAGTTTTTTTCAGGTACAAGAACTCAAATCTGCGACACAGATTACAGAAACTGCGCCATCGTTTATGCAATCGGTGTCACAGATTACAGAAACGGTGTCGGCGATTTGGGTTTATATTGCCTATTTTTTCATTTTATGTCGGCAAACAAACGTTATTTCTTGTACTACGATAGGAAAGGTTTGTGACGTTAACTAACGAAAAGAAAAAATATTCTGTCCGAATGAATGACGGCTTACCGAAATTCACTAACTTTGTGGAAAATAATAAACGAACGGATATGAAACGGATTGTAGCTTTATTCTTGGCCTGCCTATTGCTGGCGGCAGACTTTATCCAAGCCCAAGAGGTGGTGAAAGAGAGTCAATGGAAAGGAAAGAAAGTGGCCTTCTTGGGCGACAGCATCACCGACAAACGACGCATCGGCACCCGGAAGTGCTATTGGGAATACCTGGCAGAATGGTTGGGACTGGAAGCCTTGTCATACGGCATTAACGGTAATCAAATGAACGGATTGCTGAGACAGGCTGAAAAACTGAAAGCCGAACAGGGAGACAGCATCGATGCCATTATACTATTTGCCGGCACCAACGACTATAACGGTAGCATCCCTTTGGGAGAATGGTACAACGAAGAGAGGGTGGAAGTGGAAGCTGCAGCCGGCAAACCAGTCAGTAAACAATGGCGTCGACATCGCACCCCGGCAATGAACGACAGCACGCTTTGCGGACGAATCAACCGACTGATGGATTACCTGAAAAAGAACTTCCCCGACAAGCAAGTCATCGTGCTGACACCGCTACACCGGGCATACGCCAAATTTGGAGAAACCAATGTGCAACCCGACGAACAATATGCCAACCGCATCGGCCTCTTTCTGGAAGATTATACCCGCATCATCAAGCAGACGGCTGACGTATGGGCCGTACCGGTCATTGACTTAGGTGCCCTAAGCGGACTTTATCCGGTAGAAGAGAATCACTTGATGTACTTTGCCGAAAGCGTAACCGGCCGTCCCGACCGCTTGCACCCCAACGCCGAAGGGCACCGCCGCATGGCACTGACGCTGATGTATCAGCTATTGGCACTGCCCGCAGGATTCTGAATGATTGGCCACCACCCGATGTGGGAAGTGTCCATGCCCCAACAGGTCGATGGGACAACCCAATTGTTGCTGCAACCACCCGGCATCAACGTCGGCGGCAGAGTGGTAGTGCAGACACCTATTAACGCAAGCTATGTTCTTGACCTGACTGAGTACCGAACCTACATCGTGACTGACCAAAATGATGGCACATCCCGAACGGTTGACCTGCGCCAATAGTTCGCTGAGCCTCGACTGAAAGTTATGGTCAAGGTAAGTAGCCGGTTCGTCGAGAATAAGAAGGCGAGGATGCGAGATAAGGGCACGCCCTAACAAAGTTCGTTGCAACTGCCCGCCGCTCAACGCTCCTATACTATGATTTTCCAATCCTTCCAATCCCATTTGGGTAATGATACGGAAAGCCTCCTCCTTGTCAGCAGAAGAAAACGAGAGATGTTTGCTTTTAGAACCGGCAAGCCCGGAAAGGACTACCTGAAGCACAGTGATGGGAAAACGACGATCTAAAAGATTTTGTTGCGGCAAGTAGCCGATGCGCAAACTATCATCCAGCCGGACAATCTCTCCTTTCGCAGGTTGGAGCAATCCCAGCAGACAACGCATCAGTGTAGTCTTCCCACCCCCATTAGGGCCTATCACTCCTAAGAAATCATTCTCATAGACGGTCAGATTCACATCGTGCAACACCTCCTTGCCGTCATATCCGGCACAAAGTCCATGTATTTCTATCAACGTTTTCATAAATCCAACATTTCCTCCATCACTTTCACCATCTGCTCCTTCCATTCATATGCCAGCGGATTAATTTCCACTACCTCAGCACCCAATTCCTTAGCTATAATCCCTGCATGCCGGCTATCAAACTCAGGCTGAACAAAAACCACCTTAATTCCCTTCCTGCGGCCTTCTTCTATTAACTCAGCCAAATAGGCTGGCGAAGGTTCACGTCCCTCCTCTTCGATACAGAGTTGTTGCAAGCCGTAACGACGAGCCATATATGAAAGAGTGGGATGATACACCATAAATGCCCCACCGGGCTGCAGGCGACAAGCAAAAAGAGAATCTAACTGTTGCAACTCATGCCTCAACGAATCGGCCCGATGCCGATACACATCTCGATGCAGCGTATCGACAACAGTTAACACCTGTACCATGTTTTCTACAATAACCGATGCCTCGGCAGGCGAAGTCCACACATGAGGTTCCACCGCATGATGATGCTCAGATTCCTGAAAATTACTTTCCGCATGAAAATGCCGATGTACATCCGAATGAATCAATTCCATTCCTTCGGTAATATCAATAAAAGGTACACCGGGAGCATTCTGTTTCAACCTATCACGCCATGCCATCTCAAACCCTATGTAAGGAATACCCATATATGCCTTACACCGAGAAAGTGCTATCAACTGAGCCGGAGTAGGATCGTAACTCTCCGGACTATTCCCTTGAGGCACAAGACTCACTACGTTAAAATACCCGTCGGCCAATATATCTGCAAAATAGCGCAACGGTTCAATAGCCACTACAAGTGTAGGCTTTTCAGTCTCTTTCTGCGAAGTTCCCAACATATTACAAGCCGAAAACAGAAGCAGCAATACTAAACAACCAAGATATTTCATATTCATAACCGCTAATAATCACAAACATCGGGCACTATAGCCCTAAGTATTTCCCGTTTACCTCCCGGAGGTCCCGGCAATCGCTCTACCCGAAAACCTATTTGCTGCAACATACGACGCACGACTCCCTTCGCACAATAGGTTGTCAACACTCCCCCTTTATTCATGACGCCATACAATCGAGCAAACAAGGCTTCACTCCACATTTCAGGCTGCTTCTCAGGAGCAAATGCATCATAATAGACCACATCGAAACGTTCCTTCGTCTCTTGCAGAAAAACATTCACATCAGCCTTCACTTTTCTTAACGCAAATTGAGGAGAAATGTTTATCGTCTCTTCCCAAGGAACACAATGCAACTGCTCGAACAACGGGTGGGTACTATACCCCAACGGCTGAATTTCTTCCCATGCCAACGGATAAAGTTCAATGCCCGTATATAAAACCCTGCGTTGAACAGCCATAGCTTCCTTCATAGTCAACAAAGCATTCAAACCAGTACCGAAGCCAACCTCTAACACACACGGCTCTTCAACCACAGAGGCTCTCAATCCCATATCAATAAATATGTGCTGCGACTCGGTATGTGCTCCCTTCACCGAATGATAATGTTCATCCAATTGAGGCACATAAAGCGTAGCACTGCCATCGTCGGTTCGTTCTATAACTCTTTTCATTTTACCAAATTCCTTCTATGGCCAACAGCATCAACCAATAACGCATCAATTTACCTATAAACATTGAAAGAGTTGTCAACCAAACATTACTCCTCATATATCCTAAAGCAACGGCAATCACCTCACCTACAAATGGTAAAAAGGCAAAAAAGGCCATCAAGGCTCCACGCCCTTGCAAAAACTTCCTGACTCGCTCCACACGTTCATGCTTTACTTTCAAATAACGCTCTATCCAAACCGTTTTTCCCAACCTACCTAAGAAATAACAGGTCATACCTCCTAATGTGTTTCCTAAAGCTGCTGAAAACAGGCAAGCTATCGGATGCAATCCCACTTTCACCAAACCTGCCAATACCAATTCTGAACTGAAAGGCAAAATACTGCCGGCCAGCAATGCTGATAAGAAAAGACCCAAATAGCCATAATCCACTAATATAGGAATCAAATCCTCCATCATAATGAACGAATATTAAAAAACATTAGAAATATGGTCAGCAACAAAAAGAAAAGGAAAAACAGGTCAGAAGACTTCGTACGTGTCAAAGCAAAATAATGCCCACTCAAAATACTGATTAACACTATCAGAAGAGGCAACAAACTGACATATAAACAGGGTTGCAGAAGTACTATAAACAATACATAAAACGAAGCCAATATCAGAAATTGCAGAAAATTACGAGTACGTTGGTTCTCTTCAAAACCACTTAAAACACAATGCACAGAACCGACAGATAACAACAAGAACAGATAAAGTAAAGAGAATAATCGAGCAACACTAAACGGTTCAGAAACATCCCATAAAAACATACCAACAAAAGGGCGTAGGAATAACTCCATCTCTCCCCTCAAATAGGCATAACCAAATAGCAACCAATAAGGAAACAGTAAGCCTAATAAAACAGCACAGAAACTTCGCAAACTCAAAGCCCTGAACAGATAAGCCCCTATCAGAAACAGAGGTAGCATCCATATTGCTTGAGGCAACAACAAAGAGCCAGCTCCTAAGAAAAGAGAGACATAAAATAAACTACCCATAGGATACGGATGCCTATAACTTTCAAACAAAAAGTAAAAGGCAGACATAGAGCAAGGTAGAAAAAACATCTTTACATCAAAATGATGGAGCGAAGGAAATAATGAAATCAGTATAGAAAAAATCATTATCTGCATGGCCGATTTCTTTCGGATAAAGGCAAATTTGCTATTCAACAACACCAAAAAATAGGCAATCACTGAATAGAATAATAACACTCCTCCTTGCTCTATCCATGAATCAGACGATAGATTCATGAAATAAGTTGTCAAAAACCAATAGAATATAGACAACAAGATAACAACGGGCAGCGTAAAACGCCCCGTTGTTATCCTATCCAATATTCTTTTCGATCGAGCCATCTTATTTTAAAGGTCAAAGCCTATGTCACGACGATAATATTTACCCTCATAATTCAACATATCGGCTACCCGATAGCTTTTCTGCAAAGCCTCTTCTTTTGTTTCTCCATATGAACATACGGCTATAACACGTCCTCCGTTGGTTACAATACGACCATCTTTCACGGCTGTACCGGCATGGAAAAGAATACTATCAGTCGTTTCTGCCAAATTGAAACCGGTAATGGGAAGTCCTTTTTTATAGGCTTCGGGATACCCTCCGCTAACCAACATAACACAAGCCGCCACACGCGGGTCGAGTACCATTGTCCGAGTATGCAAATCTACACTATACACCCCTTCGAAAAGGTCAACAATATCACTATGCAAACGGAGCATCACACTTTCGGTTTCCGGGTCACCCATACGCACATTATACTCAATAACCATAGGTTCGCCTGCCACGTTGATAAGCCCTAAGAAAATGAATCCTTTGTAAAGTATGCCTTCTTCACGCAAGCCATTGATAGTAGGCTCTATAATGCGGGTGCGCACTTTCTCCATAAACACCTCGTCGGCAAACGGCACCGGTGTCACACTACCCATACCCCCGGTATTGAGTCCTTTATCTCCCTCGCCAATGCGCTTATAGTCTTTGGCTACCGGCAATACTTTATAATGCTCACTATCTGTCAACACAAAAACCGAACACTCTATACCACTTAAGAACTCTTCGATAACAACCGTAGTACTGGCCTCGCCAAACATTCCGCTCAACATCTCCTTGAGTTCTTTCTTAGCCTCTTCCAATGTAGGAAGAATCAATACACCTTTACCAGCACACAATCCGTCTGCTTTCAATACATAGGGAGCCTTCAGTGTTTCAAGGAAAGCGTATCCCTCTTCTATATTATCGGCTGTGATGCTTTTGTAACGGGCTGTAGGAATCTGATAACGTTGCATAAATGCTTTGGCAAACTCCTTACTGCCTTCCAACTGAGCACCTTTAGCACTGGGACCAATAATTGCAATGTGTTGGGTATGCGTGTCATTTTTGAAATAATCAAATACTCCTTGTACCAATGGGTCTTCAGGACCTACCACAATCATATCTATATTTCGAGTAAGGGCGAATTCACGCAATGCCGGGAAGTCAGTGGCTTTGATATCCACGTTTTCCCCTACATTCGATGTTCCGGCATTTCCGGGAGCTATGTACAATTTTTCCACCTTCGGGCTTTGGGCTATTTTCCATGCTAACGCATGTTCGCGGCCACCTGATCCTAATAGTAATACTTTCATTAATTTATGAGTTTTGAATTATGAATTTATATTTTAGCACTCAATGTCCATCGACTGCTACAGATTATCTTCAAAGTAGCGGGTTATCTTTTCGTGTAAATGAACCCTGTCACGTCCCATTACATTATGGACATGCCCGGGGTAAATAAACAAATCCGGATAGGTACGTGCATCTACACATGCTTTCATGAAACTAAGTGTATGTTGAGGCACGCAAGTATCATCATGGTCGTCGTGAATAATGAGCAAACGTCCTTTTAAATTTCCGGCATGATTATTCAAATTACACTCTTTATATCCAGCTGGATTGCTTTGAGGAGTATCCATATATCGTTCGCCATACATGACTTCATAATATGCCCAATCAATAACCGGACCGCCGGCGACACCTACTTTGAAGATTTCAGGATAGCGCAACATCAAAGCAGTGGTCATGTGTCCGCCAAAACTCCATCCATGTACTCCGATACGATTTCTATCTACGTATGGTAGCGATTTCAAAAATTCTACTCCTTTTACTTGGTCTTTTCCTTCCTCAATGCCCAAGCGCCGGAAAGTGGCATTCTCAAACTCCAACCCTCTGTTCGAACTACCTCTATTATCAATACTGAACATGATGTATCCTTTTGCTGCCATATAAATATCCCATCCACGCAATCCGTTCATAAAACCACCGGTTACTTGCTGTGCATGAGGTCCTCCATATACATAAACAATAGCTGGATATGTCTTGTTCGAATCAAAATCGGCTGGTTTTACCAATCGGTAATATAGGTCGGTCACTCCATCGGCAGCCTTAATAGTACCTACTTCGATAGTAGGCATTTCAAGATCCTTATAAGGATTTTCAGCTGTCAACAAATTGATTCTTTTCCCGTTACGAGTATTTACGATATCAATTTTCCGAGCAATGTCAGGAGCGGTATATGAATCGATGATATATCCGGCAGTGGCCGACAACTGTGGTCTATGCACACCCGGACAATCGGCAACCGGAGTACGTTTTCCATGCTCTATACTCACTTTATATATATTGCTATACAACGGCGATTGTTCTGTTGTAGTGATATAAATCTCCTTACGTTTCTCGTCAAATCCCACTACTTCTTGCACCAACCATTCCCCACTTGTTAACTGTTTCAACAAGTTACCTTCCAAGTCATACAGATAAAGATGGTTAAATCCGTCACGCTGGCTTTGATAAATAAATTTTTCCTCATTCCAAGGCAAGAAGAGGATAGGGTGCTGTGGTTCTACATACTTCTCATGCTTCTCCTCCAGCAATACCTTCTCCAAATCACCGGTTTGCGCATTGTAGCGACATAATTTAGCGTGATTCTGGTCACGGTTCAATTCTATCAGATAGAGCGTTTGTTCATCGGGACTCCAACTGATATTGGTAAAATACCTATCGGTCACATCACCTGTATTCAGATAAATAGTCTTTCCGCTTGCAGGGCGATAGATGCCTACTGTCACTTGATGGCTAGTCATACCCGCCATGGGATAACGCACGTTGTTTACCTCTCCTATCCGTGCTGTGACATCGACCAAGGGATATTGGGTTACCATCCGTTCGTCCATCCGATAGAATGCCAATGCATTACCTTTCGGGCTCCAAAAAGTACCTTTTGAGATACCAAATTCATTACGGTGTACCGATGTTCCGCAAAGTATGCCTTCGGGCTCATCAGTTACCTTCTGTCCGTTCACGTAAAGATTGTTTTCAATGGTATAGGCCAGGTTGCCACTCTCCACATGCAGGTCACGATTGGCTACGACACCTTGCGGCAGGGGAGTACGTTTGGTTACCTCACCTGTCTTCCAATTATATAAAACATAGCCATTGGCTGCCGGAAGCAAAGCCTCCGTCCTATCGGGCCACGGAAAACTTAAACTATACAATGCTGCTACCCCTTTGACTCCGGCTTGTTGCAAGGCTTCATTCATGGTTTGACGTTTAAAAAGCAAAGTCTCTTTTCCATTTTTCGGGTCAATAGTTTTCACCTCTTCCAGGTCGGGACGAACACAAAGGTCTCCCCACCACTGCAGTCCGTATATACTCTCAGCATAGCGATAGGTCTCTCCGCCTGGAATAAGATCTTCCAACGTAGGCTTCTTCAAATCTTGTGCCATAACATTATTCGTCAATATCAGCAAGAATGCTATCCATACTGTTTTTAAGTACATCATTTCATTTTCCTCCTTTTTCTTTTAGTTCACGTCGTTTACGTTCGGGATACGATTCATTACGTGGAGTAAACGTTTTGTCCTTACGAGTGAATGTCCGTTTTCTCTCTTCTTGTCGTTCTTCACGACGTTGACGAGAACGTGACTGCCCTTGTCCTTCGTTTCTTCGTTCTTTACCGCTGCTGAAACGTGTTTCTTTCCGTTCCGTTCTTGGCTTTTCTCGTCCCCCTCTTTTCTCTTTGGCCAATCCTTCGCCGGCAGCTTTAAAAGCTTTATATTTTCCATCGAATATTTCGTATTGTCTGAACTGACATTCCAAAGCTCCATTCATTAACGGAATGCGTTGAGTGGCTTTCAGTCCTATCTGATCAAAACATTCATCACGATATGAAAGCACCCATGCTTGCGAACCGGCCATTGTATGTTTCAAACGCTCGCCAATCATCTGATAAAGTCCCAGCAAGTTATCGGTAGAGATTCGCTCGCCATAGGGTGGATTGGTAATAATAATGCTCTTCGAAGCTGGTTTCTCAAACTGTTGAAAAGGTTGTATCTTCAAGGTAATGTCACGTGTCAATCCGGCAGCTTTTACATTGCGTGTTGCTATTTCGTGAGCCATCGGATTGTTATCATATCCATATATCTTATGCTGAAAATCGCGCTCGTTGCTGTCATCATTATAGATGGCATCCAACAAATCGGCGTCAAAGTCGTTCCACTTCTCAAAGGCAAACTCTTTGCGGAAGATACCGGGGGCTATGTTTTTTGCTATCAATGCCGCCTCGATGGGAATAGTACCCGAACCACACATGGGATCTATCAAGTCGCATTCGCCCCGCCAACCGGTCATCAATATCATACCGGCAGCCAACACTTCATTCAAGGGAGCCTCTACAGCCTCTTGACGATAACCACGTCGATGCAGGGATTCACCGCTTGAATCCAGCGACAAGGTGCAATGGGTTTCGGCAATGTGGATGTTCAGCAGTACATCGGGATTATTTACCCGTACTCCCGGTCGTTGGCCGCTTTTCTCCATGAAATAATCTACGATAGCATCTTTTACCTTGTAGGCCACAAACTTGCTATGACGGAACTCATTGCTGAAGACTGTGGGTTCAACTGCAAATGTTTTGTTTATAGTCAGATATTGTTCCCATTCCAAGGTCTTTATCGCTTCATATACCTCGTCGGCATTGGTTGCTTCAAAATGTTTGATGGGTTTCAATATTCTGATAGCCGTCCGTAAACAGAAGTTTGCCCGATACATCAACTCCTTATCACCAGTAAACGACACCATGCGTCGCCCTATCTGCACATCGTTAGCCCCCAATGAGGTAAGTTCACCGGCCAATATCTCTTCCAATCCTTGAAAAGTCTTGGCAATCATTTCAAATGGTTGTCCCATCTTTTTGTCTGTTGAATATTAAGTTTATATTATTTCTTCTGTACAATTCTTGCTCCGGGTTCCACGTCTTGGGTTACCCAGATATTGCCCCCCACTACAGCTCCTTTCCCGATAGTGATACGTCCTAAGATGGAGGCGTTAGAATAGACTATCACGTCATCTCCCAATATAGGATGACGAGGTATTCCTTTGATGGGTTTCCCTTGCTCATCCAACGGGAAACTCCGTGCCCCCAAAGTTACTCCTTGATACAACTTTACCCGGTTTCCTATGATACAGGTTTCGCCTATTACCACACCCGTACCATGGTCTATGGTGAAATGACTGCCTATCTCTGCACCCGGATGAATGTCAATACCTGTCTCACTATGGGCCATTTCAGTAATGATGCGTGGAATAAGTGGTACTCCCAGCAAATGCAACCTATGAGCAATCCGGTAGTTGGTAATGGCTCGAATACAGGGATAGCAACAGATAATCTCTCCAAAGCCTGTGGCTGCGGGGTCACCATTATAAGCAGCTTCCACATCGGTTGCCAGTAGTTTTCTTAACTGAGGCAAGTAGCCAATAAAATCAGCAGCCAGTCGGGTTGCCTTTTGTCGCAAAGCCTCATCACAAGGCTGTTGACCCTCGGCAGCATCCAGACACAAACCGGCCAATATCTGTTGGGGCAAAAGCTCCATCAGCCGTTCTACATTTACACCGATATGATAATTAATAGTACGACTATTCAACGTAGCATTTCCAAAATAACCGGGAAACAAGATGGCACGAGAGAGTTCCACTATCTCACATAAAGCTGCAGCCGATGGCAACGGATTACCATCCGTGTGCTGACGAATCAATCCTTCGTAGGACGAGCTTTCCGACAACTCATCAACGGCTTGTGTCAAGATGTGGGTAAAATCAGTTGGATTCATGGAGATATCCTTTGTTTTCTTTCAAGGGGCAAAGATAGGAATTATCTCTGGAAAAATCTAACGAATGAGGGGAAATAATGATGGCAGCACTGGTGTTCAATGACTTATGAGGACTTATATTGAAAGCCTCACCGAAGTAAAAGTGCAAGGAAATGAAAGGTAATGAGGGCGGACGGTTTTCAAATCATTACCCAATAACGAGGCAAGTTTATAGGTCGTTGGAGTTTATTTCTACTCTCTGCCATATTCTGCATAACAATGTACAACTCGCTGATAACTAATTTTGTAACCAAAAAGAATTGAATTATGCGAAGTACATTTAAGGTGCTGTTCTACGTGAACGGAAGCAAAGAGAAAAACGGTATTGTCCCCATTATGGGGCGAGTTACAATCAATGGCTCGGTGGCACAATTCAGTTGTAAGCAGAGCATCCACAAAGACCTATGGGATGTGAAAGGCAATCGGGCAAAAGGCAAGAGCAAGGAATCAAGAGACATCAATCTAGCTTTGGATAACATCAAGGCTCAAATCATCAAGCATTATCAACGCATTTCGGATAGAGAAGCATATGTTACTGCCGAAATGGTGCGCAATGCTTATCAAGGTATCGGAACAGAGTATGAAACATTGCTCGGCGCTTTTGATAAAGACAACGAAAGTTTCAAGAAGCGTATCGGCATAGACCGTGCAGCAAGTTCCTACAAGGTGCGTGTAAGGTCACGAAACCATTTGGCTGCATTTATCAAGAAATGCTACAAGCGTAGTGATATTTCTATGCTTGAAC
>SUYA01000012.1 GCA_015060695.1 Mediterranea massiliensis
TATCGAGATAATTTCTTAACGCTTTCATTAATTTATAATTTTCAATTATCAATTTTCAATTTATTACGCCATTTCTGCACGAAGCATGTCAAGACCGGCACGAACAACTCGCTGCACTTCCACTTTCGAAGAGCATACAAATTCGCACAATGCAAAGTCTTCTGGTGCTACTTCGTAAATACCGAGTGCCTCCATGCGATCGATGTCACCAGCAATGATGGCTTTTACCAAGTATTCAGGATAAATGTCCATAGGGAATACAGCATCGTATTCGCCGGACATAATCATATGACGTTCGCCACCCTTGATACGTGCATCTATTTTATATTGTTTTTTACCAAACAACCAGCTAAAATATGAGCGACTTGTGCTATATTCCTTGAAACGAGGCATTATCCATCCTAACATTTCGTGAGTTTCATCACCTTCGGGAATAACAGTAAGTTGATTGTGGAAAGCACCAAGATAACCATCAGCAGCAACTTTCTTACCTGTCAATGGATTTCCACTGATATATCGCAAGTCTTTATCGGTAGTCACATTGCCTTTGAACACTTCTGTCAATTGAGCACCAACTTTCAGCTTGCAATAGGCTGGTTTTAAAACTTCGCTACCAGTAACAGCTACGGTACGAGTTAAATCAATGCGGCCGGTATTCATTAAACGACCGATGAAAATAACTGCTTCGGCACCGATTGTCCACACGGTTTCTCCTTTTACTACAGGAGCTATGTGGTTAATTTGCACACCTACGTTACCAGCTGGATGGGGACCATCGAAAGCGGTTACGGTAACATTCTTAGCCTGAGTCAAAGCTGCAGACTGTTGTTTCACACTGATGCTGAGATAAGTTTTGGCAATTTTAGCCAAAGCATCAAGACCAGTTTGGAAATTCGCCTCTTCACCCTTCAAAGCCAATTCAAAATCGGGAGCCAACGGTGCTGTGTCGAAAGAGGAAACAAAAATTGCTCGCGGAGCTACTGTCGGGTCGGCAATCACGTCGTAAGGACGTTGACGGATAAATGCGAACATACCAGTTTGTAAAAGGGCTTCCTTCACAGCTTCTCCGGTCATCTTTGCAGGCTCCATCTTGCCAAACTCTTCGAACTGTTGTTCAGCGTCAGCCTTAACAATAACGTTAAGTACTTTACGGCGTTCACCACGCTCAACGCTTGTCACTACGCCACTGACGGGCGAAACGAACTTCACTTCAGGATGATTCTTGTCAACAAACAAGGGTCCTCCGGCCAAGACCTTTTCTCCTTCTTTCACAACTACCTTCGGTTTTACACCTGTAAAATCATCGGGAACCAACGAATAGATTCCGACTTCTTTTACAGACTTAAACTCTTGGGCAGCTTTGCCTTCAAGATTAATGTCAAGGCCTTTACGTAACTTAATTACATTTGCCATGCGTTTATATAAAATAATGGTTTCAATAATTTGGCGCAAAATTACAAAATAAGATTGTGAAACGAGAGGAAAAACGAAAGTAATTACGGATAAATTTCCGCAATTACCCCCATTGGAAACATTTTTTAAATAAATATAACGATTTGAGCCGTTCGGAAGTTGTGATTTAGAATAGTTTTCTTACTTTTGCGAAAAGTTTATTTAAATAACCTTATTAAATTATTGTAACCATGGGATACAAAATCGAACAAATTGAAGGTATTGGTGCTGCTTATGCCGAGAAACTGAATGCAGCCGGTGTAAAGACTACAGATGATTTATTGGAAAAATGTGCTGCTAAGAAAGGACGCGTCGCCATGGCCGAAGCTACTGGCATCAGCGAAAAGCTGATTTTGAAATGGACAAATCATGCCGACCTCTTCCGCATCAATGGAATTGCCGGACAATTTGCCGAATTATTAGAAGCAGCAGGAGTTGATACCGTAAAAGAATTCCGCCATCGTGTACCTGCTAATCTGCAACCAAAGTTAGAAACCGTCAATGCAGAAAAGAACCTTTGCAACCGTGTTCCATCAGTCAGCGAGTTGGAAAAAATGATTGCCCAAGCTAAGGAGTTGGAACCACTGATTACATACTAAGTAATCATTTACATTGATGAAATCAAAAAGGTTGCAATGTCTTGCAACCTTTTTGTTTATTCATACTTAAATATTATTCTTTTCAGAAAGAAGTACAAATGGATATCTATGTTTTTTCCAACAAAGAACTTTAGTTTCCAAATATAAGAATAACCTCACATAGAAATTTCATCACATCATTCGCACCTATTTATGCTTTCATATGGAATAAATAAAAATGTCTGAACATCAAATACTTCAGAGTATAAGTATTTGATGTTCAGACATAAGGAACAAATACTTTAGTAACAATCAGTTATTTTTTCTCATCCAAAGCTTCAAAGCATGAATTCTTACTGATAAACTCAGGAACCAATCCCTTCATGGCTGCAACAATTTGCATTTGATCATATCCATAACTTACCTCTATCAGCTCCATTATTTTAGCTTTTGCTACTTCATAATCATATTCACGTACATTAGCTATCATAATTTTCTCATGATATGTAGGCTTGGTAAGCTCTTTCACATTTAATAGTTCTTCATATAGTTTCTCACCATGACGAAGACCAGTAAATTCAATTTTCACATCGGTACGTCCTGAAAGACTAATCATACGCTTAGCCAAATCTACAATCTTCACAGGCTTACCCATGTCAAATATGTATATTTCTCCTCCATTCCCCATACTACCTGCCTCTAATACCAATCGACATGCTTCCGGTATTGTCATAAAATAACGTATGATTTCAGGATGTGTCACGGTTACAGGCCCCCCACGCTGAATTTGATCACGGAAGCGAGGGATAACCGAACCATTTGAGCCAAGTACATTACCAAATCGGGTAGTAATAAATTGAGTGTTCGAACTTCCTTCTTCCTTAATTTTCTTAGCCAAAGACTGTACATATATCTCACATATACGCTTTGAACATCCCATTACATTTGTAGGATTTACAGCCTTATCAGTTGAAATCATTACAAACTTTTCAGTCTTATATTTTACGGCTAAATCGGCTAATATCTTAGTACCTTTCACATTAACTTGAATGGATTCTGACACATTGTCTTCCATCATGGGCACATGTTTATACGCAGCTGCATGGAACACATATTGGGGTCTGTATTCTTTAAAGATGGCTTCCATGCGGGTTTCATTTGAGATATCTGCTACAATGGTTACGGCATCTATATCCCTCCAACGGTCTTGTAATTCCAATCTAACATCGTGTAACGGAGTTTCTGCTTGATCAACTAAGACCAATTTATAAGGGTTAAACGAAGCTACTTGACGCATGATTTCACTACCGATAGAACCGGCAGCTCCTGTAATCATCACTCGTTTTCCTTCTAGATGAGAAGCCACTTTACGAATGTCAATCTCTATCGGTGTTCGTTGCAATAGGTCTTCAATCTGGATTTCCTTTAATTGATTTTTCGTAAGAGTCTGATTATTCCATTCATCCAGCGGAGGAGCCGTCATCAGTTTAATATTGTTGGCCAACAACAAATCAGCCATCTCCCTCTTTTTCAATTCTTCCATTTTAGCTGGAGAAACTATCAAAGTGTGTACATCTCTTTCTTCTAAATACTCTATAACATTCTCATCATTAGGATATACTTTCACACCCATAATTATCTTATTGAACAATTCAGGCTCATCTGCAATAAAACCACGCAAACGATAATGATTGCTCAAACTTACACGCAATGATTTTGCAATATTAACACCAGCTTCCTTAGCTCCATATATAAAAACATTAACACAATGGGAACCGTCAAAATTTATCATTTCAAAAAGTGTCTTTACAACCACACGAGTAGAAACCATAAAGGCACAACATATCACATAGGAAACTAATAATATAGCAATAGGTGCCAGCCTTGAAACACCCATAAAAGAAAATAATACCGACAAAAATATCAGTACAGCATATGCAGAAGTCAATGCCGCCAAAATACGTACAATATCAACAAAAGAAGAGTAACGCAACACTCCTAAATAGGTGCGAAATAAGCGAAAAAATGGAATATTGACAATTACAGAGAGTAAAACCGTAAACAGAAGCGATGATGATTCCAGAAAGATGGTTCTGAAATCATATCGGATAGCATACGATAATAATGTAGATATAACAATTAAAAGAATGTCTATCAATAAGATTGTCCAAATAGGAAGAACTCTACTTGTTAAATATCTTTGAAAAAAATTAGATGCCATTTTTATTAGTTTGTTTAAACAAGGCAAAGTAACATATTTTTTCGCAATAAAACAAACAAAAAAAGAATTTATCAGTAAATGAATAAATATTGCTCATGAAAGGAATAGTTTCTATCTTTGCGAGATAAAATAAAAAAGCGATGAATTACCAAGAAACTGTTAACTTTTTGTTTGAAAGTGCTCCTCTATTTCAACAAATAGGAGGTAGCGCATATAAAGAAGGATTAAATAACACTGAAATATTGGATGCCCACTTCGGACACCCACACCGTAATTATCGAACTATACATATTGGAGGAACAAACGGCAAAGGTTCATGTTCACATACAATTGCAGCTATACTACAAGAAGCGGGATATAAAGTAGGATTATACACATCTCCGCACCTCATTGATTTCAGAGAACGTATCCAGATAAATGGGATACCTATCTCAGAAGAATACGTTGTGCAGTTTGTTGAAAAGGAGCGTTATTTTTTCGAGCCTCTTCATCCATCATTTTTTGAATTAACAACAGCTTTGGCTTTCACCTATTTCTCTGAACAAAAAATAGATATAGCAATTGTAGAAGTAGGATTAGGTGGACGATTGGATTGCACAAACATCATAAATCCAGATCTCAGTATAATAACAAATATTAGTTTTGACCACACCCAATTCTTAGGAAACACTTTAAAAGATATAGCCTCTGAAAAAGCCGGTATCATCAAAGCAAGCAGACCGGTTGTTATTGGAGAAACCACACCCGACACCCGAATGGTATTTACTGATAAAGCAACCGAAGTTGGTGCTCCTATTTATTTTGCAGAAGATACGTTCCAACCCTCCTACCCTCATTTGGAGTTTCAACTGAAAGGCATATACCAAGAAAAAAACAAACGCACCATACTAACTGCCATATCTTTACTGAAAGAAATGAAATATGACTTGCCCGATGATGCCATATATAAAGGATTTGCCAACGTTTGTCAATTAACAGGTTTGATGGGTAGATGGCAACAACTGCAAAGTCATCCCACCTTAATCTGTGATACAGGGCACAATGTGGCTGGCATTAAATATATCGTTGAGCAATTAGAACAACAAGAGTATCTTCATCTGCACATTGTCATCGGTATGGTTAACGACAAAGACATAAGGGGTGTATTGAAGCTATTGCCGACAAATGCAACATACTATTTTACAAAGGCAAGCGTCAAGCGTGCTTTGAATGAATGTGATCTACAAGAATTGGCTCACTCAATAGGTTTAATAGGAAATTGTTATCCTAATGTATCAAGTGCAGTTCAAGCCGCTCAAAAAGAAAGCCTCCCAGAAGATTTTATCTTCGTAGGAGGCAGTAGTTTTATTGTTGCCGATTTATTAGCGAACCGCAATACACTCAATCTCGACTAATGCATCTTTGGGAAGAGCTTTTACCGCAACCGCCGAACGAGCCGGAAAGTCACCTTCGAAATAGGTTGCATACACCTTATTCATATCGACAAACAAAGACATATCTGCTAAAAATACAGTTGTCTTTACAATGTTTGCCATAGTCAAACCGGCTTCACCTAATATATGCTTGATATTTTCCAATGATTGACGAGCCTGTGCTTCTGCACCTTCAGGCATCAAGCCTGTTTCTGCATCAATAGGCAATTGGCCTGAAACAAACACCATACCATTTGTTTCAATTGCTTGACTATATGGCCCTATAGCTCCTGGAGCTTTGGCACTACAAATTACTTTTTTCATACTCATTCTATTTAATTTAACAATTTTATTTACAATACTTTTCTATAAGAGCATCCACATTTGGGTCCCCTAAAGTTTTCGCTTTATTGAAATTAACACAAGCATCTTTGTTCTTTTTCATCTGAATATAAGCAATACCCATCAGACGATATACCTCCGCATAGTTTGCATCAACAGCCAAAGCAGATTGAAGCACTTTAATAGCCTCTTCGTTACGTCCTACACGCATATTCACTACAGATAATTCGGCATAATAGGTCAATTCATTCGGATTGATTTCAATAGCTTTCGACAAATCATCTAATGCACGCTGATATTGACGAGCTTGCAAACAGGCCTGCGAACGCAGATAATAGAAATTATCATTGACTATTCCATTTAGGGCTTTAAAACAAGCATCATAATCAAATATCGCCATCCGAGCTTGATTTGCATTCACCTTAACACGAGCACGTTCTAATAAATATGGCGCAGCTTCTGAGGTATATGGTTCATTAAATTGTGCTACACAACTATCCATTAATGCCAATACTTCTTCTATAGGTGCCTGCATCATTTCCTTGGTTTTAGCTGTAGTGAAAAGTGTGGCAGCCGATCGTATGTTGCTTTTATCAATTTCTTCATAGCAAGCCAAAGCCGAAGTAAAATCTTGCTTCAAATAATAAATATCACCCTCTAATTGCACATACACCGGCAATCTTTGTATAGCAATTGCAGCTTTTATATCAGCCAAAGCTGCATCTAAATTCCACGATTCATAAGGATTCTCAACTGTTTCAATAAAATAGGCATATATCATTTTGGCACGATTGAAATACACCTCATCCTTTTTCAATGAAACCTCCAAGGCTTTTTCAAAATCGGCTTCTACTTTTTTTATTGAATTTTCATCTTTTGACAAGAACAATTGATTAGTTGCACGACGCATATAGCCATCGGCACTTTGAGGAAATTGTTCTATAAAATCATCTAATAGCATGGCATACTTATCAGCATTCAATTGAGAAGAAGCCATGTATAAAAACACCAATGCTTGATCTTCAGTATTGGGTAATGCTTTTTTTATACCTATTTGCTGTAGTGTAATATCATTGTAGGAGAAAGCAGTAATCTCCTGATTCACAGCAAATCGAGCATCTAAAGCATAACAGATTGTAGCAGTATCCTGCCCCATAGCTTTTTGTGTTAACCCAAAGACTTCCCCTTCATCCGTCATCAATGGACAACTGACCATTTTATCTTTTAAAGGCATTGAAATTGTGTAGTAAGAATATTCTGCCACTTTATCAGCAGCCGATATTTTACCATTTTTCAACGAGCGTACCTTTTGGGTTGAGTATGGCAATAACCAAGCCGTAGCACCTATCGCTGGAGGAGTAGAAACAATGGGTAAAGCCGACACTTTTTTAGAGGTGATATCTACACGGAATTTTACTACATCATACATATCATTAGCACCCATAATGGCTGCAACAGACATCTTTTCTCCATCAGCAGTCATAACAACCGCACTATGCGCTCCTTTAAACAAAGTGTAGTCTGAAATGGCTACACCATCTTCTGTGACAAAAAAACCGTTACCGGTATTCAAGATTTTATTATCCTTATCATATGTCACAACCGAAAAAACGGCACGTCTGGCTTTTTCTGCCCACTTTGGTGCTTGTGCCATGCTCCATTGTGCCAGCATGCACATCAAACATACAATTAAAATTCTATTTCTCATCTTTCTATCCAATTCTTTGTTTAACTGCTTCATAAATTAAAATACCTGCTGCAACTGATACATTAAGCGATTCAATTGTACCCAACATAGGTATTTTTACCCATTCATCACACAAGGCTAAATTATCATACGAAACGCCTTTATCCTCAGCACCCATAATAATGCACATAGGCCCTGTATAATCGGCTTTAGTATAATCGTAATCACCTTTTTCAGTTGCTGCTACAATGTGAAAACCGCTATTTTTCAAGAATTGCAGGGTCTGTTTTAAATTCATTTCTCTACACACCGGCAAAGTATGCAATGCACCTGCCGAAGTTTTTATGGCATCGGCATTTACCGATACACTGTTTTTTGTCGGAATGATTATGGCATCGACTGCTGCACATTCACAAGTGCGGGCTATTGCACCAAAATTACGTACATCTGTTATTCCATCCAACATGATGAATAACGGGTTTTTACCTTGTTCAAAAAAGAAAGGAACCAAATCTTCTGTTTTTTGATAACTGACAGCCGAAATGAAAGCTACTACTCCTTGATGATTCTTACGGGTTATTCGATTAATTCGTTCTAACGGCACGCGTTGTACAGGTATCAATGTTCCTTTTAAAACGGCAAACAATTCTTTTGACAAATCGCTCTGAATATCCTTCTTTATCAATATTTTGTCAATGTCTTTACCAGCTTGGATTGCTTCAATTACAGCCCGTACACCGAATATCATTTCGCTTTTTTCTATCATATTTTGCTCTATTGTTATTATTATTTTCAATCTCTTTCAAGCAATATCCTTGCATTTTGCAATGCTGCGTCTGTCAATGTCGCACCACTCAACATATGTGCAATTTCTTCTATGCGTTCATTGTCATCCAAACGTCGGATATGACTAATGGTTTCTGTTTCATTATCCTGCTTATATACTTTGTAATGCACTTTCCCTTTTGAGGCAATCTGCGGTAGATGGGTAATACTGATAACCTGCCTGTCATTTATTCCCATTTCCTGCATAATATCAGCCATTCTATCTGCTATTTCTCCCGAAACGCCGGTATCTATTTCATCGAATATAATTGTTGGCAAATTCACGGCACCGGCTATCATGGCTTTTACCGATAACATTACACGTGCTATCTCACCTCCCGATGCTACGGAAGATATGTTTTGCAAGATTCCGTTTTTATTGGCAGAAAACAGGAAGTTTACACCATCCATACCATAGATAGAGGGTTCTTTCTTATATGTCATCTCTACTTGAAAACGGACATTCGGCATACCTAAAGGCAATAATCGTTGTACCATTTGCTGCTCCACTTCACGAGCTGCCTCTATTCGTTTTTCTGAAAGAATTTTAGCTTGGGCTTGTAATTCTTTCCAACAAATTTCCATTTGTTGTTTGGCCAGTTCTATATCCTCGTCAGAAGAGGTGATTGCCGAAAGTTTCAACGCATAATTCTCTTGCAACTCCAACAACTCTTTTACAGAATTGACACGATGTTTTTGTTGAAGAGAATAAATTAAATTGAGGCGTTCATTCACCTCCTCTAAACGAAGCGGATTAAATTCTATATCCTCTCCTCTATCAACTACTTCTTGTGCAACATCCTTCAATTCTATGTAGCTGCTGTTCAATCGCTCTACCAATTCTGTTGCAGGCATGAATACATGTTGTACTGCTTGCAATGAATTCAAACACTCTTTGATTTGAGATAACACATCTCCATCAATACCCGTCAATACTTGGGCTGCTTTATACAATCCGGCTTTTATCTCTTCGGCATGTGTTAACACTTCAGCTTCTTGCTCAAGCTCTTCTTGTTCATTTTCCTGCAAACGGGCTTCAGTTAATTGAGTCAATTGGAAACGTATATAATCCTCATCGGCACGATTTTCTTCAGCCTTTATCTTCAATTCTTCCAAATGTTTCTTTGCCTCTTTCCACTGTTGAAAAAAATGTTGGTAGGCAGCTAATGGTTCTTCATTATGCGCCAATATATCAAGCACATTCAACTGAAATCCTTCTTTGTTAAGTAACAGATTTTGATGTTGCGAATGAACATCTATCAACATCTCCCCTAACTCTTTCATTAGTGTCAAGGATACAGGAGTATCATTGATAAAGGCTCGACTTTTCCCCATAGCCGAAAGCTCTCGACGCAATACACACTCCTCTTCATACTCCAAGTCATTTTCTTCGAAGTATTTTTTCAGGTTATAGGCAGATACATCAAAGCAGGCTTCAATTACACATTTGGTAGCTCCTTGCCGAATGGTCTTCATATCGGCACGCTGTCCCAACAACAGCCCAATGGCACCGAGCATAATGGATTTTCCGGCACCTGTTTCACCGGTAATTACAGAAAAGCCACTTTCAAAGTCTATATCCAGCTTCTCGATGAGTGCATAATTTTGTATATATAGCGAACGAAGCATGAGTATTAGTTTCTATTCATCACTTTTACCAAATAATTTATAATGTCTTGTGCCACTTCGGTTTTGGGTTTCAACGAATAATCAGATTTTCCTTCCTTATCGATGATACTTATTTTATTGGTATTATGGCGAAATCCTGCTCCTTCATCGTTTAAAGAATTCAAAACGATAAAATCCAAATTTTTTCTCTCCAATTTTCCTTCGGCATTGGTTTGTTCGTTGTTTGTTTCAAGTGCAAAACCCACCAATATTTTTTCCCTAAAAGGAAAATCTTTTTTCCTAATACCCAAAGTAGCAGCTATGTCTTTTGTTGGTTTTAAGAGCAATGTCATATCGCCAGTTTTTTCTCGCTTAATTTTTTCATCAGACACCACTTCCGGAGTATAGTCAGCTACGGCGGCGGCCAAGATGGTTACATCTGCTTCTGTAAAACATTCCATAGCCGCATCATACATTTGTTGCGCCGACTCAACATCTTTACGCTTATACATCTGATAACGTGTCCTTTGTTGGGTTGGTCCTGTTATCAATATAACCTTTGCACCGCGAGCTGCACATTCATCGGCCAATGCAAAGCCCATTTTCCCCGATGAGTAATTCCCAATAAATCGCACCGGGTCAATCTTTTCGTAGGTAGGACCTGTTGTAATCATCACCGTTTTTCCTTGTAAGTCGCCCTCTTTAGATGCAAAGTAATCTTCCAAGTATCGAATGATGTTTTCAGGCTCTTCCATACGGCCTTTACCGACCAAATGACTTGCCAATTCACCCGTAGCCGGTTCAATAATTTGATTTCCATACGAACGCAACGTATCCAAATTCTTTTGTGTAGAGGGGTGCGCAAACATATCCAAATCCATAGCTGGTGCTACAAAAACAGGAGCTTTTGATGATAGATAGGTAGTTATAAGCATATTATCTGCTATTCCATTGGCCATTTTCCCAATAGTAGATGCAGTTGCTGGAGCTATTAGCATGGCATCGGCCCACAAGCCCAAATCCACATGGCTATTCCAGGTACCGTCTCGTTGAGCAAAAAAATCACTGATTACCGGCTTGCTGGTCAATGCCGATAAGGTGATTGGAGTAATAAATTCTTTGCCTGCCGGTGTAATCACAACCTGCACTTCAGCCCCTTTCTTAATAAGGCCACGGATAATATAGCAGGCCTTATATGCCGCTATACTACCCGTTATACCTAACACTATTTTTTTTCCTTTTAGTACTTCTGTCATTCGTCGTTGTTTATTTTAGAGTCATGCTGCGCAAACGTATCTTAGTCAACATTGCTTTGGTATTCAGTGTAAAATCGCTATTCAATATCCAACTATAATAGCCGGGATCGCGTTGCAACACCTCTGTTACCGCCATTCCTTTATATTTCCCAAAATTAAACACCTCTACTCCCTTGTCGTCATACACCATACGTCCCGCAAAATCTACATTACGGTTAAAGCTTGAATAGTCTGATAAATAGGCTATGTCATTTTTCAAATCCGGATAACGATCGAGTTGGGCCATCAACACTTCATAGGTTGCTTTGGTATCAGCCGTTGCCGTATGCGCATCCTCCAAATTCTTGTTACAATAAAACTTATAAGCAGCCGACAATGTACGTTGTTCCATCTTATGGAAAATCACTTGCACATCAACAAACTTCCGGCGATTCAAGTCTATATCCACACCGGCTCGCAAGAACTCTTCGGCCAGCAGAGGAATATCAAAACGGTTGGAGTTGAATCCGGCTAAATCGCACCCCTCAATCTCGTTGGCAATGGTTCGCGCCACCTCCTTAAACGTAGGACAATCGGCCACATCCGCATCGTAAATACCATGTACGGCCGAGGCCTCGGCAGGAATGGGCATTCCCGGATTGATGCGCAACGTCTTCGACTCTTCGTTTCCATTCGGAAACACTTTCAGATAGCACATCTCAACAATTCTATCCGAAATGATATTGGTACCAGTTGTCTCTAAATCAAAAAAGACAATCGGATTTTTCAAATTCAGTTTCATAGGTCAGTATCAGTCATTCAACATCATCGGCATCAGCAACATCAACAAGTCTTCATGCTCTTCTTGCTCGGCAGGAACAATCACTCCGGCACGTGAAGGATCGGCCAATTCGATAATCACTTCATTTGAAGAAATGTTATTCAGAATATCTATCAAGAAGGTCGATTTGAAGCCAATGCTCATCGGTGTACCTGCATATTGACACGCCAATGTCTCCTCTGCCGATGTAGAGAAATCAATATCCTGTGCCGAGATAATCATTTGATTTTCTTGCATACGCAACTTTATCAAGCTGCTGGCTTGCGATGAAAAGATGGATACACGACGTAAAGCACCCAACAATATAGCACGATCTACCGTTACTTTATGAGGGTTATTCTGAGGTATTACCGAATTATAGTTAGGATAGCGTCCTTCTATCAAACGGCATACCATTCGGTAATTCTCCAATGTAAACACCGCATTTCGTTCATCGAACTCAATCACAGTTTGTCCCATTTCCTTTGGCAACAAATTTTTCATCAACATAGCCGGTTTCTTAGGAAGAATGAAAGCAGCACGCTCTTCACCCTTAGCTGCAACCGTCTTGCACCTCACCAACTTATGACCGTCCGAAGCCACCATCGTAATGTCTTCCACCGTAATATCAAAATAGATACCATTCATTACCGGGCGAAGTTCATCATCAGCCGTAGCAAACAAAGCACGATTAATGCCATTCAGCAACACCTGTGCATCCAACTCTACACGCACCGCATTGTCTCCCAAGTGCGGCGATTGCGGAAATTCATCCGCATTTTGTCCCATCAGACTATATTTACCATTCTGATATTGTACCGTCACCTCCAGTGAATCAGTATTCACATCAAATGACAACGGCTGTTCAGGAATCTCCTTCAATGCATCCAACAAGGTTCTGGCGGTAATGGCAAAACGTCCGTTAGCATCACATTCATTCACCGGCACTGTAGTCACCATTGTCGTTTCACTATCAGATACGGTAACGGTAAGCAAACCATCTTGCAATTCAAAAAGAAAACAATCCAAGATAGGTAATGTATTCTTGGAGTTAATCACACGGCTAATAGCCTGTAAGTGGCTTGAGAGGGCAGTACTTGATACAAAAAATTTCATAATACTTTATCTGTTTTTACTTTTATATTTTCATGATATCAAACTATCCGACAAAGTTAACAAAAGAATTTCCTCCGACAAAGAAAAATCACGCTTTATTCATTGTATATCCCTAAAAAATTGTAACTTCGCCGCATCATTAAAACAAAACAGAATGGAATTTACAGGAAAAATCATTGCTATACTCCCGGCAAGAAGCGGAGTTTCAAAAACAGGAAACGAGTGGAAAGTACAAGAATATGTCATCGAAGACCATGGACAATATCCCCGCAAGATGTGTTTTGATGTATTCGGTGCCGACAAAATTGAACAATTCAACATCCAAATGGGCGAAGAGCTCACCGTCTCATTTGACATTGATGCCCGTCAATGGCAAGATCGTTGGTTCAACAGCATCCGTGCATGGAAAGTAGATCGTGTAACAACAACCCCCGAAGCCGGCGCACCTGTTCCCCCGCCACCTCCGGCAGCAGCCCCCGACTTCCTATCAGGCGACTCTTCAGACGATCTGCCGTTCTGATGCTCAAACAAAACAAAGGCACGAAGCAATTCGTGCCTTAATATTTATATTGCAATACCAAATTAGGATAAACCACCCCTTCAGAACATGTAAATTGAATAGCTAATATAAAATGCTTAAAGAATTCAGCTTGTCTGAAAAAATAATTCGGCAACAAGCGCACATAGGCTTCCCGATTGGATAAAATCTTCTCCATATCCACCATCAACAAGAAATTATACTCTGTAGCCAATCCGGCTATTCGCTGCCCGTAAGCAGGCAGTTTCTCCAACACATTCCCTCCATTTAAAGCCTTGACATATTGTTGCAAACTAAATACTTCAGCAGCTAACAACAAATATCCCTGATAAAACATAGCATAAATAGGTTGGTCATTTTCTATCCCTCCTACCAAATACGACATTAACAACCCCGATGGCAACTCATACACCAATTCCGAAGCTACATAGTTAGTACTACACGGCTTCCACATCCTATTTAAAGCACGTTTTGCATACTGTTCATCAGCCAACAACACACTCAACACGCCACAACTCTTCTGTTGCGAACTATCTTGAACATGAAACAAAGTTTTTAGCACTTCGCCTTGCGCACAGTTGTTTAAGAAATCCGACCATTTCGAATCCACATCCCCCATTGTTTTCACCCCCTGCGAAGCCAATACAAAAGTAGTCATTCCTCTCGTCAAAGCCCAAGTATCAAAGAAAAACGTAGTAAGCGGCAAACGATTTCCCGGAAAAGTTTGCAATACAGGTTGCTCCAACAATGTTGAAACAAAAGCATAGGTAGAATCCACAGCTTGGGTTATGCCTGAACAAAATATGGAACTACCATCGAAAGCCAAATCAAACTCCGCCCATTCCCCAAAATTCACTCCCAACGGGATTAAATCATCACCGCTCCCCATCTCAATTTTTTGCATATCCACATAAGCCGTAGCCATGGGGAGAGTAGTTTTTTTAGCATGTATTTTTTTAAACGATTCAGTCTTTGCCAACGAAGCATTATCTTTCCAAGCATCAATCACCTGCTCTACCAGTCGCTTCTGAAAACTGGCAACCAAGAAATCCTCATTCATCCAAACCACCAAGAAATGCTGGTTATCTATTGGATAGATACGTCCTTCCTCCCCTCTATATTCAAATTCTTTCCACCAATCATCTGTCACATAATATTGATTGATAAATTCCTCAACCAACTCATTATCCTCATCACCCAATCCCCAATATAACACCTGGTCGAAAGATGTATTCGGTTCGTGAAAACTCAATAACATCCTATTCATTTCATGGCTCAATCCATGAGGTACTTCATCAAGCATCGAATTTAAATAAACCTTCAATGAATTGAATAACTCAGAAAAATTTAGGAAGTGACCATTTCTACTACAATCCAGTGAATTAATCTCATCCAGCAATTCAGGCATACGGGCAGTCTCCACCACCAAAAATGTATTTTGCGGAACCAAAGTATATAAATCAAATTCACCTTTCTGCTCTTTTGCATTCAGCTGCCAGAACGAATAAAGCGCAAGCCCCATACACACCAACAATATGGCTATCACAATCGCAATTATCCGTATGTGAATATGGGTTTTCATAAGCGTTTATTTTATTATTTTTGGCAAAAATAAACACTTTTACTGATAATTCAAAATAAATGTTTAAAAAAGTTTCAAAAACTCAATTCTTCTTCATCAAAAGCAAAATGAATATGAGACGGTAATCCCTTTTCTATCTCCGCATGCAACCCCACATGGTGACTCATATGGATGAAATAAGTATTCTTAGCACCGATACGTGCAGCTACTTTCAAAGCCTCCTCCACCGTCTGATGAGTAGGATGCGGTTCGTGCCTTAGGGCATTCAACAGCAACACCTCCACCCCTTTTAGCAATTCATACGACTCTTCCGGCATAGTCAGCATATCTGTCACATAGCCCACCTTTCCGGCAATCCTATATCCTAATATAGGCAATTTACCATGCATCACCCGCAATGGCATCACTTCTGTTTCTCCAATATAAAAAGGAACTCCGGGACGAGCTTCTTCCAAAAAGATTCGAGGAATTCCCGGATACGAATGTTGCACAAAACAATAAGGCATTCTTTCTCTCAAATGAGTAACGGCATAATCATCAGCATAGATAGGAATCTCTCCAAAACGGCAAAAGGGTCGCAAATCATCCAATCCCCCCACATGGTCGTAATGCTCGTGACTAATCAACACTGCATCAATCCGTTGCAAAGTCCCCACACGCAACATCTGCTCTCTGAAATCAGGCCCGCAATCCAATAAGATGCGTTCCTTTCCGGTATCCAACAAAGCCGATGTACGCAAGCGGCTATCCCGTTTATCAATCGACGTACACACCTCACAAGTGCAACCTATTTCCGGCACACCGGTCGATGTACCACTTCCCAAAACACGTAATTTCATACTTCTTTCACCTAAGTACTGGTATCCTCATAGCGATATAGCTCCCAACCATCTCCTTTCTTACGAAAATAAAACAGGTTGTGATAACCGTTATCAATACCATTCACCTTCAATATTTTTGTTTTTGCGTCATCCCTATTCCGTTGCCCGTAACTAATGTTCGACAAACGCTCAGTTGGCAATAAATAGCGATAAGCCGGCCATTGGCTAGCATCCAAGGTAGTCTCCAAAATAGCAAACTCATCCTCCGGATCAATCGTTATGAATTGCAACGGGTCGGCAATATGCTCTTCTTGATAAAGACTATCTACCGAAAAAATCGCATAGAAATCAATAAAGTCCTCATTTTCCTCTTCACTCTGCATCTTCCTCAAATTAATAGCCTCCAATATCCACTTTCCCTCCGTCCGTTGGAAATAATAACGTTTCACCATCTTTGTTGCCAGATAAAACCACTCCACCTGTACCGAGTTCAGAGCTGTATCCCCCACCATTTCCATATCCTCCTCTGTATCGAACAACAACGTGTAATGATGCTCTTGTGTAAAAAGATGGTCATGTTTCCACATCTCTTTCTCGATGCGTAATACCGTGTCAGGTTCATAGTATGACAACGGAAATTTGGTACGTTTCAGTTGCAACTCCTCGTCTGCAGCATAATTAAAAATAAAATCCTCAAACAGTTCGTTGCCCACCTGTACTCGTGGTTTTTCCTTCATGATTTCGGCCAACTGCATCGAGTCAGTCAGCAGCTCCATCGTATCCGCTTGTACCGTCACAATGGTATCAGCAACAGGAATAAATTTCTGTTGCTCCTTATTGCCACAAGCAATAAGGAGCAACAACATTCCCATCCCTAAACACCATTTATACATTTCGGAATCTTATTTATTCAGCTTCACTTTCAGTTTTTCCAACATATCCACCGTCATGGTTTCCAAGTTGAATTGTGGTTTCCAATCCCACTCATTTCTGGCGCACGAATCATCGAGGCTATTTGGCCAGCTATCTGCAATAGACTGCTTCAACGGGTCAATCACATACTCCATTTCAAAATCAGGCACATGTTTCTTAATTTCCTGATAAATACCCTCCGGGTCGAAACTCATCGAAGTAATATTAAATGCATTCCGATGCTTCAACCGGGCAGGAGCAGCTTCCATCAGCGAAATAGCCGCATTAATGGCATCCGGCATATACATCATATCCATATAAGTACCGGCCTTTACCGGGCAAACAAACTTTTCGCCTTTCACCGCCGAGTAGAAAATATCCACCGCATAGTCGGTTGTACCTCCCCCCGGAGGAGTCACGTTCGAAATAATACCCGGAAAACGCACCGAACGAGTATCCACCCCATACCTTGTATAATAATAATCGCTCAGCAATTCGGTAGTCACTTTAGTTACCCCATACATGGTACGTGGCCGTTGAATGGTATCTTGCGGTGTATTGTCTCTCGGTGTAGCTTCTCCAAATGAACCAATAGAACTCGGTGTAAACACGGCACAATTATATTCGCGTGCCACCTCCAACACATTCCACAAACCATCTATACCAATCTTCCAAGCCATGGCTGGACGGCTCTCAGCCACCACCGACAACAAAGCAGCCAGGTTATAAATAGTATCAATCTTAAACTGACGGCAAATCACCTCGATAGACTGACGGTCTGTCACATCCGCAATAGCCGATGGGCCACTGGCCTTCAATACCCCCTGAGGCATGGCACTGGGGATATATCCACAAATCACATGATCGTCACCATAACGCTTACGCAGTTCCACTGTGAGTTCCGAACCAATCTGTCCGGTAGCTCCAATAACCAAAATATTCTTCATATATAAATAATGTATATCAACACCTATTATAAATTAGCTACAAAGGTAATGACTTTTTTTTCAAAATTCTATGAGTTTCTTATTGTTTATTTCAAGAAAAATGATGTCCTTTGCAGAAAAGCTACAATTATAGTTGCAAACAGTTAATAGTAAATCGTCAAATAAAGAATTACATGTACGGTAAAATGCAAGAACATCTCTGCAAAACCCTTGCCGAGATAAAAGAGGCCGGTCTTTACAAACAAGAACGCCTCATTGAAAGCCCACAACAGGCAGCCATCGCTGTCCAAGGAAACGAAGTGCTCAACTTCTGTGCCAACAACTACTTAGGTCTTTCCAATCATCCTCGCCTCATCAAGGCAGCCCAAGCAATGATGGATAGCCGCGGTTATGGCATGTCCTCAGTTCGTTTCATCTGCGGTACGCAAGACATCCATAAGCAGTTAGAAGCCGCCATCAGCGACTACTTCCACACCGAAGACACCATTCTCTATGCGGCCTGCTTCGACGCCAACGGCGGTGTGTTCGAGCCTCTCTTCACCGACGAAGACGCCATCATCAGCGACGCCCTCAACCACGCCTCCATCATCGACGGCGTACGCCTCTGCAAGGCCAAGCGCTACCGCTATGCCAATGCCGACATGGCCGAATTAGAGAAATGCCTGCAAGAAGCCCAAGCTCAACGCTTCCGCATCATCGTTACCGACGGTGTCTTCTCTATGGATGGCAACGTAGCCCCCATGGATAAGATTTGCGACTTGGCCGAGAAATACGACGCCTTGGTTATGGTCGATGAATCTCACTCGGCAGGTGTAGTAGGCCCCACCGGCCATGGCGTCAGCGAACTCTACAACACCTACGACCGTGTTGACATCTACACCGGCACCCTTGGCAAAGCCTTTGGCGGTGCAATGGGTGGATTCACCACCGGTAAGAAAGAAATCATCGACCTGCTTCGTCAACGTAGCCGTCCCTACCTCTTCTCCAACTCCGTAGCTCCCGCCGTTATCGGTGCCAGCATCGAAGTATTCAAGATGCTCAAGGAAAGCAACGCCCTTCACGACAAGCTCGTCGAAAACGTCAACTACTTCCGCGACCGCATGACTGCAGCCGGCTTCGACATCAAGCCCACCCAAAGTGCCATTTGTGCTGTGATGCTCTACGACGCCAAGCTGTCACAAATCTATGCCGCCCGCATGCAGGAAGAAGGCATCTACGTCACCGGCTTCTACTACCCGGTAGTTCCCAAAGACCAAGCCCGCATCCGTGTGCAAATCTCTGCCGGTCACGAACGCCACCACCTCGACAAGTGTATCGACGCTTTCATCAAAGTAGGCAAAGAACTCGGCGTATTGAAATAAAAAAAGGCACCCGTTTGGGTGCCTTTTTCAATTATTACTACCTGATATTACATTCACCGTTTCTCATGCAAATGATAGAAACGCTTCATAAACCATACATAGACGCCACTCAACAACACAATAGCGGCCAACAGATACCAATAACCGTATGCACGGCAACAAAGGTACCCCACAACAATTAAACCCTGCACAAACATATAAATACCACTCACCCAAACATGCTTCCACTTCAACTCATTAGCCATCAACTGATACATGTGTTTACGGTGGGGCAAGCCGATGTTCTCATGAAGCATTATCCGATGAACAATCGTCAGCACACTATCCACACCATACACCACCAACAACACAATCCAGCTGAAATCCTCCGTCAAGATAATCAAACTACCTATCAGAAACAAAAGCACAAACGCAATGCTCACACTGCCCACATCTCCCGCAAAACACTTCGCCTTCGTGCGGAAGTTAAACAAGCAAAACACCAACACCGACAAAATCATCGTATAGATAAAACGAGGTTCCACAAACGTTATAACCACATCGTTCACATAAGACAAAGCCAACAGAATCACCAACGAGTAACCGCCAGTTATCCCATTAATGCCATCCATAAAGTTATATGCATTGATAATACCCGTACAAACTATCAATGCCGGCACTATCCACCACCAAGAGAGACCGAACAAACCCCATTGGTAGAACATCAATCCCATCGCCGAAAAGTGAAACAACAAGCGTATTCCCTGTGAAGTAGGACGCACATCGTCCCAAAAGCTAATGACAGACACCAACGTCAATGCCAGGATAAACCACGGATAACCAAAACCGTTTGCCAAGAAATAAGCCAATGCACCGAAGTAAAAGATAATACCCCCACCCCGCAACGTTATTCGGCTATGGCTGCTACGCTCGTTAGGCTTATCTATAATGTTACAACGATCGGCAACACGGAAATAAAAAAGCTCCGCTAACAACAGCAGAGCAAAGATAAGTAGATAATACATGAGTTATATTTTATAATTTTCAAGCACATCCAACGGTTCCCATCCCAACTCCCTCCGAGCCTTTTCGTTAGAGAATGTCAGCGACTCCGTCATCTTTGTCAACTTATAACTATTGATAGGAGCCTTTGCGCCCAGCAAATCCCCCACCTTAGCCATACACCACGCCATCCAATACGGAATAGAGATCGGTTCACGCTTCCCCAATTGCCTTGCAACAGAAGCAGCAATTTCACCAAAAGTAGGTTGATTGGTATCACACACATTATAAACGCCCCCCTTATCAGCAATAAGCGGAATCAAGCGAGCAATATCCTCAGCCATCAACACACTCTTGCGCACCTTTCCACCCGCAATATTCAGGTAAAAACCCTTTCTGATGCCATTCACCATAGCCCCCAAGTTACCCGGAGCATTTTTCCCTGCCAACAGCGATGGTCTGAGAATACCAAGTATCACATTATGCTCCCTGCACCACCTTGTCAAGAACTCCTCCGCCAATCGTTTACTCCGAGCATAAGGCGACTCCCCATTCAAAGGATGCTCCTCCGTAATCAACTCTCCGGTTTCACACCCATACACTGCCACAGTAGAGATAAATATCAATGCCCTGGGCGTACCCACCTTTTCCAATGCTTGGCATAAATTACGAGTCCCCTCTAAGTTCACATCATAAAACACCTTCTCCTCCGCAGCAGTACGTGGCACACTGTGTGCCTTTCCGCAAGCATGTAGCACCACCTCATAATGCGTATTGATGGGCGGCACCTCCTTAGCCAGGTTCACCCGAATATCATCATCCGTAGTCAACCCCAACGTATGAATTACCTCATACTCCTTATATAAAATAGGTTTGATGTTATACCCTAAAAAACCGGATGCACCGGTAAATAGTAGATTAGCCATTATTTAATTATTGAATAATTCATAATACTTCTCCAAAACAATCTTCTTCGCAAACACTTTTTCTGCAACATATCTTGCATTTCTCTTAATTTCATCCAGATCATTTCGTTGCACATATATAGATTCTATCTGTTTTTTCAACGCATCCGGATTATTAGGTTCAACTACCCACCCCAAATTATACTCCTTGATACAAAGAGCTATTTCAGAGTTTTCCTCACCAATATAAAGAATAGGTTTTCCGGCAGCCATGATATTATACGATTTGGAAGGCACTCCCAATCCATACATACCATCACTTAAAGTTACAATAGCTACATCACATGCATTCAAGAAATCATTCTGTTTACTACGATCTTGAAATCCGATAGAAACAACATTCTCATTCTTTTCTGCATAATTACGTATTTCATCAGCTTTAGCTCCACCACCAATAAACAGGAATCTCACCTCTTTATTATCAATTAAATCAATGGCTTTAAGTATATTATCTAATCCTTGTGCATGCCCCATATTTCCCGCAAACTGAAATATGAACTTTGAAAGATTCAACTCTTTATAAGTTTGAGTATCTTTTTTTGAGATTGGGAAAACTTCCTCATTTTGAGACCATATAGGTATAGTGACTATCTTATTTTCTCTTCCTATTTTATTTTGCAATATAGTAGCCATATCCCTACCTATTGAAATACATACATTCGCTTTTTTATAGGCACTATCAAAAAGAGTTTTCAAGAATTTATATACACAAGAATCCGAAGATAGTTTCTTGATTGCTACAAGATTTTCAGGAAAGACATCATGCACTAAGACGTAATAATTCAATGATTTACGAGAAACAATTCTTTTCAGTAATAACAATATGAAAGCCGGATTTGTAACAGTCAACAACGACTCATTATCACTAATTAATTCACCGGCTTTTCTATACAACTTATACGAGTTAAACAATAAACGAAATAAGCGTTTAATAAAAGCATTTTTATTAAGATTAGATGCTTTAATTCTATGGATGTGAACTCCATTAAACTTCTCATATAAAGGAGAAATATTTTCTTCTCCCTCTTGATAAATGGAGTTGGTAGTAATTACATGAACCTCTATATCTTTAGAAGCCAAATACTCCGCAATTTCCGTCATATAATACCCTGTTGACGTTTTTACAGGATAATATATTTCAGTAATCATCCATATTTTCTTCATCTCCCAACTTACTCTTTTCTCCAAACCATCTTGTTTACTACACCTGTATAGCTCTGAATCAGCTTTACCACCTTGGTCGATACATTTTCATCCACATAGTTGGGAACAGGCAGACCGTGGTCGCCTTCACGATTCATCTCTACAGCGGTATCTACGGCCTGCAACAGGTCGTGTTCGTTGATGCCGGCCAATACAAAACAGCCTTTATCCAATGCCTCTGGACGTTCGGTACTGGTGCGAATGCAGACTGCCGGAAAAGGATGACCTACGCTGGTGAAGAAGGAACTTTCTTCTGGTAGTGTACCGGAGTCTGATACAACAGCAAAGGCATTCATCTGCAAGCAGTTGTAATCGTGGAAGCCGAGGGGTTCGTGTTGAATAACTCGTCCATCCAATTGAAAGCCACTGGCATTGAGTCGGTTACGGCTTCTAGGGTGACAGCTATAAAGAATGGGCATGTCGTACTTCTCTGCCATTTTATTGATGGCTGTGAAGAGGGATGTGAAGTTCTTTTCGGTATCGATGTTCTCTTCTCTGTGAGCAGAGAGGAGGATGTATTTGCCTTTCTCCAAGCCCAAGCGTTGGTGTATGTCACTGGCTTCTATTTCTGCCAAATTCTCATGCAGAACCTCTGCCATAGGGGAACCGCTGACATAAGTACGTTGTGGGGCTACGCTGCTGGCATTGAGGTATCTTCTTGCATGTTCGCTGTAGCAAATGTTCACATCGCTGATGATATCTACAATTCGGCGGTTAGTCTCTTCGGGCAGACATTCATCGAAACAGCGGTTACCGGCTTCCATGTGGAAGATGGGGATATGCAGGCGTTTGGCACCGATGACGCTCAGGCAGGAGTTGGTATCACCCAATACCAATACGGCATCGGGCTTGAGTTGTACCATCAGCTTGTAACTCTTGTCGATGATGTTACCCATCGTAGCTCCTAAGTCATCGCCCACAGCATCCAAATAGACTTCCGGATCTGCTAATTTCAGGTCTTTGAAGAAGACACCATTCAGGTTGTAGTCATAATTCTGACCGGTATGGGCCAATACAGTGTCGAAATACTTGCGACATTTATTGATGACGGCTGCCAAGCGGATAATCTCCGGTCTGGTACCTACGATAATCAGCAGTTTCAGTTTACCGTTATTCTTAAAGGATGTATTCATTTCTGTTGCATTCATTCGTTTTCATTTTTTATTTTATGCATTCCACTTTCTCAAAGAATGTATCGGGACGGTTTGGGTCAAAGCTTTCATTGGCCCACATCACCGTCACTAAGTTTTCCGTATCGCTCAAGTTAATGATATTATGGGTATAACCGGGAAGCATGTGTACAGCTTCTATCTTCTCGCCGCTCACTTCGTAGTTCAGCACTTCATCGCTTCCTATCCGCCGTTGTTGTATCAATCCCCTGCCGGATACTACCATAAAGAACTCCCATTTGCTATGGTGCCAATGTTCTCCCTTGGTGATTCCCGGTTTGGAGATGTTGATGCTTACTTGGCCACTGTTTTGGGTTTTCAGCAGTTCGGTGAATGAGCCTCGCTCGTCAATGTTCATCTTCAGTGGGAAGATGGCTTTCTCTTTGGGCAGGTAGCTGAGGTAAGTACTATAGAGTTTCTTGGCAAATGAGTGGTCGGGAATTTCCGGAATCACCAACGTCTGTGGTTGTTGTCTAAACTCTTGGAGCAGTTCTACAATACCACCCAAGGTAATGGTATGTACAGTGGGCACCTCGCAATATTCACCTTTGCGGTGTTCCCCTCCGCTCAGTGCAACAATCAGTTCTTCCACCACATCGTCTATATAGACCAAGTTCATCACCACATTGGGGTCATTTACCTGTATGGGGAGGTCGTTGGCTATGTTGTGGCAAAAGGTGGCAATGGCACTGTTATAATTGGGACGGCACCACTTACCAAACAAATTCGGGAAACGATAGACCAGTACTCTTGCTCCTGTTTCCTTGCCATAGTCAAACAGCAATTTCTCTCCTGCCCTTTTGCTTTCGCCATAGGGGTTATCCAAAGAGGCTTGAATGGAGCTGGAAATCATCACTGGGCAACGGTTACCGTATTTCTTCAAGGTGTCGAGCAAGGTAGAAGCAAATCCGAAGTTGCCTTGCATAAATTCGCTCTGTTCCTTGGGACGGTTCACGCCGGCTAAGTTAAATACGAAATCGGCCTCTCGACAATACAGCTCCAGTTCTTCAGAGGTACTGTCAATGTCAAACTCATAAACGGCACTCACAGTAACCGAATAATTGCGTGCCTTGCCATCCCGAATATTCTTCAGTTGGCTACACAAGTTCTTGCCGACAAACCCACGGGCGCCGGTCACTAATATTTTCATAAAACAGTTTCTGATTGATTACAGAAAAGAGAGGAAGATTATTCGAAATACGGATATAGTTGCTTGAACTTAGTATTTATGTCATCCAACAAATCCGGATGAAGTTTAAGTTCTGCCTGTCTGACAAGTATGTATGCACTCTTGCTAAAAACAACGAAATGTTTGAATATCTGTTGAGAGAAATAAGATGCCATAAAACGACTATACACTCTGAAACGCTTCGTATTTGTCTCACTTTCAGTTTCCATATTGGCTCCTATAAATCCAAAAGAGGCATGAGGATTAACATTTGCAATTTCATACATAATAGCAATGCAAGTATTAATTACCGGACGCGCTTCATTATAACCCGTCATCAAACTATACTTATATTCACTATCACGATGCGCTTTCAAATGAAATTTCACTGCATAGAAATCACGTTCATAGACTTCCACCCAAACCCAATACCATTGACGAGATTTCGGAGATTTAAAGGAGTAAAGTAACTTATATTTCAAGAAATCATCTTTCAGAGGATTGTCCACCCTTTGAACAAAACGATAATTGTAATGAAATAAATCTGGAAGCATCTGCTTACATTATCAAGTAAGGATATACATCAACACGAAGTCTGTTCAGTTCTTGTTCAGGAACCTCCACAAAGTCATTTCCATAGATAAGCTTATTACGCTCTTCCATGGATAAATAATCGAAACGTTTTTCCAAATCTGCTTGAATTTCTTCTTTCGATTTAAAATTTCTGTGTAAGTTTCCCATAACAAATTTGTTTATCAAATGTCTATTTCGCTACAAAGATACAGTTTTCCAATCAATAAACAATCAAACGTACCTATTTTCTTTTCTGTAAGAAATAAATAATCTCTTTCAATTCATTACTCGCTGCGAATGTCGCGAGCCTTGGCACGAGGCAGAAGGCCAAGGTCTTCTTGAATGAAGCGTAAGCGCATCAGTTGTTCTTTCATGCCCTCCACATCCAGTCGGGCGGTGTTATGGCTGTGGTAATCCTCGATGACAGACACCTCTTCATTCCCTTCGCTGAAGAACTTGTCATAGTTCAAGTCGCGGTTGTCGCAAGGAATGCGATAGTAGTTACCCATATCAATGGCCTTAGCCATCTCCTCACGGGTCACCAAGGTCTCATAGAGTTTTTCACCATGACGGGTACCTATCACCTTCACCTCCGTTTCACCATACTTGGCATCCACCTTGCTGTAGATTCGCTTCAGGGCTTCTGCCAACACATCCAGTGTGGCAGCCGGTGCTTTCTGCACAAACAGGTCACCGTTATGGCCGTGTGTAAAGGCATAGATTACCAAATCCACCGCATCGTCCAATGTCATCATGAAGCGTGTCATATTCGGGTCGGTGATAGTGATGGGCTTACCCTGCATCATCTGTTCTACCCACAAGGGGATTACCGAACCTCGACTGGCCATCACATTACCGTAACGGGTGCAGCAAATAGTGGTTGGGGCATTCTCTCCCAATTCACGGCCTTTGGCTATGGCCACTTTCTCCATCAGTGCCTTGCTGATACCCATGGCGTTGATGGGATAGGCTGCTTTGTCGGTAGAAAGCACCACTACGTTCTTCACTCCGTGTTCAATGGCCGATGCCAATACATTGCCGGTACCTATCACATTCGTCAGGGTTGCCTCCATGGGGAAGAACTCACAGCTGGGCACCTGCTTCAAGGCTGCAGCGGCAAACACATAATCTACTCCCCGCATCGCTACATCCACCGATTCACGGTTGCGCACGTTACCGATGTAGAACTTCACTTTCGGATTCTGTAAAGCGTGGCGCATATCATCCTGTTTCTTCTCGTCGCGACTGAATATACGAATCTCCTTGATGTCGCTGTCAAGGAAGCGGCGTAACACCGCATTACCGAACGAACCTGTGCCGCCGGTAATCAATAAGACTTTGTCTTTAAATATGGACATGATTTATTTATAGTTTGAACTTACTATATAGAAACAACATATTTTAACAATTCACTTGGAGAGCATACAATGTATTTTTGGATATGACGTCTCTGTGCTATAACATACATCCTATTTTCTTTAAATTCTTCTCTAGCTTCTTTCAATGCTTTTATGGATTTCTTTTTGAACATATATATATATAAATAAATGGCGATATTCATTATATATAAATAGATAGGCCATATCCTAAAGTTTCCTTTAATAAATTTTTCAATAATATAAAATCGATTCCTATATATACGTTTTTGATAATTAATATTTTTTTCAAAAATGCCTATGTTTCCATTATCTGCTGCAGAACCTATATGCCAAGCTTTAGTGTTTTTGCACAACATTGTTTTCTTGTCAAGTAAAATAAACAAAAATCGAAGCTCTGTATCTTCCCAACCAGTACCAAACATTTCATCAAAGAAAAAACCTCTAATATTTATTATCTGATTAATTGTTTCTACTCTAAAAACAGGAAAACTACCTGATACACCAAAAACATATTGAGATTTTGATTCTGTATCAACAATTCTCAAATGCATAGCGATACCAAAAGAGCCATGTCCAACAGATTTATCCGTAAAATATGGATATTTCCACTTATATTCATAACCAGCTGTACAACTTACCTCTGGATTGTTCTCTAATAACTTTACTGTTTCTGTCAAATAATTGTTAGCTAAATAAACATCTGTATTCAGAAAGAGACAATATTTTCCCTTCACAAAAGGAATTCCGGAATTCATACCTGCTGCAAAGCCAACATTTTCCTTATTTTCAACAAAAGTAATACTAGGATATTTTATTTTACAATCACTTAAAGAAGTATCTGATGAATTATTATCAACAAATATCACTTCTATATTTTTATAATCTTGATTATATACAGACTCCAAACATTCAAATACGAAAGGAATACTATTCCAATTTAAAATTATAATGCTTACTAAAGGATTCCCCATACTAATTATATTAAAAAAAATAACAATATATAAAAGTGAAATATATTCTTGATAATATCAACTTATAATCGATTTTACAGTTAGTAGTGCTAATTTAAATGATCCCCTATAAACAAATTTTAAAGTTCTAATAATCAAACGTAACTTATATATTATACTACCAAGCACTCCTTCTCTTTGCTTAATCATTTGTATTTCATTTTCTAATATCAACTTATATCGACTTATAGGAATATATTTATCTTCTGTAATAGAAAGTGAATGTGAAACAAAGCAATCCATTACATAAATAGAATTATTAGGTAGAGCCAAAGCCAATTCATGGTCACTTAAATCTAACATAAACTTCTGCTTTTCTAAAATAGATGTTATAATATTACTACTAACGTTTATAAAAGACATGGAATTAATAAATGTAATACCTGATATTACAATTCCGGATTTATCTATTTCGATAGGTGTATATCTACCACCCAAATGATGATATGAAGGTGAAACTAGTAAGTTGTTACTTAATATCTTAGGTACAATTGCTAAGAGATTATTACTTTTATCAATTGCTAGAAAATATTCTATTAATTCTTTATCAAATAATGAGTCTTGATCAAGTCTAAGCAACCATGATATATTATTTAGTTGACAATATTTAACAGCATATTGATAAGCAGGTACTACACCTATATTACGACAATCATGTACATATTCAACATCTATTAATTTATGTACACTATCAAAAGATTCTCGGCAAGTACTATTATCATATATTATTACAGAAAGTTCTATCAAACCTGTAGTAATAATTTTTTCCAATGATTTAAAACTATTCGTATTATAATAATGTTGTCCGTATACAACAATTACAGCACATAATCTCATTAAGAAAATCTACAATATTATTAAAATCAGCAATCTATTTTCTCTAATAATGATGGTTATATTTTCTTCCTATCTTATATTTGAGATATGAGTTTTTTTTGCTGATAATATAAGAAAATTAAAAATAAATATCAGCCATATAAAAAGTGTATTATAATAATTCGTAAATGAAGACATTATAATACAATATGCCATTATACTCCATGGCATAATCCACTTATACTTCTTTAATTTGTAATTTCTATAAGAATATCCAGCAATATATCCATACAAAATATTCACAACAAAAACTCCAATAATACCAAAATCTAAATATGGTTCAATCGCATAAGTTCCTAAAGCCATTAAAGAATCATATTTTCTATTTATAGCAAAAAAATCAAATTTATTTAAAAATGTAACAGAATATAATGGTCTCAACAAATATGCACCAAATGCATAATACCCTTCTTGATGTGCACTATTAAGAAATTTGTCAAAAGTGGTAAAATTATTGGTAGAATATAGTCCCAAATATGTTTCTATCATATTAGTATCATAATTTGTTCCAGCATATGCCTGTAAATACTCTAATTCACTAAGTCCACTTGTAACAATAGCCATATATCTAATTGCTCCTATAATTCCGAATAATAACAAAAAGAAGATTGCAGTAATAATAATTTTCCTCCTACTTACAACATTATAAAAGTTATAAGCTATTCCAAAACATAATATAGATAATAACCATCCTTGTCTACTTAAAGAATTTATGGCTATAAACAATGCTAAAAAAACATATTTTTTAACTGTTTCTTTAGATATAACAGATTCTTTATATAATATATAAAACCATATAGGTATTACATTTGCTAATTGTACAAAATAGTGAAGCAATGGAAGCGCATTTTCATTAGATTCACCATAAACATTATTTGTAAAAATATTTAATATTGGAATATATCCTATCATCATGCATTCCATGAGAAAAACACACAATGCTAACCACGACAAACCTTTCAAAAAGAATATACCATACTTATAATAAGAAAAGAAAGAATATATTCGTTTTGAATGTTTTCCTATATGAATTCCACATAAGAAGCATGTCATTGAAATAAATAATATAAAAATAGAGAATGTATTCAATTGTACATTGGATTCATTTATAGGTAAAAAGCTAAATCCAAAAAGTAAAATAAATATAGAAAATAATGCTGTTGGTGTAAGAATAGTAGCTTCTTTACTAAACAAATCATATATAATTTTGCTCAATGAAACAAACGAGATACATAAAAAGCATAATACATATCTATAATCAATTCCCCACAACAAATATCTTTCTCCCAAAATTTGAAGAAAAAAAAATAATCCAAGTTCTACAAACAATAATAGATTAAAAGCTTTATGGGAAATCTTTAATTTCAATGAATCACTTCTAATTAGTGACATATTTATTAAAGTTTAAATTCAGATTCTACACTCTTTTTATAATCCATCTAAATGGTTTAAGTAGTATTCTTCCTAAATTATATTCTTTCGAATAATAAATTTGTATATATTCTAGTGAATGAAGTGGTGACGAATAAACAGTAGAGTATAAGTCCTTATGGTTTTCCCAAATTTGTTTTCTCAACATATCATAATTTTCTAATGCAACAGATAAATTACGAGACTCTTTTTTATTTTTTATTCTATAAAAAAAATGAAATCCATCCAAATATTTCACTCTCCCACCATTCGATAAAATGCTTAACCAAAAGTCCCAATCTTCTAATCCACATTTCATATTTGTATTAAACCCACCTACTTTATCAAAATCTCTTTTACGGAACATTGAACAATTAATAAATAAATTATGTCCCATCAAAACTTCAATAGAATAAGGTTCTAATACAACTTTATGATGTAGTTTCCCAAAATACTGATAGTTTGTAGTAACTAAAGTCACATTTTCATCTCTATTCAATTCATTCACACACAATTCTATATATTTTGAAGATATTTTATCATCTGCGTCTAAACATAAAATGTATTCACCTTTTGATTCACATATAGCTCTATTTCTGGCAAGACAAACTCCTTGATTTTCTTGATAAATATATTTTATACGATTATCCCTTAATACATAAGTTTTAATTATTTCCTCAGTATTATCAATAGAGCCATCATTAATTACTATGCATTCCCAATCTTGATAAGTTTGTAATAAAACTGTATCCAACGTTTCTGCAATATATTTGGATGAATTATAACAAGGAACTATAATAGAAACTTTCATTCTTTAGCAGATTTTATAATTACTCGCATTATCTATATTGAATTATTAAAAATAATCTATTAAGACAAGGATAAGGTAGTTTAATCAAACATTGTTTTATTTTTGCTTTTAATGTCATTTTATTAAAATTCAATACCGAAGATTGTTCTTTTACCCATTTCATAAATACCTTTTGTTTGATTGAAGAAAGGTTGGAATTTGCTATAACCAAAGAAAATTGAAACAAAATTGCTACAATATATGATTCAAATGAAATATCATTAAATCTATAGTTATACTGTTGAAACAATTTTATCTTCTGCTCAATCATCCAGAACATATCAATATAATTCTTATCTTTCTTCGCTACTGTAATAGAACTTTCACGAATGATATATTTATAAACATGCTCTTTTATTATTATCATTTTCGAAGCTGATAATGCTAAAGAAAAAGAAAATAATTCATCTTCATGTAATCGTCCAACGGCAAACCACAAATTATTATGAATGAAAAAATCACGATTAATTAACTTTCCACAAGCCATCATATACCATTCGCCACGTATATACGAATTTAATATATTGTCCTTTGTCTCTACAATATTCAAAGATGGTAAAGATTTGAAATTAAAATTTCCATCTACTATATAATTACCTATACAAAAGTCTGAATTACCAAATTTATTTAGATAATCCACAAAATGTTGCATAGCATCTAAAGGTAATTCATCGTCACTATCTAAAAAAAACAAATAGTCACCAGTAGAATATTCTACTCCAGTATTGCGTGCCGCAGACAACCCTTTATTTCTCTTATGATTGATAATCAACCAATCGAGATTATTTTTCAAACAAAATTTATCAACAATCTCCATACTATCATCTGTCCCTTTATCATCAACAATAACAACCTCAAGATTTTCATAAATTTGATTCATCACAGAGGTAAGACAGGATTCTATATAAGGAGCAACATTATAAACAGGAATAATTATTGATATTTTAGGATTCATAATAGAATTAAGAAAGAGAGAATTATTACTTTGATACATTCCATACTTGTAAGATTCTAATTAGGATAGCAAATCCTATTTTAGTATTTGTTTTTGGAGGGATAACACATATCGCATATTTCTATAAACAAAAAGAAAAGTAAATTTGTACTTTTTCTGTAAACACATAGAAATTATCAAATATATAATCTTATCTAACGATTTTATAATCTCTTTATTTTCCCTATGAATAGAATCGTCAATATCTTCTATTTTAAGGAGAGTATCTGCTAAAAGAAATGCAAAATAAGGTTTCACACCATACAATTTATTTTGTGATTTGTAAAACTCAAAAACTATTGTTAATGCCTTTAATCTACTTAACATACTCTCTTTATTAACATTATGCATCATTGAACAAACATTCGCTACATTGTAGTTATAGAGATAATGTTCCTTCAGTGTCTTTCTATTCTTTGCAACAATTAATAATCTATATAATAAATGTAAATCTTCGGCAAAATCAACACCTTCAATTGGAAATATATTGTATTCATAAAAGAGTGATCTTTTTACAACATTTTTCCAAATAGATGGTGTAACTCTATCTGTTAATAAATCTTGTACAGAAAAAGGTTCTATTGTTTTTTTATTTATTATATCACCATCAACTTCATTGTATGAAAAAGTTACAAGATCATAGTTACCTTTAGTTATAATATTGGAAATAGATGATATGGCATTATCTGAAATATAATCGTCACTATCTACAAACCAAACATAATCTCCTGTAGAATTATGTAATCCAGTCAGTCGAGTAGCTCCTAATCCCTTATTATGAATATGATTTATTATTTTTACCTGGGCTAATCTATGTGGATACTTTTTTAATGTATCATTCAGAATCTCTACAGATCTATCCTTCGTACAATCGTTAACAAATATAAATTCAACATTGTCATAATCTTGATTAAACAAAGAATGACAGCATTGTTCAATATACTCCTCAGTTCCATATATAGGGATTAGAATTGAAATCTTTGGATGGTTCATCTTACTTTATTTGACTATTTTTATTTCTGCAAAAACTTTAAAATCTTGAAACCTTCAGCATATTCAACTTCATTTCCATACCCCCAAATACGATTTCGCTCTACATTAGTTTCGAAAAGTCGGTTAAATCGGTCATGTTCATTACTATAACATGCCAATGCACGACGCTTTATTTCAATAAAATTACTGATATCAATAAAATAAGTAGGATAGAATACATTATCAAGAATATAGCCGTTACTTTGATACTGCAAAATATTTTGACAATGGCGTGCTGCTGTAATACATATTTGACTTGCAGCGACATGATCTTGATTCATATCTGTTCCAAAATGTATGAATACAGTGTCAATGTTATAATCATAAATCACTTTTTCAACCCGTTGCATAATTTCCTTGTTATAAGCAAGAGTTGAGCATTCTACAGGTTTAAAATCAGTAATTTCTTTTATACCTAATACTTCACAAGCTTTTCCACTCTGACTTCGAGAAGAATCATAATCTACAGAGATTCCCTTATGAGTAAAATTTGTAGCATTATCAGTAAGCGTAAGTTTATAAACTTTTTTTCCTTCTGAAACAAGTTTTGCTGCAGTTCCTCCAGCACCCAATTCTGCATCATCAAAGTGAGCACCAATAATTAAAATATTCTTCATTGTGGTATTATTTAACGTAATGAAAGCCATTTACGATATTTAAATTCTAACTTATTTTTTATCTTTAATATTATGTTTCCAGACATTATTCTTTTTAATAACGGGACATATTTAATTTCTCTCGGTTGAAAATCTGAGAAATCCTCAAATCCTCTTTTTGAATAATCTATATGTAAATTATACATTTCCGCAAGTGGTAATACATTTTCTTTAACCCATTTTCCTCTCCTAACAATACAACCTATTGTATTATCTGTATAAGAAAATACAAGTGGAGCCATCCACCTCAAGCTATAAAAGTATTGTTGAATTCTACCAGCTCTTATAGAACCATAAATTTCCCAATCCCAAGGACTTTCATGTGGTCGCAAAAAACTAATAAGTTCCTTTGTCCTCCAAAGACCAACCTGACAATTGAATTTATAAAGACATTGCTGTGGTCTTCTTTCAAAGCGTTCAAATCTACCATCTGGAAGATTCTGTCCTGGTGCACATGGATAATATGAAAAATTTGCAACATCTGGATTTTCTTTCATCCATTGTAATGTTTTTCTAAAAAAGATATCATCTACACGTTTATCTAACCAAAAATCTTCTAAAAACATAAGTACATATTCTGTATCAATATGTTTCAATGTATCAATAAGCCTTTCAGCCCAAGGTTGTTTCTTATTTAATGATGGTTGGTATGATTCAATTATTAATCCAGGATATTTATAACTTTTAGTTTCTGTATTCAAAACTATTTTCATATCCATTTCTGGCCATTGCACAGTAAGAGCTTTGAAAAAACCTTCCCAAAGATCCTCTCCTGCATCATAGGTGCTTAAAAGAAAAGTACAGTCTTTATTCATTTATTTTTAATTTAATAATCTGAAATAATTGTATAAGATTTTCATTCTTGCAATATATTGTAATCCATAAAATATTAGGTATAATTATTACTAATAATCCACTAATGAAAAAAGAAACATATTCATTATCTATATGACTACTAATCATTAGAATAATAATATATGTAATAAATAAAAATATAATTCCTAAAACTATATGTTTAGTTATAAGCCATAAATATTGCATAGGTGTAATATTATAATTATTATTTCTCAACAATATTATTGTACGGCTTATATGTAAAACTAGCATAGCACAAATTGTCCCAAGAAAAACACCCTCAAGACCTATATAATGAGCTAACGGTAATGAAACCAATAAATTTACAATAGCTGCAATAATCGTGTACCATTTGTCAACCTCGTAGGTTCCACTTGCCTCACGTAAAACAGATACTGGTGATCTTAGACCATCTACAAAAGCTGCTAAGAAAAAGAAAAAGACAAAACTATCAGGCAAGACAACATTGCTTCCAAAAAATAATGCAATAAATGGAGTACTTAAAGTTGTAAATGCAACAAAACAAAATGTATGCATCCATGCATTAAGAAAGTCATATTTTAAAAAAACTGATAATTCTCGCTTTTTATCGTTACTCACAACAAGATTTCCCATGCTTGGAAGAAGTCCTGAGTATATCTTATCTGTAATTGTAAATATTGATTTTTTTATTACTATATAATTAGAAGCAAAGCCCCATTGTGTAACATTAATCATTGTTGAAACTACAAGACTATCAGTTTGATTGATCAACAAATTACCAACCTTAGTAATTAATAGTGCTACTGATTTTTTAATTATACCTTCCTTCTCATGCTTTGTTATATTTTCAACATTATCTATAATTGTTATTGGATATCTTCTCTTTATATATGCATTAATCCACAACTTCTTTACTATACATAATAATAATGTCAAAATAAGATAAAACAAATAATTACTATAAAGAATAACAGCGATAATAAGCAAGAGAGTTGTTGAAACAGAAAAAAACATATTTATTTTAGTCAAAACACGCTCGTTTTGAGTTGCAACAACATAAGATTCTCTATACGCCCATACATATTGAATGATATTATTAGCTTGGAAAAACAAATAATAAATTAACAAATTTCCAATACTAATTGTAGAGTTTATTGTAAATAAAAAGGGAATAAATAACAAACTAATTACTAATAATGCTACAATAACATAATTATACACTTCTCTATAAAACACTAATAGTGACTGAATTTTATTTGTATTATTCTGCGCTATTGGATGGTACATAGAAAACATAATTGCAGTACCAAAACCTAAATCTGCGAATGAAAACAATAAAAGTACATCCGTAAATAAACTATTTACACCTAGCAATTCAGCTCCCAAATGATCAAGAAATATTTTACGTGAAAATAAACCTAAAAGCACTATTACTCCTTGGCTTATCATTGCCCACATTGTATTAAGTGATGCATTCTTAGTTCGGCTAGTTTTATTTGTCATTACTTATGATATGCAAATTATTATTTATTGAATTCACAAATACCCTTCCCTTCTTCAATCGTAACACAAGGAGCTTTCCAATATTTAAAGTATGGATCTGGTTTACGCCATTTTTTTCCATATCTCTCTTCTAGATATTTTTCTGTATCCATCGGGATATATACATTTTGATTTTTATATTTATAGAGTTTTGTTGCTTCTATTTTACTGAAAGTCATCTTAGCAATCTTGTTATCGTCAAACAAAATATGACAATAATCATTTTTAATTGAACTCTTGAAGTAACACAAATCCACTCTTATCCCATTATAATCAAAAGCATCCTGTATTAATCCATCTTTAGAAGTTCTAAACATAATTTTTAAGATAAAACCGTTTTCTTGGAGTAATTTTCGAATTTTAAAAGCATCCTTTTGGTCGTTAACTTTAACTGCAATATCAACATCCATATCACGCTTAAGAAGTTGACCATCACGATAAATACCGATTAAAGTACCTGCATCAATAAAGAAATCGTTTCCTGATTGTTTCAGTACTGCATGAATATATTCAATAACACCATCTCCTTTCTTTGCAAAATCTGCCATTTGATTTCTCTCATGATAAAATCTAACTCTCTCTTCTATATGAAATTTTTTATACAAAAAATTAGTAAATGGAAATCTTCTTAATATGGAAATAATTTTCATTCTATAACTATATTTAAGCATTCAAAAGATGACATATCTATACTTAATACACCATTTTTAATTGATAGATACATCATAATGAACTATTAATAATTAACATTTCATGCTCACATAATATCCTTCAATATAACCATCATGCGAAGTTCTTTCAACGAGGGTGGTTTGATTCCTTTCTCTGCCATCTCCAAATAGAAAGGATAGCTGGGGTATAGAGTTTCGCAAACACTGTCGGGCATTAATTGGTGCCACTCGCCTTTTTCCATATCTTCATAGGTCAACACCAAGCCGTACTTCTGAAGTTTATAATAGGTCTTGCGTTGTTTCTCTACAATGTATCTCTTTTACTATCTTATTAAGTAGTTGAAAATCATCTTTCACTTCCACTGGATTATTTTTCAACCTATTCAGATTGACATTCTTCAAAATCAGATTCCAATCTACCTCTTTTGTGTGTATCAATCCTATTTCTTTAGTGTATTCAGCAAAGAGTGAATACCAATCTGTATTTTTACGAATATTCAATGCTTCAAATTTAACTTCTAAAGTACTTCCTTTTTCTATGTTTAATCCGGCAAAATAAGGGAATGTCAATGCAACAGCATGACCATGTGGATAACCGTAATAGCAGGTAAACGGATAGGAAAAAGCGTGCGGAGCTGTGGTTTTGGTTATATTGATGGCTCGACCGGCCCAATACGAACCTTCTGAGACATTATCTCTTGCTTCATCTGTCGGTGTATTAACCGCTAACGGAAGATTATCCCATAAAAGTTGAATTGCCTTAACAGCATATTTGTCCGATTCTTCGTTGGCATTTTTATTCCAATAGGCTTCGATAGCTTGTGCCAAAGCATCAAAACCGGTACAGGCGGTCAAGTATTTGGGATTGCTATAAGTAAATTGAGGATAGATAATAGCATAATCGGGAAGCATATCGTCATGCTCGACAGAGTATTTTACCTTGTCTTTATATACTACTGAAAAATGAGTGGCTTCTGCTCCTGTTCCGGAGGTTGTAGGTAAGGCTATAAGTGGTAATAGTTCTCGTTGTTTGACGAAAGTATTGCCGGTTATTTCACCACTATATGAATAAAAAAAACGAATCAATTTTGCCATATCCAATACACTACCTCCACCTATTGCAACAATAACTTCTGCTTTGTTTTGAAGAAGAAGTTGCAATCCTTGTTCCACATCTTCCACTTTGGGGTTTTCTGAAAAATCAAAGAAATCAGCACAATGACATGTAAGTTGAGCCAATGCTTCATTCATAATCTTCTTGGCTCCACAAGTGCTATAAGAGTTTTTACCTCTGACCAAAAATATGCGTTTGGGATGGTAGCTTCTTAGAATGGGCAATAACTGATGAATGGATTCTGTTCCCAAGTAGGCTTGTTGTTCCATTAGTTTTATTTTAAGAAATTCATCAATGCTTCTTTGTTCTGGATAGGGGTGGTTGTTGGACGTCCCAAGTCTTTTCGATTTCCTTTTTTAACACAGACTTCTAAAAAAATAGGACCTTCCAATTGTTTGATGGAATCAAGTTGTAGGGTCAGTTCTGTCTGTGTAGTGGCTTTCAATACATTTTTATAACCGACTGAAGATGCTACGGCAGTAAGGCTAATTTGTAAACCAACTGTGGGTTGACCACCTACTGAATCGTGTGCACCGTTGTTGAATACTATATGCACATAGTTTTCAGGGTGTTTAGAAGCTACAATGGCCATAGAACCCATATGCATTAAAATGGCACCGTCACCGTCAAAACAATAAACTTTTCTGTCCGGTTTTTCTAAAGCTATGCCTAATGCAATCTGGGAAGCGTGTCCCATAGAACCTACGGTCAGGAAATCTCGTGCATGTCCTTCATTCATGGCTTCTCGATACTCAAACAGTTCACGAGATATCATACCGGTGGTAGATACCACACAAGAGGTTTCATCCATTGATGAAGCAACTATCTGAATAGCTTCTTCGCGGCTCATTTCATAATCATTTTGTACACTTGAACGAAGTTTATAGATATCAAATGTATCTTTCTGAATAATCAACGCATAAGGTTCTTGGGTAGTTGTCATATGGGTTACAGCTCTCTGTAATTGCTCTTCGCACAGGGTTTCATCCTTACTTAAAACTGTATGTTGTATGCCCATAATATCCAATAACGGAAGGGTTACTTTTCCTTGTTTCACATGTTGGGGTTCGTCTTTCACACCGGGTTCACCGCGCCATCCGATTATCAGCAGTACCGGTATGTTATAGACTTCCTTATCGGTAAGTGAGGCCAATGGATTGATTATATTGCCTTCTCCGGAATTCTGCATATAGACTACGGGGATTTCTCCGCTTGCCAAATAATGACCGGCGGCCAAACCGAGAGCTGCTCCTTCATTGGCGGCTATGATATTGTGCCGTTCATCCATATTGTCGGCAATATAGGCACAGATATTCTTTAGCAATGAATCGGGTACACCGGTAAAGAAACGAATGCCTTTAGAAGCCAGAGATTCTATAAAGTACTTGGGTGAAATCATGGTTAGCTCTTTTTGGTTCCGGGGATTAGAGTGAGGATTTCCTTAATGGGCATACAGAGTTCATTGGCTTCCAAAGAACGACTGTGTAATAGGATAGATTTAGCACAATTCACCATAGCCGGATACGAGCTACGCAACATGTGATTGGCATAGATGACTATATTTACTCCCCAAGTAATAAATTCTTCTTCCGTAATATGGTTATAAGTGGTGGGAACTATTACAATTGGGGTAATCGAATCGTTCTTACGGAAACGTAAACAGAATTCTTTGATGTCTTCTCCCGTCTTGTCTTTGGAGTGAATCATGATGCCATCGGCACCGGCTTTAACATAAGCATGTGCACGTTCCAAAGCATCTTCTACGGGTTTACCGGCTATGAGTGATTCTACACGGGCAATAATCATGAAATCATCGGTAATCTGTGCTGCTTTGCCGGTACGAATCTTTTCACAAAAGCCTTCAATAGTATCTTGTGTTTGTACAGCATCGGTACCAAATAAGGAATTCTGTTTCAAACCGACTTTGTCTTCGATGATAACGGCAGATATTCCTAAACGCTCTAATGTTCGGACAGTAAAGGCAAAATGTTCTATCTTACCACCGGTATCTCCATCAAAGATGATGGGTTTGGTAGTTACTTCCAATGCATCGTTCAAGTCGTGCAGACGGGTAGTTAAATCAACGGCTTCAATGTCTGGTTTTCCCTTGGAGGTGGAATCGGTCAATGAAGAGGACCACATGCCGTCGAATTGGCGAGGACGTCCGTTTACTTCTACCGTAGTATTTTCTATAATTAAGCCGGTCAAACCACTGTGTGACTCACAAATACGAACAATGGGTTTAGCATTTATTAAACGGCGAAGGCGTTTCTGACGCACTTCAGGAGTGGTGCCTATCTCTTTCAAACGTTCGTTTATCTTTGTAGAAGAGATGCCGGGAGTATAGGGTATGTCTATTACTTTACCGCCCCATTGTGCCAAACAATCTATAACTCGTTGACGGGTATTTTTTTGGACTCCTTCTTTCCAATCATCACCGTGGACTACATAGTCGGGCTTGATTCGTTCCAAATTGGGAACATAATCCAATGTTTTCTGAGGAACGACTTCTTCCACGCCTTTCAAACTTTTTACAACCAATGAACGTTGTTCATAGGTCAGATATGGTAAACGTTTGTAGCTGGCTATAGCTTCGTCTGTTAATACACCAACTGTTACCTTTCCAAGTTTTGCAGCTTCTGAAATGATATTCAGATGGCCGGGATGGATGATGTCGGCACTCATGCCAACATAGACTTTCTTTTCCATAATGTATGTATTGAATTTTATTTTTATTGACTTATTTTACAACTCACATAGCTACTGTAAGCTAATCCGTTGTTCCGGTGTTGCTTGGTCATTCTGTTAACGAACGATGCGGAGGTAGTAACTGATTTTTATATCTTGCCGAATTGCACTTCGTAGCAATTGCGAATGCTGATTCTCAATAAAACTGTGACGGGATGACAACTGTGACATGTTTTTTCTATAATATATATTATATATACGTATTAATATATGTTAATATATATATATTATATATACATATATAAGTTTATAGAAAAGGTTGTCATACTTGTCATCTTGTCATTGCTTACTGCCCGTTTATACCGAGTTAACTCGGCTCGTGAACGGAGTTAACTCGGTGTGCCTACGGAGTTAACTCCGTTCAGAGCTTTCATGTGTTCCGTAATACTTGGCATACCACTGTGCAAAGATAGTAGTATCTCTGCCCGATGATTGGGGAATCATCGAGGAAAGGGTTTATTATGAAGGGGTATATTTCAGAAATTAAAGTTCAACAGCGTAGCTATTTTGTCAATGTAATCAAAGTTGCTGCATATCGACAAGGATGTATAGTTGACATACGGATAGAGCCAACTGTTCGTCGGCCGAAGGGGTATTGTCAATGTCTGTCTGCAGCGCATCAAGCAGGGTTGTTGTTTGACCGGGTTCATAATTTCCTGCTACGTGCAACAGGTAGAAATGGGCTATACGGTCGGCGATGTGCCAGTTATCTGATTGACTGAGGTAGTATCGAGTGGCACATCGAATGGCCGGACTATGGGTTTCGTCGAGGAACATGGAGGCATAGCTATCCATTGCGTGAATGCGTTGATAGGCTGCTGTAAGGGGTAGTTGCGCCCATTCGCCTTCGGGAGTAAGTTGGGTGGCCCAGCGGTTGACGGTAGCGCGCAACAGACGGAACCATTCGTCGCTCTCGTCGGCCCCAAAGGGATAGAGGAGGTCGGCCAAGCAACGAATTACGGCGGCTTCGGTCAACGGATCGGCTTCGCTCCCACTCTTTATGTATTGCTTGATGAGCCGATTGGCAACACGGGTACATGCGGCTTCTCGACGTTCATCGAACGTGAAGCTGCCTTCGCGTATCAGGCTGTACATGGCTGTAAGTAGCCGAGCGGTTGTCAGCTTATCGTCGGTCTCTTTCAATTTCTGCTGCAACACACTGAAAAGTGCTTTGTTGCGTTGCTCGCACTGACGAGGGGTGCCCCATGTGCCTTCTATGGCATGGCTGTCGGCCAGACGGTAGAGGGCGAGGTGCAGGTGGGTCAGCGTCAGCAAGCGTTCGGGGCTGTCGGTAGCTTGCGGCAAAGTGTCCATCAAGCGAGTTGCCAAGGCTGTGAGTTGGGACATCATGTTACTCCGAGATTATCTGTATGTATTCGGGTTCGATATGTGCAGCGGCCACCGCGATGAGGTCGGGAATGGAGACCACCAATCGTTTGCTGCGTTTTCCCTTGAGCTTAAGTAGGGTTCCAACGGCTCCTTCGAAGACACCGCCAATAATGCGCACACGCACTCCTTTACTCAGTTCTACCTCCTCCGGACGATACCAGGTAAGGTCTTCTTCGTAATGGCGAGCCACAGCGATGAATTCGTTCATCTCTCGTTCGGGTACTTTCAGGATACGCTTGGCACCGTTTATCTTGGTGGTGGCATAGCCGATGTTGGGGTGGAGTTTCTGAAACTGCTCCACCTCCCGATAGGGGCCATATACGAAAAAGAGATTGGGTATTAACGGTACCAATTCGCGGCGACGTTTGCCGTGATAGGTACGCAATACGTAATGCTTGGGGATGAAATATGGGAGGCTGCCGGCGGCCTGCAAGGCGGCTTCGGCCTTGTTTTCGCTTTTGGCATAGGCGTTCATAACGAACCATTCCGGCTCCCTGTTTTCACTCATTGTTATATGGGGTTTCTTCGGGTTAGGACATATCTACAACTCGTACTAAATCGTGTAATTTCTTTATTTTCAATAAAATAGAAGCGTTTCACGTTTTAATACCTACCGTTATATTTGTCCATCTCTTAGTAAGAGACGGATTTGTTCGTTTGTAGTATAGCTTGTCGTGTATTCAACGGTAATTTAGCATACATAAAGTATTATGTAATGTTTCGGGCACCCGCAAGGGATGCCCCTACAGTGATACTATAACCAATCGTTTGGTTTCGTTGTGATAATTAAGTGTTACAACCATCCGTAGGGGCATCCCTTGCGGGTGCCCGAAACCGTCCACAATAAAATTTTTATTCAGTTTATTTAGGTATAGTGGAGGAGAGTTCCTTTTTCACAATAGGGGAAGAGTATCCTTTTATATCAGAGGAAGAGTATTCTTTTTTATTCCCCCGCTGTTTATTAGCTTCGCTCAAAACCTCTTATATTATTGCAATAAGGTATAGTGAGGGGGTGTCCGTAGGACGGAGGAGTTTAAGAATACACATTGCTTATGTTTTTTAACTCCCTCCCCCCTTCGGGGTACTCCCCCACTATTCATTAGTGTAATAATCAAAACTGTTTTGAGCGTCAGCTAATGAATAGGAGGAGAGTCAGTTAGTAATTTTTTCCCTTTCTATTCTTGATTCTGTGAAGAAAGTCATTAAAACCCAAGAAAACTAACAATACTTTCCTTGTTGCAAAACCGCAACAATACTTTTTTTCTTTAAAAAAGATGGGATATATCTATTTTTTATCTACATTTGCAAAGAAAAATCCGTCTCTTACTAAGAGACGGATTTTTCTTTGGTTTAATTAAGTAAGTGGATTTATGAAGTGATTTGTGGTTATCGTTTGCCTAAGCGATCGTCGATGACAAGCAGGCCGGTGGTTCCTGCCAATTTTAGCATATCGACAATTCCTAAGGCGGTGGCTTCTTCTTCTACCTGCTCGCGGATAAATCCCCATAGGAAATCTTGGGTAGCCATGTCTTTCTCGGCGGCAGCGATGTTGACCAATGCTTCTATCATTTTCGTTACCCGACATTCGTGTTCATAGACTTGTTGGAAGAGTTCCAACGGAGTACCAAAGGTTTGGGGTACGACGTCTATCTTGTCTATCTTCACCGGCTCGTCACGCTTGATAAGGTATTGCGCCATAGTACAGGCATGTTCGTTTTCTTCCTCCCATTGTTTTTTCAGCCAATGAGCCATACCGACATACCCCTGCCGCTCCATATAGAAGGACATGGAGAGGTAGAGGTTGGCCGACCACATCTCGGCCGTGATTTGTCCGTTGATTGCTTTTTGTAACTTTTCTGTCATCATAATCGTAAGGGTTTAGTTTGATGATATAACAACCCTTACAATTATTTTGTTCACTCAACCGAGTAATTCTTCGTCGGTGTAGCCTATAGGTAACTCGCGGCAGTTGTAGCGCGAAGCCATGATTTCGCCATAGGCACCGGCCGAACGGAGGGCTATCAAGTCGCCACGACGGGTATGGGGCAAACTGATTCCTTTTCCGAAGACATCGGACGACTCGCAAATGGGGCCTACCACATCGTAAGTCTCCAACGGGGCATCGGAGGTCAGGTTTTCTATCTTGTGATGGGCTTGGTAGAGGGCGGGACGAATGAGGTCGGTCATTCCGGCATCGAGGATGGCAAACTGCTTGTTGGTGCCTTGCTTGACGTAGAGTACCCTACTGACAAGCGAACCACACTGCCCTACTACGGCACGCCCCAATTCGAAATGAAGGGTTTGACCGGGACGTAGCTTAAGGTGGGTGGCATAGGTGGCAAAGAAGTTGCGGAAATCGGGCACAGGGTATTCATCGGGGGCGTCGTAGCGAATGCCCAAGCCTCCGCCTACGTTGATGTGTTCGATGTGAATATTGCGGGCTTCGAGCTTCTCTTGCAACTCGTTGACACGGTAGCAAAGGGCTTCGAAATCGGCCATCTCCAAGATTTGCGAACCGATGTGGAAATGAAGTCCGATGAAGGAGATGTGCTTCAACGAACGGGCCAGGTCGATGACACGATCCATGTCGTCCATGCTGATGCCAAACTTGTTCTCGGCCAGGCCGGTAGTGATGTTGGCATGGGTGTGGGCACCCACATTGGGATTGATACGGAAAGCCACACGGGCTACTTTGCCTTTGGCTGCTGCCAGCTCGTTGATGATTTCCAATTCGGGAATGGACTCTACGTTGAAACAGAAGATGTCGTTGTCTAAACCGAGATTGATTTCCCAATCGGCCTTACCTACTCCGGCAAACACTACCTTCTCGGCCGGGAAACCGGCTTGCAGAGCGGCTTGTACTTCGCCCCCGCTGACGCAGTCGGCTCCCAAACCGCTTTGGCAAATAACGGCCAGTACCTGCGGATTGACGTTGGCCTTGACGGCATAGTGAACGTCGTAATTGGCATAACGGCCTGCTTCGGCCTTGATGGTATCTAACGTGCGGCGCAACAGGGCCAAGTCGTAATAATAGAAGGGAGTACGCAAAGTGGCGAACTTATCTATCGGAAAATTTCTATTCATACGGCTCAATCATTGAATAACATGTTGCTGAGTGACTGCAAAGCGGCTTGCTTGTCGCTGTTGCGCACCAAGAATGAGATGTTGTAATTGCTACCTCCAAACGAAATCATGCGAACGGGGATGTCGCGCATGGCATCGAGGGCCTTGGCTTCGAAACCGGCATTTTCCCACTTCAAATCGCCCACCACGCAGATGATGCACATGTCGCAATCGACACTGACTGTACCATACTTGCGCAGGTCTTCCAGTATTTCACCTAAGTGTCTGGTGTTGTCGATGGAGACAGAAACACCTACTTCGGAGGTGGCAATCATGTCGATAGAGGTCTGGTAGCTTTCGAAGATTTCGAATACCTTACGCAGGAAACCGTGTGCCAACAACATACGGCTGGATTTTATCTTGATGGCGGTGATGTTATCTTTGGCAGCTACGGCTTTTATCTTTCCATACTCGCTCTCGTTGGAGATAAGGGTTCCGGGAGCAGTGGGATCCATGGTGTTGAGCAGACGCACGGGAATATTGGCGTACTTGGCCGGCTGGATGCAGGTGGGGTGCAGTATCTTAGCACCGAAATAGGCCAACTCGGCGGCTTCGTCGAACAGGAGGTGGCGCACGGGCGAAGTTTTATCGACAATGCGCGGGTCGTTGTTATGCATACCGTCAATGTCGGTCCAAATCTGAATCTCATCGGCATGGATAGCGGCACCTATCAGCGAAGCACTGTAATCGCTTCCACCTCGTTGCAAATTGTCTATTTCGTCGTAAGAGTTGCGACAGATGAAGCCCTGGGTGATGTAGAGGTCGGCATCGGGGTGGGCATCCAACTGCTTTTGCAGATTTTCCTTGATGTAGGCCGCATCGGGTTCGTTGTTCTTGTCGGTACGCATGAACTCCAAAGCGGGCAGCAACACGGAGTGGAAGCCTTGCTCCTGGAGGTAATAATTCATCATGCCGGTAGAAAGCAATTCGCCTTGGGCTAACACGATTTTTTCTTCGAATACGGTAAAGAGGTCTTTGGTAAATGAACGCAAGTTGTTGAAATGGTTTTTTACCAATTCCAATCCTTTCTGTCTGTACTCATCGGTGGCATATAATTCGTCTATGCGCTGACGATAGAGAGCCTCTAAAGAGTTGATTATTTCGTTGGCTCCGTCGGGATTCTTCTTGGACAGGTAATCGCTGATTTCAACCAATGTGTTTGTTGTACCGGACATGGCAGACAACACCACAATTTTACGTTCGCCATCGGTTATGAGACGGGCTACCTCCTTCATACGGGCCGGTGAGCCTACCGATGTTCCTCCAAATTTTAATACTTTCATCTTTCTATTTGTGATTTTGTTTTATATTCTTTTTTTATTCACCCACCTGCGGCTCTTCGGTTGCTTCGAGCATCAACTGATGATTTTCGCAACGCAACACTGTGCCCGGAAACTCTTGAAGGAGTTGCAGGTTGTGGGTGGTCATAATGACCAATGAGCCTGAACGGCTGATTTGATGCAACAACTCGACAATGGCACGACCGGTTTCAACATCGAGGTTACCCGTAGGCTCGTCGGCTAAAATAATCTGAGGCGAATTGAGCATGGCACGGGCAATGACAATGCGTTGTTGCTCGCCACCGGAGAGTTCGTTGGGCAACTTATATCCTTTGTTTTCCATACCTACCAAGGTAAGCACCTCGCGAATACGCTCGTCTATTTCACCCCGATGCTTCCAGCCGGTAGCACGGAGCACAAACTCCAGATTGTCGTATACCGAACGGTCGGTAAGCAACTGGAAATCCTGGAAAACAATGCCCAACTTACGGCGCAGCAGCGGTACGTGCTTGCGCTTGAGACGGCGCATGTCGTAACCCAATACTTCGGCCTGACCGGTAGCTACATCCAATTCGGCATAGAAGGTTTTCAATAGGCTGGTTTTTCCGGAGCCTACCTTGCCTATGAGATAGACAAACTGGCCTTCGGAAAGCTCCAAATTGACATTTTCGAGTACACACAACTCTTGTTGGTGTACCGCTACTTCTTTATATCGGATGAGCGTTTCGGACATATAGGACGATGGTTTAATGTTTTTTCCAAGTTGCACTGTGGCGTTCTTTCAGTTCACGAGCCAGGTCTTCGATGCGATAGCCTTTGGATGTGAGCAACACAATGAGGTGGTAAATGAGGTCGGCACTTTCGTAAATCAGACGGTCGTCGGTGCCATTGCAGGCTTCGATAACGGCCTCAACAGCCTCTTCACCCACCTTTTGGGCCATTTTATTGACACCCGATTGAAACAGACTGGTGGTATACGAACCTTCGGGCATCTCGGCATGACGACGGTCGATAAAATCTTGCAACTGCTTCAAGAACATCACGGGTTGTTCGTTCTTCTCTCCCCAACAGGTATCGGTTCCGGTGTGACACACAGGGCCTACCGGATTGGCTTGTATCAGCAGGGTATCGTTGTCGCAATCGGTTTTGACGGATACCACATGCAGAAAGTTACCACTCTCCTCGCCCTTGGTCCACAGGCGGTTCTTGGTACGACTGAAAAAGGTTACTTTACCGGTGGCTACGGTTTTCTCATAGGCCTCTTCGTTCATAAAGCCCAACATCAACACTTTTTGTGTTTCTGCATCTTGTATGATGGCCGGAACAAGTCCGTTCATTTTTTCAAAATCTATCTTCATCTTTTCTAAATTATTTTCGCATACTGATTCCTTGGGCGCAAAGATACGACTTTAATTCGGGAATTTTTATCTCTCCGAAGTGAAAAACACTGGCTGCCAAAGCGGCATCGGCTTTTCCTAACAGAAAGGCATCGCGGAAATGCTCAATGGCACCGGCACCTCCCGACGCTATGACGGGGATACTGAGGCGGTCGGCCAAAGCAGCCAAAGCTTGGTTGGCATAGCCGGTCTTCACCCCGTCGTGGTTCATACTGGTGAAGAGTACCTCACCGGCACCACGTTCCTGGGCTTCGTAGGTCCAACTCATCAACTCCTTGTCGGTTTCCACTCGTCCACCATTCAAGTAGCATCGCCATCCGTTTGCATCTTGTTTGGCATCGACGGCCAGCACGCATACTTGTGAACCAAAATGTTTGGCTATTTCGTCAATCAGTTCGGGCCGTTTGATGGCCGAAGAGTTGATGGAAATCTTGTCGGCACCGGCACTGAGCAGCCTATCAACGTCGCTTAACTCGTGGATTCCTCCTCCTACCGTAAAGGGAATGCTTATATTGGCTGCAATGCGTTTTACCAATTCGGCAAAGGTTTTGCGTCCTTCGAAGCTGGCGGTTATATCAAGGAATACCAATTCGTCGGCTCCTTGACTGCTATAGGCGCGTGCCAACTCCACCGGGTCGCCGGCTTGACGCAGGTTGACAAAATTGGTTCCCTTGACGGTTTGTCCGTCCTTGATGTCCAGACAGGGTATGATTCTCTTTGCTAACACAATCTTATGAATTATGAATTATGAATGTTTCTATCTCTTTCAACGTTATACGACGTTCGTACAATGCTTTTCCGAAAATGACCGCCGGAAGGGCAGCTTCCTGTAGACGGTAAATATCGTCCATGCTACTTACACCGCCACTGGCTATGAGGTGCATATCGGGGTATTGTTGCAGAATTTCTTTATACAGAGCAACGGAAGGGCCTTGCAACATGCCATCGCAACCTATGTCGGTACAGATTACCTTGCTGATGCCTTTCGCTACATAGGATTGCAGAAAGGGAAACAGCTCATAACTGCTGGATTCCATCCATCCGCTGACGGCTATCTTACGATTCTTCACATCGGCTCCCAGGATAATGCGTTCAGGACCATAGGTTTCCAACCAATGAGAGAAACGTTCGGGGTTCTTTACGGCAATGCTGCCACCGGTTACCATTCGGGCACCACTCTCGAAAGCAATACGAAGATCGTCGTCGGTTTTCACACCGCCTCCGAAATCGACTACCAACGAGGTTTGCGAGGTAATCTGTTGTAGGGTGCGGTAGTTTACCACATGTTGGGAAGCGGCTCCGTCCAAATCGACTACATGCAAGCGACGGATGCCGTGGGCTTCCATCTCTTTAGCCACCTCTACAGGGTTTTCATTATATACTTTCTTACTGGCATAATCGCCTTGGGAAAGGCGTACGCACTTACCGTCAATGATATCTATGGCTGGTATCAGTTCCATATTGAATTATAAATTAACTATCGAGTTCAACTATTAAACAGGAAATTTCGCAAGATTCGTTCGCCGACATCTCCACTCTTCTCCGGATGAAATTGGGTGGCATAGAAATTGTCCTTATGCAACGCCGCACTAAAGGGGTGGATATAATCGGTAACTGCCGCTGTATGTGCATTGACCGGTACATAGAAGCTATGCACAAAATATACAAACTCTTCTTTTTCAAATCCTTTAAACAAGGGACTAGTGGTCTCGGTAATGGTATTCCATCCCATGTGGGGCACCTTGTCTTCATGACGCTGAGGGATGAAACGTTTCACATCGACGTCGAAAATGCCCAAACATTCGGCATTACCCTCCTCCGAATGGCGACACATCAACTGCATACCTAAACAGATGCCTAACACGGGTTGTTTCAATCCAACTATCAACTTATCCAAACCGGTTTCCTTGAGGTGACTCATGGTGGTTTCGGCTTCACCTACTCCGGGGAATATCACTTTATCGGCTGCACGAATGGTGTCGAAATCGGCCGTAATCTCGGCTTCAACTCCCAATCGGCGCAACGCATAATCTACCGAACAGATATTTCCTGCATTGTATTTGATAATAACTACTTTCATATTTACATTATCAGCTATCAGCGTCTTATTATATTATTAATGTGCCTTTTTTCTCTGTAAAAAAACGCACATTTCATTATGAAGCGGCAAAAATAACCATTTATTACCAAATCAGGAAATTTCAGAACAAGAAGTTTAAAAATCAATGTTTTTTTTGACACAAAGTTGTCGCAGCAAAAGCATATATCCCTCATAAAGTAGTAATCCTCTATAAATGAGGATATAACGGGTAAAGTGACATTTTTTCAGAAAAAAAACGTCCAATTATGTTGCAGGTTTGAAAATAATGCGTACCTTTGCAACCGCAATCGAAAAGATAGCAACCCTAAAAGAAATGGTGTGGTAGTTCAGCTGGTTAGAATACCTGCCTGTCACGCAGGGGGTCGCGGGTTCGAGTCCCGTCCATACCGCAAAAGAAAAAGCCTCGAAGCATTGCTTCGAGGCTTTTTTTGTATCATACCAAATGGGCAATCCATTCGTCGCGTTCGCCAGGAAGGAGGTCGATAACCGGTACCTCTACCAACGTGTAGCATCCGGGCTGTTGGCGCATAGCTGCACGGGCAGCACACACTAATACCTGTCCGGTTAGTGCCGGATTATTGATGCGCATATTGAATTCGAACAACTGATTCTGGGTCTTACCACTTACGCCCTTACGAGTCAGATTTACACCATGTCCCATATCGAGCAATGCATCTACACAGGGAACTTGCTTTACATGAGTTTCGTCGTTCACGAAATAGGGGTCGGCTTTGATGGCGGCAGCAACGGTTTCGAATGAATATCCTTCTTTTACTTCGATATACACCATGCGGCGATGAATGCCAGTGCCTGTAGGAATAGTCATAGAGAGTGCAGCCTGCACACCTTCGATGGCCTTCACTGCTACGGTATGTCCCATACTCATTCCGGGACCGAAGTTGGTATAGGTAATGCCTTTGGGTGCTACGGCTTCGAGCATGGTGCGTACAATGGAGTCGCTACCCGGATCCCATCCGGCAGAAATGATGGAGACGGCATGATGCTTCTTGGCCTCAGCCCCCAACGATTGTCGCAAAGCGGGAATGGCTGAATGGATATCAAAACTATCGACCGTATGGATGCCCAACGCCAATATCTCTTTGGCATAGGCTTCTACACTGCGAGTAGGTGTGCAGAGCAAAGCCACATCTACCTGGTTCAACTCTTTTATATCCTTCACGACGGGGTATTGCTTCAATTCTTCGGGGCAATTAACTGCACCTGCACGGCGCACAATGCCTGCTATTTCGAAATCGGGAGCAGCTTGCAAGGCTTGCAAGGCGTATTGTCCGATGTTGCCATATCCAACAATGGCAGCTCTTACTTTTTTCATCTTTTCAATGGTTATATTTATCAGTTTTCTTTTTTATCGGCGCAAAAATAATCTTTTTATTTGAATAATAACCCATATTGTCGCTATTTTGTTTTGTAAAGAGGTATTATCAGTAAAATTTATTTCACGACAGAAAGAATCGGTTTGGAATAAAAAAAATCGAGCAAACATGTGTATTCTTCGCTCCCCTTTCTCTATCTTTGCAAAAAAGAAGATAGAGATGATAGAATATATAAAAGGAGAATTAGCAGAACTCAATCCGGCCAATGCGGTGATTGATTGCCACGGAGTGGGCTATTCAGCCAATATATCACTGAATACCTATGCAGCTATACAAGGAAAGAAGGAGTGTAAACTTTATATTTACGAGGCCATCCGCGAAGATGCGTATGTGCTTTATGGATTTGCCGACAAACAGGAACGCGAACTATTCTTACTGCTTATTACCGTATCGGGCATCGGTGGAAACACGGCACGAATGATTCTGTCGGCACTCTCTCCGAAAGAACTTGTCAATGTCATCAGTTCTGAAAATGCCAACCTACTGAAATCGGTAAAGGGTATTGGACTGAAAACCGCTCAACGCATCATTGTTGACCTAAAGGATAAGATAAAAACGGGTGGTGGTACATCGGCCGGAAGCATGGGTACGATACTTTCACCGGCAAGTACACAGATTCAAGACGAAGCCGTATCGGCACTGACCATGCTGGGATTTGCACAAGCTCCGTCGCAAAAGGTTGTGGCAGCTATCTTAAAGGAAGAGCCGGATGCCCACGTAGAGCAGGTTATAAAAATTGCCTTAAAACGTTTGTAGCAACATGAGGGGGAACAAGAATAGGCCGATGCATCGCCAACAAACGGGAGGTAAAAAGAAACCTTCGGGAAAGCGGATAGGTAAATCGAAACCAGCCAAAGCAAACAACCAACTGAACCGGCGCGTAAAATAGAATCAGAGACTTTTCTTTAGAGTAAAGATAAACTCTAAACCACTGCCTTGGGCATTCTTGGCCGAGATGGTGCCTCCATGTATCAAAACGGCGTTTTTGACAATAGCCAAGCCCAAGCCTGTGCCTCCCAGTTTTCGTGAACGGCCTTTGTCAATCCGATAAAATCGTTCAAACAGACGACCGAGGTGTTCTTCGGGAACCCCTACTCCGGTATCAGAGAAACTGAAATAATAGTACTGGTCGTCTTCGCGGAAAAGACGAATGGTGATAGTTGTTTCGTTTCCGGCATAAGCGATGGCATTATCCATGAGGTTACGGAAGATGGAATAAATCAACGAATAATTGCCACGCAAAGAGAGAGGGGTTGTCAACTCGTTATCAACTTTCATCGCTCTTTGTTCCAAATCCCAAGCTACCTCATTGAGCATTCCATTGACCAACTGGGTGATGTCCAATTGCTCTATTTCCACCATATTGGCTGCTTCGTCGATACGAGTCAGTACCGAAATGTCACGTAAAAGGCGCGACAAGCGGTTGCTCTGCACATAGCATCGCTCCAGAAAAAGTTTTTTTCGTTCTTCTGGAAGGGTTTCATTGGTTACAATGGTTTCTAAATATCCTTGTATGCTGCTTACGGGGGTCTTCAATTCGTGGGCAATATTTTGGGTAAGTTGACGTTTCAAAAGGCGTTGTTCTTCCTCTTGAGTGATGTCGTTGATAGATATTTCGAAACTAAGGTCTTGAAAAATGTTACAGACGACCAAAAACACACGCCCGTTTTTATTGATATTCAGCGACATCTGTTTAGCCTCGTTAGGCAAAGGACGTGATTGCACAAACGAGATAAATTCGGTGATGGGATGCAACTCATCGACCAAAAAGATAGCTTCGGTGGTATGCAGGTTATAGTCTGAAATAAGATTAGCATATTGCGCAAAGAGGCTGTTTACCAATATTTCGCGCTTCTCTTTGGTAAAGACGCCTAAGCCCTCACGCGCTGTTTGCAAATGGGTAATAAGTTTTTCGCGCTCAATATACAATGCCTCTTTGGTACGACGCAACCGTTTGTAAATTTGTATGATGTGTTTCGAAATATCTCCCAACTCATTGTGTGGAAAGGCTGAAAGAGCATCCATTTCTATCGGTTCGTCTTTATCGGCATGTTGAGCAAATTCGCGCAGATGAATGATGGCACGTCCTAATTTGGAGGTCAGGGTATAAAACATGAGTAGCAATACAAGACTGACTATTGCCGTAAACCACAAATAATGCACATCGGCTGCCAAATGATTTATCAGGTTCAAGTTGTAAGGCAGAGCCGAACGGATGATATAGTTTGAGAAGCGAGTAGCCGAATAGAAGTAATTCTCTCCGGTAGTTTCGGAAGTACGACGCAAGTCATACCCTTTCCCTATTTTCAGTGCCTTTTGTATTTCCGGGCGGTTGGCGTGATTGCCTAAGGTATGTTCCATGCGGGCATAGCTATCGCACAACACATTGCCTTGCAGGTCGATGAGTGTGATGCGAAGATGTTTGTCCATGTATTTGGTAGCATAGGCTTGCAACATGGAGTCATGTCGGGCTTCGGGAATATCTATCAAATCGATGGCCAACCGTTCGTTGTAGTCCTGCAATTGTATATCAAGCAAGTCAATTTTATACTCTTTTTCACGTTTGTACTGAAATGCAAGGAAGCAAAGTACAAAAACCAAGAAGAGAGAAATGACTGACAAGAACAGCTTTTGGCTGAACGAAAGCAGTTGCTTTTTATTCGATTTCGAAACAATATCCATATCCTAAGCGAGTGACAATACATTTTCCATATTCCCCTATTTTCTTGCGCAAACGGGTAATATTGACATCAACCGTGCGATCTAACACATATACTTCATCGCTCCAAATGCGACTTAGAATGTCTTCTCTGGAAAATACACGGCCTTTATTTTGCAAAAATAGCAAGAGAATTTCAAACTCTTTCTTAGTCAGCGAGATTTCTTCAAGCCCTATACACACTTTCTTATTGACTACATTGAGTATCAAATCCTTGTAACTTACTTCCGTAGGTTGTTGTCCAACTGTTCGCTTATGTGTTCGTCGTAAAACAGCCTTGACACGAGCCATGACTTCACGCAATGAGAAGGGTTTGGATATGTAGTCGTCGGCACCCAAATTGAACCCTGTCATCATGTCGTTTTCTGTATCTTTGGCTGTAAGAAAGATGATAGGAATGTCTAAAGTATCTTTATCTTTTTTCAGCATCTTGGCCAACTTAAAACCAGATATTTCGCCCATCATCACATCGAGCAACAACAGGTCATAGAGTTTCAAGTCTTTCAGCAGAGCCTCTTCGGCAGAATGAGCCGTATCTACCTGATAGCCTTCATTCTCTAAATTAAACTGAAGGATTTCACACAAATCTTCTTCATCATCTACTACCAAAATGCGATATTCATTCATACTTTTAACCATTAATATTCTTTGTTTATTACTTTTCGGGTACAAAAGTCGGCCAAATATATAACGAATAAATGAAAGATGTGTTACAATGTCATTACATTTATTATTTTATCGTTGGCGAGGATAAAATTATTGCATTATCTTTGTCATGGAAAAATAACACATACAAAATATATAATGAACCAAAAGTCTTCGCTTTTTCATCCATATACATCTTCTATTCTCGGCATTGAATTGCCGAAGCAATTTACCTATCCTTTCTGTTACATCCCCCACCCGCTCTGTATTAGAGCGGCCGAAGAGGTACAGGAATATTTGAAAAAGCAAACGGCATGGGAGAAGGAACTGAACGAAGGAAAAATGTTCGGTGTACTGGTCGTACAAAATAAAGAGGGAGAGGTAGGCTTCTTAGCCGCCTTTTCGGGTATCTTGGCCGGAGGGAACAAGCACCCTTTCTTTGTGCCGCCTGTCTATGACCTTCTTCAACCCGATGGTTTCTTTAAACAGGAAGAGGCAGAAATAAGTAAGATAAATCAACGCATCGAGCTGCTACGTGAAGACGAAGAGCGAATTGCCTTGTTAGATCAACTGAAAAAGATGCGACAAGAAGAGTGCATAGAATTGGCCACGCAGAAAGAAGAGATGAAAGCCGACAAATTACGGCGTAACAAGCAACGCGAAGCCGGAGTATCGTCCACCGAAGAGGCTGCATTGATACGAGAAAGCCAATTTCAAAAGGCTGAATACAAACGAACGGTACAACGATGGAAAGAAAAAATTGCCGTCGTACAAGCTGAAAGCGACATATTTGAAAAGAGAATTGAAGCCTTAAAAAAAGAACGGAAAGAACGATCGGCAGCCTTGCAACAACGCCTCTTCGAACAGTTTAGTATGCTGAACTATCGAGGCGAGGCACGCAACCTATACGACATCTTTGCCGATACCATTCAGCAAATCCCCCCTGCAGGAGCCGGAGAATGTGCGGCACCCAAGTTATTGCAATATGCCTACCAACAAGGTTGGAAGCCATTGGCCATGGCCGAATTTTGGTGGGGAGAATCACCTAAATGTGAGATTCGCCAACACGGACAATACTACCCTTCGTGTCGAGGCAAGTGCGGTCCTATATTATCCCACATGCTTCAAGGGTTAGAAGTGGAAGAGAATCCGATGATTGAACGACAACAAACTTCGGCCGAAATGTTGGACATTGTATATGAAGATGAATGGCTGGCCGTCATTAACAAGCCAAGTGGGCTACTCTCTGTACCAGGAAAAGAGATTGGAGAATCGGTATATAGCCTGATGAAACGACGCTATCCCAACAGCGATTCGCCACTGATTGTACATAGATTAGACTTTGGCACTTCAGGATTGTTACTCATAGCCAAAACGAAAGAAGTACATTGTTTGCTACAAAAACAATTTTTGGAGCGCACTATCGAGAAATGCTATATTGCCCTATTGGAGGGTGTCGTAGCAGAAGAGCATGGCATCATAGAACTACCACTCAGCCTCAACCGAATGGATCGTCCCCATCAGATGGTTGATTATGAGCATGGAAAGCCGGCCATCACTCGCTACCGGGTATTGAAACGTACTGAAAACGAAACACGCATTGCTTTTTATCCGATGACCGGACGTACCCACCAATTGCGTGTACATGCAGCTCATCGCGATGGATTACATTGTCCCATCAAAGGAGATGATTTGTATGGCAACGGAGGGGAACGTCTCTGTTTGCATGCTGAATCCATCCGATTTATCCACCCCATAGAAAAACGCCCCATGAGCTTCTCTATCAATTGTCCGTTTTAATCAAGAAAGTCAAATTACGCAGCACAAAAATCACTCTTCCATGCCCGAAATCCAAAGAACTTTCTTATGTTTGCAAAAAAAACATTAAAAAACAAATTATCATGAGAATCTACACACTTCTATTGACTTGTTTATTCAGCATCAGTCTGCTGGCACAAGAAAAATTTCCAGATGGCACACCCATCCCAGAATGGTTCAGCCAAAACACCCCGGTCAACATAGATAACCTGGGCAAGAAATATGTATTGACCGACCATCGCATCTTTGCCGACGGGAGGCTACACACTCAAGAGATTCAAGCTTTGATTGACGAAGCTGCCGCCAATGGCGGAGGAGTTATTGTTATTCCGAGAGGTACTTACATGACCGGAGGCTTACACTTCAAACAAGGAACTCACCTTTATCTGGAAGATGGTGCTACGTTAATGGGGTCAGATTTTATTGGCGACTACCCATTAGGAAAAACCCGCATAGAAGGTGAAACCTGTACCTACTTCGGTGCGCTGATTAATGCCGATGGATTGGATGGCTTTACCATCTCCGGTAAAGGTACTATAGATGGTAACGGCTTGCGTTACCACAAACAATTCTGGCTTCGCCGCCAATGGAATCGTCAATGCACCAATAAGGATGAACAACGTCCACGATTGGTGTATGTATCCAATTGCAAAAATGTACAAATAGAAGGCGTAAAGTTACAAAATTCTGCTTTTTGGACAACGCATATTTATAATAGCGAGCATGTAAAACTACTCAATCTCTCTATCTACTCACTGGCCAAGCCCAACGATTCAAAGGGTCCCAGTACAGATGCCATCGACCTGGATGTGGTTAAAAACGTATTGGTTAAGGGATGCTATATGGAAGTAAACGACGATGCTATCGCCATGAAGGGAGGTAAAGGGCCTTGGGCTGACGATCCTACCAAAAGTGAAGGCAACGGAGGAAACTACAACGTAATTATTGAGGATTGCACATACGGATTCTGTCACGGATGTTTAACACTGGGATCGGAATCTATCTACGACCACAACATCATTTTGCGCCGCATCAAAGTGAACGAAGCTACCCGACTACTATGGCTCAAGATGCGTCCAGACACCCCGCAACGATACCAATATGTTACGGTAGAAGATATAACCGGCAATGTAGGACAATTCATTTACATCCAACCTTGGACACAATTCTACGACTTGAAAGATCGAAAAGACCCACCTATGTCGTATAGCGACCATATCACCATGCGTAATTGTACCATGGAAGTAGGTACTTTCTTTAATGTCAGCCGTCAAGATGACCAATATAAACTGAGTAATTTCCGTTTCGAGAACTTAGATATAAAAGCCAAACGACCTGATTGCGACAAGAAAATAGTAGATAACTTTGTTTGGAAAAATGTAAAGGTAACTCCGTTATAATGCGCTACTTCCCGCTACTTCTTCTTTCAATCGCTCTCTTTTGGATTGGATGCAACAGCAACCCATCTGTTTCTCCAATACATCCCGTATGGGTGCTTTATGAGAACGATGTACATTGCGCCATTGATGGTTATGCCCGACTGGCCACTCTGAAAGAAGCGAAACTATCTGTCTCACCGTTTGTCACTACCGTGACTTGTGGAGACTTTGTACAAGGAGATGTAGTGGGAAGTCTTTCGCATGGCGAAGACATTGTTCGCATCATGAATGCCGTGGGTTACGATGTGGTAGCCCTTGGCAATCATGAGTTCGATTTTGGATTGCCTCAACTGTTCCGCCTGACCGATTCGCTTGATGCAACGGTGGTATGTGCCAATTTCAGACACCAGTCCACCGACTCTTTGCTTTTCCCGCCTTATCAGATTCTTTCATACGACGATGTACAGATTGCATACATTGGATTTATAACCACCGCCACCATCGGATTGGTAGCACCTTCTACATTTCAAGATAGCATCGGCCAATTCTGTTATGATTTCTCTCACAAGCGATTTTATGAACAAGCTCAACACTATATTGACGATGCCCGTAAGCAAGGTGCCGATTATGTGGTTGCTCTATCGCATCTGGGTGACACAAAATTAGAAGGGCATCCCAATTCCATTGACCTGATAACCAACACTGATGGCATAGATGTAGTTATTGACGGACATTCTCATAGTATTATTGCTGATACACTGATTAGTAACAAACTTAAAAAAGAGGTGTTACTCACTTCTACCGGAAACAAATTCAGTAACATCGGTCTGTTGAAGCTTGATACTGACGGATGCTTTTCTACACAACTGATTCCTAACTCAGATACTACTCTGATAGACAATACGGAAATAAAGAGTTTGACAGACAGCCTACAGAAAAAAGTATTAACCGACGGAAAAAAGGTTATAGGTACCAACCTACAACCATTACTCATCACCAATCCAGAAAACGAACGTTTAATACGTAACCGTGAAACCACTATCGGCAACCTTTGTGCCGATGCTTTCCGCTGCGTATTACATACAGACATCGCCTTGATAAATAGTGGCTGTATCCGTGCAGATTTGCCACAAGGCCCACTTACACTAAATCAACTCCATTCTGCATTCCCCTTTGACAACAACGCTTGTATAGCCACCCTTACCGGCAACCAACTGCTTGATGTATTAGAATTTTCAGTGCGCATGCTACCGCAAGCCTATAGTGAATTTATGCAAGTCAGTGGCTTGAAGTTTCAAGTGGATACCTCTATCCCCTCACCCGCTACACTTGACGAGAACGAATTGTTTTCTCATATCACTTCCGAAGCACGCCGTATCAGTCAATTACAGATTCTCGACTCCCAAAGCGGGCATTATTTGCCTGTGGATACTGCTCGGACCTACACTTTGGGAGGATTGGATTACCAAATCAAACAGATGGGTAGCCAAGGTATTTTGAGATATGCAAAACTCATCAGCGATAATCGAGGAAGTATCATTCAAGTATTGACCACTTACATTGAAAAGCACTTGAATGGTGTTATAGGCAAACAATATGCCCAAACAGAAGGACGCATTGTTATTGACAAATGAATCTATATGATTTACCTATAGATAGAAGAGCAACTACCTATAAGTAGTGAGCCAACTACCTATAGGTAATCGACTAACTACCTATAGGTAGTTGAATAATTTAATATAGGCGTTTTAAATGATTAATTATCAACTCGTTACACAAACACACAATCTAAGCATACAAACAACTGCAGCCAAACCATTTGCATGTCAACTAAATGTAATGCATATCCGTCAAGAGGCAGGCATTTTTTATGAGTTTTGATTTTCTTTCAAAACAGTAATCCATGCAGATTGCGAAAGTTAAACAGATTAAATGCTATTTGTCGGTTTCAAAACTACGCAACAACTTGATTTCTTCGGCCCATAACGATTCATCGGGCGTCTCAAGAATGATGGGGATATTATCGAAACGAGCATCTTGCATAAAACGACGAAAGAAATCAATGGGAATCAATCCCTTGCCTAAGCTGTCGTGGCGATCGACACGCGAAGCTAATGCCTTCTTGGAGTCATTCAAATGAATGCCACGCAAATATTCGAATCCCACTTCTGATGCAAATTCATTGAAAATACGATCGTACTCACCCACCAAATCATAGCCGGCCGTAAAAGTATGACAAGTATCGAGGCACACCCCTACACGACTTTTATCGTCCACTCTATCAATGATATACTTCAATTGCCAGAATGCAAATCCTACGTTGCTACCCTGACCGGAGGTATTCTCGATAACTGCCGTTACGCCTTTCGTCTGTGCCAAAACCATATTGATAGATTGGGCTACACGGTCAAGACATTGCTCCAACGAAATCTTATTTAAGTGACTACCCGGATGGAAATTAAGCAATTTAAGTCCTAATTGCTCACAACGTTGCATTTCATCAAGAAAAGCAGCACGACTCTTAGCCAACCCGTCCTCTTCAGGGTGTCCCAAATTGATGAGATAGCTATCGTGAGGCAAGATATAATCGGGCAATAAGCCAAATTTGGCACAATTCTCTTTAAACAAACGAATATTATCGGCCGTTAAAGGTTTAGATACCCATTGACGTTGATTTTTAGTAAATAGAGCGAAAGCATTTGCTCCAATTTCGTGGGCATGAATAGGTGCAAACTCTACACCCCCACTTGCCGACACATGTGCTCCTATATATTTCATATTTCTTTACTTTTCTGTATTTAATGGGACAAAGATAGGATTTTTATTGTATCTTTGCCACTTTAATGCAAATATTTTGAACGGATGAAACATTATATCAAACAAACCACGATGGTGATGACAGCTCTATTAGTAGGAGTTACACTGCCTTTTTTATTCGGAAACAGTGTATTGGATACAGAACGTGAAGCAGCTGAAAGCCAAGTACCTTATTGCGTCACTCCCCTACACGTACCCGAAAAGATGAACTTTGCAGGAGAAACAATAGAGTTGAACCGATATGACTTACGTGAACGAATGGATAGGGAATTGATGTCGTTTACCTATATGCACTCTACCACCATGCTGACCATCAAGCGAGCTAACCGATATTTTCCCATCATAGAACCCATATTAAAAGAACAAGGAATACCAGATGACTTCAAATACTTAGCTGTTATAGAGAGTAATCTAAGTCCGTTAGCCAAAAGTCCGGCCGGAGCAGCAGGAATGTGGCAATTCATGCAAACTACCGGACGCCAATTCGGATTGGAAGTGAATGCCAACATAGATGAGCGCTATCACATAGAGAAAGCAACCGTAGCTGCCTGCAAATACTTGAAAGAGGCATATGCCAAATATGGCGATTGGCTAAGTGTAGCAGCTTCGTATAACGGTGGGCAAGCACGCATCACTTCGTCATTAGCCAAACAGAAAGCAAAACGTGCTACCGATTTATGGTTAGTAGAGGAAACATCACGCTATATGTTCCGTCTGTTAGCAGCCAAGGCGGTATTCAGTCATCCCAAACAATATGGATTTTTGTTGAAACGCGAACAATTATACCCCATCATAAGCTATACAGAAGTAACATTGACAACCGGTATTGATTCGTTGGCTACATTTGCCCAAAAACATGGCATCACTTATGCACAACTGAAGGATGCCAACCCTTGGCTAAGACAAGAGAATATGCAAAACAAAAGTCGCCGTACTTACATCTTGAAAATTCCCACCCGTGAAGGAATGTACTACAACCCCCAAGAAACAAGAGCTCACCGTAAGGAATGGATAATTGACTGAGGTTGCCATCGGGCATCATGCATTTCCATCACTTCGCAATAACCGGCATCAGAAAGGACCTGCAGAGCCTCGATACGTCCGTTATTGATTCGTTCAGGATAGTGAGCATCGCTATTGACCTGTAAAGGAATACCTAATGTATGCAAATAACTCAGGTAGCGTTTATTGGGAAAAAATGTGCCTGTTTCCAGATAAGTTTTGGTATTTACTTCCATTTGATAATTGCGATGGGCAATCTCAGTGAAGAAGTTACGTACCAAGTCGTCGTACCAAGATTCTTCAAGCAAGCCGGGACGATATAAAGAGGCATTTCGATGTATCTTATCAGCATGCCCCACAATATCGAATCCACCTTGTTCAAGCATTTGGAATTGACGTTCATAATAAAGTTTTACGACCCTGTCCAAATCGCCTCCAAAATGTTTATGCACCATTTGAGCAAAAGTAACAGGTGAAGTATCAACATCTACCACATTACCGGAAGAGTCATGAAGCAAATGCACAGAACCGATGCGGTAATCCAAAGGGAGTTCGCAAAAGCGGGTTAAAGACGGATTGCTTTCTTCATCCAAATAATCAATCTCCAACCCTATATATAATTCAATTCGAGAGGCATATTTTTGTTTAAGCCGATTGAACTTAGCCAAGTAAAAAGGCATATACTCCCATTCCATAGTCCAATTAGTGGAAAATGGCAAAGGAGCATGCGAGGAAAATCCATAAGAAGTAAATTTCTTACTAATAGCAAAACGCACAAAACTTTCCATATCGGCTCTTCCATCGCAATAGTTGCAATGGCTATGGTAATTGGTTAAATTATCCATCATCCTTCTATTTCACTGAGTTCTAACCAACGCATGGTTTTTTCGTCTATTTCATTATTCAACATGGGTAATCGCTTGGATTTCTCGGTCAGTTCATCAATGGTAAGAGTTCCGCTACACAACGCCGCCTCAATGATTGCTTTTTCTCGTTCTAAAGAGGCAATCTCTTTTTCCAATTGTTCAAATTCGCGACGCTCTTTGAAACTCATACGACGGCGTTCATTCAAACGTACTTTGATTGTTTTCTCTTCTTGCGATTTAACCTGTTCTTTCTGTATTTCACGTTCTCGACGTATTTTTTCGTCTTTCCATTCGCGATACTGGGTATAATTACCTGGGAAATCACGAATATCTCCGTTACCGTTGAATACCAATAAATGATCGACCACCTTGTCCATGAAGTAGCGATCGTGGCTAACAACAATGACACATCCTTTAAAATTCTTCAGATACTCTTCAAGCACTTGAAGAGTAACGATGTCAAGGTCATTGGTTGGCTCGTCGAGTACCAAGAAATTGGGATTCCTCATCAGCACCGTACACAGATATAATCGTCTGCGTTCGCCCCCACTCAGTTTATATACATAGCTATGTTGCGTTTCGGGGGTAAAAAGGAAATGTTGCAAAAATTGAGAGGCGGTTAAGCGTTTACCTCCCCCCAGTTCTATGACCTCGGCTATCTCTTGAACGACATCGATAACTTTCATTTGCTCGTTAAAAGAAAGCCCCTCTTGCGAGTAGTAACCAAATTGTACCGTTTCGCCGATATCCAGTGTACCACCATCGGGTTGTTGCAATCCCATTAGAATTTTTATAAATGTGGATTTTCCGGTACCATTGTTTCCCACAATACCCATCTTTTCATAACGCGAAAAGATATAACTGAAGTCATCGAGAATCTTCAATGAACCAAAAGATTTGGAAAGGTGGTCAGCTTCGAATATTTTACTTCCTATATAAGTGGCTTTCACATCAAGTTTCACCTGGCTATGATCAATACGTTGTTTGGCCACCTTCTCTAATTCATAGAAGGCTTCTTCACGGTAGCGTGCCTTATGGCCACGAGCTTGAGGCATGCGACGCATCCATTCTAATTCGGTGCGATAGAGATTATTGGCTCGTTCTATTTCCACGTTCTTGGCATCGATACGTTCCTGGCGTTTTTCCAAATAGTAACTATAATTACCTTTATAGCTGTATAAACTACGTGCATCTATCTCAATGATTTCAGAACATACCCGATCGAGGAAATAACGATCGTGCGTCACCATGAGTAATGTGAGATTGGTGCGCCGTAGGTATTCTTCAAGCCACTCAGTCATCTCCAAGTCGAGATGATTGGTAGGTTCGTCGAGTATTAACAAGTCGGGTTCGGTAATCAAGGCATTGGCCAAGGCTATGCGTTTGAGTTGCCCACCGGAAAGATGTTTGATTTGCTGGTTGAAGTCGCGTATTTTCAGTTGCGAAAGGATTTGTTTGGCTTTCTGTTCATAATCCCATGCCTTTTCGTTATCCATGCGTATCAGCAGTGCGTCAAGGCCAGGATGTCCTTCTGACTGCATACATTTTTCATACTCCTTAATTAGTTCGACCGTATCGTTACCTTGATGAAAACAGGCTTCGAGTACCGTCAATTCTTCGGGATAGAGTGGATCTTGCTCCAAATATCCCACTCGGACATCGCGACGAAAAGTAATTTTTCCCTCATCATATCCCTCTCTACCTGACAATATATTTAATAAGGTAGATTTACCGGTTCCGTTCTTGGCTATCAGTCCTACTCGTTGGCCTTCGTCAAGACCAAAAGATATATTTTGAAATAGTACCAGGTCACCAAACGACTTAGTTAAGTTTTCGACTTGCAGAATTACTCCCATAAAATCACAACAAATTCTTATATACTTCTACTAAATCAACCTGTTCACCAGCCTTAACTTTACTCCACACCAACTTCATCGGATCTATACAATGTCCCGAAGCAGTATGAATCAACACTGGTGCTTCACGATTTCCATCCATCAGTGTTTGCCACTCCATGCCATCGGCCTCGTTGCTTAAGATAACACACAACACAATGCCCAATGCCACCCATGCCTCTTTTTTCTTAGGACTCAAGGCCAGCTTCCTGATAAGTTCCTGCATATGAGGCACATCTTCTTCTACTCCTTGAAAATCTTTCTTCAATTGTTCTTTAACACTGTGCGATACCCATTCATAAGCTTCGTTAATCTGATATATCTCTAATAAGCGAACAGGAATGATTTCTGCCGGATACTTTATACCATCGTGACGTACTTCAAGTGTAGATATCACCGTTTCTGCAAGCAAGGCATCCCCTCCTTTGGGCTTGGTAAACGAGCATTCGAAAGCTAATTCGTCAGCATCAATTATCCAGTGATGGGTAGTATAATCAATCCCTTCATCTTGAAAAGTTTCTTGATTGTACGCACACTGATATTCACCGATTCGTACTACTTTAGACGACGAATTTTCGGCCAATTCTTGATTGAAAACTTGACGACCATAACCGGCCTTTCCCTTATAAGCCGAAATGCGAAAGTTGCCATTCCACTCATTTGGATTGTAAAATAGGAAAGAACCTTCGCCATCTTCAAACTCATTCCAATCGGCCGGATAAATCATGGAGAACCAAGCCCCCGGCGAAATGTATTTTTTACCGTTTTTCATATCATCTTTATTGATTTCAGCAAGCAAAAATAACATTACGGCAAATGATATGCAAACATTTTCCTTCTCTTTTCTGTGATTTCATTAAAAAGCCGACGACAAATAGAAAAAAATCCAAATCAAATAGCTATCTTTGTTAGCTAAAATAAAATGATTTAATCAAAATAATAACAAAACATACACACAATGAAAGATTTCTTGAAATTTACGTTTGCTACCGTATTGGGTATCATCGTTGCCGGGGTAGTTCTGTTTTTTCTCGGTATTCTTACCGTATTCAGCATGGCTTCTTCATCTGAATCGGAAACACAAGTAAAAGAAAACAGCATCATGATGATGGAGTTGAATGGTACCATAACCGAACGTTCGGTCACCAACCCGCTAAACTCATTGTTAGGAGAAAGTGGAGCATCGTTTGGGTTAAACGACCTATTAGCATCCATCCAAAAAGCCAAGGAAAATGAAAACATCAAAGGTATCTATCTGCAAGCCGACTTAATGAGTGCAGGATATGCCTCGCTTGAATCCTTACGCAATGCTTTGAAAGACTTCAAAGAGTCGGGTAAATTTATTGTTGCATATGCCGATACATATACCCAAGACCTCTATTATGTAGCCAGTGTTGCCGATAAAGTATTACTAAATCCAAGCGGCATGATTGAATGGAGAGGTATTGCCTCACAACCCATGTTCTATAAAGACTTGTTGGAAAAAGTGGGTGTAGAGATGCAAATTTTCCGTGTAGGTACCTACAAATCGGCCATCGAACCTTTCACTGCTACCGAAATGAGTCCGGCCAATCGCGAACAAACCAAAGCCTATATTTCATCTATATGGGGAAAGATTACCGCCGATGTTGCTGCCGACCGTAATTTGAGTATTGAAAAACTAAATGCATTGGCCGACCGTATGATGATGCTTCAACCGGCTCAAGAAAGTATCAATGAGGGATTGGCTGACACGCTAATCTATAAGAACGACGTCAAAAATTATTTAAAGAAGTTGGTTGGCATCGAAGAGGATGATAACTTGAATGTATTGGGACTGGAAGAGATGAAAAACGTAAAGAAAAACCGACCCAAAGATCCAAGTGGAAACATCATCGCCGTTTACTATGCCGAAGGTGAAATAGTAGATAGCGAAGCAACTAACTTCAGTGGTGAGACTTGCATCAATGCATCCAAGGTTATCAAAGACTTACGCCGCTTAAAGGATGACGAAGACGTGAAAGCCGTTGTACTCCGCGTCAATTCACCGGGAGGTAGTGCTTATGGTTCAGAACAAATATGGTATGCTGTCAGTGAATTGAAAAAGGAGAAACCCGTCATCGTATCAATGGGTGACTATGCCGCTTCGGGTGGTTACTACATATCGTGCAACGCCGACACTATCGTTGCTGAACCTACCACATTGACTGGCTCTATTGGCATCTTCGGAATGTTCCCAAGCGTACAGAAACTGACTAAAAAAATCGGTATTGACTTTGACGTGGTAAAGACCAACACATATGCTGACTTCGGTGACCTGACACGCCCCATGAATGCAGGCGAACAGGCCATGATGCAAGCCAATGTAGAACGTGGATACGACCTATTCCTAACACGTTGTGCCGACGGAAGAGGTACCACTAAGGAAGCAATCAACGAAGTGGGACAAGGACGAGTATGGACAGGTGCGGATGCCAAGAATTTAGGCTTAGTTGACATATTGGGAGGTATGGATACTGCATTGGAAATAGCTATTGAGAAAGCCGATGTAGAAGCATACACCCTTATGGAATACCCAGCACAAGAGAGTTTCCTCGATATGTTGACCAATGGCAAATCTGCCGGTAACTACATTAAGAATAACATAATGGGTAAAAACTTGGGCGAATGGAGCAAGACTTTCTTCTTCATCGAGAACATCGACAAAGTAAATCGCATTCAAGCTCGTATGCCCTTCGAACCCAATATACATTAATGTACCATGAACAAATGTATCCATGGAATACTACTGCCTTTCTCCCTACTCTACGGAATGGGAGTAAGACTACGGAACAAACTCTTTGACTGGGGGATACTCTCGTCAAAGAGTTTTGACCTCCCGGTAATATGCATAGGAAACCTGGCCGTAGGTGGTACCGGAAAAACTCCGCATACCGAATACCTGATACGTTTGTTACAGAAAGAGGGACTACACGTTGCAACTTTAAGTCGGGGATATAAACGCAAAACAAAGGGATTTTTGTTGGCCAACCACCAAAACACGGCTCAAGAGTTAGGAGACGAACCGTATCAAATGAAGCAGAAGTTTCCCAATACAAGGGTAGCCGTCGATGAGAACCGTTGCCATGGCATCGAACAACTGAAAATGATAGAAAATCCAAAAGTAGATGTCGTATTGTTGGATGATGCCTACCAACACCGTTATGTAAAACCAGGATTCACGCTCCTGCTGACCGACTATCATCGTCTGTTTTGCCATGATTCCCTATTACCGGCCGGACGTCTGCGTGAACCGACATCAGGCAAACAACGGGCAAATGCTATCATAGTCAGCAAATGCCCACATAATATCACAGAGGCTGAATGTACAAAAATATCCAACCAATTGAGACTGAGTGCTGAACAGAAACTATACTTCTCTACATTTCAATACGGAGAACTACAGAATTTGTTCGGTAGAAACGAAGAAAACATTACGCTAAACAACCGTCATGTATTGTTATTGACGGGCATTGCCTCGCCTGCCCCACTTGTGGAAGAAGTGAAAAGCAAAGCTGAAAAAGTAGAATTATTAGCCTTTGCTGACCACCACGATTTTACGCCTCAAGAGATGCTATCGATACTACAACGATTTGAAACCATGGATAAAGAAAAACGAATGGTGGTAACTACCGAAAAAGATGCCGCCCGACTAATGAATAATCCCTCATTGCCCAAAGGATTGAAACCAAACATCTATGTGTTGCCCATCGAAGTAAAAATACTACAAGGAGAACAAGACATGTTTAACCAATATATCATCGAATATGTTAGAACACATTCAAGAAACAGCTGATTATATCCGAAGTAAAATGACCACCCAACCGGAAACAGCCATTATCTTAGGCACCGGATTAGGAAGTTTAACAAACGAGATTACCGAAAAATATGAGATCTCTTATGAAGAAATTCCACATTTTCCTGTATCAACCGTCGAAGGACATAGTGGCAAATTAATTTTTGGCAAGTTAGGGGAAAAAGATATTTTGGCCATGCAAGGACGTTTTCATTTCTATGAAGGATATTCAATGAAAGAGGTCACTTTTCCTGTAAGAGTTATGCGCGAATTAGGTATCAAAAAACTCTTCGTTTCTAATGCCGCAGGAGGGATGAATCCCAATTTCGAAATAGGTGACCTGATGATTATAACCGACCATATTAATCTCTTTCCCGAACATCCACTACGCGGAAAAAATATCGACTATGGCCCACGTTTTCCTGACATGAGCGAAGCCTATAATAGAAAACTTATTGCAAAAGCCAACCTCATTGCTCAAGAAAAAGGGATTAAAGTGCAACACGGCATTTATATCGGTACACAAGGCCCTACCTATGAAACACCGGCTGAATATAAGATGTTCAGAATCCTGGGAGCCGATGCCGTAGGAATGTCCACCGTTCCCGAAGTCATCGTTGCCAACCATTGCGGTATTAGCGTCTTCGGAATATCGGTCATTACCGATTTAGGAGTAGAAGGAAAAATCGTAGAAGTTACTCATGAAGAGGTGCAGAAAGCTGCCGACGAAGCGCAACCCCGCATGACTGAAATCATGCGTGAATTAATTAACCGTGTTTAAAACATTGATTACAACCTATTTATAAATAAATCATGCGAACCGAAATAGCAACTTTAGGCGAATTTGGCTTGATACGCCATCTAACTGAAGGCATCGAGTTGAAAAATGAATCGAGCCGATATGGCATTGGCGATGATGCCGCCGTATTGAGTTATCCTACTGAAAAAGAGGTATTAGTCACTACCGACCTATTATTAGAAGGTGTACATTTCGACTTGACCTATGTACCCCTAAAACATTTGGGTTATAAAGCCGCTATAGTCAACTTCTCAGACATTTATGCCATGAATGGAACCCCTAAGCAAATCACCGTATCGTTAGGTGTATCCAAACGATTCAGCGTAGAAGATATGGAAGCTCTATATGCCGGTATCCGATTGGCATGCGAAGATTATGGGGTTGACATTGTGGGAGGTGACACTACTTCTTCATTCACCGGACTTACTATCAGCATCACTTGTATAGGCGAAGGCGAAAAAGGGAAGATTGTCTATCGAAATGGAGCAAAAGAGACAGATCTTATTTGTGTCAGTGGCGATTTAGGAGCAGCTTATATGGGGCTGCAACTCTTGGAACGAGAAAAAATGGCTCTAAAAGGAAACAACCAAGATATACAACCCGATTTTGCTGGAAAAGAATACCTTTTAGAACGTCAACTGAAACCAGAAGCCCGACGTGACATCATCGAGAAACTACAAAAAGCAGGCATACAACCCACCGCCATGATGGACATCAGCGACGGTCTCTCATCCGAACTGATGCATATCTGCAAACAAAGTAACGTTGGATGCCGAGTGTACGAAGAGCACCTACCACTCGATTACCAAACCGCCGTCATGGCCGAAGAACTCAACATGAATGTTAGTACCTGCGCCCTGAATGGAGGCGAAGACTATGAACTGCTTTTCACTGTACCTATAGCCGACCATGGAAAAATATCCGAAATGGAAGGTATCAAACTAATTGGGCACATTACTAAAGCAGAGTTAGGATGCGCTTTGATAGCTCGTGACGGACAAGAGTTTGAGCTGAAAGCACAAGGATGGAATCCACTTCAAGAAGAATAATTAAAAAAATATTCGCAGAACCTTTGCATATATAAAAAATATCACTACCTTTGCACCCGCAAACAAGAAAGGTGCCATAGCTCAGTTGGTAGAGCAAAGGACTGAAAATCCTTGTGTCCCCGGTTCGATTCCTGGTGGCACCACAGCAAAGAAAAGCAAAACAACGTAAAATCCTGATTTTCAACGAAAATCGGG